>NZ_CP137555.1:2100000-3300000 GCF_033723955.1 Microbulbifer pacificus | reverse complement strand
GTTGGGTTTGGGCCCATGCGGGAATGACGGAGGTTCGTCATCCCGGCGCAGGCCGGGATCCAGATTCTTCGGAGGTCAGGTCAATTCTGCGCGCACGGTGCGCGTAGCTTCCACCATGTTCAGCAGCGCTGAACCCACTTCTGCCCAACTGCGTGTCTTCAGTCCACAGTCCGGGTTTATCCACAGTTTTTCCTGTGGAATCACTTCCAGTAGCTGATACAAGCGACTCACCAGCTCCTTGCGCTCGGGCACATTCGGCGAGTGAATGTCGTAGATGCCGGGGCCGATTTCGTTCGGGTAGCTGCCGCCTTCGCCTGCAAACACCTGTAACAAGCGCAGGTCGGAGCGGGCAGATTCGATGGTGATGACGTCCGCGTCCAGCGCCACGATCGCATCCATGATCGCATTGAAGTTGGAGTAGCACATGTGGGTGTGGATCTGGGTTTCCGGTTGTACCTGGCTGCAGGTATAGCGGAAGCAACCCACGGCCCAGTCGAAATAATCCTTGCGCCCGGATTCCCGCAGCGGTACGCCTTCCCGCAATGCCGGTTCGTCGATCTGGATGATGCCGATTCCTGCGGCTTCCAGGTCCTGTACTTCCTGACGCAGCGCTTTGGCAATCTGCAGGCAGCTCAGCGCGCGGGGAATATCCTCGCGAGGGAAGGACCAGTTGAGGATGGTTACCGGACCAGTGAGCATGCCTTTTACCGGCTTTTTACTGAGGCTCTGGGCGTATTCGCTCCACTGTACTGTCATGGCTGTCGGGCGGGAAATGTCGCCGGCGATAATCGGCGGTTTTACACAGCGGGAGCCGTAGCTCTGCACCCAGCCGTTGCCGGTGTGGATAAATCCATCCAGCTGCTCACCAAAATATTCCACCATGTCATTGCGTTCGGCTTCGCCGTGTACTAGCACGTCGAGACCGAGAATTTCCTGGCGGCGGATTGCCTCGGCAATTTCCGCGCGTAAATGTGCATCGTAGTCCTGCTGGGAAATTTCCTGAGCACGGAACTGGTGGCGCACTTCGCGCAGTACATCTGTCTGCGGGAACGATCCTATGGTGGTGGTGGGCAGTAGCGGTAGCTGCCAGCGGGCACGTTGAACTTCCGCACGCTCGGGATACTTCTGCGCACGCCAAGTACTGGCGAGTTCCTCACGGACTTCTGCTTCTGTGCGGCTCTGTGTTTTCTCAACTACCGGCAGTGTTTGCGCGCCGGGTTTCAGTGCCTGCTGCAAAGTATGCAGTTCGTCGAGTTTCTGGCGGCTGTAGGCGAGTTTCTGTTTGTCTTCCTCAACAAGCGCGGTTTCGGTTTCCAGATCCACCGGGGTGTGCAGCAGCGAGCAGCTGACGGATAGCCACAGGCGATCACCGAGAGATTCTGCAATATGCAACAGCTCCTGCTGCCAGCGTGCGAGATCCGTGCGCCATACATTGCGGCCGTTGATTACGCCCACCGACAGCACCTGGTTTTTATTGAGCGCAGCCAGTGCTGGGGCCACCTCTTCCGGTGCGCGCACCGCATCGATGTGCACACCGTCGACCGGCAGCGCGAATGCGAGCTCCAGATTTTCACGCAGCGGTGAGAAATAGGTCGCGAGCAACAGCTTGCTGCCGCTGGCTTTGGCGAGGGTCGCATAAGTCGGAGCGAATGCTTCGCGCCAGTTATCCGGCAAATCCAGGCCTAGGATCGGCTCGTCGATCTGCACCCACTGTGCGGCGGCACTGGCGAGCTGTTTCAGCAGTTCCACATAGCGGGGCAACAGGCGGGGCAGCAGCTCCAGAGAGTTATCCACACCTCGACCAAGCCATAGGTATGTGAGCGGGCCAATGATGACCGGTTTTACGTTGTGGCCCAGGCTCTGTGCCTCCAGCACTTCCGCCAGTAGCCACTCCGGGTCCAGCCCAAACTGCTGGTCCGCGGTGAATTCCGGCACCAGGTAGTGATAGTTGGTATCAAACCATTTGGTCATGGCGCTGGCAGCCACCGGCTCGCCGGAGGGAGCGCGGCCGCGGGCGAGGCGGAAGTACTGGTCCAGCTTGTTGTCGGCACTGCCTTCTGCGAAGCGCTCGGGAATCGCGCCAAACATGAGCGAGTGATTGAGGACCTGGTCGTACCAGGCGAAGTCGCCAACGGTGGTGAGTGCCAGGCCGGCGGCCTGCTGGGCCTGCCAGTTTTTACTGCGTACCTGCGAGCCCACGGCCAGCAGTGCCTGTTGGTCGATTTCCCCTTTCCAGTAGGCTTCCTGTGCCCGTTTCAGTTCGCGGCGCGCGCCAATGCGCGGATAGCCGAGGATGTGTGTCTGTGCCATGTCCTTATCCCAAATGTTTGACGACCCGGTGCCGGCAGCACCGGGTGGTGAATTTCGGGGTTGATTCTGCGGGCCGCTCCATGTTCAATCAATTTCATATTTTTTGCCTGAAACATGAATTTTTCTAAACATGATTGAGCTGAGACATCTCAAGGCACTCACCATCTTGCGGGAAACCGGCAGCATGGTGCGCGCTGCCGAGCGGCTGTGTCTGACCCAGTCCGCCCTCTCCCACCTGTTCCGAGAGATGGAAGACCGCCACGAGCAGGCGCTGTTCGTGCGCAAATCCCGCCCCCTGCGTTTCACCAGTGCGGGCTTGCGGCTGCTGCAGCTGGCGGATGAAGTCCTACCAAGGGTAGCGGTGGCGCAGCGGGATCTGGCGCGACTCGCTTCCGGGCAGGCGGGGCGGCTGAATATCGCGATTGAGTGCCACAGCTGTTACCAGTGGCTGATGCCGACACTGGATGCCTATCGCAACGGCTGGCCGGAAGTGGAACTGGATCTCTCCAGTGGCTTCCACTTTGCACCGCTGCCGGCACTGGTGCGCGGCGACTTGGATCTGGTGGTCACCAGCAATCCGGATCCATCGCTCAAGGGAATTCATTACGAACCGCTGTTCAGTTTCGAGATGTGCCTGGCCGTGAACCGCAAGCATCCACTGGCGGAGAAGAAGTGGGTGGAACCGCAGGATCTCGCGGGCGAGGTGCAGATCACCTACCCGGTTGAGCGCGAGCGTCTTGACGTTTTCCAGAATTTTCTCGACCCTGCCGGTATCGAGCCCGCCGCGGTGCGCACCGCGGAACTCACTGTAATGATGGTGCAGCTGGTGGTAAGCGGACGCGGTGTGTGTGCGCTTCCTAACTGGGCACTTTACGAATATTTACTGAAGGGGCTGGTCAACCAGCTTAGAATGGGCAAAAACGGGTTGTGGAGTACACTCTACGCAGCCGTGCGCGAAGAGATGCTGGAGCAGGTATTTCTGCGCGATTTTTTTGAAACCGCACGCACTACCTGTTTCAGTAATTTAAACGGCGTACGTGCAGCCAGCTAGTTGCCGGGCAGTAGACCGTTAAAATCAGCAATTAATCAAAACCAATAAAAGGGAAAATCATGGCATCGACACCTCACAGCTGGAGCCCCGTGCTCAAAACCCTGCACTGGACCATCGCGTTTTTTATCCTGTTTGCATGGGGCTCGGTGGAGCTGCACGAGTTCTACGAGCGCGACGATCCCATGCGCGGCTGGTGGATGGTGCTGCACTTCTCGCTCGGCTTCACTGTGCTGTTTCTGGGCCTGGCGCGGCTCTACTGGCGCGCCACCCACGGCCGTCCCACCCTGTACGGCAGTGGCTTACAGAAGCCTATTTCTCTGCTGGTACAGAGCCTGATGTACATCATCATCATCGGCATGCCCCTGACCGGCCTGATGATGCGCCAGTTCGCGGGGCGTGAGACCAAGCTGTTCTGGCTGTTCGACCTGCCGTCGCTTGTTGCCAAGAATGAGGCCCTCGCCAAACAGCTGGCGTTTTTGCACAAGGAATTTCTGTGGAATGCGCTGCTGGTGTTGCTGGTGCTGCATATCGGCGGTGCGCTGTGGCATCACCTGTTCATCAAGGACAATACCCTGCGGCAGATGCTGCCGTTCGGCAAAGTGAAGTAACACCGAATACCGTCATCCCGGGCCTGACCCGGGATCCAGTGAATCTGGCACGGCCTACAATCTGGATTCCCGCCTTCGCGGGAATGACGAGACTGAAATAAAAAGGGCACCATCTGGTGCCCTTTTTTGTTTCCGAGGAAAACCCTCAGACCGGATCAGTCGAAAGACTTCTTCGGCTTGCGCTTTTTGAACGCCGGCGCGGTGTGGCCACCGGATTTCACGCGCGATTCGTCAAAGCGGGCGATGTTCATCGGGCGGCCGTTTACCCGCACCTTTTTCAGGTGCTGGAAGATTTCCTGCGGCATGCCTTCCGGCAGGTCGACGGTGGTGTACTCGGGGTAAATCTCGATACGGCCGATGTAGGAACTGTCGAGATCCACTTCGTTGGCGATGGCGCCGACGATACTGCCCGGGCGCACGCCGTGTTCGCGGCCCACTTCAATGCGGTAGCGCTCCTTGCCTTCGTCCGGCCCCGGAATACGCTTGCTGTCCTTCTCGAAACCGGGCTTCTTGTCACGCGGCTTGCGCTTGCGGTCTTCGAAGTCGTCTCCGAATTCGCGCGGCTTGCGCTCGCGGAATTCCTGACGCGCCGGCTCGCGCTCGTCCAGCAGCAGCGGCTGGTCGCCCTGCGCCATCGCCGCCAGAGCTGCGGCCACATCCAACGGATCGACGTCGTTGTCTTCCAGGAACTTTTCCACCAGATCGCGGAACGGCGCCAGGTCGCGGCGGCCCCCCATGGTGAAGGTAATTTTCTGGCGGAATTTTTCCATACGGGAAGCATTCACGGCAGCAGCGGTCGGCAGGTCGAGGCGCTCGATCGACTTCTTGGTGGCGCGCTCGATAGTGCGCAGCATGCGCTGCTCACGCGGTGCCACGAACAGGATCGCATCGCCTTCGCGACCGGCACGGCCGGTACGGCCGATACGGTGAATGTAGGCTTCGGTATCGTAGGGAATGTCGTAATTGATCACGTGGCTGATGCGCTTCACGTCCAGACCGCGCGCAGCAACGTCGGTGGCCACAACGATATCGAGCTTGCCGGCTTTCAGCTTCTCGATCACTTGCTCGCGCATGCCCTGCGCCATGTCCCCGTTCAGGGCGGCACTGGCAAACCCGCGTGCGGCCAGCTTGTCGGCCACTTCCACGGTCGCGTTTTTGGTACGCACGAAAATGATGGTGGCATCCACCGGCTCGGCTTCGAGAATACGGGTCAGCGCGTCCATCTTGTGCAGGCCGCCCACCGGCCAGTAACGCTGGCGAATGGTCTCGGCGGTCTCGGTTTTCACCTTGATCTTTACTTCCACCGGATCGTGCAGGTGCTCGCGGGCGATAGAGGCAACTTCACGCGGCATGGTGGCGGAGAACAGCGCGATCTGGCGCTCTTCCGGAATCTGCTCCAGCACCCATTTCACGTCGTCGATAAAGCCCATGCGCAGCATTTCGTCGGCTTCGTCGAGAACCAGCATTTTAAGGGAGGACAGGTCCAGGGTGCCCTTGCGCATGTGGTCCATCACGCGGCCCGGGGTGCCCACGATCAGTTGCACGCCGCGCTTCAGCGCCTGGATCTGGCCGCGGTAGTCGGCGCCACCGTAAATCGGCGCAACGTGGAAACCCTTGAGGTTGGCCGCATAGGACTGGCAGGCCTCGGCCACCTGGATGGCCAGCTCACGGGTCGGCGCCAGCACCAGTGCCTGCGGGCGCTTGTCGCGCAGGTCGAGGCTCGCCAGCATCGGCAGTGCGAATGCGGCGGTCTTGCCGGTACCGGTCTGGGCCTGGCCCAGTACATCGCGGCCTTGCAGCAGTGACGGGATAGTCTGTGCCTGGATCGGGCTGGGGGTTTCGTAGCCCAGCTTGGTCACGGCGTCGAGAATTTCAGTAGGCAGACCCAGCTGGTCAAAACCAGCAGGTTGGGAATTGTCGGTCATGTTGAGATCACTTGAATATAAACAGGGGGCCGGGCCGGAGCGCGCATTTACCCAGTCAGGTAACCATAGCTCACAGCCGAAAATTGCTGGGCAAGGCGAAGAAGCCCATTAATAGCACCGCTATTTCAAGCTCATTCAACTCTAAGACAGGGGCCTGTGGCGAGGAGGTCTGTTACCCATGATGACTAATGTCCCGCTTGCAGCCACTGCTTGGGCCGGGGACAAGAGGACGCGCAGTCTACCAGTTTCGCGGGAGAGTGCCAGTTTATTTTTTGAGCGATGGGATTATTGGCGTTTCTGGCTAAGGAAGCTTTTCAATTCTCGTCATACCGGCGCAGGCCGGTATCCAGGGCTGCGGAGTGCGGTGCCTTGACCATTCTGGATCCCGGATCGAGTCCGGGATGACGAGACACGGGAGTCCGGGATGACGAGACGCGGGAGTTCTGGATCCCGGATCAAGTCCGGGATGACAGGGTGACGGTTAGCGGCAAAATTTGGGGGGCTGGTCCGACTCGTCCATCAGCCACTGACAGGCCTGCCCCTTCTGGCCGCATTTCTCAACGAGCGCCACAACCTGATCCCGGCTGCGGTGGTCGTGCACACCGCGGAGCAGATGGGTTTTCAGCAGTGCCCGCTGTTCCGCGGCAAGCGACGGCAAACGGGTCAAGTACCCCCTTTGCGATGGCGACATGTACAGCGGGTGGATAGGAGACAAGTTGATTCGCGTGGCTAAGTTATCCGTCCAGCACGCCATTGAATTCATTTAGGTGTACTTGATCTGCGCCATTTCCGCCCAAGTATCCGGCCGCAAGGGGAGCACAACCGCGGCCCGCTGATGCTGCCACAGCGCCGCTCCATAATCCTGCTGGGTATCATTTCCGCCACTATCGGCTCGCCACTCCGGCAATCTGGCTTGTGGCGGGGACTGCTATGGTTATCCAAGTCCAACTCAATGACGCGCGCAATGATGGCCATAGCTGAAGTCGTAGACGCGGGCGATGCCACGTTGCAGAGCTGGTACTAGTATCGAAGTTGATTCGCGACCCGCATCACCTGCAGCTGCGCCAGTCCCTTACAGGCGACATGAATACACAGAGCCACCAACCGGAGTATGGCAATCCACATACTTCTATTGCACAAAATACCGTGTAGTGGCGCATGTAAATTCCCAGTCTTAAATTGCGCATAAAAATAAGTAATTAGAAAAATTAGGACCTATCTAAAAAATTAGATTTTTGCCACAATTACAACTTAGATTTTCCTTAGAGTAATCACAAGCTTACCCCTACTAAACCACAGAAAAATCGAAAAATGATCAATTCAATTCAGGCTCTACGTGGAATAGCTGCATTCGGAGTAGTATATTCTCATGCAAATGGAGTAATTAGAAAAAGATACAGTGAACTTGGCTTAACTGACCCAATATGGGAAATTGAGCAAGGGTGGAGTAAATTTGGTGGAGGGGTTGGAGTTGACTTATTCCTCCTACTCTCCGGATTTATTATTTTTTATACAGGCTGGAACAAACAGCAGGATTTTACGCAATTTCTCACCAAAAGGTTTTCTAGAATATTCCCAATATGGTGGGTGGCCCTGCTCGGGGTTATTGCTATTTCTCTAATTCCAGGATCATCGTCAACTTTTAACCTGTATGAGATATTAACATCCTTCCTACTTATACCCATTTCGCAAGGAGGAGAATATCAAAAACCTATTTTAGAAGTTGGATGGGCTCTTCACTACATAGTAGCTTTTTATATAATTTATGCATTTTTTAGTAAGCTTGATTCACTAAAGGCTCTCAAACTTATTACACTGTTCCTATTATCATGCACATTAGCTGGGTTACTCTACAGCATTGATGCCGGAATTTGGACGGTATTAACCAACCCTCGCATGCTAAGTTACGCCGTTGGAGGTTGGATGGCCTACTGGTACATTAATGGCAGTATTCAATGGTCAAAAAAGCTCTCTTTCTTTACATATAGCTTCATTGCCATAATGTCTTACATGTTTATTTTCCAAAATGATTGGAGATCAGGCATCCCCCTTACTGTTAACCGAGTCCCAATAGCGGCCGCCATTCTTTTCTTAGTCCTTTTCAATCCAAGGATATCCAAAATCCCTCTCCCTAAATTTTTGGTGGCATTTGGAGGAAGTTCATACTCCATTTACTTGTTCCACATGTTCCCTTTAATGATCATATCGGGAATATGGAAGCGAGAAATATTTCTCCCCTCCACTCCCCCACTACTTACCTGGTTCATTCTTATTCTAATAGGTGTATTAGCTGGTCTGGCGGCATACTTTATAGTTGAAAAGCCCTTGCAAAAAATACGTGCTCCCTTACTTTTCAGCAAGCTTGGTAAGTTTAAGTTAAAGATAGGAGACCAAAGTAGGAGGCTTGGGAGCTAGTTTTAACGACAAACGACTACGCTGCACATAAGTTGATCAGGAAAATAGTTGTACTGTAGGGCTCCGATTTACGGCTCGCCTAGGGCTGTTTCTCGCTGAAGAGAACAAGGGGGCAGGTAATCTATAGTCGTCAACGCTTTCCGGACATTCACAGACGAGCAGTTTGCGCCTAGGGGGCTTGGGGGCCCCCGGATTCCACTTCCTTCACCTCACCCCGGCTACGCGGTCATGGCAAAGTGTCTTGTGTAACCTGAATTCAGCGAATCGGCATCCGGGGTTACCTCTTAGGGCAAAGCTTCTGAACCCCCTTCTCCCCCTGCAACCACTGGCAGACCGGCCCTTGCTGGCCATACAGCTCCACAAGGCCGATGATCTGATTCCGGCTGCGATGGTCATATACTCCACGGAGCAGTTGCGCCTCCAGTAATGCCAGCTGATCGCCGCCAAGCAACGGCAAACGCGGAAGATAAGTCTGGGCAACGGCGACATGCACGGCGGGCGTGTAGGGACCGAGCTGATTCGCCCGTTTGAGGTAACCCTCCAGCACACTATCGAATTCATTCAAGCGCGCCTTGATCTGCGCCATTTCCCCCCAGGTATCCGGCCACAAGGGCCGCAGCGCCGCGGCGCGCTGATGCAGCGCCAGTGCCGCGCGGTAATCCTGCGGAATGACATTGCCATCGTTGTATGCGCGCCACTCCAGCAACCGGGCCTGCAGTGTGAGCTGGTAGGGATTATCCGGATGCAGGCGGTTGGCCTGTTCGATGGCGTTGAGCGCCGAAACCATGGCAGCGGAGGATGGCACCTCGCCGCGCTTGTACCAGTACTCGAGCTGGTTCTCTACCCGGATGACCTGTAAGTGCGCGAGCCCCAGGGCGCCCGCGTGGCCAGCAAGGTAAATCAATGCCACAACTGTGAGCCAGGTTCCCAGCTTGCGCGCAAAGCCCACCTGCTCCGGCCACACAAAAGACAAGGCTTTCGCCGCGAACGAATTGCGGGCCCTTGAACGCCGGCGGCGGCGACGACCGGAAGACGAGGATTCAGCAAGAGATTGGGTATTCATGGCAGAGAAGTCCGGCGTACGTCTGTGCGATCAAGAAAAGTGACAGGCGGCAATTTTACCCGGATTTTCCCGCACCAGCTGCCACGCCTTCTCCTCACCCACGATTTCTTCCGCCGCCAGACGACCGGTATTCAATACCGGCGGGCGGCGCACTTCGTGGTGCGCGTCGGTGGCGAGAATGGTGACAAGGTCCTGCTCCAGCAGCTGAATTGCACGCTCCTGTGCCGGCTCGCCAAAGTGGCCAGCAACCGCTCCCGCGGTTACCTGGAACAGGCAACCCTCGCGCACCAGCGGCAGTACTTTGTTGAAATCCCGCATCACATCCTTGTTGCGCTCCGGGTGCGCAATCATCGGCCGCACCTTCTGCTTGCGCAGCCAGCGGATCAGTTGTTCGGTACCCGGGGGTATATGACTGTGGGGCAATTCCAGTAGCAGCACACGCTCATCCTCCCAATCGCCGAGATACGGCACCTGCTTCAGCAGTACCATATTCAAGATTTCTTCGGACAGGCGAATTTCCGCGGACATGCCCAGCTGCAGGGGAATCCCCTCCTCCGCCAGTGCTTCACGCAACTGGTTGAAGGCCTTAGTAATAGAGGAAAGGGTATTGGGGAAGCGCCCCGTGTGGATATGGGGTGTGGCGACGCAGTGGGTGATGCCGTCAGCAACAGAAGCTCTGGCGAGCACCAGAGCCTGTTCGAGATCGCGGGCACCGTCGTCGATGCCCGGCAGTAAATGACAATGGAGGTCTATCATGCCAGCTCAAGCGGCTTTTCTTCTGTCTTAGATTTGGACCTAGCGGCCTTCGCCATGGATTCCGCTACTTTGGCGTTTTCCGCACCGTAGCCATATCGACCGCCGTAGTAACCGTAGTACTCCCCGTAACCGCCGGACTTGGACATGTCCACCTGGTTGAGAACTACCCCATCCAGCTTAGCACCGACCTGCAGCAAGCGGCCGATACCGTCGGTGATGACCTTCTGACGGGTGCTGTCGGCTTTTACGACATACACCATGGAATCCGCCACACGTGAAATCACCAGCGCGTCGCTCACCACCTGGGTAGGCGCCGTATCCAGGATAATGCGGTCGTATTTATCCGACAAAACCTTGAGTGCCTGCGCAAAGCGCGGGGATGCCAGTAGCTCCTGCGGATTGGGCGGTACGGCACCGGCGGGGATTACATCCAGCCCGCTATCCTCGTCGCGGTAAATACACTCAGCGAGCGAGGCGCTGCCCGAAATCAGGTTCGACAAACCCGGCTGATACACCGGCAAGCCAAATTCCTTACCGATTGATGGGCGGCGCATATCCGCGTCAATCAGTAGCACCTTTTCCATCTGCACCAGGGAGAATGCCAAATTCTCAGAGACCGTCGTCTTGCCCTCCCCCGGAATCGATGAAGTTACCGAAATTACCTTAACCGGCTTATCCAGGTGGGAAAGCACCAAACTCGTCCGCAATGTTCGAATCGCCTCGGCGAAGCGGTAATTGTCCGCCTGGTAGAAGGTACGCAAACCCAAGCGTTGACGCTTATCGTGCGGCACCCAAGGTAGCAAACCTACCATGCGCTGGCCGAGTTTGTTTTCCACATCATCGGGGTTGCGCACCCCGTCATTCAGCACTTCGAACAGGAAGGCCAGTACAACACCAAACATCGCGCTGACTACAAATGCCAGCGCCACGATCAGTTTTTTCTTGGGCTTGGCCGGCGAGCGCGGAGCAACTGCGGGATCAGTCAGGCGCGCGTTAGCGGCTTCGAAATCCGCGATTTCACTGGTTTCCTTAAAGCGGGTCAGGAACGCATTGTAGAGCTGGGTATTGACCTCAACCTCACGCTTGAGTTCGTCGTAACGGGTCTCTTTGCGGGTAATACGCTGGTATTCCGCCTTGGCTGAAGACAGCTCCTGAAGCAGTGCACGCTCGTTAGATTGCGCCGCCTGGTAATCGCTTTCAATACCTGCCACCAACTGACGAATCTCTGCGTGCAGTTTCGATTCCACCGACGCCAGCTGATCACGCGCGGCAATCATTTGGGGATGCTTGGGACCATAGCGCCGCGCCAGTTCAGATACTCTCCTGGAGGCCTCGACTTCCGCACGCTTCACGTCCTGGATAACACTGTGGTTCAGTACCTCAGGCAGAGTCGCCAATGCATCGATATCAGTACCGCGCACCTTGACCAGCTCGCGCACACTTTCCGCCTGCTTCAGTTCCTTGCGAACCAGCAACAGCTGATTCGTAATTTCATTCAACTCCCGAGAGGCCAACCCGCGCACGCCCTCCACATCCACCAGGCCTTCCACTTCCTGGAAGTTTTGTAAGGCGGACTCAGACTCTTCCAGCTTGCTGCGCAAATCGTCCAAACGACTGTTGAGCCAAGTTGTCGCCTGCTGGGTAACCTCCAGCTTGGCTTCCATCTGGCTCTCGGTGTATACCACAGCCACTGTGTTCGCTACCTGGGCAGCGAGCTGGGGGGAAGCGGACTCGAAGGTGATATTTACCAATTGGGTATTTCGCACCGGTGAGATTTCGAGCCGGCCGGAAAAGGCCTCCGTTACCTGCTGCAGTTTGAGCTTGGCTGCGTCCTCTTCCGGCAGCGGTTCCGGCTGCCGCATAAACGGCAACCAAGATTTGATGCGCGACTTTAACGATGGCGACTGCTGCTCCGGATCAAACTCTGGATGGCTGGTGAGATTCAAACGCTGAACTACCCGTTCCGCGATACGCTTGGATTTCAGGATTTCGAACTGGGTGAGGAGATATTCCTTACGGCTGGAATCGAGGCCGTACACCTCCTCAATAGACAAGGCTTTAGCCTGCTCCGCCTCGATCATCAGTGTCGCCGTGGCCTGATACATTGGCGTCATGGAAAACACCACCATCGCCGTCAGCATGGCGACCGCAACGGAGAGGCCCGCGATACGCCATTTAAAGCGATCGACAACACGCCAATACTGGCGCAGATCAATCACTTCTTCCTGAAGCAGGCGGTCCTGAGAATTCATCACGGAACCCGTTTGCGTTTGCACATTCATGGACTGGTACTACCTCAGAAGAAACTCTGCTCAACGGTGACAATGTCGCCAGGGCGCAGCTTGGTATTCAGCTCGGCCTTTACCCTGGCTTGCGTGGGATCATCGCCGCGCACGATATAAATCTTGCTTTCGGACGCGCGCTCGGTAAAGCCTTGAGCCAATGCTGCGGCTTTACTGATACTGAGACCGGGCTGGAATGGATATCCACCCGGCCTGACCACTTCGCCGTTAATAAAGAAGGGGCGGTACTCCAGCATGGAGACATGTACATTGGGGTTGACCAGATAATCCCCCTTGAGCCCACCGACAATCAAATTTTCTAAGCCAGAAAGTGTCAGCCCAGCCACTTTGAGCTCACCCAGGAACGGGTAGTTGATCACGCCACTATCACTGAGAATGGTCTCAATGGTGAGATCCTCTTCACCATAGACACTAATCAAGATTTTATCGCCGGAACCCAGCTGATAATCGCCGCGCGTCAGTTCATCTGCCTGTACTGCCGAGGCAAAAATCAAAATGGACAAGACAAAAGCAGCGCGATAAACGCGCTGCATCAGTGAGCTGAAAACACTCATAGAAATACCGAAATTAAAAACGATTCAGCAATAAATTACAGAGATGCCTGAATACCGATAAAAGTAAGGTTCTTTTCATAGTCGAAACCTTCCCGGGTGGAATCCTGGTCAGACAGGCTCACCCCGGCGGAAAACGACAGCCAGCGCTGCATTTGATAGCTCATACGCAGCTGGGAGCTATTCACCGTCTCCTCCCTATCGGTCTCTACACCTCGATAATCATTCAACTCATGATCAAAGGTAAGTTGGGTAGAAAAACGCTCCGCCCAGGAGTGGTGCCAGGTTACTGCGTAGTTCTGCACGTCGATAAAATCGCCATCACCCCAGGATTCCCGGCTGCGGCGCGCTGTGCTGAAGTCAAATGCACTGTAGGTCAGTGGCACCCAGCGCACCCCGGCCTCCCAGCCGGCACCGCTGAAGTCATCGCGAGTACTGCTATCGAAGTCTTTTGTACGCAGGCCTACCTTTACACGACCCGTGGTTTGCGCAGTGCCTTCCCATGTCACACCTGCGCGATAGTTCATCTCCGCACTATCGAGAGATTCGGCGTCCATTGCCGTATAGTCATAAGTAACTTCGCGGCGGGTGATCTCCGCCAACACCTTGGTTTTACCGCCGGCATTGTAATTGAAGGTAATACCGCCATAGCCGGTACCGCGATCACGCTCACGCGTACGCACACCGCCCGCATAATCCAGGTCGGCTGTACCCAACTCTATATCAATCTGCCCCTTTGCCGACTCGGCCCCATAACTGTATACCGCACCGAAGTCAGAACTATGGTAGCGATCAGGCTCATCCAGCAGGTCGCCGCGGCCGAGGGAGAAACCGGACCCGCGGGCATCATGCCCGTTTGTATAGGAGCCATGCAGTGCGAGACGATGGCGAAAATTCAGTTCCCAGAAGGCATCACCATCCAGGAAGTGGTCCAGATAGTTATCGTCCTTACTATCGAAGTACTCGCCTTTAGCCAGCGCGTAGCTGACGCTATAGGCAGAAACACCATCCTCGGCTGTCAGCAAAAAATTAGGGCGCACTTTCGCCACCAGACTTTCGACCTTGTCAGTTTCTGAAAGAGTGACATTGTCATCCTGGGCCAGATCCACACTCAACGTCGGAGTGAAATTGATTCCATTCCCCAATTTGACGGAGGCAGCTTCTGACTGGGCCCAAGCTGAACCGCCCCCCAAACTGGCCATCAAACATACAACTGCAGACAAATTCCGCTTGGTCATTTTTGCTTCCAAAGATCCTGAAATGTTCGGTAAAGGCTGCTTTTAGATCCCCAGCAACCCGAATTACTCATCGACCGCCCTAAAACAGACGAACAGCCCTCGATACCCCTCAAAAATTTGAGAATCGAGTCACAAATTTGGCGGCACACTAACACATAAATGTGTCGTTCTCTACGGTCCGGCACCACTCGAAATCAATAGGCATTGCTACCCACAAATCCCCTGAACAAGGTCATCCACACAATGCGGATATCCAACCAGAGGGACCAGTTGCGGATGTATTGCAGATCGTGCTCCACCCGCTTGCTCATTTTTTCCACAGTATCCGTCTCGCCGCGCCAGCCATTCACCTGGGCCCAGCCGGTAATACCCGGCTTCACCTTGTGCCGCAGCATGTAGCCGTTCACCACCGCGCGGTACTGCTCGTTGTGCGCCACCGCGTGCGGGCGCGGGCCGACGATGCTCATACGGCCCTGCAATACGTTGATGAATTGCGGCAGCTCGTCAAGGGAAGTGCGACGCAGGAAGGCGCCCACCGGGGTGATACGAGCATCGCCCTTCTTTGCCTGCACCACGGTATCGCCATTGTCCTGGGTGGTCATGGAGCGGAACTTCCACACTTTGATGGGCCGGCCATCCAGACCGTAGCGGTGCTGCTTAAAAATCACCGGACCCTTGGAGGTCAATTTGATCGAAGCCGCTATAGCCAGCATCAACGGTGAAATCAGCAACAGGATGATGGAAGACAACACCAGGTCCTCCATACGCTTGAGCCAGCTGTTGACCCCCTCGATAGGGGTATCGTGTACACTCAGCAAACTGGTACTACCTACCTGGTAAAAACGTGCGTGCAGTAAATTATTTACAAACAGATCTGTCGCAACATGTACAGTGGCCGTGGTGTCGGCAAAAGCGTGCAGGATTTCGGCAATACGCGGCTCCTCACGCATAGGCAGGGCGATATAAACCAAGTCCAGCTCGCCTGCCTTTGCAGCCGCCACCGCTGCAGTGACATCCCCCATAACCGGGACGTTGCCGACCAAGCCAAAAGCCTGCCCACAGGCATCCGAACCTGGCACCCGGTAAAAGCCCTTTACGCGAATACCCAATTGCGGCTCGTGGGCCAAGTCGCGGAACAAACGTATACCGGAATCCGTCACACCAATCACAACCGCTGAGCGGGTATTGTGATCATGGGTGCGGAGATAAAACAGTATCTGCCGGAATGCAAAGCGCCAACCCGCCAGAAGTGCCAGCGTCCCCAAAAACCAGCAGCCCACCGCAAGGCGAGAAAAGATATGGGCGTTTTTGGAAAAATAGGAAATCACTAACAGCAGTAAGCAAACCGCCAACCATGAGATGGCAGTACTACTAAACATGTGTAGGTAGCTGTCTGCTCGCCAAGAACGGTAAAGATTCAGCGACTCCGCCATAAAGGCAAAGGCAACCGCCGCCACCAAGCCGGCTATCAGCCAATCCTTGCTTACGGCAATGTCAAAGAATTGACAACAAACAATGAGCGTACCGAGGATCAACAGCATATCCAGTAATCGGTACACTGCAGCCAAACCAGACTGGTGGCTGCGGATCCATCCCTGATCCACTACTCTTTCCCCCATTTGAATCTCCCAAGTCAACCAATCCCAGTCGACCAGACGGTGCCTGCAATGCACCCCTAGCCCCAAAAGTTGGCCCGAAATTTAGGCCTATTAATATGGGGCAAAATCATGCCACAAATGTGAAGCGCATCAAATAACTCGAGTGCGGCAAATCAAAAAATACCGGTGGCGCGATCAAATTACACCCACACCGAACAAATTACCTTCAATTTTTATTAGGCAAGAAACGGGCCAAAAATATCAAAAAAACAACAGTCCCAACAAAAACACCCAAAGTATTAGCTGCCATATCCGCTAGCGAAGCCGTACGCGCAGGCATCATACAGCCCTGCCAGAGTTCCAAACCCGCACCTAAAAACAACAGGCCAGCAAGCCCCCATATCCACCGGCGGCGCGATACTGCCATACCCCAAAGCAATGCCAGCACCGCAAATACACCGCAGTGCAACATAAGATCAAAATGGGGAACAACTTGAGGCACAGGCTTGGGCTTCGCGCCCGCGAATAGCGCAACGCCCAACACACAAATAAACAGAAGGCGAGCCAATAACTTCACGTGACGAATTTCTATCACAGAAAAAAAAGTTCCTAAATAGCCCGAAAGGGTCAAAAAAACAAAGCCCCAACGGCAAGCCGGCGGGGCCAATTCGATCACCGAGATAAAAGCGGTGCTTTATACGCGGGCATATCGGTCTTCGAGCCGCACGATATCGTCTTCCCCTAAATAGGAACCGGACTGCACCTCGATCAATTCCAGCGGGATGCTGCCCGGATTCTCCAGGCGGTGCACCTCACCCAGCGGGATATAGGTACTCTGGTTTTCGGTTACCAGAAATTCCTTTTCGCCGCAGGTCACCATCGCCGTACCGGAAACCACAATCCAGTGCTCCGCGCGGTGGTGGTGCATCTGCAGGCTCAACTGTGCACCGGGGTTTACCACAATCCGCTTCACCTGGAAGCGCTCGCCTTTATCCACGGAATCGTAACAGCCCCAGGGGCGGTACACCTTTCGGTGCAGCAGCGCCTCGGAGCGACCTTCCGCCTTCAGGCGCTCAACGACTTTCTTGATATCCTGCACGCGGTCTTTAGCGGCGACCAGAATGGCATCATCGCTTTCCACCACAACCACATCATCCAGGCCCACGGTTGCAATCAGTTTACCGTCACTTTGCACAAAACAATTGCGGCTATCCTGCAGGATTACGTCGCCTTTCGCCGAGTTACCCTGTTCATCCTTCTCAGACACTTCCCACAGTGCAGACCAGGAACCCAGATCGCTCCAGCCACAGCCCATGGGTACCACTACCGCATCGCGAGTGTGCTCCATTACCGCGTAATCAATGGATTCATCGGCGCATGCCAGGAACACCTCTTTTGCCGGGCGTACAAAGTCCACATCAAAAGACGCACCCCGCAGGGCTTTTTCGCACGCGGCAAGAATATCCGGGCGGAACTTAGCAAGCTCTTCCAGGTAACGGCTGGCGCGGAACAGGAACATGCCGCTATTCCAGTAGAAGTCACCGCTGCGCAGGTATTCCTCAGCAGTCGCCTGATCCGGCTTTTCCACAAACTCCGCAACCGCAAAGGCATTACCGTCAGCATTCAAAGCCTGCGCCTTGCGGATATACCCATAACCGGTTTCCGGCGCGGTTGGCACTATCCCAAAGGTTACCAGCTTACCGGCATCTGCCTGCGGTACAGAGCGCATAACCGCAGCCTGGAAGGCAGCTAAATCCTTGATGGCGTGGTCCGCGGCCAACACCAGCAGCAATGGATCTTCCTCATCGCCTGCAGTCGCGCGCAGCGCCGCCAGTGCCACCGCTGGCGCGGTATTACGGCCGACCGGTTCCAGCAGGATTCCGCTGTGACCAATGCCAGCTTCGCGCAATTGCTCAGCCACGATAAAGCGGTGATCATCCCCACAGATCAGCAGCGGTGGCTGGGATTCAATGCCCTGCAGGCGTGCGCAGGTACTCTGCAGCATACTTGCCTCATCAATCAGCGGTAAAAACTGCTTCGGAAAAAGCTTGCGGGAAAGGGGCCAAAGGCGGGTGCCAGAACCGCCAGCCATAACTACGGGAAGTATCATTTTCGAGTTCCAAGAAACCTAGTTCTATATACTGAGATAGCTTCAATCATGTTGCTGAAAAATTACCTACAACCTTAACTGTTTATAACGGCCAACGCTTTATACATATCCATTCGCTTCAAACTGCTTTTCTAGTTTTTCGCATATGTGATCCCAGTGGAAACGGGAAGGGTCAAATGGCTTGTTAGGAACCTTGTCCGAAAGTACTAAATTCAAGTGGCGACTTAACTCTTGCGGGTTATGAGGGTCAAAATAAATTGCAGCCTCTCCCATAATTTCCTTAAATACTTCAATATCAGAACACAAAACTTGAGCACGGCATGCTGCCGCCTCTATCAATGGCATACCAAAGCCCTCGAAAAAAGCTGGACTCACAAAAGTTTTGGTAGACCTATACAATTTAAGCAAATCTTCTTCGCCAATTGAGTCGAATATTTGAATTGAGCGGACACAAGCACTTGCAGATGACTCAATATATTTTTTAATTTCACCCAAAGATCCAAGATCCCTTCCGATGAATACCACCTTTGTATCTGGAGGGCAGTGTTCAAGCGCCCGAATTAATAAGATATGGTTTTTCCTAGGTTCAAAAGTCGCGACATATACCACATCGTAATCGTAATAATTATGTAGTGACCCACTATCGAAATAGCTTTCAGAAAGACCATTATACGCAACCAACACTTTATCCTTACTAATGCCGCACTTTGAAATCACGTCAGCTTTAGAAAATTCTGAAACTGTAACTACAAAATGCGCCATTTTAAGCTGGATCTGCTGAAATAAACTGGAAAACAACCCCAATCCTTTCCGACCAAAATTTGTCCAATTGCGCAAATCATGGATCAGCTGGTAATGGGCATGCCTTAACGTCAGAAGTAGCGGAACAGGCTGAAAATCAGAGTAAACCACACCTGGTTTTAAACACAATAGTTTGAAACTTAAGTCCAGCCAAGTCGCGAGTCGTTGCAACTTCGATTTATACGGCCGAACATAAATGACATTGCTTTCTGGACACCAATCCGGCTTCTGTCCCTGAGCCACGACGACCGTAACATAAAATCTACCACTGCGCAGATGACGCTTTCCAAGCTCATCGAAGCGCTTATTGGCACCAGTCACACGATCCTTTTGATAGTAGATAGAAACTAAATATAATGACTTCATGCAAGACGACTTTTTAATGCAAGACACAAAAACAAACCAAGGGATGTCAACCAAATCAGCATCGACGTAGTGCCATTAGCCATAAACACAGGAACAACAAAACAATAGGTTGCCAAAACCGCGCAAACGCAATCGAAGCTGTCGATTAACTTTATCTTACGGAGAAGCAGGAGTGGCACCCCGAAAAAAAGTAGGACCCCCAAAAGCCCATACTCAACCAAAAAATCAAGATACCAGTTATGCGTATACAAGGCGAGCCCTGTATTAAAATAGAAATTAACCATTTTATATTTCAGCTGGTCCGCTCCAACCCCAAACCAAGGATGAGCGTAAAAGATTTCAACTCCATTACCGAGCAAATTCATTCGATGGAGATTTGAATGCCAAGCCGCCTCCGACTCATCCAAGCCATAGGTGTATATGGCGACATTTTCAACTGCAATCTCATAGACAAAAACGGCTGAAAAAATACAACCGATCATACACAGTGAAGCCACTAAGGGGAAAGCGCGCCTCACCGCTACCGACCGCGTTAAACACCAGAATAAAACCACCGCTAGGCTTCCAACCACTATCCCCTTTCGCTCCAGTGAAGCAATCAAAAGAATGGTAGCGACCGCCAAATAGGACCAAGACTTCATACCATGGAAACACTTAACCCCAATCGCGGAAACCACGAAAAATAACCCAAACGCGTATTTCATATCTCCCAAGTGTTTATAGCCGACAAAATACCCCTGTCTCCAATGCATAAACACAACTATCGTCGCACACACCAACAAGAAAAATCGGAAAACTTTAAGGAAATTTTCGTCTGAGGGCCTCAGGCAGTATGACAGACACACCGGCCACATAAGGACCAGCCCCCATTGGATTACCTGCTTGAATCCGTTGAATGAATCACCCAGAAGTAAAACGGCAGAAACATACAAAAAAAAAGGAAGAAAAGCTGAAAGCTTGTAGACCGCGTAACTCCAGAACGACCGCTCAAACAACCAAAAAACTGCAAATATTCCCAGAAGATACAAATCAGAAACCCGGACAATCATGCCACTGACCGAAAACCTAATATCAAGCAGGGCTAGCGGTATAAGCAGTAATGAAAAGAACAACTTTCGATTGACGCCAAAAATAAGACTGAATCTATCAGCAACAAAAAAAATTGATGAAGGAACCATTCTAATATCTCACCCCTATAACGAGGGCGAGTGATAACAATTGCCTACGAAAAAAACCTAAAGCCCCCGAACCAAAGAATATTTCACTAGCTTCAGAAATGGGTGGCTGGCACTTAAGGAAAAAGGAGCGCCTTTCTGATCGGTCAGCTATTCGAGTCCCCTTCAGAAGTATCACAAAAATCTTATAAAAGATCAGAGCACTAAAACGACCATCATCTCGTATTTTGGAATTTAGCCTAGAATAGGCATCTACGAGATTAGCCAAAATGCATGAATAACTTGAGTTTCGGTGTGCTGTAATAGAACCCGAGCGCTTTCTATAACCGACTAGTGCTTCATTTACCAAAAAAATGCTTTGTGCGTTAATGAAAGAGCTCGAAACAAAAGCGATATCTTCATACGTACGATGTATGAACCTCATTCCATCAATCAAATCTGCACGGTAAATTCGTGACCAGGCGAAAAATCCTGTATAAAATGGCTGAAAACACGATTTATAAGGCAGTCGAAGCTTCGATTCGACACTGATATTTTCGTAATCCCTGAATTCAGAATAACCAAATTCAATAATTTGAGGGCGATTATTCAGCTTAATCGAATCGTGTAAAGTCGCCCAATACGATGGCATAACGACATCATCTGAGTCGACAAACCCAATATAGTCACCGCTAGCCAACTTCATCCCACAGTTTCTTGCCTCCCCTAGTCCTTGGTTCACATCTAACCTCAACAACTGCCACTGAAATTCTACCCGACGGGAAAAACTATTTAGCAACTGCTCGCAAACATCGCCGGACCCCTCTGGGCAACAATCATCTACGAATATGACTTCGACTTGGGGTGAATTAGCGCCGACTAGGAGACTTTCAATAAGATCAGGAAGATATCCAGAAACTTTGTACATCGGGCAAATAAGGCTAAGTTTGAACATTAGGCAACTTCACCCTGTGATTCGACACCACCATATTCACCACCGAAATACTCGTCGACATAACGATCAAGCATTTTTTCAAGAGTAAAGTTGATAAAATAATTATTAAACCCGTTCTTGCCATGCTGTGAAATTTTATCTTTGTCTTCGACATAAGTGCGCATGCAATCATGTAATGCTGCTACATCTTTATGGGGGACCAAATATCCAGTTAATTGATGGTTAATGAGTTCACGACTTCCACCCACATCAGTGGCGATAACCGCTTTACCGCACGCCATAGCTTCTATAATACTTCTGGGCAATCCTTCCCAATGGCTAGAAAGGACGAAAATGTCAGACTCCGCCAACTTGACAGAAAAATCAGGAACAACGCCCTTAAAAGTAATAACTTCCGGAGGTAGGGCTGCAAACAATGACTTCACTTCTGCTTCCATTTGGCCATCGCCATAAATATCAAGGCTAAAATTGGCACCCGATTCATGCAATTTTTCCACGGCCTTTGCCAAAGTGACATAATCTTTTTGCACCTCAAATCTAGCAGCAGTAATAAACTTAACCTGAGTTCCACGAGGACGCTCAGCTATACCATGAATTTTCTTTCTACCTGCCATACCGTTGTAGATCACTTTTACCTTGCGATCCGGAACGCCAATTCTTAGATATTCATTTTTATCAAATTGGCATACGCCTACTATCGTCCCTGGAAGAAAGGCCAAAATACGCTCAAGTAATTGGAATTTTTTGTAGCCCCTATTTTCCGGGGTGTTAACAAAAGGAACACCATGCGGGACATAGTAGTTTTTGCGGAACGTCAGCACAGATGCTATTCGCCCCAAAGCACCAATTTTTGCCGTATGCCAGGAGCAAATCTTCGGCCTAACTTTAAATATCACCCAAATTAATTGAAGTAGCGCAATGAAATCAAACCAGATATTCAAATCTCGTCTTAGATTCTTGAGCTTATAAACTCGATATCCACGCTGCTCCAAAGCTTGCGCTGCACTGCCGTCTCCCCCCAAAACATATGTAACATCAATGCCTTCCTGCCGGAACCGTTCGCCAATTTGGCAGATATGCTTAAAAGAACCAGAAACGACCGTATCAGACCTGGTCATACCTATTAATATTTTCATGAGCATAAAAACCTTAAGGTCAATTTAGTTTTCTGTGAACGTATTTTCTGGCATTTTTATTGAGATTTTATATGGATCTCCTAAAGTCCCATATAAATTTTTGTATTTTTCTGCCACTAGTGGCATACGAAATTTTTCTGTAACAAGATTTTTATTGTGGTCAATGACTGCTCCTGCATGTTCTTTGTAGACTTTGACGCCCATCAAGATCGCCTCAGCTAACCTCTCGGGAGAAAAGTTCTCAGCAACAGCGCCATTTTTGCCATCTTCGATAACATCTGAAGCGCCGCTTACAGGTGTGGAAACTAACACTTTCCCCAAAAGCAAAGCTTCTAGTAACGAGTTGGAGAAGCCTTCAGCTTCAGATGCATTCACAAATACATCAAAATGGGAAATCACTTCAATAACGTCCTCACGTGCACCATGGAATACTATTGAATCTTGCAAACCTAACTTTTGTGCCCATCTTTTAGTTTCCACTAGTGCCGTTCCATCGCCGACAAGATGTAACTTTAAATCAAAATCACTATGGAAGACGATTTCAAATGCTCGCAACAAAATATCTATTCGTTTTATCTCCTCGATTCGTCCATGATAAAAAAGGATAATTGAGTCCGTCTTCTTTACACGTGTTTTTTTTGGGGAGAGACTATTTAGTAAGGCTGTGTCAATTCCGTTAGGGATGCATACGATTCTTTTGCAGCCGAATTTTTTAAGGTTCTCTGCAATCACAGATGTTATAGCAACAAAAACCGGGTTAGATTTTAGAATGAGTCGAACCAAAATAGGGCCAATAAAAAATTTTTTCTTCAAACATACAAGGTCCATATGCTGATTGGAATTGCCAATTTTTATTATTGTCGGCTTGTTAAGCAGCTTACCGATAAAGCACCCTACGAACGCGCCAAACTTACCTTGATGACAGTGAATAATATCGAACTTGTTTCGATTCCAAATTGCCCAACATGTAGCAGCTACGAGCCAATAGATTGAAAAAAACAGCCACCGACCAAGTAAATCCGGAGGAAATAACGTGTAAATTCTTTTGACCTTCAATGACTCGTTTGATTCATCGACACGCCACTTTTGAGTTGACGTAAGCACGGTAACTTCCACACCAGAACTCTGCAGCTCTGTTGCGATGCGTCTACATTGCTTTTCGGCTCCGCCATAGACATCAGGCATATACTGGGCCGTTACCATTAAAACTTTTGTCATTTAGCTGCCTTTTGCCCAAGACGGAAACTTTCAGAAAATTGCAACACGAACTCATGAAAATGTCGAAACTTTGATTCAGGAGAACACAGGAGGTTTAACTCAACCAATATGACCGCAATAACCATTGATAAAATACCACTCACCAATAATTCCAAGAAAAAATGAAATTCCAGAAAATCGAGGAGGTAATAGTTGGGAAGGTAAAATGCTAGCGTTGCCGGAATCCCAATAATGAAAATTCGCAAAAACCGATACCAGGGCAGATTCAACATAATTGCAACACGAACAGAATATAAACAACCGTGAACCAAAAGAGCAACACCAGCGCCCCAAGCCACGCCATTTAAACCGTATTCGACCCCGAAGTAGCAACAAACTGTTACAGCAAAAAGTAAGAAAAGAGAGTGCTGGGATGATATTGATACTTTCCCCACCGAGCGGACATACGTGTTCAGTATCATGTATGAAATTCTGTAGCTTCCGAATGCACATAAAATCGAAAGTACGCTGGCTGCCTCTAACCAAGTGGGGCCCAACAAAAGCCTTATAATGTTTTCCCCATTTGCAGCCAAGATACCCGACAGAGGGGCAGCTAATGCGAATGTCCAGAAAATGCCTTTGAGCATCGTTTTTTGCAAATAGTTTTGATCAGTCTGTTTTTTTGCCATCGCAGGGAATAGAACTCGATCCGCCGCGACCATATAAACGTATGACGGGTATTCCATAACCCTATAAGCTCGACTATATAGCCCCAGGAAGTGGGCACCCAAATATTTTGACACAATTACATAATCGACATTCAAAGCGAGATAGTTGATTGTTCGAGTAATGAAAAACCCGAACCCTTTCCCTAATAATTTTTCTATTTCACTTTTTCTTAGCAGGGGGATAATTGAATGTCTGGCCGCACAGTAGCAAATAACGGTATGAACTAAAGATTCAACCACCATTCCGTAAATCAAGGACCAGAAACCGTAACCTGAATAAATCATTGGTCCGGCAACTAACAGCATGCCAACTAGATAAGAAACGATACTGCTTCTCATCAGTAAACTCGCCTTCATATCACGCTGCAGAAGAGCTCCTGAGACGCTTGAGAACCCCCTCGCTATTAGAATTACAATCAATGCACCACCCATCGATTGCAGTTCAGGGACACCCACCCATACAGACACCTGGGGAAGTGTCCAGTAAAAACAGACAGAAATAAGAGAAACGACGGCCATTGTCAGCGTCAGAGCAACGCGAACAGTCTCTTTAGAAATTTTTTCCAGCTGAATCAGGCATGCAGCAAATCCTAAATTTGCAAACATATCAGCAAAGTAGACTACAACACTTGCAGCTGCAACAACCCCAAACTCCCAAGGCTCCAATAATCTAGAGAGGAAAAGTAGGAAAAACAGTTTTATTGCCTTTTCGACTAAGGCCAGTCCAGCAATTGAAATAATTTTTTTTTGTAACAAGTACTCGCACTCTACATTTCGCAAATAAAAATTCGAAAACTATTAACTAATTTAATTACCGCAATTCGCATACAAGGCTAGAAAACTTCACCTGCAAATCAAAATAATGGAATAGACGACTCTCATTCACATATATTTTTACTACCATTCGATGCGTCAATTTTTTAGCAGAATATGTCGCATAAAAATTACCACCAATATTTTTGGATGTTATGCCCAGCTCGTTTCCAATATTTTCTCTCCCCTTCATACCAAAGCTCTAAGGATTTCATATGATTTTTTTTTGCTGGAGGTATGCTCTTATGGAAACGCCCTTTAAACCATTTTCGAAACGAAGCAGGGAATATTCGGTACACCCCACCGAACCTCAAAAAATTCAACTTGGCGACAGTGGACCTATTTGCGCCTTTATTCGAAGCACCAAAACTTGAGAAGTTTTCGGCATTTAGCGGGAATTCAATATATTGAGAAAGTCGCTCGATGCTATCTTTTTCTTGCATTAACTCCTCAAGTAACACAACATGATACTGACCAATATTTAATTGCTCCACCCAATGTGAGTAAACACCCTCACCAAAATACCTAAAAGGAAGGAATCGCTCTTTTGGGTTAAAGTCTAACAACGAAATCTTATTGCTGCGTAGGTAGTCGCCGCTATAGAATTGCCTATGAAAAGGTTGTTCATTCAACCATTCTTTTTCTTTAAAAAATTTATCTTTACCCCAGCTATCCAACTGTTCAATAACTTCGTCTAGGCCTCTGTATTCTTGCGGATTTTCCTTCCCCTTTGAGTGCCAATATGATGATATAAAACGATTTACAGGGTTTCGGATACAAACGACTATTTTAACTTCTGAAAATGTTCTGATCGCCCACTGTATCGCGTCAGGGTCAGAGATTAACAATGTTGACCCATCCAGTAGGATTTCGGCATTCTGATCAAAACAAGATAAATAGCCAGCTAAAAATTCTTCATCAAGCCTATTGCCAGAGCACAATAACTGAGGCTCTTTAGGAGACGCAGCGGAAATTCCTTCATGTTGGCTCAGGTAATCGAACAGTGTCGTAGTACCACACTTCCTAAAACCGACTATCAAAATTAGCTTTTTATTTACTTTCACTACTTAATTCACTTTGAAGAAATCAATCTAAAAATATGGATTCGCACAATTAATTTATTAATTATATGTGTCAAAAATTCGACTTATATATAAGACCGATACCAATCTACAAATGCACCCATGCCATCACCAATTTTCTTACTTGGCTTATAATTAGCGACTTTATATAAGTCATCAATGTCTGCATAGGTCTGCACTACATCACCAGCTTGCATAGGCAGGTAAATCTTCTCAGCTTCTTTGTTGCAGGCACTTTCTATTGCGCGAATAAAGGCAGCCAGTTCAATTGGCTGGTTGTTACCGATATTGTAAATTCTGTATGGCGCGTTACTGGAAGCAGGATCATTTTTGGAGTTGCCATCATCCGCTTGAGGTACTACATCCTGTATCCGTACGATCCCCTCGACGATATCATCGATATAAGTAAAATCCCTCTGCATTTTCCCGTTGTTGAAAACTTTGATCGGTTCACCTTTCAGAATAGCTTCAGTAAACAGCCAGGGCGCCATATCCGGACGACCTGCGGGACCATAAACCGTAAAAAAACGCAATCCGGTGGTCGGGATTCCATAAAGATGCGAATAGGAGTGTGCCATCAACTCATTCGACTTCTTGGTGGCCGCGTACAGAGACACTGGGTGATCGACACCATCGCTTGTGGAAAATGGAATCTTGGGGTTCATACCGTACACAGAGCTGGATGATGCATATACCAAGTGCTCTACTTTATTATGGCGGCAGCCCTCCAGAATGGTCATGTGCCCTACGAGGTTTGAATCCACGTAGGCCATGGGATTTTCCAGGGAGTACCTAACACCAGCCTGCGCCGCCAAGTGAATAACGCGCTGAAACTGCTCTTGCTTAAACAGTGCCGCTATTCCATCGCGGTCAGCAAGATCCATCTTTACAAATCGGAACTTATCGTAGGGAGCGAGCTGAGTAAGGCGATAGTCTTTCAGCCGTACATCGTAATAATCGTTTAGGTTATCTAGACCTACCACCTCATGGCCATCTTCGAGCAGACGCTTGGCGGTATGCATTCCGATGAAACCGGCAGCGCCGGTTACCAAAAACTTCATTATTTTGCTCCCTGAATTGCTTTTCCGCGGCCAATTCCGTAGTAACCGATACCTTTATCCATAACTTGCGAAGGTTCATGCATATTGCGTCCGTCAAAGATTACCTGGTCGGCCACCTGCTCCTTAATTAAGTTGAAGTCTGGGGCCCGGAAACTTTGCCACTCGGTAACGATAACCAGCGCATCTGCGTTATGTAGCGCGGAAGCCGGAGTTCCCATAAGGTGCAGCCCGTCTTGGTTACCGTAGATACGTTCGCATTCATCCATCGCTTCCGGGTCATAAGCCTGGACTTTCGCACCGGCTGCCCACAGTTGCTCCATTAAAGTTCGGCTTGGCGCCTCGCGCATATCGTCTGTTTTTGGTTTGAATGCCAAGCCCCAAAGCGTAAATACTTTGCCTCTCAATGTATCACCGGGATTCTTTGGGTCACATCCGTAGTGTTGGCAGATCATCTCGAACAGCTTGTGCTTCTGACGATCATTTACGTTTTCTACGGATTCCAGTATTTCTGCTTTGTAGCCCAGTTGCTTGGAGGTACTGATCAGAGCCTTTACGTCTTTGGGGAAACAGGAGCCACCGTAGCCACAACCGGGATAAATAAATTGGTACCCAATGCGCGGGTCCGAGCCGATGCCTTGGCGCACCTGCTCAATATCGGCGCCTACCCGCTCGGCAATATTGGCCATTTCATTCATAAAGCTGATCTTGGTGGCCAGCATGCAGTTAGCGGCATACTTGGTGAGCTCCGCACTGCGCACATCCATGAAGATAATTTTTTCGTGATTGCGGCAGAAGGGTGCATAAAGTTCGCGCATGGTAGCTTCCACCTTGCCACGGGTCTCACCCTCCCGATCGATACCTACAACGATCCGATCCGGTCGCATGCAGTCATTGACTGCGGCACCTTCTTTCAGGAATTCGGGGTTGGAGATTACGGAGAATGGTAGATGTACTCTGCGCTCATCCAGTTTGCTTTGAGCCTTAGCTCGAACCTTATCCGCGGTACCTACAGGTACGGTAGATTTATTCACAATGATTTTTTCATCGCTCATATAGGTCGCGATGGATTCCGCTACAGCGAGAACGTATTGCAGGTCTGCGGACCCATCCTCATCTGGTGGGGTACCCACAGCAATAAATTGAACCTGTCCGTGGCTAACGGCTTCTTCGGCATTACTGGTAAACAGCAAGTTGCCAGAGTCGATGTTGGCTTTGACGATGGGCTCGAGGCCCGGCTCATAAATCGGGATGATGCCATCTTTGAGTCGGTCGATTTTATGGGTATCGACGTCCATGCACATGACCTGATGGCCAACTTCGGCCAGGCAGGCACCGGTGACGAGGCCTACATAGCCAGTGCCAAAGATGGTTACTTTCATTCCTTTTGCCTTTTAACTTCTGTGATACGAGGGTTTCGGTGCTAGATAACACTGGATTCCGGCATACGCCGAAATGACGAGGGACTATCCGGGGATATGCACTTCGCCTGCCAAGCGCTTAGCTTCAATTAAAGTTTTCAGGGTTTGCTTGGCTTGGTTATCACCGTGGACTATGCGCACTGTTTTGGGTTTTGCTTGCATCTGCTGGATGAAGTCCAAAAGGTCGTGTTGGTCGGCGTGGGCGCTGTAGCCGCTTATGGTTTCTATACCGGCGTTGATGGTGTAGTGCTCGCCATCGAGTTCTACATAACCGTGCTGTTTGCCGAAGCTCTGGATATCCCGCCCCGGAGTGCCTTTGGCCTGGTAGCCCACAAAGATGATGTTGTGGCGTGGCTCGCTGAGCATGGCTTTCAGGTAATTGACGATGCGCCCACCGGCGCACATGCCACTGGCGGCGATGACGATGGCCGGCTGCTTGGTCTGAGCCAGGCGGTTGACCATTTTTTCGTGGGTTTCGTGGTCATTTACCGTGAGCAGTTGCTCGAAGCTGAGCGGATGGCGGCCCTGGCTTACTACGTTTCTCGCTTCTTCATCCCAGTAAGGTTGCAGGCGGCGGTAGACTTCGGTGAAGCGGCTAGCCAACGGCGAGTCCACGATTACCGGAAGGTCGGCCCACGGACTACTTGCCCCAGCATCTTTCGTTTGCTGTTGAATGTTATTTTCCAGCTCGTAGAGCAGTTCCTGGGTGCGGCCGATACTGAAGGCCGGGATCAGGACGCTGCCGCCGTCTTGCAGTGCGCGCTCGATGGCTTTGCGCAGAGTTTCGGCACGCTGGGCACGGTTTTCGTGGATGCGGTCGCCGTAGGTGCTTTCTATTACGAGGTCGTCGCAGCCTTCCGAGGGTGTGGGGCCGTATAACAGCGGGGTGTTGGGTGCGCCGAGGTCGCCGGAGAATATGGTGCGGCGCTTGTTCTCGCCGAATGTTAAGTCGCATTCCACATAGGCAGAGCCGAGGATATGGCCGGCGCGCTGCAGGCGGATCTGGAGAGCTTGGCCTTCTCCCTCGATAACCGGCTGCCACTGGTTGTAGGGCAGTGGGCGCAGCTGTGCCTTTATATAGTCGAGGAATTTTTCGATCAGGGCTTTATCGCGGGTTACGCCAACCTTCAGTGCATCTTCCAGCACCAGCGGCAACAGTTCTGCGCTGGGCTTGCTGCAGTAGATAGGGCCGCGGAAGCCGGCGGCGATCAGGTACGGGATACGGCCGCAGTGGTCTATGTGTACATGTGTGACCACCAGGGCTTTTACGCTGTCGAGCGGGAATTCGATTTCCAGCTTGTCGTGCTTGCTGCCACCCGGTGAGGTTTCGGCACCCTGGAACAGGCCGCAGTCGATGAGGATGGAGTTGTGTTCATCCAGGAACAACTGGTGGCAGGAGCCGGTTACGCCGTCGACGGCGCCGTGGTGCTGGATAGCGCCGTAGGCGTTTTCCGGTTCCCGGTACCGGATCAGGTCCGGCACAGGCTCTGCGCCGGGCTGACGCGGAGATAACGGACGCGCGCCGGCGGCCACGGCGGATTGGTCGTGGTCGCGGGTATTGGTTTCGGGCGCGGTTTTGCTGGTCATTTTCGTTCGCCTGCCGGCAGGCTCCTATAAAGGAGGGCGCGGGTTAGGCGGTTTCCGGGGTAAGTGCGGTCTGGCTGCCGAGCAGCTCTTTGAGGGCACTGCCAACTTCCGGGTGCTGTAAGCCGTAGGCGAGCTGGGCTTTCATGTAGCCAAGCTTGTTGCCGCAGTCGTGGCTGTGGCCGACGATACGGTAGGCCTCTACGGTTTGCTGCTTGAGTAGCTCGTCGATGGCGTCGGTGAGCTGGATTTCACCGCCGGCACCGGGCTGGGTGTTTTCCAGCAGGGTCCAGATTTGCGCGGGCAGTACATAGCGGCCGACCACGGCCATGTTGGAGGGGGCGGCATCCACTTCCGGCTTTTCTACCATGCCGTCGATTTTGGCGGTGCCGCCGATCTGCAGGTCGGCACCCAGGCAGTCCACCACGCCGTACTTGCTGACCTGATCCCATTCCACCTGCTCCACCATGATCTGGCTGGCACCGCTGGTTTCAAAGTTGCGCACCATGTCCGCGAGGTTGCTGGCTTTGAGGTCGGAGGCGTACTGGTCGATCAGTACGTCTGGCAGCAGTACCGCAAAGGCGTTATCACCCACTACCGGGCGCGCGCAGCTAATGGCGTGGCCCAGCCCCTTGGCTTCCGCCTGGCGCACGGAAATCACGGTCACGTCTTTGGGGACGATGGAGCGCACTTCATCCAGCAGCTGGCGCTTGAGGCGGTTTTCCAGCTGGGCTTCCAGCTCGAAGGAGGTGTCGAAGTGGTTTTCGATGGCGTTTTTACTGGCGTGGGTAACCAGTACGATTTCTTTGATGCCGGCGGCCACCGCTTCATTGACCACGTACTGGATCAGCGGCTTGTCGACGATGGGCAGCATCTCTTTGGGGATCGCCTTGGTGGCGGGCAGCATACGGGTGCCCAGGCCGGCTACAGGAATTACTGCTTTTTTAACTTGTTGCATGGTCTTCCTTCCTTAATTAACGCGAATTTGTTTCGGGCACAGGCCAAATTGCCAGTAGTGCCTGTGCGGAAACCGGAGCGGTTAAAAAGAAGCGGGAAGGAAAGTGCGCGGCAAACTGCCGGCAACAAGCGGATTCACTGTTTGTGGCAACGCCGGATGCCCCGGGTGCCTCCCCCCTGACCTAATTTTCAAGCCTCTTTGCCCGGGCTACGTTGTTGTTGCGGGCAAAGCCAGTTCCATTGGTGCAAATATTTCTTGCCTTTAAGCAGGCTTGTACTTCTCCATGAGTGACCCGTTTGCAGGTTCTTTATTACCCAAGTACCCCATGGTGGCGGCCCGTCAATTCCCACTAATAACTAGAAATAATCGGCGGCACCGTTGTGATAGGTGTCACACTTTAGCAGCTATTTATGACAATTCAAGCGCATGTGCGACCGGCAGTTCTCACTTGGTAATTTTCCTACAAAGGTCGGTAATTTAAACGCAATTTGCATACCAACCAGCCTGATTGGCTACCAATCAAACGCTATATAACGCGCCATACGGATGCAACTGCTCACAAATTAAGCTAAAGAGGCGCAAGTTTACACGTGCTCTTGCGCCAATTCCGCGACGTATACCACCCCGGTGCCAAACTGGACCTTGCTTGATCGTTTTTCGATCTTTCTGAGGTAAACCGAAAGATGTTTGGCTGCAGCGGCTTTAGTTTCCGGAATGGCTGGCTTGGCAGGTTATGCCGCCGCTCCTTTTTATTGTGGATATTCACCTGCGGTTGCCTGATGGCCGCCACCGCGCTAAGGCCTCCCCATCTGCCGCCATCGCTACTGCAGCAGACACAAGCCAGTTACGGGCCGCAGGCGCACGCCCGCCTGGTGAGCTGGCAATCGCTAATAGAGCAACAGGGCGAGGCACTAGAGTGGCACCGACTGCTGCGGATCAATCATTTTTTGAACGGTATTCCCTACGCGGCGGACCTGGATCACTGGAACAAGGAGGACTACTGGGCGACGCCAGTACAGTTTCTGGCCACCAATGGTGGCGATTGCGAGGATTACGCCATTGCCAAATTCTTCAGCCTTTACGGCGCCCGCGTTGCCCCGGAAAAATTGCGCTTTGCTTATGTGAACGCCACCAGTATTGACGAGCCGCATATGGTTCTGCTGTATTCGGCCAACCCCGGTGAACACCCGCTGGTGCTGGATAACCTGACGAATGACGTAGTGCCCGCCCGGGAGCGCACGGATCTGGTGCCGGTGTATAGTTTTAATTTCGACGGGGTATGGCTGAACCGGAGTCTGGATCGCGGTATTATCGTGCCCAATAGCCCCGGTTCCTCCCTGTGGGTCGAGCTTCTGGGAAGAATAAATAAGGAAGGAGTTTTCTGAGTGCGCTTTCGCCTGCCAGCTCACCCGATGGCCGCACTACCGCTGTGCCTGGCCTGGCTCACAGCCGTCGGGGCGATGCTGATTGTCTGCCTGCTGACTGTTCGCACCCAATTAACATCCCTGCTGGAAACTGAAGCTCAAGACAGTGCGGTGGCCCTGGCGACCGCACTGGCGCCTCATACGGGCGAGGATCAAGCGCTGTATAGAAAGACGCTTCTCAAAGGTTTTACCGAAAGCGGGGCATACCGGATGGTGACCTTTATTCTCATAACCGGAGGGCAGATTCGGCAAGAGGTTCCGGATTACCCCGCTGCGGTACCGCAGTGGTTTCAGGCTATTTTGCCGTTTGAGCCACCGACCGCGGAGGCGGAGGTGCTGCATGGCTGGGATCTTGCAGGGTATATCGTCGTCAGCCGGCAAACTGCCTCTGCCTACCTGCTTTTGTGGCACACCGCTCTCGGAATTGTTGGCGCCGGCTTGGTAATACTTGCCGGTTTGCTCTGGTGGTGGTGGTCGCGATTAACACAGGTTCAGAACCAACAGCAAAACAGCGAGTATGACGAATTGAGGCGGGAGCTGGAGGCGACGCAAGAGCTACTGTTCAATTTTTCCTCACTCGAGCCTGAAGGCGCAACGCAACCCGGGCGGGAAGTGCTAAATCGATTGATTAAAGCGCAGCGCTTCAAAAACAGGGTTCCAGCAGATAGCGATTAGCCCTTTGGGGCCATTTTTTTCGAGGTACACAACGGAAGCCCCCTTGTTCTGTGAAGAATTGCGGACAAGTGCACGGCGCGCTATTCCCATTTGCGGTATAGCCGTTACAATCCGGTGCAGTTTGAATGGAATCCACTATTACAGTTCTTTTAGGGGGAATAATGAAAAAAGCAGCATTGGGGATTGCACTCGCTGCGGGGATGCTGAGCTCAGTCGCTTTCGCGGATGTAGCGCAATACATCAAAGACGGTTACACCATGGATCAGGTGATTGCTCTCGCACAGAGTGAGGGGATCAGCACTGTGGAAGCCGTTCGCCAGGCCATTATCGCCGCGCCGGAAAAAGCCGCCGATATCGTTACTGCCGCGATTGACGCCGGTGCTGACCCGGAACAAGTTGTGGCAACTGCAGTAGCTGCAGCCAAAGACAAGGCCGAAGAGATTGTAACCGCTGCGGTGGCGGCAGGTGCCGACGAACAGGTTGTGGCGCAGGCCGCGATTGCCAACGGTGCCGACCCAGCGGTTGTGGCTCAAGCAACCGCGGCTGGTCGCAAGGCCTTCGCGGGCCGTGGGCCGGGCTCCCGCAAGCCTCTCCCTCCGATTGACTTCGGCGTAGGTGGCGGCCATGGTGGTGGCAAGGGAAAACGTGTATCTGACAACTGACCGATGTTCACCCCGGGCCTACAGCTTAGCCCCGGCGTGAAGAAAGGCCCTTTTGGGCCTTTTTTGTTTTATTTACCTGTCGTAGCTATTGAATTCATGTTCGCTAACGGTCGCGCAGTACCTGGCTCCACTATACCGCCAGAAGCAACCCAACCTACCAGCCGCCTTGAAAGGGTGCTGTTTTACAGTCTGTTAACCCTCCTGTTCTGGCTCCCTATTCCACTGGGTTCACACCGGCCCTGGGCCTGGGCATTCATGGAGGTGTGGGTGTTTGCAATGATGGCCGGGTGGCTGCTTTCCAACCTGCGAACGCCACGCTGGCAGTCACTTAAGCCCTATTGGCCGCTGCTCGCTATTTTTGGCGTATTCCAACTTTGGATTTGTATCCAGCAGATACCACTCCCCATTGGCTTGCTGAAATCAATTGCGCCCACCACGGCAGCGGCGTTCTTGGCGGCCGATCCGGACTTAACCGCGGCGACACTGTCCTTCGACCCAAACCAGACCCACGTATCACTGATCAAGGGGATCAGCTACTGGTGCATCCTGTTTTTGCTGTTGGCGCTCATCGATAACCCGAAGCGCTTGAGGACGCTGGGATGGGTGGTTGTTTTGACTGGTACCTTTCAGGCCTTTTACGGCGTGATGCTGGCGCTATCCGGTTCGGAAACCACTTGGGTGCTGGGATTTCCCAACAACACCATTGCCACCGGCGGCTTCCGCTACAAAAACCACTTCGGCAATTTCCTGGTGATGTGCCTGTGCCTGGGCATTGGCCTGCTGATCGCGAGCCTTAGTGGAAGCAGCGGCGGCAAGCTGAAAGACCGGTTAAATAATATTGTGAATATGCTGCTGGGCGGTAAGGCGGTGTTGCGCCTGTGCCTGGCGATGATGGTAATTGGCCTGGTAATGTCGCATTCGCGCATGGCCAATACTGCCTTTTTTGCCAGCCTCTCCATTGCCGGAGCCCTGGGCCTGCTATTGATCCGCAACAAAAGCCGCAGCCTTACGATCTTGCTCGCAAGCCTGATGGTGATCGACCTGATGATTGTCGGTAGCTGGTTTGGCGTGGACAAGCTGCGCCAGGAAATCGAGGAAACCAGTTTTACCAAAGAGACGCGGGACGAGGTGAATCAATACGGGATGACGCTGATTGAGCAGCACCCACTTTCCGGTACGGGTGCAGGGAGTTTTTATTCATCTTTCCCCAGCGTACAGGGCCCGGGAATCAACGGTTTCTACGACCTGGCCCACAACGACTATCTGCAGTTCGCGATCGAATACGGTGTACCCGCAGCACTGTTGCTCGGCACAGCGGTGCTGTGGAGCCTATATCACGCCTTTGTGGCCCTGCGCACCAGGCGGGACAGCCTGATGCAGGGACTCGCGTTTGCGACTCTGATGGCGATAGTGGCGGAGCTGATCATGCTGACCACGGACTTTCACCTGCAGGCTCCGGCGACGTCGATTTATTTTTTGATGATGCTGGGGCTGGCGTGGAAGGCGCGGTTTATGGAGAGTACCGGACAGACGAATGCTCGGCGCTTCAGGCATCATATTAAAATTTCATAATTTCACGCGCAAATAGATGAGTCTGATATTACTAAAAAAGGGGCGCCTCAAATTACACCTCTGCGCACCTGGTCCAATTCTATTGATTCAAACAAGGCCTTGAAATTACCCTCACCAAAACCTTGGTTGCCTTTTCTTTGAATAAATTCGAAAAAGATCGGCCCAATAATATTTTTCGTAAAGATTTGGAGTAAGTACCCTCCCCCCTGGCTCTCGCCTCCATCAAGAAGTATCCGGTGATACCTTAGACGCTCTACTGATTCACTATGGTTTGGCAGCCGACTGTTAAGGTTTTCATAATAGGTGTCGGGAGTATTCTGAAACTCAATCCCATCTCTGGTGAGATCTTCTACCACGTCAGCAAGATCGTTTGACAACAACGCCACATGTTGAACCCCCTCTCCACCATAGTCTTTTAAAAACTCGGCGATTTGGGATTTGTCATCTTTTGTTTCATTTAAAGGAATAATGATATTTCGGCACTCACTGGCAATAACTTCACTGATCAAACCAGTTTTGGCACCGTCAATATCGAAACTTCGCAGACTTTTGAAGCCGAATATTCGACCATAAAACTCTTTATATCTCTTAATTCCACCTGGAAACAAATTGTGCGTCAAGTGATCAACTTTTACATACTTTGAACTATCTTTTAATTGTTTTTGATACGAAAACTGCGCAAAAAGGGACTTCTCTTCACTCTCGTCTATAAAATAGACATTTGAGTCTCCAACACCTTTTATCGCATACAGACCATATTGAGCACGTTCAGCCGGCTCAGCACCGAGCGCAACCGCCCTTGAGAATGCGTCTAATGAATTACTTACACGAAATGCTATTCCACTTACACCCCTTACATGAGATTTACGAAATTCTCTCAACGGTTTGTAAGAAGAAGGATTGAAAATGAAATGGACCTCACCTTCGCAATGAAGCGTGACATCAAAATCATCGCACCATTTAAATTCAGTGAAACCCATATTCTCGAAAAGCATTCTAAACCTATCCGGATCACTTGCCGAAAATTCGATAAACGATAAACCCAAGACAGTAACTGTTTCCATAACTACGACCTACAATTTGATATAAGTACACATCCAAATGCTAAACATATTCTTCAATTCCATTTGCAATTTTTTGTACTTTATCTTTTTTCATTATACCCAAGTGACAGCCATCTATATTCTTAACAACTATTTGCGGGTAATAAGGAGACCAACCAAGATCCCATAAATTTGGATCTAATGGCCGCCTGCGTTTTGCTCTAAACAAAAAAATTTCTGCGGAAACATTAGGGAAACTAAAGCTACCACTTGCCGCCGTATGGGCCTGCAATAAAGTTAGCTTACTAAGTTTTGAACGCTCCTGCTCATCGTTCAATATTTTCTTCGGTAGAGATAAAACTAATCTCTTCAAATAAGAAAGACCTTTTTTAAACGGGCCTCGACAACTAAAGTAGTTTGGAATCCGGGAGTCAAACAAGTAAATTCCATGAACACTTCCTCCTTGCGCCTCTTTAATAGAAGCCAGAGCCAAAGCTAATAGTCCCCCAAAAGAATGCCCACCCAAGTAAAAACCTCTTTCAAGGTTTATTGAATTTAACCCCTGAAGATATCGTGACACCAGATATTCAAATTTAGATATATTGGCAAAAGATTTGGCATCCAACCCGTAACGAATTAACTCAATCTCCTCCTCCATATAAATTACATATAATGGGTTTTTTAAATCCAATATATTTGCCAGCTCATTGTATATAATGGTTCCACAAACGAGCACTATGGGTGGAAGATTTGGATCTCCGTCTTTTAACTTGATAACATATTCACGTTTTTTTAATGTGCCATTAGAAACTCTACAAACCAGAGTACTAAAAGATGGATTATCGCAAAAATCTTCAAAGTTCAGCTGCACCCTAAAAAGATCCATAACCTTGGCAATAATGGAAACCGCCGCCAAAGAGTTACCACCAACGTCAAAAAAACGGTCACTTGGACTGACCTTGCTGACCTCATTTACTTCGCACCATATCTTCGCAAGCTCACCAGAATCATCATCCATAGCAGTTTCCACACCGCTGGAATCTGGAAAAATAAGCTCCGCTTCATCAGGCCTTGACCGCCTATCCAGTTTCAAGTTTTTATTTAAAGGAAGTTTCCGCGCATGAAATACTTTACTTGGAATCATGAAATCGCTTAGCGATTCACCGAGAAATATTTTAAATTTTTCGCAATCAAATTTGGAAGCATCTACCAAAACTAAATAGGCAATTAATGTCGTGCCTCCATGCCCTGCAGACTCTCCGACTACCATACAATCATCAACGCAAGAGTAGGAACGAATAAGCCTTTCGACAGCAAGAATTTCTACCCGCATCCCTCTGATTTTCACTTGAAAATCAGACCTTCCGATAAGCTCCAATTCACCATGAGAGTTAATTCTTCCCAAATCCCCGGAATCATATATACGCTCGCTATTTGAGCTGACACGGAACTTTGCTTTAGTTAAGACTTCGTCTTGAAAGTAACATTTCGCCAGGCCTTTACTTTTAAAGTTTACGGAGCCAACCTCACCTTGATTAACTGGCATCCCGTACTCATCCAAGACCAGTACCTCCACTCCACGCATAGCCTTTCCCACTCGCCCCACCCAGGAATCGCCATCTGCGTGGAATGGCAAAAAAGTACCCATGCAATTAATTTCGGTACAGCCATAAAGAATAAACACATCTGCAAAACGGAAAAATTTCGCAGCTTCCGTTAATAGGTCATGTGATACAACATCCCCACCCGATGAGAGGTGGCGAATGCGAGGAAAACCATTTACTATTTTATTTTCACTGCGCAGATGCTTTAACAATAGGCGCAACAAACCAGGTCCGATATGGGCAACAGTTACTCCCTCAAGGCATCTTTCCAAAAAATTCAAATCAAGCGCTTCGTTACGCCGTAATATCCTTACCCGACCGCCAGCGACCAGTGGGATAAGAATTTCAAACAAACTAATACTAAAAGATGGCCTAGCTATTGAAAGAAAAACATCTTCTCGGGAGAAACTGAATTCGTCGAGAGCGGAATATATGTAATATTTTAATGCCTCGTAGGTAGACAATACCCCCTTGCTTGCCCCCGTAGTACCCGAAGTAAAAAACATATGTGATAGGTCACTTAATTCGACCTTTTCTACAACACATATACCATCAAGAAGATTTTCGCTTTGAATTGAAGATGGATAGCTAATTTCAGTGATGATGGAAATGCCAAGACTCTGAAATGCAGCCTGAATATCATCTCTACCAATAACGGCAGAGGGAGCCAATCTCTCAATAATTTCGCACAATGATTTTTCTGGAGCATGAATGTCTAGCGGAACATATACTGCACCAGCCATAAATATAGACAGCATCGCTGTCAGGCTTTCTACACTGTGATCTAATAGCACGACTACAGGCGAAGCCTTTTTTACTCCTGACTTTCTTAGTTTATTCGACAGCTCTGCCGCACTTATCCAGAGCTCCCTGTAACTTATTTTTTTACATGTGTCAGCTACTGCAATCTGACTAGGATTAGACTTTACATTTTCATAAATGGCATCAATAAGGCTATTTCTGTCATTAATGATTGAATAAGAATATACTTCACCCAACATAGCCTACGACACTCCTTGTCAGCTTGATGTTTGAAATCCGCTCGCAATCCCACTACAACAAAAAAATGGCCTTTGTGGCTATCGACATTGCTATCAAGCACTACTGGTCGATGAGGATGGAGAGAAATACCTTTAAGGTACTCCAGTACGATTTCACACGACCAAATACCATGAAACCGTAAAATACGGGCGTCCACTGCCCCCTGCCCAAGCCACGTACCGGAAACAGGTTTAATCTCAATCAAACAAGACAACTGGATGCTACTGTGCTGGCCAATTCTTTATACGACCTAACCCAACACTCAAAATATCCTTGCGTCACACTGCCTTGAGAATTTTTCACTTATACATTCACAGAACGTACCAACACGCCATTCCGAACTCTAACAATTCATTCCAAAACCGTTGGTACGGTTGAAAAAAGCGACATTTTTTTGGCGGCGACTAATAGCTGTGAAATTAGCTATGCACAATATTATGGCGCGCATAGAATTGATCATGTTTAAACCTGTGAACTGTGTCAATACACGCACAAAAATAAACTCGACATTAATTCCGTTTATGTCGCGAAATAAAACAACACTGGCGGACTATTCGTCAGTTTAAAAAAGCGCCATCCTGTAGAAGGAGGTTAAAAATCGCGAACCAAGGGTTAATAACGAAGAAAGGCTGAACATGCTGACCACGGACGTCCACCTGCAGCCACCGCGACGGCGATTTATTTTTTGATGATGCTGGGGCTGGCTTGGAAGGCGCGATTTATGGAGAGAGAGAGGGGATCTGGCACGTGGCAGTTACGGCCGAATTTGGGTTTGCCTTGAGCAAGGGCGACCACCACTGCGCATTTTCCAAAAACCATCGGATCGTTTTTTGAAGGCCGGAGGAGAATGACTCCACCGGCTGGTACCCCAGCTCTTCATTTGATTTGCGCGGGTCGATCGCGTAGCGGCGATCATGGCCGGAGCGATCTTTCACAAATGTGATCAACTCGTCTGCCCTACCCCGACCAACCAATTTTGCATTGGGAAAACGCTGCAAAAATGAGGAGTCATTGGCGAACACGTCGTTCATCAATTTGCAGATCAGTTTCACAATCTCGATATTCGCCCATTCATTGATGCCGCCAAGGTTGTAGCACTCGCCCACGCGACCTTTTTTCAGCACTAACTCAATTCCCCGAGCGTGATCTTCCACGTAAAGCCAGTCGCGGATCTGCTGGCCATCGCCGTAAACCGGGATTGGTTTGTCACTCAGGATATTGGTGATGACCAGCGGAATCAGCTTTTCAGGAAAATGGTAAGGGCCGTAATTATTGGAGCAGTTACTGGTGGTGACGTTCAGTCCATAGGTGTGGTGATAGGCTCGCACCAAGTGATCGGAGGCCGCCTTGCTCGCCGAGTACGGGCTATTGGGAGCATAAGGCGTGGTCTCGCTGAAGGCTGGATCAGCCGGCCCCAGCGTTCCGTACACTTCATCGGTAGAGACGTGGTGGAATCGATGATGTTCTGGATTCCACCCCTGTTCCAGCCAGATTTTTCTGGCCGCCTTTAACAGACTGTGCGTGCCGATAATATTGGTTTCAATAAATGCGTCTGGCCCCAGGATGGAGCGGTCCACGTGGCTCTCGGCGGCAAAGTGCACCACGGTGTCGATGCCGTGCTCGGTGAGCAGTTTTTCTACCATGGGGGTATCGCAGATGTTCCCATGGCAGAAAGTGAAATTCGGGTTTTCAGCGACCGGGGCAAGGCTGGCTTTGTTGCCGGCGTAGGTCAGCGCATCCAGCACAACGATTTTGTCTTGGGGATAGGCCTTCATCCAATAATGGACAAAGTTGGCACCGATAAAGCCGGCTCCGCCGGTAACCAGCAGGTTACTCATTTTTGTGTTTCCGTTTGCCTGGGTTTTCAGTTACGCAGGTATGAAAAATAATTAACTTCTGAGCACCATTCTCAGTACTCGACGCCAGTGACTGAGCTCTACGCCTACTTCTTTGGTCAGGCGAGTTTTATCCAACACACTGTAGGACGGGCGGATTGCCGCGGTTGGGTAGTCGCTGGTGGCAATGGGATTAATTCGCACATGTTTGTCTGGCGATATCAGTCCAGCCGCCCTTCCCTCATCAAAAATGGCAATCGCGAAGTCGTACCAGCTGGCCGTACCGGCGTCAGTGCAATGGTAGATGCCTTTGGCATCGGCGTTTTGCGCCAGTGCAAACAGGCATTTAGCCAGGTTCCCAGCCCAGGTGGGTGTACCGATCTGATCGGTGACAACGCCTAGCTGGTCGCGCTCGCTCATCAAACGAAGCATGGTGTTCACGAAATTGCGACCCGTGCGGTCGTAGACCCAAGCAGTGCGGACGATGATGGCTTCCGGCAGTATGGCTTCGATGGCTTCTTCGCCGCGGGCTTTGCTTTCACCATACACCCCCAATGGATTTCGCCTATCGCCGGGCTGGTACGGGTAGAACTGCTTGCCATCGAATACATAATCTGTGGAGACGTGAATCAGGCGGATGCCGAGTTCGCGGCAGGCGAGCGCCAGGTTTTCCGGCCCTCGGGCGTTTATGGCATACGCCAGATCAACATCGGATTCGGCTTTGTCTACTGCGGTGTATGCGGCGGCATTGATGACGGCGTCGGGTTGCTCCTGTTTGAGGACCGTAAATACTTGCTCTTTATTTGCAATATCCAGAGTGTCGCGGCCATGGGCGATAAGCGAGACATCTGCTGGAGCCTGCTGTTGGAGCTGCTGGCCCAGTTGGCCGCATTTACCGGTAATCAGGATTTTCATTTTTTTTGCCTGTACGGTTTGCCTGCAATCAGATTCCCACGGGTGGTTCAGCCGAACACTGCGGCGTCTTTCAGAAGCTTTCCTTCGGCATCTTTACTGGATAGCTTTGGCGATTCGCCATTGACCAGGGGCCATTCGATGCCGATTTCGGGGTCGTCCCAGCGCAGCGAGTGTTCGTATTCGGGAGCGTAGTAATCGGTGCATTTGTACAGGAACTCGGCGGATTCGCTGGTGACGTAGAAACCGTGGGCAAAGCCCTCGGGTACCCAGAGTTGGCGTTTGTTTTCCGCGCTCAGGAATACCCCCACCCATTGGCCGAAAGTGGCGGAGCTCTTGCGCAGGTCTACCGCTACGTCGAATACTTCCCCGGAGGTGACCCGCACCAGTTTGCCCTGAGTTCTCTCGGTTTGGTAATGCAGGCCGCGGAGAATTCCCTGGCTCGATTTGCTGTGGTTATCTTGCACAAAGGTGTGCTCGGCACATTCCCGATTGAAAAACTCCTGACGGAAGGTTTCCAGGAAGAAGCCGCGTTCGTCACCAAAAACTTTGGGCTCGATAATTTTTACATCGGGAATACTGGTTTTTATTACTTTCATTGGAGCGATTTAGCGGGTGAATCGGTGGTCGCGCTGTGACTCGGTGATCAACTTCATAAGGTATTGGCCATAGCCGCTCTTCATCAATGGTTGAGCCTGCTTTTCCAGCATTTCAGCATCGATAAAACCTTTACGGAACGCGACTTCTTCGGGGCAGGCCACTTTCAGGCCTTGGCGGCGCTCGATGGTCTGTACGAACTGGGCCGCTTCCATCAGGTTGTCGTGGGTGCCGGTATCCAGCCAGGCGGAACCTCGCCCCATCAACTCTACGGTGAGCTGCCCCCTCGCCAGGTACATTCGGTTTAGATCCGTAATTTCCAGCTCGCCCCGCTGGCTGGGCTTGATCTCTCGCGCCAGGTCGCACACCTGATTGTCGTAAAAATAGAGACCAGTAACGGCATAGTTGGATTTGGGCTCAGCCGGCTTTTCTTCAATACTGATCGCTTTACCGGTGCTGTCAAACTCGACTACACCGTAAGCACGCGGGTCGGCCACATGGTAACCAAAGACTGTGGCACCCTCGGTACGCTGACCGGCACTCTTCAGAACTTCGTTGAAACGTTCCGCGTAGTAAATATTGTCTCCCAGTACCAAGGCACTTGGATTATTACCCACATGTTCGCGGCCAATGATAAATGCCTGCGCCAAACCATCGGGTGAGGGCTGTACTGCGTAGGTCAGATTGATTCCCCACTGGCTGCCATCATCCAGCAGCCTCTGGAACAGAGTTTGCTCATCCGGCGTGGTGATAATCAGGATATCCCGAATACCGGCCATCATGAGGGTGGTAAGCGGGTAGTAGATCATGGGTTTGTCGTACACCCCCATGAGCTGCTTGCTTACCCCTTTGGTGAGAGGATAGAGCCGGGTGCCAGAGCCGCCAGCCAGAATAATGCCCTTCCTTGACGTATTCTGAATTTCCATTGAGTGCCCCGATTAAGATTCTGCTTACTTATTGGTTAGATAGCGCATGGCAACTCTGAGGCAATATGTACGTTATCTAAAAATTGCCCCCTAATACGTCCGTGTAACTTTCTTCACCGTGCGCCTGCCATTCATATTAGTTGGCCACACGGGTACAGCAACTCGATTCTCCCGGCGGAATCAAACAGCGCCACGCGGGATGCACCTTTCGCGCCTAACGAAAAAACCCCCGCACCTTTCGGTACGGGGGTTTTTAATTTGGTGGAGCTAAGCGGGATCGAACCGCTGACCTCAACACTGCCAGTGTTGCGCTCTCCCAGCTGAGCTATAGCCCCACAAGTGGGTTGCTTTCGCGGTGCGTTTCCCTCGAAAGCGGGCGCAGTTTAACAGCGCTCAGATCTGTGTCAACAAGAAAAACAACTTTTTAATCAATTAGTTAGAGACTTGTTCGTCACCCCCAAGTAAACCGGCCTTCTCCCGGTCATTGGGCCCCACCCCGTGGTCATCCCGGCGCAGGCCAGGATCCAGTTTGGTGGGTTTCTGGATTCCGGCATTCGCCGGAATGACGAAGGAATGGGCCGGGATCCAGTGTTGTGGAGCTGGATTCCGGCCTGCGCCGGAATGACGAATGGGTGGGCATGCCGTGGCCTTAAAGGCTGGCGTATTCCTTCTCCCAGCGCTTCAGCACCTTCTTGCCGGCGCCGCCCAGTACGTCGATAGCCTGGCGCAGGCGGGCGCGGCTGAGGTCGGGGCCGAGGAGGTCCATGGCATCCATGACCGAGAAGGATGCGGTGGTTCCGCTGATGGCGACGAACAGCGGGGCGTTAAAGTCCTTGAGCTTGATCTCCATCTGGGTGGACAGCTCTTTCATGGCCGCGAAGATGTTGTCTTTGCTCCAGCTGCGCAGGGCTTCCAGGCGCCACAGGGCGAACTGCAGTACGCGCTTCTGCTCTTCCAGCTCCATCTTGCTGCCGTTGGCAAAACTGGCCTCAGTAAGGTCGAGCTTGCCGGCGGCGAGGAAGCTCACCAGCGGCGCGAAGTCGCCGAAGGTTTCCATGCGGCCCTTGGCGTGGGGCAGGACCTTCATCAGGTTGTCGCGGTTCAGCAGCCAGTTCTGCAGGCGGTCGGCCAGCTGTGCGTCTTCCAGCTCGCGAATCCACAGGCCGTTCAGCCAGCTCAGTTTCTCCACGTCGAACACCGGACCACCGAGGGATACCCGCATGATGTCGAAGTGCTCGCGCATCTCATCCAGGGTGAACTTCTCGCTCTCGTCCGGCATGGACCAGCCCATGCGGCCGAGGTAGTTCAGCAGTGCTTCGGGCATAAAGCCGGCGCGCTGGTAATAGAGGATGGAGGTGGGATTCTTGCGCTTGGACAGTTTGGTCTTGTCCGGGTTGCGCAGCAGCGGCAGGTGGCACAGCACCGGCATTTCCCAACCGAAGTATTCGTACAGCAGCTTGTGCTTGGGTGCGGAGTTGATCCACTCCTCGCCGCGCAGTACGTGGGTGATTTCCATCAGGTGGTCGTCCACCACGTTGGCCAGGTGATAAGTGGGCATGCCGTCGGACTTGAGCAGTACCTGGGCGTCTACCTGGGCCCAGTCGATCTCGATGGTGCCGCGCAGCATATCGTCGATCACGCAGGTGCCGGATTCCGGCACGTTCATGCGTACCACGTAGGGTTCACCGGCGGCCTTGCGCTTCTCTACCTCTTCTGCGGGCAGGGCCAGGTCGCTGGGCTTCAGGGTGACGCGACCGGCTTCCTGCAGCTGCGCACGCAGGTGCTCCAGCTCTTCCGCGGTGCGGTAGCAATGGAACGCGTGGCCTTTGGCGACCAGCTCGTCACAGTGCTTTTTATAGATGTCGCCGCGCTCACTCTGGCGATAGGGGCCGTGCGGGCCGCCCACGTCCGGGCCTTCCGCCCAGTCGAGACCCAGCCAGCGCAGGCTGTCGAGGATCGCCTGTTCGGATTCGGGGGTGCTGCGCACCTGGTCGGTATCTTCGATCCGCAGAATGAACTGGCCACCCTGGGCCTGGGCGAAGCACTGGTTAAAGAGTGCGATATAGGCGGTACCTACGTGGGGATCGCCGGTGGGGGACGGTGCAATTCGGGTTCTTACGGTCATGGTTCGCCTGACATGGGTTGATTTCGATCAATTGGCTGATCTTGAGGCGCGGCATTATATCGCCGCGACCGGAGAGCGCCCAGTGGGCCTTAAAAGAGCAATTTGACGCCAGATGAACCTGTATAACTAGCCCGAAGGGGCTAACCGGTCATCGAAAATTAACTTTTTACAAAAAGTCCGTGACTGGCATCACAAAAACCGTATCATCGCCGCAATGTCGAGCGATCTGGGGGAAAAAGCGCCAAATTGCTGCAGTCGACGCCAGTGACTGATCATTAAACGATCGTCTTAGAACAACAAACACTTTCAAGAGTTAGGGAAAAGCTATGAAAAATGCAGTACGCGTTCTTAGTTGTGGGGTGATTTTGGGTCTGGCTAGCGCCGGTACTATCGCTGCAGTAAACCCGATAACCCCTGGACTGACCTCATCTGAAGGGTCAATCCAAATTACCTTGGACGTTGCACAGGGCATCCAGATTCAGGAACTTTCGAATATCCAACTGGATCTCAACGGGCTTGCAGCCGGTAATGATCTGATTGGACGGGATACTTTCTGCGTGGGAGCAGTGGGTTTTAAAAGCTACAGTATCCGGTTTGACAGTGCTACAGCGACCAGCGGTTTCGAGCTTCAGGGCAGTACCGAAAGGCTTCCTTACAATGTTACGTTTACTAGCGATACCGCAGAAAACGCTACCGGCACGGCAACAAACGCCGATGGCACCATAACGACAACCTATTCTCCGAAATCTGGGTATTTGTGTACAAGTGACGCAGCTGATCACAACGCACAAGTTATCGTGACAGTACCTACTGGGGTTTGGGAAGCCGCCGCAGATCCATCTTATTCAGATACTTTGACGGTCACCGTATCTGGCGAATAACAACTGATCGTTTGACCATAAGTATCTGCCGGCGCCAAAACCTATAGCAATGAAGCGCTATTTCGCGGTTGGTTTAAGTGCGTTTACGCTCTGCACACAAAGTCCCTCAGCTTTGTGTGCAGCAGCCGCCTTTACGCTCGAAACTTCTGCGCCCGCCGGTTTTGAAGACCTGACCGAGCCGGAAAGCCTGGTTGCCGATATTTATTTCGGTGGCCGCCCTGTGGGCACGGCCCAGATCAGCGTTGACCTGCATACGGTGCAGTTTTCCCACCCCGAAGCCGTTTTCAAACTGCTGCCGGAAACGCTGCAACCAGACGCTGTATTGTCTGCGCTTAGCGAGGCACAGCCGCGCAACTCCAACAAGGTCTGCCGGCTCAAAAGCCAGCTGGATTGCGGTTATCTGGTTCCGGAATCTGTCGGTCTGATCTACGACGACAGCCGTTTCCGTGTGGATATCTTTATCGCACCCTCGCTGCTGCCCCAGCAATCTGCGATCGCCTCCCCTTATCTTCCCGATGCCACCAGCGAGTTTTCGTTTATCCAGAACCTGACCGGTACCTGGTCTGGTGTGGATTCCAATCTGGGGCCAACGAGCCAGAGTGCTTCGCTGTTCGGCACGTCCATTCTGAGCTTTGGCGAAAGCGGCCTGCACAGCCAGTGGTCCGCCACCGATGAAGGCAATCCGTTTATCCATGAATTGCATTGGACCCGCGATTACCAAGGCAAGGCCTATTCCATCGGCTTGCTGCAGCCGGAAAGTTACTTCAGCAGTTTTATTCCGTCGCCCTATATCTATGGGGTGGAATACCGCAGCTCCAACAACAGCCGCGCCGACAATTTCTACCGCGAAGGCACGCCACTAGAGATCAATATGCCCACCCGTGGGCGGGTTGAAATCCACCGCGACAACCGCTTGATTTACAGCAGTCTCGTCGAAGCCGGCAACCAGCTTCTGGACACCAGCAACCTGCCGGGCGGTGCCTATGAGGTGGAGATACTCACCTTTGATGAAGGCGGCCGGCCGCTGAACCGGTTCACTCAGTTCTTTGCCAAAGATGCGCTGCTTCCCCCCTCGGGCGAGTGGAGCTGGGAGCTGCTGGCGGGCAAGCCCGCCAGCAGCACGGAAGAAGATACCCTTCCCGACCGCGCGGATACCTATTACCTGAAGGGCAGCCTGGCCCGCCGGGTATCGGATAACGCCGGAGTGTTTACCACCGCGGCCTCCACGGATCACGAACAGGTTCTGGAAGTGGGTACGCGCTGGATACAGGAGAATTTCGAACTTTCCCCCAGCGCCATTTATGGCAGCACCGGCAGCCGCGGTTACCGTGTACTGGCACAGCTGCACACGCCGTATTTCGATCTCGGTGCCAGTGAGACCAGAATCACCGGTACCCCGGAGGATTCCGTTGCGGCGGCGCCTTACAGCATCCTGAATCGCGACACCTTCAATCGCAGCCTGACCCTCAGCAGCCAAATGTTTGGTGGCCGCGCCGCCATTCGCCACAGTGAAAGCAACCGGCAGCAATCGCTGGATTCAGCGGGCGTTATCCTGGACGACGATGTTGGCAGCGCCGACAAGCTGACCACATTCGAGTTCCAGCGCAGCATGCTGCGCAGCCGCTTCTGGTACGGCGACTTCAGTTTTTCCCACAGCATTGCCGAGGGCGAACAGCAGCTGACGGCGCTCACCTTCCAGTTCCGGTACCGCGGCGAGCGCTGGAGCAGCGGCAGTACCCTGCGCTACGACCGCGATGAATCCGGCAACGGCGTTGCCCGTGCGGGACTTAACAGCAGCTGGAATGACCGCGACCTGTGGGCGTACGATGTGTCGCAACAGTTTTCTGCGGAAGCGGCGGAGGATGACTACTACCTCGGCAGCCAGACGCGTGTGGCCGGCCGCCGCGGCTACCTCACCTCTACCCTTGCCCACCGCAACAATCGCGATTCGGATTTGCGCACCACCAACTATCTCGGCAGTTTCAGTACCTCGCTGATGACCTCGGGAGACGCGTTTTCCTGGGGCGGTGAACGCACCCTCAACAGTGCGGTAATCGTGGATATCAACGGCTCCGAGGGGCAGGATTTTGAAATTCTGGTAGACGGCACCCGCCGGGGCTATGCGAAAGGCGGCAGCCAGTCGGTTATTAGCCTGCCATCATTCCGCACCTATGAACTCTCGCTGCGCCCGCTTGCCGACGGTTTTTACGACTACCGGGAATCCCGCGAGACCATCACCCTGTATCCCGGCAATGTCGCCACTACCGACTATCAGGTGCAGACGCTGATCGTGGTGCTCGGCCGCCTGGTGAACGGCGATACTCCGCTGCGCAACACACGGATCTCCATTGGCGAATATTCCGCGGTAACCGACGACTATGGCGTGTTCCAGATCGAAATCCACGGTACGCCGCAAACCCTGCGGGTACCACCCGTGCAGTGGGGCGACTGCCGTGTGGATATCCCGGAGCAGTCCGCCGCGGACGACTGGATCAATATCGGTATCGTCGACCTGGCCAAGGCGCAATGCCCGATAAAGGGAGCCAGCTATGCGCGCCAGTAATTTCCGCACGCTTCTCAGAAATTGCCTGTGCGTTCTCGCCCTGGCAGCGGCCGCGCTGATGCCCTGCGCCGCCAGCGCGCAATCCTCCAATCAGGATCCCTGCGGTGATGGCTCCGGCATCATGCCGGTAGCGGACAAGTCTCTGGGCGTTTGCGGTCTCGACGACACCGAGCAGGCGGTGGTTTACGAAGGGGATCTATCGATTCCGTTCAGTATCCGCAGCTGCTGGGCGGACTGGGAGGGCAATGAATGGTCTACCGCGTACTGCAGTAAATCCCGCGATTACACCATGGAGGTTATCGGGCCCGCACAGGGGCAGAAATTCCTGTTGAGCGGACCGAGCGGGAATGTGGCGGTGACGCTGGAATTCCACCATCCATCCACAACCGCGACCACGATTATCCCCGGCCAGGTGACCAGCACGCGTTTTCGTGGTGCCGCCAATGGCCAGCAGACCCCGGTGTATTTTTCGCTGACCCCGGATTCAACGGTGGCCCCGGCGCCGGGTATCTACCGCGGCACACTGCAGCTTTACCTGTACCAGTGCAATCCGTGGGGCGATCCAAACAATCCCTACGACCCGATTATCTGCAAGGGGTCGACGGCGTCGGATAACCGTACCGAGCTGAACCCGCCGCTTACCCTGGATATTGCCCTGGTTGTTGGCTCCAGTATCCGCATCAGCGGGCTTGAGGATATGGTGCTGCAGATGCCCAATCCGCTTGCCGACATTACCGCCGAGCAACATTTCTGTGTGTACACCACGGCAAACTCGGATTTCAGTTTGCGGGCCGACAGCCTGAATGGAAATGGCGAGTTCCTGCTGGGTGGGGTTTCCAGCAGCGACACCATTGCCTATGAAATCAATATCCTGAGTGAAATCCCGCCGAAGAAAAAAGCAAAATTGACGGAAGGTGTATTTACCAAGAAGGACTGGAAGGGGCACGCCTCCCTCGACTGCACCGGCTACAGCGACGAAAACATGCTGTTGGAGCTGACGATTCCTGCGGCCAACCTGGCTAACCCGCAGGATTATCAGTACATGGACACCCTAACGCTTACGGTGGAAATGAACTGACCGACGTCGGAAAACCGCAGCGGAATAATTAAAGTGCCAGCCTGATTTTCTCTGATTCGCGGGCGCCTTTGGCGACAAGTTCGATATAGCCACCGGCGGCAAAATCACCCTCGAGCTGCAACTTTGCGCCGCTGTAAATCCGGCCCTTTTGCTCCAGCGGCGCACACTGATCTTGCCGCTGGCAGTATTGCAACCCGCTTATTTCCGCATTGATATTGCCATTGTTCACGATCGCCAGAGCATCCGGAGCGGTCTTCTCCAGTTGCAGGTGGAAGCTTCCCGATTTTGGCTGCACGAAGATCAGCGCCTGGTAAGCCACCAGGATTTTCAGCGCGGTCTTGTCGGTTTTCAGATCGCCCACCACCGGCTTGAACGTCACCCGGTAGACTCTTTCCTTATCCAGCCCCTGCTCCAGGGACATCAAACGAAAGCGTTTTTGTTCACCCGCGGGAATCACCGCCTTTGACGGGCTTACCAGCAAGCGGAACTCTTTCGGGTCTACCACCCGCACCCGCTTTTCATCGGGCATACCCGGGTTATCCACACGGTAGATTTCCGTCTGCAGATAAAGCGTTTCCGCATCGGGATTCGTCACCACGATATCTTCACGGGAATTGGGCTGGTCGTTCAGGTAAAGAATGATCTTGTCCAGCGACATGGCGGCAAACACAGGCTGGGCCAGCAGGAGCAGCGCGGTGGCAAAAATGTGCTTCATAATCCGTTCGCAGCGTCTAGGAATATACTGACGCCATTTTAAGGGCAAGGAAGGGATAAGCAACCAGCCTGCGGGGCATTGAACGGTTGTCAGTTTTTACTATTGCGCGGCGATCAGAACGGTGGCGGTGGACCCGCTCTGCTGTGGCAGAGTGCCGAGATCAACACAGCTCTGCACACTGGTGTCACCCGCGAGGCTGGCCAGTGCAGATCCCGGCGCTGGCGTGCCCTGTCGCAACCAACTGACGACTAACTGACTTGCTGGTATCCGGCTCAGGCAGAGTTTGCCGGCGGATTCGGTGGCTTCCACCAACTGTGTTCTGGGGGGGATATTCAGGGTGATTCGTATTGAAGCGCTCGCGACGCGGCTTGCAGATTCTTGGTCAATTTGTTGTGCACGGCTCGCGTCTGTCTGCAGCAGGAACAGCAAACTCACAATCATGTGAATAACCGTCGTTCCCGTTTTTTTTCGCGAAAGGGATTCCGAAAAAATTCCCGGCAAATTTCCCTGTACCAACGGGCCAACCTCTAACACCTTGTTTCCGATCCATTCAGCATAGACCGCCGGTTTATTCGGTCCGCGGCAGGGAAAAAAGCCGCGTATCTTTTAACGCCACCACCTTCTTGCAAGCCGCTGTACAGCAACTATTTTCAAATAGAGATTTTGCGGTATCTCCCCACCTTCCCCATACAATAAAGCTGGCCCGGCAGGACTCCACTTAGATGTTGATTGCGCATTCAGGCGACAAAATCCACCATCCCGAAAATACCCTGGCGGCTTTTGAGGCTGCCCATGGTCTCGGCGCCTGTGCAATTGCCACCGAAGTGCAGTTCAGCCAGGAACGCACGCCCTGGTGTTGTGCCGGCAATGCACTGGATTTTTTCCCCGCCGGGATCTCGGCACCGTTGCACAAGTTGAAGGACCGCGACCTGAGGACCCTGCCCCTCTGCACCTTTCGCCAGCTGGTGGACTGGGCTAACCGGCACCGTCACCTGGAATGGTTTATCGAGCTGAATCCGCAGACGCTGCAGATGGTGGGCGCAGAGGCCGCAATTCGCCGGCTACGGGATGAAATTTTCAGCCCTGCGGACAATTTTGTGCTGGTGGCGGACAATCTTCGCAGCCTGCGCCTTGCCCGCAGCCTCGGCTTTGATCTGGTGGCGCTGAAAGTGCCGAGTGTTACCCGCTGTCTTTCCATGGAAGTAGTCACCTTGGCGCCGGATTACCTGTTCATCGATCAGGTTTCGGTGGACTGCCAGGAGCTGCCTCCCGGCCCCTGGCAGTGGGTGGTCCACGAAATCAACACCGCGCAGGGCGCGGTGCACTGGCATCACCGCGGCGCGCATCATATTCTGACAGGGAATCTGCCGCTGTTGATGCGCTCCCGGGAGGCCAGCAATGTCTATGGAATATGATGTTCTCGTCGTCGGTGCCGGCATTCAGGGCGCCGGTGTGGCGGAGGCACTGACCGCGGCCGGCTACCGGGTGGCGATTCTCGAGCAGGAATCCGTGGCCTATGGCACCTCTTCCCGCTCCTCCAAACTGATTCACGGCGGCCTGCGCTACCTGGAAAGCGGACAGTTTTCCCTGGTGTACGAGTGCCTGAAAGAGCGCAAATGGTTACTGGCGAACAAGCCTGATCTGGTACACATGGTGCCGTTCCTGATCCCGGTTTACCGCCACAGCCGCCGCCCGCCGTGGAAAATCCGCCTCGGTCTCACCATTTACGCACTGCTGGCCGGGCTGTTTTCCTCACAGTCCCGCTTTCGCTCCATCAACGTGCAGGATTACGAGGCACTCAACGGCCTTAACGGCGACGACCTGCTCGCGGTCTACCGCTACTACGACGCCCAGACCGATGACGCGGCACTGACCCAGGAGGTAATCCGCAGCGCCCTGCGCGGTGGCGCCGAACTGATCTGCCCCGCCAGCCTGGTTGGTGCGGAGGTAACGGACAAGTTTGTGCGCGTGGATTATTTCCACGAGGGCAAGCTGAATACCCTGCACTGCCGCTCACTGGTGAACTGCACCGGTCCGTGGATCGAGGACACCAACAGCAAGTGCACCCCCAGGGCCAAACTGCCGCCACTGGAGCTGGTGGCGGGCACCCATATCCAGGTGCCGTTAAAACTGGCCAACAAGATTTTTTACGTGGAAGCGGAAGACGGCCGCGCAGTGTTTGTAATGCCCTGGCAGGGCGAGACCCTGGTCGGCACCACCGAGCGCCCCTACCACGGCGATCCGTCGGAAGTTGCTCCGACCCTGGAGGAAAAGGCGTACCTGCTGCGCACCCTGAAGCAGTACTTCCCCGAAACCCGTCCACTGCAACTGAACGAACTCTCCGACAGCTTCGCCGGATTGCGCGTACTGCCCCACGCCAGCAGTAACCCCTTTTCCCGCAGTCGCGAAACCATGATCTGTTGCGACGACGACAAGCAACCGCACATTGTGGCGGTCGCGGGCGGCAAGCTCACCAGTTACCGCGCCACCGCGCGCAGCGTGCTGAAAAAACTGCGCCCGCACCTGGCCGCCAGCGACCACTGGTCACCCAATGCCAGCACCCAGACCGCCACTTCACCCGTGGATGCCAAAGAGCGCAATATCTGAACCCGGCATCAAAACATTAGGCGCCTCAGATATGCCACTGCATGGCCAACTGGCGATGAATTTCCGCGGGGACTCGGATTTTACATACGATCACATCGGTATTTCGTCACAGCCTCAATGTGACTAGAATCATCCTTCCAATAAACACAAACGAGGGATTGCCGTGAAAAAGCTGAGCGCTTTTATTGTTGGGGGACTGGTTTCTGCTTCGGCCTGGTCACAGGGCTACACGTACCAGGAGAGTGAATTCGCCTTTGACACGATAGTATCCGTGGCCACGGGCAAGGCAGATCTGGAGCATTCGGATGGGAATCAGGATATGCACAGCGTATCTGTGGCGCTGGATTTTCATCGTTTGCCGGTAGAAGTTGAGCTGAGCTATTACAACTTGCAGGACAGCTACCACTACCAGTCCTTCGAGAACGATGTACTGGTCGAGGACGAAAAATACGACGGCACTATCGACAACTGGGGTGTCTCCGGCAAGCTGGATCTCAGCTGGGACTGTCGTGCAGCCTGTGCCTACCTGATCGCCGGATACAACCTGGCCGATCTCAGCGCTGACGCCTATTACAACGGCGACAGACTCTACAGTTACTCCACCGATGCCAGCTACGCGCACTGGGGCGCCGGCTTCCGCTACGACTTCTCCCCGCACCTGCGCGCAAGCATCGAGTACCTGCAGTACGACATTGGCAAGCAAAAGCTTGATGGTAGCGATGGCCTTGCGATTGATTTCGGTAAAGCCAACGCGTGGCAAGCCGGTGTTGGTTACCGTTTCTGATCTGGTGAACCGCACCTGACAGGCGGCAGTTGGTTCCGGGCGGTTGGCAACGACCCAACCGCCCGGACAACCCACTTACAGGTCGCTGTTAACGGTCTGTGCTTTTGCTTAAGCCTTTTTGCCGAACGTCGCCGCTTCTGTATAAACTACCCTTCCATTCTGAAATAGGCGGATCTGCGCGGTATAGCGCACCCCACCCGTCGCGTTGTTACGCGCCCTGATGGTTGCCAGGATTCCAACTGGCACAAGCCATTTGCTGTACCGGAGAGGTACCATAATGGGCCGAGTTCAGAGAAACCGCTGTAAAATCAAGTAGTTATGCCAAACCCCCTGTCCCACCGCTTCTGTACCGCCCCCCTGATGGATTGGAGCGACCGTCACTGTCGCTATTTCTGGCGCCTGCTCAGCAAGAATGCGCTGCTCTACTCCGAAATGGTCACCACCGGTGCCATTCTGTTTGGCGACCGCGAGAGCCACCTGGATTTTGACGCGGCGGAGCAACCGCTGGCACTACAGCTCGGCGGCAGCGACCCGGACGATCTGGCGCGCTGTACGGAGATTGCCGAGCAGTGGGGATACAGTGAGGTGAACCTGAACTGCGGCTGCCCCAGCGACCGGGTCCTCAAGGGCCGCTTTGGCGCCTGCCTGATGGCGGAGCCGGACCTGGTGGCGGAATGCCTGGGCGCCATGCGCAGTGCGGTTTCGATTCCGGTGACGGTGAAACACCGTATCGGCATCGACGACATGGAGGATTACCCGGGACTGACGCGCTTTGTGGAAGCCCAGGCCCGCGCTGGCATCACCACCTTTATCGTGCACGCGCGCAAGGCGTGGCTGAATGGCCTTAGCCCGAAGGAAAACCGCGAGGTGCCGCCGCTCAAGTACGAGATGGTGTACCAGCTGAAGCAGGATTACCCCGACCTTGAAATTGTGCTGAATGGCGGCATCAATTCGCTGGAGGAGTGCCGGCAGCATTTACAGCAGCTCGATGGTGTTATGCTCGGGCGCGCGGCTTACCAAACGCCGAACATTCTCGCGGATGTGGATGCGGAACTGTTTGGCGGCGCACCGGGGCCGAGCCCGGCACAGGTGATCCGCGATATGCTGCCGTACATCGAGCGCGAGCTCGGCAAGGGCCAGCGGCTCAATCACGTTACCCGGCATATGATGGGCCTGTTTCAGGGCGTGCCCGGGGCGCGGCGGTTCCGCCGATACCTGAGTGAGCATGCACATACCGCGGGCGCGGGGCCGGAGGTACTTGAGCAGGCACTGGCGCTGGTGACCGACGCCGCCTGATCGACAAAAGAATCGAACCTGAATTTGAATAAGGAAGTGGGGAAGATGAATAAACTGGAACAACTCAAACGGCGCAGCCTGGTGGTTGCGGATACCGGTGATATCGAGGCGATCCGCCGCTACCACCCGCAAGATGCCACCACCAATCCCTCCCTGCTTTTAAAGGCGGCACAGCTGCCGCAATACCAACAACACCTGAAAGACGCCCTGGCGTGGGCGGAGCAGCGCGGTGGCGATGTGATCGCCGAGGCTTCCATGAAGCTCGCGGTGGCTATCGGCGGTGAAATCCTGCAGATCGTTCCCGGTGTGGTTTCCACCGAAGTGGATGCGCGCCTCTCCTTCGACAGCAGCGCCAGTGTGGAATACGCCCGCAAGCTGATCGCGCTGTACGAACAGGCCGGCGTAGGCCGCGAGCGCGTGCTGATCAAGCTCGCCTCCACATGGGAGGGCATTACCGCCGCCTCGGTACTGGAGCGCGAGGGTATCCACTGCAACCTGACCCTGCTGTTCGCCCAGTGCCAGGCCGTGGCCTGTGCGGAAGCCGGTGTTACCCTGATTTCGCCGTTCGTGGGCCGTATTCTCGACTGGTACAAGGCCAGCACCGGGCGCGATGACTACACTGCCCAAGATGACCCCGGCGTGCTGTCGGTGGCCAGTATTTACGAGTACTACAAGTCCCGCGGCTACCCGACCATCGTAATGGGAGCCAGTTTCCGCAACACCGGCGAGATCGAGGCACTGGCGGGTTGCGACAAGCTCACCATCAGCCCGCAACTGCTGCAGGAATTGCAGGACGATGAAGGTGAACTGGCGAGCGGCCTCGGCAGCGATATCGCCAGCCAGCCCCGCCCTGCAGCACCGCTCAGCGAAGCCGAGTTCCGCTACCAGCTGAATGCCGACGCCATGGCGACGGAGAAGCTGGCGGAAGGTATCCGCAACTTTGTGGCGGACCAGCTGAAGCTGGAAGAGCTGCTACAAAACGCGCGCTGAGCGCCGTCACTTTCATTAACGACAACATCACAAGGGGCACAACCATGCTGCATCAGATACGCAAGCTGTTCGACCAGATCGGCCGCGGAGACAGTGTGGAAGTGCACCCGGAAAAAGACGTGCGCATGATCAGCGCCGCACTGATGGCGGAAATCGCCACCGCGGATCACAAGGTAGACGAGCGCGAGCGACAGGTGCTGGTGCGCCTGTTGATGGATCACTACCAGTTGGACAGCGAGACCGCAGAGGAACTCATGCAGCGGGCGCTGTTAGAGCGCCACGAGGCCACGTCCCTGTACGAGTTCACCCAGACGGTCAACGACAATTTCAGCGAGCGGGACAAGTACCTGCTGGTGAAGCAGATGTGGCAGGTGGCGTTTGCAGATGGCGAGATTGATGCCTTCGAAGAGCACCTGATACGGCGGGTGGCGGAGCTGATCTACCTGCCCCACGGGTTGTTTACCCGCGCCCGCGCCGAGGCGAGGGACGGGAGCAACGGCGAGTAACGCCTTGCCCCCCGTGCAACCAGGTTAACCTGGCGAAATAAAAAGACCGCGCAGCCGGCTCAGTGGCTGGCGACTGACTTGTTTTCCTGGGCCTTGTGTTCCAAGGTGCCCTGCTCGCTCTCCAGCACATGCACCAGATCGCGGAAGGTATCTGCGTTTTTCTCGTTCAGGCTCATCAGCACACGATGGGCTTCCAACACCATTTCACGGGCACTGTGTTCATCGGGGGCATTGCACTTGAGCGGCGCGGGCTCGGCCCGGTAGGCATCGTTATCCGCGTCAGAGGAGAATTCCATCAGTTCGTCAAAGCCCATGGAGTCCAGCAGGTGCAGCAGACCGCGGTCTTCACACAGCACCAGGGGTTTGCCGCCTTTGTGTTCTGCACTGCGAATGGCGATCTTGGCCATCAAACCCAGCGTGGTGCTGTCGACCCCTTGGGTATCGTGCATATCGAACACCACGCCGCGAAAATCGTCGTGGGAAAACATCTTGCCGATATAGTTATCGAACGATGTACATAGATTGAGGCGCACATCTCCCACCAGTTTGACGACATAAATGCCCTGGTGGTCACCAACCATTATCTGCCCGGACTGCATAGTAACCTCAAACGCGCCCTACCCTGTTCCCGGGTGCGGGTGCGAGATGGAAAATTTGCGGCATTAACCGCGGCACAGTTCCTTGTGCAACTCAGGCCCGGCGACACTGATGAAAAAGCGTGCGCCTACCGGGCATGAAGTGGGCGGAGCTTACTCCTGCCCACTAGCGCTGACAAGACCGGTGTGAACGGGTTAGCAGGTTTGACCGGAAAGTCCGGACTTTGTCGCCCCGATTCCTTTCCGGGCCCCCGAAAATCCCGTTTACCGCACCAGTCTCAGGCAACGTCGATGAACCCACCGTGAACAGCAACTGGCTGTCATCGCGAAAAACAAGGCAAGAATCAGGCCGAATCGGAACTATCGGAGAGTATTTGACACTCAGGGATTGTCCTGGCGCAGGGTGAGAATGGTAATGTCGTCGGGGAAAGACTCCGCGGTATCCACCTTGAGTGCCGCGCACAGGCTGTCGAGGTCTCCGCGGCTGCGGTTGATGACCTCCAGCAGTTTCGCCTCCTTCTGCAGCAGATCGCCGCTGAGCAGCTCGAGTACACCATCGGAACAGGCCACCAGGCGCCAGCTGGCGGGCAGGCTGCAGTGGCGCACCTCCCACTCACCCTGTTTGAACAGCCCCAGCGGCCGGCCCTTGCCGGTAAGCCAGCGGGCGCCGTCGCTGGTGACCAATGCCGGCATAGGTACCTGCCCCGCCACCGCGTAGTGCAGCTGGCGCGCGCGGCTGTCCACAACTCCCACAAACATACTGGCGTGCTTGTCGAGCGCGGTGGAATTCAATTCGCGGTTGATCATTTCCAGAATACTGGTGATGTCCGTATCGATACTGTTGAGCTGGCTGAACAGCGTGCGCTCCCGCAACAGGTGCATGATGCTGTGCTTGATCAGCGCGGTCACCAGTGCCGAGGACACCCCGTGACCGGAGACATCCACCAGATAAAACGCCACAAAGCGCTCGCCGAACAGGCCGTAGTCGACGAAATCGCCACTCAGGTAGAGCGACGGCAACAGGCGGAATGCCGCCTCGATACCGGCGGGGTAGCGGAAGGGGGTGCGCGGCAGCAAATGCTGCTGCAACTGGCGGCCCGCTTCGTGGTCCCGCTGCAACAGCTCGATGTGCTCGTGCAGCTCGCGATTGCGCTCCTCGAGCTGGTGGCGGTATTCGCGGTTCTGCGCCGCGAGATCCCGCGCCTCCATAATCCGTGTCACCGCGTGTTCGATCACGTCTTCATCGGTGAAGGGTTTCAGCAGGTAGTCGCTCGCTCCCAGACGCAGGGCCTGCACCACGTCGTCCACCTCGCTGTTGCAGGCGAGCACTACCACCGGCGTATCCGGCGACAGGCGTTTTATCTTGCGCAGCACTTCCAGCCCGCCCATGTCCGGCAGGTGCAGGTCGGTAATGACGAGGTCGTATTTATCCGGGGAAAAGTGGCCGATGGCATCGACACCGCTCTCCTCATGGATCACGGTGTAACCGAGGCGCTTGAGCGTGGCGCACATCACTTCGTAGGACGGTTCGCCGGGGTCGCTCAGTAACAGGGTATGGCGGCCGGCAACCGCGGTTGCGGCGGCCGGTTCCTGGGTGCGGGCGTCAGAAATCGTATTCATCCAGATCGCCGCCGAAGTCGTCTTCCTGTTCACCGTCGTTGATCAGGAACTCGCGGCGCTGCAGGTAGGCGTCGCGCAACAGCACATAGCGATCGCCCTGCAGCAGGGATTCCGCCTGCAGCAGACTGGCGCGGGTCTGCACCACATCCACCATTTTCAATGTGTATTCAACGGAGTTTTCGTCCACATAGCTGAGCGGATTGGTGTACCACTGCACCACCTCACCGGGAAAATCCCGCACGGTGGACGGACCCAGTAACGGCACCACGACATAGGGACCGGATGGGGCACCCCACACCGCCAGGGTCTGGCCGAAATCCTCGCCGTCACTGGGTTCCAGCCCCATGTGCTGGGCCACGTCAAACAGGCCGACGAGCCCCACGGTGCTGTTTACCAGGAAGCGGCCGGTATCATTCCCCGCCTGACCCCATTTCCACTGCAGCACGTCGTTGAGGACGTTGTTGATCTCGGACAGGTTGGAAAAGAAGTTGGACACACCGGTCTGCATGAAGATCGGCGTGATCTGGCGGTAACTGGTGGCCGCAGGCTTCAGGAACCAGCGGTCGGCGGTGTCGTTGAAACGGAACATCGCGCGATTGAACCCCTCCCAGGGGTCGCGATCTTCCGGCTCTTCCGCACTGGAGAATTCATCCGCCGGGTCGAAGCCGTACTCGTCCTCCAGCTCTGAGCCGAAATCGTCCGACGCTTCGCCAGCGGCCGCAGGGGCGCCGCCTTCCGCAAAGGGGTCACTCTCCGACTCTACATCTGATGCGGGCGCGGTGTCTGATGCGGCCGCGGCGCTGTCAACGGCAGCCGAATCGGCCTTGTCGGTCGCGCTGTTCGCGGGTGAAGTGGCGGCCGGAGCTTCATCGGGCTGCTCGGCGAAAGGGTCTGACGCATCCTGCGCCATGGCCAGCGGAGCCGACAGCAGTGCGGTCAGGGCCCAGGTGGTAAGCTGTGTGCGTTCAAGCAAATCCCTGCTCCTCGCAAGATAATTTCGATTGTTCAAACCAGGATCTTAGTTTCCATTTGCGCGCGATTTTAGCACTGGCCGTTATGGCAGCATAGCAGCTGGCACTTTTGGCCAATGGTATTGAACGCTCAGCCACGTCCGGACGACGCAATTTGTGCGGCAAGGCGGGGCTCAGGATGGCCTGAATCCCGCAATAATGTCCAAGCTGAGCAACTTTCCCAGCAGTTCAGCGCCGAAATCCAGCAATTGATCCGGATCGGGGTGCTGCATGTCTCGCGCCAGCTGCTGCAACAACTGGCGCCCGGTATTCGCCCCACCCGTGTCCGCCCCAGCGGCCAGTTGCAGCAGGTGTGCGGTGGCGGCACTGGCTTCGAGAAAGCCCACCTGGTCTGCGCGATTGCGATAAACCACCAGGAACGTCGGTGATGGCGGCGCCTGTTGCGGCTGGAAATCGGCCCCGAGCTGATGCACCGGAAACTGGTAACTGAGGCTCCACGCCAGTGGTGACACCACCGGCACCCAGTCGAGCAGTTGTGTGCGGTCCGGATTGCGTTGCAACCCCGCGGGGAATTCCTCCTCGCTCACATCCAGCGCCAGCTCCACCCATTCGTAGTGCGCGAGTTCCAGCATAAAGGGCGGGTCATCCGCGCTCGCGGGGCTCTGCGCACGCTCCTCCTGCAGGTAGTGCAGGAACTCCTCGCTGATCTGCAGGAAATACGGGCTGTGGGATTGGTGACGGTGCACAAAGTCCCGCACCATGGCGTGCCACTGCTCGTCATCCAGAATACTGCGCAGCACCGGGAAACCGCTGGCGATAAAGGATTCGATGTTGTTGTAAATAAGATCCCGATAGATACCCATGCGGCGGTCTTCAATCGACGCCGGCGCCGGGTTTTCATCGGGCTTGCGCAGGTGGGCGGCAAATTTCCGCTGGGTTTCACGGAAGTCCGCGCTGGTGCAGGTATCGGTATTCGCCCCGGTGTTATCGGCCAACGGGTACCTCTGCGCGCTCCTGATCCTTCGGGTTTGCACTTACCGTGCCCTGAAGTGCTGCATTTTGATAATCGCGGATACGCGTGATTTCCCCGCACAGTTCCGGCAATGGCGGAATATTGAAATCCCGCTCCAACAGCGTGGGAATAGCACCGAACTCTTCGTAGGCGCGCTGCAGCAATTGCCACACCGGGTCAATCACCGCGGCGCCGTGGGTGTCCACCTTGAGGTCGTCCGCCTCGTCAAAGTGCCCGGCCACATGGGCGTAACGGATTCGCTCTGCGGGCAGGCCGCACAGGAATTCCAGCGGATCGTAGCGGTGGTTGATGGCGTTGACATAGATATTGTTAACGTCGAGCAACAGGTCGCAGTCCGCCTCCGCGAGTACGGCGTTCAGAAATTCCAGCTCGCTCAGTTCCGGCTCCGGACCGACGCGGGGCGCCGCATAGTAGGACACATTTTCCATGGCAATGCGCTGCTCGAGGAGGTCCTGTACCCGGCGGATACGCCCTGCCACGTAGTGCACCGCCTCTTCGGTAAACGGGATGGGCAGCAGATCGTAGAGATGACCGTGATCCGAACAGTAGCTCAAATGCTCGCTGTAGCAGCGGATGTTGTGCTCGCGCATGAAGGCCTTGATGGACAGCACCAGTGCCTCGTCCAGCGGCGCCGGCGAGCCGATAGAGAGCGACAGGCCGTGGATCACGAAGGGAAAGCGCTCGGTGTACTCGCGCAGCCAGCGGCCGTAGCGGCCACCCACACCGATCCAGTTCTCCGGCGCCACCTCGAGGAAGTCCACCTGCGCAGGCAGAAGCTCCTCGCCCATCATCGAGCGCCGCAGGCCCAGGCCTGCGCCAGTTACCGGATATTCGCGCGCATTGTTCGACATGCTTGCCTGGAATTTGTTTATTTTGCGGGTTGCGGAGCGCCCAGCAATCCGATCACAGCGGGGATTGCCGGGCACAGTGAGATATCAGGTGGGATCGGTACCGCACTTGCCCTCACCGCATTTGCCTTCTTTTTTCTTGCCTTCGTCCTTTTTACCTTCGCCGCAAGTTCCCTCTTTCTTTTTACCTTCTCCGCAAGTTCCCTCTTTCTTTTTCCCTTCCCCGCACTTGCCTTCTTTATCCTTGCCCTCTCCGCATTTCCCCTCTTTCTGCTTGTCGTCCTGCACAAATTTCAGGTTGTAGCCAGCGGAAAGTTCGGTGGCGCTGAATGGATTGGCCGAGGTGGAAACACTCAGGGTGGCGGAAGCCACAAATGCCGCACCTACGGCGGCGGCGAGTGGCAGGCTCTTTTTGTTCATGACGATCTCCTGTAGACCAAAGCCTTGGTCTCGGTGAGTTGATCTGGATAAGTGAAACAAATGTCCAAGGCGGCGCGTAAACCGCCGCCCCCGGATTATAGTTTCCCGTCAACAACTTGGGAGTTCAGTCAGACCAACGGTTCACACGCAAGGTTCAACGGAAACCCAATGCGCTGCCAAAGTTGTGAACCAGCGCGCGCCAAACTGACATCAGCCCGCCTGCCTGTCGGCCCACATTTTGCGCAGGCGCTTGATCGACACCGGCATCAAGGTTTTCAGAGTCTGCGCAAACAGCGAGACACGAAATTCCTCCAGCATCCAGCGGTACTGCACCAGTGCCGGGTCGCCGGCCAGTAACAGGGGCTCGCTCTTGCTGGCCTCCGCCTGGTAGGGCTCTTCCGCCTCCTGGTACTCGGCGATGAGGCGGCGATCGCGGTTGGCGTCGAGGGCGGCCTTCTCCAGGCGCAACTCGATCCCTTTCAGGTAGCGACCGTACTGGCGCAGCCATTCCAGCGGTGTGTGGAACAGGAAGCCGCGGTAGAACAGTCCGCCGAGCTGGCGATTGATGTCCGCCACCGCCAGGGCCACCACCAGATTTTTCTGCTGCTTGATCTGTTTGCGCAGCGGCACCAGTTGCGCCAGCACTTTCACCAGCAATTCGCCGATTTCCTGCGCGGTCGCCACCAGCTGTTCGCGCTTCTCCAGCGCGGCGAGAAACTCCTCCTCACTGCGCGGCCAGTGTTCATCGGCCCAGAAGCACTCGCGCACGGCCGCCATCAGGATATCGTCCGCCACCTCATCACGGCGACCGAGGTCTGCGGCACTCAGGCCCAGTTCCTTGCCCTTGAGCAGCTCCTTGCGCAGGTATTTCACCGGCTCCGGCAGATGCAGTATGGCGAGGCGACAGATGCCCGCACGGGTGAGACGGCGGGCTTCTTCCGGGTTGTCCAGCAGACGCAGGTCCACGCTCTCCTTGCCAGCAATCAGCGCGGGATAGGCGCGCACCTTGAGCCCGCCCTGGTCCAACTGGTGGGTTTCCGGCAGGTCGCCGAAGTCCCAACTGGTAATTCCGGCGCGCTCGAAATCGTCACCGGCGCTGGCGATTTCCTGCTGAACCCGGTCGCGATAGCGCAATTGCAGGGTTTCCAGATCCCGCGCCTGATCCAGCAGTTTGCCCTTCTCATCCAGCACCTGGATATTGAAGCGGTAGAAATCCTCCAGCCCCTGCTCCGCAGATTTCCACGCGTCATCCGGCAGATCCACCGCGGTCTGCCGTTTGAGCTCGTGGCCGAGCGCCTGCCACAGCGGTGTGTTTGCGGCCTGTAGCCGCGGCAGCGCCTTGTCGACCGCCGCCGGTACCGGCACAAAATGTTTGCGGTACTGCTTGGGCAGGTTTTTCACCAGCGCGATGCACTTGTCGCGCAATATGCCCGGCACCACCCACTGCAGGCGCGCCGCCGGCACCTGGTGCAGGGCGCCGACGGGCACCAGAATACTCACGCCATCGTCCACACTGCCCGGTTCGAAGTGATAGCTCAGCGGATATTCGATACCGCCACTGGTGAGCGAATCCGGGAACTGGGCCTCGCCCACATGGCCCGCATCCTGCTGCATCATCAGTTCGCGGGGGATAAACAGCAGTTGCGGATCTTTTTGCTCCGCCTGCTTGCGCCATTTATCAAACCCCGCGAGGTTGAAGATATCCGCGGGCAGGCGCTCGTCGAAGAAGCGGAACACCACTTCATCGTCCACCACAATGTCGCGGCGGCGGGACTTGGCCTCGAGATCTTCAAGCTCCGCCAGCAGGTCTTTGTAGTGCTGGAAAAATTTGCCCTTGCCGCGGTAGCGCTGTTCTACCAGAGCCTCGCGGATAAACACCTCGCGCGCGGTGGTGGGATCGAGCTTGCCGTAATGGATACGCTGCTTGTCCACCAGTACCAGCCCGTACAGCGTGACTTTTTCAAACGCCATCACTGCGCCCGAGCGCGGGTTGTAGTGCGGTTCGAAATAATTGCGCTTGACCAGGTGCTCGGAACAACCGAGCACCCACTCCGGTTCAATCTTGGCGACGGTGTGCGCATACAGCCGGCTAGTTTCCAGCAACTGCGCCGCGACCACCCAGTGTGGCGGCTTTTTGTATTGGCCGGAGCCCGGGAAAATATGGAATCGGCGGTTGCGGCAACCGAGGAATTCCTTGTTTTCGTCCTTTACACCGATATTGCCGAGCAACCCGGGCAGGATCGCCTTGTGCACACTGGTGTAGTCCGCGGGTTCGCGGTTCATCTTCAAATCCAGGTCGCGGATGGCGAGGCGCAGCTGGTGGTGGATGTCTCGCCACTCCCGCAACCGCAGCCAGCTCAGGTAATTTTTCTGGCACCACTTGCGCAGCTGGCTCGCGCTCAGCTCCTGGCGCTGGGCCTCGTAGCCGTCCCACAGGGTTACCAGGGTTAGGAAGTCCGAGTGTTCGTGCTCCCACTGTTTGTGCTTTTCGTCCGCCGCCTGACGCTTCTCCGCCGGGCGCTCACGCGGGTCCTGTACCGCGAGCGCGCTGACGATGATCAGCAGCTCGCGCAGGCTGGCGGTCGCGCCGGATTCCACCAGCATACGCGCGAGACGCGGGTCCAGCGGCAGGCGCGACAGCGCCCGCCCCAGCTGTGTGACTTGCCCCTTGCCGTCCACCGCCTGCAACTCCTGCAACAGGCTGTAGCCGTCGTTGATCAGGCGCTGGTCCGGTGGATCCACAAACGGGAAATCGCGGATATCGCCGATGCGCAGTTGCAGCATCTGCAGAATGACCGCCGCGAGATTGGTGCGCAGGATTTCCGCATCGGTAAATTCCGGGCGCTGCAGGTAATCGCTCTCCTCGTACAGGCGGATACACACACCGGCACTGACGCGCCCGCAGCGGCCCGCGCGCTGGTTGGCACTGGCCTGGGAGATGGGCTCCACCGGCAGGCGCTGGATCTTGCTGCGGTAGCTGTAGCGGCTGATACGCGCGGTGCCCGGGTCGATCACATAGCGGATACCGGGCACGGTGATGGAGGTTTCCGCCACGTTGGTAGCCAGCACGATACGACGGCCCTTGTGCGGGGCGAAGACCCGGCTCTGCTCGGCGAGACTGAGGCGCGCGTACAGCGGCAGCACATCGATATGCTGCAGCTGCGCATCCCGCAGCGCCTTGGCGCACTCGCGAATTTCGCGCTCGCCGCTCATAAACACCAGGATGTCGCCGCCACGGCGCGGGGAGGATTTCTCCTCCTGCAGCAGTTCTTCCACCGCGGCGATCACCTGTTCGTTCAGGTCGGCGTCGCTGTCCGCCGACGGACGGTAGTGGATATCCACCGGATAGGTGCGACCGGAGACTTCAATAATCGGTGCATCGTCGAAATGCCGGGAAAACTTCTCCAGGTCGATGGTGGCGGAGGTAATAATGACTTTCAGGTCTGGGCGCTTCGGCAGCAGGGTTTTCAGATAACCCAACAGGAAATCGATATTGAGGCTGCGCTCGTGGGCCTCGTCGATAATCAGCGTGTCGTAGTTATTGAGCAGCGGGTCGCGCTGAATTTCCGCCAGCAGGATACCGTCGGTCATCAGCTTGATGTGGGTGTGCTCGGTGCTCTGGTCGGTAAAGCGCACCTGGTAACCCACCGAGTCACCCAGTGCCTGGCCCAGCTCCTCGGCAATGCGATTGGCCACGGTGCGCGCGGCGATCCGCCGCGGCTGGGTGTGGCCGATCTGGCCGAAAATACCCCGCCCCAGTTCAAGGCAGATTTTTGGCAGCTGGGTGGTCTTGCCGGAACCGGTCTCCCCCGCCACCACCACAACCTGGTTTGCCGCAATCAGCTTGGCAATCTCATCCCGCCGCGCCACCACCGGCAGCCCTTCCGGCCACTCAACCTTCGGTAGTTTTTGTCGACGCGCTGCCGCCAGTGCCACCGATTTGGCCACTTCCTCTTCCAGCTGCATCAGCATCCGGTCCGCGGGCTTGCCCTCTTTCAGGCGGCGACGGGCGTTGCTCAGGGTGCGTTGCAGGCGCACGCGATCGCGCCCCATACACTGGGGCAACAATTGCTCGATGGGCTGCAGGGCCTTGGGTGAGCGGGGGCTGGCGGAATCTTGACTCATGTGTGACTGGCAATCCGGGAAAATACTGCAAACCGGCGATTATACCCGCTGGGGAGCGTAGAAATCTGTCCCTAAACTTGCGGGCGTTACGTCTGACCTATACTCAGGTCAGCGGCGCGCATTACAACCCCATTTTCGTTACTGACGCGCCACAAATTTCCAATGCCTGAACCCCAGGTCGGTCTTCCGCAGCCTGTATTCGCCAGTGCGAGCTAGTTATAGGAGCGCGCCCATGCAAGATCTCAAACCAAAACCCCCAGCCTCGGCCGGAGACATGATGGGGCACCCGAAAGGGTTGTTCCTGCTGTTCGGCACCGAGATGTGGGAGCGCCTCAGCTTTTACGGGATGCGCGGCATTTTCGTGTTCTACCTCACCTCCGCGGCCACCGCGGCGGTGTTTGGTTGGGAAGCGCTTTCCGACACGGAGCTGCAATCCAAGGCGCTCACCTATCTGGGCTGGTACGCGATGCTGGTGTACCTGACGCCGATCATCGGCGGCTGGATGGCGGACAACCAGTGGGGGCAGCGGCGCTGCATCATGTTCGGCGGGGTGCTGATGATGCTGGGGCAGTTTGCCCTCGGTTTCCCGCACAGTTGGCTACCGAACGGTTCCGAGATCTACATGCTGTGGCTCGGCCTGGCACTGATGATCATCGGCAACGGTTTCTTCAAACCGAATATTTCCACCATGGTGGGCGACCTCTACGAGGAGGGCGACCGGCGCCGGGATACGGCATTCACGATTTTCTATATGGGGATCAACATCGGCTCGATTCTCGGCTATCTGGTGATTGGCTGGATCGGCGAAAAGGTCAATTACCAGTTGGCATTTTTCGTGGCCGGTCTCGGCATGCTGCTGGGCCTGATTCTGCAGATGACCCAGTCGGACAGGCTGCTCGGTGAAATCGGCAAACAGCCGTCGGCGAAACTCGGCCTGCGTGCCAACCTGGACGCGGACAAGAAGCGCCCGCTGACACTGGAGGAGCGGGATCGCATCAAGGTGATTCTGATCCTCGGCCTGTTTACGGTTATTTTCTGGGCCGGGTTCGAACAGGCCGCGGGCTCCATGAACCTGTTCGCCAAATACAATACCGACCTGCACATTTTCGGGTTTGAAATTCCGGCGAGCTGGCTGCAGATGGTAAACCCGCTATTCATCATCATTCTCGCCCCCGTTGTGGCAAGTATCTGGGTAGGCCTCGGTTCCCGCGAGCCGACGTCTCCGGCGAAATTTTCCATGGGCCTTATTTTCCTGGGACTCGGCTTTGTCTCCATGGTGGGCGCGGCACTGCAAATTGGCGATTCAGAAACCGTAAAAGCGAGTCCCTGGTGGCTGGTGGTGGCGTATATCTTCCACACCATGGGTGAGTTGTGTCTGTCGCCGATCGGCTTGTCCATGGTGACGAAGCTGGCACCGGTACGCTATCTGTCGTTGATGATGGGTTTGTGGTTTGCGTTCATCGGTATTGCCAACAAAGGCGCGGCGGAGATCGGTAAGTTGGTGGGCGAATCAGGTCCGCTGGCTACCTTCGGCGGTGTGGCCGCGGCGGCGATTATTGCGGGGATTATTCTGTTCTTCCTGCGTGAGAAGCTGGTGGACTGGATGCACGGTGCCGAGGAAGATCACACTGTGTTGAAGGATACTACCAAAGAGGAATTCGGTATCACCGCGGATCACGATGTTGCGCCGAAACAGAAGTTCAGGGGGTAAATTCGGCGCTACGAATTTTGATTTGTGGCGGTGACGCTACCGGGTACAGCTTTGTGAGACACGCCGTGAACCCATCCATGGGGGCTCTTCCGCGAGGTCCCTCTCGCGGAAGGTCTCACAAAGCTGTACCCGGCATCGCCACCTTCAACTTGACCTGAATTACTTCGGTCCAATTTCAATACAAAAAGCAATTAATTCGAAGTCCAACACTTTGATTTGAAGGCAGGGTGCCGGGTGCGGGTTTTCAGGAGCGTCGCAAACAGGATGTTTGCGCCGCAGCGCCCAGGGATGGGTTCACAGCGGTCCTGAAAACCCGCACCCGGTGCCCTGCCGCCACCATAGAATTTCGGAGCACCCTTATCGGGACTTAAAACAACTACCGGCCTTTAACCAGATAGGCAATCGCCTTATCCAACCCCTCAATCGTCATCGGATACATATGCCCGTTTACCAGTCGCTGGGCCATGCCGATACTTGCGGTGTACTGCCAGTATTCTTCTGAAGTCGGGTTAAGCCAGACAAGCTTTTCGTAGGTGTTGGTTACCCGCTGCATCCACGCCGCACCGGGCTCTTCATTCATGTGCTCAACACTGCCGAAGCGGCTGGTGATTTCGTAGGGCGCCATGGAAGCGTCGCCGACAAAAATTACCTTGTAGTCTTTACCGTAGGTACGCAACACCTCCACCAGCGGGGTAGATTCGCTGTAGCGGCGCACATTGTCTTTCCACACGTGTTCGTAGATGAAATTGTGGAAATAAAAATATTCCAGGTGTTTGAACTCACTGCGGCAGGCCGAGAAGAGCTCCTCGCACTGCTTCACGTAGGGGTCCATCGAGCCGCCCACGTCGAAGAAGATCAGCACCTTCACTGCATTGTGCCGCTCCGGCACCATCTTGATATCCAGCAGGCCTGCATTGCGGGCGGTGGAGCGGATGGTGTCATTGAGGTCCAGCTCTTCCGCGGCACCGGTGCGGGCGAATTTGCGCAGCTTGCGCAGTGCTACCTGGATATTGCGGGTGCCGAGACTGATGCTGTCGTCGAGGTTGCGGAACTGGCGTTTTTCCCAGACCTTGGATGCCGACTTGTTGCGACTCTCGCCGCCGACGCGAATGCCGCCGGGGTGATAGCCGCTGTTGCCAAACGGACTGGTACCGCCGGTACCGATCCACTTGTTGCCACCGCTGTGACGCTTCTTCTGCTCTTCCAGCCTTTTCTTGAACTCCTCCAGCAGCTTTTCCAGCCCACCCATGGATTCAATCTTGGCTTTTTCTTCTTCGCTCAGCTGCTTGATAAATTCCGCCCGCAACCAGTCTTCCGGGATCATCTGCTCGAGAATATCGTCGAGGGTTTCCAGATCCTTGAAATAGGCGGCGAAGGCGCGGTCGAATTTATCGAAGTGTTTTTCGTCTTTGACCAGACAGGTACGGGCGAGGAAATAGAACTCGTCCAGGTTGGCATAGACCAGGCGCTGTTGCAGGGCCTCCAGCAGTGAAAGCAGCTCGGTAATGGAAACCGGGAGCTGGTAGCGGCGGAGATTCAGGAAAAAGCCGATAAGCATTGGACTTAGCGCCCTTCGCGACGCGCCATGAACGCCAACCGCTCCAGCATATGCACATCCTGCTCGTTTTTCAGCAGAGCGCCATACAGCGGCGGAATCGCGGAAGTGGTATCGCGATTTTTCAGCACTTCCTCGGGAATATCGTCCGCCAGCAACAGCTTCAGCCAGTCGATCAGTTCAGAAGTGGAAGGCTTTTTCTTCAGCCCCGGAATCTCGCGAATCTGGAAAAACATATCCATCGCTTCCGCCACCAGCTCCTTCTTGATATCCGGATAATGCACATCCACGATTTTCTGCATGGTCGCGCGGTCCGGGAAACTGATGTAATGGAAAAAACAGCGGCGCAGGAACGCGTCCGGCAGTTCTTTTTCATTATTGGAAGTGATGATCACGATCGGCCGATGCTTGGCTGTGATGGTCTCGCCAGTTTCGTACACAAAAAACTGCATACGGTCGATCTCCACCAGAAGATCGTTGGGGAACTCGATATCCGCCTTGTCGATTTCATCAATCAGCAGCACAACGCGCTCGTCCGCCGCAAAGGCCTCCCACAGCTTGCCCTTCTTGATGTAATTGCCGATATCGTGCACCCGGTCCACCCCCAGCTGGGAATCCCGCAGGCGTGACACCGCATCGTATTCGTACAATCCCTGCTGCGCTTTGGTCGTGGACTTGATATGCCACTGGATCAGCTTCAGGCCGAGGCTACTTGCCACCTCCTCGGCCAGCAGGGTTTTGCCGGTGCCCGGCTCGCCCTTGATCAGCAGCGGGCGCTGCAGGGTAACCGCCGCGTCCACCGCCATCTGCAGGTCGTCGGTGGCGACATAACTGTCGGTTCCGGTGAATTTCATGGCTGCTCCGAATTCTCAAGGATCGAAAAGCACTCATGGTAAAGGAAGCCCGGAAATGGGCCAAAGGCGGAAACGGTCAGATTGGATGACGGCAGTGGCCGCACCCGCACTGGATGCGACCAATATTTGAAATTGAGTCAGGAAATTGCGGCGATCTGCTCCGGTGCGCTTGTTTAGGCGCTCTGATTACGCGACCTGGGCGCGGCGGCGGCGCACCACCTGGCGGCCCTTGTCGGTGATATACCAGCGGATGCCCAGGTGACTGTGGATCTTGCCCACCATTTCCAGCACCAGCAGGCTGTTCAGGGCGCGGGCCACGGAGTTGGTTTCCATATTGCCCTCCTGCACCATGCCGGCGAGGGAGCGGAACACACAGTCACCGTTGTTCAACAGGCCGAGTACATGCAGGGCGTTGTCGTCGAGCTTGCGGATCTGGTTGAAATCCAGCGTCGGCCCCTGCTCCGGGTCCCCTTCGATCTCGTGCTCCAGCAGCGGCATCATTTCCAGCTGCATCGCGCGGATTTCCTGCTCCAGGTTTTCCACCCGGGCGCGCGCGATACTGGCATCCCGCAGCTGGCGGCGCGCGGCATTGAACACGAACATGCGCGAGGCGATGGCGGCGAGCAGGCAGTAGCCGGTAAAAATCAGCAGCCGCGACGGATCGCCCTGGATTTCGATCAGCAGGTCGCTCTGGGTGAATTTGAGGAAGATAGGCACCATCAAAGCGCCGCAAAGGCCCATGATCAGGCAGCGGGCGAGACCAGCGGGGTCTTCTTCGGTGAACAGCATCTGATAGTAGTTGACCAGGCCCCCGAGAATACCGGAGACCAGCATGACCGCAGTCAGAATTAGCAGGTGGTCGAGCATCCCTGTCCCTTCATTCCATGCACAGCGCAGACACTGTACGTGTTCTGTGGTGTTTTGTCGTTCTGTTAGTTTTTTGGATCCTGCGTCCTGGCCCGTCAATGTGCCATTCGGCGCCACGCAATCACGCAGTCCCATTCCCGGGACGGATTGTTGCGGGCTCTAATAGATATAGCAGTTACCGGGAAAATTCGCGGCAGCAGAGTGGAGTGGGGAGAAGGGATTGGCGCCGGTTACCTCGCGAGGTTATTTCCGGCGCCCATTCAATGACATCCAGGGTTAGTACTGGTCACTTTCTGTCATGGGTCGGTCTTTGCGACGGCGAAGCATCAGGCGAATGATGCCGATGATCAGCATCACTGCAAACGCACCGCCGGCGGTGAATACCAGGCTTGCGGCCACTTCCGGACTGGCGCCGTTATCCTCAAACACGGTCTGATACGCAAACAGGGGAAGTATCGGCGTCAGCGGCGCCCCTTCGATGGTGCCACGGGCGGGAACCAGCAATACCACAGCGGCCTCCAGCAAAAACAGCTGGCGCAGCCAGGACCAGCGCCAGTTACGCATAAACCACCAGCCCGCAGCCAGCAGTACCACCACACCGCCGGCGTAAATCGCCCAGGCCATTTTGAATTCTTCTGCCATTTTTTCGCTTATTGATCTTTCGTTAGTATTGCCGAATGGGTTTTACTCAATCGTCGCCGATCCAGACCACGATGTGATCTTCATAATCCTCCGGGTGCACCTGCTCTTCGCTGATCACCTGGTCGCGCACCGAGATCCCCGCTTTATGCACCGATTCCGGGTCGCCGGAAACCAGCGGATGCCACTCCGGTAACTGCCCCCCCTGGGCCAGTATGCGATAGCCGCAGGTGGCCGGAAGCCAGCTGAAGTTGGCGGCATCCTCCGGCGTCAACTGGATACAGTCTGGCACCTTCTGTTTGCGGTGCGGGTAGTCACTGCAACGGCAGCTGTGAATATCCAGCAGCTTGCAGGCCACGCGGGTGGTGTAGACCTCACCGGTGTCCTCGTCTTCCAGCCGATGCAGGCAGCAGCGACCGCAGCCATCGCAGACGGATTCCCACTCCGCTTTGGTCATTTCTGCGAGGGTCTTGCGCTGCCAGAACGGTCGTTGGCTTACCACGTACACAACTCCGGTTTTCAGCCGCGAGGCAGTTTACTGTTCTGCGCGGCGATTGCCCGCATTTCATCGTCCTGCACCGGCGGCATCTGCAGATAGTAGCCCTGTTCCTGCAGCGCGTGCATGACCTTGTGCACATCCGCGCGCGCCAGTTTGCGCTCGGGGGTAATCAGCATGGTGGTGACGTGCACCGGTGTGCCGAACAGTTCCCGCAGGTTTTCTGGCACCCTGGACACACCGTCCTGCTTCTGCACATACAGGTACATTTCATCCTTGCGCGGACTGCGGTAAATATCGCAAAGGAGTTTCATCAGGCTTTTCTCAATCGATTCAGTTCTTCAAGCAGCGGCTCGCCGACAACGGCGCGGCGCCAGCCCAGCAGGCGGCCTTCCAGCTCCGGGGCTGCGGCCTGCACCAGGTTTTCCAATTCTTTTTTGCGCACCAGGATTTCCGGCGGCATTCCAGCTTGTTCGGCGAGCTCCGCGACTTTCTGCCGCAGGAGTTTCAGCTCCTCGCCCTGCTCGCGGTTCAGCGGCATGGGCATGCGCGGCGGCAGATCCAGGCGCTCGCTGGCGCTGGCGATGATCTGCAACAAAATCTCGCCGTATTTGCGTATGGTTTTGCCCTCGAGCCCGGGCTGCCCCAGGGTGGCGAGGTGCTTGGGCATGGACTGGGCGAGGCCGAAACAGACATTTTCTTTCAGCAGGTGATTGCGCGGCATATCCCGCGCGCGCGCTTCGCGCTCGCGCCAGGCGCACAGGTCCTGCAACACCGCCAGCTGTTTCTGCCGCAGACGCCAGGCCCCCTTCACCTTGAGATAGTAAAGCTCCGGCGCTTCGGTTTGCCGCGCGGACTGGATGATTGCATCGCAATCTTCCCGCAGCCATTCCAAGCGCTCCTGTTCACGCAGTGTTTTCAGCAGCATGCCGTAAATCAGCGGCAGCCACGCCACATCGAGTGCGGCATAATTTTTCTGCGAGTCACTCAGGGGACGCTGCAGCCAATCGGAACGGGTCTCGCTTTTGGGCAACTCAATCTGCAACAGCTGCTGTACCGTAGCGGCGTACCCAAGGCCCGCGCCCATACCGGTTATGGCGGCGGCCACCTGGGTATCGAAAATCGGCTCCGGTACCGCGCCGAGCAGGCGATCCAGGGTTTCCAGATCCTCGCTGCAGGAGTGCATGATCTTCACCACGCGGGTATCCAGCAGCAGCTCCTTCAGCGGCTCCAGGTTGTCGATGGCGAGATTGTCGATCAGATAGCACTGCTTACCATCGCCCACCTGTACCAGCGCAGGCAGCGGATAGAAGGTTCGGCTGCGCATGAATTCGGTATCCAGCGCCACCGCACTCTGGGTTCGCCAGCGGGCGCAGAGCTCCGCCAGCTGCTCGGCGCTGTCGACCCAGATGGGCGTGGTGTCGACCAGTTGCTTTTTCGTTTGCTCAGACATCAGAAAACCAGATTAAAGGACGGTACGGCTGTTGAAGGCATGCGCCAGGGTGCCGCCGTCGATGTATTCGAGCTCGCCACCGATGGGGACACCATGGGCAATTCGACTCACGGCAACTCCCTTGGTGCGGGCGCGCTCGGCGATGAACTGGGCGGTAGCCTCACCTTCCACGGTGGGGTTGGTGGCGATGATCAGCTCAACAATACCGCCATTTTCCCGTTCACCCAGCCGTTCACCCAGCAGGTCGAGCCCCAGGTCTGCCGGCCCCACGCCGTCGATCGGCGACAGGTGACCGTGCAGCACGAAATAGAGACCGTGGTAGTTACCCGCCTGTTCGATGGCCAGTACATCCGCCGGTGTTTCCACCACGCACAACAGGGAGTGATCGCGCCGGGTGTTATTGCACAACGCGCACACCACCTGCTCGGTAAGGGTGCGACAGCGACCACAGCGGCCAACTTTTTCCACCGCCTGCTGCAGTGAATGGGCGAGCAGGCCGGCGGCATCGCGGTCTTTTTCCAGCAGGTACATGGCCATACGCTGGGCGGACTTGGGTCCGACACCAGGCAGGCAGCGCAGCGCGCGAATCAGGTCTTCAATCAGGGGACTGAACATGAGGGTCGGGTACGTGTGTTCGCTAACAAAAAGGGCCCGATCGGGGCCCGGTATACTTTTCAGGGGGCTCTAGGCAGCTCAGAGGCTCTCGGCAGCGGCGTATCAGCCGAACGGAAACTTGAATCCTTCCGGCAGATTCATACCCGCGGCGAGCCCGCCCATCTGTTCTTTCTGCACCTTCTGTGTGGCCTCCTCCACCCGGCGCACGGTATCGTTCACCGCGGCGGCCAGCAGGTCTTCCAGCATTTCCTTGTCTTCACCGAGCAGGCTCTGGTCGATATTCACATCCACCACATCGTGACGCCCGTTCATGGTGACCTTCACCATGCCCGCGCCGGATTCACCGGTAACGCGCAGGTCCGTCAGCTCTTTCTGGACTTTTTCCATGCGCTCCTGCATGTCGGCCTGCATCTTCTGGGCCTGCTGCATCAAATCGCCCAAACCTTTGATCATGGGAATCACCGCTCCATCAATTCATTCAACGTTTACGTTCCGGACAGCCATCACATTGCTGGGTCAGCCGATATATTCCACCGACTCAGGCACCAGCCGCGCGCCCAGTTCCGCCTGCAGATCCTGTACCAGCGGGTCTTTGTTGAGGGCATCGCGCGCAGACAGCAGCTGCGCCTCGCGGGTGGCCGCCACCAGTCGCGCGGGGGTGCCGCCGTGTACGGCGCCCACCTGGATATGCACAACTACCGGCTGGCCGAAAAAGTCCCCCAGCACATCGGCGAGACGGCGCTGGTGGCCCTCGTCATAGAGGCTGCTGAAAGACTGATCCAGGGTAAAGGAAAGTATATTGTCCTGCCGCCCCTGCAACTCCAGGTGCGAAGCAATGGAGTGGAGGATACCGCTCACCCCGATCTGCGGGTACATGGCCGGCCAGCTGCCCGGCGAGAGTGCGTCCAGGCGCGCCGGTGGCACGGCGGGCGCCGCCTGCACGGGCGCCTTCTGCAGTGCCACTACGGGTGCTGGTATCGGCGCAGTTTCCACTTCCGCCACCTGCTGTCGCAGCCGCTCGCGCAGTGCGGCGCGGTCATCGGTGGTTGCGGCCGGCGCGGCAGCTTCAGGCACCGCGGCAATTGCAGTTTCAGTTACCGACTCCAGCGCAGGCGCAGCAGCGGCTTCGCTTACCGGCACAGGCGCGACGGGGTCCGCCGCAGAAAACTGCGGCGCCACTTCAACTGCGGGCTTTTTTTCGCTGTTACCCCCGGTGCCCGGATAGTCCGGCTCGTACGGCACCGACTCAGGCGCTCGATCCTCGGGCTCCTCGTCCCAGGGCGGCGTGTCGTCCTGCGGCGCGGACGGCTGCACTGGCGGGGTCGATTCGACCGGCGGTGCACTGTGCTGCTGCGGGGATTCCACATGAGGCTGCACAACAGGCTCGTTCACAACGGGCGCGGCCTGTACTTCGGGAGCAGCCTGCTCTGGCACCGGCGCGGCGATTTGCGGCGCCGGAGTTTTCACCGCGGCCTGTCCCGCGCCGGCGAGACGCGCGGTGGGGATATTGGCCACACCCTGGGGCTTGAATGCCAGCATCCGCAGCAGTGCCATTTCGAAACCACCGCGGGGATCCGGTGCCAGCGGCAGGTCGCGTCTGGCGAGCAGCGCCATCTGGTAAAACAGTTGAATGTTTTCACCGGCGATGGAGGCCGCATGGCGCTGCAGCTGTTCGGCATCGCCCAGCGCGTTATCGATCGCGTCCGGCAAAACCTGGGCAATGGCAATGCGGTGCAGGATGGAGGCGAGCTCCGCCAGCGCAGCACTGTAATCCGGCGCGTGCTGGGAGAGGTCATCCACCGCGGCGAACAGCGCCGCAGGATTTTCATCCGCCAGTGCCTGCACCAGCTTCCACACCAGGGTGCTGTCGAGGGTGCCGAGCATCGCCCGCACTTCCGCCTCGCTGATCTTGCCACCGCCAAAGGCGATGGCCTGATCGGTAAGGCTCATGGCATCGCGCATACTGCCGTCGGCGGCACGACCGAGCAGCCATAGGGCCGCCTCTTCAAACGGCACCAGTTCTTTTTCCAGCACGAAGCGCAGGTGTTCCACCACCCGCTCCGGGCTCATGTTCTTGAGGTTGAACTGCAGGCAGCGGGACAACACGGTTACCGGCAGCTTCTGCGGGTCGGTCGTCGCAAGCAGGAATTTGACGTGGGGCGGCGGCTCTTCCAGCGTTTTCAGCAGCGCGTTGAACGAGCTGTTGGACAGCATGTGTACTTCGTCAATCAGGTACACCTTGTAGCGGCCCCGAGTCGGCGCGTACTGCACGTTTTCCAGCAGCTCGCGGGTGTCCTCCACCTTGGTGCGGGAGGCCGCATCCACCTCGATCAGGTCGACGAAGCGTCCATCGGCAATCTCGGTACACACCGAGCACTGGCCACAGGGCTCGGAACTGACACCGGTTTCACAGTTGAGGCACTTGGCGAGAATCCGCGCGATGGTGGTCTTGCCCACCCCGCGGGTACCGGCAAACAGATAGGCGTGGTGCAGGCGGTTGTTGTCCAGAGCGTTGATCAGTGCCTGAAGCACGTGCTCCTGGCCCACCATCTCCCGGAACAACCGCGGTCGCCACTTGCGCGCCAGTACTTGATAACTCATTCGCTCTCCGCACCTTTGAGGTGCCCTGGTTTGGACGGACATGCCGCTACCGGCATTCGAGAAGTCGGCCATTATACCGGCATCACCGCACAGGAATAGACACCCGCCAGAAGTCGCTTTTAGTCCACCATATAGGAACGACCGTACCAAGTAATGGGCCTCGACAAGGCCAATCGGTCAGCTTATCGTGCCAAAACGACCTCTCGTCGATTGCTATACGCCTGTGTTATAACTTGCCGGGCCCGACTCAAAGCAACCACAACTATCACAATGAGCGCAGTACGGGGAATCCTCTTACCGATGAATAACACCCGGAAGACACTTCTGGAGAAGCTGTTTGCCGAACACGGCCAGGCACTGGTGCGCTTTGTCACTCGCATCGTGCGCAGCCCCGAAGACGCCGAAGACATCGCGCAGTATGCCTACCTGCGCCTGCAGAACCTCACTGACGAGAAGGATCTGGAGAACCCGCGCGCCTACCTGTTCCAGATCGCCAACAACCTCGCCCTGGATCAACTGCGCCGCGGCAAACTGCATATCGATTACATCAACCAACAGCTACCGGTCGACAGTACCGGTGAAGACGACCAAGCCGACCACCAGTCGCCGGAGCGGGTACTCGCTGCGCGGCAACAACTACAGGCAATCCACGAAGCCATGGACAGCCTGCCGCTCAAGTGCCGCCAGGCCTTCCTGTTGCACCGCAACCGCGGCCTTTCCTATACCGAAATTGCGGAAGACATGAACATATCCGTCAGTAGTGTGGAGAAGTACATACTGCAGGCGTTGAAGGTCTGCCGACAGAAGACCGGAAACTTCTGATCCCGTTACTACTCTCAGTCTCGATACACACGGCTCGAATGCCCCAGCACCTTTAGAGAGTCCGGCGGCGTTTCGCCCAGTATTGGCGCCTCTGAACCAGACTGGCGCACGTCGACCGACGAATGCACCGCCGTGCAGCAAGTTTTTTGAAATTTGTTTGAGGGGCTGAGACGGTCACACGTCTTACTTATGAGCAGCGGTATCCAAACGAGAAAAAACGGATCCCGTGAGAAAATTGTGCTAAATTTTTTAGCGTTTTATCGCAAAAATTGCACAGGACGTTCTCGGTTGTTGATTTGAGCGCCTTCCCGTAGCACCATATTGGTGCAAGAAAGCAGTCGAAGCTTGAGGAAAGGCACTAACCACCCAAATGACAACTTTGACAGGCAGTTCAACAGGTTATCGGAAAACAAGGTATTAGTGCGGTGAACCCTCAGGAAGTACAAGACGTACCAACGGAAGACAGGCTTGATCAGGCGTGTGCCTGGATCGCGTGCCTGCGTTCCGATGCGCTCAGCGATTCCGACCGCCGCGCCTTTGCCCACTGGATGGCCGAGTCTCCGGCTAACCGCAAAGCCTTCGACGAAATGGCCGAACTCTGGGGCGACCTGGGTGTGCTCTCGCACCTGCCGCTAGATGAGATCTACCCGGAGAGCGTGCCCGCACCCCGTCACCGCAACAACAGCCAGTCCGCCAGCCGCCCATCGAGCCGCACGCGCGCCGCATCCGCCGCCGCAGAATCTGCCACCAGCAGCTGGAACCTGCCACAGTGGCTGATGGGCGGGAGCGCCGTCGCTGCCTGCCTGGCCGTCGCGCTTTGGATCGGCAATCAGTGGCTGCAGCAGGCCCCGACCCAACAGCAGATGTACACCACCGCAGTCGGTGAAATTCGCACCGTCGATCTGCCCGATGGCTCTCACGTGCAACTGAACACAAACTCCGAGCTGATCGTCAATTTCAGCCGCGAAGAGCGCCGCACCCAGCTGCTGCGCGGTGAGGCCTACTTCGATGTGGCCCGCCAGACCTCGCGCCCATTCACAGTAAGCGCCGGCAGCGCCAACATCCGCGTGCTGGGTACCCAGTTCAATGTGGAGCGCAACCCTGAAAACACCCGGGTTTCCGTCACTGGCGGTACTGTGGCTGTCAGTGAGGCCCGCGCCGCCAAAGGCCTGCAACCGGAATCGGTCAAATTGACCCGCAACCAGAAAGTCAGCGTGTCAGCCAGTGGCCTGTCGGAAGTTGGCCACACCTCAAAGGAAGAAGCCCTCGACTGGACCCAGGGCCAGCTGGTATTTGACGAGACACCGCTGACTGAAGCACTGGAAGAACTGAACCGCTATCTCAAGGTACCCGCAGCCGCAGCACCCGCAGTGAGCGACCAGACCCTGTCCGGCACCTTCGAACTGACCGATCCGGAAAGCACCCTGTCCGCCATTGCCGCGGCACTGGGCCTGGACCAGGATCGCAGTGATCCTCACCTGACTCTCTTGTCACCCAAGCGTAACTGAGATATAAAACTCTCTTTGGGTGATCGTACTTTTTTTAGCCAAAAGCTTGCGTCACCCACACCACATAAAGAATCAGAGCGAACGCAGATTCGGCCGCTGATCGCGCTGACTGCAGGGGTGGGACGAGAGCATTGGATTTCCGGCACTGGGCAACGCTGTCACTGACAGGCCTGCTGGCATTCTCAAAGAGTGCCCTGTCCGCCTGCCCGGAATCCGGCGTCCAACTTCCCTCCGGCCCGCTGTCCCAGGCACTGATCTCCCTTGGCAAGCAATGCCGCGTATCGCTGGTGGTACAGGCCAACAACGTTTCCAGCATCCAGGTTCGCGAGCAACATCTGGAAACCCCGGATGGCAGCATTGCCCCGGCACTTCGCCGGCTGCTGGATAACACGGCGCTGACCTTCACCCACACCGGCACCAATGCGGTGGCGATCGTCGCCCGCGCGGAGCAGCCTGCCGATCAGGAGTCCTCGAAGACACAGCTACTCCCCGCGGAAGAAATCACGGTCACCGGCCAGAGCCTGACCGGAAGTCACCTGCGCCACCTCAAGCTCGACAGCTACGCGCCCATCGACGTGCTCGCGCAGCCGGAACTGGAAATCACCGGTGCGCAGACGATCGCCGAGCTGCTGAAATTTCTGCCTGCCGTTTCTGGCAATTCCACCAGTACCTCGGTCACCAATGGCGGCAACGGTACCGCCACCGTTACCCTGCGCGGCCTGCCCGAGAGCAACACGCTGGTGCTGATCAACGGCCGGCGCATCGTGAGCAACGGCTTCGGCGGTGAGGCAGCAGACCTGAACACCATTCCTCTCTCCGCCGTGGACCGCATCGAAGTACTGAAAGATGGCGCCTCGGCAGTGTATGGCTCCGACGCCATTGCCGGCGTAGTGAACATTATTCTGCGGCGGGATTTTGACGGGCTGGACGTAAGCAGCTATTACGGCCAGGCGGAGCGCGGCGACCAACAAACCAATTCCTACAGCATCACCTGGGGCGCCGGCAGTGAGACCGGTCACCTGATGTTCAGCCTGGCCCACTACCGCCAGGGAGAAATCCTCAGCCGCGACCGGGACCTTTCTGCCTCCGCAGACAACCGCGCCCGCGGCGGCACTGACTTGCGCTCTTCCGCATCGCCCCAGGCCTATATCGCCCTGAGCGACAGTGTCGTCACCAATACCGTCGACGGTATCCGCCCGTGGACCAGCGGTGACCTCTACGACTTTCGCGAATACACCTCGGCACTGGTGCCCTCCGACCGGCAGTCCCTGTATGTCGCCTTGAGCCGGACCGTTTCCGAGTCGATTGATGCTTATGCCGAAATAATGTCAGTACGGACGCGCTCTGAATCGACGTTGGCGCCCACCCCGGTTTTTACCCGCTTCGATAACGGCGACCTGAGTATCGCCAGCAACCAGGTTTACAACCCTTTCGGCGAAGAAATCACCGACGTGCGCAAGCGGGTACTGGAGCTCGGTCCGAGGGTACAGTCCAATGGAACCGATACCTGGCGCCTGAACACCGGCCTCAAAGGCCAGGTCAATGACTGGCAGTGGGAACTTACCGCCGCCGCCCATTACACCCAGGCCAGCGAGACGCTCAACAACCTGATCGATCCGAATCGCCTGTCTCTTAGCCTTAAAGGGCCGGACGCCTGCAGCGATGCCATAGGCTGCATACCGGTTAACCTGCTCGGCGCTCCCGGCAGCATCGACGACACACAGCTGGACTATATCCGCGGTGAAAACCGGGTTAGCGGTGCCAGCCGTATGTCCTCGGTCACCTACATTGCCAACGGCCCGCTCGGCACCAGTGCCGCCGGCGATATTCTCGCAGCGGCCGGTATTGAAATACGGCGCGAGGCGATCGATTTCACCTCCACCGACTCCGACGGCCTCTCGCTGATCGGCGGTGCGGCGTCCGGTGCGGCCCAGGGCAACCGCCTGATCGGCGAGGCATTTGCGGAAATTTCCCTGCCACTGAGGGCCAACAGCCTGTGGCTCGATGGCGCCGTGCGCTATTCGGAATACAGTGACTTTGGCAATACCGCGAACCCCAAAATGGCACTGCGCTGGCGCCCCTGGCCCTCCCTGTTGTTGCGAGCCAGCTATGCCACCGGGTTTAAGGCACCAACCCTCGTCGACATGAACCAGACCGGCCACCAGAGCCAGGAATTCCTGTTCGACCCCTGCACCAACAGCAACGCTGCCCAGTTACCCGGCTGCAACGGGCGCGCAGACCAGGACCGCATCCAGTATCTGACAGAGTTCGGTGGCAACCCGGACCTGCAGCCGGAAACGTCCGACAACCGCTCACTGGGTATCGTGTGGACACCGGGCGATTTCACCGGATTCCATGCCAGCATAGACCTGTATGAAATCCGCCAGAACGACGTGATTGATACCAGCCCTCAGTACCTGATCAATCAGAATGCGTTTAACGGTCTGTTTGACGATCGCGTGCAACGCGACAGCCAGGGCGACATTACCCGTGTGATTGCCACGCGATTAAATATTGGTGCGCGCGATGTTCGTGGCGTGGATGCCAGCATGCGTTACCAATATCAAAGCCGGGAAATTGGATTGCTCCGCTGGTCCCTGAACAGCAGCCATATGTCGAGCTATTTGAATCAGCTGGCGCCCGGCAGCCCCATCGAAAACCTTGCCGGCACGTTTGCCGATGCCGCCAGTGGTGGTGCCGGGTCACTCCCGGAATGGAAGGCCAATACTGGACTGTACTGGCAGCGCGGACGCTGGGAGGGTGGCTACACCATCCACTACGTAAGCGAGCTTGAAGAGAGCTTCGCACTCAACGATCAAACCATCACTCGCACCATCGACAGCTGGTCTACTCATGACCTGCAATTGGCTTACGGCGTGCCCGGCGGATTCCGATTTGCCGTGGGTATCGACAACCTGCTGGACCAGGAACCGCCATTTGCGGCGTCGGCCTTTAATGACAATTTCGATGCGCGCACCTACGACCTTTCGGGGCGCTACTGGTACACCACACTCAGCTTCAGCATGTGATGCTGCCGGTGCCAAACCGACCCTCGCTTTTTCACCGAAATTTGCCCTGTACCTGACGCCTCTTACCCGTCCCCAGTAAAAACTCGCGCACAAAAATTTCGTATTTTTTTTCATCTCCTGACGTCGCAATTGGTACGCCCGAACCAAAGGCGCAATTTCATTCACGAAATCACTTGAAGAAAGAAAAATTGTTCTAGGGTTGTTAGCAAGCCTCTGTTGATAGAAGTAAGCAGTTGTCAGGGAGGGCGCAGCCAAATTCGGCGAACTTTAGTGGTATCAGGAGAGGTACACCATGGACAGAACCCGTCTTTCTCGGGCAATCAAGGGCGCGATCGCGGCAGCCGCGGTTTCAACTAGCTTTTCCTCTGTTTCTTTTGCCCAAGATACTCAGGCAGAGGTTGAGGAAATTGTCGTAACCGGTTCACGGATTCAACGTGCGACTGATGCCAACAGCGCCACCCCTATCAGCGTGTTTGATGCAGCAGCACTTGAGCAGTCAGGCCAGACCACTCTGGAAGACTTCCTGCAAAATATTCCATCCATGACCGGTGGCCAGCTGGGCTCTTCCGTAAACAACGGTAGTGGTGGTCTCGCAACTGCGTCGCTGCGCGGTCTCGGCTCTTCCCGCACATTGATCCTGATGAATGGCCGCCGCCTAAGCTCTTCCGGTGGCGCCACCGGCGTGGTGGATTTGAACACCATTCCCACCTCCATCATCGAGCGCGTGGAAATTCTGCGCGACGGCGCTTCAACCATTTACGGTTCCGACGCCATCGCCGGGGTTATCAACATCATCACCAAGAAAGGATTTGAGGGCGCGGAGCTGACTGTAGATTACGGCTCATCGACCGAAGGTGATGGCGACGAATATCTTGCCGCAGTGACCTTTGGTACCGGAAACGACAAAGGCCATGTAATGGCGAACGCCCAGTACACCAAGCGCGATGATATCTGGCAGGGGGATCGCAACTTCTCAGATTGCCCACTACGCGAAATTGGCGGCAACGTTGTTTGCGGTGGCAGCTCTACCACCACCCCCGCGCGGTTTTCTCCCGAATCCAGCGCCGACCAGCTGATTGTCGATCCGGTTACCGGAGAGGTCCGGGCATTTAACGCGGCAACCGACGCCTATAACTTCGCAACCGCCAGCTATCTGGCAACACCCCAGGAGGTTGCGTCGATTTACGGATACGGTAGTTACGAGCTGTATGACTGGAAAGACGTTACCACCTTCCGGGGTTTCAGTGAGCTTTCTTTCGTCAACCGCCGCTCCGACCAGTTAATGGCCGCAGAAGGTACTTTTTGGGCGCCCGAGGTACCGACTACCAACCCCTACAACCCGCTGGATGAGACCGTAACGATTGGTCGCCGCCTGGAAGAAACCGGGGGCCGTTCATTTACTCAGGACCTGAATACCTGGCGTGGTGTGATTGGACTAGAAGGTGAGTTCTGCAACGAGTGGACCTGGGATCTGTCTTACAACTACTCCCGCTGGGTCGACTCCCAGATTGACCGTGGCCGCGGCAACACCGTCCGCTTTGAAAACCTGCTGGATCCCGTAGCCTGTGCCGAAGACCCTGCATGTCTGGCCGCTGTTGAAGCATCAGGTGTAACTGCCTGGAATCCCTTCGCCCCAGGTACCCTGACACCAGAAATGCAGGCCTATGCGCTGGTTACCAACTCTCCGGTCGAGCGCTCGAGCCTGCGCAGCGTTCAGGCCAACCTGGTCGGCGATTTCGGAGAGTGGGCGCTAACCGGCGAAGCACCTGCCTGGGCCATTGGCTACGAAAACCGCGCTGAGCGCACCGATATCGTCCCCGATGGCGCCGCTCAAATCGGTCAGATCTATTTCGTGAATGGCGATGCCTGGGGCGGCAACTACAGCGTTGACGAATTCTATGGTGAGGTCCGCATCCCGATCATGGAAGGAAGCCCCTGGGTTGAAGTGCTGGCCGTTGAAGCCTCCTTCCGCTATTCCGATTACAGCACCATCGGTGACGACACCACATTTGGCGCTGTCCTTGAATATGCCCCGCTGGATCAGCTTCGCTTCCGCGGTACCTACTCCGAAGGTTTCCGTGCACCGGGCCTCGATGATCTATACCTGACGTCGACAGTGTCTGCCGAATCTTATGCGGACCCTTGTAACGAATATGGTGCAGCCGATAACCCCAACGTACAAGCCAACTGTCTTGCAGATGGCATTGCCCCGGGCACAACCATCGCCTCAACCCAGGCCACCGGCCTGTTCGGCGGCAACCCCGACCTCAAAGCAGAGAAGTCAGAAAGCTGGACCCTGGGTATTGTATGGACGCCGACCTTTACCGATGACATGGGCTTCACCCTCGACTACTTCAACATCAGCATCGACGATGCCATCGGCACCCTTACCACCGACACCATCGTCCAGGGTTGTTACGAAAGTGCCAACTTCAGTTCGCCACTGTGTGACCTGATCACCGGCGCTGCAGCAGTGGGTACCAGTCCTTTAGCGACCAGCCCTTACCGCGCATCTGACCTGACTATTGCGGGACAGCTGCTGAACAGCCAGAACGTCGCCACCTTTGAAACCTCTGGTGTCGACCTCGGCTTTGACTACAGCATGCAGGCAGGTCCCGGTATCTTGAGCGTCAATGCCAGCGCCACTTACCTGAACGAGTGGAAATACCGCGGTAGTGAGGCAGACCCGGAGATCGATCTGGCAGGCTTCTACGGTGCCGACCCGGTAACCACCGCGATCGTGGCCTTCCCCGAGTGGAAGGTGTACGCCACCTTCGGCTACGAATATGACTGCTGGAGTGCGTTTACCACCGTGCGTATGCTCGGCGATGTAGACGACTTCGATCCGTCCCCCGGAGATCTGGCGACCCATATTGATACCACTTGGTACCAGGACGTGAACTTCAACTACTTCCGCTGGGAAAGCATCAAGATCACCGGTGGTATCCGTAACATGTGGAACCAGCAACCCCCCTACGTCACCAACTACGATGACATGAACACCCTGATGAGAAGCTATGACACCGTCGGCCGCTTCTTCTACGGCAGTGTGACCTTCCAGTTCTAACATTTCCTGGCATGATCCAGCGAGCCTCGCCCATTGGGCGGGGCTTTTTTTTTGCACTCTTATCCGCAAAAGTCATTTAAGTCAACAAAAGTGCTTACATTCAGGTTACACAGAAATTTTCTGAAATTATTTTTTTAATTTTCACTGAGGGAACTTTTACCCCATCCGTTAAATGATCGTTGGGAGGAGAATGACCACTTGGGGGTAGTCATTCTGATCAATCGCCAGTTCCTGGCAACACACTATAAATCCAACGATCAAGAGAGGATTTACGATGAAAAAGAACCTTCTGTCTTTGGCAGTTAAAGGCGCACTGGGCCTGACCGCTGCTGCAATCATGGTTCCGGCTATGCCGGCTTTTGCGCAGGAAGACGAGGCGCAAGCAGTTGAAGAGGTGATTGTTACCGGTTCCCGTCTGCGTGTAAGCCAGACTCAGACCGCCACCAGCCCGGTGACTGAAATCAACGCCGAAGAATTCGCGATCAACGGTGCTACTACCGTTGAGGATCTGGTGAACCAGTATCCGCAGCTGGACATGAACTTCGACAACTTCATGAACAACGGCTCCTACGGCTACGCGTCTGTATCCCTGCGTAACCTTGGTGCTGAGCGTACCCTGACCCTGGTAAACGGTCGTCGCCTGCCGTCCGGTACTTACGAGACCACCGACCTGTCCATCGTCCCGGCAGCCATGGTAAAGCGCGTTGATGTAATGTCCGGCGGCGCATCTGCCGTATACGGCGCGGACGCCGTTGCTGGCGTTGTGAACTTTGAGCTGGACGACGAGTTTGAAGGCGTTGGCGTGAATGTTGGCTGGCAGGGCTACCAGCACAAAAATGACAACAAGTACATGCAGGGCCTGCTGGATGACGCGGGTTACGACTACCCCACCGGCAGCGGTGTCGATGGTGGCAGCAACAACCTGGATGTAATGTTTGGCACCAGCTTTGCCGAGAAAGGTAACTTTGTTGGTTATGTTACCTATCGTGAAAACGAAGCCCTGATGCAGGGTGACCGCGACTACTCTTCTTGTGCCCTGGGTCACAGCTCCACATCTCGCACCGAGTACTGTGGCGGCTCAGCTACCGCGAATCCTGGTAACTTCCTGGTTGATGGCAGCTGGTACACCGCTGACGGTGACGGCAGCTTCACCCCTGGCCGTAACGTATACAACTACGCGCCGATCAACTTTTACCAGCGCCCGGATGAGCGTTACACCGCTGGCTTTATCGCCAAGTATGAAGTGAACGAACACTTCACTCCGTACACCGAGCTGATGTATGTACAGCGCAAGAGCGGTGTGCAGATCGCAGAATCCGGCACCTTCGGCGCCGCGGTTACCGTACCGTGTGACAGCGCCCTGATCGGCAGCCTCTGTGCCGACGCGGGCATCACCGATGAAACCGTCACCGCTCGCCTGTACAAGCGCAACACCGAGGGTGGCCCGCGCCTGTGGAACGACGAGAACGAAAGCTACCGTTTCGTTATCGGTGGCAACGGCGAAATCAATGACAACTGGACCTACGATGCTTCTCTGACTTACGGCGAAAACAGCGCCGAAAGCCAGGGCTACAACGACTTCCTGTTCAGTCGTATCGCCGACGCAGCCACCGGATGTCAGGCAGGCTCCTTCGAAGGCTGTCTGCCCTACGACATCTGGAACAACAACATTTCTGTTGAAGCCGCCAACGCACTGGCCGCAGTCAGCTGGCAGAATATCGATACCACCTTCACCGTCCTGCAGGCTTACGCAAGCGGCGACCTGGGCTTTGGCCTGCCGTCCGCCAAAGGCGAAACCATTGGCCTGGTAGCGGGTGTTGAATACCGTGAAAATACCTTCACGCGCGCGTCCGACGCCAACTCCCTGGCCGGTGAGTTCGCTGGCGCGGGTGGTGCCGACACCAACCTGGATGCAAGTATCGATGTAACCGAGGTGTTCTTCGAGTCCTCGATTCCGCTGCTGGCAGATATGGGCGCACTGAACAGCTTTGGTGCAGAGCTTGGCTACCGCTACTCCGATTACAGCACCTCCGGTGGTGTAAGCACCTTCAAGCTGGGCCTGAGCGCACGCTTTGCCGAGGACTACCTGGTACGCGCCAGCTGGAACCGTGCAATTCGCGCCGCCACCCTGAACGACCTGTACACCCCGGCCACCATGGCACTGTGGAGCGGTACCGATCCCTGCGCTGGCGAGGATCCTGAAGCCACATTCGAACAGTGTGCGCGTACCGGTGTAACCGCCGAAATGTACGGCAACATCGATCCGAGCCCGGCTGGCCAGTACAACATGTTCTCCGGCGGTAATGACGAGTTGACCCCGGAAGATGCCACCACCTTCACTTTTGGTGTTGCGGCTACCCCGGTTGACAATCTGAACCTGGCGATTGACTACTACAACATCGAAGTGGAAGACGTAATCTCTACCGTTGGCGCCTCCACCAAGCTGAACGCCTGTTTGAGCCAGGGTCTGTTCTGTAGCGATATCCGTCGCGACACAGAAGGTACCGGTACTGGCGACCTGTGGGTGGGCAACAGCACCGAGGTTGCAACCGCGGGTATGATCTTCAACCAGATCGGCAACAACGGCATCATGGAGCGTGAAGGTATCGACCTCAGCGCCAGCTATAGCTTCGATATGGGCGTAGGAAGCATGACTGCTTCTTTTGTCACCACTTACGTGTTGAAAGACTACTTTGAGCCGATCCCCGGTGATGAGAGCTCTTCCTATGACTGCGCCGGCCTGGTTAACGTGTCCTGCCACTCTCCGGAATGGCGCCACATTGCCAACCTGCGTTACAACCTCGACAGCTGGAGCGTAGGCATGCGCTGGCGCCACATCGGTGGAGCCGCGTTTGAGGATCAGTACAGCGGCGAACTGCTGGGCTATGCGGCAGACCCCTACCTTTCCAGTGGCGGTCGCGGTCTGGACTCCTATGACTACCTGGACCTGTCCGCAGCAGTCGAAACCACCTACGGTACTCTGACCCTGGGCATCAACAATGTCTGGGATAAGGAGCCGCCGCTGGTTGGCGTAAACCTGTCTGAAAACGGTAACGCCCTGGGCGGTTACGACCAAGCTGGCCGTTACATGTTCACCAGCTTTAACGCTCGTTTCTAAGCCTGGTAGACATTTAGTCTGAAAAGCCGGCGGGCCAAAGCCCGCCGGCTTTTTTTTGTAAATTAGTTTTGTATTGCGAAACTGCAGACATAAAAAAACCGGAACTTTTCAGCTCCGGCTTTTCACAACAGCCATGTAATGATGTCTAAAGAATCATCTTTCAAGAAAAGAAATTTTCCACTGGCGCAACAGAAATTCAGTTTCCACGCTGCGAAATAGGCTGACTGTCAATCTCTCGCATCTTGTCTTTATGTGCGCGATCGATCGCATCCCACTCAGCTTGCGAATAGCACAATCTGCGTTTAAAACGGCTTCCTGTAACTTCCGTAATCTTGCACACTTCATCGCTGGCTGAGGCTGCCAGCGACTCCGAAGATTCCGTTTCGGTGCTGACACATGCGTATTGAGACAACGCCAGCACAAGCAATCCCACCAAAGTACTCCGCTTCATTTTATTATCCTGTTAAGCAAGTGATTTAAAGAAGGGAAGCGTTATTTTGTTCCAGCAGTCGGCTGCATGTCAAAAGCGATGGTGAGCCGTGCCTGTTCACCAGTAAATGGCACAGTTCCGTGCCACATATAAGATGGAAACAATGCCAGGCAACCCGCTTTAGGCTGGATTAGTCGTCGGGCGGGCAACTCAAGCCCCAGGGATTCCAATGGTGAGCCAAACTGCAGCCAGCCATTTTGTGCTTTATCCCCGATTTGAACTTCGTGCGGTAATGACACGTGGAATGCCGAGCTCAACCAACCCTGGTTGTGAATGTGGTTGGAGTGACGACCTGCGGATGCGAGCCGCACCGACCATGAACCCACAGAGCGCACCGCCTTCAAATTGCGCGACAAAAACGGGTGCTTTGCATCTCTTGGCAGTGTACCCAGCCAGTTTTCCACTGCCGACTGTAAAGCCAGCCAAAGCTCGTTGAGCACGGGATCCTTGCGGCCGAACAATCGGCCGGGAGTCTGGGAGCCACCGCGAACACTTTGGTTAATAGGCTCTCCAGATACCTGATGCATTGACTCCAGTTTTTTCTGAAGTACGGTGAGAAATTCTTCGTTGCTGGCATATCCAGATGGAGGGGCAATTTGTATGTATTCAATCAGATTTTCATAATCGAACAACCAGTATTCACGCGCATCATTTTGCAGTCGCCAGAAAATCCCGAGATTCGCCCAGGCCTCCTGATTTCCCGGATCCACGACTACTGCACGACTGGCACATTCATTCGCGAGATCAATCTCCTTTCGCCGAAAAGCGTGCCTCGTGTACGCATTGAGAAACCCTGCATTGTTGTTCCATTTTGATGCAATACTGGAAAACAGACGTGATGCTGCTTCAACTTCCCCTGTATTCTCGAGCGCCTCGGCGAAATACCAGGACAAAACCGGGTTATCCGGCTGCCGCAGACGCAATGGCAATAACACGTTTAGTGCTTCATCCCAATATTTAGCCGACAACAACATCCGCACAAAGCTAATATGCAATTCCGTATTTTCAGGCTGCTGTTTTACCGCGCGTCTAAACAGACGAAAAGGATCATCTTCTCGGGGCAAGCGTTGTCTATTTTCCCAAAGAATATTTGCGAGAGTTTCCTGCGCGCCGGCATAACCCGGATTCTCATTTACCAACTGCTGCGCACCGCGCACTGCGGTTTCCAGTTGACCGGCATCCTGCAGCGTGCCGTTAATCGCATTTCTTAAGGCTGGTGTACCACCACCTAGCTTTACTGCCTTGTCAAAAGCAGACAAAGCCCCATCGATATCACCGGTAAGTCGCAGTGCCATTCCGAGCTCAGCCCAGGCAAACCGGTGGTCAGGCATTAGCTTTACGGCCCGCTGCAAAAATGCAGTGGCAGCATCAAATTGGTGCCGCGACCTGAACAACTTTCCCTGCTTGACAAGAAAGGCGGTGAAGTTTTTCAAGACCACCCGATTCCCGGGAAGCAGAGATAATGCGCGCTCGAATGCTGAACTCGCCTCGGCAGGAAACCCCTGTTCTCCCAGACACATTCCCAATAATTGATGAGCATCTGCAGCGCCGGGCTGCTCACTGGCCAAATCGCGGGCCATACCCAGAGCAGTTTGAGATTTACCGGCTATCAGGTGTTGCATCGCTTTTTGGAACTGCGTTGCCTGTGTCGCCGAGAGCACTTGATTCACGCTGGTCACACCTCTTGAGAAAGAGTTATGGATTCATTCAACAGGCCTTATGCGCTATCTCCGCGGCCACGTTACAATGCGCCGGTCTTGCACTACTGATCGTGAAGTCACTAAACATTGAGGGTAATCGACAGCGAATGAAAAACCGGCACCATTAACAGGCAATCTATGTGCCAGCTATTTTCTGCCCGGACGACGCACTTAGCGGAATCACAGACCACTGCCCGCACAAAGGCACTACACTCTCGAACAAGGCGCAGGCCAGTCTCTCTGCAACTTAACTCCCGGATTTCTGATATCAAATGGATACTTTAACCGCCTTCCTTACCCTCCTCTTCGTCATGGACCCACTGGGCAATATCCCGGTGTTCCTTGCGGCACTGAAGAACGTGCCGCAGCGACGGCAGCTATTCGTCATCATGCGCGAACTGATCTTTGCGCTGATTGTGCTGCTGGTATTCCTGTACGGCGGACGATTCGTACTTGCGTGGCTGGGGCTATCGCAGGAAGCGATACGGATTGCCGGGGCGATCATCCTGTTCCTGATTGCCATTCGTATGGTGTTCCCCATGGAGGGAGGGATCATGGGTGAGCGTCTGGAGGGAGAGCCTTTCTTCGTGCCACTGGCTGTACCGCTGGTGGCCGGCCCTTCCACCATGGCGATTCTTATGCTGATGACCAACAGCGAAGGGGAGCAGCTATGGAACTGGACCCTCGCGCTGCTCGGCGCCTGGGCGGTTTCTGCGGTGATTCTGTTGGCGTCGTCGCCACTTGCGCGACTGTTGGGCAATCGCGGATTGATTGCGGTCGAACGTCTGATGGGAATGGTACTGGTGATGCTGGCGGTCCAGCTGTTCCTCGACGGCATCAAGCAGAGCCTGGGTTAAACACCGCTAACGCTGCTGCCCGACAATTTCATCTGGTAACTCTCAACTATTCAGAGCTTTTGTCGGGCACAGACTTTTCTTTCGATAGTTCACTTCAAGAAAAACATCAGACACCCAGTATTGATTATTTTTTCACCACGCAAAATTATTACCCCAGCAAATGGGGAGTCATAATTTTTTTATTTTAGTTACATACATCCTAAATAAATACGAAATTTAAGATAACGTATTTAAATTGAAGAAATGTAACGGACGGTTACACTTCTTTACGCTCAAAAAATAAACCCAACGAACAAATAACAAACAGATTTTTCACTAGTACTGAGATACCAAATTGTCAGGTTAGTTCCACTATTAAAAATGATCCTTTAAAGTCAGCTCGCACTAAAAATACAACAAACCAATAAAAGTGCCTCTAACGACATAAAGGATGCATTTATGATCAAGACCAAGTTGAGTATCGCTATTGCTGCGTTCGGTACCCTGGCTGCTGCTGCGGTGTCCGCTCAAGAAACCGCCGCTGGTCCGGTTGTTGAAGAAGTAATTGTTACCGGCTCACGTATTGCGCGTGATCCGCTGTCCACCACTGGCCCTATCACTATCGTAGATTCCGATGCCATCCAGCGCTCCGGCGTGGGCACCATCGACGAGCTGCTGAACCAGCTGCCGTCCATGGGTACCACTGGTATCAACGCCAATGACAACAACGGCGGCCAGGGCCTGTCCTTCGTTGACCTGCGTAACCTGGGCTCTGCACGCACCCTGGTACTGGTCAACGGCCGCCGCTTCGTATCCTCTGCTTCCGGCGTAAGCTCTGCAGTAGATATGAACAACATTCCCGTTGAAATGATCGACCGTATCGAAGTGCTCACCGATGGTGCTTCTGCGGTTTACGGCTCCGATGCGGTAGCCGGTGTTATCAACGTGGTAATGAAAGATTCTTTCGACGGCCTGCGCATCAACGCGCGCGCTGGCGCCACTTCTGAAGGCGGCGGTGAGAACGGCGATATCTCTTTCACTTTCGGTAGCGAAGGTGAGCGCGGTAGCTTTATCGCGAATATCAGCCACAGCCAGCGTGACGAGATTACTTACAACGACCGCGACTGGGCCGGCCTGACCAGCTCCATGGGTCCGAACGGTAATATTTTCACCAACTACGGTAGCTTCAGCGTTGGTGAAGACGGCGTAACCCTGGGCAAATACGCCGGTTACGACATCGGCCAGCACATGTGGCTGTCTGGCGCCATGGAGCGTACTTCCGGTACCGCTTCCGGCAAATTCTCCGTCACCGACAGCGTCGAGCTGTGGGGTGAGGCGAGCTACACCACCAAAACCACCAACCAGCAGCTGGCTGCACAGCCGATGTACGCTGGTAACGGTTTTGAGCTGAACCCGGAAGAGCACCTGCCGGAAGCGATCAAAACCCAGCTGCAGGACGCTTGGCAAAAAGCCGACGACGCCTACCAGATCGAGCTGGCTGCGTACAACGCTGCTGTTGCCGAGTGGGAAGCACAGGGTAGCCCGGAAGGCCTGGAGCCAACTGCACCGGTAGCCTCTCACGGCACCGATTGGGTTGACGGCTTCTCCGACTTCCGCATCCGTCCGGTATCCGGCGGCACCCGTTCTTACGAGCAGACCACCGATACCTACCGCGTTGCGGCAGGTTTCCGCGGTGACTTCTCCAACGGTTGGAGCTGGGACACCTTCGCGAGCTACGGCAAGAACGAAGGCGACAACGTAACCCTGAACTCTTACAACAAGACCAAGCTGGAAGAGATCTTCAGCGGCGCAGCGGGCCTGGACTTCAATTTCGCGGGCGGTATGAGCCCGGAAATCATGGACTACTTCCGCTACGACGATCGTGAAAACAACTCTTACGAGCTGTTGAACGTTGGTGCGGCTATTTCTGGCGATATCGACGCGATCCAATTCCAAGGCGGTACCCTGGGCTTTGCGGCGGGTGTCGAGTACCGCGAAGAATCCGGTGAGTTCAACCCGTCTCCGGAAACCCAGAGTGGCGAAACCTTCGGTAACCAGCAAGACGCTACCGGTGGTGAGTACGACGTAACTGAAGTATTTGCCGAGTTCAACCTGCCGATCCTGCAGGGTGCGCGTTTTGCAGAAGAGCTAACCGCTGACTTTGCTGTTCGCTACTCCGATTTCAGCACCTTCGGTGGCCAGAGCACCGGTAAAGTGGGCCTGGTATACGCACCGGTTGAAGACGTGCGTTTCCGTACCAGCTACTCCACTTCCTTCCGTGCGCCGGGCATCTACGAGCTGTTCAGCGGTTCCGCTCAGAGCTACGAGTACCTGATCGACCCGTGTGACACCAGCACTTCCAACAAGGAAGGCCAGGGCGACTACTGCAACATGGTTGGCGCCAACTTCACCCAGGCTGGCAACCAGGTTCCCACCAACATCGGTGGTAACGAAGAGCTGACCCCGGAAGAAGCGCAAACCTTCACCGCCGGTATCGTGTGGACCCCGAGCTTTGTAGACGACCTGTCTATCACTCTGGACTACTACGATATCAGCATCGAAGACGCCATTACTTCTCCGGACCTGCAGCGCATCCTGGATGACTGCTTCCGCGACGGTATCGCGAGCGCGTGTCAGTTCGTTACCCGCGGTGCTGGCGATCAGATCGTTGCACTGGAAGGTGCGAAGATGAACATCGGTAAGGTTGATACCCGCGGCGTCGACGTTGACATCGTGCACAACCTGCACTTCGATGCTGGCCGTCTGGGCCTGCGTGCTCAGGCTTCCCGCCTGCTGGAGTACAACGAGTTCAACGAGCAGTCCGGCACCGAGTCTGACTACCTCGAATACGTTGGCACCACTGGTGGCCTGTACGTGAAGTGGCGCGGCCTGGCCAGCGCAACCTGGTACGGCAACGACTGGGATCTGGGCGCTGAAATGCAGTACTTCGACGATGGCTACAGCGCGTACAAGCCGGTTAAGTCCATGACTTACCTGAACCTGCGCGCTGGTTGGGACCTCAACGAAGCGACTCGCCTGTCCGCCGGTATCGACAACGTATCCGACAAAGAGCCGGAAGACACTTCTGGGTACGGCGACTGGAACAGCTTCTACGACTTCCAGGGTCGCTACTTCTGGGCTGGTGCTTCTTACCAGTTCTAAGTTGCCGACGTTCAGTCGATGCAAGCAAAAAGGGGGATGCCATTGGCATCCCCCTTTTTTTGTTATGGATGGTTTTTGAGGTACTCGAGTTTACGGTTGTACGCCTGCTGCGTACCGGGGTTTTCCGCGAGGGAGAATGCCGCGGTGAAATGCTCGCGAGAATCCTCTATGTCACCAAGGCGATAGCTGGTCAGCCCCATCAGGAAATGAAAGCGGTGATCATTTTGGTACTGCCACAGAGCCCGCTTCAGTTGCCGCTTTGCTACTTTGTAATCCCCGTGATCATAGGCATTGCGCGCCTGGTAGTAGAGGTAATAGGGGTTTTGTTCCCTGTGTCTACGGGCCTTGTCTGCGTAGTGATCCGCGAGAACAAAGCGCTGCTGCTGGCGGTAGAGTCGCTCCAGATTACTGATGGCAATGGTGTGGTCGTGCTGCAGCTGCAGTGCCTGCAGATAGCTCTGCTCCGCAGCCAGCTGTTGCCGGTTGCGACTGTAAAAAGCACCGAGATTTGCCCACAGGTCGCTGCTTTGTGGGCGCAACACCAGGGCCTTGCGTAAATAAAGGAAGGCCTGCCGCATATCCCCCTGCTGCATCCACTCGAGGCCGCGATTGCTGTAGTACTGGGCGAAGGCTTCCGTGTCCGTGAGTTTGCGCTGGTCGTAAACCGGGTCATACGCGGCGAGGTTAAAGTCCACCACTCTGCGCCCACGGCTGGTTTCCGACACCATGTTGATATGCCGGTACACAACAAATGTATGTGACTCCGCATGCTCCCATACCGGCGGCACTTCTACCTGATTGAAATAGGCATCCGCCCCCAGCTCCCGGGCCATGGCCACCATCATTACCGTGAACGCCATGCAGTTGCCCTGTTGCTGATAATAGGTTTCAGAGGCTGTAAGGGTCCTGTCGGCCTGATACTGCACGGTAAAATCGCGATTCTCAAAACCACGTAGCAAGGCAACCAATCGCTGCTGGGGGCTTTCCCCGGGTGCCACCTGCGCCAGATACCCGCGCAATTGCGGCTCGAGCCCGAGAATGTCGTCGTCAGGCAGGGACTCAGGTTCTACCGGCTCGGCAAAAAGCGCTTCCCCGGAAAGCAGCCAGGGCAGATCGATAGGGGACTCCGGCGCAGGCGACATACCGCCGCATCCAGCCAGCAGTAACAGCAGAAAACCAACACTCATCGCCGTGCGGAGACTCGGCGCCTGTGACCAGACTGGCACCGCCAGGTCAGAATTTTTCGGGGTTTTCATCATTATTTTCCCCATTTAGTGTTTTGGATTTCTGATTTTCCACGATTCCTGTCGCAAAGGAATCCTTTTTGCAGGCGCATTTCCTGTTTCACCTGTAACTGTTCGCCAGTTTTTAAGACGACTGTTACACTGCCGGAGACTTTTCATTAAAGCTATAACAACCGGGATTGCAGATATGACATCAAATGTCGCAGACGTCACTACGACGGCCCCCCGTGCTGGCTCGGGCGAATTGCTCGGCCATCCGAAAGGACTTTACATCTGTTTTGCTACCGAACTCTGGGAGCGATTCTCTTTCTACGGCATGAAGTACCTGCTTCTGCTGTATTTGACCAAATACCACTTGTTCACCGACAGCGCCGGCTATGACGTGCTCGGTGCCTACGCGGGCCTTGTTTACGCACTCCCACTGATCGGCGGCCTGCTGGCCGACCGCTATCTGGGCATGCGCAAGGCCGTACTGTTCGGCGGCATCCTGCTCTGCCTCGGTCACCTGCTGATGGCGGTGGAAGGCCATGCCGCCATTTCCTATGCCGCTGGCACTGTGCTCAGCGAAGCCATCACCCTGAACGACGGCAGCGTGATCGCCGCCGGCACCACGCTCACCGAAGGTGTGATCATCCAGGACGTCGTTGCCCTCAAAGTGTTCTTTATGGCACTGGCGCTGATCACTGTGGGTGTGGGCTTCCTCAAGCCTAACATCTCCACCATCGTCGGCCAGCTCTACGCCAAAAATGATCCCCGTCGCGACGCCGGCTTCACCATCTTCTACATGGGTATCAATGTCGGTTCCTTCATGGCGACCCTGCTGTGTGGCTGGCTGGGAGAAACCTATGGCTGGGGCTACGGCTTCGGTCTGGCGGGTATCGGCATGGTAGTCGGCCTGATCACCTTCACCTGGGGACAGAAATACCTGGATGGCCTGGCCGAGCCCAGCCGCCCTGAAGTCCTGAAGGAAAAGGCCGTCGGCCCGATCAACAAGGAATGGGCCGTGTACCTGGGCGGTATCGCCTCCCTGGCGCTGGTATGGTTCCTGGTTCAGAGCGAGCCGGTGGTGCACCTGGCGCAGAACAGCCTGCTGATTGTGGCCATTGTTGGCCTGATCCTGTTCTCCATGCTGCATAAAGACAGCAAGGGCAAGGACATGATTGCCATTGGCATGGCCGCGGCCACTGCTGCTCTCGGCCTGATCTGGGCTTTCACCAACGTGGATGTATGGCTCGGTTGCATGCTGCTCGGCCTGGTTGCCTTCATCGGTTACGGCTTTGCCCGCCATTACAGCGAGGAGTTCTCCCGCACCGTGGTGCTGATGGTGCTGATCACCTCCACCATCGTGTTCTGGGCACTGTTCGAGCAGTCCGCAGGCTCCATGACCCTGTACGCGGACCGCGTACTCGACCGCACCGTAGGTGACGGCGAGATCCGCGCTTCCATGTTCGGCTCCCTGAATGCCGGCTTCATCATGCTGCTGGCGATTCCGTTCGCTGCCCTGTGGGTGTGGCTCGGCAAGCGCGGCTGGGAACCCAGCACTCCGGTCAAATTCGGCCTCGGCATCATTCAGGCCGGTCTCGGCTTCGGCGCACTGGTTCTGGGCGCGGCCTTCCCCACCGAAGCCGGCAAGGTCGCGATGATCTGGCTGGTACTGGCCTACCTGCTGCACACCACCGGTGAGCTGTGTCTCTCTCCGGTGGGCCTGTCTGCGGTAACCAAGCTGTCTATCGGCAAGGTCGTCAGCGTGAGTATGGGTACCTGGTTCCTGGCTACTGCCCTGTCTGAAACCGTGGCGACCCGCATCGGCAAGATGGCGGCCATGCCTCAGGAAGGCGGTAGCGATATGGCCTCCACCCTGGCCACTTACACAAGTCTCTACGAGTACCTAATGTGGTGGGGTCTCGGCGTCGGTGCGCTGATGATTGTCATCTCGCCGCTGCTGAAAAAAGGTATGTGCGGTATTCGCTAATCGCGGAAACTGACTGCACAAAAAAAGCCGCTGCGGGAAACCACAGCGGCTTTTTTATTACTGCCACCAGGCCAATCAGCTGAATAGCACGGTGTAGTTCTGCCAGATAAAGCGCACACCAATTACAAACAGCAGTCCGGCAAAGCAGTTTTTCAGCAGTTGCGGCGAGAGCCTGTGGGCCAGCTTCGCGCCGAGGCGGGCGAACCAGGTACTGGCGAGCACGATGCCAACAAAGGCCGGCCAGTAGATGTAGCCTGTGCTCCACGCTGGCAGCTGGGGATTATTCCAGCCCTGCACCGCGAAACTCAATGCACCCGCAATCGCGATCGGCAGGCCACACGCAGCAGAGGTGGCAACCGCACGCTGCATGACGATATGGCAGCGCGACAGGAACGGCACGGTAAGTGAGCCCCCACCAATACCGAAGATCGCCGACGCCCAGCCGATTACCGCTCCAGCCAGGGTCAGCCCGGCCTTGCCAGGCAGGCGACTGCCATCGGTCGGCAGTTGCACCTTGCGCAGGCCGTCGATCCACATTTTCACCCCGATGACCACGGCGAAAATACCAATCAGGAACTGCAGCCAGGCGCCGGAGAGCCAGTCCGCGGTCATACCGCCGAGCCAGGAACCGAGCAATATGCCAGGCGCCATGGTGGCGAAGATTTTCCAGTCCACCGCGCGTTTGCCGTGGTGGGTGCGCACGGAGCTGATGGAGGTGACGATAATCGTGGCAAGCGAGGTGCCAACCGCCATGTGGGTGAGAATCTCCGGGGCGATACCCTGGGCGGAGAACATCAGCACCAGTGCAGGTACGATAATCAGCCCGCCGCCAACACCGAACAGTCCGGCGATGGTTCCGGCCCCCATACCCACCAGTAAATAGAGCAATAAGACTTCCACGCCCTTCCCCCAGATTTAATAAAAAAAAACGGTGGCATATAGCCACCGTTTCCGTCAGCCCGCAAGCGGGCTGGCTGCTTCTGACAAGGATTACTCTTCGCCAGTGGCCTCGTCCGCCTGATCGGCAGTCGCTTCCTTGATGGACAGCTTGATACGGCCGCGCTGGTCTACGTCCAGCACCTTGACCTTGACCAGCTGGCCTTCGCTCAGGTAGTCGGTAACCGCATTGACGCGCTCTTCGGCGATCTGGGAGATGTGTACCAGACCGTCTTTACCCGGCAGGAAGTTCACGAACGCACCGAAGTCGACGATGCGCACAACCTTACCTTCGTAAATTGCGCCGATCTCGGCTTCCGCGGTGATTTCCTCGATGCGGGTAACCGCCGCTTCCAGGCTTACACCGTCTTCACCAAAGACTTTTACGGTACCGTCGTCTTCGATATCGATGGAAGCACCGGTTTCTTCGGTGATGGAGCGGATGGTCGCGCCGCCTTTACCAATCACGTCGCGGATCTTGTCCGGATGGATCTTCAGGGTCGCGTAGCGCGGAGCATTCTCGTTCACCACTTCGCGGGAAGCGCCGATCACCTTGTTCATTTCCGCCAGGATGTGCAGGCGGGCATGCAGTGCCTGCTCGAGAGCAGTCTCCATGATCTCTTCGGTGATACCTTCGATTTTGATGTCCATCTGCAGCGCAGTCACACCAGAAGCGGTACCGGCTACCTTGAAGTCCATGTCGCCCAGGTGGTCTTCGTCACCCAGGATGTCGGTCAGAACCGCAAAACCGTCTTCTTCCTTCACCAGACCCATGGCGATACCGGCAACCGGTGCTTTCAGCGGTACGCCCGCATCCATCAGCGCCAGGCTGGAACCACACACGGAAGCCATGGAGCTGGAACCGTTGGATTCGGTGATCTCGGAAACTACACGCAGGGTGTAGGGGAAGCTCTCCGGGTTCGGCAGCACAGCGGCGATACCGCGACGGGCCAGACGGCCGTGGCCGATTTCGCGGCGACCGGTTGCGCCTACACGTCCCGCTTCACCTACAGAGTAGGGAGGGAAGTTGTAGTGCAGCATGAAGTAGTCTTTGCGCTCGCCTTCCAGGGCGTCGATGATCTGCGCATCGCGGGTGGCACCGAGGGTGGCAACAACCAGCGCCTGGGTTTCACCGCGGGTGAACAGCGCAGAGCCATGGCCTTTCGGCAGCACGCCCACTTCCACGCTGATCGGGCGCACGGTTTTGGTGTCGCGACCGTCGATACGGGGCTCACCGCGCACCACAGCACCGCGTACGATTTTCTTCTCCAGCTTGCCGAAGTAGGTTTTTACGGTAGCTTCGTCCACTTCTTCGGTGGCCAGTGCAGCCGCAGCGGCATTGCGCAGTTCGCCCAGACGGGTGGTGCGCTGCTGCTTGTCGGTGATGCGGTACGCTTCCTTCACCTGCTCGCCGAACTGGCCTTCCAGTGCGGACTTCAGTTCTTCGTTGGCGGCTTCGGGCTGCCAGTCCCAGGTGGGCTTGCCAGCTTCGGCTTTCAGTTCTTCACAGACTTTAACCACCGCCTGCATTTCCTGGTGCGCAAACAGAACCGCACCCAGCATGATGTCTTCCGGCAGCTCGGCGGCTTCGGATTCCACCATCAGTACGGCGTCTTTGGTACCTGCGACCACCATGTCCAGCTCGGACTCTTTCAGTGCTTTATATCCCGGGTTCAGGATGTAGCCGTCTTTTTCGGTGTAACCCACGCGCGCCGCGCCGATCGGGCCACTGAACGGAATACCGGAAATGGCGAGTGCCGCGGAGGTACCGATCATGGCGGCGATATCCGGATCAACGTCCTTTTCCGCAGACAGAACGGTACACATAACCTGTACTTCGTTCATGAAACCTTTCGGGAACAGCGGACGGATCGGACGGTCGATCAGACGGGAAGTCAGGGTTTCTTTTTCAGACGGGCGGCCTTCACGCTTGAAGAAGCCACCGGGAATTTTGCCAGCCGCGTAGGCCTTTTCCTGGTAATGCACAGACAGTGGGAAAAAATCCTGGCCGGCTTTGGCGTCTTTGGCACCGACAACGGTACACAGAACAACGGTTTCGCCCACAGTGACGAGCGCCGCACCGGTAGCCTGGCGCGCGACGCGGCCGGTTTCGATGGTGACCTGGTCTTTTCCGTACTGGAATGTTTTGGTTACTGGATTCACTAGTATCTTTCCTGTTTCCTTACGGCTGCTGGCCCATTCCAACAGCCCCTACTGTGTTCGCCTGCACACGCAGACGAGTTTGCCGAGCCAAGGCTCTTGGCCGCTCGGCGTTCCCAGGGGAAAAACATCGCTATCCCCTGAAAATTCGTTAATTCTTTACAGCTAAAAAGAACAATGCCCGCCAGAGGCGGGCATTGCAGGGTCTTAGCGACGCAGGCCGAGCTTGGCGATCAGCTGTGCGTAACGGTTCAGATCCTTGCGCTTCAGGTAGTCCAGCAGCTTACGACGCTGGTTTACCATGCGGATCAGACCACGACGGGAGTGGTGGTCTTGCTTGTGGGAAGCAAAGTGACCCTGAAGCTTGTTGATGTTGGCGGTCAGCAGGGCAACCTGAACTTCCGGAGAACCGGTATCACCTTCAGCTTGGCCGTGCTCTTTCAGGATGGCTGCTTTTTCAGATGCAGACAGTGCCATAACGAATTACCTCGTTCGTAACATGCTTTGAAAATTCGGCTGACCCGTGCATGTTTACAGATCAGCTAATTACGTTTGCGGGCTAACCCGCGGCGCTCGCCTTCACTCCGTCATACCGGCGCAGGCCGGTATCCAGATGGATTCCGGATCAAGTCCGGAATGACGAGATAAAGAAACGATTATTTCACCAACCGGCGGGGGGCGACCCGCCCGTCATCAGTAATTTCTCCAACGCCCAGAAATTCACCACTTTCCAGGAAGAGGCGCACCATATCACCTTCATCGCCCAAACGATAGACCTGCAGATCCATCACCGGCTGCCCCTGACGCAGATAGTAGCCCGAGTCGTCTGTAAGGATCATTTTGGGCAGCGCGGAGGCGGGAGAATCCGCCGGTAACAGGTGGTGATCGAGCAATTCTGCGCGATCTTCCCCCCGCTCTTCTGCCAGCTCTTCCAGCGTGACCGCATCGTCCTCGTGGTAGGGACCGGCGGCACTGCGGTGGAGCTTCTCCACGAACGCACCAACGCCCAGCGCCTTGCCCAGATCCTCGGCGAGGCTGCGCACATAAGTGCCCTTGGAACAGTGCACCTCTACTTCCGCCCGGGGCAGCTTGTCGGGAGAGTCCGCCGCGGGGATGAACGTCAGCAGCTCGTAGGAATAAATTTCCACTTTCCGAGGTTCCCGCTCCACTTCAATGCCCTGGCGCGCCAGTTTGTACAGCGGCTGACCGTTGTACTTGAGCGCCGAGTACATCGACGGCACCTGGCTGATGGTGCCGCGGAAGGCCTCCATCGCCTTGCGCACCTGGGCCTCGGTAATTCCTGAGGCATCCGTGGTGGAAACCACATTGCCATCGGCGTCGCCTGTCTCGGTGGTCATACCGAAACAGAAGGTGCTGCGGTAGCGCTTGTCCGCATCCAGCAGGTACTGGGAGAACTTGGTCGCCTCGCCGAAGCAAATCGGCAGCACGCCGGTCGCCAGCGGATCCAGCGCACCGGTGTGGCCGGCGCGGTTGGCGAAGAAGAGACGTTTGGCTTTCTGCAGGGCATCGTTGGCAGAGATCCCGGCGGGCTTGTTCAGCAACAGCACGCCGTCGACCTGCCGGCCCCATTTTGGTCTGCGGCCCATCAGTCGTTACTTTCTTCTCGGTGGCCTTTATCTTCGCCACGATCCTCATCGACCTGATCGTCGCCTGCCTCAGAGTGCTTCTGGTCCGCCTTCACCGCCTTGTCGATCAGCGCCGAGAGGTGCTGGCCGCGCACGGAGGTTTCGTCATAGCGGAAGTGCAGACGGGGAATGGTGCGAATCTGGATCTCTTTCGCCAGCTGGCTGCGCAGAAAACCGGCCGCTTTGTTAAGCGCCGTCATGGAAATTTCAATCTTGCTGGGATCGTCTTCGCCAACCAGGGTCACATACACCTTGGCGGTGGTGAGATCACGGCTCACTTCCACGTCGTTGACATTGACCATGCCAACCCGTGGGTCGCGCACTTCGTGCTGAATCAGCTGGGCCAGCTCGCGACGCATAGCGTCGGCGACCCGGTCGGCGCGGTGGAATTCTTTGGCCATTGATTACCTATTGAGAATGGCAATTCCCCCTGAACACGGAAGTCCGCATTCAGGGGGAAGAGAGAACAGTTACAGTTCGCGGGCTACCTTGATGATGTCGTAGACCTCGATCTGGTCACCAGGTTTGACGTCATTGTAGTCTTTAACGCCAATACCACACTCCATGCCGTTGCGGACTTCGGAAACGTCGTCCTTGAAGCGGCGCAGGGATTCCAGCTCGCCCTGGTAGATCACTACGTTGTCGCGCAGTACACGGATCGGCTTGTTGCGGTGCACGATACCCTCGGTAACCATACAGCCCGCAATGGCGCCAAACTTCGGCGAACGGAACACGTCGCGCACCTCGGCGATGCCCACGATTTCCTCGCGTACTTCCGGAGCCAGCATGCCGGACAGCGCCTGCTTCACTTCGTCCAACAGATTGTAGATCACGCTGTAGTAGCGGATTTCCACACCCTCGTTTTCCGCCAGCTTGCGCGCGGCCACATCGGCACGGGTGTTGAACCCGAGAATGATGGCACCGGAGGTGAGCGCCAGGTTGACGTCGTTCTCGGCGATACCGCCAACGCCACTGGACACCACGGTTACGGAAACTTCTTCGTTGCCGATATCCATCAGTGCGGACTGGATTGCCTCCAGAGAGCCGCGAACGTCGGTCTTGAGGACCACCGGCAGCACCTTCTTCTCGCCGGCTTCCATGTTCGCAAACATGTTCTCGAGCTTGGCGGCCTGCTGACGCTGCATACGCTCGGAACGCTCCTTCTCGGCGCGCTGCTCAGCCACTTCGCGGGCCTTGCGCTCGTCCGCTACTACCAGGAACTCGTCACCGGCATTGGGTGTGGAGTCCAGACCCAGCAGTTCTACCGGGGTAGACGGGCCCGCATCCTTAACGGACTTGCCCAGTTCGTTGGTCATGGCGCGCACGCGGCCGAAGCTCTGGCCTGCGAGTACGATATCGCCGCGCTTGAGGTCACCGTTCTGTACCAGCAGGGTGGCAACCACACCGCGGCCTTTTTCCAGGCGCGCTTCGATCACCACACCAGTGGCGGGCACACCCACCTTGGCTTTCAGCTCCAGCATTTCCGCCTGCAGGGAAACCGCTTCCAGCAGTTCTTCGATACCCTGACCGGTGTGCGCAGACACCTGCACGAACTGGGTGTCGCCACCCCAGTCTTCCGGGATCACGTCTTTGGCCGCCAGTTCGTTCTTCACACGATCCGGATCGGCAGATTCCTTGTCACATTTGTTGATCGCGACCACCAGCGGTACACCCGCCGCCTTGGCGTGGGCGATGGCCTCTTCGGTCTGCGGCATCACGCCGTCGTCCGCCGCAACCACCAGAATTACCACATCGGTCGCCTGGGCACCGCGGGCACGCATGGCGGTGAACGCGGCGTGGCCGGGGGTATCCAGGAAGGCGATCTCGCCGTGGCTGGTCGGCACCCGGTAGGCACCAATGTGCTGGGTAATACCACCGGCCTCACCAGAAACAACTTTGGTGTTGCGGATGTAATCCAGCAGCGAGGTTTTACCGTGGTCGACGTGGCCCATCACGGTCACTACCGGCGCACGGGACACTTCTTCACCTTCCGCCTGCTGGGACTGGGCAACCAGTTGCTCTTCCAGCTCGTTCTCGGAGCGGAACACCACTTTGTGGCCCAGCTCTTCGACAAGCAGGGTTGCGGTTTCGCGATCCAGACTCTGGTTGATGGTGACCATTTCGCCCATTTTCATCAGACGTTTGATCAACTCGCCGGCCTTGATATTCAACTGCTTTGCAAGATCGCCGACGGTGATCGTCTCGCCCAGTTGTACTTCGTACACTTGCTTTCCTGTCGGCCTTTTGAAGCCGTGAGTATTCTTTATATTCAGCGTCGGACGAGACAGGGAACGCGTACTGCGCTTTTCCTCTTCGTCGCTGTCGAAAGTTTCCAGTGCCGCCTCGAAGAGAGAAGTTCTGCTGGATTTTTTCGGGCCGGTCTTGCTGCGACGACCACCGCGACGCTTGCGCGGCTCGTCGTCATCCTCGTCGCGAGTAGTAACTGTCTCAACAGCTTCGTGCTTGCGACGGGGAGCGGCGGCACCTTTAGCCTCGGTTTCCTCCGCATCTTTGCGCTTAACATTTTCCGCGCGCTCTTTCTGCTCGAGCTCTACACGTGCGCGCTCTGCTTCCACACGAGCCTTTTTCTCTTCCAGCTCGGCGGCTTCGCGTTCGTCTTCTTTCTTGCGACGCTCGATGGCGGCAAGACGCATGGCTTCGATATCGTCGACGTAGCTGGAGCGAACAGGGGGGGCTTCTGGCTTCGGTTCGGGCTTGGTTTCCGCGGCCTTGTCTGCGTCTTTGGATTCAACGGCAGCAACTTCTGCGGCTTTAGCTTCCGCCTCGGCCTGGGCCTTCTCCGCTTCTTCCGCCACCTGACGAGCCTTGGCTTCCGCCTCGGCACGCGCCTTGGCTTCGGCTTCCGCGGCTTCCTGTTCGGCGCGCGCGCGTTCCGCGGCGGCTTTCTCAGCTGCGGCCAGCTCCTCTTCGGCCTTCAACAGGGCGGAGGTATCTACTTCTGGCTGCTCGGCTTCATCCGCGTCTGCACGTTTGACGTAGGTGCGCTTCTTGCGCACTTCCACGTTCACTGTCTTACGGCCGGCGCCAGATCCGGTTTTCAGTGTAGTGGTGGTCTTGCGTTGGAGGGTGATTTTGCGAGGTGAAGCGCTCTGCTCCCCGTGACTGCTTTTCAGGAAGTTGAGCAGGACCTGTTTTTCTTCCGCAGATACCTTTGCATCCGCTGAAGTGTGGGGCAAACCCGCCTCCTGCATCTGCTTGAGCAGACGCTCTTCGGTGGCACCAACCGATTTGGCGAGTTCGCTAACTGTTACTTCGGCCATTCTCTCTCCTAAAAAGTCACTTGGTGGCAGAGCAGCTTCAATGCATTTTGCTGCTCCACCCTTGACCTGCATGGCAGGCAATTCGTGGCGCGCACGCAACGTTGGTGCGCGTGGCCGGGCGTTCGCCCGGCACTTGGGTACTTGGCTTATTGACCACTGTCGTCGGCGAACCAGGGTTCGCGGGCTTTCATGATCAGCGCGGCGGCGCGCTCTTCGTCCATACCTTCAATATCCAGCAGGTCGTCTACCGCCTGCTCCGCGAGGTCTTCCATGGTGGCCACACCGCGGCTCGCGAGCTGGAATGCCAGCTGACGATCCATGCCTTCCATGTTGAGAAGGTCTTCCTGGGGCTCACCGGCATCCAGTTGCTCTTCGGAAGCCAACGCCTGGGTCAGCAGGGCGTCTTTGGCGCGGGCGCGCAGCTCTTCGGCGATTTCCGCGTCGAAACCTTCGATGGTGAGCATTTCCTCCATCGGTACGTAGGCCACTTCCTCGAGGCTGGTAAAACCTTCTTCCACCAACACGCTAGCCACGTCCTCATCGATATCCAGACGCTCCATGAAGACTTCCATGATGCTGCCGGATTCGGCTTCCTGCTTGGCTTGCCACACATCAACGCTCATCACGTTGATCTGCCACTCGGTCAGCTCGGACGCCAGGCGTACGTTCTGGCCACTGCGGCCGATGGCCATCGCCAGGTTTTCTTCGGCCACGGCCACGTCCATGGAGCCCGCATCTTCATCCACAACAATGGATTCAATTTCCGCCGGGGCCATGGCGTTGATGACGAACTGGGCGGGGTTGTCGTCCCACAGCACGATATCCACACGCTCGCCAGACAGCTCATTGGACACCGCCTGCACACGTGCACCGCGCATACCCACACAGGCGCCCACCGGGTCGATACGACCATCGTTGGTTTTCACCGCGATCTTGGCGCGCAGGCCCGGATCGCGCGCAGCGCCCTTGATCTCGATGACCTGTTCGGAGATTTCCGGCACTTCGATGCGGAACAGTTCGATCAGCATTTCCGGGCAGGAACGGCTCAGCATCAGCTGCGGGCCGCGGGCTTCCGGCAGGATTTCTTTCAGGATGGCGCGCACGCGGTCGCCGAGACGAAAGATCTCACGGCCCACCAGCTGGTCGCGCGGCAGGCGCGCTTCGGCGTTGTTGCCCAGGTCCACGGCGATAAAGTCGCGGGTCACCTTTTTCACGGTGCCGCTGATCAGGTCGCCGACGCGATCGCGATACTCGTCGACGATCTTGGCGCGCTCGGCTTCGCGTACTTTCTGCACGATAACCTGCTTGGCAGTCTGCGCGGCGATGCGGCCGAACTCGACGTTTTCCACCTGCTCGCGGTAGACATCACCGGCTTTCAGCTCGGGATCTTTCTCGTGAGCTTCTTCCAGGGTGAACTGGGTACCCAGCTCAGCCAGGATCTCATCGCCCACCACTTCCCAGCTGCGGAAAGTTTCGTAGTCACCGGTGCGACGATTGATGATCACCTGGACGGTGGAATCTTCGTCGTAGCGTTTCTTGGTGGCCGTTGCCAGGGCCGCCTCGATTGCCTGGAAAATAATATCCCGGTCAACGCCTTTCTCGTTGGAAACCGCTTCGGCTACCAGCAAGATTTCTTTGTTCATGCAGCTGCCTCTTCAAAAACGCTACGTGCTTTTAATTCAATGCCATGGTGAGCGGCACGCGTGCCATTCCCACCTGCTACTTCTGCATTGCCCTACAAAATATCCCCGGAAATCCCGGGTCCCAAAACTGTGATACCCGCGCCTGCAGATACAAGCGCGGGTAGTGCGGCGAACGCGTTACTTCTTCTTTCCGCTCTCAAACTGCGGAATAACATTCGCCCGCTCAATACTGTCGATCGGCAGCAGGTACTCATTTTCGCTGTCGATGCGCAGGACCACTTCATCGCCCTCGACACCCGCCAGCAGGCCGCGCCACTTGCGCTGTCCTTCCAGCGGCATACGCAGGCGGACTTCCACCTGGGCGCCGGTATAACGCTCGAACTGTTCGAGCTTGTACAGCGGCCGGTCCATACCCGGGGAGGAAACCTCCAGGGTGTAATTGCCGGTGATCGGATCTTCCACATCCAGCACTGCGCTTGCCTGGCGACTGACCTTTTCGCAGTCCTCCACGGTAACGCCCTCTTCGGCGTCGATATAAATGCGCAGCAGGGCGTTGCGACCGTGGGTCTGGTATTCGATCCCCCACAGTTCACACCCCAGCGATTCAACCACTGGAGCCAGAAGCTCTTCCAAAAGTTCGCGCTTACTTGCCATATCACCACTTTCGCCCGCGATCATGTCAGCAGTGCTGCCGACTAGCGGGGCAGATGTGCAACTGCCGCAGCAGGTTGCAAAAACAAAAAATGGGCAGCGAAGCTGACCCCACGGTCCGAATGAGAAACCGCGGCGCCGACTTCCGGCCCATTCGGATGACAAACTAGGATAACCCCATTTGCCGCAGATACGAAAAAGCCCCTAACAGGGGCTTTTACTACACAAAAGCGCCCTGAAGCACTTTTGTAAAATTTGGTAGCGGGGGCAGGATTTGAACCTACGACCTTCGGGTTATGAGCCCGACGAGCTACCAGGCTGCTCCACCCCGCAACAACAACTCTGGGATCTTACAACCACTTACCACTTGAGAAGTATAAATGGAAATTTGGTAGCGGGGGCAGGATTTGAACCTACGACCTTCGGGTTATGAGCCCGACGAGCTACCAGGCTGCTCCACCCCGCACCAACAACCCTGGAAATCGACCTGGTAGGACTTCGATTTCCCGCGGTGGGTGACCCCAACCGCTCAGAGGCTGCGCATTCTATTGATCGCCCCCGGGGGAGTCAAGTCACTTCTGGCATTTAATTTCACGCCTTGCTCGAACACCAGTATTTACGGGCCTGACAAGGATATTAATGAAACAGCACCCGCTGCCACCAGATGCTAATTGCTAAGCATTCTCATTTACTTTATGATCGCGCTCCAGTTTAACTGGGGCTTAAGACATCCGGGCGGGGTCATCACCTATCGCCCGCCACGTGACTTGAACAAGCAGTCGCGCCCAAAACATAAGCCCAGTATCTACAACAAAGTTTCACAACATATCTCACCAAATAATTCCCCGAGGAGTTCAGCATGCGCGGGACACGTACTTCCCTTGCCCTGGCCATCGCCGCCGCCAGTTCAATCACCACCTCAATGGCCTCTGCCGCAGAAACCGATGCGCGTATTGCCGAAGAAGTTGTGGTCACCGCGAGCCGTACGGAAAAGCCCCTGAACGCCATTCCCAATACCGTCACCCTGATCGACCAGCAGGAACTGACCAACCAGATGGCTGCCACCAGCGACCTGTCCACCATCCTCGGCAACCTGATCCCCAGCTTCTCCCCCAGCCGTCAGAAAATGACCAGTGCCGGTGAGAGCCTGCGCGGCCGCAAGCCGCTGTACCTGATCGACGGCGTGCCGCAGTCAAACCCACTGCGCGATGGCGGCCGCGACGGCCACACCATCGATCCGCTGATGCTGGAGCGGGTAGAGGTAATTCACGGCGCCAACGCCATTCACGGCATGGGCGCCTCCGGCGGCATCATTAACCTGGTGACGCGCACCCCCAGCGATGAGTTCCAGCAGAGCCTGCGCGTGGAATCCAACCTGCAGCCGGAAGAGCTGGGTGACACCCTGGGTTACAACGGCAGCTACAGCCTCTCGGGCAAGATGAACGATGTCGATGTACTCGCGAGCCTGGCCTACCGCAACACCGGGATCAGCTACGACGCCAACGGAGAGATTGTCGGTTTCGACAATACCCAGGGCGACACCATGGACAGCGAGACCATTAATGCGTTCGTAAAGACCGGCTACAGCTGGGGCGACCAGCGCGTACAGCTGACCGTCAACCACTATCTGCTGGAAGGCAACAACAACTGGTTGAGCGTCGACGGCGACATTTCCGAGGGCATCCCCACCACCGCAATCGAGGCGGACGTACCGGGCAAATCACCCTCCAACGATGTGACCACCATTAACCTGCAGTACACCAAGGAAGATTTCCTCGGCCAGAAACTGCGCGCACAGGTTTTCTCCCAGGACTTCGCCGGCACTTATGGCGGCACCCCCAGCGGGACCTTCCAGGATCCCGCCTACGGCGACGTGGTATTCGACCAGTCCCAGAACAACTCGGAAAAGCGCGGCCTGAAGCTGACCCTGATCAAGGATGAAATTGCCGGCGCGCCGGTGAGCCTCGCCTACGGTGTGGACCTGCTACAGGACGAAACCTGGCAGCAGCTGATCCTGACCAACCGCGCCTGGGTACCGCCGACCAAATACAAGAACATCGCGCCCTATGCTCAGGCGGAGTTCAGCGGCATCGAGCACATGACCATCACCGCCGGTGTGCGCCGTGAAATCTCCGAACTGCAGGTGGATGACTTCACCACCCTGTACTCCTATAACGGCGGCCAGTTCGTGAAGGGCGGCAACCCGGAGTTCAGCGAAACCCTCGGCAACATCGGCGCGACCTATGCAATTAACGAAGGTCTGCGGGTCTACGCCAACTACTCCGAAGGTTTCTCTATGCCGGATGTGGGCCGGGTTCTGCGCGGCATCAACCAGCCGGACCTGGATGTGGAAAGCTTCCTGAACCTGAAACCGATCCTGACCGAAAACCAGGAAATCGGGGTGGACTTCAGCGGCGATAAATTTACCGCACAGCTGGCCTACTACACCTCCGACTCCGACTTCGGCCAGCGCCTGAACCTCGGCAGCGACGGCATTTACAGTGTCAGCCGCGAGCAGACCGAGATCGACGGTGTAGAATTGCGCGGTCAGTGGTTTGTTACTGAAACCGATACCCTGGAAGCCCGTTACGCCTACACCAAGGGTCGCTACGACTCCAACGACGACGGCAAGGTGGATACCGACCTGGACGGCCGCAATATCGCCCCCAACCGCTTCAACCTGAGCTGGGTGCGCAACTGGAACGACGTGTTCAGCACTCGCCTGCAGGCCAACTGGCTGCTGGACCGCGACTTTGAAAACAGCGCGGGAGTGGTGACCACCGAATTCGACGGCTACACCATTATCGATGCCAGTGCACAGCTGAAAGCGCTGGGTGGTGAGTTTGCGCTGGGGGTCCAGAACCTGACCAACGAAGACTACTTCACCTACTACTCCCAGACCGCAGGTAACGATGCCCGCAACTTCAAGGGCCTGGGGCGCAGCGTGAATCTGTCTTACTCGAAAGTGTTTTAATCAAGTCCTGTGATACCCGCGCAAGCGGGTATCCGGATTCCGGCGACTGCCGGAATGACGGGCTGAGGTGTGCATGCGCAAAACCTTTTTCATCCTTCACAAGTACGCGGGCCTTACCCTCGGCCTGCTGCTTGCGCTTATCGGATTGACCGGCAGCCTGCTGGTGTTCGATCACGCGCTGGATGAGAAGCTCGCACCGCACACCGTCCGCTTCAATCCCAGTGCCCAAGCGGCCAGCTACGCGGATATCCTCACCGCTGCTCAGGCGGCAGTGCCGGGCAATCCCGCGCCCACAAGGTTGATGACCCAGCGCCAGCCGGGCAGCCCCCACGTTGTACGCTTTCCCACGCCAGAAGGTGCACCAGGCCCGGTGGAAGTCAGCGTATCGCCCACCGATGCAGAAGTACTCGCGGTGCGCACCTGGGGCACATCGCAAAGTGCCATGACCTGGATTTACCGCCTGCACTACACATTGCTCGCGGGTAAAACCGGTAAAACCGTGGTGGGCTTTATGGGGCTGCTGCTGATGCTGTTCTGTATCAGCGGCGCCGTGCTGTGGTGGCCGAAAAAACGCAAGCCCGGCAAAGGGAAATGGAAGCGCGCCTTGACCATCTCCCGCACCGGCAACCGCTTCCGCTTTTATTTTGATGTCCACCAGGTGTTCGGTATTTATTTTCTGCCGCTTTTGCTGTTGATCAGCTTTTCCGGCGTGACCCTGGTATTCCCCTCGCAGGTTGAAGCGGTGGTGGGCAGTTTGTTCAAACTGGAACCACGCCCCGTCCTGCCCGGCTCGAACGCGGAATCCGGCACCCCGATATCTCCAGACCAGGCCGTTGCCATCGGTGAGACCGTATTCCCCGGTGGTGTTCTGAAACGGATTTATCTGCCTGTGGATAACAAAGACAGCTACGGCCTCACTTACCGCGCCGCCGGCGAAGCCTGGTCCAACTACGGCGCCAGTGTTGTGCGTATCGACCAGTACTCCGGCGAGGTCCTGATGTCCCAGAACGTCACCGAGATTCCACTGGGCAACAAGATCCTGCGCTGGCAGTTCCCCCTGCATAACGGCGATGCCCTGGGTATCGTCGGACGCTGGCTGGTACTGATTGCAGGACTGGCACCCGCGCTCCTGTTCGGAACAGGACTTTACCTGTGGTGGCAAAAACGCAGCCTCCGACAGAATGCCAGTAGCCGGGAACCGCGTAATCCTGTCCGACCGTCCGATATCCCCGCGGAAGTCTGAGGCAAATCACAGTCTCTGCGGTACCGCTCAACTAAACTGCGACCGCGCCTACAAAAGCGGTGCCACACTGTGCGCACTCACTGGCGAGATTGTTGAAGCAAAGGACATTGATTGTCCGCCCCCTATAAGCACCCAACGGATATGGAGCTCCCACGTGAAAGCTGTCGGTCTTTTCCAATACCTGCCCATCGACGCTGAAGAGTCCCTGCTTGACCTGCAAATAGACCAACCGGAACCCGGCCCGCGGGACCTGCTGGTGGCGGTCAAAGCCATCGCGGTAAACCCGGTGGACACCAAAGTCCGCGCCCCCAAACCCGACGCCATTGTGGAAACAACACCAAAAATCCTCGGCTGGGATGCGGCGGGTGAAGTCGTGGCCGTTGGCAGTGCGGTGGAAAACTTCGGGCCCGGCGACCAGGTGTACTATGCCGGCGATATCACCCGACCCGGTTGCTACAGCGAATTCCAGCTGGTGGATGCGCGCCTCGCAGCCCGCATTCCCCGCACCCAGGACTACTCCGCGGCGGCTGCGCTGCCACTGACCAGCCTCACCGCCTGGGAAGCCCTGTTTGACCGACTCGAAATCAGCAGTACCGGAAAAGATGCCGGCAAGTCCATCCTGATCATTGGCGCCGCCGGGGGGGTAGGTTCCATGGCCATCCAGCTGGCGCGCGCGCTGGCCAAGCTCAATGTGATCGCCACCGCATCGCGCACCAAATCCAGCTTCTGGGTAAAACAGATGGGGGCGAGCCATGTGGTGAACCATCGCAACCCGGTGGATGAGGAGCTCACGGATATCGGTATTCCGGAGGTTGATTATATTCTCTGCCTCGCAGACACCGACCAGCACTTCCCGGCCATGGCCAATGCCATCAAGCCCCAGGGGAAAATCTGCTGCGTGGTCGACAATAAAGAGCCCCTGCCGCTGAACCTGCTGAAACCCAAAAGTGCGACCTTTGTATGGGAGTTCATGTTTACCCGCAGCCAATTTGCAACCGATGACATGGATCGCCAGGGATGGATACTGGAGCAGATCGCGGAGCTGGTGGATAACGAGACACTAGTGACCACCGTCAGTGACACGGTGGAGCCGATAAGTGCCACCAACTTGCGCCTGGCGCACCGGCAACTGGAAACCGGCAGGACGATCGGCAAGTTAGTCCTGAGCGGCTGGGAATAAATTCGAAGTCATTCCGGCATTACCCTGCCAGTGGCGATCAAACGCTCCCCGGGTATCAATATCGAGAAGTGTACCCGGGTCATCCACGTCAACGACGGTCAGCGCGGATACATTCGCGGCGATGACCTGGCGTGCACCCTCGTCCCCGGTAAGGCCATATAACGCAGGCCAGAATTTTCGTCCGAACACCACGGGGTGGCCGCACTGCATGTTAAACCGCGGGCGGACAATGGCATCGTTAGCACTGAGTTTTAATAGTTTCGTGAGTATTGCCGGTTGCAGTGCGGGCATATCCCCCAACAGGATCGCAACACTGTCGATATCACGGATAAACGACATTTCCCGTACGGCGGTCATCCCATCAGAGATACTGGCCCCCAGGCCACAGCGCGCATTGGGCGCTCTGACAATGTGGCAGTCGTCTGGGATCCCCAGCGCAGTCGGGCAGTCGTCGGGACGAATCACCACCGCCAGCAGGCTCGCCCCACTCGTGTCCGTAAAGACGGGCCGAAGCTGCGCCAGCGTGTGTTCGAGCAGACCAACACCGTCCGCCAAGCGTAAGGTGCGTTTGTCAACACCGCCGAAACGCCGGGAAAACCCGGCAGCCATTACCAGTCCCAGGGTTCGGCCGCCGAGTTCATAAGGCAGGTTATCGAAGTCAGAGTGCATCGCGCCGGATACCTCGCTGTACACGCAGGATATCGGCCATCACCGCCAGCGCGATTTCCGCAGGTGTTTTACTCCCCAAAGCGAGGCCAATGGGCATATGGATGCGATCCAGCTCTTCCGCGGTCAGGCCGCCTGTGGATAACAGCCGGGTGGCCCGTTTATCCGAGGTTCGCCGTGATCCCATAACGCCGATATAGAAAGCGTCAGTTTTGACCGCTTCCATCATCGCCAGGTCATCGATACGCGGGTCGTGAGTCATCGCCACCACCGCAGTCTGCTGGTGGCAATTGCCCGCCTCGGCGATAAACCGTGAGGGGAAGATTTTTTCCAGACGCACACCGGCGAGATGGAAATCGCGATATTCCTCTTCCCGCGGTTCGCACAGGATCACTTCGTAACCCAGCGCCACCGCAAACTCTGCACAGGTTCTGGCAACACTGGAGAGCCCGGCGATCACCAGGCGTGAGGCAGGCCCCACACGAATGCTGGCGATATCCGCGGTGACCGATACGGTATCACCGTCGGTGTGCGCAACCGGGAACAGACTACTGCACCCGTCGACCAGGGAGACCGTGCGTATTTTCTGCCGCTGTCCACGCAATACCGCGAGCAATTCCGCAAGGTGCTGGCGATTCCCATGCTCCGGGGTGAGGCGCTCAATCAATACCTCCAGAATACCGCCGCAGGGCAACTGCACCGGCAGGCGATGCTCAACCGCAGGTCGATCGCGCTGGTCGCCGTAGCGTTCGACAGACACCCGCTGGCTGAATTCGCCACGCTGCACCCGCGCGAGAAAATCCTCCTCCACGCAGCCACCGGATAACGAGCCCAGATGCCTGCCATCCCCGCGCGCCACCATGATCGAGCCCGGCGCCCGCGGCGATGATCCGAACGTGGAGAGCACGGTGCAGAACCAGATGGTTTCACCGGCGCTCAGCCACGCCAGTCCCCGCTCTACCACCTGCACATCGAGGTGCTGCATCTCTCGCTCCGCTCAGCTTTTCAACTGGTCTGCGATCGGCAGGGTGCGGATACGTTTGCCGGTCGCGGCAAAAATCGCATTGCACAGGGCCGGGGCCACCGGCGGCAGCCCCGGTTCCCCCACGCCGCCGAGGGGCATATCCAGATCGTTATTTACCGCGTGTACATGAATTTCCCGCGGGGCGTGGTTGATTCGCGGTACCAGGTACTGGTGAAAGTTATCCTGCTGAATCCGTCCGTCCTTGGCCGTAATCTGCGTCATCAACGCGATGCCGGTGCCCATCACGCAGGCACCTTCCATCTGGGCGGCGACACGATCCGGGTTGATCTGGGGGCCGCAGTCAAACGCGACATCCGCACGGTGCACGATAACATCGCCACCCTCGGTAACCTCCACATCCATCACGATCGCGCAGTAGGACACAAAGCTGTTGTGCACCGCGAGACCCAGCCCGCGGTTGGCTGGCATTTCCCTACCCCAGCCGGCCTCTTTCGTAGCCCGCTCGATCACTGCCCGGTAACGAGCCGTGTCGATGGGATAGCGCGCAGGGTCTTCGCCGTAATTAAATATATGTTCCTTGCCCGGATCGATTTTTCTGTCCGGTCCCAGTAACTCCAGCAGAAAGTCCCGGTGATCTTTGCCCGCCAGATGGGCGAGCTCGGCAACAAAACTCTGGATCGCAAAGGCGTGAGGCACGTTGTATACCGAGCGGAACCAGCCGATACGGATATGCCCCTCCGCCTCGCCGTTCTCCAACTGTACCGCCGGGATATCGAACGGCATATTGCGGATGCCCATGCCCATTTCAGACGGGGACTGATACTCGGCATTGGGGGCAAACAGGGACGAGATACTGGGAGCAAGGGAACGGTGCAGCCAGCCGCTGACCCGCTTGTTGTCGTCCAGGTAGCCTTGCATATGCTCCAGTGCCACCGTGTGGAAAAAGCCGTTGTGCAGGTCATCTTCACGGGTCCACTGTACCCGTACCGGGCGACCATTCATCGCCTTGCTCAGGTCCGCGGCCTCAAATACATAGTCCGGTTTGGCTTTGCGCCCGAAGCCGCCGCCCATCAGACCACACTGCACAGTGACATTTTCCGGCTTCAACTGCAGGCGTTTGGCCACGCCATCGCGGGCAGCTTGGGGATTCTGCACCGAAGTCCACACATCGGCCCTGTCCCCGTTAATCCGCACCATGGCCGCCATGGGTTCCATCGGCGCCTGGGCCATATGCGGTGCGTAGTAATTGACGCTCAACGACTGCGCAGCAGCCTCGCGGGCGGCCGCCATATCACCCTTCTGGCTCACCACCTTGCCCGTTGTTTTCGCCCGCTCCCCCAGTAGCTTGCGGTAGGCGACCGAGTCGTAACTGGCATTGGCACCGGCCGGCCCGTTATCCCAGTCGATGCCGAGCGCCTTGCGTCCCTGGATCGCCGCCCAGGTGGATTCCGCCAGCACGGCAATCCCGCCCATGGGCTCATAGCCAGAGGGCTGCGTTGCGGTGGGCATCTGGATCACCTTGACCACGCCCGGCACCGCCAGCGCCTTTTTGTCATCGAATGATTTTACCGCCGCACCGTAAGATGGCGGGCGTGCGATGACTGCGTACAGCATGTTGTCCCAGCTGACGTCAGCGGCGAACTGTGCCTTGCCGGTTAGGATATCCATTCCGTCGACGGCCAGCGGCTGGGCGTCATTGGTTTTGGGAAACGCCTGCGGCTCGCGCATGATAAAGCGCCATTCGTCCGGGCTTTTCAGCTTCAGGGACTTGCGCTCCGGAACCGGCTGCTCGGCAGCCGTCGCCGCCAGTTCACCGAAAGACAGCGTACGGTTTGTGGGAATATGGATTACCTGATGTACCCCGGTGCGACATTCCGCCACCGGCACGCCCCACAGTTTGGCCGCCGCGTGTTCCAGCATGCTGCGTGCCGCGGCACCGGCTCGACGCAGCGGGTCAAACCAGTGGCGCATGGAACGGGAGCCATCGGTATTCTGGTTGCCATATTTTTCTTCGTTGGCAATGGCCTGTTCAACGCGCACCTTCTGCCAGTCGGCCCCCATTTCGTCGGCCATGACCATCGCCACACTGGTGCGGATGCCCTGCCCCATTTCGCCGCGGTGATTGATCAGGGTGACGGTATTGTCCGGAGCGATACTGATAAACACATCCGGGTTGTCCACCCACCCGTGGGCCATGGCTTCTGCGCCATATTTTTTTGGATTGTCCGGGTCCTCACCCTCGGCAGCCGATGTCGCCGGTGTCCAGCGCGCGGCGATGACCAGCACACCGGTGGCGGTGAGGCCGCGCAGGAAACGGCGACGGCTGACGTTGGCAATTTCCAGTTCCACCTCGTCTGTCTGCGTGGCGTTGGGATCAACAATCGTATTGCTCATACCTTCACCTCCGTAAACAGGGGTTCGCCGATGCTGGCAGCCTTCTTTTCAGCCGCCGCAGCAGCGCGATGAATGGCCTTGCGAATACGGGGATAGGTACCACAGCGGCAGATATTGCCACTCATCTGGCGGTCGATCTGGGCATCGTCGGGATTCGGATTGTCCTTCAACAAGGCGACTGCGCTCATCACCTGTCCCCCCTGGCAATAGCCACACTGGGCCACCGCCTCATCCATCCAGGCCTGCTGCACACGCCGACCTACCGGGTCGTCCTGCATGGCCTCAATGGTGGAGATTTGTTTGCCCTCGGCCATGGAAATTGGCGTAGTGCAGGAGCGGATAGGATTGCCATCCAGATGTACGGTACAGGCACCGCATAACGCCATGCCGCAACCGAAGCGTGTACCGGTGAGCTTTAGCGTATCGCGCAGTACCCAAAGGATGGGGGTATCGGCGGGTACATCCAGCGAGCGCGGCTCGCCGTTGATGGTGAGTTTTATCATGGGCTTCTCCGCTCGCCTGTTTTTTTACTTATACCTATTCGCATAACAAAGTAGAGCAAGCAGAGGAAGCTTTCAACGCACGTTCCTCTGCACTTCTTGCCTATTTCTAAACAAGGCACGTGCCTTATATCGGTACAACCATCAGGCGAAAAGGTAGCAGGAGAGATGTAGTGGGTAGGGGCGATTTTCCGTCAGAAGGGATGGGAATGATCAGCCGGTAACGGCGAAGGCCACTACAGAAACCCTCCGGGAGGATTCTGCAGTGGCCGCGTCACGCGAATTGTAGAGTGACGGCAGGGTTAAAATTTACCGACCATATTGATGAAGACGCCCTGACTGTCGTAATCCAGGTCCGTCAGGTCGTCGGAGAAATCGGTAAAGTTATAACCGATACCCGCCTTGAAGTGATTTCCCATCTGGCGATACAGCGCCAGCAGCGCGCCGCTTCTGCGGTCGCCCGCTTCCGGCAGGTCGAGCACGCGACCTTCCAGCAACAAATCCCATTTATTCACGAAGTGCCAGTCGGCGCGCATCACGTACAGGTGCGCGTTACTGTCAAAGAACTCGGGATTTTCGCGCTCCATGCTCAACTGCCCCAGACGGTAGGCGTACTTGGCGCCGAGCGTCCAGCGCTGGGTCAGGTCGTAGTTGGTATCCACGGAGAAGATGTGACTCTTCTGCACGAACTCCACCGCACTGCTGGCGCTGCTTGAGGTCACCAGCACCTGATCGGTGGTGGGCACATTGTAGAAGTAGGTGTACTTCAGCAGTGTATTCCAGCGGTCGTTCGCCACCGGGCGGTAGGCATAACCCATCACACCCTCGGTGTACTTGCCGTCATAGAACTGCCCGGCGGAACTCTGGCTGTCGGAATAATTGAGCTTGCCCACCAAACGCCAGTCCGGGCTGATCTGGAAGCTCAGGGCATTTTTCAGCAGCCAGGTTTTGCGCTCGTTTTCCAGCACGGTTGCCGGGTCGGTCAGCGTCTGCATATTGTCGATGCGGTATTCCACCGCGCTCGACACACGCAGGTCGCCGTCGTTAAAGCCCATGCTGGCGCCCATGGCGCGGCGCTCGGTTTCGGCACCGGTGCGCGGGTCCTCGAGGGTGCCCGCCTCAAGCGATGTTCCGTAATTCCAGGTGTCGCTGGGTGCCAAGTCCACGCCGAGGGCGTGGGTGAGACCGGTGGACACATCCCCGTGGGTGTAGCGCTCTTCGCCGTAAATGCTCGTAGTGTCGGAGAAGCGACTGCGGAAACCGCTGTTCAGGTTGCCCTTGCGCGCGCGCACCCCGGTGTCGGTGCGTTCGTTGTCGAGGGTGTAGTTCAGGTACAGGTTGGTGCGGTCGGTCACCAGGAAGTCGGTACCGACGCGCGCCGCGTTGCCGGTGTCGCCACCGGAAAGTTCGCTGTCCAGGGTCAGGCGATCACTGACGCGGTAGGCACCGCCAAAACCGACGCGATTGTTTTCATCGCGGTTGCCGGACAACTCGGCGGTACGTTGCACGAAACCGAACGCGTTCCAATTGGCACCGGAATCGTAACCGGCCTGGATCGCTACATCGGTGCGATCGCCCTGTTTCTGGGTGACCGGCACCACCGGTGACAGATCCTCCCGGGAGTCGGAACGGGCCGCGGCGGCGAGGCGCCAGCGCTCGCTCAGGCGATAGCCCAGCTCCACATCGGTGGCGGAGGTCTGCAGGCCCTGCTGCTGTTCCTTGTTGTCCATTTTCAGGCCGACATCGAAACGCTCACCAATGGGCACGTTAACTACCGCACCGTACTGCTCGGTATCGTAGGTCGCCAGCTGGCCCGGCGCGGAAAAGCCCGCGTCCCGCTGCTGCGCATACACCGACATGGAACCGCGCGCACCCTCGAAGAAGTCCCCCATCTGGATGGCGGCTTCCACCTTGTTCGCGCCGGCCTTGGCATTGGGATCGATAGGCCCTCCCTGTTCAAAACTACCCTGATTGAAGCTGTAACCACCATCGAGGGAAGACAGGGTTTCCAGGGTGTTGCCCTGGCTCTCCGCCACTTCCACTTTCATCCAGGTGCCGGCAGTTTTGCGCAGCGTCAGGTCGACGCCGTTCAGTGACGACTCATTGTCCTCTTCATCCTGCTGGCTCGAGCTCACGCCGATGCGGACATGGTCACCGGCCCAGTACTGGGCGCGACCACCGAGGGCGAGGGTGTCGAGGTCATCAAAGCCCGGGGTGTATTCGTAGCGGGCCACCAGATACTGCGGATTGCCGTTGTAGGAGCCATCCTGAACGATCAGGTTGTCGTTGGCGATGGCCGACAGCGGACGGTTCAGCAGCACGCGGCCCTGGATGTAATCCACATCGTAATCGATCACCGGGGTGAGGTTTTTCACCCCCAGCACCAGACCGGAGTTCTTGTCCCGCACTTCCACCCGCAGGCGCTCGGAGCCGGTGAGAATATCCTGGTGGCGCAGGTAGTACAGGGAACCGCCGGTGCCCAGGTACTCGTCGCGACCGGCGATGGTGCCGGGCTCCGCACTGAACGCGTCCACTTCGAAACGCTTGTCGCCAAAGTCGGTGACATCGTCGGTCTCGAAATGGAAATTGGCCCCGTAAAGCGCGCGGTCGATATGTGCCAGTTCGTTGTCGGTGTAGGACGCCTTGAAGTTACCCCACAGGCCGTAATCGTCGTAGTTTTCCAGTTTGATGAAGAACTTGCCGGAGGTGGGGGCATCTTCCACCACCGTCGAATCGTCACCAAAGGTCGGATAGTAGAGATCGCTGTCGAGACGGCGGAACAGGGCATCCGGCGTTTTTTCCATAAAATTGGAGAACAGGTCGTCGATGGGTCCCTCTTCGGTGTCTGCGCTGGCAGACAGGCGCCAGCCATCGCCAAAGCTGCCGCTGGTGTAAAACGCCAGGCGGCCGTCGTAGCTCGCGGAATTGTCGTAGTGGGTCTGGTCACCGGTGACCAGTGCCGCCGGGCCATTGGTGTCATCGCGGGCGATGGTGACATCGGCGATACCCACACTGAACCAGTCGTCGCGATTGAACTCCAGGTCCCGCAGGAACAGTTCACCGTTACCCTGCTCGTCGAGCACCGCCACTTCCACGGTGTGCAGGCCCTTGGCAAAAATTTCCTCGGCGACGAAATCACCGCTGCTGCTCACGGGAATTTCGCGGCCCGCCAGCCACACACTGTGGTTGGCCGGAATATCCGCGCCGTTCACCAGCACTGCATTGCCGCTCACCGGAATATGCTGCTCGGACAGGCGGTTTTCGCCATAGCCCACCAGCAATTCTTTTTCGGTGGTGGCTTGCTGCAACTGCGGTTCGAAGTTATCCACAAGCCACAGGGTCTGCGGACGGGTTTCATCGAAACGCTGTTTCCAGTCGTATACACGCAACACGTATTTCAGCTTTTTCAGCGGCGCCTGGAAGCTGTCGAAGTCCGCCTCCCAGCTGCCCTCACCGTTCTGGTCCAGGGTGACCACCGCCAGTGGTGCGTCGCGCAGGGATTGCTCTTCCTCAAAAATACGCACTTCCGCGCGGGTGATAAACGACGGGTAATTGGTGTAGCGCTTGAACTGCACGCGGCTCTCCACCAGTTCCGTTTCCGGATCGTCCGCATAGCGGATGGTACTGGGGAAGGCGCTGACGTTGAGACGCGGCTGCATCGACTGGTTGTCGAAGCGAAACTGGATGTTGGCATTTTCCAGCGCCACGTCGGTACAGCGCTGCAGGTCCGCGGAGTTCTTGTGCGGATCGTATTCCGGCGCGCCGTCCACGGTGATGCGCATCAGGTTCAGAGCGTAGGGATTGTGGGCCTCCGCCTCCTGCTGCAGGCGCTCGATCTCCAGGCGATCCTGCTCGGCCAGCACCGCCAGCTCGTCGTAAAGCACCTGCACTTCCACACGGGCGCCGTCCATGTGGATAAATCCGGTCTGCACCACATCCTTGGACTCTACATAGCCGCGCCCCTCAAACTCTACCTGGGTAGCGTCGAGTCCGAGCTGCTGCTGCACCACTTCCATGGTCTTTTGCGCGCGCGCGGACGACAGGCCCACGTCGTCGCCGTAGACCATGGCTTCGCGGCGCTCCATGCGCTCGTTATCGCTATAGCCGACAAAACTCAGGCGCACGTTCTGCTTGCCCGCCACCTCTTCCATCAGACGCTGCATCTGCGCCAGCTGCGCGCTGGATATCTGCGGCTCGCCACTGTCGAGGAAAATCGGCGGCACGTCGCCGGTGGGCGATTCGTGGGCGATGGTGATGGTTTCCGCCGCGGCGGATTCCGGGCACGCCTGCACGCCGTCGGCGGCGGTTTCCAGTAAATCGTCGTACCAGAACTCCACCTCCACACGGCGGTTCAGGGAACGGCCCTTGGCGGTGTCGTTGGCGGCGATGGGCTGGCTCGCACCTTTGCCGCTACTGGTGACCATGTAGCCCGGCAGGTGCAGCTGATCCGCAACCGCCAGCGCCACCCGTCGCGCTTCCGCGCGCGACAGCGCCATCTGGTCGTCATACAGTTCCGCCGGGCCTTCCGGCAGCGGCGCGCCATCGGTGTGGCCGACGAAGTGAATGGTGAGATTGGGTTTGTCCAGCAGGGTGTTGCGCACTTCCTGGATACGGCGCACAAAGGCCGCCGGAAGGTCCACCTGCCCCGGCTGCAGGCGCAGCGGCGACACCAGGTTTTTCAGACGCGCGCGCTGGTCGGTGCCCGCGCTGTAGCGCAGCTTACACACGGTTTCCTGGCGGCAGACCTGGACTCGGTTGAGCTGCAGCGCCTCGGCGCGGCGCTGGGCGTCGCGGGCTTGCTGATCCTGCTCGAAATAGCGCAGGGTCAGTTCTACCCGGCGGTTCAGTTCGCGGCCTTGTGCAGTGATGTTTTCCGTCAGCGGTTCGCTGTCACCGCGGCCCGCCACCACAATGGCGTCCTCCGGCAGTTCCAGCGCCGTCTGGAAGTATTCCGCCACCAACTTTGCGCGCGCCTCGGTAAACGCCGTTTTATCCGCGAACTCCGCTTGCAGGTCTTCGCTCAGTGGATCGCTGTCGGTGTGGCCGGTAAAAATCAGCTGCAGCTCGTGAGCGTCGCTCAGGGCCGCGAGCCTTTCCCGCAGCTGGTCGATCAGCGCCGGATCAATTTCATCGCCCACCTCGCGGTACACCAGCGGCGGCAGCGCATTGTTTTCCAGCACCACTTCCTCGGGAGAGATAAACGATTCCGCATCCTGCACCCACCGCTGGCCGGCCGTTGGGATCAGGGTGGTTTCGGTATTGCTGCCCAGCGGTTTGTCGGTGTAATCGCCGGTGGTTTCTATCTGCGGCGAGAGGCCGGGGATTTTCTGCCACCAGGAAATATCGCTCTGGTTTTCTTCCTGGGCGAGTGCCGAAACACTCACCAGCGCGACCATTGCGATTGCTAATTTATTTTTAGACGAGCGGAACATCACCGGGCGCCTCCCTGATCATCACTTCCGATCATGCGGTTAACACTGTGTTTGAGCCCGTCCAGCACATTGCCACGCGCGGGCGGCGCGCCACGGCGCCAGAAAATTTCGGTTTCGATATTGAGCGGGTAGCAGCAGTTCAGCGCCGCCCAGTCCTCGGCGATACGGGCCTTGATGGTGGCAAGGCGCGCGTCCACCAGCGACGGATCTTCGTTTTCCGCCAGATAGGACAGGCGCAGTACCGACGGTGCCTCCTGCAGTCGCTCCAGCAACAGTTCCGTGCGCGAACGCCACTGAGGACGCAGCTCACTGGTGCCGGGTTCGAATACTGCTTCCGCCAGATCCAGGCGCACGACACGGTGCAGGCTGGTACCGAAGTTGAACTCCAGCATCTTGCCTCGGGTGGCGCGCTGTACCCGCGGGTTTTCCGTGGTCAGGCGGTAGCCGCTCGGCAGGCTGCGGTCGTCCAGTTTCAGCACGAAGTTGGAACCGCGATCCGGGTTCGGCACCGCCGCACAGGTGATATGGAAACGACCGTGCGCGTCCGCGGTGGCTTTGAGACCGTTGGCGGTAACCACACGCGCACCGGGCACGCCGCCCTCACCTGCGTCCTGATAACCGTTCAGGTTCTTATCGTCGAACACCTTGCCGATCACATCGGTACAGTCGAAGGTCGGGTCCGGTACCACGCGCACGGTGGCCGACGCTTCGCCGGACGTCTGCTGGCCGGAGAGTTCGTTGAACATGCGCGCGCGGTTGATGTACTCGCCCTCGCCCACACCGGAGCCCACCACCAGCAGCAGTTTCATGCTGTGAGTCTGCTCCGGTTCTGCGCGGAGGCTCGGCCACTGCAGTTGCAGGCCGTTCACCTCCGGCTCCACCTTCACCCCATCCAGGTTCGCGGAACCGGCCACGTACTTGAAGCCCGCGGGGAAATAATCCACCAGCTGCAGATCCGTGAGCGGTACCGGCAGCGAGTTGCTGAAGGTGATGGTATAGGGCACCAGCTGGCTGCGGGTCACATTCAACATGGCCGCAGTTTTGGTCAGCGCGAGCGCGCCTTCCAATTGCGGGTCCAGCGCAATGTGGTTGTTGAACAGTTGGCTGCTGCCGGGCTGGTTGCTGTCATCCAGATTTACACGCAGGTAGTAATCGGTCTCGCTGCTGCGCGCATCCAGGTCGATGGAAGGCGGCAATACAGACAGCTGCACCTCGCAGTGATACGGGGTACCCGGGATCATGTCCGCGGCGCTGCCGAGGCACGCGGCCACATCGAAGCTACCGGTATCCACGCCAGTCTGCGGCGGAATGATCTGTGACGGTCCGGCGACGTAATCTGCGCTCGGCACATCCAACTCGATGAGGTAATCCGCATTGACCGCACAGGCCGCGCTGCTGAAGTTCACATCGAACTTGTAGAAACCACCGGTGAGGGTGACCTGGTTCTGCTGTTTGGGATCGTCAAAACAGCTGTCCGGCAGCGGCTGGCCACTGGACGCACCCAGCAACCGCACGCGCGCACCATTGACCGGCGCTCGCAGCACAGAATCGTAGATCACGCCATTCGGTGTAATCGGCAAATTCAGGTTCTGCGGGTTGCTGCCGGAGTCGATATAGATATCGCGGATCTGCTGCGGACCATTGGTGTAGTCAGAGCTGGCGGTGCCGAGGGAGGCAGTGGTGCCCACAGCGTTCGGCGCCAGGTAACGCAACTCGTAGCTGGCAACTGCGACATTGGCACCATCCAAATTCGGTACCAGACCTGCAAACTGGAAGTAGCCTTTGTCATCGCTCTGCACGGTTTCCAGCAAGGCATTGTTGTAATACAGCTCGACGCTCCAGTTGGTGAGCAGTTGCTCTTCGCTGTCGGTGGTCTCGCTGAAATTCACATCGTGCCAGAGGTAACCGGATAGATTGGCGATGCCCGGGGTACCGCCGATATCGATGGTCACCGTAGCCTCGTTGTAGGCCGGCGGATCATTCCATTTCACCTGGGCGGTGTTCACCACGGTGTACCCCATGGCCAGGTTCTCGCCCAGCTTGGCTTCGAAACGCAGGGTGATGGTTTCACTCGGCTGCAGGTCACCGTAGACGTTGCTGTAGTCCGCGGTGATCAGCGAGCCGTCCACCATCACGCCGTCCGCCAGGCCATTCAGGCGCGCAGAGTCCGCGACGTAAGTGAGCACACCCTCACCGGCCACCAGCAGGTCGTCGTAAATAGAGACCAGGCTCGCGGGCACCGCGCTGATGTTGGTTACACGCACGATGTACTCCAGCACCTTGCCGGATTCCGCGGCGCCGCCGCCAACAACCGCCACTTCCTTGGTAATGGAGAGCTGCTGCGCATCGCCGACCACCACTTCCGTGGGCTGCGCACCGTTACTGCTGTTGCCGTCCGCATCGGTGAGCGTGAGCGGCAACTCCAGGCTGTACACATTGCCCTGGTTGCTGATGATGGTGCCGCGCTCGGTATCCGCATTCACCATCACATCGAACACGATGGTGGCGGTCTGCGCGGTAGTGAGTACACCCTCACCTTCTGCCGGCAGCGGCGGTGTCAGGTCTTCACTGCTAATGGCAATGCCGGCAACCAGCGGGGAATCAACGCCGTTGTCCGTAATCGCAATGCCGTTCAGGGTCGTACTGCCGGCGACGTAGGTGGTGTGCTCCGGCACCAGATCCACGAAGCGCGCTTCAGTTGCATCTTTGCCGCCCAGGTTGGTGACGGTGATTGTGTAGCGCAGCACATCTTCCGGATCGACAATGCCGGTGGTCAGGTTATCCACAGCCAACTGCACGGTTTTCTGCGCGCGCAGCAGAGGCACGTTACCAACGATGTCGATGGTCGGGTCGTCCGCCACTTCGGTGGTGGGATCGTCGGACGGCTTCTCTTCCACCGGTACATTGCCGCTGCCAGCGCCGACACCATTGGCGAAACCCTGGTTGGAAATCAGCGTGCCGTCTTTGACGTTGTTGATGGTCACATCGAAGGTGATGATCGCGGCCTGGGCGCCGGATGCTGCCGGGTCTGCCAGTAGTTCACCAGTCTCGGAACCCGGAGACTGAATGACCAGAGTCTGCGTCAGCGGCGTGGTGCCATTCACATCATCCAGTGAAGCACCATTCAGGGTGGTAGAGCCGGCAACATAGGTGGTGTTGGCGGGCACCTGATCGCGCAGGCTCGCCTCCAACATATTTTCGTTGCCGATGTTTTCCACACGAATGGTGTAGCGCAGGGTATCGCCCGGCATCAGGCTGTCCGGCTCACCGGTAAGATCTTCGGAAATTTTCTCCACTTTCAGCAGCGGCGCGGATTCGATGATCACGCGGGTGGGGTCTTCGTCCCCTGCCACTTCCGGATCTTCCACGCCGTTGATGTTCGGATCGTCACTGACAAACACAGACTGCCCGGGCAACTGCAACTGGGCCTGGTTCAGCACCACACTCGCATTATCGATTACCGCCGCCAGCTGCACCTCGAATACGATCTCGATGCGGTCTCCCGCCTGCCCCGCAGGTGCCAGGCTCAGATTGCTCACGTCCAGCAGTCCCGCGCCGTTGGTACCGCCAGTGGCATCGCTGGCACTGCTGTCCGCGCCTGTCGGCAGGCTGACAATATTGAGAGTGCCAGATGCAAATGCCACAAATGCATTCAGGCTGCCGAGATCGTCCTGCACCTTGAAATCGTCGACTGCGACATCTTCCTCATTGGTGAGGGTAAGTGTGTAGCGCAACAGATCTGCCGGGCTCGCATTGACCGCTGGATTTTCACTGCGAGTGATATTTTCCACGGTCTTCGCGAAGGCTACTCGGGGTACCTGGGCAGTAATGGTGAACGCATCTTCAAAATCCACCACACTCGGCGAACCATCGGTGATAGTGCGATCATAGCCACGGCGCAGATCCGCATCCGCGGGCAGGCCGAACCATTGCGTCGCTCCCGCAATATTCGTCAGCACCGCACCGTGTTCGGTGTCCATATCGAGATAGGCGTCGTAGGCCAGCTGCAGATGGTGGTCTGCAGCGACGGCGCCGCCATCACCGGTTGTGGTTACGATCAGGGTACAAGTGTTTACATCGTAACTGGTGGTGAAGTCGGTACCAGCGCTCAACGTACTGACAGAATTGCCCGCACCATCGAGAATTTCCGCGGTGATATTTTCTGGCGGCGTGGTGCACATACCGCCCTGCTCACCGCCGTCGCCGGCGCTGGGCAGAATATCGGTAAGGGTGATGCCGTAGGCAGTACCTTCCCCGGCATTGTGCACATCCAGCACAAAGCGGCCCGGTAGTCCCGCCTGCACGTTGGTGGGACCGGATTTATCCATAATGAGATCCGGCTCCACGATCGTGAAGCTGACATCGTTGCCACCGCCGGGCAGGTTATTGCCACCTTCTTCGTAGGTGAAGTCCGCAGTATTGGTTATTACGGTTCCCGCGATGGCGGTAGCCACGTCTGCCACCTGCGCAAAAATCTCGATTTCCGCTACGGTGCCTACGTCGATCGAGGGGATGTCAAAGGTAATAGTACCCGCGGCCTGGTCCACAACCGGCGTGAAGGCTTCACCGTTCAGGGTAGCGCTTTCGAACAGCACGATGTCACCGAGGCTGTCGAGAGTATCGATCACCTGTACATTGCGCAGTGCCACCGCTGTGTTGGCTACGCCCGGGACGGTAATGCGGTACTGAACCTGTTCGCCAACAGTTGCGGTACCGTCCGCAGGCAGCAACAGGGCTTTCACCAGAGGCTCAACTACCGCGGCCGCCGTGCTCATGACAAATGGCGCAGGCAGTTGTACCGGCGCGTATTTCTGGCCGCTGGTATCCGGCAGAGACCAGTATTCATCAATGACAAAGGTGTTCTGCCAGCTCTGGTCGCCACCGACGTCGGTGTGGAAACCGATATCGTAATTGACGGTGACGCACAGGCCAGGATCTACCGGAACCCCCAGTGCGAACACCATATTGCCATCGCGTCCAGCGGGCGGCGTGTAGGTGTAATCAGATTCAGCGACAGCCGTCCCATCGATAGCGACCTCAATATTCTGGATAGAAGCCTCATCCATTTCCCACGGCAGATCATCGGTGAGCTGCATATCGTAAGCCGGTGCGGCACCGCTGTTACATGCCTGCAGGCTGAAGCGCATGACATCATTGGCGATATCGCCGACCAGATAGGGGCTGCTGCGGCCATCGCGATCAATCTTGGTCAGGTTGTCGATTACCGGTTGCAAAACGGTCACGGTGACAGTGCTTTCCAGACTGGCCAGCACATCGGGATCCGTCGGCGGATTGCCGCTGCCATCGGTGTAGCTAAGGATCGCGGTATTGCTCAACGTGGTACTCGCAACATGGGGAATACCAGCGTCTTCCGTCACCCGCGCTACATACTCGATGATCAACGGCGCTGCCGTGCCCAGTTCACGGGTCACATTGCCAAAATTCCAGGTCAGCGAGGTATCGCCGGCGCTGGGCTGGCTCACCGGAGTGAACACATAGCCACCGGAAGCGTCGTCCACGGTGAACGACTCCAGCACCAGACCAGTATCCATGGTATCGGTTACCACAACCGCATTGGTGGTGCCGGGCTGAACATTGACTTCCAGGCGGTAGGTAACCGTGTCACCCACGCGCACGGTGCTGTCTGCCGGATCGTCGTAGCTGTCGCTGACCACCAGTTTCTGCAGGCCGCTGTTGTCTTCGGTATTGATGGACGCCTGCGCCGGCCCATAACAGTAATTATTCGGATCGGTAACGGTGGGACAGCCGAAACCGTGACGCTGGTATATATCCTGGCCGATGACGTTGTCATCCAGGGAAGACCAGTCCACATAGGCTTCGTTCATTACCGGTTGGCCGAACACCGACACAACGTTTGCGCGATAGGTAATTTCCAGGGTTTGCCCAAGCGGAAGATCCAAACCGTTGTCACCGTTCTCACGGCCCCACACCAACTGATCAGACGCGGGGGTTGCCGGAGCCGCAACGAAACCGGCCACTGGGCTGCCATTGATTGAGGCGGTCGGCGCAAATGACGCTTCGAAGCGTACTTCCGGCGGCAGAATATCCAGTACATTCAGGTCGAAAGCGTCGACGGTTGAGGCACCGGTGTGGCGAATGGTCAGCACATATTCCAGTACATCCCCACCCTGAGCGAGGCCAGCAGAGCCAGTGGTATTGGTTACGGCTTTAACGATTTCGAGATCGGGTTCCACCGCAGTAATTGCAGCAGTCGAGTCAGCGAGCGTTTCTTCCGCACCAGTTTGGCCATTGCTGTAATTCAGCGTGGCGTCGTTGCGCAGGCTGTCGCCAGCCTGGGTCTCGACAATTTCGTTATCGATCCGGGCGAAATAATGAATGGTGATGGTGGGCGAAACCGGAGCTGTACCGGCATCGTCCTCGCTCACCGTATCCACGGTACCGATATCCCAGACCACATCGCCGGTCGCATCTGAGGTGGGCACGCCATTGAAATTACACGCCCCATCGACAGGTGCGACGCCGTTGATCAGCTCAATGCCGACATAGCTACAGCTGATTTCGTAATTGGCATCGCGCGCCAATACATAAGTGGTACCCCCTGCTGCCAGGCTATCGGTAATACGCACATTGTTGCTGACACCATCGGGCACGGCGACTTCCAGCTGGAATTCACGGTGCGCACCAATAGTGCGGGTCTCGGCCGCAGTACCGTTTGCGGTGATGTCTTCTTTGGTGAAGGCAAGTGCAGCAAGCACAGTGTCTACCGTGTTACTACTCGCCTCGTAATCATTGATTGCATCACTGGCATGGGGCAGTTCGCCTACACGCTGTCCATCCAGCGCACCGTCTATTCCAATCTCGCCGACCGTATTGAGCGCGGTGCTCTGCCCCGGCAGAGAGGTCCAGGCCGCGTGGGCAATATTGCTCAGCTGCTGCAGTGGCTGCGCGGTATCGTCGATCCGCACCTGGAAACTGAATTCGCGGCTCGCACCCGGCACCAGTGGGTTTTCCGGGTTCCACACAAATACCGGGCGGTTGGCACCGAAGGTGGTGGTATCCACACTATCCGGGACCGTGGTTCCGGTAACGCTGGTATCGACAAACGTCATTTCACTGTCGAGCAGGTCATCCCAGAGTCGCAGGTTGTAGGCGTTGGCGGTACCGTTGTTGGTCGCGGTCAGGGTAATGGTAATGACATCACCAGCGTCCAGATCCGCGGTCGCATCCCAGCTCTTGGTCAGGGCGATAAGCGGCTCGGTGATTTGCGCCTCCACCTGGCCGTAATCCAGGCTGTGATCGCTGCCGCTTTCATCCCGCCATTCGAGGGTGGCGTTGGTGGCCGGCTGACCGTTGATCAGGGAAGTGCTGTCATTATTTGCGGCACTGTTCTGGACCCGGGCAACAAACTTCAACTCGAAGGTGAAGCGGTTAGGATCGCGGTCCGAAGAAGGATTGGTAAGCACCACGTCGCCGAACGACCACTGTACCTGGCTGTCGCTACATACGGGCGTGACATCACCCACATTGGAAAGATCCGGGCGTTTGAATCCGGCGGCGCTCCACGGAGCATCGGTACTCAGGTCGATGGCGGGGGCTTCCGTACACACCAGACCAGCCGGCAGTTGATCGGTTACGGTAAGGTTGCGCAGCTGCGCCACCGGCAGCTCGGCCGTGAGGGTGTATTCGATTTCCTCGCCGATTTTTACCGGCTGAATGCCACTGCCCACCAACGGTGTTTCCGACAGACCGGTGATGGTTTTCGGTTCGGTGGCAGGTTCACTGAAGGTCAGTGACGCTTCCGCTTCGGTATTGGTATCTGCCGCCGCAGGATAGGTGCGTGCGCCACCCAGTTCACCGCTGCCCGGCATAACCACAGTCTGGTTGCCGTGCTCATTGGCGCTGCCTTCCAGCGAATCGTAATAGGTTACTACGACGGTATTGGTAAGGACTTCCGACGGCGCAATACGATCGTCCGGATCGACCCGGTAATACATATATGCGCTCGCACCCGGCTCCAGCCGGCGCAGACCGGTACCGTCCACACCCTGGGTATGGGAGAAGGTAATGGTGGTCGGGTTGCCATCGTTCATGACGTTGCCGACGATAGAGCCTTCACCATCGGTATCCGCTGCGTCCACCAGGCCATCGCCATCGTTGTCGATGCCGTCAGCGTTCAGGTCTTCGATGAACAGCAAATCCGGCAGGGTATCTTCCACGGTCAGGTCATACACCGGCGGACGCGGATGGCCATCCGCTGCAGCCTCGCTGTTGACGGTAAGTCGATAGATATAGTCGTTGGTGGTCGACGCACCCTGATAATCCGCGTTCCAACCGGCCCCACAAGCTCCGCTTGCAGCGTTGAAATCAGCAGCCGCACAGATTTCCTTCACCACATTAATGAGTGGTTCGGCAATCACAACATCCACGCGGCGGATGGGCTCCTTGGGGTAACCCACGGTTTCACCACCGCCATAGCTGCCAAACTCGTACTCTTCCCAGATGCCTGTGTTGTTATTGAAGAAAACCCCTTTAAAAGAGGAGTCCAGCACGTTGGCGCTGTCACTGCCGTGCACGTTGGGCGCGGCGCGGTCGTTCTGAATTTTGTTCAATAAACGGCTGGTATTGTTGATCGTGAACCACTGATCGATGTCGATAACGTAGTCGCTATTCGGCGCGCCGGCAAAACCAGAGGCCTCGGTACCGGTAAAGCGCCAGCCAAACGGACTGAGTTCGCCCAGTGCAGTTGTACTTGGATCGTTCGGTGCCTGGGTAGCGCCGGCAATCTGGGGCGTAAACAGCGGCACGGTGCTGGAAATATAGCCCTGCCCGTTCGGGATCAGGTCCAGCACCTGAATATCGCGCACACCGATAAAGTTGAAACCGCGGGAATCGAAACCGAACCAGCCCCCGGTCTGGATGCGGACGGTACATTCCTCACCGACCTGCACATGCTCGGCGGGCTTGGTCTGGCCGGGGAAGGTATTCGCGGGGGCACGAGTGACCGCCGCGGTGTTTTCGTTACACACCCCGAGATCCGGCACACCACCAAAATTGCCGGAACCGGTATCTCCAGCGGTTACCTGGTCTTTTTTCAGGTTGAAGCCGATACCGCGTGACCAGTGTGCATCCAGTGAGTAGAGGTTGCCGCGATCCACCTCGCCATCGGTGCGTTTATTCCCTGCACTGTCGAGACCGGGAGCCGGGAACCACAGCGGATGGCCGTTGGTGATCCCAGTCGGGTTGTTCACCGTGATATTGGAAATACTGCGGTTACCGCCGTTGTTGACTTGGTTGGCATTGACGGTGTTGTAGTTGATCTGCGCCGGCGTAATGGCGAAATCGCTCAGGGTAAAAATTTCACCCACCACGTCTGCACGGAACGTCAGGTCGTCCGCGGCAACCCCAGCAGAGCTGGTCGTTTTATTCACCTCAAATTCGAAAGTGGCGCTGGCACCGGCGGCAAATGAAGCAGTGAACGGCGAACCGTCTGGCTGGCATTGATACACGGTGCCGTTGGTCGGCAGCAGCATGTGCATCTTGTCAACCTGGTCCGGCGCTGGGTTTACCGCCCACACCCTGTAGGGATCCGGGTGGCCCATAGGGCGGTCGTTGCCGTCCACACTGCTCTGGGTAATCGGTACCACCGCGCAGCTGAAACCCATCGGCGACGTGTTGCTGACCACATTGATGGTGGCACCAAAGCTGATGAACACACGGAAGTCACGCGCCTCGTCGCCACCGTGATTGCTCAGGGTGACCGACAGCGGTGTGGTCTGGCTGCGATCGTCGGTAATAATGAACGTCGGCTGGTCGATACTGACATCCAGCTCTTCCGGATCGAACTGCACCGGGGTGCCGGCACTGTTGGCCGCAAAGGTATCGTTCTGGCCATTGCCAGTCATGCGGGATTGCAGCAAACCCTGGGTATTACAGAGTGTTTTGATCTGCATCTCCACGATGTTGTCAAAACTGCTGAAGCCGCTCAGATCCGGATCGGTTCTTTCTCCGGGACGCTTGAACAGGGCAACAGCCGGGTCTTCCTGCAATACGTCCAGATCCGCGGCACGGTCGAAATACTCCGCCGCTTTCATCACCACCGCAAAGCGGATCACTACCACGTCCCCATGACGCATCAGGCCGGTACTTTCCTCGGCCTGATCGGCATCGGTATCTGTGGTGCTGCTGGTGAGCTTGAACTGCGGCTCGGAGTTGTTCAGGTAACTGGTGCTGTCACCGGTATTTCCAGGAATCGCGCCCTGGGCGTTGACCCACTGCAGGGTATCCACTCGCCCAAGGTATGGGCCGTAGAGGGAGTTTTGGGTTTCGATTCTGGGCGCGTAACTGGGGTCCACCACGTACTCATCCGGCAGTTCGTCGCGCAAGTGCCAGGCCATGGCAGGATCAAACCAGACGGTGCCGTGGCCTTCGTTGCGCAGAGTGATGGTCATCAGGCCGCGCATGCCCACCGGACCGGTGCCGGTGATACCGGTCAATTGGCGCTCCACGCGCAGGGCGTTGGTACCGCCGTTGAGACCGTAAAAGGTGTCGAGCAATGCCGTATCATCCTCGCCGGAATCAATTCCACCGGGCGGCGTCTGCACCGCACAACCAAATTCCACATCATTAAACGTGTTGGTCAAACGCCCTGAAGCGCAGGAGCCATTGCTGTGGATCTTGCCGACTACATAGAGATTGATATTGCCACCCTGACGAATATCAATGGCATCGGTCGAGGTGCCAGCGGTCACCGCATTTACGGTCGCCGCATAGGGGGCAGGAATGTTGTCGTTATGGCCGAAGGGGGCATCCAGGTCCCAGTCGTTCAACACGGTTCCAGTGGCAGCATCGGTGGCAATACAGGAGGAACCGCCGGTAGGTGTGCCATTGTTAGCCGCGGCGTTATTGGCATCTGTGACATTGGCGCACACATAATTCGCATCCATAACATCGGCACGACTTAGCACATCGTCGATCCGCAGGTCCTGCAGAGGCGCATCGCCGGTGTTCTGGATGTTGATACGCCAGACGATGTCGTCGTCGTTGTGACCGAATACCTGGTCGCTGCGGGTGCCTTCACGCTGTCCGCTATCGTAGTTCCAGCCCTGTTTGTTGAGCGAAATGGCCGGCTGGCGAATATCCACTGCGCCACTGTCGGTACCATCAGGGCGGGTGTAGCTCTGCCAGAAGTCGGTGGGATAATTGTCGGGATCCTCTGAGCCCGAGCAGCGGTTCCCACCACAGCCGTCGTACCAGGTGTTGTCGCTGCGGAAGTTTTCGCGCTGCCCCGGAGCATCGTTACAACTGTCCGCCATGGTGTAGCTGATTGTCGCTGTGGCTTGGGGGGTGGTGTTGTAAAGAGATTCAGGGCTGTTGTTGGGTGGACGGTGTACCGGGATGCGCAGTGTCACCGTCTGCCCGGGAGACAGGTCCGACATGTTGCTGAGGGTAACTGCGCTGGTGCCACTCAGGCTTCCTCCCAACGGAAGTACCGGCGCCTGCCCGGTATAAAGCTCCAGGCCATTATTCAGGGTGATCGTCAGACCGTTGGAATTATTGAAGTTAAGTGCCGGGTTTTGTGAGCCGTAGCTGGAATTACGGCGAGTTTGGGTTCTCGTATCACCGGATATGGTGACTACCCGTGTGTCATAGGGCTGATCACCATCGGCGTTTTCCCCCGCCCGATAGGGGTTGGTAATCTGCACATCCACATAGCCAAAGCCGCACAGCTCGCAATAGCTACTGCCCATCACATCCACGAGATTGGTGGGAGGGTTCTGCTCCCCGACCACACACATATTGCTGTACGCAGCCCACACCTGACCAGAGGCCAAAAGCAACATGACTGACAGCAACCACCGCACTGAATAACTCAGTGTCGCCAGTGCATTTCTGAAAGATTCTTGCCCTGTTACTTCAGACTTCATCGCTTTCCGCTGCCAGTCAAATTTGTGTTTGCCAGCTGCCGCACAGGCGACAGCACCGGGGAAGGGACCGGTCGCGGAACTTTATTGGAAGGGGGTAGCCGGCACCGTGAAGCAAGTCAAACTTGTGGCGCCGTGCTGGGAACTTTTTCTACGTTTGCCAAACAGTTCTCAGGCAAACTTCAGGTAATTTGTGAAGTAGCAAACACCCGCTCCAGCAGAAGCCGGAGCGGGTGTTTTTCATTGCCCACTACGCTGCAGGCAGGAAGTCGATCGGATAGAGAATGGTAATGGTCGGCACGCCGGCTTTTTCGCCGAAGCTGAACCGCTTCACCCGCTCCACGATCTGCGAGTTGAGCGCGGGGGAATCCATATCGCTGCTCTCGACTTTTGCCACGGATACCGAGCCGTCTGGCAAGATCGTAATTCTCAGTACCATTTTGCCCTGCAGTGCCGGGTTATTGCGCAACTCGCGGTTGTAGATCCGGTAGAGCGCCGACTTGTAGCGGTCGAAAACGATCTGAATCTCTTCATCAGTACGGGACGGGCCCATGCCATCGCTGAGTGGCCGCTCTTCGCCGGCAAAATCACCTTCAGAGCCAATACCACTGGACACTCGAGAAAAACTCACCCCATCCAGTGCCGTACCCACTCCGCCAGCATTGCGGCTGAGCGCGGCGGTATTGATACCGTCGGAGCCCGACTTGGCTGCGGCAGTAATCAGTGAACGCTGACTGCGGCTTTCCTGCTTGCCTGCGGTACTGAGCTGGGTCTGCTGACCGAGACGCTGGTCGAGATCGTCCTGGATCAACTCCTGGAAGTTGTCCTTGAACGCCAGTACGCCGGCGCGCTCGACTTTCTTGCTGACCTGTTTTTTCTCAACATTGGATGGTTTGGGCTCTTCCTTCGCCACTTCCTGCTTCGGTTTTTCAGGCTCTTTCTTTTTCTCGTCCGGCTTTTTCACCACCTGCTCGGGAGGTGGTTTGGGTTTGGTTTTTTTCTCCAGCACGAGTTTGGCGAGTCGCTCGGGTACTTCTACCACTTCGGTCTCATCTGGCTCAGGCAGTTGCCACATATGGATACCGAAGCCGAGGAAGAAGGCCAGTAACAAACAAGCCAGCACACTGATTCGGAAGCGGCGATCGTCTTCGCCACGATTCCACGGCATGATTGCATCACGGAAAGCGGAATTACCCAGCTCGCGCGTTACTTCATACTCGTAGTGAACATCTTCTTCCGCCTGGCGAATCTCCCGGAACTCTGCATCCAGATCGAACAGATCATCGCGGAAGTCTTCCATCTGATCCTGGAGCTTGCGCTTGCGCTCGTGCAACAGGTCGAGATTGGCATTGTAGATACTGACGGTTTTCTGCAGCCGGTGAATCAGCGCTTTCGAAGCATCCTGTTTGTAATGCTCCGCCCAGAACAGATCGCCGGCACCGGCTTCTTCGAGCTTGCCGAGACGATCGGAAATTTCGTCCAGCAACTGGTGCTTGGCCTCATCCCGCCGCAGCGCATCCAGCTTGCCATCAACCTGACCGTACTCGCTCTCGAGCACGGCCAACTGCTGGCGAACCGCTTCCTGTTTCGCTGTCAGTGCCTGTTTTTGTTGATGAAAATTATTCACAAACGCTCACTAACTCTGAGATGCTTTTTGAATGACCGCCAGGGAAATGCGTGTATATCCGGCATTGGTACAGCTGGACATGACCTTTTTCAGCACACTGAACGGTACACCGCGGTCCGCGAGGATATTCACTTCCGGCGGCTCCGCCAGCAGTTCTGCGGCTTCGGCGGTGACGTCTTCACCTGCCGCGGCGCGCTCTGCCAGTGCGGCCTTGGCCTCCTCCAGCTCTTCGCCAGCCATGGTCATGGCCTTGCCCACTTCCTGGATCATCGCCTGCTGAATGGCCTCGATCACGAGCTCCTCACTCTGGAACAGCTCCCCGGTGGTCATCACCGGCTTGGCTTCGATCAGTACCTCGTCGTGGGTGACCATCAGGGTGACGGTTTCCCGCGGCTTGGATTCGACGATGGAGTCCGGCAGGGTGATGACCTTCGGCGCTTCAATGGCTTCGTTGCTGGAACTGTTGGTCAGCAGGAAAAACACCAGAATGGTGAATACATCCATCAGCGATGTGAGGTTCATCCCCGGTGTCTTGCGCTTGCGGCTGCGCGCCATGCGCTTCATGCGTCTGCTTTCACGTTTCACGGCGCGTCTCCCAGGGAAATATCGGGGAAGAGTTCCATTGCTTCAGGCTTCGCGTCAGGACTGGGCGCAGTCCCATCTTCCGGTGTTGGCATGACATTGGCGCTGCGCACGGTATCCATGACACCCACAAGATGTTCGTAAGCCACCTCCGGCTCCATCAGCAATGTGGAGTCGGTTTTGTCCGGATAAGTCTGCTTGATCCGAATCAGGTACTCTCGCAGCTGCGCCAGGTCGTACACATCTGCGGTCGGCGGCACAATCGGCATCCCGTACTCGTCGAGCTGGACTTCAGCTTGCGCAGTGTCACTTTCACCCGCTTCATCGCGATTCAGATTTGGGAACCGCGCCACGACTTTGCTGCCGTCACTGATTTCCAGTACGTCTTTGCGCACCACCACTTCCAGCGTCACACCAGGGTCATCCGCTCCACCACCGGCACCGGTGGGCATATTGAGCTCGAGAATAGTGACCCGGGAAAACACTGCGGATACCAGCAGGAAGGGCACCAGCACCACCATCAGATTGAGGAAGGCGGTGATGTCCAGTTCCGGCGCTTCTTTGGATCTGCTGTGACGCCTGTTTCTCATCACACAGTTTCCAGCTTGGAATTTTTATCGGTGCTGGCCGCTGTAGAAGCCGCTTTCTGTTGTACCTGCTGAGTCTGCTGCACATCGCGGTTCACCGGTTTTGACACGGCCGGGGCCTGCTCATCCTGGGCGGCATCACTGCGGCGACGGGTTCCTGAAGACATGATGTTCAATGCCTTGACGGACACCATTTCCAGGCTGTCAACGATCTGGCCGGTGAGGGAGTTGAGCAGCGCATGCACGATCAGCAGCGCAATACCCACCATCAGACCGAAGGCGGTGGTATTCATGGCCACGGAAATGCTGGCCGAGAGCAGGTCGGCCTTTTCCGCGGGGTTGGCGTTGGCTACCGCGGTGAAGGCCTCGATAAGCCCCATGATGGTACCGAGGAGGCCGAGGAGCGTGGCAATGTTGGAGCCGAGCGCAACATACGGGGTGCGCTTTTCCAGTTGTGGAATGGTCTCCATGATGCTTTCTTCCATGGCGATTTCGATGTCTTCGCGGCGACGCACAGCGCCCTGACGCTCGAGACCCATGGCGAGCAGGCGACCCACGCCGGTGTTGTCGTCCTTGACCAGGTTGCGCGCGCGGTCAAAGTCGCCGGTGTTGAGTACCGGCTGCAGTTTCTCCCAGGCGGCGCGGTTGGTGTGACGCTCGTAGACGAGACGAATATAACGCTCGATCGCTACCGCGGCACCGAGCGCGAACACCACCAGAATGGGGTACATGAACGCACCACCAGTCTGAAAAAACGCGATTACGCTGTTCAAGAAATCCATCACATGCCCTCTTGGTTTTCTTTCCCGGGTCCGCGGTTTTTTCCGCTTTGCCTGGCTTTGACCTTTGCGGTCGTTTTTTGGTTAAAAAAATAAATTAATCTTCGGTGAGACTGAGCTGGTAGAACTCAAGCTCCCTTGAAAAGACTTCTTTGTCCAACGGCTGCAGCCTCGGGTCCAGCAGGCTGGAGTTGAGACCACTTTCCACACCCACTTCCGAGCTTTTCCACGGAACGATGTAAAGAGATTTTGGCGCTTCTTTGTTGCCGATAATCGAAATACCGGACAACTCCTTCACTTCCTTGTCGACCTTGTTTTCACCGTCGCTCTGTTCTTCCTGTGCATTAGCCGTAACCGCGGTGATCAGCAGGGCAAGCATTGCCAGTTTTTGCATTTTACTGCCCATCAGTTGGCTCTCCGCTTGAGGTCCGTTACCCAGATGGCGACCTTGGGATCTTCAGGTTGATATTTCAGGTACTGCTCGAATTGTGCGAGTGCACAATTCACATCCTGAAGATACAGGTCGCACAGGATGCCGAAATTTTTGATCAGCGGCAGATTTTCCGGATGCAGCTGTAACGAATCCCTATAGGTCTTTTTGGCTTCATCAAAACGTCCCTGGCGGCGGTAGAGAACGGCGAGCTCGTTGCTGGCTACCGGGTCCAGAGGAGCTGCGCGCAGCGCCTGCAAGAAGGATTCTTCCGCGTGCTTTTCATCACCTGCCTTGTAATAGGCGATGCCGAGGTTGACATAGGGAGCGGACAGGCGCTGCTCACGTTCAACGACGCTCTCCAGTAACTCAATGGCCTCGGGGTAGCGTTCGCCCTGCAGGTATTCCACGGCCCGCAGGAAGTCGCGGTTGACACTGCCAGAAACTTTGACGCTCAAGGGGTCGACCGGGCGGATTGAGGTTTGCGGGCCGCTGGCACAGGCGCTGAGCAACAGCGCAAGTACACACAGGGATACGCGCAGCAGGTTGCCTTGAGTGAGGATATGGTTCATCAGCCCTGGTCCTCCTCGGATTCATTTTCAGCAATGATGGATTCGGGCACTTGTGGCAGTGGTTTCCCGGTTGCCTCGCCACCGGCTTCGTCGCCGGTCGCTGGTGCGGTGCTTTCCAGCACCTGCTGTTCCGCCACCTGTTGTGCTGGGATCAACGCATCCGGTGTTTGCGGTACCGGCACGATGGTCATGACGATATTGTCGGCATCCTCCGTGCGCTCATATCTTGCGGGCACAAGGTCGGCGAGCTGTTCGATACTTTTAACCACCCAGTTGTTGTAGATGCCCGCGACCATCAGACTGATGTTTTTCTCATGTACGGAGATGGCACGCTCTTCGAACGGATAGATCTGCTCTTCCAGTGCCAGCTCGTAGTCCTCCAGTTCCATCGCGTCGAGGTTGGTCGGGCGCTCGGATTCTTTCAGGGCGCGACTGAAGTGCAGATAGATTTCGCCAAGGTAGTAAGTCGCCGCAGCGGTGACATCGGCCACCTGATAATCGATCAGATCGGTAAATGCGGTTGTAGCGGCCTTCATACGGGTGCGCTTGGTGTTGAGATTTTGCTCCAACGGCGCGATCAGGGCGATTTCCGCAAAAGACTCGAACTTGGGCTCGGCCAGCTTGAGTGCGGCATTACCGGCGAGGTAGCGAGTGCGGTCATTACGCTCGTTACCGCCGCGCAGTTCAGTACGCACCATCTCGTCCAGGGTATTGAAGTAGGCTGTCTGGTTGCCGCTGTTGTGATAGATATCGGCAATTTTCCGCTGCGTCTCCAGTGCGGGCTCCATTGGGCGCGGGAACAGCTGGACATAGCGATTGAGGGCCGCCAGCGCCTTGTCGTAACTCTTGGCTGCACTGTACAGATCCGCGGCCTGGGTCAGCGCTTCGCGGCGCACATCGTCGTCTTCCGATTCGCGCTCGATACGCTCGAACTCGGCCGCAGCCAGCAACAGCTGGCCGCTTTCCTGGTACACCACCGCAAGTTTTTTGGTGACTTCCTTTTGCAGCTCGTGCTGCGGGTGATTGCTGCGGAACGCCTTCAGTACATCGGCGGCACGGGCCCAGTTTTCCAACTGGATCAGGGAAGCCGCGGCGTCGTACTCGGCGGTGGCGAGAATACTGGCACCGGGGGCGGCGTTGCGAATGCGCAGGAAATGTTCCGCTGCTGCCAGATGGTCTTCGGCTTTGCGCGCCTGGTCGCCCTGCTGGTAAATGGAACCGGCCAGGTTGTCCACCAGATCCGGGCGATCCTTGGCATCGGCAGCGGTCAGATTCAGTGCCTGGCGATAACCGGTTTCGGCATCGGCATAGAGTTCGGTGTCAAACGAGGCATGGGCCACAAGAATCCAGGCAGAGCGAATGATCTGCTGGTCCGCCGCCGGGAATTTTTCCAGCAACAGGCGGCCATTCTGGATGGCCTCCGGGAAGCTCTTCAGCTTGTACAGGTCGTCAACTGCACCCAGCAAAATCTGTGGCGCCTTGCTGTGCTGCGCGAAGGTTTCCGCAAAGGTGAGCGACGAGCGGATGATTTCTTTCTGTACCGCGGTCTTCTCCGCGGTACTGCCATTGGCGAGATCGTTCTTCAGGTGTTCGCGGTAGGCGAACACCGCAGCGTAACCCGCCTCGCTGGCATTTTCGTTGGTGGCGTGGCCACTGTAATGGTATGCGGTGCGTTCATACTCTACCGCCGCATTGAGGAAATCCTTGTTTTCCAGCATCAGGCCGGCGAGCTGGTAATTGATTTCCGGCGCCTTGGGTTTATCCGCAAAGGACCCGAGGTAACGGCGGTACCAGTGAATGGCCTCGAGATAGTTTTCGCTGCGCTTCGCGGCGTAATCCTGATCCTTGGGTTTCACGTTCTGGTAGGCAGCGTGATAGTGGCTCGCCAGGTCGATCAGGTTGGTCTGCAGGAATTCCACCGCGGCGGCATATTCCTGAATATCGAACACGGTCCAGTACTGCGCATCCAGGGCGTAGGTGTTGGCGAAAGCCTTTTTCGCATCCAGTACCAGACGTGGGAATCCGCCCTTCTGATAGATTTCGATTACACGGATAGAGAAGTCCGGGGCCACCTTGTGCAGCGGGTTGCGCTCCACAAAGACGTTGTAGGATTCCGCCGCATCCTGGTAGCGGCGCTTGTCGAGATAGTACTCGCCCAAGTGGCTGTAAACGTAGGACTCATAGTCCCGCGCACCCTTCTGGGTAAAGTAATCCACAATGGATTCCGCACCACCGAGATAGGAGAAGCTCAAGCTGATAACGCGGAAAGTATCCTCGATATGCTTGCGCTCGGTCTCGTTGGTCTGCTGCTCGAAGTCGTATCCCTGGGCCACCTTGTAATCGAGCATGCGCACGAAATCGTCGAGCGCCATCTCGTACATATCCTGCTTGAACAGTGCCCAGCCACGCTTATAGACCGCCAGCTCGTAAAAACTTGAGCCTTCGCCCATGTCGACTACACGACCGTAGGACTCCTCCGCATCGAGATACTTCTTGCGGGTGAAGTAGTACTCACCAAGGCGGAAATAGGACTCATCCAGGTGGCGGGACGCGGGGTACTTGGCAACAAGCTGGCGCAGGATTGCGACGGCCTCTTCGATCTCACCGGTCTCTTCATAGGCGCGGGAGAGCTGGTACATGACCTGGTCATTGCGCTCGTACTGCGGATACTGCACCAGCAGTTTTTTATACAGGGCGATGGCTTCGCGGGCATTGGCGGCGAGCAGTGCGTCCGGATTGTCGCCCGCAACGCTGGCATCGGCCCCACTCTCTAACCCGCTCAGGTCCACTGCACCACTGGCGCGGGACTCGAAGTCGGACTGGCTCTCGCCCTTGATGTTGGCAACACCGTCCAGTGCGGCTTCAGAAGTATTTGCACTGGTGATGACACCGGCCACTTGCGGCGCATCCAGATCATTGCGCGCGGCAGCGGCCTTTTTACTGGCGAGCTGGTTGGCCGCCGCAACATCCGCCTCCGACAGGATGCGGGTTTCGCTGCTGCGCGGCAGTATCCCCTCTTCCGCACGATGCGCCTGCTTGATTTTCAGGTCGGCAATACGGCGGATCGCCTCCGGTGTAAGTGCGGTTTCCGGGGTTTCCTGCAGGTATTTCTGGTAACTCGCCAGTGCCTTTTCCAGGCTGCCATCGATGTGGGTTTCCTGGATCTTGATGTCCACCTTCTGCAGACTGCCGATGGTGTTACCGCTGTTGCTGGCACAGGCACTCAGCAACAGCGCCGCAGAGGCGACGGTCACCAGGCTGAGGGTATTCACGGGCAGACCCAGTCGCTTTTTGTACATTGGCCGCTTATTCATCGCCTGCGGGCTCCATGTCGTGCTCTGGTGCTTCCAGTTCTGGCGGATTGTCCGTGGGCAGGGGTTCGCCATCCGGATTCGCCACAGGTTCGGACGGCTTGCGTTCAGATTCTGCCGGCGCAGACTGCTTCAACTGCTCTACTTGCTGCTGATATTGCTCGACCTTGCGAGCATCCGCGCGCTGCTCCTGCAGCTCGTTGGCGCGGTCGTAACTGTCGGCCAGGGCGAAGCGGGCCTTGATCTGGTAACTCTCCAGCTGCGCACGGCGCTGATCCAGCTCGTTGATCGCCAGTTGCTCCAGCATGCGGCCCTGACGCGCCATCAGTTGGTCAATACGATCCTGGGCGCGATGGAGGCCGCCGCGCAGGCTGGCAATCTGGTCGGTATATCCTTCGTAACTGTGGGTAGCCGCCTGGCGGCTGCGCACGTAGCGCTGGTAGGTTTCCTGCAGGGTGGCGACTACGGTATCCAGCTCCTGCAGGTGTTTGTAGGCTTCCGTCAGGCGCTCATCAAACTCGCGTGACAGGCGAAACTTGAGCACCCCTTCAAGACGGGCGATGCGCGCCTCGGTCTCCTCGCTGTTGAGACTGGGGTTGTAGGCGAGGATTTCACGGATCCGCTGCAGCATCAGACGGGATTCGGTCTCGTCACTTTTCGCCAGCAGTTCCGGGCGTCGATTGATCAGCAGGTTCTCGATGCGCGCGGCCAGGTGCTGGCGCTGCTCCATACGCATCTTGATGCGGGCGTCGACCTGGCGGAACTGCACATCCAGCCCCGGCAGAATCGGCTCGTAGTAACCGCGCCGCAGGGCGATGATTTCCTCAAAGGAATCCAGACTCTGCAACCAGTCATTATTGCGTTCCAGCAGGTCGTTCAGATCCTGATAATTGCGCAGGAATTCCTGATAGTCATTGGAGGCCATCAGGTCCAGCAGGTAATGGGTTTCCGGGGCATCCGGCAACTTGCGCAGTTCCACCACCCAGTTTTTTACCTGGCTGGCTTCCTTGCGGCGCAGCGCTTCCAGCAGCTTGCCCTCACGGATACTGTGGATGGACTGGGTGAGCACGTCGACCTGCGCACCGAACAGGTCCAGCGCATGGCCGTAATTCACCGCCGCAGTACTGTGCACATCCAGTTTGCCGTAGGCCAAGGGCACCGCGAGCATCGCTTCCTGCACCGATGCGTTGGTGGGCTGGCGCTCGGTGAGTAGCTGCCAAGGCACCAGTGCGCGGTCATAACGGCCCGCATTGGCTTCCACCCAGCCGGCACCCAACAGGGCCTGATTGGAGAAGGGGCCGGAGAGCTGCACACGATCAAAATAAGTGCGCGCGCGCTCGTAGTCCTTGGATTCCATCAGCTGGAAACCGAGCAACAGATTGGTTTTATCCTGCAGCGCGCCCATGGCATCAGTGCCGCCGGCGTTGCGCCCGAGGCCGTCCAACTCCAACACACCTTTCTCGGTATCACCCGCCTTCAGCAGTGCGATACCCAGGTTGTACTCCACAAAGCCTGCCAGGGACTTCTCGCCCTTGAGGTCTTTCAGCAGTGCCACCGCTTCCTCGAAGCGACCCAGCTGCATGTAAACCCGTGCACGCAGGAACTGTTCGTCCGCACGCACACGCTCGGGCACCCGCCCCTCGATCAATTCGAGTGCATGCAGGGCATCGGCAAACTGTTGCTTGTGATAGTGAATTTTTGCCAGGCGGAAGGCGGCTTCGTTTTTGATGGGCTGCGGCACATTGCCTTTCAGCACCTGTTCCATCGCGCGGCCGGCATCCCGATGCATACGATAGGAAAGCTCGAGGTCCCCTACTGCGAATTCCGCCTGGCCGAAATGCAAACTGAACGGGTCCAGCTCCGGATCGTCCAACAGACGGAACTGTTTGAGCTCGGTATCCAGCTCGGTAATCGCGTCGAAATATTTATCCTGATGCGCATTGAACAGTGCCTCACCGAAAAACAGATCGCGCAGTTTTTCGGTGTGGAGCGCTTTGGGATCGGGATCTACAGGGGCTTTGGCCTGCGCAGAAACGGCGCACAGCGCAGACAGCGCTGCCCCGGCAATCGCACTGGCCAGACGGGAATTCATGCTTACCAGTCCTTGAAGTTGATAGCGGACTGGTTGCCGGCAATCTGGATCTCAACGAATTTGGGCCCCACGGCCTTGTCAACGCTGTAGCTGGCCGTCGCGCGGTACTCTTTGCCGGACTTGGACTTTCCGAAATAGGTCACTTCCAGCGGGTGCGCGCCGGTCTGCACATTGGCGGTATGGATACGCTGTACACCGCCTTGCTGCAGGGCTTCGATTTCACGGTAGGTGTAGAGATGATGGGCGACGATCTGGCTGTCGAGCTTCACCTCAATGGATTCCAGGCTGAACTCGCTGCTATCCGGCAGGGAGACAAACAGGGCCACCTGGGTGTTGGAAGGGAACAGCAGTTTTTCTTCAAGACGATTGAGTTCGGACGTGAGACTGATTACATCTTTCTTCACATCCTGAATCTGCTCATCGAGACCACGGATTTCTTCGCGACTTACCTGGCTGGCCTCTTGTGCCTCGGACACCACCGCCAGCATCAACAAAGCGGTTGCCATCAGAATTCTGTACATATCCCTTTTTACCTCGAACCCCAACCCTTAATTGGCCGATTAAGACCGACCATAAAAATCCGACCTACGTCGGATATGAGTACTCAGCGGAGCAGATTGTATTGCAAGCAATACGGGGGGATATGTGAGGCGCTTCAAAACTCGCGCACAGAGTTGGATAAGAATTTTTTCTTAAAATTCAAAGGCAAAGAGGAAAAAGCTCGATAATGTGACAGGATTCACGACCACTTAGCAAAGCGCTCCTGTGCGCAGGGTCACAGTTTTTGCCGAACTCGCGGAACCATATCAAGTTCCGCGTCGTTATAAGGTGATTACGTCAATAAATTCGCGGGCAAGCGACTGAGCAAGTGCTTACTTTTACGGGGCAAATATTTCGCTACCATTTTTTCAGTGCATCTTCGTCGCTGTGGCGAGCCTGCACCCAACTGCCTGCCTCTGCCCCCTCACCAATTTCCTTCTTCCAGAAAGGTGCGCGACTTTTTAGGAAATCCATGATAAACGCACAGGCGTCCATTGCGGACTGGCGATGGGTGGAGGTGGCCCCGACAAACACGATCTCTTCACCCGCGGTTAACGGCCCGAAACGATGGATCACCCGCACCCGCCCCAGCGGCCAGCGTGCGGCGGCCTGACGGGCGATATCGGTGAGCGCCGACTCCGCCATACCCGGGTAGTGCTCCAGTTCCAGCACAGCTACCGGGTTCTTTTCCCCCGACTCTGCCGGGGAAAAATCCCGTACATTGCCCACGAACATAGCGGTAGCACCATCCACATAATTTCCGCTGCGCAGGTGCTGGTATTCTGCCCCCGGGTCGAAGCCTGCGGCCTGAACCGAGATGGATATTTCCGCAGCCACGTCAGCCTCCGGTTACCGGTGGGAAGAAGGCGACTTCGTCGCCGTCTTTGATCGCAGCATCCATGTTGGAAAGTTGCTGGTTCAGCGCCACCTGCAATAGTTCATTGGCCAGTGCCGACTGCCAGTTGCTGCCTTTTTGCGCGAGTTTACCGCGCAACTCTTCAATGCTGGCGATACCTGCCGCTTCCGCTTCCAGTCCGTCGCAGCCCAGCTGTTCCCGCAGGCTGGCAAAGAACAGTACCTTGATCATGCATTGCCCCCATTACTTTCAGGAGTCCAGTGTCCGCGCTTGCCACCTGTTTTCTCCTGCAGTCTAGTGGGGCCGATGACCATGGCCGGGTCGACGGCTTTGCACATGTCGTAAATGGTAAGTGCGGCCACGCTCGCAGCGGTGAGCGCTTCCATTTCCACACCGGTGCGGCCGGCAAGGCGGCAGAAGCTGGAAATGTTTACGGTGTTGGTCGCGTCCACCAGCTCGAAATCCACCTGCACTTTGGTCAGTGCCAGAGGATGGCACAGGGGTATCAGGTCGGCGGTTTTCTTGGCGGCCTGGATGCCGGCGATACGGGCGGTGGCGAGCACATCGCCCTTTTTGTTGTTGCCGGCTTTCAGTTGTGCAAAGGCTTCCGCGGACATGGCGACGGCGGATTGGGCGCGCGCGGAGCGGTCGGTGATGTCTTTGTCGGTGACATCTACCATGCTGGCTTCGCCCTGTTGGTTCAGGTGTGTGAGGGTCATATAAATTCTGGATTTCGTTATTTCGTGAGGTAGCCGACGAAGTTGCAGGGTGTGTGGCTGGCGGTGAGTTGTTCTTTCAGCAGTTTGGTCCAGCCGGTTTTGCAGGCGCCGGTGGAACCGGGCAGACACGCGACCAGTGTGCGGTTGGCGATGCCGGCGAGCGCGCGCGACTGGATGGTGGAGGAGCCGATTTCCTCGTAGCTGATGGAGCGGAACATTTCGCCGAAGCCGTCGATGTGTTTGTCGAGCAGGGGGGCGATGGCTTCAGGCGTGGAGTCGCGGCCTGCGAAGCCGGTGCCGCCGGTGGAGATGATGACGTGGATGTTGGGGTCGGCGATCCAGGCGGAGACTTTGGCGCGCAACAAATATTTGTCGTCGATGACGATGGCTTTGTCGGCGAGGGTGTGGCCGTCTTCCTGCAGAGCTTCTACCAGGTATTTTCCCGAGGTATCGTTTTCTTCGGTTCTGGTGTCGGACACTGTGAGAATCGCAATATTGAGTTTCTGGTTTTTATCTACTGGTGCGTGGGACATTCTTTTTAGCTCCGTGCCTATGGGTGCTCTGCTTTGTGTTCGTGGCGGTTGGGCACCGGGGGCGGGTTTTCAGGACCGCTGTGAATACGTCCCTGTACGCTTCGTCGGCAACATCCCTGTTGCCGACGATCCTGAAAACCCGCCCCCGGCACCCCACCTTCAATTCAGGTTTTGGTACTTCGTAAGCTCAATAATTTTTGGCCGTCACCCGCCAATAATCGACAGGTTCTGAGTTCCGCCGGTATTTCCCTGCTGCAGATAATGGCTGACTTCTTTGTTGCCGATCAGTGCTCTAACTTTTTCTGCCAGTACATCGGCGTCGCCAGTTTGAATTGCTTCGCGTAAATCCAGGCCCGCGTCAGCAAATAAACAAAGGTGCAGTTTGCCCTGAGCGGAGACGCGCAGGCGGTTGCAGCTGGTGCAGAAGTCTTTGCTGTAAGGGGTGATCAGGCCGATGCGGCCGGCGTAGTCCGGGTGGACATATTCGCGGGCGGGGCCGGCGTCGAGGGCTCTTGGAATCAGTTGCCAGCCGGCATTGATCAGCTGTCTTTCAAGGTCTGCACCGCGCACATGGTTGCTGGCAAAGTAATCGCGGTTGTCGCCGGTCTGCATGAGTTCGATAAAGCGCAGGGTGACCGGGGTGGTTTTCAGCCAGTTCAGGAACTGGTACAGCCGGGCCTGGGTGCCGTCGCTGAGGAGGACGGCGTTTACCTTGGTGTGGATATCCAGCTCCAGCGCGCGGTCGATGCCGGAGAGGATTCTGGGCAGGCAGTCGTGGCCGGTGATGCGGGCGAATTCGTCGCTATCCAGGCTGTCGATGCTGACGTTGAGCTGGTCGAGGCCGCTCTGTTGCCAGCTATCGATAAGGCTCGGGAGTTTGTAGCCATTGGTGGTGACAGCGACGCGCTGGATACCTGGGGTGGTTTTGGCGCTGTGGATAAGTTCCGGCAGGTCCTTGCGCAGGGAGGGTTCGCCGCCGCTCAGGCGGACCTTGCGGGTGCCAAGCAGGGCGAAGGCGCGCATGACGGTGCGGGCTTCCGCGACGCTGAGGTCCGGTTGCTGGTGTCTGGCCTGATAGCCGTTGGGCAGGCAGTAGTCGCAACGGAAGTTGCACACGTCCGTGACCGACAGGCGCAGATAATAGAAGCGACGGCCGTGGCCGTCCTGCAGTATTTCGTCTTGTTTCATCACCTTTCCAAATGCGGGAGGCCGGTCGGTTTCCCTCGCGACCCTGGCGGGCTGGCGTTGCCGCCCGCGGCCGTCAGCTCATATCTGGTACTTATTCCCAAGACTTAGAGCTGCTGGCTCGGTGTAATTTGTGCGTTGAATGTCTGGTTTATGCGGTCAGTGCGCTGCCCTCAAATCAAGCTTAACGCGCGCTTATTTGCGCTTTGTTTTGGTTACGCCGACTATCTATACCGGCTTTGTATTGGCCATGCAAATTTCGGCCGCCCAGGAACACCCGGGAGGCCTAACCGACATCGAGAATTTTGAGGGTGTTGGTACCGCCGTGGGATTGCATCAGGTCTCCGCGGATCAGTATTACCTGATCACCACTTTTTACGATTCCCCGGTCTTTCAACACATCCAACGCGCGCTGGTTCAGCTCGCGGTCGCACTCACCTTCCCCGGGTACAAACAGCACCGAGATCACGCCCCGGTACAGTGCCATGCGTCGCTGTGCCAGCGGGTCGTGGGCGAGACCGACGATAGGCAGGCCGGAGCGGATACGCGAGGCGATCAGCGGGGTGTAGCCGGTCTGGGTCATACAGGCAATGGCGGTCACGCCTGCGAGGTGGTTCGCCGCGTACATGGCCGACAATGAGATGGTCTCGTCGATACGGGTGAAACCCTGGTGCATGCGGTGGCCAGATTCCTGTGCCGAGCGCTCTCGCTCCGCGCCCAGACACAGGCGGTGCATGGCCTCTACCGCTTCCACCGGGAAGTTGCCTGCGGCGGTCTCGGCCGACAGCATTACCGCATCAGTGCCATCCAGCACCGCATTGGCCACGTCGAACACTTCGGCACGGGTGGGTAACGGCGCGGTGATCATGGTCTCCAGCATCTGGGTGGCGGTGATCACGGCGCGGTTGAGCTGGCGGGCGCGCTTGATCATGCGTTTCTGCACGCCGATTAGCGCGGCGTCGCCGATTTCCACCCCCAGGTCGCCGCGGGCTACCATTACCGCCTCGGAGGCGCGAATGATGTCGTCAAGGGTCTCGTCATCCCTCACCGCCTCGGCGCGCTCCACCTTCGCGACGAGGCCGATATGCTTGCCCGCCTCTCCCAACAGGGCGCGCGCTTCCTGCATATCTGCGGCACTGCGGGGGAAGGACACGGCAAGGTAATCCACGCCGATGTCGATGGCGGTTTTCAGGTCGGCCCGGTCCTTGTCGGTGAGCGCCGCCGCGGAGAGGCCTCCGCCCTGCTTGTTGATGCCCTTGTTGTTGGAAAGGCGGCCGCCCACGGTGACGGTGGTAATCACCTCGCGGTCGTTGACGTCATCCACCGTCAGCACCAGGCGGCCGTCGTCCAGCAGCAGTACATCGCCGGCGGCGACATCCGCCACCAGATCCTTGTAGTCGCAGCCCACACGCTGGTCATCACCCTCGTTGGTGTCGAGCGCCATATCGAGCACGAATGGTTGGCCTTCCTGCAGGACCACGGCATTGTCCTTGAAGCGAGCGATACGGATTTTCGGGCCCTGCAGGTCTCCCAGTGCGGCCACGGTTTTACCGAGACGGTCGGCAACTTCCCGCACTTTCTGCAGCCGGCGGCGGTGATCGTCCGCGGTGCCGTGGGAGAAATTCAGGCGCACCACATCCACACCGGCCTTCAGCAGCCGTTCCAGCACGCCGGGCTTGTCGCTGGCGGGACCGAGGGTGGCGACAATTTTGGTGCGACGCAGGGGGCTGGCGGTGCGCTGGCTGGCGGGCAGTTGGGACATGGATACCTTTCACCTCTCGAACATTAATCGGGCACTGGCATCACCAGAATAGCGCGGAAGTCGTTGACGTTGGTTCGGGTGGGCCCGGTGACGATGAGATTGCCGAGTTCGGCAAAAAAACTGTATGCATCGTTGTTGCACAGGAATTCTGTGGGGTTAAGACCCTGTGCGTGCATTTTTGCCCAGTCGCCCGGAGAGAAATAGGCGCCGGCATTGTCCTCGGAGCCATCGATGCCGTCGGTATCGATGGCCAGGCCGTAAATGCCCGGCGCGCCTGCGAGCGCTGTAAACAAGCCCAGCAGGTATTCGACGTTGCGCCCGCCGCGACCGTGTCCCGTCACCGTCACGCTGGTTTCACCGCCGGAGAGGATCAGCAGCGGACGCCGGCTTTGTCCCTGGCTCTGCAGCGCCAGAGCCGCGTGGGCTTTACCCAGCTCGCGCGCCTCGCCTTCAAGATTGTCGCCCAGCACCCGCACATGCACACCTGCGCCCAGCGCGGCTGCACGCGCGGCCTCCAGGGCGTCGGCCGCTTTAGCCAGCACCACTGCACTGTCGGCGGCAAAAGCGATATCGGTCGGGCCTGGTGCCGGGTTACCGGCCTCCAGATACGCGTGCACCTCTGCAGGCGTGTCGATGTGGTAACGCTGCAGTATCGCCAGCGCATCCGCCGGTGTGGACTCATCCGGCAACGTCGGGCCGGAGGCGATCAGGGTGGGATCGTCTCCCGGCACGTCAGAGATCAGGAAAGTCACCACTCGCGCCGGATGGGCGGCGGCGGCGAGGCGCCCTCCCTTGATGGCGGATAAATGGCGGCGCACGGTGTTGATGCCCCGGATCGGCGCGCCACTGCGCAGCAATGCCCGGTTGATCGACTGCTTCTGCTCCAGGGTAAGGCCCGGCGCCGGCAGGCTCATCAGCGCGGAGCCGCCACCGGAAATCAGTGCGATCACCAGATCTTCCGCCGTCAGCCCCGCCACCGCTTCCAGCATCCGCCTGGCGGCCTGCTCGCCCAGCGTATCCGGCATGGGGTGTGCCGCTTCCAGCACCTCGATCTTCTCGCAGCGCGCCACGTGGCCGTAGCGGGTCACCACCAGACCGGAGATTTCGGCCTCCGGATAGCGCTGACCCCAGACCCGCTCCAATGCCGCCGCCATCGCCGCGCTCGCCTTGCCCGCGCCGACCACCAGGGTTCTGCGCCCGGGCGCGGGCAGATTGGCGGGGATCAGGTTGTCCGGGTGCACCGAGGCCACCGTCAGTTCGGCCAGGCGCTGCAACCACTGGCAGAGGCTCTGCGCATCCGTGTCGATATTGATTGGCGGCAATTGCATCATTTTTATTTCTCCCTGCTCGTCGTGCGATTCTGCATGCCAACCTCCCTGCAAGAAAGGTTCCGCCGCAGAGCCTGTGCCTGTTGTCAGTAACAGGCTGGCGCCCGGCCACGGCCTACCAGAACGCAAACCTGGCGAGGAAAATTGCACTCAGGATATACAGGCTCGGGGATATCTGGCGGTACTGCCCGGTGAACAGTTTGAGCGCGGTGTAGGTCAGGAAGCCGAGGGCGATGCCGTTGGCGATGGAAAAGGTCAGCGGCATCATGAGCATCGTCACCAGCGCGGGGATGGCGTCGGTCAGCTCCTCCCAGTCGATCTTGGCGATGCCTCCCATCATCAGCATCGCCACATAGATCAGGGCACCCGCGGTCGCATAGGCCGGAATCATCCCCGCCAGCGGCGCAAAGAATATGCACAATACGAACAGGACGCCCACGGTAACGGCAGTCAGCCCGGTGCGCCCGCCGGCCGCCACCCCGGCGGCACTCTCCACGAAGCTCGTCACCGGCGGGCAGCCGAGAAACGCCCCCAACACGCTGGAGGTACTGTCCGCCTTCAGCGCCCGCGGCAGCTTCTCGATGCGCCCATCCGGTTCGATCAGCCCGGCGCGGTGGGCGACACCCATTAATGTGCCGGCGGTGTCAAAAATATTGATGAAGAGAAACGCGAGGATCACGCTGATCATGCTCACGTCGAAAGCGCCGCGGATATCCATAGCCATCCACGTGGGCGCCAGGCTCGGCGGTGCAGACACCAGGCCTTTGTACTGGACCAGCCCGAGGACAAAGCCGATGCCCGTGACCACCAGGATACTGATGAGGATGGCGCCAAAAACACGCCAGTAACTGAGCACCGCAATCAACAGGAAACACAGGGCTCCCAACAGTGCCGGAGGCTCGTGGAATGACCCCATGGTTACCAGCGTCGCCTCACTGGGGACCACGATTCCCGCGGATTTCAGCCCGATCAGCCCGAGAAACAGCCCCACCCCGGCGCCCATGGAATAGCGCAAGCACATGGGGATGCTGTTCATAATCCACTCCCGCACCCGCGACAGGCTCATGGCCACAAACAGCACGCCGGCGATGAACACCGCGCCCAGTGCCACCTGCCAGCGGTAGCCCATCTCCCCTACCACCGTATACGCAAAGAAGGCGGTCAGCCCGATACCCGGCGCCAGCCCCACCGGCCAGTTGGCGTAGAACCCCATCAGGAAGCAGGCCACAGCACTGCCGAGGCAGGTAGCGACGAAGATGGCACCGTGGTCCATTCCGGTACCCGCCAGCATATTGGGGGTAACGAACACCACATAGGCCATGGTGACAAAGGTGGTCAGCCCCGCCAGTAGTTCACCCCGCACGGTGGTTCTGTGCGCTCGCAGGGCAAACAGGCGCTCAAATACGTTTCTCGACTGCTGATGCACTGACGAACTCCGGCAAATGGGTTTCGGGGTAAAAAAGGGCGAAGCCTGCTAGTTATTGTGGTCAATATTCACTATCGCGCCCAGTCGCTGGCACCGCCGGCAGCCCCCAAAACGCCGAATGGCTTCTCATACCCCCGGCCCGCCAGTAAAATCGCTGCCTTTAAATAATTCCTACTGAATACCCAGCGATACCGGAGCACCCCATGGGCAGAGCCTACCAGAACCGCAAAGAGTCAATGGCCAAGACCTCGAACATGAAAGCCAGGGTCTACAGCCGTTACGGCCGCGAGATTTACATGACCGCGAAGTCTGGAGGCCTCGATCCCAACGGCAACCTGGCCCTGCGCAGCCTGATCGACCGCGCCAAGAAAGACCAGGTCCCCGCTCACGTGATCGAGAAGGCCATCGACAAGGCCAAGGGTGGCGCCGGTGAGGATTTTGCCCGCGCCCGCTACGAAGGCTTCGGCCCCGGCGGCTGTATGGCCATCATCGAGTGTCTGACCGACAACCCCAACCGCACCTTTGGCGACGTGCGCCAGGCCTTCACCAAAACCAAAACCAAGATCGGCACCGAAGGATCGGTGAGCCATAGCTTCGATCACCTGGCGATCCTCGTGTTCAAACACGACGACGAAGAAGCCGTGCTGGAAGCGTTGATGGAAGCGGATGTGGATGTAACGGACATCGAAAACGAAAACGGCAAACTCTCCGTCTTCGCCCCGCACACCGATTACTTCAAAGCCAAGCAGGCACTGATAGAAGCCTTTGGCGATATCGACTTTGAAGTGGACGAAATCCAGTTCGTGCCGCAGACCTATACCGAGATCAGCGGTGATGACGTGGCGCTGTTCGAGAAGTTCATGAACATGCTGAACGATCTGGAGGATGTGCAGGCGGTTTACCACAACGTGGAGAATCCGCAGTAATAGTTACTTGCGAAAGCCACCCCGGGGGAATCTGTACATATTCTTCCGGTGTGGACTGGAGCGTGTTGAGGGAAAGCGGAGGCGATTCGGTCGCATAACTTGCATGTATAATGCCCGCTTACGTTCAGGAACAGAGATTATGGACAGTAACTGGGACGAAAAACGCAAGTCGCTGATCACACGCTTGCGTCGCGTCGAAGGCCAATTGCGCGGTATCCAGCGCATGATGGAAGAAGAGCAAGACTGTGAGCGAGTTGCTCAGCAGCTCTCGGCAGCGCGCCGGGCGCTGGACAAAACGTTCTACGAAACCATGGCGTGTGCAATGCGCCAGGAGCTAAGTCAGGCACAGAGCAGCGGCAACAAAAGCTCCGCAGACCTTGAAAGCCAGATAAAGCACTTCACCGACCTGATCAGTAAATACGCCTGAGACATGCTGGGCTAGCACTACACTAGCCCAAGATTATCCTTCAAGCCCACAATACGTGGTTGTTTCGGCTCAAGCAGCGGCACAGTCTTCTTGCTGGCCAGCCAATTGCCAACCACATCCCATATCGGCTCACCTTCCACCCCTTCGGCTACCGGCGCCCAACCCGCAACCTTGTAGGTTTTTCCGGCTTCAACGGGATTGCCATTGAGACTCATGCCTGAAATCCGGTTGCCGCTGTCGGCGTTTGGATTGATGGTGTAGTCCAGACCACCGACACGCACCATATCGCCACCCTGCTGATAGTAGGGATCAGGATTAAACAGATTATCCGCCACGTCCTCCAGGATGAACTTGATGCGCTCGCCGGTAAACTCGTTAACCGTGGTCTGTGGATAAGTGATCGCGACCTGGCTCATCAAGTCTTCCACCGTGATCGTGTCACCCGGCAATAATGATGTGCCCCAGCGGAATCCGGGCGAGAATGCGATCTCCGCGTCCTTGGTTTCCATCAGCGCATCAACGATAAGCTGATCAAAGCTGCCGTTGAAGTTACCCCGTCGATACAGGAGCCCCTCGGTTGTGGCCAGAGTGGTATTGAGCTTGTCCAGATAGGGCGCGCGTACCCGATCAATCAGTGCAGTCATCTCCGGGTCTGCCGGTAACAGGTTCGCAAACACGGGCAGCAAGCGATAATGCCACTGCTTGATCTTGCCGGCCTGCACGTCAAAATCCAGAACGCCGAGAAACTTGCCATTACTGCCGGCGTTGGTGACCAGGGTTTGTCCACCAGCGCTGTTTTTGACCTGTATCGCTTGCGGAATCGCGTCGTGAGTATGGCCGCCCATGATCGCGTCCAGGCCACTGAGCCTGGACGCCAATTTGATATCGACATCAGCCCCGTTGTGAGAAAGCAACACCACAACCTGGGCGCCCTGACTGCGCACCTTGTTGATCGTCTCCTGCAGCTCGCGCTCCTGGATTCCGAACGTCCAGCCCGGGGTAAAGTGCCCGGGATTGGCGATTGGCGTATACGGAAATGCCTGACCGATAATGGCGACGGGTACGCCGTTCATTTCGCGCATGGTGTGGCTTGCAAATATCGCGTCGCCAAAGTCGAAGTCTTTTACGTTATGCGCCAGAAATTCAATGTGGCCATCGAGATCATTTTCAATAATCTCCATGACCCTGTCCGCGCCGAGGGTAAACTCCCAATGGCCGGTCATAATATCGATTCCCAGTGCTTTACTGGCATCGACCATATCCTGGCCCTTGGTCCACAGGGACGTCGCCGAACCCTGCCAGAGGTCGCCGCCGTCAAGCAGCAGTGAGCCCGGCCGCGAAGCGCGGACTTGCTTTACCAGGGTTGCCAGATGGGCAAAGCCGCCCACGCGCCCATACTGTGCTGCCGCCTCGTTAAAATCCAGATACGTGAGGGCATGGGCAATACGCGAGTCTGCGGGCAGACCATAAGCTTGCAGGAAAGCTTCGCCGACAATGTGCGGCGACTGGTTTCTTGCCCCGTGCACACCAATATTGACTGACGGCTCGCGGTAATAAATCGGCATCAACTGCGCATGAGCATCAGTCATATGCATAAAGTGCACATTGCCAAACCGCGGTAAATTGTAGAAATCACCCGCAGCAGCCGCCGATTTACGGCCACAACCATTCAGCAGTGGCAGTGATATGCCCGCTACTACCCCCAACCCCAGCATCTGGGCAAATTCCCGTCGATTCATAAATACTCACTTGCGGTTAACAGGGGAAGCCGGATCAAACAGATACGCCATCACATCGCGGATTTGCTGCTCATCGAGAATGCCAGCATCACCGAAACGCGGCATGTGAGAGCAAACCAGGTAGACCTGAGGGTTCCAGATCTTGGCCCAGGTATATTTCAGCATCGCCTCCGAAACACCACGCATACCGTAATTGCGCAGTGACGGCCCGACCGTGCCATAGGCAACTTCATCCGGGCTCATCTGGTGACACGCGTAGCAATTTCCTCCATTGGGCTCGTTGGGATTGTCGCTCCACTGCATCCCTTTCCCATTTCCAGCAATGGCTTCGCCCTGCTGCCAATTACCGAGAAATACACCGTCCGCGGGATAAGCCACCGACTTGGTGGCCTCCTGCTGCAGCTGCTCGCGCTCCGTATCCGAAACCACCTGGCTTTCGGCATTGCTGCATGCGCTTTGCAATGCGGTCTGATTTAAACGATCGAGGCCCACATGATTTTTTGCCACCATCGACTCAAGCCATACGGATTCCACAGTCTTTGCTTTGGACTGCGATCCGGATTCGGCACAGGCACTCACCGTCGCAGAAACCGCAACGACAGCGAGCAGGTATTTGATTTGCCACATCGCTTTGAACTCCTATCGCTTTAAGCCAGGCGCGGCCATTTCAGTTCCGGCGGCATTAACCCCCATATACTCGATCAGCGCGACCACGGCTTCAGAGCCGGGCAACAACTGGGGCAGTCGCTGCTGTTTGGCGCAGTCCTGCATTCGCCATCCCATTGTTCGCACCACGCCCTGAGAAATGCGGTATGCCGGCCACGTTGACGAGGCCATACCGGCACCATCACTGACGGTGAGGTTGGGCAATTTTTGCAGGCGAATACGCTTGTCGCTTTGGCGGTGGCAGGTCGCACATGAAAAGTCATAAGGACCGGCGCGATAGAAGAACAGTTGCTCGCCCAATGCATAAGCTTCCTGTTCCGCGGGGTGATTTTGCGGTATCACAATCGGCATACCGCTAGATTGCTCTGCAATATAGCTGGCCAGCGCTTCAAGTTCGGTGCCCATATCCCCGGTAGCTGAATAGGGCTTGCGCAATATGTCGTCGCGCTCCCTGCCTTGCAGGGTGACCATGCAGTGAATCAGTCGCCCTTCCAGATCCATGACTTGCTGCGTATCCGCAAAGTAGCGGGGAAGCTGGGCATAAGCACCCTTTACAACGCCTGCACCCAACCCCAGATCGCATTGCTCCAGAGAGGCTTGCTTTGGCCCCAGGGGCCTTGTCCAAAGCTCGGCGCCTTCCTCAATGACAAAAATTGCGGGGTTATCGTCCCCCATCATCGCCCGGTATTCTGCGAAGGGATCATCCTGTGCTGTTGCGGAAACGGTAACCAGCAGCATGCAAACAGAAAGCCTGCGCATTAGCGTGGCAAAACCTGATTTAGCCAACATAGAGCCTCCAGGGTGCTGGCTCGAGCGAGCGCCCGGCCAGCGTTATTTTTATTACGTGGTGTTTGCGGCGAGCTTATCCGACCGTCGCCTCACCAACACCGGATTCACCTTTGTTATCCAGCCACTGCACTGTAACGGTATCCCCCGCCTTGGCGCCCTTGATACGAAAACTCAGGAACGGGTTTTGTGATACAGCGGCACCCCATTGGGCCTGGAGCACGGTCTTGCCTGCCGATGTAGCTGTCACTTCGGTAATGAAATGCGCTGGAATTTTATTGCCGGTACTGTCTTTACGCTGCCCGGTTTCCATCGGATGGCGCATCAGGGCTTTTACCTCGGCAACATCCCCACTCAGCGTCGCCCGAATTCGAATTGAACCTGCCATATTCATACTCCTTCAATTTATATTTTCAGCCTGCTTAGCCGCCACAACCACCCAGGGTTACCTTTGTTTCACGGCTGGCCTTGTACAGCTTGCCGCCCGCCTCCACCACGGCGTAAATCGGGCATGTTTGCGCAACCTTCACCCGGGTTTGCACAAACGCATCGGTGCCTTCGGGGATCATGAACGCGGCAGCCAATGGGTTGGGGTTCTTTTCCACCACAACATAAATCTTGCTTGTTCCTGGGATCACGCTAGTGACCGTGATCGGTACAACTGCACCATTTTCAGCAATATCCGGAGTTTCCAGCATGATCTGGTCACTATCTTGTGCATTGCCCAAGCTGGCAAAGACACCAGCCAGATCTGTTGCCGCCATCGCCTCTTTTGGGCGTACAAAATCCGCCAGTACTTTCAATGGCAAGATACCCAGTGCCACCGCGGCCCCGGCTAGCTTCATAAATCCACGTCTACTTGTTTTCATTCGCTTCCCCACTCTTTTCTTATGTCGTTACTATTATGGTTACGTAGTCTTTTGCGATCATCTGGTAGAGCTACTGCGCCAGCCAGCGTGCAATTTCTTCTGCATTTGCCTCACTCAGCTGTGCCATTGGTGGCATAAAGCCGCCCCAGACACCTGAGCCACCCTGGCGAATCTTGCGGCTGAGATAAACAACCGCATCGTCCTGGCCAGCATATTTTTCTGCCACGGCGGTAAACGCGGGGCCGACCAATTTGCTATCGATCTGGTGACAACCCAGGCAGCTATTGCCGGTGAGCAACTCCATCGGTGCTGATGAAGCGAGTCCTGCTTCAGGCGCAGGTGGCTCTTTAGCAACCGAGGCAATCGCAGTTTCAGCGCCGCGCTCAGCACCGGTGTCCTCACCGGGGAAGGGACCGAAAATTCGCATCTGATCGCGCAAATTGCCGTGGGCATTGCGGGCGAATTGCGGAATAGACGAGGCCACCTCTACGCTGGCTTCGCAGTTGGTCATACACGCGGTATTGTGGACATCGGATACATCATCAACCTTCCACAGGCCGTGCTCTTGCGTCATACCATTACGATTTGGCATACGTGCCTGCACGTTCGCGATATTTTCGTTGGACAGTTCGAAATCGCTGTCCACGATGTAGCCAAGGCTCAGCAAATAGGCAACCAGGCTATACACCTCATCCGTGCTCAATGACTTGGGATCGTTCCATGGCATCGCGCGATTGATGTAGTCCCACAGCGTGGATACCGTGGCCACCTTCATCAGAGTGGTACGAACCCGGGTTGGGTCCTTCAGCGCAGCCACATGACCACTTTCAATATCCTGCGGTGTCACATTGCCCAGCACCAGCGGCGAGAAAAACTGGTTGGAATCACCGAAGTCACCGTGGCATGCGGCGCAGCGGGCGAGCCAGATTTCCTCACCCTGCTCTGCATTACCGGAGCCGGGCGGCAGGCCAGTAAAATCGGGGCGCACGTCGATATCCCAAGCGGCAAGTTCCGCGGGGCTCGCCGTGCGGCCGATCTCGAGGTAATTGCTTTGCCAGGGACTGGCAACGGGCGGCGTAATTGTCGCTGCCTCCGCGTTTTCATCGCGCCCCTCGCCGCAGGCCGTAAGTGCTGCAGTCACAAACAAAACACAGAGAGAGCGTGTAAAGGCATCAGGTGAGTTGAACATTTTCCACCTCCCCTGATTCAGTAACCTGCCACGATTGGATTGCGTTGTTGTGATAGACAGAACGCGTGCCCCGCACTTCTTTGAGTTGGCGCTTCAATGGCTGAACATAACCAGTGCTATCTACCACGCGACTCTGCAAAATGGCCGGCTTACCATCCCAAGTCCAGCCGATGTTAAATCGCGTCAGGGCCTTGGGAAGCACTGGCCCTTCGAGCTTCGCGGTATACCAGTTGCGGCCACCATCAAACGACACGTCCACACGCTCCACTGTGCCACGACCACTCCACGCCAGACCGGAAACGTTGTAGTAGCCCTTCGTCAACAGGCGCTGCCCACCGGACGGACTGGTAATCACGGACTTTGCCTCCTGGATCGAGGTGTATTGGCGGTGCTGACCATCTGGCATCAGATCGACGTAATGTATCGCTTCGTCTTTGGTCGCATAGGGCATATCACCCACTTCAAGACGACGCAGCCACTTCACCGATGAGACGCCCTGGACGCCGGGAACAACAAGACGTAACGGATAGCCGTTTTCAGGACGAAGCATTTCGCCATTCATACCGTAGGCGACGATCACGTCATCAAGCGCGCGCTCAATATCAATGGTTCTCGTCATCGAAGAACCGTCAGCCCCCTCGGCCAACACATACTTGGCCTTGGCTTTATCGTAGCCAGCGTGTTCGAGCAACAGCGACAGCGGCACACCAGTAAATTCAGAACAGGACAACATACCGTGCGTATATTGCACGGTCGGCACTGCAGTATTACCCCACTCCATACCGGTATTGGCACCGCATTCGATGAAATGAATACGCGATACGGAAGGCAAGCGCATCAGCTCTTCCATGGTGAATACCATTGGCTTCGACACCAGGCCGTTGATCATCAGGCGATGGCGTCTGGGATCGATATCCACCCACCCCTGGTGGTGCCGCTCAAAGTGCAAACCACTCGCGGTAATCATGCCAAACATGCCTTGCAGGGGACTGAAGGACACGCTGGCCTGATCTGTTTGCGTCAAACCCGGGCTCTGCCGTCGAATAATATTCGCCTCGTACTTCGAGGGTTGACCGTAGGGATTGGTGGCGACTGCATTGCCGAGGGACTTTGACCACGGCGGCAGTGTGAGAATGTCCGGGTCGCCCTGCGAAGCCAGAGCACGTGCCGATAAACTGGCCCCAAGCATCCCCGCCAGAGCGGTAGTAAAACTGGTGCGCAGTAGTTGGCGACGATTTTCATCGATACCTGACTTGCTCACTGCGGCAATAGTGGATTTATCTAAAAACGATTCCGGCGCTTTCCGGAGTTGACCAAGCGCGCCCGGGCGCTCCGTTACCGTCGGCGATGGGGTGTATGCCTGCGGCACAATCTCCCTTCCTGACTTTTCTGACATCATGCCTCCAGAATTTTTATTATGTTGGATGCGCTATTTTCATTATTAGGATAACGCACCTATACTATACCCCCTATGGTATATTTCAAGCCCATCGAAGATGAGAATAAACATAATAAGACGCAGGTCTGGTTACTCCAGGAAGCTCGCGCTTGCAGCTTCGATCGCGCTGCTTATCGGCAACACCTGCAATTCAGCCACGCCTGCAGCCAGTGCATCAGCAATACACCTGACCCCTGTCCAAATTTCTGAAAATTCCTGGTATTTCGAAGGCGTAGCTGGCTTAGCTTCCGCTGACAACCAGGGTTTTATGAGTAACAGCGGGTTTGTAATCACCGAAAACGGTGTGGTCGTATACGATGCCCTGGCCACGCCAGCACTGGCGCAGGCGATGCTAGATGCCATTGCAAAGCTTACCGCTTTGCCCGTGACCCATGTCATTGTCAGCCACTACCATGCTGACCACATCTATGGCCTGCAGGTCTTAAAAGATGCCGGCGCTACTGTAATTGCCAAGCGCAGTGGCCAGACCTACATTGGCTCAGAGCACGCGCAGCGCCGCCTGCAACAGAGAAGGGAATCCCTTTCCCCCTGGGTCAACGACAAAACCAGATTGATCGGCGCAGATATTTGGCTGGATTTTCAAACAGGGCCGCGGTATCGCCTACAGCTGGGCGACATTGCCATAGACATTATCGACGGTGGTTTCAGTCATAGCCCGGACGACATCCTGCTCTCCATCCCCTCGGAATCCGTGTTGTTTGCCGGGGATATTTTCTCTAGTGGAAGACTTCCCTTCCTGGTTGATGGCAACACCGAGACATGGCTGCACAGTATGGAAGCCATCGCAAAGCTGGGCGCCACAGTCATTGTCCCTGGGCACGGTCACGCCTCGAAAAATCCCGCAGATGATATCCAGCTGAACACACACTACATTCGCTTTCTTCGCCAACAAATGGGTGCGGCCGCGGAAGAACTGCGAAGTTTCAACGATGCATATGACGCTACAGACTGGTCAGAATTTCGCGATGTCGCCCTGTTCGACGCGGCGAACCGACGTAATGCGTACCACGTTTTCCTCGAAATGCAGCAGGCTCTGTTTGAATAGGAACGACAATGCCAGCACTACATTTAAGACTCCGGCATCCGCTTACCTGGCTTTTCAGCTTGATGATGCTGGCTACTGTGAGCTTCGCCGCCCTTAATTACACAGCGAGCGCGCCCACGCTTGTTCTCCGAGGTGTGGTCTACCACATCTCAGATAGCAGCCAGGCGCTGCGGGCCATACGTCACATCGACAATCAGCGAGCGGTAGACAGTGAGATCGCGATTACCGTCGTCGCGGTTGGCGGCGGTATAGATTTTTTAATCGACAATGCCAAGGACGCGCAAGGAAACACCTATGCATCGATGATCGACTCGCAGATGTTAAACGGAGTTGAATTCAAGGTGTGTCGCAATACGCTGAAGGCCAAGAATCTTCGGGAAGGCGATATGACTCCTGGAGTGGAGTTTGTCGACGCGGGCATTGATGAAATCACCCGGCTGCAATTGGAGAACGGCTATGCCTACATTAAGCCATAGCCCACCATTCGCACTTTTGGAAAAGGCCAGGAATACCGCCACGATACTGCTGTTGCTATTCTGCCCAGTACTAAATGCTGCCGAGCTGCTCTATGTTTTTGAACCCCAGTGCGGAGCTTGCCGAGCCTTTGATCGCGACATCGGGAGTATTTACCCCAAAACCGAAGAGGCCAGCATTGCTCCACTTCGGCCACTTAACTTCAGCGAAATCCACGGCAATATTATCGTATTGGAAGATCAGCAGGTGCAGCTCAAAGCCGCCATCGTCGGCACCCCCACTTTTATTCTGATTAGCGATGGGCATGAGGTAGATCGTTTTAGCGGTTACTCCCGGGACGAGCTGTTCTGGATGTCACTTCAACGGCTGCTGAATAGACTTCCTCGGCCACAGTAAACGCTGCATTCCCATGAACCCCAAAATTACCACTTAAACCGATACGAAAAACCCACAATACAAACGAGGCACTTTTACCAGAATAAGAACACATCTCAAAGATCGACAAAATTTTCAAAATCACTGAAAAAATGACCACAGCAGTAAATAGGTAACCTCACAAAAATAAGCAAAATAATCACAAAAATAGGGTGATGCGTAATGAATCTGCACTTAGAAATCTTTCCTGTAATTACAGTATTAGCAGTAACAACAGTTATCGCCGGCATAAAATTCTTCACCAACGCCAAACCACTGGATGACAGTTATTCAGCTACTCTGGCTGCCATTGTTTGTTCCCTGTTATTTTCTACCTCCGCAAATGCCACCAATGGTTACTTTATGGATGGCGTCGGCCCCAAGGCCCAGTCGATGACGGGTGTCGGTATAGCCCTGCCACAAGATTCCCTTGCTGCGGCGACCAATCCCGCGGGAACCGCGCTGGTAGGCAACCGCTTGGACGTGGGGTTCACCTGGTTCAACCCAGACCGCAGTGCGCGCATCAAAGGCAACCTTGCAGGCGCCGACGGGAACTATAACGGTAATGGCGTATCCGCCTTTGTGATTCCAGAAATTGGCTATTCACGCGAAATCTCTACCCGCTGGAGTTACGGAATCGCGGTGTACGGTAATGGAGGGATGAACACGGATTACAGCACCAATCCATTTGCGGCTTTTGGGGCGTCTGGCGATGCTGGAGTGGATCTGAGCCAGCTTATTGTTACGCCATCACTGGCATTCCGCCCAACCCCAGCGCATTCGCTGGGTATTGCGGCGACCTTTGCCTATCAGCGTTTTGAGGCGAACGGCCTGCAGCCGTTCGATAACGCATTTGTATCGGCCCAGCCCGGCAAGGTCACAAACAATGGCCATGACAGTGCACATGGCTGGGGACTGAAGCTCGGTTGGATCGGCCAACTGGATGAAAACGTCACGCTCGGTGCTTCCTGGTCTTCGAAAATCGAGACCGGTACTTTTGGTGAATATGCCGGTCTATTTGCGGACCAGGGCGGATTTGATATCCCCGCGAGCTATGGGGCAGGTATCAGCTGGAATGCCAGCTCCGCTCTTACTCTTGCAGCCGACTGGCAGCGCATTGAGTACAGCGACATAGGTTCGGTCGGAAACAGCCTGAACCTGCTTTTCCAGGGCAATCCCCTGGGTGCCGATGGCGGCCCCGGTTTTGGTTGGAGCGATGTGGAGGTGATTAAATTCGGGGCGGTATACGCCTTGAACGATACGGTTACCCTGCGCGGCGGGATCAGCCACGCCGGGCAAGCGATTTCAGGCGACCAGACCTTTATCAACATCCTGGCACCCGCGGTCATCAAGAATCACGGCAGTGTTGGCGCAGAATGGCGTACCGGCCTGGGAGAATGGCTGATTTCCTATACCCATGCATTCGAGGAAAAAGTGGCAGGGAGCGGCTCGATTCCGGCAGCATTTGGTGGCGGTGAGGCAGATCTCACCATGAGCCAGAGTATTATTCGATTCGGCTGGTCCAGCGGCTTCTGATTTTCAAGTTAAATAGTCTTAGGCCGGCAATGTTACCCAGTGCCGGCCCTTCCTCAGCTTCTTGTAGCGCTCCACTCTTCCCGAGTACCAAGGTAGCGAGAAAGTTTGCCAACGCATCCTGCAGCGTTTAACGTCGCGCCAACATGCGCAGCGCGCTATGGGCTCGGTAGAGCGCCTTGTGACCTTGTGGTAGAACTCCTCGCAGAATAATAGCCAGCGGATCAAAATCCATGGACGAACTGGACTACCAGCATTGCTGCCGGGCCTTGCGGCTTCTACCTGTTTTCATCGCTGCGCTGCTCACAGCCTGTGGCGAGGATGCGCCAGCCGCAAGTGACACGGGGAAGCGCGACGAGCAGATGGTGGCGCGCATCGGGAATAGCGCAATCACGCTGGGAGAGGTAGATCAAAAAATCATTCTCGAGCGGCACGACCTGGCCCTTGCCGAGTATCAACTGCGCTTCGATACCTTGAAATCGATGGTGGAAGCAAAATTCCCGTCGGCTGACTCTACGGAGGCTCGTCCCGCGGTCGACTGGCTGCTCCCCTACCCCAGCCCCCCGAGACTCGAAATTGATACCGCAGACCGCCCGCTGCGCGGCAACCCCGCAGCCCCGATCACCCTCGCAGTGTTCTGCTCCTACCAGTCGGTCCACTGTGCCGCCACCAATCTGGTACTGCGTGAACTACTGGATCGCTATGCCGGCTGGATTTCCATAGCGCCATTTGATTTTCCCATGCGCTACCACCGCCAGGGCGCGCCAGCGGCTGTTGCGGTGCACTGCGCCAGCCTGCAGGGTATGCCCTGGGCCTACGCTGATGGCCTCTACACCCGCGCCAAGACACTGGACGAAAAGGTCTTCACGCAGCTGGCGTCACAACTGGGAATTGCACAAGACGCCTTTAGCCGATGCCTTGACGAGCCCGACCGCATCGACAGGATTACTGCCGATACCGCCCAGGCACGGGCCCTCGGTCTACACAGCGTACCGGTGGTTTTTGTGAACGGACTGTATGTCAAAGGCCCCCAGCCCCTGGAACACTATGCCATGTGGATTGACCAAGAGCTGCTGCGCCTCGGTCACGATCCCGCAAGCCCGCACGCCGATGCCGTCCGCTGGCGACAATCGACCGACAGGATTTCCGACACCGAGTTACCGCTGCAACTGAGCGGTACCAGCGTGTCTTCACAGCCCGAACAGTCGACCGCGCTCGTTCGTATCCGCGGCGCTTCCGCCGGCCGTTTTTCACCGGGGGACAAGTTGCTGCCCGGTGTTATCCTCAAGCGGGTGTACGAGCGCTACGCCATCCTGCAGGTCAGCGACCACCTCGAGCGGCTGCCCCTGAGCAGTGACGATGGCGATTACGTGCGCGTGCCCAAGACCGCGACTACCGACCGCGACGAAGCTACCATGCGGCGCATCGAGCAGCCGGTGGGCGAGTCCCGCAAACTGATCGCACCTTCCGGAGTGCTACCTCTAGGGCAGGAATGGCTGGAACAGCAACTGCGCAACCGCGCCGAGCTGGAACAAAAATTCGTCCCGGCGGAACACGTGGTCGATGGACATAACTTACTGCGGCTAGAAGGTATAGAAGAAAGCGAGTTCTTCACTGCACTCGGCTTCGAGGAAGGTGACGTAGTAGTGCGTGTAAACGATAGCTGGGTGCACAGTGGACAGAACCAGCTGTGGGATGCACTAACCAGCGGCGAGGTGGTGGATGTGACCTATATGCGCAACGGGCTACCGCAGCGGGTGCAATACGAGGTTCATGAAAAAGGCTATTTCGAACAGCAGAGCGACAAGAGTAATGCAGGAGATGATGAGTAGCCCAACTGGCACATCATACCTGAACGACCGGAACAGCTTTTACGCTGCAACAAATTAAGGGCTCCGCACGGAGCCCTGTTCACCGCCTGAGATTTATTTGTCCGGGTTGCCGCTCCACATAAGGTTCGCCACGGTGTTCTGCCCGCGGACGCTCGGGTGGAAACAATCCCCACCGTCGATATCGTCTTTGCCGAAAGTGAAGGTGCCCACATTGGTCTGGTTCGCACCGGTATATTCCGCAATGACTTCCACACCATTCATACCGTTATAGGCAGCGGCCTCCTCCTGCAGTACCTGGTTGTAACGCTGCTGCGCAACCTCGATACCCGCGTAGCGTGTTGCAAACGATTCACCATTCATGGTTCCGCCATTGGTTGCAATCCGGCAGATGCCGAACGTGGACCAGACGCTTTCACAGTTGACGCGCCAGTTGCCGGTCTGTTTGGCGATACCCGCAGCGCGCAGGTCCTGCACCCGCGGTACCGACCCCAGCACCACGGTTGAACCAGTGGGCAGACCATTTACCAGCTTGTCGAGTCCCGCCTGCACCGCACCGCGCCACTGACCTTCGGTCAATAGTGGATCCGAACAGTTGGCCGGATCGACACAATCGCGATTGCAGATATCGTTGCCGCCGAGCACTACTTCCACATGATCCGCGACCAGGGTATCGGCAAGGATACGATCCGCCTGCACGCTGAAACTGTCACCACCGCCGCGCATTTCGGCACCGGAACGAGCGGCGTTTTTGTTGGCCGCAACACTCGGGTCCAGAGCCTTGTATTTGTCGTGGACACTGTTGACGTTACTCGCCGAACCGTCAAACCAGCTGTGCTCAGGCTGGTCTCCGCCCAACAGGCAGAAAAAACCGCCAGTAAAGAACGTATTGCCGGTGCAGTCCGCCGCGAATCCCATGGTGATACTGTCACCGGCGGCCGCGCCTTTGGCTGGAGCCGCCATGGTATTTACGGACCACAGCGCAGAAGTAATGGCTAGCGAAACAAAAAGACTGCTTTTGTACATGAGGTTATCTCCGATCATCGAATTTATGGCTTTATTTTTGTTAACGCGGTGAACGGAGAAAGGTTAGACGGTCACGCTAGTGCATGCCGGTGTAGACGCTGGATTGCACACTCGATTATTTAGTCTGGGACGCAACGCTCAATCTTGTCGCCTCAAGCTTTTACTGCTGGCAGAGAAATATCGTGTTAGGCGCAGCCGAACTATCTCAGCGCCCTAGTGCTTTGTTAATAGTTGGAAGGTCGATCAACACTAGATAAAAATGAATGGCGCAGAAACACAAAAGCCCCGCTTTGCGGGGCTTTCAGAAGGATACCGGATCAAGCCGGCTTTCAATGTGGTGCCAGGGCGTGACAACTACAAAACGCCTTGATATTCATATCAAAGTAGCCTCCGCCCCTGCCCGTGATTTTATGGACAGCATTGGCGCCGAGCACTTCTCTCTCCAGCAACAGGCCACCAATACCCGCTTCAGCAGAGGCATTATTGGAAGAAGACGGCGCCGCTTACCGAAACCGCAATGTTTACTTACTTCCTAGGTTTGTTAGCCAGGCACGTCTAATCTCGCAAGACATTTCTCATATCCACCGTGCTCATGGCCACAATATTGCGGGCTCGTCATTGCACAGGCGCATCGAAGTATGTTTCCGGCCAGGGTTCGGGCTTATAGGTGTAATGCCACCACTCCTGCGTGTAATTCACAAAGCCTTGTGCTTCTAGCGCTGTGCGCAGTTTCAGGCGGTTCTCCCGCGCCGCGGCGTCCACCAGTGGAAATTCAGTGGCCGATTGCTCATCCATGAAATCAAAGGAAGTGCCCATGTTTAACTCTTCCCCGGTATCCAATTGATATAGGGTTAGATCCACGGTGGCGCCACGGCTGTGCCCGGAGCGCTCGGCAATATAGCCTCGAGCAAACAGTTCCGATTTTTCCTCACTCGGGTAGAAATCCGGTTTGGTGCTGTAATCCTCCGGTGCCGACGCCCAGCGCACAAAATGGTTGACCGCCCGCTGGGGCCGGTAGCAATCGAATAACTCTAAGCCGAGCCCATGCTCCTCAAGTACCCGTGCAGTCGCAAGCAGTGCGTTCGCAGCTTCCGGTGCTAGCAGACAGCGGTTCGCCTGATAACCATCGAGCGGCTCCCCCACCAGATTGCTCTTGGTGAAATAACGCATGGACACCTTGATATTTGGCCCCTCGACAGCCACAAATGCAGGCACATTGGCTATGTCCGCGGCTACGGGCGTGTTCACCTTTTTATAGCAGCCAACGACCATCGTCAGCATGGCGATAATCGCAGCCGATACTGGTACCACTTTGATTGTGTATATCGCCATTTCCTGATCTCAGTGCTTAAACGTGTAACGTAGATAAAACTGGCTTTTCACGATTCCGGGCTTTATTCACATAGGAAAATACCAAGTATGACGTTTCACTGCCCGCCAACTGCGCATGATTACACAAAATTTTACCAATTCTCACAGACTAGCGAATGTCGGTAGCCATCGTTTTCGCCGATAGTGCAAACCGAGACAAATATGACAAACTGCAATTCCCAGCCACAAGTGCGTACAAAATTTAATCAGGTATGATTTCCAAGAAGACCAAATAACGAGCAATTTCTGTTCGCCATATGACCATTTCTTGCTCAAAAATGAATACTGGAAATCTACAGATATAATGCACCCCCTTCTATCGCCCAGACCGATTGATAGTCATTGGCTTAAGGAATCCACTTCTCTATATTTGGGCTGAAAATGGGCGTGTACTTTGCGCCTTATTGGCTGAAAAGTTGTGTGGATTTATTCGCCCCACTGGTTTGACCTAATAACAAAAATGAAAACTCCGAGTACATATTTACCCAGTTTACTGAGCCTGCTCTTCGTCGCCATGATGGGCGCCTCCATTCTCACGCTACTGCCTCTTTGGGTGGGCGCGTTTACCGATCTGGGAGTCTTTTCTGCGCAGCAGATTGGCTGGCTGGCGGCGGCGGACGTAATCGGAATTTTTCTCAGCTCGGCGTCGGCGATTTTCTGGGTACGACGAGTTCAGTGGCGCCCCATGGTGCTGATTGGCTTGACTCTCTTTCTGCTCGCCAATCTAGCCAGTATCGGCAATACCAATTTTCCCGCGTTGATGCTCAACCGGGTACTCGCCGGTATCGGCTGCGGATCAGCCTACGCCATCGCTCTGGCGGGGCTCAGCGATCAGCCAAAGCCGCAACTTGCGTTCGGTCTCATGGTTACCGCCCAGGTCATTTTCGGCACCATCGGGTTTTTCGCCGTTCCGCGCCTCATACAACAACTGCAAATCGATGCCTTTTTCCACTATCTCAACGGCTGGCTTCTGATTTCCATACTGCTGTGCATACTTGCCTTCCCAGCCTCCAACCGGGAAGCCGATACGCGCGACGCCAGGCAACTGGGTACACTCGTGAATGCCAGAGCGCTCACGGTGTTTTTTACCACCGTGATCTATTACTGTGGCGTCTCCGCCGTGTGGGCCTACCTTGAGCGTATCGGCGTAAACCTGGGTCTTGAAAATGCTGCGGTGGGTGACCTGCTGGGAATCGGATTTGCCATCAGTGGGCTCGGCTCGCTGGCAACCCCGCTGCTATCCTCCTATCTCGGCCGCATTCCCACCCTACTGCTGGCGATGCTTGTTCAGGTTGCCACCATGGCCGTGCTAATCGGCGGGACAACGCTCGACGCCTACCTGCTCTACGCGACCACATCCATCGTATTCCAGTTTTTCTGGAGTTTTTCCCTGCCGCTGTTGATGGATCAGTTCAACCGTATCGATCAGAGCGGTCGCTTTATCGTGCTTTGTGCCAGTGCATTCAAAATTGGTGAAATTCTCGGTCCTCCGCTGGCGGCGGCGCTGATCGCTGCGGGCGGTTTTGCTGCGGTACTCAGCCTCGGCATGGGCTGCCTGCTTCTCGCTCTGGCAATGGGGCTCGCAGTGGAGCGCTGGCAGCTGCCGGGTGCGGGTGCGCCTGTGCATGCAGAGGCGGGAGCGGCATGAGCGAACCGCCGGTACTGCGGCGCCACAGCCATAGGCGCACCTGTGGCATCCTGCTGGGTACCACTTTACTGTGTACCCTGAGCGCCGGCGCGTCCAGTCATGCGGCAACCGGTACCGACTCATTCGTCCGGCTGAGCCAGACCGACCTGAATCTCGGTAGTTATCGCAGTGGCACGGGAATGCCAACGGAGAATTACTGGCAGCAGCAGGTCGATTACGACCTCAATGCACGTCTCGACACCCACCAGCAGCGGCTCCTCGCCAGCGCAGACATTCGCTACCACAACAACTCACCCGATGCGCTCCCTGCGCTGTATTTTTTCCTCGACCACAATGCACTCAAAGTCGACGCCAAGGCCGTCTTTCGCTTGTTCACCGCAGCGGACGAAAAATCGCGCAAGCGTGCGGTCGCCCGGAAAACTGCCCAAGGCTTTGCGATAGATACGGTCACTGATGGTCGCCGCCAGGCACTCAACTGGCAGGTGCACGATACCCTGCTGAAAGTACCTCTGCCCGAGCCACTTTCGCCCGGGAAGACCCAGTATCTGCACATTCAATGGCAACTTCCCCTGATTGAAAAAAACGCCGCTGGTGCGCGAAGCGGCTACGAAACACTTGCGGACGGCAGCCGTATTTATGTCATTGCTCAGTGGTTTCCGCGCGCCGCCGCCTATACCGATTACGCCGGCTGGCAATTGAAGCCGTTTTTACAACAGGGTGAATTTTCCACCGAATTCGGCGACTACTCGGCGCGTATTGAGGTCCCGGAAGATTTTGTCGTAGCCGCCAGTGGTGAACTCCAAAACCCGACGCAGGTACTAAACGGCCACCAGCTCGAGCTGTGGCGGCGAAAATCCACCGAACCCGGCTGGATGATAGACGGTCCCCAGGCAAGGCAGCGCCGCGCCGCCAACCGCAATGCACACGCCACCGATACCAGAAGTTGGCAATTTACCGGCCAACAGCTGCGCGACTTTGCCTTTAGTGCCTCGGCGAGCTTCCAGTGGCAGATTCAGTATGACCAGCGCGGTCGCCGCCTGCAGCAGTTCTTCCCCGCAGAGGCCGCACCCCTGTGGGAAAAGTTCGGCCTGCCCGCAATTGCCCATAGCCTGGACGTGTTCGACAGCGCACTGATGCCACTGGACACCAACACTATCAGCGTGGTCAACGCGTCAGGTATCGGCATGGAATACCCCGGTCTTGCCACCATTCCCATCCGTCCAGAACGCAGCGTGTCCACCCGGAGGCAACCCGCATGGGAGGCGCTCACCAAATACGACTTTATCGGCACCGTCATTCACGAAGTTGGCCACAACTACCTGCCGATGCGTATCAATACCGACGAGCGCGAGTGGGCCTGGCTCGACGAAGGTCTGGTGAGTTTTATCGAATACCGGGCAGAGCATAGCTGGGAGGCCAATTTCGATGTGATCTATGGTGAGCCCCGCTCGATAGCGGCTTACACGGCCAGCGCCGACCACCAGCCGATTATGACCAGTGCCGACAGCCTGCTGCTCAAGATCGACAACGCCTACAACAAATCGGCAAGCGTGATGAATGTGCTGCGCCATCTGGTACTTGGGCCCGAGGTATTCGACCCGGCACTACGCAGCTTTGCCCAGGCATGGATCGGCAAGCGCCCCATGCCCGGGGATTTATTCCGCGCACTGGAAACTTCCGCCGGTACCGACTTGAGCTGGTTCTGGCGCAGCTGGTTTTATGGTCAGGGCAGTATTGATCTGTCCTTGCACGGTATCGCGCGCGACGGCAAGGCACTTTCACTGCAGCCGTGGGAACAGACTGCGCCCCCGGCACTGGCATTGACCTCAGGTGATATTCAGCAGTTTGTCGTGGACCGAGCACCTCAACTCGCCGACAGCTACACCCGCACAGCGCAAAATTTTGCTCCCCAGATACCGGTACCCCTCCCGGCTGCAGAAGACAGCAGCGTGTGGTACACGCTCACCATCGACAACCACGGCAGTGCAATCCTGCCGATTCCCCTTGAACTGGTCACCCGCGAAGGCAACCGCTACCACAGCCTGATACCCGCGGAGACCTGGGGGCAATCACGCAACAACCGGCTGACCCTAGAGTTACCACTGCCACGCGGTCAGCAGTTGTCTCGCCTGTGTATCGACCCCCTATGGTTGATCCCCGACACACAACGCAATAACAACTGTGCGGAGCTCCCAACACTATGAACAGAACACTCATTGCATTCGCCCTGACGACATTGGTTCCTTTTGCCGGATGCGCGGAAGCAGAAGGACCCGCAGCGTTGCTCGCCGGCCAAGCTTCCCCCACGGTCAGCGCTGCCGATCAGCCGAAAGATGACATGCCCGCGTCTCGCCTTGGGAAAAAACTGCTGGCCGCCGCGTTGCCGTGGGAGAACCGCGCTTATCGTATCGGCAGGGCCGAGCAATGCATGAACTGGACTCGGGAAATTCTCGTCGCCGCCTGCGGCGAGCACTTCGCCACGCTGGAAACGCAAAGACCCTGGGATGCGCACTTGCTTGGTGCCGATGATGAACTGCTACCGGAGCATGTCGACTCTCTCGCTGCCGATGAGTTCGGGGAAAAAATCAAAAGTATCCGTGCGCTGCAGCCTGGCGACCTGGTATTTCTCAAAAATACCTATGGAGATTGGGCCGAGGGCGTACTCACTCATGTGGGTATTGCTCTGGGTGACGGCCGCTATATCCACCGCATGACCTCGAACCACGGTCTGGTGAAAATTAACCCGATCCCCACCGAGGATTTCGACTCGGGAATTCGACTGAAGGATTCGCTATGTCACGCCCAATAAGCCGCACAGTGACCAGAGCCATTCTCACCAGGACGGCACTCATCGCCACCGCATTGACGGCATCCCTCGCGATTACCGCTTGCGTGAGCAGCGCGGGCATGAACCATCGCAGCGATGCATACCGCATGGAGGTGGTAACGTCACAGAATGCCAGCGAGCGCGTGCGATTTCTGGTGATGCACTTTACCGCCATTGATTTTGCCACGTCGCTGCGGGTATTGACCGAGCCGAGCTCAGCACCAGTGAGTTCGCACTACCTGATCCCGGAACACAACGACCCGAGCTATCCACACGATGAACTGCGGGTGTATCAGTTGGTGGACGAGCACCGCCGTGCTTGGCACGCCGGCCCCGGCCACTGGGAAGACCGCAGCCAGCTGAACGATCACTCCATCGGCATCGAGATCGTCAACAAAAGCTACTGCGCCCCGCCAGCGGAATCCGCTGAGGAAGGCGAAAGCGAAACTGCGTGCTTTTTCCCGGAATTTGACCCGGCGCAGATCGACTTGGTAATCGCGCTGTCCAAAGATATCCTAGCGCGCTACCCAGACATCAGCCCCACCCGCGTGGTCGGGCACGGCGATATTCTCCCACAGTGGAAAATCGACCCCGGCCCGCGCTTTCCCTGGCAAAAGCTGGCCGAGGCCGGCATCGGCGCTTGGTATGACGACGCCACCGTCAAGCGCCACTTGGATTTCCTGAATGGCAACACCAGCAGTGACCGCGATAGTGTGCGCCGTCGCTTCGCCCAGTGGCTGCAGGATTATGGCTACGGCATCAATGCGGAAACCGCGAGCGACGCGGACATCGGCCTGTACACCCGCGCGTTTCAATATCACTTCCGCCCCTGGAATGTCGACGGCGAAGTGGACAACCAATCCCGCGCGATCCTGCTGGCCCTGCTGGAAAAATATTTCCCGCAAAAGCTCAGTGGTTACCCCGGTTTGAATATCCCGACCATGGCCGCGGGCGAACAGCGGTAACTTGGCGGCTCACTCAAGCTGAGCGTGGACTTGCCGAATCATTGCCACCGCATCAGCGTTGTCACCGTGCACACAAAGGGAATCCGCTTCGATATTGATACGCCTCCCATCACTGGCGGTAACGCTGCCCGCGCACAGCGCGTGCACCTGCGCTAGGATTTCCTCCGCTGAATGCAGTACCGCTCCGGTTTGCGCGCGTGGCTGCAGTCGTCCGTCCGCGGTGTAGCGGCGATCGGCAAAAGCTTCAAAAATAAGACCCACTCCGTAATCTTCGGCAAGGCGGCGGTAGTGGTCGTTGCGCGGCGTGGCCATCATCATCAGCGGCAGACGGCAGCGCTGCAGGGCGGCGAGCACCGCGTGCAGCACTGTTTCATCTCCCATCATGTCGTTATACAGGGCGCCATGCGGTTTGACGTAGTTCAGCGCCAAGTCCTCTGCCATGGCCAGCTCCCGCAGAGCACCGACCTGATACAGCAGCATGGCTTGGATCTCAGTGGGGGTACATGCCATCGACCTGCGGCCGAATCCCATGAGATCCGGGTACGATGGGTGAGCGCCCACCGCCACCCCAAATTGCCGCGCCAGCCGCAGGGTCTGCACGATAGTTATCGGATCACCGGCGTGGTAACCACAGGCGATATTCGCCATGTGAATAAATGGCATGACATCTCGCTCGTCCAGCAACTGCCAGTTGCCAAAACTTTCCCCGAGATCACAGTTCAGCCTCACGCCACGCATTCCTCAAGCGGTGCTATCTCATCGCCTACCGGTATTCCCAGCGCGGCCTCTGCGAGCACTTCCAGCGCCCTGAACATGGCTACGCTCTGGCTAAGCAGCAGACCGTCTTCGCTGGCGGAAAGAGCACCGGTCACCCCGTCAACAATGCCCCCGGCGTTCAGCGCCCGCAGACAGCTGGCGAGACAAAAGTTCTGTAACAACGGACGGCCAACACAGGCGGATGCGAGTGCAAGCGCGCCGTAAACACCCCAGTTGGAGACATCGGCAATCACCAGCTCGTCGGTGCTGGCCGTAGCACAGGCTACCGGCAAGCCGTACAGCTCTTGATGCAGTCGCCCCATCCCCAACTCATTGCCGCCATCGGCAAACGCCAGCGTGGGGCAATCGACCAGAGACAACATCTGCTCCCACGGCAGGGTCTGCTCCGTGATATCCCGAAAGCGCATGTTCCTGTAACGACCGTCGGCGCCCGCCCCCGGAACTTCCACGAACACCAACAGGGTGGGGTGAAATTGGGCAACAAATTGTCGCAACTGATCCCGAGCTCTCGCCGGCGTCACCGGCAAAAAGTGCGATGCTTGCAGCTCGGGAGCGCAGCGCTGCAGCGTGGCAATGTAGTGATCAACACCAAGCAGAACAACCTCCGCACCCAGCTGGCACAAGCCATTTACCAGCGCCAGGGCACCGGCGGGGCCGTCAGTTTCAAAACCCTGCGCCACCGGAAAGCCACTCACGATCGCCACCCGCTCGCGCTTGCACAGCAGCGTTGAGACCGCGCGCTGCAAATAACCCCGGTAACCGCGATTGCGCACCGTTTCCATGCCGCGCACGTTCGTTGCCACAAGCAGCGCTTCAATCTGCATCGCCAGCGCGTTGATTTCGGGACGATGGTATTTATCGAGATCTAAATTCACCATTGCAGTGTCACGCTCCGCCATGAAAAAACCTTCGCTGTAACAGCCACTCGGCCTGGGCTTCAGCCCGGCTACCACGCAAAAATCGCACACGCTGCCCCGGTCGCGCCTGTGCCAGGCGATCGAGATCCACGCGGTACACATGACCGATTTTCGGGTAGCCGCCAATAGTCTGGCAGTCCGGCATCAGCACGATGGGCAGACCATTTGCGGGCACCTGTATCGCTCCGGCGGCCACAGGCTCAGATATCAACCCCTGCGGCGGCGACGCCAGCGCTGTTCCCTGCAGGCGCACCCCCATACGGTCGGATGCCGGAGATACCCGATATTCCTGCGAGAAAAACGCACACAATTGATGTTCGCCAAACAGGTGATGCTGATTGGATGGAACCACCCGCAATAAAAGTTCTGCAGGATAGTCACGGCAAAACATAGCCGGGGTTCTGCGGGTCATAAATGCCGTTGCCGGCGCAACTGGCGCGGGCAGCTGGTCGCCGCTTTGCAGCGCTTGCCCATGGATACCGCCGATGCCCTCCGCCACCGTTGTGGCGAGGCTGCCGCAAATCGGCGCAACCGCAATGCCACCAGCCAACGCCATATAGGCGCGTACACCCTGCACGGCAAGGCCGCCGCTCAGTACCGCTCCCGCTGCCGCGCTATAGCTCTGCCAGTTGCCGAGCGCACGGCCGTCTAGTTGCCAGTTGAGGTCGGCACCGGTGAGGGCGAATCGCGCCGCGCGCAAAAAGCGCAGGGCTACGCCACCCAGGCAGATTTCCAACAGCGCCGCATTAGCCGGGTTGTCCAACAGGCGGTTGGCCCAACCAGCGGCGTGGCTGTCGGCCACACCGCCGACACTGATCCCCAGGTGCTGGCAACCGCGGCGGCCGAGGTCCTGAATCAGCATCTGCGGCCCCGCCTTGATCACCGATAGCGTGTCGGCCACTTCTGCACCCACCACTTCGGCCACGTCAGCCACAGCCAGTTTACCCATCCAGCCTCCCACCCAGCGCCAGGTACTCCTCGCGAGAGACCGGCTGGAAGCGCACGCGATCCCCCAACGCCAGCGCCACCTTTGGCTCCCCTCGGTGTAGACGGAACAATGACGTAGGACAGCGGCCAATCAGGTTCCAGCCTCCTGGGCTGGCACTGGGATAGACCGCGGCCTGCGCTCCGGCAATCGCCACCGCGCCAGCAGGCACGCGCTTGCGCGGGACATCCAGCCGCGGTATCTGCAATGCTGCCGGCACACTGCCCATAAATGCGAAGCCCGGGCGAAAACCGAGCGCATAGACCCGGTATTCCTGCCCCGAGTGCAGCGCAATAACCTCTTCTGTGCTCAGCTTCGCGCTGCGCGCCACCCGCTCCAGATCCGGCGCCTGATCCGCCCCGTAGTGAACTGGCAAATTCTTGGCCGCTGCCGCTAGTGTTGGGTTCAAGGGTGCCGCGAGCTCGCACGTAGTGCCGACATTTCCCGCGAGAGCACTTACCGCGCTGCGCACGCTGAAATAGTCACAACGCAGCAGGTCGTAATAAATTGCCACGCAGCAGTAAGACGGAACCAGATCCACCAGCCAGTCCCAGTTCTGGGACCGCACTCTGTGCACAAAATCTATTACCTTTGCGAGCGCCTCGTCACCCGGGGTTTCGGCGAGATAAACGGTAAGTGCGTCATCGCCTGAATCGACGAGTTTGAACATCGGTGTGCGTCCGTGAAAAATCCAATTCCGGATATCAATTGCCGTGGAGATCGCGAATATCGGTAATGCTTTCCAGTGCTGAGTTCTGCAAGTCGGCAATTAACATGTGGCCCGGCGCGTGGGTAATAAAGTATTCCAGTCCAGCACAGCGCAGTGCCTCATTGGCGGTCACACCACAGGCCCAGAACACCGGAATTTCATTCTCGGCGATGGTCACCGACTGGCCAAAGTCCGGCTGATGGATGTCGCCAATACCGAGCCCATCGGCATCCCCTATGTAAATCGGCGCACCGTGAACCAACGGGTAGCGCCCGGTAATTGCACACACCCGTTCCACCGCCTGCGGCGTAAACGGGCGCATGCTCACCACCAGATTGCCGCCGAAGGGGCCGGCAGGCGTACATGGCTGTGCCGTACGGTACATTGGCACGTTGCGTCCTTCGCTGATATTGCGCACTTCGAGCCCTGCACTGATGAGCGCCTCCTCAAAGGAAAAAGAACACCCCAAGGCAAAAGTGACCAGGTCATCGCGCCAGTAATCGCGAATATCCTCAGCTTCCTGCATTTTGTGCCCAGCACGGTGAATCTGGTATCTGGGCACGTCCGAGCGGATATCGATATCGGCACCCAGTGCCGACAACAGGTATTGCCCCGGCTCAGACCGGTGTAGCAGTGCACAGGCGCGTTGGTTGGCCGCGCAGAAATCTGCAAAGGCCGCAGCGTGTGCGGCCGGCAAAATGGCGATATTTGCCTGTACATACCCCGCCGCCAAACCGGAGGTGGGACCAGAGAACCTGCCCGCGCGGATCTCCGCGCGAATCATGCGGGCGCACTTGCTGATCAAGCAATGACCTCCTCTGCAGGTAGCGGGTGATGCGCCGGCGTGATGAAGGTACCGAGCGTCGCCTCCAATGCCAGCCCCAGTTGCAACAGCTGGCCGTCGCGATAGGGCCGCGCCACCAGCTGCACACCAGTGGGCACGCCGTTATCGGCGATACCACTCGGCAGCGACAACACCGGACAGCGACTCAGCGTATTGAAGGGATAGGTCATAAACCAGCCCTTGACCGGATCCACCACCCTACCGTCGATTTCCAATTGGTCGCAGCTGTAATCGAAGTCTGCCGCCACCCGAGTGGAACATACGGTGGGGCAAATAAGGAAATCACACTGACGAAATGCCTGCTCCAGTGAAAGCCACATCTGCTGCGCGTAGTCATTGGCCTCGCGAATACACTCGGGCGTGGCCGCTGCCGACAGCGAGAAATAATGACGCGCGTAACTGGTAAGCTGCTCGCGGCACTGCGGGTTATCGTATTTCTCCCGCAGCATATGCCCGATATGCGCACCCTGATGAATCTGTGCGGTGCGGATGCAGCGCTCATCCCATTCGAGTTCGACTTCGCAAATCTCCGCACCAAGATCACGCAGTGTCTGCACAAAGTTCAGCGTATTCCTGCGGACGTCGGCATCCAGCGAATAAAAGCCCAAATTCAGCGACACACCGACGGTCATCCCTTTCATCGGCAACGGCTCTGCGGGGACACGTTCCTTCGGCAACTGCGACATCAGATCCACCGGGTGCGGGCCGGCAATCAGGTTATACAGCAGTACCATATCCCGCACGCTGCGCGTCAACATGCTGTGGTGAACATAGGGGTCTACGTTGTACGGCGGAATTTCCGGAATGCGACCATGGGATGCTTTCAGTCCCACAAGGCCACACTGGGAAGCGGGAATACGCACCGATCCACCCATATCTGTGCCATTCGCGATGGTGCAGAAGCCCGCGGCGATGGCTGCTGCCGAGCCGCCAGAAGAGCCGCCCGGAGTGATCGCCCGGTTCCAAGGATTGCGGGTAACCCCCCACAGGTCCGACCAGGTGTAGGCGGCAACGGAAAACTCCGGCGTGGCGGTGCGTGCATGAAATATTGCCCCAGCCGCCATCAGGCGCTCCGGCACCGGGTCGGTGGTATCCGCTACATTTTCTTGCAGCAGACGCGAGCCATTGGTGGTGATCTCACCAAGAATATAGGTCTCATCCTTGATCGCGGTGCTCACCCCCTCCAGTGGCCGCGCACTGCCGTTGGCATAAGCCCGCTCGGCGAGCTGAGCTTGCAGCTGCGCGCGCTCAAATGCCGTCTGGGTGAATGCATTGATATCACCACCGAATTCTTCATAGCGATCGATTTGTGCGGCCAGTACTTCTACCGGCGAAAGTTCGCGTCGCCGGAAAAGCTGTAAGGCCTCGCAGGCATCCAAGTAACACAAATCTGTTCCCATCTCGCACCTGTTCTTTTTATGCATTCTTTCCCTGATAGTGTGCGGGCATTGACGGTCTGGATTAAATGACTAACCAAAGGTACGACCGATGGATTAAGAGCCAGTTATTAAAAAGCACGGTTTTAATATCACACTCCCGGACAACCAGAAGTAATCCTAGTAGCGCTGTCGGCACTGTGCCAACGATGGATCAAAAAATCGATCATTAGCATCGTAATTGTTAATTAAAAGAAAAAAGGGGCGAAATCGCCCCTTGAAAAACCATCCTGTTTTAGTTTTTTAGAAATCGTAAGAGAGGTTCAGGCCAATAGTACGCGGTGTGGAATTGAACATCCGCCGTCCGAGCGGACCCGCCCCCTGATGAGAGAGAGTCGAATCGTCATTCAACAAATTGTCTACCCACATGCCTGCGCCAATCTGACCGAAATCCATGCCCGCACTCAGGTGCGCCAGTGTATAGGAAGGGCGAACCCATGGAGACTCCCCATTTTCGTCTCGGTCCGTATTGGTCTCGCCCATGTAGTTAGCACGCAAGGAGACCCAAAGTGGGTAACCGGACAATTCACCGTTGTAGCGGATACCTAGGTTGTGTTTCCACTTCGGCGCTCCGCCGAGAAGATCACCGTCGTACCAAGTCCGACAGCCGTAATCATTACCGGAAACGCTGGTATCCTCATACATACAATGCGTCTTGGTCTCGCTGAAACTGCCTTCAGTGGTCGCAGTTGCATAAGTGAGCGACCAGTTATCGCTCAGCCGGTAACGGGACGACAGCTCCCACCCCTTGGTTTCCGCATCTGGACCGTTTTCAGTGCCGTTAATCGGGAACCAGAATTCAACCGCCTGTGAGCGGTAGGTCTGCGGGTCATTCCAAGTAATCTGATATACGTTGGTCTGCAAATAAAGTCGCTGTTCAAAGAAGTAGCCCTTCAGCCCAAGCTCAAGGTTGTCAATCGAGTCAGGCTCGTACGTCCTCGAGTTTTCAGCAACCTTGTATGAACCAGGCTGCTTGCCATCGATTTCTGCCATCCACTCCGGATAATCAAAATCGCGGAAGTTATTTTGGCCACCGCGACGAAAGCCCTGGGAGAAGGTTGCATATGCAAGGATATCGTCAGTGACATCATAGGAAGCATTCAGCTTGAAAAAGCTTTTGCCGTTCTCGCCACCTTTCGATTCCAAATCTTGGTCAGGTAACGCGTAAGTATGGTCGAGCAGGATCGTGTGGCGCTCATCGTCGTAATTAAACACCCGAGCCCCGGCGGTCAGTGTCAGTTTTTCAGTCACGTGGTAGGAAAGTTCACCGAAAATTGCATCTTCGGAGTAGGTCCCCTCATACAGTTCCTCGTAGCCAAGATCTGCTACGTCAGCGACACGCTTCCAGGAAAGCTCCTGGTCAATTGTCGGGACTATTTCCCCGAACGCGTTTTTACTGTCCTGCTCTGTGGTATAGAAACCGACAATCCACTCAAAGCTATCGCTGGGCGCAGAAACCAGACGGGTTTCATGGCTAAAACCTTCATATGTATTGTCGAAGGTCATATATGCGGTAATGTTGGTGTCCGCAGGGCCGAATCCAGCCCAGCCATAAAATGCGTATCCGGGACCAGTATAATCCGCCTCACCGACACTGCTATCTTCAAACTTTGAGGTGCTGGAAGTAAGCGTCGCAAAACCAAGGTCCAGATTGAAATCTAGCACGTCCAGGGAAAAATCCTTGTCAGCATACTCTTGGTGCGGGGAGATGATCGTACGATCGTTGATCGCATAGGGCGTATTGAAGGAGCTAAAATCTGTATCTGAATAGCAGAAATCCACATCACAGTCTTTACCAAAATCCGCAACCCCAACCGGCAGTAGGTTGGCACCGTTGGTACCATGTGCCAGCTGATCCTGCTGCATATGGGTGAACTTGATCTCAAGATTGTCCGTCGGCGCCCACAGCGCAGCGATTTTCGCGGTCGTCACTTCCTGCCAATTATCGTCCTTGTAAATCGCCTTATTTGGATTCGGGTCGCTGATATACGCATCCTCTCCCGCGCGCCAGGGAGCGTTTGCAGCGCGGTCTAGATAGCCAGCTTCATCCAAGTAGGCAGCGGATGCGCGCAGCGCGAAGGTCTCGCTAACTGGAAGGTTAACCACAAAATCGGTATCGCTGCTTATACCGCCACCATCGACCTGATAAGCCGCGGTATTTACCTTAGCTTCAAATTCATCGAGTTTCGGGTCGTTGGTAATATAGCGAACCGCGCCGCCGAGGCTACCAGCACCGTAAAGAGTACCCTGCGGCCCCAGCAGTGTTTCAACCCGATTTATGTCCTTGATACGGAAACCAAGCTTCGGCAGTGGGGTTTCATCCATGTAGTAAGACAGGGTTGTCTTGATGAACTGCTCGAGGTTATTGGCACTCACCGAGGAAACGTTCAGGCCACGCACGGTAACACTGTCCTCAAAACGAGCACCACTGTCCGCAACGCTGATTTCCACGCTCTCCTGCAGCAAAGACTTGATGTCAGTTATGTTCTGCTGCCGTAGGGACTCACCGGAAACAGCGGTGATATTGATCGGTAAATCAGAAGCGGCTGACTCGCGCCTAGAGGCGGTAACCACAATTTCCTCATACAAATCGGCTCGGGTACGACATTCCGCCTGAGCGGCGCGACCACTTTCAGCAGTGCAATCGGAATTTTTTGAGGAAGCTGAATCGTCTGCGAGCGCGACTGAAGCCGGCACCAACGCAGCAGCGATAATGAGACTGATACGAGATTTCTTGAACGGCAACATACCCTAAGTCCTTATTATTGAATTGATCGTTGCGTGGGCGCGCAAACTTATCCACCCTGGGCTCAGGATCTCGCCAAAATCGTGGTTTTAAAAAATATGAACTATCGGTAGGGTCGATAGATCAATAGACAAGCGTATAAAATACAACGAATTCAACGCCAAAATTGTGACCGTTCTATTTCTGGTCGAGAAGAAAAGGCAAATGGGAATATTGCGCCATTACGGCATCGCACGTGGCAAGAGTCCCGCAGCAACAAGTAGATAAAATCGCAGCGATAGCCTCAAATCGTGCGGTTCACATAATGCTTGCAGGGCTGCGCGCCTCCCCAGGCGTCGCTACTTCGGTTAATGCGTTCAACATGCCCTGTCTTGCACTGGTCATTTGCGGCCAACACACTACACGCCCACTTGCCACGCCCTTTGATTGACAGCAAACTCTATCGATACCAATTCCTATCGGCGTAACCGATAGTAAATATAGGCGGCGTGGAAACATCGGCCCCCTGATATCTGGCCGAATCACACACCTGCCTAGACCCATAAATATCCAATAAATCAGGGTATTCCACCATGGAATCGCGATTCTTTATTGCGCCAGAGCAACTTGAAGCCTTTGAGGCAGCAGCTCGTACGGGTTCCTTTTCCGCAGCGGCGCGAGCACTCGGCAAGGCTCAGTCGACGATCTCTGGCCTGATTGGCAATTTGGAAATCGATACCGGCCTGACCTTGTTCGATCGAGCGGGGCGCGAGCCGAAGCTTACCGCCCAAGGGCGCGCACTGTTGAATGATGTGCGCTCCCTGCTCAACTCTTATTCTCGCTTTGAGGCCAAGAGTCGCAGTCTGAATGCAGGGCTGGAGGAATCGCTAACTCTTGCCGTTGATGAATCGGCCATTGAGCTGACACAGTTGGTCGAGGCTCTGGAGCGTTTTTATCAAAACTACCCCACAGTGGCGGTGTCACTACTACATGCATCCGGTGACAGCGCGTCCAGACTGGTCCGGGAAGGCAAGGCGGATATCGGTATTGTGTTAAGCCAGAGTGACTATCCGGAAGACTTCGATTTTCGCGGGGTGGGCAATTGTTCATTTGTGCTGGTGGCGGGAGCTACCCATCCACTAACGACTCTGGCACAGGTCAGCATTCAGGATCTGCATAATCACCTGCACTTGCGTATCAGTGCCAGCAGTGACCCGACCTCTTTGCCAGAAAATGATCTTAGTGATCGTATCTGGTATCTGGAAAGCTACTCATTATTTATGTCGATGCTCACCGCTGGGCTTGGCTGGGCGTTTACACCGCTGCATATCGCCCGCCCTCACGTTGAGCGGGGAGCGATCAAAGTATTGAACACAGATTTCCAGCTAACGCCTTACCCCTACTGCACCGACCTAATCTGGTCACGGCGCAAAACATTGGGACCTGCTGGACAGAATATGATCGACGAGGTCTCACGGATCCTGTCCCAGCAAGCGACCGAGCCAGCCTGACCGCATATCTGGACTTATGCACAACGACCGATCTGCAAGGCCGTTGTGCAGTACCGCCGACTACAGCGATGGCAGAGCCCAGTCTTCCCGCAGTCGCTCATACTCCGCACGCGGCAGCGCGATATAAATAGGCTGCTGTGTCGCATCAAGCCATTGCAATACGGCGTCCATGTGTCCTTCGCTCATGGCTGTACAGCCCGCGGTTGGGATGCTCGGAGCCTCCCAAAGGTGCATAAAGATACAGCTGCCCGCGCCAGGGCGATTCTCGGGGTTATGTGCGACGAAAATGCCTTTGCGGTACTGCTGATCCCCATAGTGAATATCCCGGCGCATCCCCTCGGAAGAACCTTTCACCGCATCGGTACCTACTTTTCCGGCATCAACCGTCTGGTTATACAACGGAGAAGCGGGGATATCGATGCAATAGTGCTGGGCCGTCATCGGTTGGTAACCGAGCCCCGTGTCGATGGAACTCGCATAACCGAACGCATCACCGAGTCGAAAGATACCCGCCGGGGCTTTGCCGTCGCCCTCGCGTTTCTGTAAGCCGGCCTGAGCGGGGTGCAAGCCAATACCCCAAGCGAGACCTGTGCGCCCGAGACTCACCGGAATTGCGGTAAATTTTTTCTCCCAACCTCCATTGCCGCGCTGATATCCGTAGAGCTGGCCACTCGTTGCCTCCCAACTACCATTAATGGAAATGAGTAATTGATGACTTTCCGCAGGAATCTGAGCCCGAGTACTTATGGAAAACAGAAGTAGTGAAACGCCACAACACGAGAAGCATGCTCGACGACACAATCTTGAGATGATGGAAATCATTATTCTGCCTTTTCAGCCTTATTTTTGTTAATTCCTATTTACCTATCATAACTAGCTCCACCATCAAAGGAACTGTAGCTAAAACGATAAACTACGACTGATTAACACACAAAACACTTAACTCCTCGCCAGGTTCTCCGCGGTAGCTGTCTAGAAAGTAACAATTTCCAACATTCGTCGCCATAGGGACATAGGAATGTCCCATGCACACGCTATCAATACCTTCTATTTCGAATGGACAAACCTGCAAGCGCCCTACGCTCCGCAGCTTGCTGATTCGGTCAAGAAAGGTAAGTTTGTATCCGGCGAAAGTTCTTTTCTTATCACCGAATTCCAGTACATCCTGGTACAGATGCGTTACCAGAGTTCTGCGCCACAGCAGCGGCTGGGCTACTTGCTCGATCTCTGGATCGTCGAGTGACGCCTTTTTTGACCAAGCATCACTGATATCGCCTAACAGAGTCTTAACCAAATTCCAGTTACTTTTCGGTACATCGGCATGGACAAGTCCGACATGCTTAGCACCGCAATCAATTTCTACAGCCCAAGGCCAGGTTCTAATTTTTTCTACAATAGCCTGTTGTCTTTCAGAGGGAAGCTTGTAAAACCACGCGCCACCATTAGATTTGTGCAACTGAATAGAAGAGGAATTCTCAAAACCGGCAATGGTCATGGCTTCATGATTTCCGAGAATGCTGAAATAGGTCCGTTGATCTATCAAATCGATCAGCGCCTCGCTGTCCAGTCCACGATCAACAATGTCGCCGAGGAAGAAAAGTCGGTCAACACAGGGAGTAAAGCCTAGCGCTGCCAATTGGATTTGCAATTGCCGCAAATGCCCATGGACGTCGCCAACAACAAAGTCCCTTCCTTCGCGATTTCGATCAATCTTCCAATATGTGCTCATCTTCGCGATTCAGCCTTACCTCGGGAGAAGGCGCAATAGCCAGCATGCGTTCGTTACTGCCGAGACGGGATCTAACACCGCATTGCTTTTGGACGTCGGTTTTAACGAGAAAGTATAGGTATTCAATTTCGCTGAGCAGATAGTCTTTATCTCGAGGAGACGCACAGCCTTAACTTGTGCGAAGGGCTGCGCCATAGGGTAGTTCCATGCCGATTTAGGGGTACGCGTTCTGCATCGGACGGCGAATTTTGATGGTATACGCCAAAAAGCTCCCCCATTGGCGTAAAAACAAGCGGTCGGAGAGAAATATGAATGGAAGGTCCAGAAACACGAAAGCCCCGCATTGCGGGGCTTTCGGAAGGATACCGGATCGAGCCGGCTTTCAATGTGGTGCCCAGGGCGGGACTCGAAACAGACCCTAACCATTTGATTTCAAAAGAGTTTGAATTATCGAAAAAATTAGTACCCCCACAGGTACCCCCAAACATCTTGCGCACCGCAGGTTCAAGTGACGACCCGCTCCTCCTGAGCAAAAACTATACACTCACCATCGATACACCATACAGCTGTGTGATAAAACAAACATCTCAGCTGAAAACGCACAAACAGCAAGCCCCACACCACCAGCATCGCTAGCCGATCTCCCTCCAGCCCCGAGCAAAACTGATCACGCATTAATCAAAGGTGGAATGAGAGCACTTCAGAGGCCTGAGATGATTTAGGCTTAGACTTGACAGTAAGAAATCAGAACGAAACGATCTTTAACTGATTCGCGGCGGTCCAGACACCCACACCCGAAGCCTGTTGAGCGTATTTGACCACCTGAGATCCCGTAAAGCGCCTTTCCGGATGACTTCGCAATTAAAGAGGGGGGCGAGTTAACTACACCTGAAGGACACAACTATGAACTCGGCTCATTTGCCACCCGCTCCCATAGCGCCTTCAGAAGAGCAACTTCGTTTGCATGCCTATCTCTTGCCTAAGACGTATGAAGTTCAGCCTCACGAAGCCAGAGAAATGCTTTGCCGAAGTTGACACCAGGCAATCTGCCGTTTTGACCTGCCACCTAAAGGTGACAAAATTACTTCATTAGATTTTTAGAGATGGGCTGCCCCCTCCAAGCAACCTGTCAGACTCGGCATAAAACTTGAATCACTTGGAAAGCTTGGATGTAGCTGGAGCCTTGTAGTTTACTTTTAAAGCACCAATAGCAATGAGGCCCTCAACTAAAGTTGAGAGCCTCATTCGAGCCCTAATTCAAATATTTTGCAGACCAAAATTCCAGGCTCTGGAAGGTTACGCCTGGTCCGCCTCTTCCTTTTTCTCGGGCTCTGGAATAAAGCGAAGCGTGGGTAAAGTCATTGGCCCATATACCGATCTCGCAGTCAGCTGGCACAACATTTCTCTTATCGCACCAATTACCATTGAGCAACCATTTACAGTGACTAAAGACTCACGCTTCTTGGGCTCAAAAATTGGAGCAAAAGTGAATATCGCTTGTGCTTGAACATCCACCGTGTACGGAGCCAACTTAGAGTTTTCATTGTTGTTCGGTATTGCAAACTTGAGCGCCAATATAAACTCCCTCGGGTCCTCCTCCTGCCCCTCCTTTGGCATTACCATCACTTCATGGGCAAACTCAACATCCGTAAAATCAAAATCCGGCGCCCAAATATCATCCGTAACATCTGACGGTACCAAAGCGTCTACGTGTACTCGAGTGAAAACCAATTGCTGAAGCTGCAGTGGGGAAGCTTCTACTTTCGCAAACATATTAACCGCCTATTCCCTGACTCAACTCAGAGTCATTCGCAGCAAACACGTTACTACCACTATAATCAGCAGGGCCTTTCCGCACATCATTAAAATTAACGACACGCATACTTACAGAGTGTCGCTTATGGTGCTTCTCCATTACCCGAGTAAAGGCTTCATTGTTCCGCTTAACGCTACTTAATGACTCTTGCCCCTGATCTCTCAGAGCTTCAAATACTCCAGGCACAGAAAGAGCTAAGCGTAAAAGCTTATCCATTGACTCGGACTGCATAACATCATCCGACTCATATTTAGAGAAGGCTACAGGCCCTCCACCAAATATCTTAGCCGCGTCAGATTGTGAAATATTAAAATTTTTCCTTAGCTCTCGAATTTCAGAACTGGAAAGCAAACCATCAACTTTCTTCTTAAATGCAATAACAGCTCTTTTATTTTTACGAACTTCTTTAGCTCCAGCTTGCTCGCTGCCACACACATCACACAACAAATAATGTAATGCCGTGGAGCCGTGCTCTCCCTTATATTCAGTCGCCTCAAGCTCTACTTGTTCGGTTAGATGTCCCTCTCCACAAATTGGGCACATTTCGTTGCTCATAACTCTAACCCCTATTCTCCGGCGGATGGCAGGAAACTACTAAAACCAACCTTCCTGTTTTAGCAATTGCAAACTTAACAAAGTATTCAACTGCTAAATATTTAAAAGCTCTCTCGTTCCACTCTTTTCTAGTGAGAACGTAAGCATCTGACGCTGCCCAGCAGCCGTTTGGCTTCTGTTGACACCACTCGGAACCTTTATAGCGTCCGTTTTTTACAGCATCAGCTACCAGTTCCGCTACCTCGTCAAGCTCAATCTCGAGCTTATGCTTAACATCTTTAATGCACTTTTTTGTCCACAGGTTTACCCTGTCTTCTCCAGCTTCAAGGATTTCCAAAACTTGAGCTGGCGGATAAAGCGGCCCTCCCTCAATCTTACGAGGGCCATCAGGGCATGTAGGTGGCGCCCCCCTGTCGTAAAGACTGATGTTTCTATTATTTACCATTATGGTAAGTTCCGCAAAGTCAAAGCATGATAATGTTCTTTGGCAGCATGTCAACAACTGGACGTTGGGTCAACAACATTGCTCCAGCGCGGAACGATAACCCCTTGATTTTTATGATTAAATTTGTGACCGGAAAGTCTTGTCGGGCCAAAACACTCTATGCGGCCCCCAACAGTTTTGACCATAAACCGCCATTTGGTCAGATTTTCCTCCAGTATGAGCGCAAAAATTAACCTAAATCGACCGACTGCGTGTGAATCGAATGGTCCGCCAAGTCAAAGCCCTACACTAAGTAAGCACTTTGTCCGGAACCATAGTAATGAGTCAGAATATGATGAAACGCAGCATCACACTTATCGGCGTAAATATCCTCGTCATAGCTGTCCGGCAGGCCCCGATCAAAGACAATCTCCAAGGTGCGCCGAACCTCGGCCCTAGCTCGTTCCTTCTTGCGCCAGTCCAGCACAAGCTTCTCCGCTTTTAGTGTCTCCAGCAGTTCCCGGCAGACTTTCTTCACAGCCGTCTGCTCTTTCTCTGTCAACTCCGGAACCGGCTTGGTCAGGATATCGAACATCGCCAGCTCCTCTTCGGACAGGCCCTCCCGGATAGCCCGCCGTTCCTCTTCGGTCAGGGCCTCGGCAAGCTCCATCAGCTCCTTGAAGAACTCCTCGATGTTCGCACTGCCCGAGTTATAAGCATCGATCAGCTGCTGCAGCTTCTCCCCAAAGTCCTTGCGCGCCGAGTTCTGCGCCATCATGGACTCGATCTTCAGATTCAGTAGTGCCCGCAGCCGCTCGGCCTCGGTGCGCTTGCGCCCTTGGCTGAACCGCTCCTTGAGCTTATCGAAGTCGATTTTGCTGAGGTCATACAGGTCCTCCTCGCCGGGCTCCTTGAACTCGTAGGGTACCGGTGCCACCGATGCATCCAGCAGTTCATCGACCTGCTGCATGACCGCGGAAATATCCACCGGCGGCTGCAGCGACTTGATCTTCTGTGCCAGCACCGATACCAGCACCGCATCGGGTGCCAACGCATTGGCCGCGGGGTCCGGCAAGATCGCGCGATAAACCCGGGCAATCGCTCGGGCTAGGTTGAGGAAGGCCTGCTTGTGTTCCTCGGTATCGATTATCTTCTCGACGGCATCATCGAGGGCAGCAATCTTCGCGAACCCCTCCGCCGCCTTGATGGCCCCGGCATCCACACCGCGCTCCGCAAGGAAGGTAACCGCCTGGGCGATCAGCTGCTTGAGAAACTCGACCAGTTCCTCCTTGCTCTTGATGGGATCGTTGCCGGCACCACCTTCGGCGCCGCCATAGATCGCGAGGGCCTGCTGCAGTTTGCGGAACACCCCGACATAGTCCACGATCAACCCCGCCTCCTTGCCTGCATACTTGCGGTTGGCGCGGGCGATGGTCTGCATCAGGGTGTGGTTCTTCATCGGTTTGTCGAGGTAGATCGTCGAGCACGAGGGCACGTCGAAACCGGTGATCCACATGGCGCAGACGAACACCAGCCGCAGCGGATCCTTCGGATTCTTGAACTTCTCGTCCAGGTCATCCTCGAGCATGCGCTTGCGGTGCGGGACGATATCCAGCCCCTTGGCCGCCAGCTCCGCCACCTCATTCTGCCCCTGCGACACCACCACCGCCATGTCGATGGTAGACATCACCTCGATTTGATGCTCCAGCGCCTGGCGCCGGTCCTTCTCAGCAGTCGACAACTCCGCCTTTAACTGCTCCAGATACCGCTTCCAGTGAACCTGAACCTTGTCGTACATGCGCACTGCGGTGGCCTTGTCGATACACACCATCATCCCTTTGCCCTGGTGGCCGCGGCCGACGAAGTGCCGCACCAGGTCCTCGGCAATGGCCTCAAGGCGATCGTCACGGGTGATCAGGTGGTATTCGCGGGCAAATACCCGTTCGACCTTGCGCTCCTGCTCCTCGTCCAGCTCCGCATCCTCCAGCAGCTTTTCCAGGTCGTCGCTGAGGTTCTCGTTGATCAGCTGCAGTTCGGGAATGCGGTTCTCGTAGAACAGCGGTACCGTGGCGCCGTCGGCGATGGACTGGCCGAAGTTGTACACGGAGATGTAGTCCCCGAACACTTCCCGGGTCTTCTCCTCGCCCGCCATTAGCGGGGTACCGGTAAAGCCGAGGAAGGCGGCATGCGGTAGCGCGGTGCGCATGTTCATCGCCAGGGTGTCGTACTGGGAGCGGTGCGCCTCGTCGGTGATGACGATGATGTCCTGACGTTCGGACAGCTGCGGGTACACTTCCCCCCGCTTGGTACCGAACTTGTGAATCAGGGTAAAGACGTATCGGTGGTCTTCTGTCAGCAACTGCTGCAAATGCGCCCTACTGTCTGCATGGGCTTCCACCTCGTTGACGGCACCAGTGGCCGCAAAGGTCTTGTAGATCTGCTCGTCCAGCTCGGTGCGGTCGGTGACGATCAGGAAGGTCCAGTTGCCGGGGATCTTGCGGTGGATCTTCTGGGTGAAGAACACCATGGACAGTGACTTGCCGGAGCCCTGGGTGTGCCAGAAGACCCCGAGTCTACCGGCCTCACCCCTGGCTCGATCCTTGACCCGCAGCAGCTCTTCGATAGCCCGGTTCACGCCCAGGAACTGGTGGTTCTTGGCCACCTTCTTGATCAGCCCGCCCGGGGCCTCCTCGAACACGGTGAAATTCTCCACCATATCCAGAAACCGCGCCGGCTCACCCAGCCCGCGAATTGCCGTCTCCAGCGAGACAACGCCGGCTTCCCCCTCGTCGTTGATACGCTTCCACTCGAACAGGTGCTCCCAGGGCGCGAAGGTGCTGCCGACCACGGTATCGGAGCCATTGGAGAGCATCAGCAGCCCATTGAACGTAAACAGCTGCGGGATGGTAGTGCGGTAATCAGTGAGATTGTCGTCATAGGCGGCGCGCAGGGTCTTGTGGCTGGCCTTGAGCTCCACAAACAGCAGCGGGATTCCGTTGACAAAGCCGACCAGGTCGGTGCGGCGAGTGTAGTATTCGCCCTTGATCCAGAACTGGGAGGCGAGGAAGAACTCGTTGTTGTGCGGCGCATGCCAGTCGACCAGGCGTACCGTCTCGATCAGGAGATCACCTTCATCATCGCTGACCTCGACCTTGATGCCGTCCTTTAGCAGCCGGTAGATCTCCTGATTGGCATTCACCGGCAGCAGGCGGGAACGGTCGCGGGTCAGCTCCTCCATAGCCTGCTCGATGGCCGCTGACGGCAGCTCAGGGTTGAGCCTGGTCAGGGCCGTGCGCAGTCGCTGCGGCAACACAACCTCCTCCTGGGTAAGGCGCCCCTCGCTGGAATGACTACCGCTCCATTCCGAGTAGAGATTGCCGGTTTCCCAACCGAGAGAATCGAACAGGGCGATGGCTGGCTGCTCGACCAGCGCATCTTCGGAGTATTCGTGCGAGGGAGGCGGAGGGGTCATGCAGCAGCTATCTCCTCGTCAACAGGTGGCTCCAGCTCTGACACGTCAATCTCACCGGATACCAGCTTCGGTAACAACAGATCACGTTGTGACAAAAGGTTTTGGTTTTTTCGCTGTAAAACTAAAATCTGATCAAACAAAGGGGCCGAAACGGAACTGAAACGATGAAGAAGCCCTGTCGGCGGGTATACTATTTTTAATGCCGCAAACTTCCCCCGGCTTAAATTTGTCATAGTCGCACCAGTCGCGCCATATTGATTAATCGTACCCTCTAGCCCTTTCAGAGCAAAATACAGGAACTCCCGCTTGGCCGCGTCATCGGGAATTACCGTATTGATCTGCTGATTTGTCTGGGAAATCTCCGAATTAATTACCACGATTCCAGCTGTACCAATACAGCTTACACATAACGAGTTCGCTGGGATCATCTTTGTCTTTTGTGAGGCGGCACCGTCAGTAGACAAGGCTTCTGACGTTCGAATAACAAATATTTGGCCATGCATATCCGGCAATTTTATAAAAGGGACTTCATCACCGAAAAATTCCGGCCTCTTTTTACTAGGAGTCTTTCCCGTAACTATTTTTCCGACAGAATCAAGAGGCAGAACGTGGAAATCACTAGGTATCCGCCCCAGCTCACTATCCTGCCAGTCCATACTCTCATGGCCGGGGAAGCGGAAGTGCACGAACCACTCCTCGTACAGGCGTCGGACCATCTCCTCTAGGATCTCGATACGGCGACTGTTATTTTCGATCAGGTCGTCGTAGGCGGAGAGGACTCCAGCAATGCGTCCTTGAATGGGAAGTGACGGCATATACACTGGAAACTTTTTTAGGAGTTCAATACTCATCCGTACCTGGCTCGCTGCGCCACGAGCATGTGCAGCGATATACTGCTTGAATGTATCTGCCTGTACAATTTGCCTCAAAAACGCTTGATCAAGATAGTCACCATTCGCTCTTAACCTCACAGCATTTTGATTAAGCAGTGCGCCATTCGCAGAATTCGGCACCACAGAAGCTCTACCTACAACAGATTTTGGCTGGGTCGGATGTGACCCAACTGTTGCAACTACTACATCTCCAACTTTCAGTTCGTGCCGAGCGTATTTATCAAAAAGCTCCTCTGGCAAGAACTTACAAGCATCAAGATCAATAGTGCCGTTTTTACAGTTTGTAACACGCACAACCTTGACCCCAGAATCTGAATAAGCAGATTCATTCCAAGCGCCACCATTCTGGAACTCAGCGACATCTCCCAGAGGCATCTCTACCCAGTCATTGCTAGTTACTAAATCCAAACTGAGCCTCCATGACAGATGCAATGTTTTCAGAAATACGAACTTCCAACTCTCGCGCCTCGGCATTGAGCACTTCCAGCTCCTCGCTCAGTTCCTCCAGCCGCTCGGTGAAGTCCACATCTTCGGCCTCACGCGCCGCGGCGCCCACGTAGCGCCCCGGGTTCAGCGACCAGCCCTGCGCCTCGATTTCTGCGCGAGTCGCAATCTTGCACAGCCCGGGCACGTCCACGTAGCCATCGCTCAGCCCCTTCTCGGCCAGCAGATCAGCGCTGCCGGCATCCAGCTCCACTGCCTCGCTGCGGTACAGGCGCACGATATTAGCCAGCAACTCGATGTGCTCAGGCAGGAAGTCACGGTGGGCGCGGTCGACCTGGCGGTAGATGTGGCGGGCGTCGATAAACAGCACCTGGTCGGCGCGCTCGGACTGCTCCTTGGCGCGGTCGAAGAACCACAGGGTGCACGGCAGGGTTACGGTGTAGAAGAAGTTCGGGCCCACAGACACGATCACGTCCACGGCGCCGCTCTCGATCAGTTTCTGGCGAATTAGCTGTTCGCTAGCACGGGCGTCACCGGCGGAGTTGGCCATGACAAAACCGGCCCGACCAGACGGCCTCAGTGAAGCGTAAAACAGCTGAATCCACAGGTAGTTGGCGTTATCACTCTTCGGCAGCCCCAGTGGGAAACGGGGATCGCCCTCTAGGCGCTCCTTATCCACGCCGGAGACGTTGAAGGGCGGATTGGCCATGACGAAGTCGAAGCGTCCCTGGCCGTCGGTGACCGTCTTGTGTGGATCCTCGTAGTAGGTATTGGAAACGCGCACATCACCGGAGAGGCCGTGTACCGCCAGGTTCATCTTGTTGAGGTTGACCGTGGTCTGGTCCTTCTCGGTGCCGAAGATAGAAATCTCGTCCATCGCCGTCTTGTGATGGCGCTGCACGAAATCCGCCGAGTGCACGAACATACCGCCGGAGCCGCAGGCCGGGTCGAAGATGCGCCCGTGGAAGGGTTCCAGGATCTCGACGATCAGCTTTACGATGGATTCCGGGGTATAGAACACCCCGCCCTTCTGACCCTCTTTCAGGGCGAAGTTGCCGAGGAAGTACTCGTACACCTTGCCGAAGGCATCCCCACTCAGATCAACCGGCGCCAGCTGTTTCAGCAGCTCCTGCAGTACCCAGTTCTCCAGTCGGGTGTAGTTGCGCGGCAGTGCGCCCTTGAGGTCCGCGTTTTCCTCCTCGATCGCCTTCATGGCCTCATTGATGGCCTTGCCGATATTGTCACTCTCGGTTAGCGACAACAGGTAGGAGAAGCGTGCCAGCTCCGGCAGAAAGATCACTCCCTCGGCCAGGTAATCTTCCTTTTTAACCTTACGCCGGCCACCGGAGCCCACCGGACCCAGCTTCTTCTCGGCGGTGGCGTAGATGCGCTCGGCGTAGCGCAGGAAGATCAGGCCGAGCACTGGAGCCGAAAATTCAGCCGGTTTCAGGCCGGTATTGGCCCACAACTGATCCGCCGCTGCCCACAAACGTTTGCTTACGTCACTATCTACCAACGGGATTCCCCTTTGTTCTTAATTAGTTTCTTGTGGCACTTAGCCGATGCCTAGCATCAGTCACCCAACGACCAATACTCTGAAAGAGTTTTGGAAATCTCTTGCTCTACACTCTGTTTTTCTTTGATGAGCTCGATTAGTTTTCGGTGATTGGCTGCAATATTGCGTTTTTCTTCCGCGGAAGGTACCGGAATATTCAGGGCCTTCAGGTCTGCCATCTTAAGTACCTGGACCGATGCCCCAGTGGCCACCCTGTCAAAAATTGCCTGCCCAAGATCTGATCGGATGAATCTAAACAGAGTGACTGAATCTACAACAGATTCTGGAAGAGGCCGTAAAATGACGAATGCTTGGCTCGCAACAAAACCCTCGTGCGCAGTTGATACTAAAGCGCACTTACCAACGCTGCCTTTTACCGCGAGAAGGACATCTCCATCTCTTACTGTCTGCTTTTTAGCCCGACCAAACTCTTTTGGAGCCACATGGATTTCCCTCGCTGAGAAGCTCTCCGAGAAAAAACCATACTCATCAATGTTGGCCGGAGACAGTTCTCGAAGTATTAGCGGAGCAAATCCAGGGTCACGCTCCGCTCCACTCAAGTTCTTGAGCGACTGGCAACTTATTACCTCGACAAGGCTTTCAAGCGGGAATTTTGGGTATCGGAAACCCTCGGAATCTAAGATCTCTTTCCCTGCGACGTGACGCTTCACATCCAAATTACAATTGTCAGAGATAAGACTCTCGGTATCCACGTATGCAGTCAATTGGCATTCCGACTTATCTCTAACAATCCTTGCAAGCTTATCAATTCCAACAAGCTTTTTTATCGAGCGCGACTCAGAGCGTGCAAACTCTTGGCCATTTGCCTGAATAAACTGGATACTTTTGGTCTTTTCTCTCGTATCAAATATCAACATTGCAGGGGCGATTGAAGTGGCACCAAAAAGTTTATCTGGTAGTTGTATTACCACCTGCAAGTGCCCCTCCTTAAGAACTCGCTGTTTAAGGGCGAGGTCCGCGCCCGATGTCTTCGACAACCATGAAGGAGGTACGATACAGGCCAGCTTTCCTTCAACTCGCTGGAGCATGCGCTCTAGATTCGAAACCTCGGAAGATACAGACCCAAAGGAAGCTTTAGATCCCTCAATATCCACCCCAAATGTGGTATTTCCTTTTAACTTTAGCCCCCAGGCGTCTGATAGATAACCACTGGAAAACACAGCTTTTGGATCGTGGACGAAGCTTTCAGAAGAAATCATCGAGAAATCGATATCTGCACCAGATATCCAACAAAGCTGTCTTTTTAAATTTTCCCCATCACCGGGACCAATGCCTTCATACCGTGTCTTTTCAACTTCTGAAGATCGCAACACGAAAGGTATCGCAGAGCGCCCCAGAATAAGTGCTCGACCACCTTCTAATGAATCGCCATTCGAAACTAACCGTACAGCAAGCTCAGCAACAGAAAGGTCTGGCCCTATCGAAGATAGTTTTCCGAGAGTCGAGTGGAGTATTGAGTAGACTTCTGCAGCATATATAGAGCTAGGTAGAGCCCCCTGCTCCACAGCATCGCAAAGCGACTGAAAAATTTCCGGATGCAGGGAGCACGCACTGTCAACTGCTTGTTGACACTCAAAGCGATTGAAGCCCTTCTTTTGGAGCCTAGTTCTCATCAGTTCTTGACGAGCTGAGACGTCGTGCTCTGCCCTAAAAGAACTTACTCCTTCAGAACCTAGAACCGCTGCGGTAGCAGCCATGTGTATCAACCTAGCCAGGCTCTCACTTACTGGGTGAGCATCTAGCATCTTACCCAGCAGGGTTAAGAATTGATTATGAACAGCTTCTCTATTGATTTGATCTGTCATCAAACGCTCTTTCCCCGGATATAACTGTCAACACGATATGCAGTGATATCCACTCCTCCATCATGAACGAGCACGATTCCACCCTTTTCTTCCATCTGCACCAAACGCTTTCGCAATGTATCGAGCTCTCCTAGCGCCTTGCGGCACCCACGTCGATTCAGTATGCATTTATCTCCCTGCCAGCTACCAAACTGAGCGACCAAATCTAGCATTTCTCCCCGGATGCCTCGTTGGGACATCCGCTGCTGAATGTGCCTTGACTTTGCCATGAGCCACTTCCCTCCGTAGATTTCACCGTTGAGAGAAAGATTATTAGTTATACGACCTACTGTAAATAGTCAGGAGCTTATTTTTTTAGTTTCTCGCTAACTTTGTCGCTCAAATCTACAAGACCGTCACAGGCGGACACTTTTTGATCAGACATGAAGTGTTAATATGCCAGTAAAAGACCCCGCCCCTCTTCTTCCCATCACCTGCGGACCCGCACAGCACATACCGAAATCCGACTTCCAGGGCCAAATTAAGAACTCAAACCAACAAAAACCAACAATTTCACCGGCCTCTCTTGAGCCCGACTAAATATTTCAGGCAATACTCAGCCTCCACAAGCCACACCGCCAAGCACTAGACGGAAGTTCAGGGCAGGGCGCTGCACCTAACGGTTAGGCACAGCGCCTTCAATAGACCGAACTACGGCAGCTTAAACCTACTACTGCAGTAATCATTGGTAGCTTTGGGTCTCTGCCCTTTAGTCGCCACCTTAGCCAAATAGGAAAGCCGGTCGAACACTTTCTGGAACTGCCGCTCATCCCCACGCTCCAGCAGGTAATAACAGTTCTTCGGTGTATGAGGCCTGGGCTGATTCCAGCCGTCCCAAATCTCCTCCACCAACTCAATGATCCGCTTGGGGTGACGATTCTTGTTACCGTTTAGAATCAGGGCCAGGTGGTAGTGCTGCTTATCACTGGTGTCCTGCTCCCGGCACCAGAGGTACCCAAGCTGCTCCTGACTAAATCGGATCTTCAGACGTTTACGCAGTTTGCGGATGAAGCGTGACAGCAACGCGTTGTCCGGAGTGTATTCCCATACACTCAGCCCCAGAACCACCACCAGCAGCCGGCTGTGCCGGGCCTGCAGCGCATCCAGCTGCGTCACTGTTGCCTGGAGGATCTCACGGTAATGACCTTCCCCGCCCTTGCCCTGCGGCAGCCGCAGGCAGCGGCCATTTATCTCCACTGGTCCCCGCTTAACCACCCCCTTCACGAGAACCTACCGCTAGCTGCTGGCATTTGAGTGTTGGCCAGGCGCAGGTAGGTAGGGATTCTATGGGGATATTCTGAATTACCGAGCGCCAGAAAGCGCCGGCGCCCGCCCGCAGCCCCCATGAGAAAAGGCATTGCTGCCATCTCCCGCTGCAGAAACAGGGGTACAATTTCAGAACAGGGAGGAAGCTCATATCCCCTCCCCGCTTGCTGCTTTTTCGATCAGCGCCCGGATATCCTCAACTTTCCAGGCAGATGTTCGCTCGCCCAATTTCACGGGCCTGGGGAAGCGGCCGGCCGCCACACCTGCCCACCAGGTGCTTTTGCCGACGGGGATGTACTTCAGAACATCCCAGATTCGAATGAAGCCGGTTTCCGGCAATGAATTGTTTTGAACGTTACTGGACATTGTCGTACCTCGTTGGAAGTTCGACGTCCTAGTATTCGCAGATTTTGCGGGGTAGATAGGTTACCCATTACACAGAAGGTAACCTCTCAAATTACACTCGGAATACAACCCTTTGTTTTTATTGGACTTTTTTAGTCACCTTTTTACTCATCCCCCTTGGAGCATTCTCGGGGCGAATAATGGATGCAGCCAGCTTTCTCATAGTCGGTGACTTCCAGCCCTTTTTCAAAAGATCACCTTCCACTGTCGCATTGGTTGGCGCAGTTGTTTTGTCCGCGGGATTCCATTTCCCCCAGCGGGCCACGGCCGACTGCACCATATCAATTAGTTGTTTACTGATCCGGGGGTCGTTAATGGGGAGCATGATTGTATTCGCATCAGCAAATGCCAACTTTTGACGAGAGCGATCCAGGTAACCGTTGTCGTCTGCCCACTCCAGCCAGGGAATCGGTATTCGCTTGGCGTATGCCCACTGCAGAAAATAATCCACAGGCAGCATTCGCTCGCCGTCGTCTCCGAACTTTACCGGGTTCCGCTCATTGTTTAGCCACTCGGTGTGGTCGCAACTATCCCAGGTTTTCCTGTAAGTCAGATACCTGCGACCCTGCTCTTCTGTTCCCGACTGACCGGGAAGCAATGGAGCGATCTGAAAAACGCGCTCACCACCCTCAAGTACCTCTTTCGCATAGTAAGGATCCAGGTCAGCAAACAACTTACATGCATCGTCTGCGCCCCAGAAATCCATTACCAGATAGTAAGGCAGGCGTGTTTTTTCGTAATTCAAAGCGTCTTCTTTCATATCGAAGTGGTCTGGCGTATTAGGGGAACGACAGAAGCCTCACTCGCTGATCGCTTGAGCGCATCGAGGTAATCCGCCCAGCGCTGCATCATCTCAGAGCGTTGCTTCAGGTGTTTGGTACGGTTGTATGCACGCCCCAAGGCATCTTTCACCGTATGGGCGAGCTGCTGCTCGATCCACTCGATTCGGTAGTTGAGCTGCTCGTCCAGCAGTGTGCGCGCCATAGCCCGGAAGCCATGGGGTGTCATGGTGTCGTTGTCATAGCCCAAGCTGCGAAGTGCCGTGCGCACGGCGTTATCGGACATCGGCCGGTCGCTGCTGCGCAGGGAGGGAAACACATAGCGGCCCCTACCAGTCAAAAGCTCTAGCTCGCGAAAAATAGACGTGGCCTGACTACTCAGCGGGATAATGTGGGGCTCGCCAACCTTCATCCGCTCCCCCGGGATTTCGATGCGGCTCTCTTCCCAGTTGAAGTCTGCCCACTCCAAATGACGGAGTTCACCGGGACGACAGAACAGAAGGGGAGAAAGCTTGAGTGCAGCCTCCACGACTGCCGTGCCACGGTACCCGTCAATAGCTTGCAGCAACTTGCCGACAGCTCTCGGCTCAGTGATCGCTGCCATGTGCTTGCTCTTCTGGGTCTTGAGCGTACCGGCCAGATCGGCCGCAGGATCCCGCAGGGCTCGCCCACTGGCGACGGCGAAGCGGAATATCTGACTGGCAACCCGCTTGGTGCGATTTGCCAGTTCGTAGTGGCCACGAGCTTCGATCCGGCGCAGAGTCTGCAGCAGCTCGAAGGGTTCGATCTCGCCGATGTCTTTGTGTCCAAGGTAGGGGAAAAGGTCGCGCTCGAGGGCCCGCCAGGTGCGGGTCTGGTGGCTCTTGGATTTATCAGCCATGACCGTTTTGAACCACTCGGTACCAACATCTTCAAAGCTGCTGCCCGGCGGCACTTCACCCGCATATTTGAGCTTCTTGAAGTGCTGAACCGGATCGATACCCTGGCGCAACAGCCCCCTCGCCCCATCCCTGCGCTCACGCGCTTCCTTGATGCTTACCTCAGGGAAGCGCCCGATAGCCAGCATCTTCTCTTTACCCACCAACCTGTACTTCATGCGCCAGTACTTGGGGCCGGTCTTTTTGACCAGCAGGTACAGGTTATTCCCATCGCTTAGGCGGTAGTCTTTTTCCTTCGGGGCGGCGTTCTTAGCTTGGGCGTAAGTCAGCGTCATACGGGGCTCTCCGGGCGATTTGGGGGTACCGGTTCAGTATAGGGGTACCGGTACCCCCAATAGTACCCCCAAATACCCCCGGATGTGGGGGTACCGAGCTGGACACTATTGGACCACCCAGAAACGCGAAAGCCCCGCAGTGCGGGGCTTTTCGGATGTTGCCAGATCTCTCTGGTCTTTAATGTGGTGCCCAGGGCGGGACTTGAACCCGCACGAGCTATGCTCACTACCCCCTCAAGATAGCGTGTCTACCAATTCCACCACCTGGGCAAAAACTTTTCAGTTTTTGATTTCAGCCTTTCGGCTTACTGAGGCTGCTCCTCAGTTTTTTCTTCGCTCTGCTCTTCAGAGCCTGCTTCCGGCAGTTCAGCCTTGGGGGCTTCTTCTGCTGCGGGAAGTTCGCCTTCCGCCGGAGCAGATTCCTGAACTTCAGGGATTTCGCTCTCGATGGCTGCCGGTACTTCCTGGTCGCGGGATTCTACCGCGGCCGGAACTTGCGGGATACCTTCAAGTTCCGGAGCTTCGCTGCGGCTGGCCAGTACTGCCAGACCGAAGCTGGTGGCGAAGAATACAGTCGCCAGAATTCCAGTCAAGCGGGAAAAGAAATTTCCGCTGCCTTGGCTACCAAAAACGGTCTGAGAAGCGCCCGCGCCAAAGGAGGCACCCGCTTCCGCACCCTTGCCCTGCTGCAGCAAAATCAGGCCGATAATACCCAGCGCAGTGAGGATGTGAACGACTAAAACCAGTTTTTCCATTGTCCAGAAAACCTGCTACGGGCAACTGCCCTTGCTCAAAAAATTTCGACCTGTTGCGCTCAATCAGCGGCGCGGCAGATCTTGATAAATTCGTCAGCCTGCAAAGAGGCTCCGCCCACCAGGGCGCCATCGATATCTTCTCTGGCAAACAGCTCTGCGGCATTGGCTGCCTTGACGCTGCCACCGTAAAGAATCTGCGTCGCCGGCCCCGCTTCACCGAGTTGCTGGCGAATGAACTGGTGCACTTCCTGCGCCTGTTCCGGGGTGGCGGTCTTGCCGGTGCCAATAGCCCATACGGGCTCGTAGGCGATAACGGCGTTCTGCCAGGTATTTCCCAGGTCCAGATCGACAACGGCCTGGATCTGTTCGGCAATCACTTTCAGCGTATTGCCGGCTTCACGCTCCTGCAGCGACTCCCCTACACAGAGGATCGGTGTCAGGCCTGCGCCCTTGGCGGCGGCAAACTTGGCCGCGACCAACTCGCTGCTTTCGCCGTACAGGCTGCGGCGCTCGGAGTGACCAACGATCACATAGCGTGCGCCACAATCCAGCAGCATTTCCGCGGAAACCTCACCGGTGAAGGCACCGGAGGGCTGCTCGCTGAGGTTCTGCGCCCCCAGGGCTACCTGTTCCGCATTTTCCGCCGCCGCGCCCACTACACCGAGGTAGGGGAAGGGGGGGCAGATTACTACTTCGGCGGAGCAATCGTCGGACTCCAGTCCGCTGTTCAGCTCGGCCAACAACTGCTCGGCAAACGCTTTGGTGCCGTGCATTTTCCAGTTGGCAGCTACCAGTGTTTTTCGCATCGGTGCTCCTCCAAGGGGCGCAAATCTTATCGATATTGCCGGAAACATACAACCAGCGTTTTCGGATATTTATTGATTTTTCAATGGCTTCCGACGGTGGGCCTGCGCTCAGGCGTTACCCACCCGCTCGACGACACTGGCAATTTCCCCAGCCAGCTGCGCCACCAATGCGCCGTCTTTGCCCTCGACCATGACCCGGATCAACGGCTCGGTGCCAGAAGGGCGCAACAGCACGCGGCCATTGTTGGCGAGGGTGGACTCTGCCTGGGCTACCGCGGCCTGCACATCATCGTGTTCCAGCACACCATCGCGGCTGGCGAGACGCACGTTGATCATGTGTTGCGGCAGCATCTGCATCTTCTGGCTGAGCTGGTCCAGGGATTCCCCGAAGTCGCTCACCGCGCGCAGTACCTGCAGCGCGGAGATGATGCCGTCCCCGGTGGTGGTGACATCGGTGCAGACGATATGCCCGGAGGACTCGCCACCGAGGGTCCAGCCGTTTTTGTACATCATTTCCAGTACGTAGCGATCGCCCACCTTGGCGCGGGCGAAGGGAATCTTGCGCTCTTTCAGTGCCAGCTCGAACCCGTAGTTGCTCATCAGGGTACCGACCACGCCACTGCAACCGCCGAGGAACTGCTGGCGGTGGATGGCGATGATAAACAGCAACTGGTCGCCGTCGATCAGGTTGCCGTGGCGATCGACGAACATGACGCGGTCGCCGTCACCGTCAAACGCGATGCCCAGATCGGCACCGCGCTCCACTACTGCCTTTTGCAGCTGCTGGGGCTTGGTGGAGCCGCATTCCAGGTTGATGTTTAGACCGTCCGGCTGGATGCCGATGGCGTGCACCTCAGCACCCAGCTCGCGGAAGACCTTTGGCGCAATGTGGTAGGTGGCACCGTTGGCGCAGTCGAGCACGATATGGAGCCCCTGCAGGGAATAGCGCCAGGGGGTGCTGGCCTTGCAGAACTCGATATAGCGACCTACGGCATCGTCGATACGCCACGCCTTGCCGAGATCACTCGCTGTTTCCATGGGCTGGTCGAGTGCTGCCTCGATATCCTGCTCCACCGCGTCCGGCAGTTTGCTGCCATCAGAGCTGAAGAATTTGATGCCGTTGTCCTGATAGGGGTTGTGTGACGCGCTGATAACGATCCCCGCCTGGGCGTGGAAGGTGCGGGTGAGATAGGCGATGGCCGGGGTCGGCATGGGCCCCAGCAGGCCGACGTCGACACCGGCGTTGATCAGCCCCGCCTCGAGGGCGGCCTCAAACATATAGCCGGATACCCGGGTGTCCTTGCCGATCAGGATGCGGCTGCGGCCCTTGCCCTGGCGGTTGGCGCCGAGCACCTTGCCGGCGGCAAAGCCCAGGCGCAGCATGAAATCCGGAGTGATCGCTCCCTCACCCACCTGGCCGCGAATACCGTCTGTGCCGAAGTATCTTCTTGTCATCGTTTAACTCTCATTGTTATTTGTTGGGCGCCCAACAGTTTGCCCAATCTAATTGCCGCGGACTGTCGCAATCAGGCGCGGTCCACCAGTTGTTGTAATTTCAGCACATCCACCGTCGCCGCCACATCGTGCACACGGATGATGTGCGCGCCGCGCTGCGCCGACAGCATGGCCAGTGCCAGGCTGCCCGGCAGGCGCTCGTCCACACCGCGGTCCAGCAGACGGCCGATCATGGATTTGCGCGATAGTCCCACCAGCAGCGGCAGGTCGCGTGGCGCCAACTCTGGCAGGCGCCGCAGTAATTCAAGGTTATGTTCGTCGTTTTTGCCAAACCCAAAACCCGGATCGTAGATCACCTTTTCGCGGGGAATGCCCGCAGCCTCGCAGGCGGCGAGACGCGCATCGAGGTAGGCCCGCACTTCGCCCACCACATCTGCGTATTCCGGGCTCGCCTGCATGGTGCCGGGTTCCCCCTGCATATGCATGACACATACCGGCAAGCCGGTAGCGGCCGCCGCCTCCAGCGCCCCCGTGCGAGTGAGTGCTCGCACATCGTTAATCAGGCCCGCACCGGCGGCAGCAGATTCCCGTATAACCGCCGGGGTGCTGGTGTCTACGGAAATCACCAGATCGAAGCGCTGGCTGATGGCCTCCACCGCCGGCACTACGCGATCCAGCTCCTGCTGCTCGCTAACCACGGCCGCGCCGGGACGGGTGGACTCCCCACCGATATCCACGATGGTGCCGCCCTCTTCCAGGACCTGCTGCGCGCGGCGCAAAACCAGATCCAGGTTGAGCCCGCCGTCGGCGTAGTAACTGCCGCCATCGGAAAAGGAGTCCGGGGTGGTATTCAGAATCCCCATCACCTGGGGGCGATCGAGATCGAGGGTGTGCTTGCCGCAGTTCAACTTCATAAGGTCAGGTCGATAAACGTGGCCGGGGCGCAATTGCGCCAATTATTCGCTGTGTAGTAGCTAGACCGGAACAATGCAAAACGGGCCCGGAGGCCCGTTTTTGACCGGTGTGAATTCACACCGGAAAGCACTCTTGACGGTACCGCTTAGTGGCCGTTGACCGGGCCACCGACGGGGTTGTCGCCGTCTTTGGGCTTGGTCTCGCTTTCCTTCAGGTCGTCGGCGGAGCCGCCACCGGTGTAATCACTGTCGTGCCAGTCCCGCGGTGGGCGTACCTTGCGGCGGACCATCAGGTCATCCACCTGCTCGGCATCTAGGGTCTCGTATTCTATCAGCGCGTCTTTCATCGCCTCGAGAATATCCCGGTTGTCTTCCAGCAGCTTTTTCGCGCGGGAATAGCAGGTGTCGATGATGCGGCGGACCTCCTCGTCGATCTCGTTCGAGGTCTTGCCGGAAATGGGGTTGCCATGTCCCGGCTGGCCGCTGTCGTCCTCACCGTAGTGCAGCGGGCCGAGCTTCTCCGACAGCCCCCACTTGGTCACCATGTTGCGCGCGATATCGGTAGCGCGCTCGATATCGTTGGAGGCACCGGTGGTGACTCCATCGAGCCCCAGGGTCATCTCTTCCGCGATACGGCCGCCAAACAGAGAGCACAGCTGGGATTCCAGTGCGCGCTTGGACAGGCTGTACTTGTCCTCTTCCGGCAGGAACTGGGTAACACCCAGCGCACGGCCGCGGGGAATGATGGTGACCTTGTGCACCGGATCGTGCTCCGGCACCAGGCGACCGATAATCGCATGACCGGCCTCGTGGTATGCGGTATTGGTCTTTTCCTTCTCGTTCATCACCATGGATTTGCGCTCGGCGCCCATCATGATTTTGTCGCGGGCGCGCTCGAACTCGTCCATGGTGACCATGCGTTTGTTGGCGCGGGCGGCGAACAGCGCGGCTTCGTTCACCAGGTTGGCTAGGTCGGCACCGGAGAAGCCGGGGGTTCCGCGGGCAATGGTCTGCGGGTCGACGCGCTCGTCCAGCGGCACCTTGCGCATGTGTACCTTCAGGATCTGTTCGCGGCCGCGGATATCCGGCAGGCCGACAAAGACCTGGCGGTCGAAACGGCCCGGGCGCAGCAGCGCGGAGTCGAGCACGTCCGGACGGTTGGTGGCGGCGATGACGATCACGCCCTCGTTACCTTCAAAGCCGTCCATTTCCACCAGCAGCTGGTTCAGGGTCTGTTCGCGCTCGTCGTGACCGCCGCCGACACCGGCACCGCGGTGACGGCCAACGGCGTCGATCTCATCGATAAAGATGATGCACGGCGCCTGCTTCTTGGCCTGCTCGAACATGTCGCGCACGCGGGATGCGCCCACGCCCACGAACATTTCCACGAAGTCGGAACCGGAAATGGAGAAGAACGGCACCTTGGCCTCGCCGGCAATGGCTTTGGCCAGCAGGGTCTTGCCGGTACCGGGAGGGCCCGCCATCAGCACACCGCGGGGAATGGCACCGCCGAGGCGCTGGAATTTGGACGGGTCGCGCAGGAACTCCACCAGCTCCTGCACGTCTTCCTTGGCTTCATCCACACCCGCCACATCGGCGAAAGTGGTCTTGATCTGGTCTTCACCAAGAAGGCGCGCCTTGCTCTTGCCGAAGGCCATGGGGCCGGAGCGACCGCCGGCACCGCCCTGCATCTGGCGCATGAAGAACATGAATACGGCAATAATGATCAGGATCGGGAAGCTGGCCACCAGCAGCTGCTGCCAGATACTGGGGGATTCCGGCTCACGGCCATTGAACTGCACACCGCCGCGCACCATTTCATTGGTGAGTTCGTCGTCGATGATCTGTGGCTGAATGGTCTTGAAGCGGCTGCCATCGGCTTTTTCTCCGGTGATCACCAGGCCATCCACCATCACGCTTTTCACCTGGCCGGACTGAACATCCTGCACAAACTGGGAATAGCTGAGGGATTCGTCCCTGGATTGCGGCTTGAAGTTCTGGAAGACCATCAGCAGCACCGCCGCGATGATCAGCCACAACACCAGATTCTTTGCCATATCGTTCAAAGGGTATGCCCTCTTGCCATTGCCTTAGCCGGTAATTCCATTCCACCCAGTATAGGCGGCGAAAATCGTAAATCTGTCGTTCTGGTCACGAGGCCCGGACTAGGGGCCGCGACCGGAGTGGTTTGGCGGTCGAACTCGGGATTCGGCCGTCCAGTCCTTTTACCATATCGGGACGCCCGCTCCAAAAAAACGGAAACGTTCCAGTCGTTAGTCCCAGTCGTCAGCCCTTGAAGCCGCGCGCCACCACATAGACCTCGCGGGAGCGCGGACGGGATGCACCGGGCTTGCGGGTGACAACCGACTGGTACTGACTGCGCAGGTCGCGAATTAGTTCGTCAAATCCTTCCCCCTGAAACACCTTGGCCACAAAGGCACCGCCGGGCTTCAGGGTCTGACGCGCCATATCCACCGCCAGTTCCACCAGGTACATGGCGGCGGGCTGATCTGCGGCGCGCACCCCACTCATATTGGGGGCCATATCGGAAATCACAAGGTCGGCACGCTCTTCGCCCAGTTTTTCCAGCAGTTCGGTGAACACCGCTTCTTCGGTGAAGTCTCCCTGCACAAAGTCCACCCCGGCCAGGGCGTCCATCGGCAGGATGTCGGAAGCCAGTACCCGGCCTTTGTGACCCACCAGTTGTGCAGCCACCTGGGACCAGCCGCCGGGGGCGGCGCCCAGGTCCACCACGGTCATACCCGGCTTGAACAGGCGGTCTTTGTCATTCAGCTCCTGCAGCTTGTAGGACGCCCGCGAGCGGTAGCCGTCCTTCTGGGACTGTTTGACGTAGGGGTCGTTGAAATGTTCGCGCAGCCAACGGTGGCTGCTCTTTGATCGGGCCATCAGTTACAATACATCGCTGAAATCCGGGCCCCGCCGCAAATACCTGCGCGGCTGACCGGGATTGGGGTTGATAGAGGCGGGCACATGCAACGCTGCTGCTGACCACACTTTCGTATGACAGCAGGCTCTGTTCCTCTACGCTTGTACACATTACCTATGTACAACAATGTAGGGAATTGCACTGCCTGCCCACAGCGGCAGCCTCTGCCGCGATTTAAGGATGGAGTATTGTATGCCTTTAACCGCCGACCGTAAAAAAGCCTTGCGCACCATCGGTCACAATCTGAAGCCCGTGGTCACTGTCGCCGAGAATGGCCTGACCGAAGGGGTGGCGGCAGAACTGAATCGCGCCCTCGATGACCACGAGCTGATCAAGGTCAAACTGGCCGTAAATGACCGTGAAGTCCGTCGCGAGCTGATCGCGGAGCTGTGTCAGCAAAGCGGCGCGGAGCTGGTACAGGAAATCGGCAAAATCGCGCTGATCTTCCGCAAGGCGGAAAAGCCCAACGCCAAGCTCTCCAACCTGTTGCGTTGATCCTTTCGCCCTGGCACCCGCGGGCCGGTCGTAAGCACCGGCCCTCTCCTCCTTCTCAGCCCTCTTCTTCCTTCTCCACTCGATCCGCCACCAGCCCGCACCTTGGTTCAGGCTAGTGACTTGCCGGCCGTCCTCGGTCTCAGTATTTCAGCGCCAAGTGCTTGGGGTCCGGAGTGCGCAGGCGCTTGGCCAGCGGGTGCTCACGCTTGCGCAGCTCCGCCAGCACCAGCTGTGCTACTTCCCGCGCGCCCAGTTGGTTCAGGTGGGTGTCATCGCGCACCCCCAGCGGGTAATTCGGGTGCAGGTCCGGCGCAATGTGCATAAAGCGCAGTGCACTATCCCTGTCGCCCATGGCCTGGAAGTACTCGCGGGTGACCACTTCCATATCGATGAACGCCACCTTTTCCTTAGCCGCCACTTCCCGCACCAGCGGTGCATAGGGATGGGTGTGCTGAATCTGGTGCTCACCCTCGAAGTAGCGGCGGGTGATGGGTGACATAAGAATGGGCTCGGCACCGGCCTTGCGCACATCCCTTATAAATCCGGAAAGGTTCGCCTTGTACTGCGCCGGCGGCGTGTAGCGGTCCTTTTTGCTTTCCGACTCGTCGTTGTGGCCGAACTGGATGATCACGTAATCACCGGCCTTGACCTCATCCATGATGCCCTTCCAGCGCCCCTCCTCGATAAAGGTGCGGGTGCTGCGGCCGTTCATCGCGCGGTTGTCGACCTTGATGTCGTCCGCAAAAAATACCGCAAACGGCACACCCCAGCCGGTTTCCGGGTAGTCCTTGATCTCCTTGATGGCCATAGTGGAATCACCGGCCATGAAGATCGTGGTCTGGGGTTCTGCCATGGCCGATGTGCCGCACAGCAACGCCACAACCGCAAGCCAGGATTTATTGAAACTTCTCGTCATTTTTCACTCACTGAACATTTTACTTATTGGAATATCCACTTTCCTCACGTGGATGACCGTATGCTCGGCCTCAATCAAATAGCACTTATCAATTTATTCGGGGACACAGGCCAGCTTATCCAGATGCCAGCGCTGCCCGTCCTCTGCCCGGACCAGCCAACAGCCGCCACTGTTTTTGACCAGCCGGAAAATTCTGGGTTTGCCGAGGTCACGGCCGGTCAGCGGGCGCGTCGGCCCATCCACCTGCCGTCCCTGCTCCAGCGCCAGGCGACTGCTGTCGCTGAACACATCTTTCGCCACCGTCACCGAAGCGCCGTAGTTGGCCTCGACAAGTACCTGCTGCAACTGGGCAATCGCCGCCGGCTCGGGATTCACGATCAGCGCCGGCTGGTCAGGCCCGGCGGCGGCAATTGAAGCGCACGATATCAATACCGTGCATGCGCTAACACCGCAAACTGTCCTGGCAAGTTTCCATTTCACATCGTCATCTCACGTAAATACGGTTTTCACGCCAGACCGCCTTGGGCAAGGTAAAATCCGTTGACTGTTCGCTGGCCGGCTCCGCTGCCCGCGCACTCATCACCCCATACAGGTTGCAGGAACCGCTATTGATGTAATTCAGCGCAGTGGCGAAGCGCGCTTCATTAACATCTCCCAGCGCATGATTCCAGTCGTCACCGACCGGGCAACCATTCACCTCCGCGCCCCAATCCCCGCTTGGGGCGGGCGTAAAACCGTCAGCGTAATCACCAAAGCCTTTACTGTTTATCCCCTGGAACTGGATGCTGAAGTAGGTGGTGCCGCAATTGTCCGCGGGATAAAAACCGTAGGGTTTGCCACAGGTGGTTTCGCCGATCTGCACCACTTCCACATCAATACCGCGCAGGCCGTTGATGATCGCCTCGCTGGCGGAACAGGTATTGGGGCCGGTCAGGACGAAAACCCGCGAGAGGTCGAGTGTGGGCAGCAATAACCCCCCTTCCGCGGAAAATCCCAGGGTCTCATTGTAAAAAGGCGTGCCCAACAACGGCTCTCCGGTAACCGGGTTGGTCTCCGGGTGCTTGTCATTGAATTTCAGTGTTTCAAACACCCGCCCCGCCGTCGCCATGTCTCCGGCGATCATGTAGGCAAGCTGGCTGGCAATCGCCAGATAGCCACCGCCGTTGTAGCGCAAATCCAGCACCAGCTCATCGATCCCCTGGCCGCGCAGATAGTTTACGCCGTCGACCAATTCCTTCTCAGCGGTGGCGATATGATCATTGAACAGCATGTAGCCCACTTTGCGCCCCATTGCGCCGTCGACCACTTTGACATACTGCACCGGGTCGGAAACCACCTCACCCGCCGTGAGCGCAATCTCGTGCTCGGAACCGTCGAGATAGCGGAACCGGAAATGGTGTGTTTCACCTTCTGCAGAAGGAAACAGGCCAGCGTTCAGAGCATCTACTCCGGCCTGGGTATTCACATCAATACTGTAACCGTCGATAGACAGAATCCGCGCGCCGCGCGGTGGCAATCCGAGCGCATTTTGCTGCTCGGTGTAGGCAACCACGGCTTCGCGCGGCGGCACAGGACTTAGCAGTGCCCACTGCACTCCGTAACCGACCCATATCCCCGATTGAGATTGCGCAATCCATTCATCGGTCGGCACCAGAAAATGAAACTGGTCCTTGGGTGCTCCTGACACGGTCGATTCGGTGGTTTTCAGGGTATCGAAATACGCTTCGGTGTCGAAACCAGCCGGGTTCCGATCCACGATTTCGTCGTACCAAAGATAGAGATCATTGCTCCAGCTGCGCAGCCAGTTGTTTTCATCCAGGGTGCTGCCTTTTACATCGGCATAAGGACGGCCAGAAAAAGGATCGGTACCCGTGCGAGGCATCTCGCAGCGATTGGCAAAGGTTTCCGCCGGCTGAAATACGCCCTGCTGCCAGACAACATCGTTGTCACCCCGGCCGCGATCAGACGACGATGAACCACCGGACGATCCACCACCACAGGCACTAAGGGTAAACAGCGCGGAGGCTATCAGGGAAAGTTGCAACGAACGAAGAGAAGGTTTGGACAAGGCTTGCATGTTTGGCGCTTTTTATAATTGGTACGCAAGCGCTAGAGGTTACCACCGAGGGAGCTACCGGGCGACCCTGTTGTCACCCGGTAGCGGCGGCGATCAAAAGACCACCGCCAGTTACGTCATCAGGCCGGCGTCAGCTTGCCAAGCACGCTCTGCAGGCTCTCCTTCGCATCGCCGAACAGCATGCGCGAGTTCTCCTTGTAGAACAGCGGGTTGGCGACGCCGGCGTAACCGGAGGCCATGGAGCGCTTCAGCACTACCACCTTGCCTGCTTTCCACACTTCCAGTACCGGCATGCCGGCGATGGGGGAGCCGGGCTTCTCCACCGCGTCCGGGTTGACGGTGTCATTCGCACCGATCACCAGCACCAGGTCGGTTTTCGGCAGATCGTCGTTGATCTCTTCCATCTCCAGCACGATGTCGTAAGGCACGTTGGCTTCCGCCAGCAATACGTTCATGTGTCCGGGCAGACGGCCCGCTACCGGGTGGATACCGAAGCGTACGGTCTTGCCGGCCTTGCGCAGCTTGTCGGTGAGGTCACTCACCGCCTGCTGGGCGTGGGCCACCGCCATGCCGAAACCGGGCACGATCACGATGCTGTTGGCCGCATTGAGGTCGTCCGCCAGCTCTTCGTGGGAAGTGGCCACTACTTCGCCTTCCAACTCCCCTTCACCGCCAGCCACTTCACCGTCGGAACCGAAGCCACCGAGGATCACACTGACAAAGGAGCGGTTCATGCCGCGGCACATGATGTAACTGAGGATGGCACCGGACGAGCCCACCAGCGCACCGATCACGATCAGCAGGTCGTTGCTCAGCATGAAACCGGTTGCCGCCGCAGCCCAACCGGAGTAGCTGTTCAGCATGGAGATCACCACCGGCATGTCCGCGCCGCCAATCGCCGCGATCAGGTGGATACCCAGCAGCAGCGCGATGGAGGTCATCACCAGCAGGTAGACGATGGTGGTGGGGCTCACGTCGGCAGGGATGAACCAGGCACCCAGCAGCACGCACACCAGGATCGCGATCAGGTTCAGCCAGTGGCGCGCCGGCAGCATCAGCGGTTTGCCGGAGATCAGCCCCTGCAGTTTGCCGAAGGCGACGATGGAACCGGTCAGGGTGATGGCACCGATGAACACACCGATAAAGATCTCGGAGTTGTGCACGATATGCGCGGCACCTTCGAGGTTCACACGGGGATCGAGGTAACCACTCCAGCCGATCAGTACCGCCGCCAGGCCCACAAAGCTGTGCAGCAGGGCAACCAGCTGCGGCATTGCGGTCATCTCGACCTTGCGCGCCAGGTGAATACCGATCACCGCGCCCACGCCCATGGCGACGGCCACGGGCAGATAGGCACCGGCGGTGATACCGGCCACGGTGGCGATGATGGCAACCGCCATCCCCACCATGCCGTAGTAGTTACCGCGGCGCGCGGTTTCGTGGGTGGACAGTCCGCCGAGGCTCAGGATGAACATCACCGCGGAGAACAGATAAGCCATGGATATAACGCTGTTCATGTCTGCTTCTCCTTATCGACGGAACATTTTCAGCATACGGTGGGTTACAAAGAATCCACCGAATATGTTGATACTGGCGAACAGTACCGCCACAAACGCCATTACGGTCACCAGCAGCGAACCGGTCGCGCCCACCTGCAGCAGCGCACCGATGATGACGATGCCGGAGATGGCATTGGTCACACTCATCAGCGGTGTGTGCAGCGCATGGGAAACATTCCAGATCACCTGCCAGCCGATAAAGATCGACAGCACAAACACGGTGAAGTGGGCGACGAAGTCCGCCGGAGCGGATTTGCCCAGCAACAACAGCAGCGCTCCGGCCACCGCCCAGAAGGCCACCAGCGACAGCGGGGAGGTTTTCTTTGCCGGCTTCGGCTCTACCTTGATCTGCGGTGCAGCCTCTTTCGGCTTCTGCGGCGCAGCGGACAGTTTCGGCGCGGGTGGCGGCCAGGTGATGGAGCCCTCCTTCACCACGGTGGCACCGCGGATCGCCTCGTCGTCAAAGTTGATATCGATCTGGCCATTCTTTTCCGGCGTCATGTCCGTGAGCAGGTGGCACAGGTTGGTGGCATACAGGGTGGAAGCCTGGGTAGCCGCACGGCTCGCCAGGTTTGTGTAACCGAGAATGGTCACGCCGCTCTTCACCACCTTCTGGTCTGCTTCGGTGTAGTCGCAGTTGCCGCCCATTTCCGCGGCCAGGTCCACCACCACAGAACCGTCGGCCATGGTGTCCACCATATCCGCCAGCCACAGCTTCGGTGCCGGCTTGCCGGGAATCAGCGCGGTGGTGATGACGATGTCCACTTCCTTGGCCTGCTCGCGGAACAGCGCCATCTCGGCGTCGATGAACTCCTTGGACATCTGCTTGGCGTAGCCGCCGGTACCGGAACCATCTTCCTCGATCTCCACGGTGAGGAATTCCGCGCCCATGGATTCCACCTGCTCGCGCACTTCCGGGCGGGTGTCGAAGGCGCGCACGATGGCGCCCATGCTCTTGGCGGTACCGATGGCAGAGAGACCGGCAACGCCGGCGCCGATCACCAGAACCTTGGCCGGCGGGATCTTGCCCGCGGCCGTGATCTGGCCGGTGAAGAAACGGCCAAACTCGTGCGCCGCCTCGATCACCGCGCGGTAGCCGGCGATGTTCGCCATGGAGCTCAGCGCATCCATTTTCTGCGCGCGGGAAATACGCGGAATGGATTCCACCGCCAGTGCATTGACGTTCTTGTCCGCCAGCTTCTGCAGCAGCTCACCGCTCTGCGCGGGCTTCAGGAAGGAAATCAGGGTGGCGCCGCTGGGGATCAGGTCCAGCTCGGCATCGGTGGGCGCCTGCACCTTCAACACCAGGCCGGCCTGGCCCAGGCAGTCGGCGGCATTGGCGCAAATTTTGGCACCCGCTTTTTCATAATCTGCGTCGGAAAACTTGGCGGCTTCACCGGCGCCCTGTTCGATCACAACGTCAAAACCCAGCGATTGCAGTCGCAGTACGCTCGCTGGCGTTGCCGCGACCCGCGCCTCGCCCGGCGCGGTCTCCTTTGGTATGGCAATAATCACCGTTTGTGCTCCCGTTCATTACTCGTCGTTGTTATATCGCCCGCGAATACGGGCTTGCCCTTCTATGGGCAATTTGAGTACCGCTGAAATTTATTCCCGATTATTCATTTCCCGTTAAGAAGCATCCGACGACAGAGCGAAGGCGGGCGCCCCCGGGGAAAAAATTTTCCAGGGAATTAAAACCTTTTCGGTAGGACGATGCATTAAAGAAAATAAAACAGGGCGACGGAAATAGAGGATTCTTATTAGGCGCCCTATAGAATTCTATTAAAAACGCCTGAAAAACAGCTCTTTCGACTGTAAATACGGCGATAAACGAATACCGCAACCTGACTTTTATGACATTGCGTCAATTCCCACTGGCGATACAATTTGGCCGAGCGGGAAAACCAATTCTCCGCCAAATACAAACACTCCGTTATATAAAAGAATATTTAATTAACTATTCCAAACGGTTTAATTAAAGAATGACGTTTTTAAATAGATATCAGTCAACAATGGAATAGGTAACATATAAAACTAATTAATGGTTTCAAATAAATCGGATTTATCTGAAACCTTTTCGAGCAAAGCCGAATTAACCGTCAGTTAAATTTCGGCCTTTTGATGACCCGGCATCAAGTGCCTGTTTCTGGCAATTCAACCGCGAGAAATCCGAGTGCACTCAGCCGTTCCTGCACCGCTTGCGATCGCATGTACTGCAACAACCGTATGGCCAGGCTGCGCTCGCGAGTACTGCGCAGGATCACCATCTGCTGGTGAATCGGTGGGTGAAAGTGAAGAGGGATACGCATGAACTGCCCGCTGCTACCGGATGCCAGTGCCTGCCCGTAGGGAATCAGTCCCATCTCGCCCGCTCCCTGCTGCAGCAGGATCTGTGCATGGCCGGCGTGCCCGGCAAACACCACCCGTCCGCGCAGGCGTGGCCACAGGCGCAGTTTTTTCAGCATCCGCACGGCGGCATCCCCGTCGGGGGCCAGTTGCGGGTCCGCCAGTACCAGCTTGTGCTTGCCCAACCCCAACAGCAGGATCAGCTGGCGCGGTGTTAGCACCTGATCTGAGCCGGCGAGCTTTGCCAGCAGTGCGCTCAGTTCAGATTCTTCGTCGTCGGCTTCGTCAGAGACCGTGCCCGGCGAGCTGTCGGAAGCGTTGTAGGAGGAGAGGCGCCGGCTGATCCACAGTGCGAGTTGACCGCGGGCATAATCCTGGCGACTTGAGGGAACGATAAAGCCGGCTTTTTCCAGCAGCACCGGACGCGCACTGTCCGCCGACAGGAAAACATCGAAGTGCTCGCCAGCGCGAATCTGGCCGTACAGCAGGCCGCTAGCACCGGCCGTTATCTGCAGGCGGCAGCCGCAGCCCGCTTCAAATTGTGCGCGCAGGGCTTCCATGGCCGGCTGAAAACCCGCATCCACTGCCAGCCGGAGCACCGGTTCATGACGCTGCCCACAGCTTCCAATCGATAGAAGCAGGACACAGACCAGCAACCGCTTCAGCATGGACCGCTACCTCCCTAGTCCACTTGCCTGCGCCTGCCGACACAGGCCGCACTACAGATTCAGACGCTCGAAATCCTGCGGCCCGTTGACGTTCAGGTGCCAGTCGCCTTCCGGCACCGGCAGCTGCAGACAACCGAGATAGCCAAACAGTGCACGCAATGAGGCAACGGCGTTACCCATCGCCGCAGCCTCCAGGTATCTGCCGCTGCGCTGATCCAGTGGCAGCCAGCAGGGCAGGTAAAAATCGCCGAAGCACACCGCCTGCTCCAGCGCCTGTCCCGCCACGCACAATTGTCGCAGCAGCGCCGGGCTCAGCAGCGGCATGTCTACCGGAACCACCAGCAGGGCCTCACAGCCGCGCTGAGACTGCTGCAAATGATCTGCGATGGCCTGCAGCCCACCCAATGGACCCGCAGCCACGACCCGGTCCGGCACGCCACCTGGGCGCGCGCCACTCACCAGGGTGGGCAGCATTTCCACTCCCGCAGGCGGGTCAAGCGCGTCGAACAGGGATTTGGCCTGCGCCAGAAGTGTGCGCCCATTGGGTAATTCTAGCAGCGCCTTGTCGCGCCCCATGCGACTGGAGAGACCACCCGCCAAAACCACGGGGCAGACAATTCTGGCAGTTTGCTGAGAAGTGGCGCCCCCCTGGCCGGTGGACGCTGGTGAAATGTTCATTCTGCGGTCGCACCACTCTTCTGACCGGATTTACGCCATTGCCTGATGTCGGTCATCGCTCCGCAGGCAGGCCTTGTACGTCTTGCGGCAACGAGAGTTCATCTTCAATGCTCTGTCGCCAGCAATACTTTCCAAGGCGAAGTCTGATCAATATCCTCCGTGGTGTCGATATCGAAGATCACGGGTATGACTCAGAAGCGCCATACCACCAACGCCTGAACGGCACTTTCATCGATCTCATTGCCCAGTTTATTGCGCCAATACTGGTACTCGATACCTATGAATAGTTGTTTGGGGCTCTGGAACAGTGCCTTACCCAGGTCCCAACGAAACTGGGGTTGTGCCAGTACCCAGCTTTTTACGTCGCCGAATTCACTGGTTCGGTTATGGATGTATTCAATGTGCCCCTCGATACTGAAATCCTGCAGGCCGATACTGAATGGAAAGGCGCCATTGAAGTCGACCATATAACTGTCACCTTCTTTCGGTGCGCCATCGCCATAGCCGATGTCCTGGTAACCCGTGATATCGGTATTCAGAAATGCCTCTCCGGGTAGTGCCCAGGCTATACGAATCCCCGGCAGGAACTTTTCCACGTTGGCGTCCGCGGAGTAGTTGAATCCCGCCACCAGGCCGAGATCTTTCACCGGCCCAAAACTCAGATCGCACCGCGTAATCTTCCCCAGGCTGAAGCTTGCATACCACTCGGCGTACACATCCGTGTCGTTGAAGCCATCGCGCATACCATCGTTGATAAAATCCACGAAGAAAAAATTTTCCCCATACTTCCAGCCGCTCGCATGCTGAAGGGTAAGAATCGTGGTATCCGCGGTTCCTCCGGTGAATGGATTATCCAGCTGGCCATACTGCAACTGGGCCTCTGTTGCCGACCAGTCGGCAGCCTGAGCCGGCAACAGATACCACCCCAGGAGTAAGGTTGAGAACCTAAGCACGCGGCCGTATCTGTTCACTCCGCGGCACCCAGGTAGTCTTCTTCCCGCAGTTGACGGCGAATTTTTTCCACCTCTTGCGGTGTCACAGGCTCCTCGGCACCCCCCCACGCTGTGCGCATGAAATTCACCAGCCCGGCCACACGTGTGTCATCCAGTTCAAGGTGGAAGCTGGGCATACCGGCCCGGGCATTGGTGCGGTCCATGCGCTGGGCGGGCAAGCCGCGCAAGATGACCGCAATCGTGTTGTAGGGGCTATCACCCCGAACCGCTGCACTGCGATCCATTGGCGGCGCGAACGACAGTGTCACCCCCCTGCCCTCGCGACCGTGACAGCCCGCGCAGTAGGCGACAAAGTCCGCGCGCCCCTGAGTGTGTTGCTCTGCCGCGACTTGCGGGTTGCCGACATTTCCGGCGACGTTTTCGCTGCTCTCTGCGCTGTCATCGAGCAGATAGGTAATGATCGCGTCGATGTCACTCTCGGAAAGGTGGCTCAGGCTGTGCTTCACCACGCTGAACATCTCTCCAAAGGCGGTACCGCGCTCACTGGCGCCGGTAGTAAACAGCAACCGCAGCTGCTCTTTATCCCACCCCTGGCGATGCAGTGACGCGGACCGGATATCCACCGCATCCCAGCCCTCGAGTATGTTGCCCGCAAGCTTTTCATCACTTTTCACGGCAAAGGCAAAATTGCGCGGGGTGTGGCACTCGCCGCAATGGCCGAGACCATTGACCAGGTAATTACCACGCTGCCATTCCGGACTTTTTCCCTCCGGCTGCGAGAGTGAGGCTTTGTCAAAGAAAATCCAGTTCCAGAATTTCAGGCCAAATCTCAAGTTGGCGGGAAAAAACAGATCATTGCCCGGCGCTGAGTATTCGACCGCAGGCAACTGCATAAAGTAGGTATACAGCGATGCGATATCCTCGTCGGGAATCAGGTAATACGAGGTATAGGGCATGGCCGGATATAGATTGCCGTGGGCACCCTCGCCCCGGCGCATGGCCGCGGTAAAATCCTCCAGGGTGTAGTTGCCGATGCCGGTTTTCTTGTCCGGCGTGATATTCGTAGAGTAAAGAGTGCCAAACGGCGTATGGAAGGGCCTTCCACCAATAAACGGGCGTCCATTGGTCGCTGTATGACAAGCGACACAGTCGCCGGCGGCGGCCAGGTAGCGACCCTTTTCCACGTCCGCCTGAGCGGCGGCATTACCGCCGATTGCCAGCAAAAGAAAGGTGAAAAAAAATTTATGCATTTATTTCGCTTCCTTGAGTAGCCCTGGAGTCGATTCAATCACCTCCCTGACGGCCCTGAAGTAGCGGACATAGCCAGTGCAGCGGCAGATATGTTCCCCCAGCGCTTGGTCGATAACGCCCTCGATGGCGTCTGCCCCTACCGGCTCACGCTTGAGCTGGTCGATCAGCGCAGTGGCGGCATTGACAAAGCCCGCCGTGCACCAGCCGCATTGAAAGGAATAGTTGTGCAAGAACGCCTGCTGGATCGGCGACAGCGCCACGATTTCACCGGCGCTATCGTGCTCCGCCTGCCCTTCGACGGTAGTAACTGTTTTACCGTTAAATCGGCCCACATTACTGATACAGCTGCGCACTGGCTCCAACGAACCATCTTCACGCTCGACCACGATCGTGCAGGCGCGGCACACACCAATGCCACAGCCAAGCTTGGTGCCCGTCAGATTCAGGTACTCGTGCAGGAAATCCAGCATCGACGTATATTCTTCCACCTCCAGCGGGCCGACCTTTGCACCGTTTACCTCCAGTGATACCGGTATCTTCGCCATCGGATAAGCCTCTTCAAAGTACCTGCGGATTGAGCGCGCGGCGCAGTTTTTCCGGGGTAACGGGTACCTCGTTAAATCGCTTGCCCGTGGCCTGGTAAATCGCCTCCACCAAGGCGGCAACGATGGGGATCATCACGACTTCGCCAATCCCCTTGTGCGGGTCTTTTTCGGTTGCCGGCGGCAAGATGTCATGTTGCTGGTTCCACACCGGTACATGCTTTGCGAGGGACACTTGATAGCGATTCAAATTCCAGGTGCCGTTGCCAGCCCCCTCCGCCAGTGGCGGCAGGTATTCGTAAAGTGCGTGGCCGATCCCCATGGCAACGCCGCCTTCTATCTGCCCCTCCACCAACGGGCGCACAATCGTGCGACCGCAGTCCATATAGTTCTGCAGCCCGTGGATACTGACTTCGCCGGTACCTGAATTCACCGCCACTTCGACCAGCGCCGCTGTCGGCGCATAGTAGGTGACCATGGCGTTGTTCAGCGCGGTTTCCGGATAGCGTACCGCTCGGCGTTTCTCGACCTGGTACTCGTCGGCGATGACGTTCTCCGCACTGCCTCCTCGGCGCAAGGCGAGGCCATCGATACCCCAGGTCCATTTGCGGCCGTCCAAAACGAAATCCGCCTCAGTCCAGTCCCAGCGATTGAAGCAGTGCACCATCACACCGGTGACACCGCCATTGCGATGGGCTTCCGCCGCCAATTGCGGCAATGTCAGGGGTGGAAAATCCCTGTAGTGAAGCTTGCCGTCGCGCCATTGCGCTTGCGCTCCCTCCACCTCGTCCGTTTTCCACAGGCGCCGGGCCGCGGGCAACAGTCCCTGCTGGAAAAGTATTTCCGCGGCCTGCGTGGTCGCGTGGCTTTGAAAGTAAGACGACATGGACGCGGCACTTGCCATCGCGGTCACTGGCGTCCACAGAGGATTGGTGGAATTCTGGTCCTGATACTGCTGGCTCATGGTGTAAGGGCTTTCGGTCTGGACCTGCTGCAGGGCATGCCAGGCGTCAACCTCGCCCACCGCACAGTGATCTGCCGCGCGCCCGAGTATGTTTTCCAACAACATCGACTGAGAGGTGGCGACTCCGGTGCCCATTTCCATGAACTCAACGGCGAGCGACAACCGGCCCGCCGCATCAAACTGGACCGCGGCGCTCGGGGCCGCGGCGCCGGTACCGTAGTCTTTGGTGGCGATGGCGTAGCCGGTGCCAAACAGGTAGCCGGGGTTCTCCCGCTCAAAGGCTTGCTTGCGCGCGACCCGCTCGCGCCACATGGGATGCTCCATGGCGCGCTCCAACAATTCCCGGTAGCGCACCCCAACTTTTGGAACTGCACCCTGGGTATTGCGCCAACCGTTCTGGAAGGCATTGCGCAGTCGCAGCTCAATGGGGTCCATTCCAAGTTCCTGCGCGGCCTGATTTACCATCATCTCCATGGCCGACATGGTTTGCAGCGTGCCATAGCCGCGCATCGAACCGGAATCCACATTCATGGATTGGTTGGCAACCGCGGAAATATCGTTGCGCGGCAGATAATAGATACTCTGAATCGCACTGGCGCCCACCATTGACACGGATGGGCTGAAATTTTGCCGACCGCCACCATCGACCTGCATCTCGGAAATCAGCGCCTGAAACTTTCCACTTTTTTTATCGACCGCCAGGGTATTGCGCATGTGGAAAGGATGGCGCTTGAAACCAGACTGGAATTGCTCAAAGCGATTATTGGCCAGCCGCACTGGTGCAGAGCCGAAAAGTCCGGCGACCAGGCCGTAGTAAGGGAAGATGGTGTGATCCTTGCCGCCAAAACCGCCGCCAACTACCGAGGAGTGCACCACGATATTCTCAATCGCTGTGGCGAATGCACTTTCGGCAAGCATATGTGCCGCAAATTCCTGGAAATCCTGTGGCGATTGGGTGGTGAGGACCAGGTGTAAGGTTTTCTGGGCACCGTCGAACCAGACATTGGCCGCCTCCGGCTCCATCGTCATCGGGTCAACGATCTGGGTGCGGTACTCGCCACGCACAAGGTGCCAGTTGCCGGTATCGGATTCACGTTCGGTTTGACCGCGAATCTGCTGTGCATAGTAAATGCCGCGCTCGCTGACACTCCCCGACTGGTTCGCGGCTCTCGGCCACTCCGCCTTGTGATTGCGGTAATTGGGAAAGAAGAGACCGTCCTGCATTGGCGAATAAAGGTCTTCGCCCTCCGGCCCCTGCGGACCCTCAACCCGGATGATGCGCCAGCTGGCGTAGGGATCTCTCTCTATGGGGGGCGTTTGCTCACCGTAGCTAATCACCTGCTCGTTAAACTGCAGTGCCTGCTTGGCGATGGCATATTTCTCGAAGTCATCGAACAACAGCATGGCCACCGCGTGGCCGTAGTAGTGGGGTGACGCACCTTCGGGTAACAGCATCGCCTCGCCGTAGAATGGGGGCAAATGCAATTTTTTTTCCGCCAGTGTCTCGGCGGTTACTCTCGCGTAGGGTTGCGCGTCTGCCGGTAGCTGACTCCAGTCAATACCGTTGAAACTTCGACCCGTCCGATTGCAGCGCAGCACAAACGCGTAGTGTTGTTGCTGCTTCCATCCCGGCATGTCACGGGCGCGAAAGTCCCGGCCAAAAATTTTCTGGCCAGTCACTTTGGCCACGCCATCTGCGCGGAATGCGGGGACCGGGCCGGTGCCCCGCCAATTCAGCTTGTCGCTCGCAATTTCAGATTGCCGAGCATTTCCTCTCTGCCACAGCGCCGGTGCCGCAAATACCGTGATGCCCGCGACGGTGCACAGCTTGATGAAGTTGCGCCGGTCGGGGTTAAATCCGTCCATATTGTTCCTGGATTTATGGCGCTGCCATGGCGCACAGTTGCAAAGGCTCTTAGGTAATCGCCCCACTCTGGACTCAAACTGCCAGCGCCCAGCTGCGAGTTCCTGTCGCTACTACTTATTTCTTCCCAGAGCCCACAAACTAATAGCCCCTGGTCCTGTGAAGTGCCACACGACCGGCACACATTTCTCTGGGAACAAACCAGACAGCAAATCCAGCGACACCCCGCGAGCACCACAAACGTGCACCCAGACTGCAATCTGCACCACCTGCGCGCAATCCGCTGCAGCAATACAAGTTCACCGCCCTCGCCTGCACCGAGTGGCTGACCGGGGACCGGGGTATGGGCACTTCAGACACCGTTGGCCACGTTGCAAAAATTCCAGGGGTTTGCTGACAGGTTTCTGACCACGCGGGTGGATGGGGTTCGCGACTATTACGCTGGCGGCTCTGTCGTCGTCTCTGGCATCAAGATTGCAGCGAACGTGCCTAAATTCTATAGCGATCGCGGCAGCCTGGATTTCGGCAACGACCTGGACATGGTCGCGACCTACTCCATAACAAAAAATATCAACCTGCTGGCCAAGCACGACAAATACGCTGCGAACGATTACAGCAGTGATACCGACAAGTTCTGGCTGCAGTCTGAATTGAAGTTTTGATGAGCGATGACGACACCCATCAGTATCCTGCTGGTCGATGACCAGTCAGAACGCGCCGCCATGGTGGCCGAGCAGCTCATTGCCGCCGGCTACAAGCTGCTGGCGCGACTCACCAGCGCCGAGGGACTGCTGTTCCAGGTGGAAAAGCACCGCCCGGACATCGTCCTGATCGATATCGAATCCCCCGACCGCGACATTCTCGAGAGCCTCGCGGTGATCAACCAGCACAACCCCACACCGGTAGCCATGTTTTCCGTGCGCGGCGGTGCCGAGTTCATCAGTAGCGCGGTGGAAGCCGGGGTCAGCGCGTATATGGTGGATGGCCTCTCCGCCGAACGGGTGGCCCCTGCCATCGAGATCGCCATGGCCCAGTTTCGCAGTTACCAGCATCTGCGCCAGTCGCTGGCCCGCACCCAGCAACAGCTGGACGAGCGCAAGGTAATCGAGCGCGCCAAGGGGCTGTTGATGGCGCGCAAGAACATCGGCGAACAGGCTGCCCACCAGACCCTGCGCACTCTGGCGATGAACAGCAATTCCACCATGCGCCAGGTTGCGGAGCAGATCGTCGCGCACCTGCAGCCGCCGGTGAAATAGCAACCGAAGCATCCGCGAACATGGCGGCACACTAGCCGCAGAGCAAATTTATAAAGAATTCGAGAGCAAAACTGTGAGCAGCCTGCAAGTCGAAAAACCCAATTTGAAGCTTCTCTACCTGCGCCTGACCGACAGCGCGCCGCTGATCATTGCGCGCGAGCTGGGCCTGTTCGAGCGCCATGGGCTAAAGGTGGAACTGCAGCGGGAAACCTCCTGGGCCACCCTGCGCGACAAACTGATCGGTGGCGCTGCCGATGCTGCGTCCATTCTCGCGCCCATGCCTCTGACCCTGAAACAGACCCTGCCCCAGTGTGATGAGCAACTGTTGAGCGGCCTGATTCTCAGCTGCAATGGCAACGCCATCACCCTGTCGCGGACACTGTACGACAAACTCGACCCGAGCAAAGGCGACGCGGGCGCCGCCCTCAAGGCATATATCAGCAGCCGCGCTGGCGGCGACAAACCGCTGATCTTTGCCAGTGTCTACCCCTTTGCCAGCCACACCCTGCAACTGCGCCACTGGCTGTCCAGTGCCGGCATCAATCCCGATGCGGATGTGCGTATTGTGGTACTGCCGCCAGAGCAGATGGTGGAGCACCTGCGCCGCGGCGATATCGACGGCTATTGTGTCGGTGAGCCCTGGAACACCCTGGCCGTACAGGAAGGTATCGGCGTCATTGCCGCAACCAGCAATAGCCTGATGCCGGCGATGCCGGAAAAAGTGCTGGCGGTGACGCGCAGCTGGCACGAGGCCAACCCCGCCACCCACCTGGCGCTGCGCGCGGCGCTGCTGGACGCGTGTGGCTGGCTGTGTGATCGCGACCAGCGCCGGGATGCCGTGGGCATTCTCGCGCGCCCGGAATACCTCGACCTGCCGGAAGCGGCCATCGCCGCGTCCTTGAGCGACGAGCTGCTTGTCCACTTCGGGGAGGCGCCGCGCAAAAACCCAGGCTGGCACCTGTTCGCACATCCGCAGACAGACCACGGTCGCCCCACGGAAAAGAAAGCCCGCGAACTGCTGGCCCTGTGCAACGAAATCGCCCCTGTCGATGCCGATACCGCGGAAGTATTCCGCTCCGATCTCTACCAGCAGACCCTGGACTTTATCCGCCACAGCCAGTTGTAACAGGCCAGGGAAACCTGACGACAATGCCGGACTGTCGATCGCCAACTTAAGCAAGCGCCCTATGCCAGTGCAAAATCCTGTGCCCGCTGCGCTAAACAACCCAAAACGGGGCGCACTTGCGCGCTCCGCATACTCTCCCGTGTTCCGGTGCATGCGGCAGCGACGTCTTAGTTTCTCTAAACGCCCCAAAACACCTCATGTTCCCGCACCAGATTTTCACTTTGCCCAGATGTGGCACAGAAATTGAATATTCCATCCCGAGTCCGGTGAGTTTCTGTGCAACAGAAATAGCGTGGACTCGCCGTCGGGGCATAAAGGGAAGGGCCACAGGCCACCTGAAATAAAAATTCCGGCGAAGAAAAACCGAATATGCGGACATCGAAGTCCACCGGTACAGCCCAGGCTGTGCCTGTGGACTTTTTTTATGCCCGTAGGAAATGTGCAGAGAAATTGCCGACCTCAACCACAAGCAGGGAAAACCATGTCCAATGATTCGCTGAATCTATTGTCCTTCACGGGCAAAATCCGGGTTTTACACCTGACCTGGATCGCGTTTTTTATCACCTTCTTTGCCTGGTTCAACCACGCCCCCCTGCTGATGGCGATTGCCGACAGTCTGTCACTGACGTCCGAGCAAGTGAAAACCCTGCTGATCCTGAATGTGGCGCTGACCATTCCGGCACGGGTGATCATCGGCATGCTGACGGACAAATACGGTCCTCGTCTCACCTATTCGCTGCTCTTGGCCGTTGGCAGTATTCCCTGTTTTATCTTTGCGCTGGCGGACAACTTTACCCAGGCGGCGATTGGTCGCTTTCTGCTGGGATTTATCGGTGCCGGCTTTGTGGTCGGCATCCGTATGGTGTCCGAGTGGTTCCCGGCCAATCAATTGGGTACCGCCGAGGGAATCTACGGAGGCTGGGGTAATTTCGGCTCGGCCGCGGCGGCGATGACGCTGCCCATCATTGCGCTGCTGGTCGGCGGTGTCGACGGATGGCGCTACGCCATCGGCATTACCGGTGCCATTGCACTGGTATACAGCGTGATCTACTACCGCTCGGTAACCGACACTCCCAAGGGCGGCACCTATTTCAAGCCGAAAAAAATTGGCGGCATGGAGGTTTCCAGCCCATCGGATTTCGTACTGTTGCTGATCATGAAAGTGCCGATGTACGCGGCGCTGGCACTGCTGGCGTGGAAACTTTCACCGTCCGGCATCGGCATGCTGTCACAACCAGTCGTTGTTGCCATCTATGTTTCGCTTGCCGTGCTGTACGTACTCCACGCGAAGAAGAGTTACGACATCAATCGGGAAATTTTCGTCAAACTGCCGGAACCGATTCACCGCTATCGCTTCAAGCAGGTGGCGGTGCTGAATATCCTGTACTTCGCCACCTTCGGGTCGGAGCTGGCAGTGGTTTCCATGTTGCCGCTGTTTTTCTCGGAGACGTTTACCCTCGATCCGGTAAAAGCCGGCCTGCTGGCGTCGGCCTATGCGTTTATGAACCTGATGTCGCGTCCGGCCGGCGGGCTGATCAGTGATCGCTTCGGTCGCAAAAGCACACTGCTGATTTTGACCGCGGGGCTGGCACTGGGATATCTGGCGATGAGTATGATCAATGCCGAGTGGCCGCTGTATCTGGCGGTGGCCACAGCCATGGCGTGTTCTTTCTTCGTGCAGTCCGGTGAGGGTGCCGTGTTTGCCGTAGTGCCACTCATCAAGCGCCGGCTGACCGGGCAGATTGCGGGTATGACCGGGGCTTACGGGAATGTGGGCGCGGTGTTTTACCTGACGGTACTCAGCATGGTTTCCTACCAGACGTTTTTCCTGGTGATCGCGGGAACTGCCGTGCTGGGCTTTGTCACCTTGCTGTTCCTGGAAGAGCCGGAAGGCCAGATGGCGGAAGTCATGCCGGATGGCAGTGTGTCCCTGATCGACGTAGCCTGAGAAAACAGTTTGAACCAACTCTGCGAACCGCTCATGGCTGATCCCTGCAATTCTCTGCCCGATACGGAGAGAGTGGCGTTCGCCACCGCCACCGAAGGCGGGCAGCGCGCGTACAACGACGATGCAGTGGCGATATATCGGGCCAGTGGCAGCGAGCTCCGCTATCGCGGATCGCTGGCGGCGATTGCCGACGGAGTCGGCAGTGCAGAGGCCGGGGGTGCTGCGGCGCGGGCGGCGGTGAGCGGGTTTATTTCCGACTATTACAGCACGCCGGACTCCTGGTCGGTGAAGCAGGCGGCGGCGCGGGTGCTGCACGCGCTGAACAGCTGGCTGTATCGCCAGAGTGGCGGTGCCGATGAGGTGCAGCGGGGTTGGCTGACGACGTTTTCCGCAGTGGTATTTAAGGGATCAACCGCACACCTGATTCATATCGGGGACTCGCGAATTTACCGCCTGCGCAATGGCAATCTCGAGTGCCTGACCCGGGATCACAGCCGCACCCTTGGCCCGGAGCGGACTTTCCTCAGCCGCGCGCTGGGGATGGATGCGTATATTGAAGTGGATTACCGGCAGGAGCCGCTGGAGGCCGGTGACCTGTTCTGCATAACCACCGATGGTATCCACGATTTTTTGCCGTCAGCGCAGTTTGCAGGATTACTGCAAACCCATCAGCTGAGCGCAGCACAGCCGCTGATCGCGGCGGCACTGGATAACGGCAGCAAGGACAACCTGAGCCTGGCGCTGTGCCGGGTCAATCTGCTGGATTCCCCTGAGGCCGATGATCTGATGCTGGCGACGAGCCAGCTGCCCTTCCCACCATCAATGCAGCCGGGCAATAAAATCGACGGTTACGAGGTGCTGCAGGAACTGCACGCGAGCAGTCGCAGCTATCTGTATCTGGTGCGGGATCTCGACTCCGGTGCACTGTGCGTATTGAAAGCACCATCCGAAAACTTCATCGATGACCCGGTCTATATCGAGCGTTTTATCGCCGAGGAGTGGACCGGACGACGCGTGGATCACCCGGCCATTGTCAAGGTATTCCCACCGAAGAAGGAGCGCAGATTTCTCTACCACGTAATGGAATATGTAGACGGACAGAACCTGCGCCAGTGGATGCAGCTGAACCCGGAGCCACCGCTGGATCAGGTGCGCAACTTGGTGGCGCAACTGGTGAGCGCGCTGCGCCGTCTGCAGCGGCTGGAAATCGTGCACGGGGATCTGAAACCCGAGAACATCATGGTAGATTCCAGCGGGCGCCTGAAGCTGATCGACCTAGGTGGCGCCAATGCCGCGGGACTGCAGGAACTGCTGCGCTATCAGGACAGTGCACCACCGGGCAGTAAGAATTACTGCGCTCCGGAATATTTTGTCGGCGACGGCGCGAGCCACCGTTCGGACATTTTCTCTCTCGGGGTCATCGCCTACGAAATGCTGACCGGTCACTACCCCTATAAAGAGCGCTTTGGCAGCAGCCATTACCAGCTGAAAAATTACGCCGCCTTGCGCTATATCAGCGCGCGTCAGTACCGGGATGACATTCCGTTTTGGATCGACGGCGCCCTGCGCAGGGCCTGCGCACCGGACCCGAAAAGTCGCTATCCCGCGCTGTCGGAATTTGTGCACGATCTCAGCATCCCCAACTCTCGATTCACCAGCGCGGAAAGGCCCCCCCTCCTGGAACGCAACCCGTTGCTGTTCTGGCAGACAGTGGCGGCACTGGCGATCCTCTCACACTTGCTTTACTTCATGTGAATCACTTTGGGGCGAAATTTCATGCAGCGCACCAAGTTATCGCAGCCCCAAAATATAAGATCGTCATCGATCCTATAAATCCTGCGGTGTTGCCGCCCACCGGGACGCATTGGAAATTTGGCATGGAGATTGAATGTCTTTAGCCACGATCCGAAACTTTTCAGCAAGGCAACGGCGCCTGACGCTCTTCGACAGAAGAGAGGCAGCCGTGTGACCTGACTCCACCCAAGTCCCCTCCCCTTCTGCCCCCTTCTGCCGAAGCGCTCAGGTACCCACAGCGGGTAACAACGGCAGAGATTATGGTTAAGCAAAAAATCGTCGTCATCGGCAACGGCATGGTGGGCCACCACTTCCTTGAACAACTGGCGAATCGCCCCGAACGGGCAATGTTCGATGTGCTGGTATTCTGCGCCGAACCGCGCCCCGCCTACGACCGGGTCCACCTATCCGAATATTTTGCTGGCCGCAGTGCGGACGACCTCGCCATGGGCAAGGTGGAACAGTATCGCGAGTGGGGCTATGACCTGCGATTGAACGATGCCGCGGTCAGCATCGATCGCGAAGCGAAAATCGTCACCTCCGCCAGCGGCGCTGCAGAAGCCTACGATCACCTGGTACTGGCCACCGGTTCCTATCCTTTTGTACCGCCGATCCCCGGTCACCAGCACGAGAAGTGCTTCGTTTACCGCACACTGGAGGACCTCGACAAAATCCAGGCCGCGGCCAGGCACGGCAAGATCGGCGTGGTGGTGGGCGGCGGCCTTCTGGGCCTCGAAGCGGCCAATGCGCTGAAACAGCTGGGCCTGGAAGCGCATGTGGTGGAATTTGCCCCCGGCCTGATGTCGGTACAGCTGGACGAAGGTGGCTCGAAACTGCTGCGGGAAAAAATCGAGGAGCTGGGGGTTACCGTGCACACCAGCACCGCCACCGAACTCATCGAGGAAGTGGACGGCGGTCGCCTGCGTATGCAGTTTAAGGGGGACAAGGAACTCGTCGCCGACCTGATCGTGTTCTCCGCCGGTATCCGTCCGGAAGACAACCTGGCCCGCTCCGCCGGTATCACACTCGGCGAGCGCGGCGGTATCGTGGTCGACAACCACTGCCGCACCTCCGACAAGAATATTTTTGCCATCGGCGAGTGCGCGCTGTTCGACAATCGCATTTTCGGTCTGGTGGCGCCGGGCTATTCCATGGCGCGCACCACGGTGTCCCTGCTGTGCGGTGATGCTGCCGAGTTCAACGGCGCCGACATGAGCACCAAACTGAAACTGCTGGGTGTGGATGTTGGCTCCATCGGCGACGCTCATGGCCGCGCCGAAGGTTCCGCGGCGATTACCTTCGTGGACGAGCAGACCGGTGTGTACAAGCGCATGATCACCGACCGCGCGGGTAAGAAACTGCGCGGCGCGGTACTGGTCGGTGACACCGATGATTACGACACCCTGCTGCAATACCACCTGAACGATATGGATCTGCCGGATCACCCGGAACAATTGATCCTGCCGGCACTGGACGGCGCCAAGCCGACGCTCGGCGCCGGCGCACTGCCGGACACCGCCACCATCTGTTCCTGCCACAACGTGAGCAAGGGAGATATCGTCGGCGCGGTACAGGGCGGTTGCTGCTCTCTGGCCGATGTTAAAGATGCGACCAAGGCATCCACCGGTTGCGGCGGCTGTTCGGCGCTGCTGAAAAATGTGGTGGATACCGAGCTCGCGGCACTGGGTGTGGAGGTCAACAACGATCTGTGCCCGCACTTCCCCTATACCCGCCAGGAAATTTTCCACATGGTGCAGGTGGAGGAAATCAAAACCTTTGACACGCTGCTGCACAAGCACGGCCGCGGCAAGGGTTGTGAAATCTGCAAGCCCACCGCTGCCTCCATTTTTGCCTCGCTGTGGAATGAACATATCCACAAGAAACCCCACGTCGGCCTGCAGGACACCAACGATACGTTTATGGCAAACATGCAGAAGAACGGTACCTACTCCGTGGTTCCGCGTATTGCCGGTGGCGAGATCACGCCGGACAAGCTGATTGTGCTTGGCCAGGTGGCGAAAAAATACGACCTGTACACCAAGATTACCGGCGGCCAGCGTATCGATCTATTCGGCGCGCGCCTGGAAGAGTTGCCGGAGATCTGGCGCGAGCTGACTGATGCAGGTTTCGAAACCGGTCATGCGTATGGCAAGTCACTGCGTACGGTGAAGTCCTGTGTGGGCAGTACCTGGTGTCGCTTCGGGGTGCAGGACAGTGTGGGCATGGCACTGGCGGTTGAAAATCGCTACAAGGGCCTGCGTTCGCCGCACAAAATCAAGATGGCGGTTTCCGGTTGCACCCGTGAATGCGCGGAAGCCCAGAGTAAAGACATCGGTGTGATCGCCACGGAAAAAGGGTGGAACCTGTATGTGTGCGGTAACGGCGGTATGCGCCCGCGCCATGCGGATCTGTTTGCGACGGATCTGGATGATGTCACGTTGATCAAATATATCGACCGGATTCTGATGTTTTATGTGCGCACGGCGGACAAGTTGCAGCGGACGTCGGTGTGGCTGGAGAACCTGGAGGGCGGCCTGGATTACCTGCGCGAGGTGGTGATCGAGGACAAGCTGGGGCTTGCCGAGGAGCTTGAGCGCCAGATGGGCAATGTGGTGGGCACGTACCAGTGTGAGTGGAAGACGGCGATCAACGATCCCGAAATGCTGAAGCGCTTCCGCCAGTTTGTGAACACCGATGTGAAGGACGAGAAGATCGTGTTCGTGGAAGAGCGCGAGCAGCGTCGCCCTGCTACCCGCGAGGAAATCGTCAAGATTGCAGAGCCGGCCTAGTAGGCTAGCTCGAAATCCTACGGTGGCGGTGGAGCACCGGGTACGGGTTTTCAGGACCGCTGTGAATACGTCCCTGTACGCTGCGTCGGCAACATCCCTGTTGCCGACGCTCCTGAAAACCCGTACCCGGCACTCCACCTTCACATCGCGCGAAAGTGTTTTAACTCCATTTCGTCATTCCGGCGCAGGCCGGAATCCAGCCCCACAGAAGCTGGGATAGAACATAGACCTTAAGAATTTCACCACCTACCTTGTGGAGAACCAGAATGAGCGAAGTTGCCATAACCCGCGCCGAGTGGCTGCATGTCTGCAAGCGATCAGACCTTGTAGCCAATTCCGGCGTATGCGCTCTTGTGGGCGGTCGTCAGATTGCCCTGTTTTTTTTACCCGATCAGGAACCCCAGCTGTACGCCATCGACAACTGGGACCCGATCGCTGACGTCGGCGTTATCAGCCGCGGCATCGTTGCGGAGATCGGCGGAGAACTGACGGTGGCGTCGCCGCTGTACAAGCAGCACTACCGACTGACCGACGGACAGTGCCTGGAGAAAGCCGAATATAAGCTGGTGACCTATCCGATCGCCTTTGAAGGCGACGACGTGCTGATTCAGATCGACCATTAAAAATAAGTTGTAAAACATGGCTTTAACAGAACTGTTCAGCGCTCACAGATCCTGCACGACCTGTCCTTACTGTGGCGTGGGTTGCGGGGTAGCCGCCACGCGGGAAACAACGTCGGGCGGAGGCGAGGAGGTGATTCGGATCCGCGGCGATGAACAGCATCCGGCAAACAACGGCAAGCTGTGTGTGAAGGGTTCGTCGCTGGCGGATACGCTGGGCAATCACGGCCGTCTGTTAAAGCCGCGCCTGCATGGTGAGGACTGTGACTGGGAGACCGCGCTGGATTATGCCGCGTCGAAACTGCGTGAAACCATCGACGCGCACGGACCGGATTCGGTGGCGTTTTATCTTTCCGGGCAGTTGCTTACCGAGGATTACTACGTTGCCAACAAGCTGATGAAGGGCTTTATCGGCACGGCGAACGTAGATACCAATTCGCGCCTGTGTATGTCGTCGGCGGTGGCCGCGTACAAGCGCGCCTTTGGTGCGGATGCGGTGCCATGCAGTTACCAGGATCTGGATGAGGCCGAGCTCGTGGTGTTGATCGGTTCCAATGCGGCCTGGACCCACCCGATTCTGTTCCAGCGGATGCAGGCGGCGAATGCGAAGCTGGTGGTGATTGATCCCCGCGGCAGTGCCACCAGTGAAATGGCGGATATACACCTGGCCATTACGCCGGGCAGCGACGCGGCGCTTTTCAATGGCCTGCTGCACTACCTGACCGAGTTCGGTGCTCTGGATCAAGGCTTCATCAATGAGCATACCGAGAACTTTGCCGATGCCCTGTATGCCGCGGCCGAGTGGACACCGGAGAAGGTGGCGGAGTACTGCAGTGTGGAACTGGATCAGCTGCTTGAGTTTTACGAGCTGTTCCGCACCAGCGAGAAGTCTGTCAGTTTTTATTCCCAGGGCATCAACCAGTCCAGCACCGGTACCGACAAGAACAATTCCATCATCAACTGTCATCTGGCGACCGGCAGAATCGGCAAGCCAGGTTGCGGCCCCTTCTCCATTACCGGCCAGCCCAACGCCATGGGCGGGCGCGAGGTGGGCGGGCTGGCAAATATGCTGGCCGCGCACATGGATTTCACCGAGGACAATATCGACCGCGTGGGCCGCGTCTGGAATGCGGCGAAAATGGCGCAAGGACCGGGGCTCAAGGCGGTGGACCTGTTCAACGCGGTGGAAAGTGGTGAAATAAAGGCGGTGTGGATCATGGCCACCAACCCGGCGGTGAGCATGCCGGACGCGCGCCGTGTGGCCGCGGCCCTGAAAAAATGCCCGACGGTGATCGTGTCCGACTGCGTCCCGGATACCGACACCGCGCGCTGCGCGGACCTGTTGCTGCCGGCCACTACCTGGGGAGAAAAAAGCGGTACCGTCACCAATTCCGAGCGCCGTATCTCCCGCCAGAAAGGTTTTCTGGCCAAGCCCGGTGAAGCCCGTCACGACTGGGAAATCATCTGCGAGGTGGCCCGACGCCTCGGCTTTAAAGAGGCCTTCGATTATCGATCCGCCGCGGATATTTTCCGCGAGCACGCCGTGCTGTCGGGATTCGAGAACAACCGCGACCATGCGCTCCGCGCGTTTGATATTTCCGCGCTGGCAAATATCAGCGATGCGCAATACGACAACTTTATCCCGCTGCAATGGCCGGTAAATGCCGCGCACCCGCACGGTACGGCGCGACTGTTCAGCGATGGAGAGTTCTTCACCCCCAGTGGCCGCGCGCGCTTCGTCGCCGTTGAACCCACATGCCCGAAGCAACAAACCTGCGACGCATACCCCCTGCTGCTGAACAGCGGTCGCCTGCGTGACCAGTGGCACACCATGACGCGCACTGGCCGCGCGCGCAAACTGCTGGACCATAGCGAAGCGCCGGAGCTGCATGTACATCCGCAGGAAGCGAAAAAATTCGGCATCGAGGATGCTCAACTGGTGCGGGTGGAAAGCGAAAAAGGCCAGTTCTTCGGCCGCGCCAGAGTGACCGCTACTCAGAAACCCGGCCAGCTGTTTGCGCCCATCCACTGGAGCGACAACCTCGCTCACAACGCCACCGTCAGCGCCCTCGCTATCCCCTTTACCGACCCCCTGTCGGGTCAGCCGGAGCTAAAACAGTTCGCAGTAACAATCGAACCACTGAATACCCACAGCTACGCATGCCTGCTGTTGCGCACCGAGGCTGCAGAAGAACTCCACAGACGTTTGCAGGCCGGCGACGCCCAGCTGTTCGACACCATCCTGCACTGGTACCGGGTGCCGGTACAGGGCGGCTACCGCTTCGAGTTGGCACTAAAAAAGCAGCCCGACTGGCAGGCTCTGGCCGGCAACCTGTCCAGCCTCAGCGGCCAGCAACTCAATCGCAAGCGTTTGCATTTGCCCAGTGGCGAACGCTGGCTGCTGCACAGTAAACAGATGGAATTGCTGGTTTTCACCAGCGCCGATTGGCAGGCGCTGCCGGACCGCAAAACCCTGGAAAATGCCCTGCAGCAGCCGCTGCCCGACGCCCCCGCCAAACTGTTGCACGACGTACCCGCCGGCGCGCAGATGGTATGCACCTGTTTGCAGGTTTCCCGCAGGGAAATCGAAACCGCGATCGCCGAAGGTGCAGCGTCGGTCAGCGAGCTGGGCGAACGGCTCGGCTGCGGTACAAACTGCGGCTCATGCAAACCGGAACTCTCGGCACTGCTGAATAGCAAACTCGCGATCGCTGTCGGCTAATACTTGGCAACACCCTCCTCAGGCGGCTATCTTGCGGATCAAGCAGATAGAACATAAGGCAAGAGCTATGTCAGACGCCTGTGCAGAAAATGGCCTGCGCTCCGTAGAAGCCGCCAAGCAGATGCTGATCGACAGCATTGACCCGATTACCGCAACAGAAATTGTTCCACTGAGCCAGGCCTGTGGCCGGGTCCTGGCGGAGCCAGTACTCTCCGCACTGGACTTGCCCCCCTGCGACAACTCCGCCATGGATGGTTATGCCCTCTGTGGTGAATCCGATAGCTACACCCTGATCGGCAAAAGCCTTGCCGGCCATCCATTCTCCGGAACACTGGAACCCGGCCAGGCGACCCGCATCACCACCGGCGCTGCGGTACCCGGTGGTGCGGACCGTGTACAGATGCAGGAAAACTGCACCCTGGATGGCGATCAGCTGACCATGAGCCGACCCGCCAGGCCGGGCGAAAACATTCGCCGGCGTGGTGAAGACGTGCACACCGGCCAGAGCCTCGTCCCCGTCGGTTCCAAAATCAAGGTCCCACACATCGCCCTGCTCGCCGCCGCCGGTGTGGTGGAAGTAACGGTATTGCGTAAACTCAAAGCCGCCCTGCTCTCCATCGGCGACGAACTGAAGCCCATTGGCACTCCGGCTTCCGAATTGGGTGACGGCGACGTTTACGACAGCAACCGCATCGCCCTGCAGGCCGCACTGGAACAGCTGGATGTGGAAATCCTCGACCTCGGCTGCTACCCCGACCAGCCGGAGAGCATTCGCGAGGCATTTATTCATGCCCGCAACAATGCGGATTTTGTACTGACCAGTGGCGGCGTTTCCGTGGGCGAAGCGGACTACACCAAAACAGTTTTGCAGGAGCTTGGAGAAATCGGCTTTTGGAAACTCGCGATCAAACCCGGCAAGCCCTTTGCCTTCGGCCGCCTGCCCAACGCCAACGGCGAAACCCTGTTCTTCGGTCTACCCGGAAATCCGGTATCCGCCATCGTCACCCTGTATCAACTGGTGGTACCCGCGCTGGAAAAGCTGCGAGGCACCTCAGAACAATACCGCCAGCCACCACTACAGGTACGCGCGCGACTGCTGAACAACATCCGCAAAAACCCCGGACGCACGGATTATCAACGCGGGTTTACCTATCGCGATGGCGACGGGATTCAGGTGGTGAAAACTACCGGTATTCAGGGTAGTCATATTCTTTCAGGGTTTGCCGAGGCCAACTGCTTCGTGGTGTTACCCCGGGAAGGCAGCGACTGTGACACTGGCGACTGGGTTACCGTCGAACCCTTCCTCGCGCCGTTAAAGTAATCTACCGTTAAAGCAGACTCATCGATCGCCCGATTACCCACACCGGCAACCACCTCGTTAAAAACAAACGTGAAACACCGGTAGTTTCCGCAGCCAGCACCTTCGAGCCAGTGTTTCAGGAAATGGGTAATTCTGCTTTAACACCTGACAGAAGCCATGAAGATAAATTCAGATTTTTCCCGTCGTGCCGTTGTCGCCGGTGATCAATATCAATGGAGCGCTTCTCCCCAACAAGGCGTGGAGCGAGTGATGCTCGACCGAGTCGGGGAGGAAAAGGCGCGCGCGACCAGCATTGTGCGCTATGCGCCTGACTCCCATTTCCCGCGGCACCAACATCCCGGCGGTGAAGAGATACTGGTACTTACCGGTACTTTCTCCGACGAAGACGGCCACTACCCAGCGGGCTGGTACCTACGCAATCCACCGGGCTCAAGCCATCAACCCTTCAGCGACAAGGGCGCCACCATCTTTGTAAAACTCTGGCAGATGGACGCCGATGACAACTGCCGGGTCCGCATCGATACCCGCAACCCTACTCGCTGGCAGCAGAGCGATGGGCGTCAAACCTGTGCGCTCTATTCCGGGCACAGCGAACAGGTGAGCCTGCAGCGATTGGCTGCGGGCGAACGCCTGTTTCACACGCCGCTGCAGGGCGCGGAACTGCTGGTATTGGAAGGTGAGCTGGTGACCGACGAACAGACCTTGTGCCAGGGCAGCTGGGTGCGCTTGCCCGCGGGCGAATATCCGGAATTTGTCGCCTGTCCAGCGGGCGTCACCATTTATCTGAAAAGCGGCCAGCTCGGCAAAACCACGTCCGCGCTGTAGCCATGCTTGCGGCAAACCCGCCCTGTCTTGAATTGAACGAGAACCTTTGAATGACGGCACGTAACGCGCGTGACAGTGTGACTGTGGATAAATCGAGTGGTAAACCAAGCGAGCGCGAGCAACGCAGCAATATCTGGCGACTGACCATAGCCCAGGCCCTGTCGGGGGCGAACTCTGTGGTGGTCTATGCCACTGGCGCCATCGTCGGCAATATGCTGGCGCCGTCCCCGCTGCTGGCTACCCTGCCCATTTCTATCTTCGTGGTCGGCATGGCAGTTTGTACCCTGCCGGCTGGCGCAATCGCCGGCCGCTATGGCCGCCGCGCCGCATTTCTCGCCGGTACCGGCGCTGGCGTTCTGACCGGGATTCTGTCCCTGCTTGCGATCCTTGCCGGCTGGTTCTGGTTGTTCTGCCTCGCCACCTTTTTCGGCGGTGCCTACGCCGCGGTGGTGCTGTCCTTTCGATTCGCTGCCGCAGACGCTGCCGCGCCGCAACGCAAGGCTCAGGCAATGTCGATGGTGATGGCAGGCGGAGTGGTTGCCGGGGTAATCGGACCACAGCTGGTGAACTGGACCATACATCACTGGCCGCAACCGCTGTACGCCGCCACCTTCGCAGCACAGGCACTCGTCGCCGCGGCAGCCGCCGTTATCCTGCTCGGTGTCCAGTTGCCCAAGCCCAGCAACACGGAAAAGGCCGGCGGGCGGCCACTGGCGACCATCGCCCTGCAGCCGCGCTTTTTGGTTGCGGTAACCTCTGGAGCGGTCTCCTACACACTCATGAATTTCGTGATGACCGCCGCCCCACTGGCGATGCATATGCACGGCCATTCCCACGAATCCGCCAACCTCGGTCTGCAATGGCATGTGATCGCCATGTACGCGCCCAGCTTCTTCACCGGCAAACTCATCACCCGCTTCGGCGCCACGCCGATTACGTCCCTAGGCCTGGTGCTGACCGGAGCATCCGCAGCCATCGGCCTTGCCGGTGCCGATGTTTTGCATTTTTGGGGCACGCTGATCCTGCTCGGTATAGGCTGGAATTTCGGATTTCTCGGTGCCTCGGCACTGGTACTGGAGTGTCATCAGCCAGAGGAAAAAACACAGGTCCAGTCACTCAATGACTTCATTATTTTCAGCCTCATGGCGATCGCGTCCTTCGCCTCCGGCGGCATCCTGAGTGTGTATGGCTGGAACACCGTGCTGGCCGTTTCCTTTACGCCACTGGCGCTGGCTGCATTCGCAATGCTGTTGTTGAAAGTACAAAAAAGTACGGCGGCAAAACGTGATTCTTGAAGCAGAACACTCCACTCTCGTCGTACCGTAGAACTCGGGAGGCAAAGGCAAAGTGCTATAATCCGCGGCCAATCCGAGAACCAAGCCAGTTAGAAGTACCATGAGCCGCAACCGCTACGAAAAATTCAAGCAGGTACTTCGCCTGCGTCAGCACGACATGACCCTGCTCACCGACCAGGTCCACAAGGCCCACAATATCTCCGCCATGCTGCGCACCGCCGACGCCGTCGGCATCCCCGAAATCCACATGGTCCAGCCTTCATACGGACATCGCATCTACAACAATGCCGCTGGTGGCAGTGGTAAATTTACCGGCAATTCCGTCTACCCCGATATCCGGAGCGGCATGGCCGAGCTCAAAAGCCGCGGTATGCATCTCTATGCCGCCCACTGGTCCGACCGCGCCATCGATTTCCGCGACGCCGACTACACCAAACCCTTCGCGCTGATCATGGGCGCTGAAAAGGACGGCCTCAGCGACTACGCCGCGGAACACTCGGACGACCACGTCACCATTCCCATCATCGGTATGGTGGAAAGCTACAACGTCAGCGTCGCCGCCGCGATCATCCTGCAGGAAGCCATGCACCAGCGACAGAACGCCGGACTGTACGACAACAAAATCCTGGACGAAGAAGACCCGGCCATCAAAGATATCTTGTTCCGCTGGATGCACCCCAAACTGGTGAAATACTGCGAAAAGCACGAACTGCCATTTCCCGAGTTGGATGAAGACGGCGACATCATTCCGCCAGCAGATCCGAAATATCGGCAGCCAAATTTGTAATTGCCGGACACGCGTTGCGTTGCCCAACCTACAGGGCTAACCTCACGGCTGATAAATTCAAACCGACGTTCCAGGGACTAAATAATGTACACCGAAGAAATCGAATACACCGTCGACGGCGAATCCTTTACCGGCTACCTAGCCTACGACGACAGCATCGATGGCAAACGCCCGGCCATTCTTCTGGTGCACGAATGGTGGGGACTCAATGACTTCACCCGCGAAGAAGCCGAGCGCCTCGCCGCCGAGGGTTTCACGGCCTTCGCCCTGGATATGTACGGCACCAACGTTGGCGCCGACAACCCCGGCGACGCCGCGGCACTGATGAACAAAACCCTGCAAACCGAAGGCGCGCCGCTGAAACGCTTCCAGGCCGCCCTGGACCTGATCAACGCCCACGAAACCGTAGAAGCCGGCCAGATCGCCGCACAGGGCTACTGCTTCGGCGGCGCCGTCGCGCTCACCATGGCGCGCCTCGGCCTGCCGCTGAAAGGCGTGGTCAGCTTCCACGGCGCCCTGCAGACTGACGTGAAAATCAAACCCGGCGACTTGAAAGCGCAAATCCAGGTTTATACCGGCGGCGATGACGACATGATCCCCGCGGAAGACGTCGCCAATTTTGTCAAAGAAATGCAGGGTGCCGGTGTGCGCTTCGACGTCATCAGCTACCCCGGCGCCAAGCACGGCTTCACCAATCCCGCCGCCACCGCACGCGGAGAAAAATTTGGCATCCCGCTGAAATACGACGAAGCCGCTGCCAACGATGCCTACGAGGGTGCTGTCGCCTTCTACGACAAAATCTTCGGAGAATAATCGAGAACGGCACGCAGCTTCCCCTTTTGCCCACCGGTGGTGGCAGTGCCAGTGTCGTTCAAGGCACAATACCCGCCGCAACCAGCACCGTCAGTTATGCAAGAGGGGGAAGCGTGCAGCCGATCATTTCCGTACAGGGCGTCGGAAAAACCTATGCCGGTGGTTTTACCGCGCTCAAATCCGTCGACCTGGAGATCACTCGCGGTGAAATCTTCGCCCTGCTCGGGCCAAACGGCGCCGGCAAGACCACCCTGATCAGCATCATCTGCGGCATCGTCAACGCAACCAATGGCAGGGTCACCGCAGATGGCCACGACATCCAGCGCGAGTTCCGCGCCGCGCGCAGCAAGATTGGCCTGGTACCCCAGGAGCTTTCCACCGATTCCTTCGAGAGCGTGTGGGCTACGGTGAATTTCAGCCGCGGCCTGTTCGGCAAGGCACCAAATCCCGAGTACATCGAGAAAATCCTGCGCCAGCTGTCCCTGTGGGAAAAAAAGGACAGCCGGATCATGGCGCTGTCCGGCGGTATGAAGCGCCGGGTGATGATCGCCAAAGCCCTGTCCCACGAGCCCTCCATCCTGTTCCTCGACGAACCCACCGCGGGCGTGGACGTGGAATTGCGCCGGGACATGTGGGAAATGGTACGCGGGCTGCGCGCGAATGGGGTGACGGTGATTCTCACCACCCACTACATCGAGGAAGCCGAGGAAATGGCCGACCGCATTGGCGTGATCAACGGCGGCGAACTGGTACTGGTGGAAGACAAGCACACGCTAATGCGCAAGCTCGGAAAGAAGCAGCTGGCGATTCAATTGCAGAGCCCGGTCGCCGCACTGCCGGAATCCCTGCACGAATTCGCCCTGGAAGTGGCGGACGAAGGCAACCAGCTGATTTACACCTTCGACACCCAGCGCGAACAAACCGGTATTGCGGATCTGTTGCGCGCACTCAACCAGCACGGGATCGAATTCAAGGACCTGCACTCCAGCGAGAGCTCGCTGGAAGAAATCTTTGTGAATCTGGTGCACCAGAACCAGAGTGAACGCCAGCAGGCCGGATGAGAGAGGAAGTAAAACCATGAATATCCACGGCATCCGCGCCATCTACAAATTTGAAATGGCCCGCACCGGGCGCACCTTAATGCAGAGCATCGCCTGGCCGGTAATTTCCACCTGCCTGTACTTTATCGTGTTCGGCACCGCCATCGGCGGCCGTCTCGGTGAGATTGAAGGTGTGAGCTACGGGGCCTTTATTATTCCCGGGCTGATCATGCTGTCGCTGCTGTCGGAAAGTATTTCCAACGCGTCGTTCGGCATCTTCTTTCCGAAATTTTCCGGCACCATTTACGAGGTGCTGTCGGCGCCGGTGTCCGCATTTGAAATCGTCGCAGGTTATGTTGGCGCGGCAGCGACCAAGTCGGTAATTATTGGCATTCTGATCCTGATTACCGCACGCTTTTTTGTGGATTACGAAATCCTCCACCCCTTCTGGATGCTGGCCTTCCTGATCCTTACGGCACTGACCTTCAGCATGTTCGGATTCATCATCGGTGTGTGGGCGGACGACTTCCAGAAGCTGCAGATCATTCCGCTGATGGTGATCACCCCGCTAACCTTCCTCGGCGGCGCCTTCTATTCCATCAATATGCTGCCGGAATTCTGGCAGAAAGTGACGCTATTCAATCCGGTGGTATACCTGATCAGTGGTTTCCGCTGGGCCTTCTACGGTGTTGCGGATGTGAACGTGGGTATCAGCCTGGCCATGACGCTGCTGTTCCTGTTTGCGTGCATGGGAGCGGTGTGGTGGATTTTCCGCAGCGGCTACAAGATCCGCACCTGACGGATACATGCCGGGCCCATTAAAAAAGCCCGCGGAGCAAGGCTCTCGCGGGCTTTTTTGTTGCTGTTGCGACGGGAAGGTCACGCCGGACCGTAAGCCCGAGTAAACACCCGTACCGCCTCCGCCACATGCTCGCTAATGACGCTCTGTGGCGGTGGCTCGCTGCAGCCCAGCAAGATCTGGATATGGGTACAGCCGCCCAGCAGCATGCCAAAAAACAGTTCGGAGGCGCGCAGCAGGTCCGCAATCTGCAGCTGCCCCAGGTCCCGGGCACGGGTGAGGAATCGGATCATTGCGTGGCGGGTGCGCATCGGCCCGGCCTCGTAAAAGAGATTGGCCATGGTCTGATCCTGGGTACCCAACGCACTGATCAGGCGCATCAGTTTCAGCGACTCCTCGTTGTACACCATCTGCAGGAAGGCCTCGCCAATTTTCTGCAGCATCTCGGCCACCGGGACTCCCGGTTCCAGGCTGAACAGGAGGTCCGGCATCACGTTGGCGCACTTGGCCTCGATGGCGGCGGTAAACAGCGTCTCCTTGTCGGAAAAGTGGCTGTACACGGTGAGCTTGGAGACCCCGGCCTCATTGGCCACTGCATCCATGCTGGTGCCAGTAAACCCCTGGGCCAGGAACAGGTGCTTGGCCGCATCCAGAATCGCCTGCCGTTTGGCTGGGTCCTTGGGGCGGCCGCGGCTGGCGGCTTGCGATTCGGGTAGAGAAGTAGGGGCTGAAGGTTCGCTCATGGGTCGTCATCGTCACTTGGTCACGCCTTCCGCAACCCGCTGAATATCGGGCGTTGAAACGCGCGCTCGCCGCCCACCGAATTAGTAGACTCGCGAGTTTAATATATTTACCATACTCACCAGTTCAGAAAAGGAACCGGCAGGACAAGTGGACAACTGTACCAGTTTCCGCCCGCTTCCCCACCCCCAATCCGAGCTCTCCAAGGAATGAGGTATCCATGCATCGCTTCCCGCCCGCTAAATTGCCTGTACTGAAACTGGCCGCAGGCCTGATCGCAGCGTTCGCCCTGACCGCCTGTTCACCACCGGACTCTGCGGAAGCCAAACCGCCGCGCCCGGCTATCGTGGTGCACCCACAGGCCGCCGGTGAGCAGCTGGCGGTATACCCGGGTGAAGTGCGCGCGCGCCATGAACCGGCACTGGCATTCCGGGTCGGCGGCGCGGTAACCCGCCGATTGGTAGAAGCGGGAGACTGGGTAAAGCAGGGCCAGCCGCTGGCGGAACTGGATGCCGAGGACCTGCTGCTGCAGCGGGACGCGGCGCGCGCGCAGCTGGAAGCGGCGGAAACCGAATACCGCAATGCCGGCAATGAACTGACCCGCTACCGCGAACTGCTGGCGCGCAAGCTGATTGGCGAATCCCAGTTCGACGCGGTCAAAACCCGCCACGACAGCAGCGTTGCGCAACTGGAACGGACCCGCGCGCAGTGGAAGGTCGCCAGTAACCAGGCAGATTACGCGGTGTTGAAATCCCCCCGCGACGGGGTAATCGCCCGCCGTATGATCGATGCCGGCCAGGTGGTAAGCGCCGGGCAGACCGCCTTTGTACTCGCCGCCGATGGCGAGCGGGAAGTGCGTATCGACCTGCCGGAGCAGCAGGTAAACCGCTTTGCCGTGGGCCAACGGGTCAATATCGAACTCTGGTCCAGTCCAGGCACCGCGTTCAGCGGACAGGTGCGGGAAATCTCGCCGGCGGCGGAAGCGGGCCTGCGCACCTTCGAGGCGCGGGTCGCATTCGACAGTGCCGAAGCCAATGCACAGCCGGGGCAGAGTGCGCGGGTGTTTGCCCGCAGCGGCACGCCAAACAACCTATCGGTAAACCGCGGCGACAACCGCCTGCCCCTGCAACTGCCGATGGCCGCCATCACCGCCGACGGCAACCTCGCCCATGTGTGGAAGCTCGACCCGGAAAATTTCACCCTGCACAAGACGCCGGTGGACATTATCCGCTACGGCGAGGAGACCGCCGAGGTGCTCTCCGACCTGACCCCGCGGGACTGGATCGTCGCCGCCGGCACCCAGCTGGTGACCGAGGGGCAGCGGGTGCGCCCGGTGGATCGCCACAATCGCCCCATCGAGCAAGACGGCAGCATCGCCCAGGGTTTCTGAGACACTGCCTTCGAATAATTTTTAAAAAACTCCCTGCACCACCGCATACCGTCGGGACAAAACTCTATGCGATTCAACCTTTCCGAGTGGGCACTGAAAAATCGTCCGCTGGTGCTCTACGCCATGCTCATGCTCGGCCTCATCGGCGCCCTGTCATACACCCAGCTGGGACAGAGCGAAGACCCGCCATATACGTTCAAGGTAATGGTGGTGAATACCCAGTGGCCCGGCGCCAGCGCCGAAGAAGTCTCCCGCCAGATTACCGAGCGCATCGAAAAGAAGCTGATGGAGATCGGCGAGTCCGAGCGCATCACCTCCTTTTCGCGCCCGGGCCAGTCCCAAGTGTTGTTCGTGGCCCGCGACAGCATGCACTCCAACGAAATTCCGGACCTCTGGTACCAGGTACGGAAAAAGGTCGGCGATATCCGCCACACCCTGCCCACGGATATCCAGGGGCCGTTTTTCAATGACGAGTTCGGTACCACCTTCGGCAATATTTACGCGCTTACCGGCGAGGGCTTCGACTACGCGCTGCTGAAAGACTACGCCGACCGCCTGCAGTTGGCACTGCAGCGGGTGGACGAGGTGGGCAAGGTGGAGCTGCTCGGCCTGCAGGACGAGAGAATCTGGGTGGAAATCTCCAATGCCAAGCTGGCCTCGCTGGGCATTCCCCTCGCCGCGGTGCAGTCCGCGCTGCAGGCACAGAACCAGATGGCGGAAGCGGGCTTTGTGGAGGCGGTGTCCGACCGCGTGCGCATCCGCGTCAGCGGCCAGTTCCAGAGCGTGGAGGAAATCCGCCAGTTCCCGATCTATGCCAACGGCCACACCATCGCCCTGGGAGATTTCGCCCGCGTTGAGCGCGGTTTCAGTGATCCACCCCAGCCGCGGGTGCGCTTTATGGGCGAGGATGCCATTGGCATCGCGGTGTCGATGATGCCCGGTGGCGATATTCTGCAATTGGGCAAGCGGCTGGATGCGGCCGTCGTTGAGCTGCAACAGGAGCTGCCGCTGGGACTCACCCTGCGCAAGGTTTCCGACCAGCCGGCGGCGGTGAAAAGCGGCGTGGGAGAGTTCGTCAAGGTCCTCGTGGAAGCTCTCATTATCGTGATGCTGGTGAGCTTTTTCTCCCTGGGATTCCGCACGGGCCTCGTGGTGGCGCTGTCGATTCCGCTGGTGCTGGCGATGACCTTCGCACTGATGAATCATTTCGATATCGGCCTGCACAAGATTTCCCTCGGCGCGCTGGTACTGGCGCTCGGCCTGATGGTGGACGATGCCATCATCGCGGTAGAAATGATGGCGATCAAAATGGAACAGGGGTTCTCGCGGTTGAAGGCCGCGGGCTTCGCCTGGACCAGCACTGCGTTTCCGATGTTGACCGGCACCCTGATTACCGCCGCGGGCTTCCTGCCCATCGCCACCGCGCAGTCCGGTACCGGGGAATACACCCGCTCGATCTTCCAGGTGGTCACCCTGTCGCTGCTGGTGTCCTGGGTGGCGGCGGTGATTTTCGTTCCCTATCTCGGCAACCGCCTGCTGCCCGAGCGCGGCGCCCATGGAAGCCACGCAGATCCCTACCAGAAGCCGTTCTACCAGCGCTTCCGCCGGGTGCTGCAGTGGTGCCTGCGCTACCGCAAAACCGTGCTGCTGCTTACGGTGATGTTATTTGTCAGCGCGATCATGCTGTTCCGCTTTGTGCCGCAGCAGTTCTTCCCGTCGTCGGCGCGCCTGGAGCTGATGGTGGACCTGAAGCTGAGCGAGGGCGCATCGCTGCGCGCCACGGAAGAGGAAGCCATGCGCCTGGAAAGCCTGCTGGCGCAGAACCCGCAGGTGGAAAACTACGTGGCCTACGTGGGCACCGGTTCGCCGCGCTTCTACCTGCCGCTGGACCAGCAACTGCCGGCGGCGAGCTTCGCACAGTTCGTGGTGCTGACACGCAATATCGAGGAGCGCGAAGCGGTGCGCCAGTGGCTGATCACCACCTTGAGTGAACAGTTCCCCGCGGTGCGCACGCGCATATCCCGTCTGGAGAATGGCCCGCCGGTGGGCTACCCGGTGCAGTTCCGGGTAGCCGGCGAACATATTCCCGAGGTGCGCCGTATCGCCCGCGAAGTGGCCAGTATCGTGCGCGGCAACGACGATGTCGCCAATGTGCACCTGGACTGGGAGGAGCCCAGCAAGGTGGTGAACCTGGACGTGGACCAGGCGCGCGCGCGGGAAATGGGCGTGAGCAGTGCGGCCCTGTCACAGGCCCTGCAGGGTTCAACATCCGGCACGGCGGTGGGCCAGTACCGGGAAGACAACGAGCTGATCGCCGTTACCGTGCGCGGCGAAGAGAGCGAGCGCCAGGCGCTGGCGCAGCTGGGCAATCTCGCGGTGCAAACCAGTCAGGGGGAATCCCTGCCGCTGAACCAGGTCGCCACACTGGATTACACCTTTGAGGAGGGCATCATCTGGCATCGCGATCGCCTGCCCACGGTGACCGTGCGCGCGGACATTTACGGTTCGCAACAGCCGGCCTCGGTGGTTGCCAACATCTGGCCGCAGCTGGAGGGCCTGCGCAGTACCCTGCCCCCGGGCTACCTGCTGGAAATCGGCGGCAGTGTGGAGGAGTCCGCGCGCGGGCAGAAATCCGTCAACGCCGGCATGCCGCTGTTCCTGCTGGTGGTGTTCACCCTGCTGATGTTGCAACTGCGCAGCTTCTCCCTGTCGGCGATGGTGTTTCTCACCGCGCCGCTGGGCATTATCGGGGTCACCCTGTTCCTGCTGGTGTTCAACCAGCCATTCGGCTTCGTGGCCATGCTCGGCACCATTGCGCTGGCCGGCATGATCATGCGCAACTCGGTCATCCTGGTGGACCAGATCGAGCAGGATAAACAACAGGGACTCACACCCTGGGAGGCCATTGTGGAATCCACCGTGCGCCGCTTCCGCCCCATTGTGCTGACCGCACTCACCGCGGTACTGGCGATGATTCCGCTGTCCGGCAGCGACTTCTTCGGTCCGATGGCGGTGGCGATCATGGGCGGGCTGATTGTGGCCACCGCGCTGACACTGCTGTTTTTGCCGGCGCTCTACGCGACCTGGTTCCGGGTCAGGGAGCCAGACTGATCGGACATTAAAAAGCCGGGGCATCTGTCCCGGCTTTTTTGTTTTCGGCAGGCATGCGAAAAAACTAATTGTCCATCTCGTGCATCAGTTTCACATCCTCGATCACCTGCAACAGGCGATCGGGCCTGTCGGTCATGATGCCATCCACCCCCAGGTCGATGAGCTGGCGCATTTCCGCTTCATCGTTCACCGTCCACACATCCACGCGCACGCCGCGTTTCTGCACCTGGGACACGGAACTCTGGTCCACCAGGGTGATGCCATCGTATTCGATGGGAATGTGCAGCGCCTGGTAATGAGGGCTCAACAGGCGGAAGGCATTGAGTTTGGTGGCCAGTGCGAACAGCTTGACCTCGTCGGAACCGGCGCCGGTCGCCACATGGGGACATTCTTCGCGCAGGGTGTCGACCGCGGACTGGTGGAAACTCGATACAATCACCTGATTGCTTTTGTTATAGGCCATCAGCTTGCGGCACAGGGCGCGCGCAGCCTCTGGGTCCGGGGTTTTGAGCTCGATCACCATCGGGTAGTTGGGGAAGGTTTTGAAGACTTCATCTACCGTCAGGATACGCTGCGGATTTTCCCGGTAGGGGTAGGTCTCGCCGTCCTGGCTCCAGTTGTAGGCGACATTGAGTTGCCGCAATTCCTGCAGGGTTTTATCGCGGATTGCACCCTTGCCGTCGGTGGTGCGGTCCACGGTGTCATCGTGCATCAACACAAGTTCGTCATCGGCGGTGGCGTGCACATCCATCTCCAGCACATCCACTTTCATCGCCGCCATCTGCTGAAGGAACACCGGCGTATTGCCGGGGTAGAGCCCCTGCCCGGAATCGTCCGCATGGGCAATCACCAGTGGCCGGCGAAAACCTCCAGTGTTGTTCTCGCTGCCGGGGCGGGGAAACTGCAGGCCCAGGTCTGGCGCCGGACGCGCTGCAAGCCAGCGCCAACCGACAAAGATCACCACCCCCAGCAACAATAAAACCAGCAGCCGTTTTAACATTTACTCGTCCAGTAATTTCAGCAGCCTGTCCGGCCGGTTGGTGACAATTCCATCGAGACCGAGGGCAATATACTGTTTCATCTGCTCACAATCATCCACGGTCCACACCGCGAGGTGCAACCCGTGCTTGCGCGCCGCTTTCACAAAGCGCTCCGAATACACATTCAGCCCCAGGTAGTGCGTGGGCAATTGCATCGCCCGATAGTCGCAGCGCAGCCATCCCGCCGCCCCCAGCCCCTGGGCAATATAAAACAGCAGCGCCTCCGGCATGGTCACCCCGGTGCGTACCTGCGGGCACAGGCGGCGGAACTCGCGGATGACCGCGCGATGGAAGGAAGAAACGATCACCCGCTCGCCGCAACCCGCGGTGTCGATGGCGCGGCTGAGCGCTTGGGCCGCAGCGGGTGAATTGTTTTTCAGTTCGATAATCAGCGGTGTCGCGGGAATCTGCGCGAATACCTCGTCGATGGTGGCGATAGGGACAGGGCCGTCGCGATAGGGAAAATGTTCGCCATCGCGACTCCAGTGGTGAGCGGCATTGAGTTTCCGCAACTGCGCCAGCGGCTGTTCGATCACCGGCCCGCGGCCGTTGGTGGTGCGCTCGAGCGTCGCGTCGTGCATCAGGACCAGCCGGCCATCGGCGGTGAGGTTCAGGTCCAGCTCCAGCGCGTCCACCCCCAGCGCCACCATTTTGTGCATATACAGCAGGGTGTTTCCGGGGTAGAGCCCGCAACCGGACTCGTCGCCGTGGGCAATCACCATGGGGCGCCGCGTCCCGGTTTCCCAGCAGTGTTCCCTGGATACCATGCGCTTCATTGGCAATGTACTACTGGGCTTCCGTAGCGGTAGGTCCAGCCTGCGCCCGCCAGCGCAAAAATCGCGCTTCCAGCCACAGGGGAACGCAGATCACGATATCGTAGCCCCGCACCAGTATGTCGCTGCTGTGCCAGATCGCGGCGCCGGTTAAGCGCAGGAATACCGCCACTACGCGCAGGAAAAGCGCGGTCACAATACCGATCACGGTGCGAGCAGACGCAATAAAGCTTTCCAGTGGGATAGCGACAAAGGTCAGCGCGAACGGCAGGATAAATCCCATTCCCAGCTGTGCGGCCGTAGTAATCCAGTACGTATCGCTGGTGGCCGCCACCACTTCTGCGCCATTTACCTGGGCAGCTGCCTCCAGGTCTTTTTGCACCAGGATTTCCCGGATAAACGCGAGTCCGGCTTCCACTGCGACAAGCAAAAGCAGCAGAGCAAGCGCCGTCCACATCAGGCGCGTGCGCAGCTTGTCGTCAAGTGCACTGATCGCCGGAAACAGGCGGGTAACGCGCAGGCACTCCATCACAAACAACCCCATGGAGATTTGCACAAGAATAATCACCAGCGCGGCGGCGTCGGCCACCCGGAAACTGCCGATGCTGCTGGCAGTGCCCATTATTTCGGTCATGGGCCGTGCGATCAGATGGAAGTTGATCAACGCCGCGCCCGCGGCGATAACCAGCAGAACTGTGGCGATAAAAAAACGGCAGAGTGAAGAGGCCGAGAGCATGCGCTGGGCGCGGTCGCTGCCCCGCAAAACTTCCTCATAGCGGTCCATATGGCGATCCACAACCGCAGCCCGCTGCTGCACCGCGGCCATGGTTTTGTTGACCTTAGCAAGGCTGTTCAGAATGGAGCGCCAGGCCGGCATCATGCGTTTCAGCAGCAGGTGGCGCTCGCGCGCGGACTCCCGATAGGCTTCCAGCGCGCGGGCTTCGGCCTTGCGCATGGAGCCGTGAATGGTTTCCAGCACATCACTAACCACCGTGTCCTGATTGGCGGGAATTTCCGCCACCGTCTTGATCGCCTTGGCCCAGTTGGTCGGTTGTGGGGGCACCTCGGCGCTGCGCACATAATCCTCATCCACCGCGGTCAACTGCTCGCACAATTTGCGATGTAGTACCGGGTATTGCGACAGCTCTTTTTTCATCGCGCTGTCGATACGCTCGAACTCGCGCTGGATATTTAGCTCGGTGGTCTCGCGGCCGGCGGCCATCAACACCTCCCGGTTGCGCAACTGCAAGCGCCTTTCCGCCGCCGCCACCACATTGGCAGCGAGGCGCAGGGACTGGTGGAAAAAACGCGCCAGCGCATAAATTCCCTGGTGTGCCGGTTTGCGCGCCAGAAACAACACGATCAGCGCGACCAACAACCACAGCCAAGGTGGTAAAGTCTGGAACATCTCGGTCATGGTACTGCTTCCTCCCCTGCTGGAATCCAGCAACAGTGCATATGCGTACAGACCTGACATCAGTCTTGTAGTGACGAGGGTGGCGGACATCGCCACCCAGAAAAGTGAATTGATCCTGCATGCTAGCAAACGCACCGGCGCGGTTGCCTTTATGGGATCACAGTTCCGTCGTGAAATTCCCCGCCGCGGGCAAAATCCAGTACAGCTGCCCGGGTATTGCGTTTATACCATCACACAGTCAATCGAGGCGCTTGCGAAAACGCAGCACTGCCAGGGTCATCATCAGCGTAATAAACGCAATCAGCGCCAGCAGGTCAGGCCACAGCTCGAACACCCCGGCCCCACGCAGCATCACCCCGCGGATCAGTCGCAGGAAGTGCGTGAGCGGCAAAATTTCCGCCAGCCACTGCGCCGCCTTCGGCATGCCGTCGAACGGGAACATGAAGCCGGACAGCAGTATCGACGGCAGGAACACAAAGAACGTCATCTGCATCGCCTGGAACTGCGACTGCGCACGGGTGGAAATCAGCAGGCCCATGGTCAGGTTGGCCAGAATCAGCAGCAGCGCGGCGATATACACATCCAACAGGCTGCCGCGAATGGGCACGCCGAACAGCCAGGTACCGAGCAGCAGGATCAGGCTGGTCTGGATCAGACCCACCATGCCGTAGGGCAAGACCTTGCCGATCATCAGTTCCGCGCTGCTCACCGGTGTCGCGATCAGCAGTTCCATATTGCCGCGCTCGCGCTCGCGCACTATGGCCACCGCCGTGAACATCACCATGGTCATGGTGAGGATGATGCCGATCAGCCCCGGCACGATATTGATCGCGGATACCCGCTGCGGATTGTAAAAACTGACGATGCTCACCGAGCTCTGCCGCTGTGGCACCGAAGATTCGCGGTTGGGCAGGCGGGTATTATTTTCCGGTGGCGGCTCCCCCACCGGCACCTGCGCCAGCTGCGCCGCCGCACTCTGCACCACCGTATCGCTGCCATCCACCAGAATCTGGATGGCCTCCTGCCCCAGCGCCAGACGGCGTTCGTAATCGTAGGGGATGACAACACCCACACTGATTTCGCCGCGGCGCAACAGCGTCATCAGCTGCTCCGGCGTCTGCGCGTTCGCCACCGGGTCGATGACCCCGGTGGCGAGCATATCCATCACCTGCCGGCGCGAGGCGCTGGTTTCCGCCTGATCGGCGATTGCCGCTGGCAGGTGGCGCAGGTTCAGGTTGATGGCGTAGCCGAACAGGATCAGCTGCATGATGGGGATGCCAATGATCATGGCGAGGGTCATGCGGTCCCGGCGCATCTGCCGGAACTCCTTTTGCAACACGGCGTACAGACGGCGCGCGTTCACGACGGCACCTCCTGTTGCTTACGCCCGGCGCTCGACGCGTGATGGGTCACCGCCACAAACACATCTTCCAGGCTCGGCTCAACCGGTCCGATGCGCGCGCTTATATCCGCCTTGTGCAAGGCATCGCGCATGGTTTCCGCACTCGCCTGCGTACTATCGGTGAGCAAACGCAGGCTATTGCCGATCTGGGCCGCACTGATGACGCCGGGGATTTTCAGCAGCACTTCCCGCGCGCTGCGCTGGAGTTCCGTTTCCACCAGCAGGGTACGCCCTTCCAGTGCCCCGGTCAGTTCCGCCGGGCTGCCATCCGCCACCAGTCGGCCACGGTCCAGGATGGCGAGGCGATGGCAGCGCTCCGCTTCATCCATATAGTGGGTGGAGACGAGGATGGTGGTTCCGGCATCGGTGAGCTCGAACAGTTTCTCCCAGAAATCCCGGCGGGATTCCGGGTCCACCGCGCTGGTGGGTTCATCCAGAAACAGCAGTTCCGGCTTGTGGATAACTGCGCCGGCCAGCGCCAGGCGCTGCTTCTGGCCGCCACTCATGGTGCCCGCCAGCTGATCGGCGCGCCCCTCGAAGTGATATTCCACCAACAGTTCATCGATGCGCGCGCGCGCATCCCGCGCCGACATGTTTTGCACCGCCGCGAGAAATTCCAGGTTCTCGCGCACGGTGAGATCCGTAAACAGGGAAAATTGCTGGGTCATGTACCCGATGTGCTGGCGCAGAATTTCCGCCTGCGCCGGAATCTGCAGGCCGAGCACCTCGATCTCCCCGGCCGTGGGCGTGAGCAGCCCGCACAACATGCGGATACTGGTGGACTTGCCGGAACCGTTGGGACCGAGGAATCCGTAGATCTGCTGCCTGGATACGGTGAGATCCACATCGTCCACCGCCTTGAGGCTGCCGAACGTCTTGCTGAGCCCGCGGGCGCGGATGGCGACATCACTGTCCATAGTCATACGCCATGGTTATTTACCGTTCTCGAAGCCTTCGAGCGGCTCGGCTTCGGAATCGGGTAGCGGACTTTTTATCAGCTCAGCACCGCTTTCGCTGTCCCGCGGTTCACCTTCCCCCGGTTCACCTGAGCGCGACTCATCACTTCCGCTTCCAGCATTGGGATCAACGGGCGCAGGTAAAGGTGTTTCAGACGCCTTGCGATCGCCCGCGGGGGAAAAAGAAAATTCAGCCCGCAGCGGCAACCCTGCGGGCAACTGTGCCGCATCGTCCTGCAACTGGATCTCCGCGATATAACTGAGGCGCGCCACGTCGTCACCGGTCAGCGCGTAGTAGGGCGTAAAACTGGGCTCATTGCGTACCATGCGCACACGTCCCGCAAAAGTACCGAGGCCGCTGTCGTGGCCACTGCCTTCCATGGTTATCCGCGCGCTGCTGCCCACCTGAATCCGGTGACGCATGGGCTGCGGCACATAGACCCGCGCGTAGGGTGTTTCCCCGGTCAGCATCACCACCAGCGAAGCGCCCACCGGCGCCTCGTCACCGAGCTTGAAGGGAATACTGTCGACGATACCGTTACGGGGGGCGCGCAATGTCAGTTTCTCCAGTAACACGCGCTGCGCCTCCGCCTCACCGCGGGCCTGTGCCAGTGAGGCCTGCCCCTGTTCGATGTCTTCCACGCGGTTGCCGCGCTCGAGTTCCAGTAACTGTTCCTGGGCCGCGCGCACCTGGGCACGGGCGCTGTCCGTTGCCGCGCGGGCGGCGTCGATATCCGATTTGGACGCGTAGTTCTTTTGCCCCAGTGCACTCAAACGGCGGAAGTTTGCCTCGGCATCCACCGCATTCGCCTGCGCGGCCACCAGCTCCGCCCGCGCGCGCTCGATTTCCTCGACCCGGGGCCCAACTTCAAGCTCCACCAGTGCCGCAGCTTGCTGCGCCACCGTCGACTCCGCCGCAGCCAATCTGGCGCGTGTCTGCTGTGGATCGAGCTGTAACAGGACTTCTCCGCGCTGAACCCGCTGCCCTTCCCTCACCTGGATATCCACAATTTTCTCCGCGACCGGTGCGGGCAATGCAATGCGGTCCCACTCCAGAGTCCCCAGGGCAGACTCAGGCTCGCGGTGACAGGCCGACAACATCAGGCATACCGCGATTGGCAGATACCTCAACCACTGCCAATGGACGGCGCTGTACCAGAAAAGAAGGTCTCGGAGATATTCGCGCAATGCTGTGCTCGCAAAGTATTAAAATTTAGGAACGCGGACCAATTTACCGCCAGTATAAAAATTTACGCCCCACAGTTCCAGACACTCAACTCTATTCCTGAAAATTATAAAAATTACATCATCGTTAAATTAACTTATTAAAAACCGTCGTTTTACCAATAATTATTTTTTCGCGACGGGCACCTAATTTATCAGCCAAGTCAGAACAACCGACTACACTCCAAACAAATTTCTCAGGGAATGAGATTTTTAACTTAAACCACTGGCACCGATTCCACCACGCAGAAATTTCGCACGCCTTCACCAGCAGTTGGAAGAGGAAAGTATTGCGCGGCGCTTACAACTTTAAACGGAACTGCCTAATTCACTCCCTGACATCGTCATTGAATAGCTATAGGGACTTCCATGCCGATTCTCTTTCTGAGCGATTCTGGCCTTCACGGGGACTTGCTGTACGCACTCATTTCAGAATCCCTACCTTTTAACTGGGAAAAATCTGGATTCGGGAAGCAGAAGTACTGCCTGAAAAATTACGACGCCATCGTCGTTGACTGCTTTCCACTGACCGCGAAATCCACCGCCGTCGCCGGGCTCAACCACCTGAAAAACATCAGCCACCCGCGGGTACTGCTGATCAACTTCGCTCGCGATTTACCGGCACATATTTGCAAGCCACTGGAAGAGCGAAAATTCGTATTCCTGTGCGACAACCGCTCCGGCCAAAAAGAGCTAATCAGCAAACTGGAAAATTCCATCCACAATAGCCACGGCGCCACCCTTACCGATTCCCGCTCCAGCCTGCTGCTTACTCGTAGAGAGCAGGAAATTCTCGCCCAGCTGACCACCGGCGAACCGAACAGCATCATCGCCTCGCGACTGCACCTGAGCGAGCACACGGTCAAGAACCACATGTACAACATATTCCGAAAAATCGGAGTGAAAAACCGCCTTCAAGCCAGTAACTGGGCCAAGCTGCACCTGTCGGTCGAGGGGATATGAGGCACCTTCCCCTGCTGTTGCTTCTTATCTTCCAGTGCTGCCTTGCCCAGGATGGTGATACCGGCGCCCTGGAAGAGATCTCCGGCGAAGGCTCCGACAGTGGACGGCTGGAGGATGAAATCAGTGGTTTCAATATTGACCAGACCATTACCCGTACCGGTCACGACTTTGTACGGTATATGAGCGAGTACCGCAATCTGAATTATCCAGACAGCACCTACAACCTGATCGTTGAAGAAAGGCCCTCCGCGCGTTGGGGAAACCTGATCTGGATCACCTACAACAACAACACTGTCTTCCGCCGCTTTATCAGCCCCAGTACCAACAACATCCGCGGGCTCGCAGAACAAGCGTCACAAATGATTCACGAAATGGTCCTGCAGGAGAAACTTCGTGAAGCGCTTAACGACCACTTTGATCTAGGCAAGGATGAATTTTAATGAAAGCAAAAATAACGCTGCGAAATTTTCTCGTCCCGGCACTCACCTGGGCCTTTACCGTCAGCAGCCCCCAGGCGAGTGAACTCATCTATGAACCCGTCAACCCGAACTTCGGCGGCAATCCGCTGAATGGGAGCTATCTCATATCCAATGCCCAATCTCAGAATGACCATAAAGATCCGGACAGCCTATCTGACCTTTATGAACAACCCAGCGCGCTCGACCGCTTTACCGACTCGCTGGAAACCCGACTTCTCAACCAGCTGCTCACCGACGTGGGAAATGGCAACAGCGGCGAGTTGATCACCGATGACTTCATTGTTCAGATCGTCGACACCGACGGAGTATTGACTGTATTGATCACCGACAGGGGAACCGGGGATACCGCTGAGGTAGTCGTAAGCGGCTTGAACCCCACTAACTGAATTGGATTTTTTATCGGATAAAAATAACAGTCCTACATGAAGCATCCGGACTGCTACCAGAACTCTAAATAATCGCGAATAACACTGGAGTAAAATGTGATGCAATTTACAGGTCACACCGTAGCGGCTATCGCCCTGTCGCTGTTAGCCGGCTTAAGCGGCTGCACCGCAGTGAAAAATACAGGAGACGCAATATTTGGCCCCGGTAGGCAAGACGCAAAGTTGACCCCTAGGAACGACACTTACCGGGATCTTCTCAACCTGCCACAACCCAAGGGAAAAATCCTCGCCGCTGTATACAGTTTCCGGGACCAGACCGGGCAATACAAACCCTCGCCGGCCAGCAGCTTCTCTACCGCGGTAACCCAGGGTGCTGCATCCATGCTCATGGATGTACTGAACGATTCCGGCTGGTTTATTCCGCTGGAGCGCGAAGGCCTGCAGAATCTGCTAACCGAACGGAAAATCATACGGGCGGCGCTGGCCAAGCCGGATGTGCCGGAAAATAACGTCATGCTGCCGTCCCTGGTTGCGGCAAATATCCTGTTGGAAGGCGGTATCGTCGCCTACGACACCAATATCCGCACCGGAGGTGCCGGTGCACGCTATTTTGGTATCGGTGCCGATGAACAGTATCGTGTAGATCAGGTGACGGTAAATTTGCGCGCGGTGGATATCCGTTCCGGCCGTGTGCTGCATTCGGTACTTACATCAAAAACTGTCTATTCCAAAGCGATAAGCGCGGATGTATTTCGCTATGTAAAATTCAAGCGGCTCTTGGAAATGGAGGTTGGTACCACCACCAATGAACCGGCTCAGATTGCCACGCTGTCCGCGATGGAATCTGCGGTAATCCATCTGATAAGTGAAGGGATTGTGGGTAACTCCTGGGCGCTGCAGAATCCCGAAGACATCAATAACCCCCTGATCCAGTATTACCTGAACGAACCCACTACCTTTATGTAACCTGCTCCAAGGAAAAGGCCATGCGATTTTTCAACTGGGGGGTTGCGACAGTGCCGTTAGCAGTACTGTTCTCTGCGCTCTCGTGCCCACCAGCGCTGGCGCAGGAGTTCAACGCCGAATCCGAGCTCGCGCTTGCCGCTGAGCTGGAGCGGTATGGCGGCTCGTCCGCAGCGAATATCGCCAATATTTATCAGCAAGGTGATTTGAATCATGTCAGCGCACAGCAATATGGCGTAACTAATTATCTCGCGATCTCACAGGATGGCCGACAGAACCTGCTATTGCTCACCCAATCCGGCGGCCAAAATACCACGGTGTCTTCCCAAAGCGGTCAGGCCAACATCGCTGCGCTGATCCAGATTGGCTATGAAAACCTGATTCTGCTACAGCAGAGTGGTTATGGGAATGACGCCAATATTTCTCAGTACGGATTTCAGAACTCCGCCACAGTGAACCAAAGCGGTGCCTTCAATGAAGTCAGCATTTATCAGAGCGGCAGTGGCCTGCATACGGAAGTCACCCAGAAAGGCATCGCATTGACTACCACCATCAAGCAGTACGACTGACCGACATACGAGACAAATATGGCCAGCCTCATTCTCAACCGCAAGTTTGCGGAATCAATCGCCCTGGTACTTATGCCTTACACGGTGGCGCCTGCCGTTTACGCCGACACTGCGGCCATGGATCAGCCGGACTCCGGTGTACTCTATAGTCTCGACACTCAGCAAAATTCAGCAAGTGAGAAATCCGTTCTGTTGCGGCAAGATGGTGAGTTCAACCAGGCAGATGCGAGACAGAACCAAGAAGCGGGTAGCAGCATCCAGCAGGTACAAAAAGGCGACCTAAATACCATCTGGGTGGAACAGTCTTTTGGCGTCAACAACAGCGTCTCCATCGTCCAGGTTGGTGTATTCAATGAATCGCTGGCAGTGCAGTCTGCAACCCGCGAGGGCAATATTTCTACGACACAACTGGGCTATGACAACAAAGTAGTCGCCAACCAGGAATTTGGCGGTGGCAACCAAGTTTACGCCACACAGTACGGACAACTGAATATCGCGATATTGACCCAGTACAACAGCAACTTCGGTCAGGTCTATATTTTCCAATCGGGCAGCGACAATGCGGTAAACACGACACAAGGCGGATCCCGAAATCAGAGCAACACCGTTCAAACGGGACACGTCAATACATCGGCCAGCCTGCAAACGGGTTATACCAATGAAAACGCAATCCTTCAGGATGGGTTCAATAACCGAAGCCAGATAACACAGGAGGACTCCTATAACGCCGCGAGCACAAATCAGAGCGGCTATTTCAACACGATATCACTCCAACAAAGCGGTACCCTCGGGCTAGGTGGCAGTCATCAGGCCACCATCACCCAAGCGGGTGGTTTCAATGCCATCGCCATCAGCCAAAGCGGCGTTTCCTCCAGCGCAATCGTCACCCAGTACGGTGCCGGGAATTCGGTTTCACTCGCGCACTGATCGCTAGCGCCTCCTCGCTCCACATTCCACTCGCGCGCAATTTTCAACGCGAATTTGCGATACCTCACGCTAAAAATGGCGCTCCCTCCACTCAATGGCGCCAGGTAACTCCCGCGGACCAATCTGCCCAGGGATTCAGCTCACAAAAATAAATAGAAGAGGACGCCATAACCGTATATTCGGTTATGAAATACGCGCTATCAGAGCGAAACCTGATTAAAAACTGTACTTTTTTCCTAGGTTTTAGTGACTTCCCTCCTATAGCGCCGACCCCAAACCAGAGCAAAAATTACCCCGTGACGATCACACATTGATCAACAAGAGCAAGATTTACTCAAATAAGAGATAAGAAGTACTCGCTCTCACACCGCTGGTTGCGCAGGCACGCAGGGAGTTAGCGTCATGTCTGGCGGTCAGTACCACTCAAATCAGCAAGCGAATGCTGATTACTCAACGTCGGACGTAAAGGAACCACTTATGAAGACGATTACCCCAATTGCAACCGCCGTGCTTGTTGCCATTAGCGGCAGCGCGCTGGCCGGCGAAAACGACACCTATCAGTACCAAAAAGGCTTCGGCCACGAGGCCCATGCATACCAGACCGGACCGGGTACCTGGAGCAACCGAATCGAGCAGGAGCAATACGACAAATTCAACACGGCTGGTGCCTCACAGAGCGATGAGGCCAACAGTAAGATCGTCCAGATCCAAGATGGAAAATGGAATTACGTGTACGACAGCCAGCAAGGAGGTTCCGACAACTACAGCCGAACCAAACAGGTCGGGGATGACAACACGTCCTATACCACTCAGTGGTATACAGAAGACAGCGAAGCGTATACCGCTCAGTTTGGTGACATGAACTATTCCACGATAGATCAGCATGGAGGCGAAAGTAACGTCGCAACTTCCCATCAATATGGAACGGGTAACTTCCAGCAGACCGCACAGTATTACAGCCATAAATCCGTCGCCAAGACCTTCCAAGATGGTGCACACAACGAAGCGAGTACCGAGCAGTACGGCAAATATCTGGATTCCTCAATCCGGCAGATCTTTTTTCTGAACAGCGCCGATGTATGGCAGGGTGGCAAAGGAAGTGTGTCCGAAGTTTTGCAAGTGGGTTTAGACAACTACGCGCATGTTTACCAAGATGGCTTTGAAAACTTCCAGAATACCGAGCAGTACGGTTTCTGTAATACGGCATTAACCAGCCAGTACGGGTTAGAACTGAGTGCTGACAAGTTGCAGGTGGGTATTGGCAACACCGCTGACTCGAACCAGATCGGTTACCACGACAACTCTACACAGATACAACTGGGTGGCTTCAATACTGCCAATGTATGGCAATAAACCGGAGAAATGGGTGGCTACTCCAGCCACCCACTTTCAAACGGGAAATTTGCAGTAGAGATTATTTCAATGAAGCCACATATTGCCCTGACTGTATCCTTACTTGCCCTCAGTGGCCAAGTAACCGCCGAGGAAAATTCTTCTACCATTTACCAAACCGGCACCGGCAACGTGGCCTCATCGGATCAGACGGATCACGCCACTTACGGTAGCCACATCTATCAGACCCAGGAAGGCGACATCCATCACGCGGTTGCACTGCAACAATCCGAGTCAAACAGCCATATTTACCAGACGCAAGGCGGATCGATGAATGACGCCTACTCGCGGCAGTCTGGCGGTCTGGAAAATCACAGCAATATTGCTCAAAGCGGCAGTGCAAATCATGCAGACACCGTCCAACTGCAAACGCAGTACAGCGAAGCAGCGATCCAGCAGTACGGTGTTGACAACAGAGCAAAAATTTACCAAATCGGAGGATATGGAAATGTCGCCGTCATCCAGCAAGACGGGGAAGTACACGACGCTCATATCGGCCAGTACGCCAGTGTGGATTCCGATGCGTACATCAAACAACACGGCAGTTACAACGAGGCCCAAATTTTACAAAGTGGTCTCGAACAGATGGCCGACATCACCCAAACGGGCGCAGGCCTTGTCGCACTGATTGAACAAAGCGATGTGCACAACGAAGCCTGGATTAATCAGGACGGCCACGGCAACGAAGCCTATGTCACCCAGCACTCGTGGTACAACTACGCGGACATCAAGCAATACGGATATTACAACCGCGCGGATGTACTTCAGTACGGTGGCGGTGCACACCTAGCCATTGTCAAGCAAGATGGTGGCGCGAACGAGGCCATCATTACACAAATTGGAATTTCACAAACTGCGATAATCAGCCAGTCCGGTGTTGGCAACAAGGCCATCGTTTCCCAATAAATCTCACACACCACACAAAGAGCCGAATTAATTTCGGCCTCTTTTGTTTTATTTTTCCACCCGAAAATTACACGACAAGACCAACATAAAAACAATTATCAATAACAAAAAACATTTCCAGATCCAGATATAAACCGCCGAACGCTATTGACTCATCACAAACACGTACACGCCAATATTATTTTTTTTTCGCCATGGTTTAGCACGAAAATTTTATTTCTTTCCTACGATTAAAAAATGACCGCTAGCAAATTACTTCATAAGCCTTCAGCGGCACAACCTCTCCCGCGCACACCGAAGGAGCAATCGTGGTGTCAGAAGGAGAAATTCAGCGTGCACCCTGAATATGCACGTTAAGGTCACTTGATCTAAGGCAAGGGAAATTATCAGTGTCGTTGACGCTATTAAGTCTGGCTAAGGAGAAATTCATGGAACGTTCAAGGCTCAAGGGCCGAAAGTGGCTACTTTTATCTTCTGTTTCACTGGTGCCGTTGATGTGTGCTTCCGGCGCCTTTGCGCAGCAGGAAGATGTGATTCGGGACCTGGCACTAAAGGTACTGGGAAAACACGTTTTCTACGATACCGAACTCTCTAACCCGAAGGGCGGCCAAGCCTGTGTTTCCTGCCATGAACCCTTTGCCGGCGGCACTAGCGGGTTTTCAGACGTCAACAAGACTACGGTGGTTGTACCCGGCGCAAATGGTGGGGTAGGAAAACGCAAGGCGATAACCAATATTTATGCCAGTTTTGTCCCCCCGTTTAGCGAAGATTGTAAACCTCAAACATTGATCAGTAATTTTTGTGGAGGTAATTTTTGGGACGGGAGGTCCGAAGGAAAAATACAGGACCTGGCAGACAACACAGTGCCGGCGCCACACCTGGATGAAGAAGTTTTCTATGACATAGAAAATCTTTATATAAAAGCGTACAGCAAGTACTTTGGACCGACATCGGATCAGGCGCTAAATCCAATGCCGAGTGTCGTGGAACAAAATATTGCCGAAGTGGATGTGTGTAAGCGGATTGCCGCATCCGAGTACCGCAACCTATATAAGGTTGCCTTTGGCAAGGACATAAACTGCAGCAGTTACACAGCCGGGTATACAGCGCTTCCCCAATACGAGATCTCGTTCAGGAGATTAATGCTAGCTGTGGGCGCCTACCAGCACAGCTGGGACCTCAACTCCTTTACTTCCAAACGGGATTTCGCCCTCCGGTCGGAGCTTGCCTGTATCGAAGGGGGTCATGCGGAGTTCTATGATCATGATTTCTGTGCGCAGGTAACTCAGGAAATCATCAACAACCCGAAAAAGACCGCCGCCGGGAAATTCCCACTACTGATGCTGACGGATGCGGAAAACTTCGGGCATGACATGTTCTACAACGTGCCCTTTTTTGCACCCAACTTAGGAAAAAGCAATCCTGATCCCAGTATTCCTGCGGCTGCCTGTGCCTTCTGCCACAGCAATGAGCCTACCGTTCCCGTTGCGCCCTTCCAGTTTGATTTCGGCGATGACGGTGCTGAGTTGTTACAGACCTACGCCGACCATGCTTACCACAACATTGGTGTCCCGCATAATACTGAGATTCCTGTTCTGGATAAGTTTGATACCGGATTGAACCTAACTCACCTTCCTAGCGTTCCCAACGGCGGCTTCCGCAGTCCGTCACTGAGGAACCTGTTCAAGGGAGCATCCGAAGAATTTACCCGCTCGTATATGCACAATGGCTTTTTCAAAAATATTGAGGCCGTAGTGCATTTCTACAATACGGCTGAGATAAATTCGGCTATCCCCCGGCATCACGACAAGAAAAACTGCGCAGATGTGGTAGGTATTCCTCTGATCGTTACCGAAAAAGTAGCGTTGGCGAACAATTGCTGGCCCGTACCGGAGTTTGGCAACAACCTGACGCGTGGAACGCTAGTAGGCAATCTTGGTTTGACGCCTGAACAAGAGGGCGATCTGGTTGCCTACCTGAAAACCCTGGATGACTACCACACCTCTGAACCTCCGTACATCTTCGAGAGAAGGGCGTATATGCCGGCACAGGTCGCCATTAATGGCAATTACCGACCGAGACCTGCTCCTCCTGCAACGGTACTGTTCGGTTATGAGGGCGAGTGGCTTATCCGGGAGTGCAACAAGATGTATATGGGCGACGGAATCGCACCGATCAGTGTGAGCCCCGGAAACGGGTGTAGCATGGAAAGCATTATCCAGGTGCTGAAATACCTGAAGTAATCCATCATTTTTTTTGATTGCAGTGTTCTGTCACCACAGATTTTTAGCCCCGCACAAGCGGGGCTTTTTTATCGAACACTGCTCGCAAAAATGAATTTTACGACAGCGAGAATCACACTTTTTTCCTAGTTGTTTGCGACTTATCTCCTATGGCGGACGCACAAAAATACGGCAAGACTCAATATACGACGAAACATTTCTGATCACGCCACTGCCCAATGCTGTAACAGGGAAAGTTGCCCCATGATCCAATCTCGCCTTTTGCCTTGCGCAAACCGGACTTTGCATTTCGCGCGTACTTTTCGGCTGCTTAAAGTGCCGGAACGACACCCCTCCCCGGATTATTCATTTCGCTAACCAGTGGCACCAGTTCAGGTGTCATTTTGTGCCGACGTTTACCCGCCGGCACTCTCCCAACGTCCGACCCTCAATGTAGTAATGGAGACACTCATGAAGACGTTAACCCCCATCGTCGCAGCCCTTTCACTCGCAATCAGCGGTACCGCCCTAGCGGGCGACAACTATGTCCAGCAGACCCAGACCGGCGTGATGCACACCGTCGAGGCGACCCAAGGCCCCGCCTCCGACAGCAATACTATCCTCCAAACCCAATCCGATTTTTTTAACCGCGCCTACGCCACGCAGTCATACCAATCCGACAGTGTGATCGAACAGATACAACATGGTGCAGCCAACAAGTCCACCATCGAGCAATCCTTTGGCAATGGGGCTCATGCGACCACGGTACAGGACGGCGCATTTAACTCGGCCTACATCAAACAGTTCGCTCAGTTTGGTGACCCAAACCAATTTATTACACACATTGAGCAGGACGGTTTGGGTAATGACGCTTCCATTACCCAAAAATACGGTATTGAGACCGTTGCAACAGTAAATCAAAGCATGGGTGGTTTTAACGAAGCCCGTATTTCCCAAGTGTTTAATGTCAGAGGTGTTGTAGACGTCACCCAATCCGGATGGCTCAACAAGGCGTGCGTCACCCAGAGTGGGGTGGATCAAACCGCAATCGTGTCTCAGACCGGCTTTGGCCACACGGCCATCGTGAATCAGTACTAGTAACTTGTCTGTAACGTTGGAAAACAAAAAGGGCGGCCAACTGGCCGCCCTCTTCGTTTTGCCCACATCTGCTCAGATGTGCGCTACCGTATCAATCTCATACTCCACCGAACCGGACGGGGTATTCACCACCACGATATCGCCCTCTTCCTTGCCGATCAGCGCGCGCGCGATGGGGGAGTTCACGGAAATTTTCCTGTTTTTCACGTCCGCCTCGTCGTCACCCACGATCTTGTAGGTCACTTCCGAGTCGTCTTCCACACGGATGATGGTCACGGTGGTACCGAAAATGACCTTGCCGGAAGGCTCAATGGCTTTGACGTCGATCACCTGCGCCATAGACAGCTTGGCCTCGATGTCCTGAATACGGCCTTCAATAAAGCCCTGCTTTTCGCGCGCGGCGTGATACTCGGCGTTTTCTTTCAGGTCGCCGTGCTCGCGGGCTTCGGCAATCGCCTGCACTACGGCCGGGCGCTGCACTTTTTTCAGGTCGTCGAGTTCGCTGCGCAGGGCTTCTGCGCCTTCTACGGTCATGGGTACACGGTTCAACGGAACCTCCAGAATCTTCTCAATTATTCATTAACGAAAAAGCTCCGCCAGGAGGCAGAGCTTTTCAGTTTGTGCGCTCTGGTGGCCACCGGAGTGTCCATCCAGAGCAGGCCGATCAGTCTTGCAGGCGCACGACGCGCTGGTGCAGTTCCTGCAGGCTGCGCACCTGGTGCGGTTCGGCAATCTGCATGGCCATGGCCATGGCTTTTGCCGCCGCCAGGGTGGTGGTGTAGCAAACCTGATGGTTTTCCGCGCTGCGGCGGATATCCGCGGAATCGCGAATGGCCAGGCGACCCTCGGTGGTGTTGACCACCAGTGCAATCTCGTCGTTTTTAATCATGTCGACGATATGCGGCCGGCCTTCGTTCATCTTGTTCACCGTTGTAACCGCAATGCCCGCTTCTTGCAAGACCTTGGCGGTACCGCGGGTAGCGACCATCTCGAAGCCCAGCTTGGACATCTCGCGGGCCACTTCCACCACACCGGGCTTGTCCACATCGCGCACGGAGATGAACACCTTGCCGGATTCCGGCAGATTGTCGCCGGCGCCCAGCAGGGACTTGTCGAAGGCTTCGGCGAAGGTCTCGCCCACGCCCATCACCTCACCGGTGGATTTCATTTCCGGGCCGAGGATCGGGTCCACTTTCGGGAACTTGTTGAACGGGAATACCGACTCCTTGACGGAGTAGTAATCCGGCACGATTTCCTTGGTGAAGCCCTGATCCGCCAGGCTCACACCGGCCTGACAGCGCGCGGCGATCTTCGCCAGCGAGGTGCCGATGCACTTGGACACGAAGGGCACGGTACGGGACGCGCGCGGGTTCACCTCGATCACGTAGATCTCGCCGTCCTGGTACGCCAGCTGGGTGTTCATCAGGCCAACCACGCCCAGTTCGCGCGCCATGGCTTTCACCTGCTCGCGCATCTTGTCCTGCACGTCGGCCGGCAGGCTGTAGGGCGGCAGCGAGCAGGCGGAGTCACCGGAGTGCACGCCGCACTGTTCGATGTGCTGCATGATCGCGCCGATCACCACGTCCTTGCCGTCGGATACCGCGTCGATATCCACCTCGATGGCGGAGTGCAGGAAGTGGTCCAGCAGTACCGGCGCATCCTCGGAAACCTGTACGGCTTCCTTCATGTAGGTCTTGAGCTCGTCTTCCTTGTACACGATCTCCATGGCGCGGCCGCCCAGTACGTAGGAAGGACGCACCACCAGCGGGTAGCCCACTTCCTTCGCGCGCTGGATGGCTTCGTACTCTGAACGCACGATGGCGTTCTGCGGCTGCTTGAGGCCGAGACGGATGATCATCTGCTGGAAGCGCTCACGGTCTTCCGCGCGGTCGATCTGCTCCGGGGTGGTACCGATGATCGCCACGCCCTCGGCGGCCAGGTAGCGCGCCAGGTTCAGCGGGGTCTGGCCGCCGAACTGCACGATCACACCTTCCGGTTTTTCCTTGCGCACGATCTCCAGTACGTCTTCCAGGGTTACCGGCTCGAAGTAGAGGCGGTCGGAAGTGTCGTAGTCGGTGGATACGGTCTCCGGGTTACAGTTGACCATGATGGTCTCGTAACCGTCTTCGCGCATGGCGAGTGCCGCGTGCACACAGCAGTAGTCGAACTCGATGCCCTGGCCGATACGGTTGGGACCGCCGCCGAGCACCATGATTTTCTTCTTGTCGGTCGGCTCCGCTTCACACTCCTCGTCATAGGTGGAGTACATGTAGGCGGTGCCGGTGGCGAATTCCGCGGCGCAAGTATCCACGCGCTTGTAGGACGGGAACACACCCAGCTTCTGCCGGAACTCGCGCACGGTCTTCTGGCTCACGCCCAGCAGGTCCGCGAGGCGCTTGTCGGAGAAGCCCTTGCGCTTCAGGTAGCGCATGGTCTTGGCGTCGAGCGCGGAAGTCGGGATGGACTTCAGCGGTTCCTCGATTTCCATCAGCTCCTTGATCTGCACCAGGAACCAGGGATCGATGCCGGACAGCTCGTACACTTCGTCGATGCTCATGCCCATACGGAAGGCGTCGCCCACATACCAGATGCGGTTGGCGCCGGCCACGGACAGTTCGCGGCGCAGGTGCTCCATGGAGCCCACTTCCGCCGGGTCCAGCTTCGGCTCGAAACCGAAGGAGCCCACTTCCAGGCCGCGCAGGGCTTTCTGCATGGATTCCTGGAAGTTGCGGCCGATGGCCATGACTTCACCCACGGATTTCATCTGTGTGGTCAGGCGCGCATCCGCTTCACCGAATTTCTCGAAGGTGAAGCGCGGAATCTTGGTCACGACGTAGTCGATGGACGGCTCGAAAGACGCCGGGGTGGCGCCGCCGGTGATGTCGTTCTGCAGTTCGTCCAGGGTGTAGCCCACCGCCAGCTTGGCCGCGACCTTGGCGATCGGGAAGCCGGTGGCCTTGGAGGCCAGCGCGGAGGAGCGGGACACCCGCGGGTTCATCTCGATTACCACCATGCGGCCGGTTTTCGGGTCCATACCGAACTGCACGTTGGAGCCGCCGGTTTCCACGCCGATCTCGCGCAATACCGCGATGGACGCGTTGCGCATCAGCTGGTATTCCTTGTCGGTCAGGGTCTGCGCCGGGGCCACGGTGATGGAGTCACCGGTGTGCACGCCCATCGGGTCGAAGTTCTCGATGGAACACACGATGATGCAGTTGTCGTTTTTGTCGCGCACCACCTCCATCTCGTACTCTTTCCAGCCGAGCAGGGATTCGTCGATCAGCAGTTCGTTGGTGGGGGACAGGTCGAGACCGCGTTTGCAGATCTCTTCGAATTCCGGCCAGTTGTAGGCCACACCGCCACCGGAACCACCCATGGTGAAGGACGGGCGGATGATTACCGGGAAGCCAAACTCCTCCGGAACCTTCTTCGCCTCTTCCATGGTGTGGACGATCTTGGCGCGCGGGGTCTCGAGGCCGATGGCCTTCATCGCCTTGTCGAACAGATCGCGGTCTTCCGCTTTTTCGATGGCGTTCTTGTCCGCACCAATCAGCTCACAGCCGAACTTTTCCAGCACGCCGTGCTTGTCCAGCGCCAGCGCACAGTTCAGCGCGGTCTGGCCGCCCATGGTGGGCAGGATCGCGTCCGGGCGCTCTTTCTCGATGATCTTGGCAACCGTCTTCCACTCCACCGGCTCGATGTAGGTGGCGTCCGCCATGGACGGGTCGGTCATGATGGTGGCGGGGTTGGAGTTCACCAGGATTACCCGGAAACCCTCTTCGCGCAGGGCCTTACAGGCCTGGGCACCGGAGTAATCGAATTCACAGGCCTGACCGATGACGATGGGGCCTGCGCCGATGATCAGAATGCTTTGAATGTCTGTGCGTTTTGGCATCTTTCTTCCGTATCTAATCGGCCGTTATCCGGCGATAAAATTCTGGTCTTGGCAGTAGGAGCCCGCCAGTTGGCAAGCTCCCACAAAGGGAGAGCGGCGACTTAGCGGCGCGCTTCCATCATCTCGATAAACTGGTCGAACAGCGGCGCCACGTCGTGCGGGCCGGGGCTCGCTTCCGGGTGGCCCTGGAAGCTGAACGCCGGCTTGTCCTTCAGGCGAATGCCCTGCAGGGTGCCGTCGAACAGGGACTTGTGGGTAATTTCCACATTGTCCGGCAGGCTGGCCGCATCCACTTCAAAACCGTGGTTCTGGGCGGTGATCATCACCTTGGTGGTGTCCAGGTCCTGCACCGGGTGGTTGCCGCCGTGGTGGCCGAATTTCATCTTCGCGGTCTTGGCGCCCACGGCGAGACCCAGCAGCTGGTGGCCGAGGCAGATACCGTAGGTGGGCAGGCCGGCGTCGAGGAATTCCTTGATCGCCGCGATCGCGTAGTCGCAGGGCTCGGGGTCGCCGGGGCCGTTGGAGAGGAACACGCCGTTCGGGTTCATCGCCAGCACTTCGGAGGCCGGAGTCTCTGCCGGTACCACGGTGATGCTGCAGCCGCGATCCACCAGCATGCGCAGGATGTTGCGTTTTACACCGAAGTCGTAGGCCACAACCTTGTAAGGCTGTGCGGCCGGTGCCGGCTTGTGGCCCAGGCCCAGTTCCCAGGTGCCTTCATTGAAGTCGTACTTCTCCTTGGTGGAGACGACCTTGGCCAGATCCATACCCTTGAGGCCGGCAAACGCCTGCGCCTGTTTCAGGGCTTCCGCTTCGTCAATGTTGTCGCCGGTAACGATGCAGCCGCTCTGTGCGCCTTTGTCGCGCAGCAGTCGGGTCAGGCGGCGGGTATCGATATCGGCGATGCCGACGATATTGCGCGCCTTCAGGTAGTCTTCCAGGGACTGCTCGCTGCGGAAGCTGGAGGCCAGCAGTGGCAGATCGCGGATCACCAGGCCGGCGGCCCAGATTTCAGACGCTTCTTCGTCTTCGCTATTGGTACCGGTGTTACCGATATGGGGGTAAGTCAGGGTGACGATCTGACGGGCGTAGGACGGGTCCGTCAGGATCTCCTGGTATCCGGTCATGGAGGTATTGAAAACTACCTCACCGACAGTTGAGCCTTCGGCGCCAATGGCGCGACCGTGGAAGACACTGCCATCGGCGAGCACCAGCAGTGCCGGGGTAGTGCTGGGCATCAAGGATTCCGGCGTGGGAACGGCGTTGTTCAAGTCAATCTCCAATCGTCAGAACAGCTTCCGGGCGGGGTGAGAGGGCGTTACCGAGGCAGCGACGCCAGCTACAGTTTCAGCTGCAACTTGTTTACCGGAAGCCTTTTATAAAAAAGCGAGATGAAACGTTTGCTTCATCTCGCTTTTTTATAAAGTTATTCGCGGTCGGCTCGCAGTGGTTTTCACCAGGGCTCTCACAGTGTGGCCAGCAGCCAGAGTAACTATTTCGAACAGTATTTCTGGAGGGCGGAAATCCGCCACAACTGGCACTTTTTTGGCAGGAAAGCCACGGGCTCAGCGGCCTGATCCGCAACGGGCGGAACCTGTATCTGGCGCGAGCGACTCCTGTGGGGCCTTTCCAAGCCGGGCGCAGATTCTACGGGAAAACACCTTTGATCGCCAGTACAAATTTGCGCCATCGACGCCGGGATCGAGGGCATCGGTGAACCATGATTCAGGCGGAGAAAAAGTGGAATTGCGCGAGCCGGCAAGGAAACCCCATTAGCTGAAAGAATAGTCGGTCAGTTCACCTGGCGGCTCAGGCGGAACAGGCTGTTGCCCATTTTCAATTCCGCGCGATCCAGCCGGGTCTTGTTCAGCTGCAGGGCCATGTTGGCGCCACTGCCGGCAAACTCCACCATGCCACCGAGGGTGGCAAAACGGCTGACGTCGCTCACCGTCAGCACCGGGAAAAACTCCAGCGCGCCCACCGCCTGCGCCATGCGCTCGGCGCCGATATCCCCCATCACCACAATCTGGCAGCGACGCACCCGCAGCATTTCCCCATCGTTGACCTGCTCCAGCGATGCCAGCCGCCCCTGAATACGTTGGTGGCTCAACCTGGCGGTGAGCGGCGCGACCAGTTCGTCATCGCCCATCACGCATATCCGGAACGGGGCATTGGTGCCATTGAAAACATCGATGGGCCACTGCAGGTGATGGGCGAAGTGGACAATGTAATCCACCATCACCTTGCGCCCGAGATCCGTGTCGGAGAGGTGCTCGGCCTGCGCCCGTGCGGGTGACAACGGCAACAGGAACCACAACAGCAGCATTCCAACGCAGATCCCGGCAGCCGAAAAAGCGCCTTTCCGGGATTCCGGGGCAGCGGCATAGGGCTTGGGGGAAGGGGCAGAGTTAGACATGTTCTGGGTCACCGGGGCGCTGGATTCATGCCCCCCGCGAACAGGGAATTCGCGCACGGAGCCCCCAAAGGGTAGTACCGGCAGCCCCCACCCACCAACGGTGAGCAGCAGTGGCGCGCCAGAATTCCTGCGAGAACTAGCGGAGGAAATCAGGTCAGCGCGCCATTGAAGGAGGAGATAGAAGGCCCGGCCTTGCGCCGGGCCCTGGACCGGGCCCAAGACCAGGCTTAGACGCGTTACTCTTCGTCGATGCTGGGGACACCGGCGATGGTCGGACGCCATTTGAGCGCGCGCTCGATCGCCATGATCATGTTGCCGGCCACATCCTTGCGGGTGGCGCTCTCGATCCCCTCGAGGCCCGGAGAGGAGTTCACCTCCAGCAACAGCGGGCCCTTCTTGGAGCGGATGATATCCACACCGGCCACCTTGAGCCCGAGCACTTTGGCGGCCTTGATGGCGAGCTTGCGCTCTTCAGTAGTGATCTTGACCACCGAAGCGGTGCCACCCTGGTGGATATTCGCGCGGAACTCGCCCGGCGCCGCCTCCCGCTGGATCGCCGCCACCACCTTGCCGTCGATCACGAACAGGCGCAGGTCCTTGCCCTGGGCCTCGCGGATAAACTCCTGCACCAGCAGATTCACTTTCAGGGATTTGAACGCGTTGATCACCGACTCGCCCGCCTTGCGGGTTTCCGCCAGCACCACACCGCGTCCCTGAGTGCCTTCCAGCAGTTTCACGATCAGCGGCGCACCGCCGACCATTTCGATCAGCTCGTTGGTGTCCATCGGTGAGTTGGCGAAGCCGGAAATCGGAATACTCAACCCGCCCTCCTGCAGCAACTGCAGGGAGAAGAGCTTGTCGCGGGACTGGCCAATCGCCGCGGAACCATTCAGCGCAAACACCCCGATACTCTCGAAGTGTCGCGTGAGCGCGCAGCCGTAAAACGTCTGGCTCGGGCGGATGCGCGGGATCACCGCATCCAGGTTGTTGAGGATACGGCCGTCGCGGTAGTGCACTTCCGGCTCGGTGGAATCGAGCTTCATGTAGCACTGGCGAATATTCAGGAAGGTCATGCGGTGGCCGCGCTCGGCACCCGCTTCCATGATGCGCTGGTTGCTGTACAGATCCGGATTGGACGCCAGCAGGCCGATGCGCAGACCGGTACCCGCCATATGGTGTTCGTCGTGGTAATACTCCTCCAGCTGACTGGGAGGCATTTCGCCGAGGCAGAAACTCTCCGAAGGATCCACCAGCATGCGCCCCATCATCGCCTCGCGCCCGAGCAGCATACGGTAGCCCATGGAGTCGCGATTGGTCAGGGTCAGTTCGATATCCCACACGCTGCCGCCAATGCTGATGGCGGTCTTGATCACTATGCGCTTTTCCGAATCGCCGGAGGAACTGCGCACCGTGCGCTTATCCAGCACGCGCGCTTCGCAGCGTACGCGCGGGCGGCGCAGGTTCTGCAGCGGGTGCGCCTCAAAGCTCACCCAGGGCTCACCGCCGCGATTGAACTGCTGGATATTGTAGGCGTGCAGGCACGAGGTTTTGGCTCCGGAGTCCACCCGCGCCTTGATGGCGGGAATACCCAACCCCGGAAATGCACACCACTCCTCACTGCCGACGATGATCTTCTTTTCCAAACAATAAACTCCAAAAAATTATTTGAGGGCCAGCACGTCGCGCATGTCGTAGCGACCGGCGGCTCTATCATTCAACCAGATTGCAGCGCGCACCGCGCCGCGGGCAAAGGCCAGTCGGCTGCTGGCCTTGTGGGTAATTTCAATACGCTCGCCGTCGGCAAAGAAAGACACCGTGTGCTCACCGACCACATCGCCGCCACGCACCGTGGCAAAACCGATGGTTTCCCGCTCGCGCGCGCCGGTCTGCCCCTCGCGACCATATACCGCCACCTTGTCGAGATCGCGACCAAGGGTGTCGGCGATCACCTCGCCCATACTGAGCGCAGTACCGGAAGGTGCATCCAGTTTGTGACGGTGATGCGCTTCGACGATTTCAATATCCACGTCGTCGCCCAGCACCCGGGCCGCGGTTTCCAGTAAGTTAAAGCACAGATTCACGCCCGTGGAAAAATTGGTCGCGAAACACAGCGGGGTTTTATCACCGGCACTCAGCATCTGCGCCTTCTCTGCAGCAGTGAAACCGGTGGTGCCGATTACGATGGCCTTGCCGTGCTCTGCACAGTAGGCGGCGTTGTCGAGGGTGGCGAGTGGTGAAGTGAAGTCGATCAGTACGTCGAACGCCACCTGCTCCAGGCCGTCGACGATCGCCAGACCGTTGCGTCCGAGACCGGCCACCTCCCCGGCATCAGCCCCCACCAGACTTGAGCCCGGGCGCACGATGGCACCGGTGAGCTTCGCTTTGCCATCTTTTTCCGCCAGCGCTACGGCTTCCGCAAGTACACGCCCCATACGGCCGCCAAATCCTGTGATTGCTATGTTTACCGCCATGTTTCTCTCCTTCGGCCGGGCTTGAAAGGCGCGGATTCTACCCCGGTTTCCGTTGCGGGCAATACCGCGCGGCCGCTCTGTAAACCCCACTCAACATATCAGAGTAATGACCGGGTGGTATGCCTTGCGGCGCCCAAATCCTCTACTAGGCTATAAATATCCCGTAGATTGGAGCGCCAACCATGACCCCGGAATCTCGCGACCCGTTCTGGTCGTCCTTCTCCGCCGCACTCTGCGCACTACTGCTGTTTACCTTGGTTTCCACCAGCAAGGCGGTGGACAGCGACGACTTCTGGGAAAAGTATGACGACATTGCCGACTGGGTAACCCTCCAACTGAAGCTCACACCGGAACAGGAAGAAAAGGTCCTGCCGTTGATGGAAAAAAGCTTCGAGCTGCAGCTGCACATACTGGAAGATTACGGATTCGCGCCCGGTAAAAGACCAAAGCTCTCCCGTGAGCAGAAAGAGGAAATCGACGCGAAAATTATTGCCGCACGGGCGGCCACCCGCGTGGAAATGGTGAAAATCCTGAATGAAGAGCAGCTGGAGGAATTAAAGAAGATCCAGCAGGAATTTCACGAAAGTTTCCGCAAAAAACTGGCCGAGTACTGATTTCAGCGCGTTCGGCGAAACCAGCAGACATAAAAAAGCCCGGCAAACTGGCCGGGCTTTTTTACACAGCTGTCAGGGGATTACAGCTTCATATCACCGAAGAAGTTCTTCACCCCTTCAAACCAACCGGTCTGGCGCGGTGAATTTTTCTTCTCGCTCAGGGTGCCGGCGAATTCCTCCAGCAACTCTTTCTGTTTCGCAGAGAGGTTGATTGGGGTTTCCACCACCACACGACACAGCAGATCGCCGGGAGCGCCGCCGCGTACCGGGGTCACACCCTTGCCGCGCAGGCGGAACAGTTTACCGGTCTGGCTCTCTGCCGGGATTTTCAGTTTGACCTTGCCATCCAGGGTCGGGACTTCCATCTCGCCACCGAGCGCTGCGGTGACAAAACTGATGGGCACCTCGCAGTAGAGATTCTTGCCGTCGCGCTGGAACAGCTCGTGCTCTTTCACCATCACCTGTACGTACAGGTCGCCCGCAGGTCCGCCGTCCGGGCCCGCTTCGCCTTCGCCGGCGAGACGGATACGGTCACCGGTATCCACACCCGGCGGTACCTTGACCGACAGGGTCTTGGTTTCCTCGACGCGGCCGCGGCCGTGACAGCTGGTGCAGGGATCGGTGATGACGGTGCCGCGACCGCGACAGTTGGGGCAGGTCTGCTGCACAGAGAAAAAGCCCTGCTGCATACGCACCTGACCGGCGCCGCCACAGGTGCCACAGGTCTGCGGCTTGGAGCCGGCCTTGGCGCCGGAGCCGTGGCAGGTGCCACAGTTGGCCAGCGTCGGCACTCGGATCTTGACGGTGGTGCCACGCACCGCGTCTTCCAGATCCAGCTCAAGGTCGTAGCGCAGGTCGGAACCGCGCTGCGGTCCGCGGCGGCCGCCACCGGCGCCGCCACCAAAGATATCGCCAAACACGTCACCGAAAATATCGGAGAATCCGCCGAAGCCACCACCGCCGTGGCCCGCCTGCCCGTCCACTCCGGCGTGGCCGAACTGGTCATAGGCCGCTTTCTTCTGCGGATCGGACAGTACTTCGTAGGCCTCGTTGGCCTCCTTGAATTTGTTCTCCGCCTCTTTGTCGTCGGGGTTGCGGTCCGGGTGAAATTTCATCGCCACCCGGCGGTAAGCCTTTTTCAGCTCCTTTTCATCCGCCCCTTTGCTGACGCCGAGGACTTCGTAGTAATCGCGTTTGGACATAGCTCTGTGTGTTCTTTTTAAAACTGCATAAGGCGCGAAAGCCCTCTCGAACTCCCGCGCCTTTTTGTATCCCGCCCAGTAGGAGCCAGCTGGCTCCTACTGGGCAGAGGCAAGTGGTTGATTACTTGCCGTCTTTCTTGTCGTCTTTGACTTCTTCGAACTCAGCGTCCACTGCGTCGTCACCACCGGACTTTCCACCGGAACTCGCCTGCTCAGCCTGCTGCGCGGCAGCATCGTGGGCCTGGGCCTGCTCGGCGTAGAGTTTCTGCGCCAGAGAGCCGGAGGCTTCGGTCAGCTTGGTGGTCGCGGCGTCGATCACGGCCTTGTCGTTGCCCTTGACCGCTTCCTCGGCTTCCGCCAGGGCGGCGTCGATTGCAGATTTCTCTTCCGCAGTCGCCTTGTCACCGGCTTCGTCCACAGTCTTGCGTGTGGCAGAGATCAGGCCGTCGAGGGTGTTGCGCGCCTGCACCAGCTCCTCGAACTGCTTGTCCGCTTCGGCGTTGGCCTCGGCGTCGCGCACCATTTGTTCGATCTCCTCGTCAGACAGACCGGAAGAGGCCTTGATGACGATGGACTGTTCCTTGCCAGTGGCCTTGTCTTTGGCGTGCACATGCAGGATGCCGTTGGCATCGATATCGAAGGTCACTTCGATCTGCGGCATGCCGCGCGGCGCCGGCGGAATGTCGGCCAGGTCGAAACGACCCAGGGACTTGTTCTGTGCCGCCTGCTTGCGCTCACCCTGTACCACGTGAATGGTCACAGCGGTCTGGTTGTCGTCTGCAGTGGAGAACACCTGGGACTTTTTGGTCGGGATGGTGGTGTTCTTTTCGATCAGCGCGGTGGCCACGCCCCCCATGGTTTCGATACCCAGGGTCAGCGGGGTTACGTCCAGCAGCAGCACGTCTTTCACGTCGCCGCCCAGTACCGCGCCCTGGATCGCAGCGCCCACGGCAACCGCTTCATCCGGGTTCACATCTTTGCGCGGCTCTTTGCCGAAGAACGCGGTCACTTTCTGCTGCACCAGCGGCATACGGGTCTGGCCGCCCACCAGGATCACCTCGTCGATCTTGGCAGTGGTCATGTCGGCGTCTTGCAGCGCGATTTTCACCGGCTCCAGGGAGCGGTTAACCAGTTCTTCCACCAGGCTTTCCAGCTTGGCGCGGGTCAGTTTCACCACCAGGTGCTTCGGACCGGTGGCGTCTGCGGTGATGTACGGCAGGTTCACTTCGGTCTGCTGGCTGGAGGACAGCTCGATCTTGGCTTTCTCGGCCGCTTCCTTCAGGCGCTGCATGGCGAGCGGGTCGCCTTTCAGGTCGATGCCCTGCTCCTTCTTGAACTGCTCGGCCAGGTAATCGATCAGGCGCAGGTCGAAGTCTTCACCGCCGAGGAAGGTGTCACCGTTGGTGGACAGCACTTCAAACTGCATTTCGCCGTCGACATCGGCAATTTCAATGATGGAGATATCGAAGGTACCGCCACCCAGGTCGTATACCGCGATGGTGCGGTCGCCACCCTTCTTGTCCAGGCCGTAGGCCAGCGCAGCCGCGGTGGGCTCGTTGATGATGCGCTTGACGTCCAGACCGGCAATGCGGCCGGCGTCTTTGGTGGCCTGACGCTGGGAGTCGTTGAAGTAGGCCGGTACGGTGATTACCGCGGCATCTACTTTCTCACCGAGGAAATCTTCCGCGGTTTTCTTCATCTTTTTCAGCACTTCGGCAGAGATCTGCGGCGGTGCTTTCTTGTCGCCTTTTACCTGTACCCAGGCGTCGCCGTTGTCGGCTTCAACGATGGAGTAAGGCACCATCTTGATGTCTTTCTGTACCACATCGTCCTTGAACTTACGGCCGATCAGGCGCTTCACCGCGAACAGGGTGTTGGTCGGGTTGGTAACTGCCTGACGCTTGGCGGACTGGCCTACCAGAACCTCGTTGTCGTCGGTAAACGCAACGATGGACGGGGTAGTGCGATCGCCTTCCGCGTTCTCAATAACGCGCGCCTTGTCACCATCCAGTACCGCTACACAGCTGTTGGTGGTACCCAGGTCGATGCCGATGATTTTTCCCATTGGTCTGTATCCTCTTTGCGGCGCACGCCGGTTCTGTACTGTTTTCCGGAACCCGGCGCTGCGCGGTTGTATTCGGTTGCTTCTTATATTGGTGCCGCCGTTTCGTTTTCAAGGGCGGCCGTCAAACTGAATCAGGGTGCCTTACTGACCACCACCATCGCCGGGCGCAGCAGGCGGCCGTGCAGACGGTAGCCCTTCTGGAACACGTCGAGCACAGTGTTCGGCTCCACGTTGCCATTGGGCACCTGGGTCATGGCCTGGTGCAGTTCCGGGTCGAAAGGCTCGCCCGCGGGGTCAACCACCTCAACGCCGTTGCGGGTCAGGGTGTCGAGGAAGGACTTGCGGGTCAGCTCGATACCTTCCACCACGGCCTTGTGTGCCTCGTGCTCGCTGTCGATGGTGGCCAGGGCGCGGTCCAGGTTGTCGACTACCGGCAGCAGGTCCTTGAGCAGTTTTTCCACTCCGAACTTGTGCGCCTTTTCCACATCCATTTCAGCGCGGCGGCGGGCATTCTGCACATCGGCCTGGGCGCGCAGCACCATGTCTTTGTGCTCGGCCAGCTGCTGGTGCAGTGAGGCGATCTCAATCTCCTGGGCACTCTCTACCGCGAGTTCTTCCTGCAGAACCTCTTCCGCCGCATGCTGTTCTTCCGGGGTAGGGATCTCGACTTCGGCGGTCTCGATGTGCTGTTCTTCCTGTTGGTCTTCGCTGCGCTCTTTGGCCACTGCTCTCTCCGTCTGTGCTCGTCGGCTTGCTGCCAGTTGGATCAAAATCGGTAAAACGCCGGCGAACACCGGCAATGCAGGGGTATATGGGGGCACTCCCGCGCACTTCAAGCGCCGGAGGGCACCATCAAACGGCTACCCGCAACCTTTTCATTGGCATCCTTCGGGAAGGCAGCTGCCAGAGTAAGGTGGCGATACGGGGACCGCGAAAAACGATTGCATCGCAATCTACGCCCGGGGTGATTGAAAATTCTCCGCCAAATACTGTATAAACAACCACTATCAACAACCACCAAGCACGATCCCATGTTGCTGCATCTGTCTATCAGTCAGTTCACCCTGGTCGACCAGCTGGAGCTGGAATTCGGCCCCGGCACCAGCACCCTGACGGGCGAAACCGGCGCCGGTAAATCCATCACCCTGGACGCCCTCGGCCTCGCCCTCGGCGACCGCGGCAATGCCGAGCTGGTGCGGGCCGGCGCACAGCGCGCCGACATCCACGCCACCTTCGATATCAGCAATCACCGGGACGCCCGCGACTGGCTGGAAGAGCAGGAACTGGACGCCGGGCGCGAGGTGATCCTGCGCCGCACCATCGGTGCCGACGGCCGTTCGCGCGCCTATATCAACGGCCAACCGGTGACCCTGCTGCAACTGCGCGCCCTCGGCGAGCAGTTGATCGACATCCACAGCCAGCACGAACACCAGTCGCTGCTGAAAAAGGAAACCCACCGCCGCCTGCTGGACGAATACGCCCACGCCGAGGCGCAGTCCGCCGAAGTGCGTATTCACTTCAAGACCTGGCAGGACCAGTACCGCCGCTACCGTAAGCTGGCCGACGGCGCCGAGGAAACCCAGGCCCGCCGCGACCTGCTGGAATACCAGCTGCAGGAACTGGAGCAGTTGAACCTGAAGCCGGGTGAACTGGACGAGCTGGAAAGCGAACAGCGCCAGCTGGCCAACGCCGGCGATATTCTGAACGGCAGCTACCAGCTGGCCGCGCTGCTGAACGGCGGCGAGGGCGACATCGCCGAGCAGTTACACCGTGCCCTGCACCTCGTCAGCGCCATGCCCGAGCAGACCCAGGCATTGATGGACGTGGCGCAGATGCTCGACAGCGCCCGTATCCAGATAGACGAGGCCGCCAGTACCCTGTCGCGACATATCGACCGTTTTGAAATGGACCCGGAGCGGCTGGCGGAGGTGGAAGAGCGCCTGTCGGCGATCTACTCCATCGCCCGCAAGCACCGGGTACAGCCGGACCAGCTGCCGGAAGTACAGCTGCAGTGGCAGCAGGAGCTGGACGAAATTGGCGCACCGGATGCGCTGGACAAACTGGCCGGGGAATGTGAACGGCTGGAAAAGGCCTTCCGCGCCAGTGCTGGCAAGCTCAGCAAGCTGCGTGCCGCCGCGGCCAAGAAACTCGCGGAGGCAGTCAATGCCCAGCTGGCGGACCTGGCAATGCCCCACGCGCGGGTAGAACTGGCGCTGACCGAACTGGAAAAGCCAGCCTCCACCGGCCTCGAGGAAGTGGAAATCCTGATTGCCACCAACCCGGGCCAGCCCGCGCGCGCGCTCGGCAAGATTGCCTCCGGCGGCGAACTGTCGCGGGTCAGTCTGGCCATCCAGGTGGTCACCGCGCAGACCTCCCGCACCCCCACCCTGGTGTTTGACGAGGTGGACGTGGGCATCGGTGGCGCCACCGGCGACGTGGTCGGCAAGCTGCTGCGTCAACTGGGCGAGCGCGGTCAGGTAATCTGTGTAACCCACCTGGCGCAGGTGGCCGCCCGCGCCCACCGCCAGTACCTAGTGGAGAAACACAGCGACGGTGCGGCCGCATTCGTGGCCCTGCGGGAACTGCAGGACGGTGAGCGCAGTGCCGAGATCGCCCGCATGCTGGGCGGCGAGGCCACCGCACAGTCCCTGGCGCACGCGGAGGAAATGCTGAGCAGGGCCTGATCCCAGGCCCTCTCCAGCGAGCAAGCCAGACCTGACCAGTCACAGATAGTCGGCCCGGATCCCGTCCCCGGGCCGAAATTGACCGAAAGTGGCACAAGATTCACTTTATACTGCCGCGCCCTTTGCACGGGGTTCCAAACTACACTGTCGGGCAAAGAATTCGGTCACACCATGCAGACAACCATTTTCAACACCCCCATTCTCACCCCCTGCCTGCGGTTGCTGGCGCGCGGGCTACTGAAACTGCACGGTTGGAAAATCGTCGCCGACGAGCGCGCACTGCGCCTGAAAAAGTATGTGCTGCTGGCAGCGCCCCACACCTCCAACTGGGACGGCTACTTTTTCATCCTCGCCGCCCTCAAGCTGAAGGTGAACCCGCAGTGGATGGGCAAGGACAAACTGTTCCAGTTCCCCCTGGGGCCCACCATGCGCTGGTTTGGCGGTATTGCGGTGGACCGCAGCAAATCCAACAACCTGGTGGAAGCCACCGTCAATCAGTACAACACGCGGGAAGAGCTGGTGATTGCGGTGCCGCCGGAAGGTACCCGCGGCAAGGCCGAGCGCTGGAAGACCGGCTTCTACCACATCGCCCGCGGCGCGGCGGTGCCGGTAGTGTGCGGTTTTATCGACTTCGCCAAAAAAGAAGCGGGCCTGGGGCCAGTGATGGAGATGAGCGAGAACCTGGCGAAAGAGCTGGCGCGCTTCGGCAGCTTCTATGCCACCAAGGTGGGCAAGTATCCGGAAGACTACACCGCACCGGTGTAATCATCCGTGCCGGGAGCTGTGTCCTGCGCAAAATTCAGACACAAAAAAAGGGAGCCGATGGCTCCCTTTTTCATTGCCGGGCTCAGCCGCCCTTCTTCTTCACATACAGCACCAGGCTGTGGCCGGTGAGCTCATAGCCGTGCTCCTCGGCGATCTGGTGTTGCAGCTCTTCGATCTTTTCATTGTGGAACTCGATCACTTCGCCGGTATCGGTGCACACCATATGATCGTGGTGGTCGCCGCGGTCGAGTTCAAATACGGAGTGGCCGCCGTCAAAATTGTGGCGGATCACCAGCCCGGCGCTTTCGAACTGGGTCAATACCCGGTAAACGGTCGCCAGACCCACGTCTTCGCCGGCGTCCAGCAGCATCTTGTACACATCCTCAGCACTCAGATGCTGGTCACTGGCGCCTTCCAGCAGTTGCAAAATTTTCACGCGTGGCAGCGTGACCTTGAGGCCCGCCTTACGCAGTTCCTGATTTTCGTTCAACATGAGTAATACTTTCCGGATGTGTGCTCGTAATCGCTATATCGTAATCGCGGCGCACGCCTGTCGGCCCGCGCGCAGTTCGGGTATTATCCACGCCCAGTGCAGGCAGCGGAACCCCATACCGGGATTCGGTCCAGTATCACCCGTTTTGAAGAATTTCCGGGAACCCCAGCAGAAGTGAGCACACACTCACCTCGTTTTTTGCCCGGACAAATCGACAAATGAGTGACGCTATCGCCAGCTTTGTCATCACCCCAGCGGGAACTTTGCCCGCGGGCTGGCGACTATTCTCATGGTCGGACCTGCAAACATCCGCAGCCATAGACAAATTGGAACTCAATAAAAATCCAGATGGAGCAATCAATGCCATCCGTTGTACGTATCCTGCTGATCGCCGGCCTGTGTAGCTTCGCTACCGCCTGCAGCTTGTTCAAGTTTCCCGGTGTACACCGCATCCAGGTCCAGCAGGGCAATATCATCACCCAGGAAATGGTGGACCAGCTGAAGCCGGGCATGACCCGCCGCCAGGTGCGCTTCGTGCTGGGCACACCGCTGCTGGAAGACACCTTCAACCCCAACCGCTGGGACTATATCAACCGCGTGCGCGAACCCAACGGCGAAGAGAGCCAGAAACGTTTCAGCGTTTACTTCAACGGCGACCAGCTGATCGAGACCAGCGGCGACTGGCAGCCGTCCGGCTGGCCCGGCTAACCCGTTCTCGGGGGCTCAGTCGCCCCCGGCCTGGCGCTTCGCCTTTTCCGCCCGCTGCTTGCGCGCCTCCTTGGGGTCAGCGATCAACGGGCGGTACACCTCCACCCGGTCTCCCGGTTGCAGCACATACTCCGACGCCACTGCCAGCCCCTTGGTGCCGAGCGCCTGCCCGAAAATTCCGAGTTTGGCCGATGCCGGATCTACTTCCGGATACTCCCGCGGAATTCCCGACAACTCCAGCGCCTTTAATGCCGTAGTACCCGGCTCCACCAGCATGCTGATCAGACGCTGCTCGTGGGGAAGTGCGTACACCACTTCCACCGCGATGGTTTTCTGGCTGGTCATTGCTTGTCTCCATAAGAATTCTCGCCGTAAACCCTGCCGGCGCGTTCGCACATGGCGTCGACCATCTGATTGGCGATACCGCCAAACAGCTTGCCCACCGCCGCGCCCAAAAGACGATTGCTGACCTCGAACTCCAGGGTAAAGGCCACCTTGCACGCGTTTTCCGCCAGCGGCGTGAAAGCCCAGACACCGTTAAAGCTGCTGAATGGCCCATCTACCAGGGTCAGTGTCATCGTTTCCGGGCGCTGCAGACGATTGCGGGTCACAAAGCTCTGGGAGATACCCGCGCGGGAGAGATCCAACCGCGCCTCCAGGGTTTCCCCGTCCTGAAATAGCACCTCCGCCCCGCGGCAACCGGGCAGGAATTGGGGATAACTGGCGACATCGTTCACCAGGTCAAACATCTGTTCCGCGCTGAACATCACCAGTGCGCTGCGTTCAATTTTTGTCATTGCTCAACTTTTGTCATTGTTCAATTGGGCCCGTTGCTCAAACATTGCCCTGCGAAAGCGTTTTTTGCCTAATCTATGTCTCACCGGACACATTTCGCCCGCGACGCTACTCAAGGCGGATAAATCCTGCAACAATCGGTCCCCACTTACCCGGGCCGCTCCCGGATAGCTACCGTCACTGACCATGTCGACGGCGGCGATCATTCAAACGACAAGAATAACAGGCAAGTGAGTAACCTATGTCCGCAGCGCGAGAACATTTTGGATCCCGAATCGGTTTTATTCTGGCTGCGGCAGGTTCCGCAGTAGGTATCGGCAACCTGGTGTCTTTCCCTGTGGCCGCCACCAAAAGTGGTGGTGGCGCCTTCCTGCTGGTCTATGCACTGTTCGTTTTCCTGATCTGCCTGCCGGTAATGATGGCTGAGCTCGCGCTGGGTCGCAGAACCGATAAGGACCCTGTCGGCGCCTACCGCCATCTCTCCGGCGGTTCCAAGCTGTGGCGTATTCCCGGCTGGCTGGCACTGTTTACCCCATTCATGATCGCCGTCTTTTATATGGTGGTCACCGTGTGGGTGCTCGGTTACATGGTTGAGATCTTCAAAGGCAACCTGACCGGGCTCACCACCGAGGCCTACTTCGGCGAGTTCATCAACTCCAAATCCGTGTTCGTCTACCTGGTTGTGCTGATGCTCATCATCAACGGCGTGCTGTCCATGGGTGTGAGAGACGGCATCGAACGTGCCGCCAAGACACTGATGCCGCTGCTGTTCGTCATGCTGGTGTGCCTGGTGCTGTTCGTACTCACCCAGGAAAATGCGCTGCTGGGCGTTAAGTACTACCTGATCCCGGACTTCGCCAAGCTCAACGCGGAAGTCGTCAGCAAAGCCATGGCACAGGCATTTTTCTCCCTGTCCCTCGGTATGGGCATCATGATCACCTACGGCTCCTACATGAAGAAGCGCGACTCGATCCCGGGTTCCGCCAAGGCCGTCGCCCTGACCGACACGCTGGTGGCATTTACCGCGGGCCTGCTGATCCTGCCGAGCATTTTCCACTTCAACCCGCAGATTGACCCGGCCACCCTGAGCGACTCCTCCGCCGGCATGATTTTCCTGTTCCTGCCGAAGATCTTCCTGTCGCTGCAGGACACCATTGGCTACTTCGGTGCCAGCGCCATTGCCGCCGCCTTCTTCTTCCTGGTGTTTGTGGCGGCGCTCACTTCCCTGGTGTCCATCATTGAAGTCCCCGTCGCCACCCTGCGCGATGAGCGCGGCATGAGCCGCAAGCAGGCCATCATTGTTCTGGCCGTCGTCCAGTTTGTACTCGCCGCCTTCTGCGCCATGTCCTTCGGCATGGCAGACTGGCTGACCCAGTTCGTGAAGATCGCCGGCAGCGATAAATCCTTCTTCGATCTGGTAGAAATCCTGTTTTACGATACCATTCTGCCCCTTAACGGCCTGCTGGTATGTATCTTCGTGATCTACAAGTGGAAGTGGGCCAATTTCGACCAGGAGCTGACCGAGGGAGACAGCGGCTTTGCCGGCTCCCTCTCACAGAAGTACGTAAACTTCGCCCTCGGCACCTTTATCCCGGTAATCCTGCTGCTGATCTTCATCAACACCGTTGCCCTGAAGTTCTTCGGCACCAGCTTTATATAAAGCTGTTTGTTTAGAGAAAGAGCCTGAACAAGGCGCAAGTTGTACACATGGCAAAAAAGAAGAAAGCCCCGACTTCCAACACCATCGCCCTGAACAAGAAGGCCAAGCACGACTATTTCATCGAGGAAAAGTTTGAGGCTGGCCTGGAGTTGCAGGGCTGGGAAGTCAAATCCTGCCGCGAAGGCAAAGCCCAGCTCACAGATAGCTACGTCCTGTTCAAAGATGGACAGGCGTGGCTACTGGGCGCACGCATCCAGCCGCTGATCAGCGCCTCCACCCACTATGTGACCGAACCGGACCGCACCCGCAGGCTGCTGCTGAACCGCAAGGAAATCGCCAGACTGATGGCCTCGGTAGAGCAGAAGGGTTACACCTGTGTGTGCACCGCGCTCTACTGGAAAAAGCACCTGATCAAATGCGAAATCGCGCTGGCCAAGGGTAAAGCCCTGCACGACAAACGTGATACCGAGAAAGAGCGCGACTGGAACCGCGAGAAGCAGCGCCTGATGCGCCATGATCACCGCTGATCCCTGATACAGGAGCCCCGCCGCCACAAGCGGCGGGCGTTACGTAACCGTTATCCACTGACCGTCGACAACCCCTACCAGAAGAATAATTACAGGATTTACCATGAGTGCACCGCGAGGACAGTTCAGCTCAAACTTCGGCTTCCTGATGGCCGCCGCCGGCTCCGCTGTGGGGCTCGGCAATATCTGGGGCTTCCCCACCAACGTGGCCTCCAACGGCGGTGCCGCGTTTGTGGTGGTTTACCTGCTGCTGGCATTCATGCTCGCCTACCCGGTACTGATGGCGGAGCTCACCATCGGCCGCCACGCGCGGCGCAACATGGTCCAGGCGCTGCGCGGTATTTCCACTGGCCCCGTCAGCCGCGCCACCGGCACCGTCGCCGGCCTCGCCGGCATCGCGGTCGCGTCCATGATCCTCAGTTTCTACGCCATTGTGGCCGGCTGGATGGTGGCACACCTCGCCGACCCGTTCGCGGAACTGGTAGGCGCCTCTGAGGCCGCCCAGTGGCTCACCGGCGACAGCGCCTCGCGCAATTTCACCTTCACCGCCATCTTCAGCGGCCTCACCATGCTGATCATTGCCAGCGGTGTGGAAAAGGGAATCGAGCGCTGGTCCACCCTGCTGATGCCGGCGCTGATCATCCTGCTGTTGCTGCTGATCGCCTACGTGCTGACCCAGCCCGGTGCCATGTCAGGCCTTGAGGCTTACCTGATCCCGGACTTCAGCAAACTGTCGCCTTTGCTGCTGCTGTCCGCCATGGGTCAGGCGTTCTTCTCCCTGTCTCTGGGTGTCGGCACCATGTTGATTTACGGTTCCTACCTGAGCAAACAGGAGAGCCTGCCGCGCCTCGGCGCCCTGGTGACCCTGATCGACGTGGGCATCGCGTTTACCGCGGGCCTGCTGATCCTGCCCGCCATGTACGTGGCCCAGGAAGCCGGCACCCAGATCTTTGCCGAGTCCGGCGAGCTGATCGGCGGCCCCGGCCTGATCCTGCAGGTGCTGCCGGCTCTGTTCGATACCATGGGCACCTCCGGCCTGTTTGTGGCCATTGCGTTCTTTGCGCTGATGGTGATCGCCTCCCTCACCTCTTCCATCTCCATGCTGGAAGTGCCGGTGGCCTTCTCCATTGAAAGCCTTGGGCTCAAGCGCAAGCCCGCCACCCTGCTGATGGGCGCCATCATCTTTGGCATCAGCAGCCTGATTATCTTTAACTTCGAGACCCTGTTCGGACTGGTGGTTTCCATCAGCACCGAATACGGACAGCCCCTGCTGGGTGTCGTCCTGTGTATCTTTGCCGGCTGGATCCTGCGCAGGGACCAGCTGCTGAAAGAGTTGAAAGAAGGTCACGAGGACATCGAGCAAACCCTGTTCTGGAAAGTCTGGCCCTGGTATGTGCGCATCTTCTGCCCGGTGCTGATTCTGCTCACGTTTGTCCAGTCCATACCCGTACTTTGGGCCTTCGTTAAGTCCATACTTTAATCACCGGTCGGGGCCGCAGAACGCGGCCCCGCGCTTTTATATTCCTCTCCATGCGTTTTAAAAAATCATCACCTCCCCCGAAAAGAAATCGCCCCGCGGCCAACCGCGGCACAGATACCCCCCGCGGCCCTATCCAAGGCGCTCTCCAGGGGATTCATGAAGTCGAAATCGAACAGCTGAGCCACGAAGTGCGCGGCATCGCCCGCTATCGCGGCAAAACCCTGTTTGTGGACAACGCGCTGCCCGGGGAAAAGGTCAAAGTGCGGGTAACCGCCAGCCGCGCCAAGTTCGACGAAGCGGTGGCGATTGAAATCCTCGAACCCGCGCCAATACGCCAGACTCCGCCCTGCCCGCACGCGGCGGAATGCGGCGGCTGTTCCCTGCAGCACATGGCGCCGGCGGCCCAGATCGAAGCCAAGCAACATATCCTGCTGGACCAGCTGCAGCGCTTTGCCAAAGCGGCCCCAGAGGACGTGCTGCCGCCACTCACCGGCCCCGACCTCGGCTACCGCAGCAAGGCGCGCCTCGGTGTGCGCTATGTGAAACCCAAGTCCGGCGGCAAGCCGGAGCTGGTATTCGGCTTCCGCGAAAAAGGCTCCAACAACCTGACGGACATCAGCCAGTGCCTGGTGCTGCCGGAGGCGTTTTCCGCGCTGATCCCACAACTGAAACAGCTGGTGGAACGCTGCAACACCCGCCGCGACATCTCCCATATCGAAGTGGCCATCGGCGAAGATGCGACCGCGCTGGTGGTGCGCCACCTGCAACCGCTGACCGACGAAGACCGCAGCCTGTGGCTGGGCTTTGCCCGCGATCACGGCCTGCAGCTGTATTTGCAGCCCGGTGAAGAGGCCCACAAAGCCTGGCCCGAAGAGGGTTCAGAGCGGCTCGCCTACGCCCTGCCGGAATTCGGTGTGACCCTGCGGTTCCACCCACAGGACTTCATCCAGGTCAATTTCGACATCAACCGCAAAATGGTGCATACAGCGGTCGAGCTGCTGGATCTGCAGCCACAAGACCGCGTGCTGGACCTGTTCTGCGGTCTCGGCAACTTCACCCTGCCCATCGCCACCCGCGCGCGCGAAGTGGTGGGCGTGGAAGGTATTCTGGAACTCACACGCCGCGGGCAGGAAAACGCCGTCGCCAACGGCCTCGGCAACATCCAGTTCCAGGCTGCCGACCTCACCTCCGACTTCTCCCGCAGCCCCTGGGCGCGCGGCGGCTTTGACAAGATCCTGCTGGACCCACCGCGCACCGGCGCGCTGGAAGTGGTGCGCAATATCGGTCACTTCAATGCCAGCCGTATCGTCTACGTCTCCTGCAACCCCGCCACCCTGGCGCGGGACACTGCGGAACTTATTCAGCGCGGCTACCGTCTTAGTAAGGCAGGTGTAATGGATATGTTCCCCCACACTACTCATGTGGAATCCATTGCCCTGTTTGAACGGCAGTAACCGAATAGTCACTAAATTTCGTCACCGCCCTATGGTGGCCAGTGACCTTCAGGTATACTCGCCGCCACGCAAATGCGTTTCGTACTGAGCTGCTTCTGCAGCCGTAGACTCCGGGGATGACTTGGATTCGACGTTGGTGGCGAAACCATGGGTGCATGCCGTGAGGGTAGCGAATCACGTAAATCCAAAGCTGCATTTTATTAGTTGCCAACGACGACAACTACGGTGCCCAACTGGCTGCGTAAGCGGCCCGTGAAGCACTAACTAAGGGTTCGCCCTTAGCGGCCTTCAGTAAGGTTCCAGTACCGCGCTGCAGGCTGTCATACAGAACTGGATCGTCCTGAAGCGTACCTGACGTGGATGGCCTAAAACTTTTTCAGGCTCGCTCTTCACGTCCTGCCCGCTGGGCTGTAAAGAGCTAAATCAATAGGCGGAACTAAGCATGTAGAGCCTCTGGCAGAGTGCTGACGGACGCGGGTTCGACTCCCGCCATCTCCACCAAATTAAAAAGGCCCGTTACCGCAAGGTAACGGGCCTTTTTAATTTGGCGAGCTGACGCGAGTGGAACGCTTAGCGAGGGTTCGATCAGCGCGCCCGGCGCGCTAAGACAGCCGCAGGCTGCCCCGCAGGGGTGAGGTGCAAAGCACCGAATCACTCCCGCCATCGGACGATCAGCGACCACTTAAGCTACATCAAACATCTGGATTGATGGATATTCCTGACAAAATGTTGTTCTGACCCCAATTATTGCCGAATTATCCCGCGAATCGAAAAGGGCCAATCGAGAACTGCGGTATTGAAATGAAGCCAAAGAGATAGCTGTAAAAGATAATCGGCAATAGCAGAAACCAGAACCCAGCCTTCCACTTCGACACCGAGAAAGTCCGAGAAGCGTAATAACTTACCCAACACGACCAATAAGAAAAAAGCAGCAAGAACGTCGCCCACACTTCTGAGCCTTCCTGCCAATACGCCACATAACTCGAGTACTGAAAAGAGATCGCAATTACAAACACCAATGACGGGAGCGTCTGCACAAGGTTCTGGTATTGGTAGGCCGCTCGAGCATGCTCAATCGGAACGTCTTTTGCCCCACTTAGCTCAAGCCTTGCGTGATACCACCAACCTGCCAAAAACCATAAGAGGACACCTTTAACCATTCCCGCGGTCAATGAGAAGCCGAAATAAGCAGCCCAAGCGCCACTTACATCGGCTCCTGTGACCATCATCGAAGGGTTTTCAGTCATGCCAAATCGAGAGAGGCTTACATCTATCCGCTCTTGAATTGAGATAACGCCCGCGAGCCAAGCAACCAATATGATTTCATACCGGCGATAGAGCCAAGAGTGATTTGAGAAGAAGCGTGAGGGGCGCAAATACAGTGCAAACAGATTCCCGGGAGCCAGGGGAGAACCTGTGGTTATATCGTGATCTAGCTTTTCAACACTGACGTCACTTTCTGAGGGCTCCCCTGCAATAGTCAAATGGGGCGACTGTTCATCCATAGACATGAAAGCTCCTTATTATTGTTATCGTCAAGGCGACAATAATAGTCAGCGAGAAGAGCGACTTGCCAGCCATCAGCGCCTTTACTGGCTAGATTGGCAGCGATTCCGTCGTATTACTACCACTCGAGATACTCAACAAAGCACAAGTCTGCCATCTGGGTGCTGGCAGTAGTATTGCCCGGTACTCATATCCCTCATTAACCGCTTCACCGAGAAGGTGTGTGTGAAATCCTCACCATAGACGCCTTTGGGCTTGGACAGGATGATATCTGAACGGTGCCGTGCCGTGCTGCTCTGCTATTCTGCAGGGGCAACCGACCAAGTAAGGCCGCATGGACGCACAAACCCTCACATTTCCCCCTTCTCGCGTCATCTGCAATGTTTTTTATGGCTACGGTATCGGTAGCAGGGCCGCACTAAAGCGTCTCCTCAGCCTGGATGACACTGCTGTCGATGAAAAGAATGATGATCAGACGGCAATGCTGCTGGAGGAGTTGGAGGAGTTGGAAGTGGCCAACAGTCAAGTCCCTGAGCTTGAGAGCAAGGTCAACAAACAAAGGTGGGAGATTGATGCATTGGTGGCTGCGGTTAGTCCGGGCGGAGGCAAGCGCCCGGGTACTAAGGAATCAGGTTGTAGAAGCTGGCCGTAGACGTAAAACCTAACAGCCAGTAGGTCCGTACGAGTACCTGTATCGCTAACGGTGGATGCTAAGGTTCACTCACCAAAATGTCGCTCTATATACAAACATAAAGCAAGGCTTCCTTCGTCGATAACATCAAGAATAAGACAGCAGCTTGCCCTGATGGAGCATAGAAAATGCCAATTGAAGAAATCAAAGATTGGTCTTGTGTAAACCACGAAGGTTACCATCCTGGAGACGATACAGTTTTTAAGTGTCGCCAGCCTGATGGCACAGAACGTTGGTTTTGGCTATACGATTATTTCTTCCGCCAGATTCTTAATGTAACAACGGAGAAGTTCAAGCCGCAGGGGGACGGGCTGATAGCAGCATACTTAGAACTGGGTGGTGAAATAGGCTATTTCGGCGAAAGTCCGTGGGTTGCCCCAGACTTCCAACAAGTTATTCGTGATCTGAACTCCGTACCGGATACCACTCTCAAAGAGCTTGATGATGGAAGAAAGCTAGTCGGCGCCCGCCGCGACCTTGTCCGCTTCCTATCCAGACGCTGCCTGGGGGGCGATACACTTATCGTCGATGATGAGACGGGCACAACCAATCGCTGGCCACAAGCAGAGCCTGGCTGGACCGAAACTGGTCTTCCCCTATCTGACTCTGTCTTGATTTTCTATACACCGGCGAGCGATGAGCCCGGAGGATACACCACAACGAAAGTACGCATCTCCACAGCTACACTTTCACAAATAGCTAACTCCACGAAAGGGGATAAGAAACTGAGGAGCCTCATCAGTGACTTCCTTGCTAGCGAGTATCGTCCGTACCGTATAGTGCCCGATGTTCGGGAGCTGATGGGGGCAATAACCAGTTCAAGCACTGTGAACCTTGATCTAGTATCCAAACTCGAAAACGCTTGCACAAAGGGATGGCCCATTGTCTTGCAATCAGCTGGACGATTTCCAGTAGTTCCTCCAACAGAATACTAATACAACTGCAGCAGTCTCTCCCCACGGGTTGGCATCCACCAACAACGGCGCAAACAATGAAATTCATTCACCTAACGCCACACTCAGCGATCGGAAATGTAAAGCGCAACGGAATTCGGCGCGGAGATGGTCGCCGAGGACGGGGGGTGTACGCTGTTCCTTTGATGATGATACAGCGCGTTTCACATATACAAACCAACGATTGCTCCAGAATTATTCTTGGCGATCCTAGGTCATCAGTTACTTTATGGAAATGGCTCGCTAACGTTCGTTCAGACTACCCTAATCTCGCTGCAGTCACGTTTGAAACAAACCATGAACATTGGCCAGGAGACCTGTATATTAACATCGGCCCATCAATTGGGATTGAATGGATCAAGAAGCTCACTTCTGCAGACATCGTAATTGAAGAGAAAAATCTGGAGTCAGTCAAGAAGGCGCACGAGCAAGGCTACTGGGCTGAACTGGCTATTTCCGTCTTACGTCAATCCGCAATAGGAATTGTACTCTGGCATCTTCAGCAAGCGGGCTTCAGAACGTGGGCGCGATTTGATGACTCAATTGAAATTGTTTTCCGGAAACCAGTAAAAGCATCATTGATAGATCGGATTACACCGCTCTATCGTACGAACAAGCAGTTCAAACGAGAGCTCGAACGTTAACTCGCAGCCTGCGAGCAATAAACGCACGCCCCCAATGATTGGTTAGAACGAGGCGTTTCCGATGTACTTTGAGGACCTAAAGCCATACAGCTAAAGGGAGGACAGTTTTACCAAACCACCTATCGCCGTCGGCTGGCTCAACACCCCCGGTTACACCAAGGGAAAGGTTAGTAAGCCCTGGGTTGAAAACTCATCACAGTAAATCGGGAGAGCCCCTTTCGGGACGACTTAAACTACAGAGGTTTTCATGATTGTCCGCCCTGTGGTGTCTCCGGTGGTATTCTCTGAAAGGCAGAAAACGCCAACCGAAACTTGTCGCGAGTAGTGATCTGCTGTTCTTCCAGCTCCGTGGCCGGAATCGTTATTGGGTTTCAAAACTGGTAAGAATGATTATCCAAAGAGGCAGCGCTGTGAGAAGTAGCAACCCCGCGATCACTCCTGATACCTCACGCTAATGGTGGAGTTATTTGTGGAGTCACGTAAAACACCAATTCCGAAAAGTAGAAAAATCAATGAGTTATAACTATCTTTCAACCCCCGCAATCAATTAAAAAAGCCCGTTACCGCAAGGTAACGGGCCTTTTTATTTTTGCGAAGTGACGCAAGAGAACACAAAGCGCGGGCACATCTAGCCCTTGCCTATCCCATTTAATTCAGCTGCCACTAACTCCCAAATTCATCCCGCTGCTCCACCAAAAAATCAATCAACGCCCGGATTTTAGCCGGCATCTGCGCTCTCGAAGGCACATACAAAAAGAACCCCGGAAACGGCCTGCACCAGCTTTGCAAAACCCTAACCAGCGATCCATCGGCAAGATACTGCTGTACGCATAGATCCAAATGCTGCACCAGCCCCACGCCATGAATGGCGGCGCGCAGCATACATTCGTCATCATTGAACACCCCGTTGCCCTTCGGCTCGAACACCAGCGTGCGTTTATCATCATCCTGCGATGTGAAGGACCAGCGGTCGATGTTGCCACTGGAGGTGAAACGAAAGGCGAGGCAGTTGTGCTGCAGCAGGTCATCCGGTGTTTCCGGGGTGCCGTGCTTCGCGAAATACTCCGGGGAGCCGACGATCGCCATCGACATCGGCGGTGTTACCGGTACTGCCACCATATGTTCCGCCAGACTTTCCCCCAGGCGAATACCGACGTCCATGCCACTGGAAATGATATTGGAAAGGCCATCATCCATAACCAGTTCCAACTTTAGTTTCGGGTAGCGCGCCAAAAATATTTCCATCTTTGGCTCCAGCAATAACCTGGCTGCCACTCTCGACGTATTGATCCGTATTACACCCGACGGCTCTGCCTGCGATTCCCCAACCCCAGAGACTGCCCGGTCAACCAATTCAATGGCCGGGGCAAGAACATCAAACAGCCGCTGCCCATCTTCGGTTAACGACATGCTCCGCGTACTGCGATTCAGCAGCCGCACATTCAGCTGCTGTTCCAGCGATTTCAGGTGCTGCGACAGGGCTGCGCGTGATACCTCCCCCTCCTCCGCCGCCTTAGTAATGCTGCTGTGACGCGCTATACGCACAAACCACACTAGTGACGGATATAGCGAGGGATCGATGGCCATATTGTTAACCTGTACTTAACACTGATTTAAGTTTTAGCACGTTTTTCCAAATAAGGCCCGCCATTAGTATTTCCCCTGTCAGAGCACAACGGCTCAGAAAAACACTGAAACCGAAGCTACCAACATGAAGGGCACCGTCATGAAAAGCACCAGCATGAAAAGCATCAGCACCAAGAACCTCAACGGCCAGGGCGTCACTATCGCCGCCAACGTGTACTTCCCTGCCGACTTTGATGAAAGCCAGCAGTACGCCGCAGTCGTGGTATCCCACCCCGGCGGCGGTGTTAAGGAGCAGACAGCCGGCCTCTATGCCGAGCGACTGGCAGACAGTGGCCTGGTCACGGTTGCGTACGACGCTTCTTACCAGGGAGCGAGCACCGGCATGCCGCGTCAGCTGGAGAACCCCTACATCCGCACCGAGGATGTCAGTGCGGTGATCGACTACCTGACCACGCTGCCATACGTCGACAACAACCGCATCGGCGCCATGGGCGTCTGTGCTGGCGGCGGCTATTCCGCCAATGCCGCGATCACCGACCGTCGCATCAAATCCCTGGCCACCGTGAGTGCGGTAAACATCGGCCAGATGTTCCGCAACGGCTGGGAAAACAACGTCAAGGATGCCGACGCACTGCCGTATGTCGTGGCGGGCTCCGACGCGCGCACCAGCGATGCCAACAGCGGTGAACTGGGCACCCTGCCCCTCGCCCCGATGAAGGAGGAGGATGCGCCCAATGAAGAGCTGCGCCAGGCCTGGGAGTACTACCACACCGATCGCTGTCAGCACCCGAATGCGCCCGGTTTCATGACCGCTCGCAGCCTGAACCAGATCATCACCTATGACGCCTACAACCTGGCCGAAGCCTTCCTGACGCAACCGGTACTCACCGTTGCCGGCGACCAGGCGGGGAGCAAATGGATGAGTGATGACCTGATCGCCCGCGCCGCCAGCAGCGACAAGACCATGCATGTCGTGAAAGGGGCGAACCACATGTCGCTGTACGACGTGCCCGAGTATGTGGACGAAGCAGTATCCGTACTGACCCCGTTCTTCGCGCGCACGCTGAAGTAACTGAATTCTATACGCGTAATGTTGGGGCACATTCTGTGTGTGCCCCGATAAAAAATTCGAGGTGATGTAAATGAGTAACGTAAGCATCCAGCACGTGACCTATCAGAACCTGGGATGGCAGTCTGCCGCTGACCTCTACCTGCCGCCGGGTTTTGATGACACCCAAAAATATCCGGCCATCGTCAGCACGCATCCGATCGGAAGCTGCAAGGAACAAACCTCCGGCAATATCTATGCGAAGGCACTGGCGGAAGCCGGATTTGTCGCCCTCGCGTTTGATGCCAGCTTTCAGGGCGAAAGTGGCGGTTCCCCGAGATTTATCGAGGACCCGTCGATTCGCACATCCGACATCCGCTTTGCGATCGATTACCTGGTAACACTGCCCTATGTGGACCAGGACCGTATCGGGGCCATCGGTGTGTGTGGTGGTGGCGGATACACCATTCACGCGGCGATTACCGATCACCGCATCAAGGCACTAGTCTCCATTACCGGCGTGAACTTCGGGCGCCTGATTCGGGAAGGGTTTAGTGAATTCGATCCCGTGTCTGCCCTGCAGGCCATGGGCAAGCAGCGCACAGCCGAAGTGCAGGGTGCAGAGCGCCACGTCATCGACTACCTGCCAGCTTCCGTGGAGGAGGGTCGGGCCAATGGCATCACCGACAGGGATGTGCTGGAAGCGACGGACTACTACAAGTCCACGCGCGGCCAACAGCCGAACGGTGCGACCAGTGGCCTGTTTTCATTTAACAGCGCCGCTATGGGATGGGATGCGTTTCTTAATGCAGAGAGCCTGTTAACGCAGCCGCTGCTTGTAGTCACCGGTGATAAGCCCGGCGCTTTCGGTGCCTATCGGGATAGCTGGGAGATTTATGGGCGCGCCGCGTCGAAAGACAAGCAGATCTTCGTGGCTGAGGGCTACTCCCATTACGACCTCTACGACAAGTCCGAGCCTGTCGCGCTGGCCATGGCTGAGGTCCTGCCATTCTTCGAACGACACCTCTAGCTGTCGCGGAACTGGTTGAGAGAAAAACCAGAGGTTCCAGCCACCCTGGCTGGAACCCTCTTCAGATTCAACGGAGATATGCGCAGCTGCACGCTGCGCGCTCTCCGGAATGTAGCAAATCAATCTATGAAAAATGTTCTCGTATTGGGCGCAAACGGACAGATCGCCCGATGGGTTATCGCCAAGCTGACAGACCGAAAAGATGTATTTTTGACGCTGCTTCAGCGCAACCCCAACAAGCTTACCGGGTGGGAACCTGCCAATGGACAGATCGTAATTGGCAACGTACTGGATCGTAAGCTGCTGCGGGCAGCAATGGCAGGCCAAGATATCGTGTATGCCAACCTCATTGGAGAGGACCTGGACATACAAGCAAAACGCGTGATCGAAGCGATGCAGAACACAGGCGTAAAGCGCTTGGTGTTCATACTTTCGCTCGGTATTTACGATGAAGTGCCGGGTCGATTCGGTCAGTGGAACAACGAGATTATTGGCACAGACCTCGAACCTTACCGCAGGGCCGCAGATGCCATCGAGAGTTCGGGCCTCGACTACACCATTTTGAGACCAGCGTGGCTCACGGACGAACACGAGGTGGACTACGAAATCACCGCCAAAGGGGATGCCTTCAAAGGAACAGTGGTCTCACGCGAGAGCGTGGCGGACCTGGTTGCCAAGATCATCGTGTCACCGGAGCTGCACTTGGGCGGGAACCTGGGAGTAAACAAACCCGGCAGTGACGGTGACAAGCCGTACTTCATGTAAGTGTGCTGCTCACCGATATAGAAATCCGCGCTAGCCTGTAACCCACCCAGACAGCTGCTGATAGGCAATGATGCGGTGGTTTTTGTCATGCCCTCATTGCTGGCCCGTATTGAAGAAACACGCGGCCTCGAGGCTTTGACCAAGTCGACCGATTTTTAACAATCCCGCGAGACCTTTCGCCTATTCCAAATAGTGGTGAAGACGATGTCATTTCTGCACTGGTTTGCTTTAGCTCTGGCACTGGTTGTCGTTGCTGTGCTTGGTGTGTTGTTTGGCGTTACCTGGATAGAAAACTATCAGGCCCGGCACCTGAAGGCCGGTGGTGTAGATATTCCGGTCGCATCGGACTCCAAGCGCAATGCGGTCATATATTTTTCCCGTTCCGGCAATACCGCGTTAGCTGCACGTCATTTAGCGACACAGCTCGATGCGCGACTGGTGGAGCTGCAGGCATCTGAATACGAGCTGGGAATTGCTGGTCTTACCAACGCGCTCAAAGATGCTAACGCTCTGAAAAGCCGCCCTCAGGCACTACCCGATATCGTTCCCCGTACTATCGATTTATCGTCTTATGACACTGTATATCTAGGGTCACCGATTTGGCTCTATTCACCCGCGCCGCCGATTTGGGCGTTCATGAAAAGTAACCGCTTTGATGGGAACCATGTGGTTTTATTCAATACGTTCAACAGTAACTTCAGTCAGGAACGGATTGAGTCCTTCCGAAGCAAAGTGATAAGTCGGGGAGCAAAATCCTTTGTGCATCTTCAAATTCGGCGTGGACGGATGACACAGCAGAAGACTCCAGATGAAATGTTGAAGGCCATTGATACGCAATGGATGCCGATTATTGAGCGCCCCTAGAGCTGCAAAGTAAGGAAGACGTCGGGGTAAATAAGCTGGACTCCGACGCAGACAAGCCCCTTTTTACACTTAGCAATCTTCAGCCCCGCAATTGTTAGTACTCTAGGTCAACACAATAGCAACCTGGATCACTTAGGTAGCCGGTGAGTCCGCTCATTTTGGCAAGCCTACACCATAGGAAGTACCCCAGATGACAGCCAAAAATGCCAACTCTGTATTTCAGCCGTTTACCTTTAAAAACGGCACTACCCTGCGCAACCGGATTGTGATGGCGCCAATGACGACTTGGTCCGCCAACCCGGATGGAAGCGTTTCCGATCAGGAACTTGAGTACTATCGCCACCGCGCCAATGGCGTCGGAATGGTGATAACGGGATGCACCCATGTAATGGAAAACGGTATCGGCTTTACAGACGAGTTTGCCGCATATGATGATCGATTCATCCCGAGTTTGCGGAGTCTCGCCCAGGCTGCAAAGAGCGGCGGAGCTCCAGCGATACTGCAAATATTTCATGCGGGCAATAAGGCAGTACCCGAGCTGGTACCCGGCGGTGAAATCGTGAGTGCCAGTGACCTGAAGGCACCAGCAGGGCCGTTCAACAGTGGGGAAATCGCCAGCAGCGCACTGACGCATGAAGAAATCCTCGAAGTCATCCGGGCATTTGGTGACGCAACCCGACGCGCCATTGATGCCGGATTTGATGGTGTTGAGCTGCATGGCGCGCATGGGTTCTTGATCCAAAACTTTTTCTCGCCCATGTTCAATCAGCGTACCGATGAGTGGGGTGGCTCGCTGGAAAATCGCATGCGTTTCCCATCAGCCTTGGTGAAGGAAGTACGAAAGGTCATCGACACGCACGCCAAGCAGCCATTCCTGCTCGGGTATCGTATTTCGCCTGAAGAGTCCGGGGAAGGTGCGCTGAGGATTGATGACTCTTACGCACTCATTGATCGTCTGATCGAGAGCGGAGTGGATTACATGCATGTTTCGTTAGCGGACATTCTGAACGCCACACCGATCGACGCCACAGCAAATCAACTGACTGCCGAGTTGATCACTCAACATGTGGCCGACCGCGTACCGGTTATCGCAGCAGGTAATGTTCGCACGCCCTCACAAGCTGAAGAAGCACTGAACCTTGGCCTGTCACTGGTCGCCGTCGGCAAAGGACTGGTGATGAACCCTGACTGGGTAGAGCTGGCTCAACGTCAGCGGGACAGTGAGATTGATACGGAGTTGGCGCCGGAAAAGGTCCCCGAAATCATGATCCCGGACAAGTTGTGGGGCGTGATCGAGGCATCCAGGGGAAACGGCTGGTTCACATTCCGTGAAGATGATCTCGTTGAGGTTTAACCAGCCTCTTGAAGTATCGGGTGTTGGCGAAAATCCTCAGGAATTGATTTCATTATGGATATCATGACGCCGTGCTGGCTGGAGTATGCAAAAACTCCGCTATCGAAGAAATTATTCTGGCCGGCGCTTCCACGTTCGGATAATGGCCAATATTTTCGAGTTCCACGATATCAGGATTGGGAATGAGTTCCCGGTATCGCTCTACCATATGCGCGCCCGAAATCGGATCGGACAACCCTACGGTCAGACGGATGGGAATAGAGGCTTGCTGCAGTGCGCCTACCCAGCGCTCGCGGTATTGGCGCCGCTGATTCATGTAATCCATCAGCCGATGCATGACCAGCTGCCCACGATTGTGGGTAATGAGTTGCCAAAAATCATCGATCTCTTGCTGCGAAGGTGCTGTAGTGGGACCGAAAATTTTCCTGAAATTTTTCTCCAGCTTTTTCCGGTTGAACAACCGGGCGAGTAATCCGCCGCAAGGGCTGAGCATGAGTTTTTGTATCAACAATGCCCGATGGGTTTCCGGGAACAAACCACCATTCAGAAGGTGCAGCGACCGGATATTAAACGTGAGCTTTCCCTCCAGCTGCCGTGACAGCAGTTCTTGTGCAACGGTATCGCCATAATCGTGGGCGATTAGGTGCGCCGCCTCCACGCCCAGAGTGTCCAGCAAGCTCTCAAAAATATCGGCCTGGTCAGAAATCAGGTATTTTTGCCGCGGCTTACTGCTGTAGCCAAAGCCCAGCATGTCCAGAGTGATACACCGGTAGTGCTGGGTTAGTTCTGGCCAAATCTTTTTCCAGTCCCAGCTGGAGGTCGGAAAGCCATGAATCAGCAGTAGCGCTGGCCCCTGCCCTTCTACCCGGTAAAAAATTTCATGCCCACGGTAATCGAGATACCGTCCAGAGTCATGCCACACGGACAACTGCATCGTCCTGCTCCTAAGATAATTTATTTATTGCGGCGTTGATTCATGTAGGCACCAGCGTCGTGCTCCGATGAACCCCGATGCGTTGCGGCACAGGGGGCCATGAGAGAGTTGATAACCGATTTAGCGATCTTTTTCCTTACGGACTTCCTCGATAAAGTCTACGGTAATTTCTTTGATCCCTCGCTCGCGTGCCGCAGCTTCTACCTTCTTCTTCACGGTACCGCGTACGAATATGGGCACAAAATCCATCGACAGTTCCGCGGTCAAATCCCACTTTATCTCAGACTCACTCATAGCTCAGCTCACTCAATAGGTAAATAGTCAGGTTAGATTGATCACCGAGCCCCTTTGCTCCAGGTGGATGACGGGCACGATTTCACCTATCAAGCCATTGAGTGGCCAACTTCACCTTGTGGTTTGTCAAAAACGTGCGTGATTCCCCTAAGACTGAAAATCAGTTATTACAGCACCTACAACCAGCTATGCGACTGCCGCCAGCACCCGACTCGAGACTACAGCTATGGACAAGCAGCGTTTACAACAGGCCCTCTACTGGTTGCCGCCGCTAATGGTGGTAGCTGCAGCAGCGGCCATATACCTGAAACAGGATACGCTCGGCGCGCTGCTGTCCTACGACCACAGCCGGATTCTCGCCGGTGAATACTGGCGCATTGTTAGCGGCCACCTGGTCCACACCAACCTGAACCACCTGTTGTTGAACGGCTTCGGGCTGGCGCTGGCTTGGGTACTGATGCCGCTGCGCCCGCGGCCGCACATGGCCCTGGCGGGGCTCGTCATCGTCGCAGCCCTGTGCGGCCTGGCGCTGCTGCTGTTTGAACCGCAGATCGCGTCGTACCGGGGGCTGTCGGGAGTTATCCACGCCCTGCTGGTGCTGGGAGCGATATTCAATATCGCCACGATTGGCGAGCGTTCGCAGGGCCTGATCGTGCTGGCTGTAGTCGCGCTCAAGCTCTATTCAGAATCCTACGGTACCAGCGGCAGCATGGTGACCGCTCTGATCGGGGTCCCGGTGGTGACCGAGTCACATTTCTGGGGGGCCGTTGCGGGTGCCGCCGTCGCTATATTGCTTCTCCTCGGTATCGGGTTCGGGCAGGCGATTGCACGGCCACTGTTCTGGTCCCGTGCAGGCCGTCCGGACTAGTGCCACCGGCTATACACCCTCATCCAGATCCTCTCACCGCACATATAACTCCGCGCGAAAGCGCGGCGTGCATACGCACAGAAAGACCAAGTCCCCATCGCCGGTATTTGTAATCCGCTGCGCTACTCCAGCCGGAATCTGGACCACATCCCCGTGTTGCACCATTGTCGGGGTCAGGCCGTCTACTTCCACCAGCCCCGCGCCCTCCAGAATCACGTATCGCTCCGCCACGCCCTCCAGATGGTGCCACTCGGTGGTTGCTCCCGGGGAGACCCGCGCACGGGCCACCGAACAGTCAGGATCATCGGCATCGTTCGACATCTCAATAATCCAGCAGCCCTCCGGTGTCAGGTATTCACTAGCGGGATCGAAGGGAAGAATTTTTGGCTTCATTACCATCATTTTTAGCAGTACTCCTCATGCACACACCCTTTAAGAGGCGCCATTTAACTTTCGCGGAACGCACATCAGGCACAGCGATAGTCTGCTATTACTAGACTCTGTGTTAGCACCGCCTTTCTGAGTCATGACGCGAGTCCCCCATGCGATACCTCTGCCAGTCCCTATTGCTTGCCACATTGCTTACAGCGTGTGGTGCCGACAAAGAAAACAAGGTAGTCCGGGATACGGGTGAAAGGCAGGACTCTACCGCGGCAGCAGCCCCCGCAGCTACAGAGGCACCAACTGCCACGGAGACCACGGCTCCGCCGCCAAGCACCACGCCCACCGGCGACGGCGTGACATCCAACCCAAACCGCAACGTGTATTTCGGCAATTTACACGTGCATACGCGCAGGTCGTTCGACGCCTACATCAATGCGGCTTGGGTAAACCCCGAAGACGCCTACCGCTGGGCCATGGGCGAAGAGATTCCCGGCGGTGGTGAAATGGGGAAGCCGCTAAAAATAGAACGACCACTGGACTGGTATATCTTGTCGGATCACGCGGAGTACCTCGGCGTACTACCACTGATGGGAGATCCCAATAGTCCGATCAGTAAACATCCCCTGGCTGCGGATATCGCTGGCGACGACCCCAAAAAGTCCTTCGATGCCTACGGAAAGCTTCTGGACGGCATTTCCCACATGAAAAAGGACCCAATACTGGGAGACCCAAAACTATCAAGAACACTCTGGTCGGAAGTCGTAAAAATTGCCGACAAGTATTACGAGCCGGGCAAATTCACCACCATGCCTGGCTATGAGTGGACCTCAAACCCAGACTGGAGAAACCTCCACCGGGTGGTCATTTTCCGCGACAGCGCCAAAGTCCCGGATGCACCTTTTTCCGCACTGGACTCCAGCACACCAGAAGACCTGTGGCGCTGGATGGATGCGCAGCGCGACGCCGGAAACGATCTCCTCGCCGTTGCCCACAATGGCAATGCCAGTGACGGGCTAATGTTCCCAGTGGACAAATCGTATGGGGGTAGCTCACTGGACCAGCAGTACGCATCTACACGTATGCGCAATGAACCCGTGTATGAACTTACGCAAATCAAGGGAACCTCGGAAACGCATCCCGCGCTGTTTCCCAACGATGAGTTCGGTAATTTCGAGCTCTGGGATTACACGCTTGCGCCGACCGCTACCCCGCCCGAGCACAAGAAAGGAGGCTACGCACGGGAAGCCCTGATCCGCGGGCTCAAGCTCGAAAGTGAAGGTAAGGGCAACCCGTTCAAATTTGGCTTTATCGGCGATTCCGACACCCACAACGGTGCCTCCGCGATCGAGGAGGATAACTACACCGGCAAATTCGGCTTCGAGATCGATCCAAAACACCGGCTGGAAGGCCCTCCCGGTGTGGATGCCAAGGCGGCTAAACAGGTACGGCATTTCAGCTCTGGCGGCGTCGCGGCGGTGTGGGCAGAGTCCAATACGCGCGATGGCATTTTTGATGCGATCAAACGCAAGGAGACTTACGCGACCTCAGGGCCGCGCCCCATGGTGCGGTTCTTCGGCGGATTCGGTATATCCGAAATCTCCCTCGGCAGCGACGATGGCGTGAAGCAGGCCTATGAAAAAGGCGTGCCTATGGGCGGTAACTTGCCTGCAGCACCAGAAGCTGGAACCGCCCCCACTTTTATCGTGCAGGCCCTTAAGGAACCCGACGGTGCCAACCTCGACCGTATCCAGATCATCAAAGGTTGGGTCGACAAGTCCGGCGAGCAGCAATCCAAAATTTATGACGTCGCCCTTTCCGACGACAGGAAACCCGGCGCGGACGGCAAAATCCCTCCGGTCGGCGATACGGTCAACGAAAAGGACGCGACTTACCAAAATACCATCGGCGACAACCAGCTGGTTGCCACCTGGACCGATCCCGAGTTCGATCCGTCACAACACGCAATGTACTATGCACGTGTTCTGCAAATCCCGACACCGCGCTGGTCCACCTATGATGCGGCACGATACGGCCTCAAACGACCACAAGACCTACCAGTAAGTATTCAGGAGCGCGCGTGGACTTCGCCGATCTGGTACACGCCGAATTAACCTGAGTACCTTGATAGGAAGCGCTACCGCTTACTCTTATTTGAAAGCGGTATCGCCACTCGCCCTCGCCCAATACCTTGCAGCACATGCCGACACGCCCAAGGCCCCCATTACCCCAAATACAATTTCGTGACTCACCAGTTCCGCACCTACGAAAAATACTTTGACTTAGCCCCAGCAGGGGCATACAGTGGCTTCAGTCAAAAGTAAGCCTCTTGTTTAAATCCTCAGTTCCGTCGCATCCGTTTTACTTCGTCCTGTCGCATCTAAATTCCAGTCTTTTTTTGCTATCCATGCCCCACAAAGGCATACCTTTATTTGTTTACAGGAAATTACCATGTCTAAAACAACGACCGGCACTGTTAAGTGGTTTAACGAAACCAAAGGTTTTGGCTTTATCGAGCAGCAGTCTGGCCCGGATGTGTTCGCGCACTTCAGCGCGATTGTCAGTTCAGGCTTCAAGACCCTGACTGAAGGTCAGTCCGTTGAGTTCTCCGTAACTCAAGGCCCTAAAGGCCCGCAAGCTGAAAACATCGTTTGCCTTTGAGCCAATAGGCTCGCACATATAGCCGACCATACTGCGGTCCGCTGAGGAGTGGCCTTAGATGCCACTCCGGTTGAGATGAACCGTCCCGGTACCTCAACCTGAAAGATGGGTATTCAGGCTGCTTACAGTTTGAATGCCCAACTGCAATACCGCCTCAACTTCGTTGAGCAACCTCCGCCTGCATATCTTGCCGAGTAACACCTGATCTGTTCTGACACACCACTCAAGTTTTTACCAAGCGCAATCTTATTGGCGGTTTTCCCGAGAGGAAATCATGAGTAAATCCCCAATAGCTGTGTTTAATCCGCTGGATTCTGAAAAATACAGCACCCCAATTCCCGCGCGCGAGTTCATTATGAGCTTGCTCGAGAAAAACAAGAAAGTGCTTGATCGCGAGCAGCTCGCAAAGGTCCTGCACCTCAACGGTGATGAACAAAAAGAAGCGTTGCGCCGCCGATTGCGTGCCATGGAGCGCGATGGACAAATCGTGTTTGATCGCCACGAGGGTTACAGTCTGGTAAAGGCAAATGACCTGGTCAGCGGCCGTATTATCGGTCACCCGGATGGGTTTGGCTTCCTGACCGCCGATGATTCCAGTGAAGACCTTTTTTTATCGGATAACGAAATGCTCACCGTGTTTGACGGTGACCGCGTGCAGGCCCGTATCAGCGGTTTGGACCGCCGTGGCCGCAAAGTCGGCGTTGTTGTAAAGGTACTTGAACGCAATACCACGCATCTGGTGGGGCGCTTGCAGTTCGAGGACGACCACTATTTCCTGAAGCCGGAAAACAGCCGTATTGCCCACGAGATTGACCTGGATCGCGACCAATTGATGGGCGCCCAGCCAGGGCAGTACGTTTTCGTCGAGATCATCGACTTCCCTTGCCGTCGTTACAATGCCTTCGGTCGGGTGACCGAGGTGCTGGGCGATTCCATGGGACCCGGCATGGAAATCGATGTGGCGATCCGCAGCCACGGCATCCCGCATAGCTGGCCCCAGGACGCACTGCGCCAGGCAAAGCGGCTGGGCAGCAAAGTGCCCGAGGCAGACAAACTGCACCGCGCGGATTTGCGCGCACTGCCGTTTGTGACCATCGATGGCGAAGATGCCCAGGATTTCGATGATGCCGTGTACTGCAAAAAAGACCCATCTGGCGGCTGGCGCCTGTTCGTGGCGATTGCCGATGTGTCCCACTACGTGGCGCCTGGCAGTGCGCTCGACCAGGAAGCGCAAACGCGCGCGACTTCCGTGTATTTTCCCGGCCGCGTTGTGCCTATGTTGCCGGAATCGCTATCCAATGGTCTGTGCTCACTCAATCCCAAGGTAGACCGGTTGGTAATGGTCTGTGAAATGACCATCAGTAAATCCGGTGAAATGACCGGTTATACCTTTTCCGAAGGGGTAATCCACTCCCACGCCAGGCTCACCTATAACCAGGTAAACGCGTTCATCACATCGCCGGATTCGCGATCCGGGCGGCAGGCTGCCCGCCACCTCAATGGAACAGGCCCGCACATTCAAGCGCTGCACCAGCTGTATTCGGTATTGAAACAGGCCCGCACCAAGCGCGGCGCCATGGACTTTGAAAAACCGGAAGTAAAATTCCACTTCACCGAAGACCGCAAGATTGAACGGATTGTCCCGGTCATACGCAACGACGCGCACAAGATGATTGAGGAATTTATGTTGAGCGCCAACGTGGCGACGGCAGACTTCCTCAAGAAACAGAAGATGCCGGCACTCTACCGGGTGCATGACGGCCCGCGGGATAAAAAGCTCACGAACCTGCGCGTATTCCTCAATGAACGGGGACTCAAGCTGGCTGGCGGCAACAAGCCCTCGCCCGCGCATTACGACCGGCTACTGAGCAGTATCGGGCAGCGCGCCGATGCCCAGACCATTCGCACAATGATGCTGCGATCGCTGAGCCAGGCGGAGTACAGTCCGGAAAATCGTGGCCATTTTGGCCTCGCCTATTCCGCCTATGCCCACTTTACTTCACCTATTCGCCGCTACCCGGATTTGCTGGTACACAGGGCCATTCGCTCGGTCATCCGCCAGGAAAAACAACGCAACCCATTCCGTCGCGCGCTTAAATATGTGTTCGGCGCGGGAAGTGCACCGGTACAGCGCTTCGAAAATGCAGAAACCCTCGCACCGGGGAAAAGTTACCCCTACGATAAGCCGGCCATGCAGACCCTCGCGGTACATTGCTCAAACGCATCGCGCCGCGCGGATAAAGCCAGCTGGGACGTGGAAGCCTGGCTCAAGTGCGAATATATGCAGGACTTTGTCGGCAAGACTTTTCAAGGGCTAGTGGGCAGCGTCACACACTTCGGTCTTTTTATAGAGATTGAGGATATCCAGGTTGAAGGCCTGATACATATATCCGCACTAAAAAATGACTACTACAACTTCGACGCCGCCACACAACGGCTTACCGGTGAGCGTGGTAATACCAGCTTCGCCATCGGCGATGCCATCAAGGTGCGCGTTGCGGGCGTAGACATGGAGCGGCGCAAGATTGAATTTACGCTGGCCCATTAAAGCTCGGCTATAAACATCGCCGGCAACCACCACTGCCTAAAATGAATAAGGCCCGCTACCGCGAGGTAACGGGCCTTATTCGTATGGCCATGAAGCCGTAGCGGCCGGGTAAAGCCGTGGGGCTGTTTTATGGAAAAAGCCCAAACCACTTCCAGGATTCCATACGCAAGCTAAATCCAATCATCCACATATTCCATTTTAATCTATAAAAAATTATATCTATTTCTAAATCCTCATTTCATTTAGACCTCGCATTGACTACATTTGTAATCAATTAAGACTACACATGTAATCGGAGGCCGCATGGAGATTTCAGAGGCAGAGCACGAAGTAATGGAAGCCTTATGGGACGGTGCACCTGCGAGTGCTCGGGAGGTTTTTCAGCGGCTTGAAAATAAGAAAGATTGGCAAGAGCGAACTGTAAAAACGTTGCTGAGCCGCCTGGTTAAAAAGGGGGCCATCGATTATGTGCAACAGGAGCGGTCCTATTTATATTCTCCCTGCTTTGATCGCGAGGCTTACCAGATCAAACAGAGTAAAAAGTTCGTGGACCGACTTTTTGACGGCCAGCTCTCGATGCTTATCTCAGGATTTGTAAAAGGTGGGGAATTAAAGAAGTCAGATATTGAGGAACTCAAAGACATTATCAAACAATGGGAGAAAGATAATGATTAACTGGGTTCTAGAGCAGCAAGAGGTACTGACATTAGCTCTCCTCGTAGTTTGGCTTAGCGATTTGGCCTTGGCAAAACGTATTGGAGCAAAATTCACCTACCGCCTGTATGCACTCGTTCCCCTGGCACTTATCTTTGTCAACCTTCCACCCATAGAATTTGACAGCTCAGCCGCCACTAGCGAATCGGCCTATTTGGTTTCTGAAACCCTAGCAACTACGTTCAATACCGTTAACGAATACCAGGTTACACAAAACCTGACATCAAACTCAGCGAATAACGTTCAATGGATTTGGCTATTTGGGGTAGGCACTTTACTGACGGGCTTACTTGTTGGGTTAGTCAGGCTTGCCACGATACCAAAATCACCAGTGCTTGATGAGCGGCAGTATCATCGACTTCCCAGCGGCATATTTTATACGTCCAACAAGGTGAAAGGCCCCATTTTAAAGGGGATATTCAAGCCAGAAATCATCCTCCCCACTGACTATCAAAAATGTTATGAGCCACAACAGCTGGACTATGTCTTTGAGCATGAACTCGTACATGCCAATAGATTCGATAACCTGTGGAATCTGCTTTCTCTAATTTTCGCAATTTTCTTTTGGTTTAACCCAGTCGTGTGGGTGGTCTACCTACGCTTCCGACTTACGCAAGAATGCGCTTGTGATGAAGAGGTACTGTCTCAGGCTGACAAACACAAAAAAATCCTATATTCCAGGGCGATGCTGCAGTCCTACGAGCACTGGAACGGATTCTGGATGCTTCAATCACATTACGGAGATAAGATGACAATGATTACACGGATCAATCGCTTGAAAACCGCTTTAAAACCATCAAAACTGGCCCGCCTTTTCGCAGGCTGGATTAGTGCAGCGATTTTGAGTTTAGCGTTCCTTTGGGGGCAAGCATCGGCAAACACCAAAAACACCATCAATCTTAACGAATTAAACTTATTCAACCTTTCCTTGCCAAGAGCGGCATTTTTTGAAGGAATTCAAGGCGAAGTTTATCTCCAGTTTGACGTTGAAGAGGGTGTGGTTTCGTCGGTTAAGGTACTAGAGGTTGTGACATCAGGTGGGCATGAGGAGGAGTTTGTTGAATCTGCGACCAATTTCATCAAAACCCTACCGTTTAGTGGCGAAAACGCCAACCTGACTGCCGCCGAGTATGTTGCGCGATTCCATATGGCAGGAGTCGGCGCATCACAGGTTGCTCGCGATAAGGCTCTTAAAAGGATGCCCCACCGTAAAATTCATTTATTGCCCTATTCAATCCCAACCGCTGCGAATGAAATTTCGTTCAGCGGGACCCCAAAATTGCAATACATCAAAAACCACTACCCGAGCTATCCAGAAGGGTTGGAAGCCTTGGGGGTTTCTGCATCGGCGATAGTAGAGTTGGATGTACGGGAGAGCGGCATTGCGGTCAATCCCCGCGTAATCAGCGTGGACGCACCAGCCGAGTATCAGGACGCTTTCCGTCAAACTGCACTGCATGAAGCGGACAATCTGAATGTATTTAAAAATAATTCCGGACAACCGCTCGAAAACGTCAAAGTAGAACTCCGCTGGAGCCCCGCTGATTACTCAAAAGGAGTTGACGCGTCCAAGTTAAAACGAAACTAATCTCGACTTCCGTCTTCGCTGGAAACATTTATAGATGTTTACTGTTTCCAGCGAAGCAGGTTATCCCTATAGACCGCTGATCTCAGGCACTGGAAAGTTTCATCAATACCAAGCCCGAAACAATCAGGATCGCGGCGGTGATTCGCATTGCATTCACCGGTTCCGCAAAAACCATAATCCCCACAAGAAACGCCCCGATAGCGCCAATACCGGTCCAGATGGTGTACGCAGTACCGAGTGGGATAGTTCGCATGGCAACGGCCAACAGCCAGAAACTGCCGATCATTGTGACGAGGGTGATAATGGAAGGGGTGAGCCGGGTGAAGCCGTGGGACTGCTTCATGGAGAAAGCCCAAACAACTTCAAGGGCACCGGCGACGAGAAGGTAAAACCAGGACATTGACTGCACCGTTTCAAACAGGGCCAGGTCGTCCTAGGCATTTTTACCCGAATTGGGGGAGGTCGTCCTCCTACAGCTGGCGGAACAATAGCCCATGGGCAATTTATGAGCAAACGGTTTTTTGTACCCTACAGAGATGGCGGTTGTGGTAACGCTGGAATAGGACCCACTAGCGAAGAGGCACCACATGTATGAACGCGACGGAGCAAATCGCGACCGAAAAGTCAGCGCAGCGGGCAGCCGGGAAAGACGTGACCAGGAACCATATTCGCGTGCTTGTATCTATTTGAGCTCCTCAAGGTTATTCATCAACTGATAAAAGAAAGCGATGGAGCGACCGTACTCATCCACCAGTATGCGTTCATTCACCCCGTGAAAACCGCCGAACTCTTCCATCGACTCCAGCTGAATCCCTGTGATCGTGTACACATTCGGAGCAAATGGCCGCGCCTGGAAATGCTTTGAATCGGAGCCACCAATCACGAAAAAAGGTGAAACAATCAGGTCATTACCCCAGGTTTGCCGGATTGTTTTTTCCAGCATCTTGTAGCCGCTGCCATACGGGTCCGCAATATTGGTGGGTGGCGTCGAGGCGGAGATATCCTTGATTTGGACGCGATCATCATCAATCGCCTGTTTGACATGGGCGATAACGCCTTCTTTGCTATCTCCCGGGGCGATTCTGAAATTGACTACCGCAGTTGCCGATGGCGGCAGCACATTGTCCTTGATCCCGGCGTTAAACATGGTGACCGCAATGGTGGTATGCAGCATGGCACGCGTTACCTGCTGAGCGGCCATCTCGTCGATAAACTTCTTTTCCAACTCGGTGGTTTTACTGTCATTGCCGAACGCCACCGCTTCATACATGGGCTGCTTTTCTTTCGGCAGCTCCGGGCCCATAAAGCGGTACTGGTAGCGCACCGCCCGGTTAATCTTGTAGGGGAACTGGGTGTTTTCGAGCTTAGTGATCGCCGCCGCCAATATGCCAATATTGGAATGCTCAGGAGGCTGGGAAGAATGTCCGCCCTCACCGTTAACTGAAAGCTGCAGGCTCATGTAGCCCTTTTGCGCGATACCGATAAGAGCGGAATTTTCCTTAATGCCAGGAAAAACGCCGGGTATTAATGGTGCCGATTCATCGATAACAAAGGCGATTTCGTTGATACCGCGGCCTTCCAGCACATCGACGATATGCTTGACGCCTTCCGGGCCACCGACTTCCTCGTCGTGACCGAACACGAAGTAGATGGTGCGATTCGGCTGGAACCCCTCCTTGATCTTCATTTCCGCGGCTTCCAGGATCGCGTGGATCTGGTTCTTGTCATCCAGTACGCCGCGCCCCCAGATATAGCCATCCGCGATTGCGCCGGAAAATGGCTCCTGCTTCCACTGGTCACGGGATTCCTCGGCAATGGGCACCACGTCCTGATGCGCCATGAATACCACCGGCGGCAATGACGGGTCCTTGCCTTCCCACGTGTACAGCAGGCTATAAGGGCGGGGCTTGCCGAGTTTCTCTCTTTTCAGGGTCTTGTGAACGTTGGGATAGGCTTCCACCAGGAATTGGTGGTACCCCTCGAAGGCTTTTACGTCAAAGTCGCTGCGGTCCTGGTTCGAGATCGTCGGGAACTGCACCGCCCTGGACAATCGCTTGGCCGCTGCCTCTACATCAACCTTGATCTCCACGGGTTCCACACCTTTCATCTGCATGGAGGTAAATTCCTCGTCTGCAAAACTTGCTGTCACGAGGCCAATACTCAACAGCGCAGGGGTGAGACATTTCAACCTGTGCCATTTCAGCGCCTTCATTTCCTGACTTCCCCTATTCAGATGATCTATTGAATCTAGTGAAAGCTAATCAAAGGACGCGTATTGCGACGCCAAAAATCAGGTGCGCTTTTTTTTAGGGCGATAAGTAACCGTCAATTCTTATCGATGATTTCAAATAAAAACTGGGCAGGTCGCACACACTTATGCAGTCCCAGAGTTATTGAAGGAATAAAGGAAAGTCGTTAATTGGAACCTCGTTTCAGGCCAGCCGAGTGCGAACCTTGATCTCTGATGTCAACGTACGATGCACGGGGCAGCGATTGGCGATTTCCAGCAACCGCTGACGCTGCTCTTCGGTTAGATCCCCCTCAAGGATTACTTCTCGCACTATCTCATCAATTTTTCCATTGCTGGATTCGCAATCCGCACAGTCTTGCGCATGGATTTTTTGATGAGAAAGAATCACCCGCACACGAGCCAGGGGTATATTTTTATGATCCGCGTACATGCGGATGGTCATACTGGTACAGGCCCCAAGCCCCATCAGAACATACTCGTAAGGCCCCGGCCCGAGATCACTTCCCCCAACATCTTCCGGCTCATCTGCCAGTAATTGATGTATACCTGACGTCATCGTCTGCACGAATTTTCCGTCACCATTTTCTTCTACCGTGACAGTGGTTGACTTGGCATCTTCCATTTTCGTCTTCCTTTTTTTTGGTTGATCAGGTGTTTCCGTCGACGGAGCTTGAAAAGCTGTGCAATACATATCTAATACAAGATTCAGCGAAATAGTGGTGCTCGATACGCACCAGCGCTATCCGCGCGGCAACAAGATCCAGACCATCCCGGGAAAAGCTTCTTCCCCATCTTGCGCCTGTACAGCGCGCTGGAGCCCTTCTTCACCAAGCAGTAGCGCCCAAGTGAAGTCGAACTCGTGAAGTAGTGAACCGGTTACTTCGCGGGCTTCACTTGGGAAAAACCTTTTCCCGGTTGCCGCGCCGCAGGCGGCTGAAATATTGCAGTTCCCACGGGCGTAACGCGATCAGCAGGCTGGAACCGTAGCGCTCGTCCAGCGCCAATACTGCATCCGCATCGTGCAGCTCGTCGAACTGTTGCAGCAGCCGGTCCATTTTTTTCATCAGCTCGGCATTTGCCGCCCGCGACAGCATGCCGGTGCGGAATACGAGTTTTTCCCCCGGGCCGGAGAAACTGGATGCCAGGAACTCCGGCTGAATTTCCTTCTGGAACAGCTGCTGGATAGGTCCGTTGGGGAGCCAGCGAAATTCCTTCGCCACGATCACCCGGTAGCGGTTGAGCGGCAACAGCTCGATGAGCTTCAACCGGTCGAGACGCGCGAGCAATTGAATGCTTTCGGTCTGACTCAGTTCATAGGTTTCGAGAATCTGCTCGACGGTCCAGTGGTTGAGCACGCACACCGCCATAAGCAGCAGGCGCGGGTCCACAGCGATTTCCCGCTCCTGCTCCTCGCTCAGGGTCGCGATGCCGCGCCGTGCCTCTGCGGCCTTGCGCACCAGTTCGGAAAAATCCAGCCCGGCGATACCGCACAGGGATTCGAGGCGTGTAATAGACAGGGTACCGCCGGTGAACATCCGCTTGATGCTGCTCTCCGATAGATCCAACTGGCGGGCAATTTCCGCGTAAGTCACTCCCCTCGCCTTCAGCTCGCGCTTCAGCGTCTTCATCAGTGCCGCTACCTGGCTCATTCCCCGCCCCTCAAATTCTGTCTCACAGAACCACGTAAGTATCACCAATTGATACTTTCCGGTCCCGCTCACGCGACTTTATCGGATCCGGGTGAACCCTGCGAGCCTTTGCCGATACATTCCCCTCCGGCGCGTGCCCTTGAAGGCACGCAATTCCATTCAGCCCCAGGTGGCATACGGAGGAACCGACAATGCAACGTTTGTGGAGCAACCCTATCGGCTGGTGTGTGTGTTTGATACTGGGCACGTTGTTGCCGGGTCTCGCCATGGCGGCTGGCCTGCTGACCCCGGCCAACAGCAATCTGCCCCAGCTGGAGATCAAGGAGCACCACGTCAATGTGGTGATCGAGGACGGCTATGCCATCACGGAAGTGGAGCAGACATTTGCCAACCCCCACGACCAGGAACTGGAAGCCATTTACACCTTCCCGGTTCCGGAAAAGGCCTCGGTGGGTGAATTCACCTACTGGATTGATGGCAAGCCGGTAACTGGCGAGGTAATGCGGAAGCAGCGGGCGCGCGAACTGTACGAACAGGAAAAATCCCAGGGCCGGCGAACCGCGCTGACGGAACAGGATGAATACCGCAGTTTCGACAGCCGTGTGTACCCGGTGCTGCCGAATGACACCGCGCGTATTCGAATGGTGTATATCCAGCCGGTACATGCCGAACTGGGTATCGGGCGCTATGTGTACCCACTGGAGGAAGGCGGCGTGGATGAAGAGCGCATGGCGTTTTTCACCTATCAGGAACACGTGCAGGAAGCGTTCAGCTTCAAGCTGACCATGCGCTCCTCCTACCCCATCGACCAGTTCCTGATGCCCGCGCACCCGCAGGCACAGGTGCAGCGCTCTTCCGACCAGGAATGGCAGGTGTCATTCGCCAATTCCGCCGGCGGTGCCGCGCTTGCCGGCGAGGAAGGCCAACCACCCGCATCGATGACGACCGCGACCGCCAGTGCCTTTACCCTGGACAAGGACATCGTCGCCTACTGGCGCCACCAGCCCGGTCTGCCCGGTGCTGTGGATATGATCACCTACCGCCCCGAGGGCAGCGATCGCGGCACCTTTATGCTGACGCTGACGCCGGGGGACGACCTGGGTGAAATATCCCAGGGGCGCGACTGGACCTTCGTGCTGGATCTCTCCGGCTCCATGGCGGGGAAATACCAAAGCCTTGCAGAAGGTGTACGCAAGGGACTCGGCAAGTTGCAGCCGGGGGATCGCTTCCGCATGGTCCTGTTCAACGACCAGGCCCACGAGCTGACCAACGGCTATGTCGCCGTCAACGACGCCAACGTAACCCACTATCTGCGGTTGCTGGAATCGACCCAGCCTGACGGTGGCACCAACCTGTTCGCCGGCCTGAAAGCCGCGTACACCGGGCTCGACTCCGACCGCCCCAGCGCAGTGATCCTGGTGACGGACGGTGTTGCCAATGTGGGCGTGGTTGCCAAGAAAGCCTTCCTGGAACTGCTCGAACAACACGATATCCGTTTGTTCACCTTCGTGATGGGCAACAGCGCCAACCGCCCACTGCTCGAGGGCATGGCCAAGGTATCCAACGGCTTCGCCATGAACATATCCAACAGCGATGACATCTCCGGGCGCCTGGTGCAGGCGGCGGACCAGTTGCGCCATGAAGCCTACCGGGATATTTCCCTGAGCATTTCTGGCAACAAATCCGGGATCAAGGTGCGCGATATGAGCCCCGCGCAGATCGGCTCCCTGTACCGCGGCCAGCAGCTGATTGTGTTCGGGCACTACTGGGGCGATGGCCCGGCGAAGCTCGACATCAACGGCAAGGTTTCAGGTCGCGAGGTGCACTACCGCTCGGACCTGAAGTTCCCGGCAATCGACACCCGCAACCCGGAACTGGAGCGGCTGTGGGCCTACGCCACTATTGAAGATCTGCAGAATCGCATGGACTACCTCGGCCATGACAGCGACAGCGAAGACGCCATCGTCGATCTCGCGGTGGAGCATGGGCTGGTAACCCCCTACACCTCCATGGTGGTGGTGGAGGAACAGGTATTCGAGCAACAGGGCATTGCCCGCAATAACAAGGCTCGCGTCGAGCGGGAAAGAACCGCCCGTGAAAACCGCGCGGTAGCGCCGGTACAGGACAACCGGCAGGACAGCGCGCAACCGGCCTTCAATGGCAACCGCGCCTATCCCCGCAGCAGTGGCGGCTCGACGGGGCCTGTTATGATTCTGCTGCTGTTTACCCTGATCCTGTTACGCCGGCAGACACGCTGGAAAACCGTCGATAATTAATGCGCTAGCGTAAAAACCGGAGCCCCATTGGAGACCCGGTTTTTGCGAAACTCGCCTTTAATACGACACATAATCCGACCTGAGGAAAGACCTTGGAATTGACTGAACTGGCCACCCAGGCCGCATCTGCCATTCGTCGGGCCGATGGCCTGCTGATTACCGGCGGTGCCGGTATGGGTGTCGACTCCGGGCTGCCGGATTTTCGCGGCAACGAAGGTTTCTGGCGCGCCTATCCGGCACTGGCCGAGGCCGGCCTGTCCTTTGTCGAGATTGCCGATCCGGAGCATTTCCACAGCTACCCCGAGCGCGCCTGGGGATTTTACGGCCACCGCCTGAATCTCTACCGGCGGGTACAGCCGCACGCCGGTTTCCAATTGTTGCTGGCGATAACCGAAAAGCTGCAGAAAGACTATTTCGTTTTCACCAGTAACGTGGATGGACACTATGCCAAGGCGGGATTCGATCCGGAGCGGATCTTCGAGTGCCACGGTTCGATCCACCACTTTCAATGCGCAGAAGACTGTGCGAGCAATATCTGGCAAGCCGACAACCATACCGTTGAGGTGGATGAACAGCGCTGCCTCGCGATCGGCGCAATGCCCAGATGTTCAGACTGCGGAGGGGTAGCCCGCCCGAACATTCTGATGTTCGGTGACTGGCACTGGAACGCCCGCCGCGCAGAGATGCAACAGGCCAGGTACGAGAATTGGCTGCGAGGAATTGGCAACCTGGTCACCATCGAATGCGGTGCCGGCACCGCCATCCCCACGGTGCGGAACCAGGGTGAATATCTCGATGGCACCCTGATCCGGATAAACCCGCGGGAATCGCAATCCACTCACCCCAACGCCATTTGCATGGCCGCGGGTGCACGAGAGGCAATCAGCCGGATTGCAGCTAAGCTGGGGATCGAGTGATCCGGTGGGATTTTCCGCGATACGCCTTCGCGCTTAGTTATCATTCGCCGTGCATGAGAGTAAGTGCTGTTCCAACACTTCGTGGCTCTCTCCCCGCTCCGGCAGATAGCAGCCGCGCGTCGCCACATAGTGCTGGTTAAACAGCGAGAAATAATGTTGCAGTATCTGTGCCGGGTGATTTTCCCCCGCCAGCAACAGGCAACTGATGGCCGCCTCGGCGGTGGAAAAGCGATCGTCTCTTCCCGAATCCCGCACCAGATACGATTTCACAAAAGCATCCGGCAGTTTCAGGCAGGGCACGCGGTCCAGCCAGCGACTGAGCGCGATCATCCGGCTGCACTGTTTCCAGGAACCATCCAAGACCAGCAGCGTGATTTTTTTGCTACTGGCACCAGGCGCGGGCAATGCCTGCACAATTATCCGTGCTTTTCCCTCATCCTCGCTGGCCGGGAAAACGATATAGCATTCCCGCGCCGGGTCATTCAGTAATACCTCCAGACCCGCCGGTGCCTCCAGCCGGTTCCACAGAAATATTGGCGTCTGTGGGAAAACATCGGTAATCAAGCGGCCGGTATTGGTGGGTTTGAACAGCTCCTTGCGGTGCACCAGCAAAGCAAAGTCAATCTGACTCTCTACCGTTGGCCGCCACTGGCAGATACACGCGTACTCGGCCATCTGGCAGTCGGCGCAGCGAATAACGCTTTTGCCCTTGGCATGAAACGGCTTGGTGGACTTTGCCAGTTCCTGATCGCGCAGGCGGGTGAAGTTGGTGGAATACATATAAAACCTGTAGCGATGCTAACGGCTGACGCCATTGCGTTTGGCAAAAATTCGGATGTTGCGCGGGGTAATGTCACGGGAGCAAAAACTGGAAAGCTCAACCTGACAACCGCCCTCTTCCAGATACAGCGTCAGATCCAGTACCAGCCACAATTCCAGCGCGCGGCGAAAACCGTGGGAAACCAGCTGCATCCGCAAGTATTCGGCGTAGCGCTGCTCGGCGCGCGCGAGATAGGGCTGGATATCAAACCCCTCCGGAATAACCAGGGATTTTTTATCGGCCAGGGCCTGAATCACCCGCTCCGGTCCCTGCGCCAGCATGTGATAGCCGAGCGAGGGAGTCGGCAGATATTCATCGACGCCGCGCAGCTCCCGCTGGATCAGGTCAAACGCCATGCGCCACTGCCCCATGGTGTGGGACTGCCGGCGCTCGCGCTCTGACGAGGTCACCATTTCCTGTACCGCGAGGCGAACCTGGTTTCTGTTCAGGGCCAGATCGTCGGCCTGGGCCGCCTGTGACAGCGGCATATACAGATCGTCCAGCCACAGTTGATAGCAGCAGGGAACCAGGCACAAGTATGTCGAATCGCTGTCGCGCCACTGCCGCAGCAGTGTGCGGTGCAGATCCCCGCAGGCGTGCAACGCGATAACAAAATCCGGCGCAGCAAATGCGTGGGAATCCTTGAGCACGTCCTTGCAGGAAAACGTCACATCCTTTACCCAGGGCGCCGCCAGGGTCGCCCCCTCATCGCAGAGTGACGCCTGGCGTTCCACCGCATGCAGCGGACACTGCCAGTGGTGCGCCAGCGCGCGACCCAGGTGGGATTTTCCGGCACACCAGTCCACCACCGTTTGTGCCGGCGCCGGTATCGCCGTCGGCAGCACACCGACAAAGGCGGCCGTCTGCATCCATTTGCGCCCGGGCACACCGGTACCCATCCGCTCCGCAAGCGGGGCGGAGCGGCTGTACTCAGGCAGCGGCAGCAGCGCCAGCAGGTCGCGGTAACCGGGCAAGAAATCCGCCAGAAAACCGTGCAGTGCTTCGGGCTGCGAGTCCAGCGAATCCACCTGCGCGTCGCTCAGTTGCAAACACGCAGCGCTGAGCGCTGGAAACTGGTCACGCCAGGCCAGTTCCGGGCCGCAAAATGCCGAGTCCCGCCAGCAGGTTGCCAGAGATCGCAGGGCATCTGTGAGAGACGAAAATTGCGAGCGGTGCTGCATGGCGTTGTGACAGATCTGGGGATGGAAACCGGGGTGAAGAAACGTAAAAACCGGATAAGTAAGGGAGGGCAACAAGCGGCGGCTTCTGCACATTTCCGGGTGTCGGGTGACGATATTTTACACGTCTAGCCAAGCAATGTCGTTGCGACTATGGAGGCCCGCAAGCTGCGTGAACGAATGGTCAACGCAGATTTAATCCGCCCGGCAAAGTCTCCGCCACGTGCTACTTTTACTGTGGCATTCAGGGTTTCCCCAGCGGTGTCCAATTCAATAATTGCCGCGCCAAGACCAATCGCTTGATCCAGACGATGACCGAAAAACCATAAGCACGGTCACTGGGGTCAACCGGTGCACAACGGAGTCAATAATGAAAATACTCAGACTGGCCGCTTCACTGATATTTATTCCCCCCCTTCTGGCCTCTGCGCAGATCCCTGTTTCAGATTTGGACCTGACCCGCTTTTATCTGCGCATGGGAGGCAGCTTCGTTTATCCCGATGACGACGGCACGCCGCTCAAATATTACGAACTGCAGGACTGGCAGCTGTACCGCACCAATTGGGATATAGAGGAAGACACGACCTGGAATGTCTCCGGCGTGTGGCGCCCTCTGCCTTATCTGGGCCTGGAACTGCTGTACGTCGGAGATGCCGACCACTCTCTACACCTGGAAAATTTCCGCGCCTATCCCGGGCGCGACAATATCTATTTCGGCCGCTTTTCCACTTCATCCGCCAATCTGTTCGTCAACTGGTACATGACGGACCTCGACTGCCTCGGGCAGCCCTACCTGGGAATAGGGCTCAACTATTCCGACTTTTACGACGATGAACTGAACCCGGAATTTCAGCGCTACCTGATGGACAGCGGCATGGCCGCAGGGCTCGGCAAACTGGGCATGGGACACTCCTGGGGTGCCAGCGCACAGCTCGGTATCGATTGGCGCCTGGGACGCGGCTTTGCCAGTTCCTGGCTGATCAATGCGGCGGTGATCTATACCGACACCAGTACCGATGCCGTTGTCACGTATCCTGTCAGTCCCGGCTACGAGCGGCTCTATTCGGATCTGGACACCAATCCCTGGACTCTGAACCTGGGCATTACCTATGAATTCTGACGCCGCGGATTTGATGCCCATGCGGATCTGGCTGGCATGCGGCTTGTTACTTCTGCCGTTTGGTGCGCTGGCGGAATGCACACCCGGTAATACCGGCACCGAAGGGTCGGACGAGATTCTCTGCGATGAGGAGAACGATGCCGGCGGCGCCGATGTGAGCAGCCTCGGTGGCGACGACATCCTGTATCTGAACGGCGGCACCATGGGCAGCGTCGATACGGGAAGCGGCAACGACCGCATAAACCTGAACGGCGCGACAGTGGAGAACAACCTGTTCACCGGCGACGGCGATGACACAGTCATCATGGATAACCGGGATTCCGAGGTCGGCAATTTTTTTGATGGCGGCCTCGATACCGGCGCCGGCAACGATCATGTGGAGATATTTGACGGCCTGGTGTTTGAGCTGAATACCGGCAGCGGAAATGACGAGGTCATTCTCGACGGCGGTTTTATTTACCGGCATCTCGATACCGGCGACGGCGACGACATCATTTATTGGGACGAAGGCCTGGTGTCGCTGGTGCGCGGCGGCAATGGTTCCGATGAACTCACCATAGATGCCTTTGCTTACGAGGGCGACGCCACACTCGATGGCGGCGACGACCTCACCGCCGACGACGGTTTTGTGGATACCCTGCGCTTCAAACTGGATCACCAACTCGACGGCAACCTGCTGCAGAACTGGGAGCGGATCATTATCAATGGCAGCTCCAAGATACGTTTCAGTGGCACATTAGCTGTCGGTGGCGGTAGCGATGGCGACACGCCACTGGGGCTGGATATTCGCTACGGCGGGATCGTTGAATTCGCACCGCGGAATTACACTATTTCCGGCGATATCATTAATGCCGGCACCCTGTGGCTGTGGGACGAGCGCTTTAATAATTTGAACCTTGCCAGCCACGGCGATGGGCGCTTCGGCAATTACCATGGCCGCGACGGTCGTCTGTGGATAGACACTCAGTTGGGCGCAGACAATTCACCCACGGACTTGTTCAATATTGCCGGGGGTGCCAGTGGTCGCACCCTGGTGCGTATTTTCAATCAGAACGGTACCGGCGCTGCCACCACCGGCAACGGTATCAAGATCATCGACGTTGCCGGAAATTCTGCCAGCGATGCCTTCGTGCTCGACGGTGACTACCTGGGACTCGATGGCGAAATCGCCACCGTCGGTGGTGCTTACGGCTACGCCCTGTATCAGGGCGGACTGCAGAGCCCCGATGATGGCGACTGGTATTTGCGCTCGACGCTGCTGGACCCCTTCGACGGTAGCGGGCAACTGATCCCGCGCTGGCAACCGGGTGCGGTGCTGTATGAAACCTACGCCCAGGTCATCCGCCGGATGAATCAGCCCGGCTCGCTGCGCCAGCGGGTGGGCAACCGCTTTTGGGCGGGCACCAGTTATCGTGATCGCGGACTCTGCTGTTATCGCGACGCGGTGGAAAAAACCATCGACGGTGGCGGCCCGTGGCTGCGGGTAGCATCCAGCTATTACGAGAACACCCCCGATCAGTCCACGAGTCGCGCCGAGTGGCAGCAGGACTATAGCCAGGTTCAGGTCGGCACGGATATTTCCTTTGATCCCTCGGTGTATGACGGGCGACTGATGCTCGGGCTGTTTGCGCAGTATGGTTACGGCAACATGGATCTCGACAGTTTTTTCGGCCACGGGGAAATTACCACGGACAGCTACGGGGTCGGTTCATCCCTCACCTGGTATGGCAGACAGGGTACCTACGCCGACCTGCAGATGCAGTTCAACTGGTTTGACTCGGATCTGTACAGCCATGAACTCTGGTATCTCGGCAAAGGCAATGATGCGGTCGGCTTCAATTTTTCCGTCGAGACCGGCCACAGTTTCAAACTGTGCGACTTCTATTCCCTCACCCCGCAGGTGCAGCTGATCTTTAACGCCGAGGAGATCGACGATAACCGCGATCCCTACAATGTGCTGCTGAAAGACACAGACAATGACGGGGGCTCTGCGCGTTTCGGGCTCGCCTTCGAGCAGCGGGTCAGCCAGCGCGCAAACCGCAACAGGGACGACAGCCTGTTGCAGGAGCGTATCGGCCTCTACGCCATCGCCAATGCCTATTACTATTTCGAAGACAAAACCGAAGTCCAGGTATCCGGTACCTCCCTCTACCAGTCCCGGGACGAATGGTGGGGGCAACTTGGCCTCGGCTTTACCTACGACCAGTGCGGCGACCGCTGTTCGGTGTATGGCGAAGTGGACTACGCCACCAGCCTGGATAATTTCGCAGACAGTTATGAGGCGAGCCTCACCATCGGCTTTCGCTACAAATGGTAGCCGGTGATCGCGGGGATTCCCTATACTCGCCCCATGACACCCTCAATTCCATTCGCGACACCCGATCACTGGAGCAACCTGTTGTGGGCACTTTCCGCCCCGGATATCGCACCGGAATTCCCGCTGCCTTGGCTGCCGCCGCAGCGGCGTGAGCGGCTGCATCAGTTCTTTTCCGCACCCGACATATGCTCCCGCCTGCGGCCGGAACTGGAACTCGAACTGCAGAACCTTAAAAGCCGGCGACTGGGTATCTACTTTGAACAGTTGTGGGCGTTCGCCTTTTCCCATCACCCGGATTACACACTGCTCGCACGCAACCTGCCGATCCGCCGCGGGGAAAAAACCCTGGGGGAACTGGATTTTGTGGTGCGACATTTGCCCGACGATACGGTCGAGCACTGGGAAGTGGCGGTAAAGTTTTACCTGCAGGTGGCAGACTACTGGGTGGGCCCCGGCTTGCGGGACCGGCTGGATATCAAGCTCGCGCATATGCAAGACCACCAGTTGCCCATGATTCAGCAGCCGGAGTCCAGATCGCAGCTGCACCGGGCAGGACTGATACCCGAACGGCAGTGGGCGGTGATGCCGGGGCGGCTGTTTGCGTCGCTGGATGAAACCAACCCCTCCCCCCGGTACTGGTGGACGACCGCCCGCAGCTTTCAACGGCAATTTGCGGATCGGCAGTGGCAGTGGCTGCAACTGCCCAAACAGACCTGGCTGGCCCCCTGCTCTGGAACCAACCCGCTAGCACCACAGCCAGAGGAACACCTCACCCAGGCCACTGCATACTACCCACGTTGCGTAGCCGGCTTGCAGGGCGCCACCGAGGTGAGCCGCGGCTTTATGGTTCCCATCGACTGGCTTGCACAGGCCCGCCAACACATCCTCCTCGGCTAGTCCCCGCCATCAAAGTGCATTTGCGGCCTTGACTTGTCTCAAGTTGCATTTACAATTTTCAGAAATTTCTGAAAGTTAAGAAATCTCTAAAAACATGAAACTATCCAACCAGGCCCAGGCCTTTGTACTGCACTTCGGCGAGATGGGCAGCCGCTGGGGGTTCAACCGCACCGTGGGGCAGATGTTTGCCCTGCTCACCATTCATTCCGAGCCACTGAATGCGGACCAACTGGCGGAGGCGCTGAAGATCAGCCGCGGCAATGTGAGCATGGGGTTGAAGGAGCTGCAGGCCTGGCGGCTGATCGAGCTGCACCACCAGCCCGGCGACCGCAAGGACTACTTCACTGCCGCCGGCTCCATCTGGGATCTGGCGCGCACCGTGTTCGAGGAGCGCCGCAAGCGCGAGCTCGACCCGACCCTTACCCTGTTGCGCCAGTTGCTGCTGAGTGATCCCCGCGATGAACAGGAAGCCCAGGCACAGGAAAAAATCCAGGAGGTGTACAGCCTGCTGGAAATGCTCGACCAATTCGCCAATACCCTGAGCAAGCTGGACCACAGGGACCTGCACAAGCTGATGAAGCTGGGTTCCGGGCTCAACAAACTGCTGGATATGAAAGCCAGCGTGAAAGCCAAAACAACCGGTAAATCCGCCACCACCCCCACTGCCAAAAAGCCGACCAAAAACAAAACGAAGTAACTGCCGTAACCCCTGCGGCCGTGTCGGGCCGCAGCCCTGAAACGAGGTACCCTTTGTGGACATTGCGCTGGACACCCTGATGCTGTCGCGAATCCAGTTCGCCACCAATATCAGTTTTCATATCCTGTTCCCCTCCATCACCATTGCCCTCTGCTGGATCCTGTTCTTCTTCAAACTGCGCTTTGATTTCACCGGCAACCCGGTGTGGATGCGCGCTTACCGGTTCTGGGTGAAAGTTTTCGCCCTGACGTTTGCACTGGGCGTGGTGAGCGGTATTACCATGTCGTTCCAGTTCGGTACTAACTGGCCGGGCTATATGGAAAAAGTGGGCAATATCGCCGGGCCGCTGCTCGGCTATGAGGTGCTCACCGCATTTTTTCTCGAAGCGACGTTTCTCGGCATCATGCTGTTTGGCATCAAGCGGGTACCGAGCAAGGTCCACACCTTTTCCGCGCTGATGGTCGCGGTGGGTACCACGCTCTCCGCCTTCTGGATCCTGGCCCTCAATTCGTGGATGCAGACACCCGCGGGTTATGAAATCCGCGATGGTGTGGTGCACGCCACCAGCTGGATGGAAGTCATCTTCAATCCCTCCTTCCCCTACCGCCTGATACATATGCTGCTGGCTTCGGGCCTGACCGCAGCCTTTTTTGTCGCCGGCCTTTCCGCGTATCGCATTCTCAAGGGCGATGAAAAGCAGGCACCGCGACTGGCATTGAAAACCGGACTGATACTGGCGGCGATACTGGCACCACTGCAGGTATTTGTCGGTGACCTGCACGGACTCAACACCTTCGAGCACCAGCCGCAGAAAATCGCCGCGATGGAAGGCGTCTGGGAAACCGAACAGGGTGCGCCGCTGCTGCTGTTTGCCATCCCCGATGAGGAGACCCGCAGCAACCACTTCCCGATTGCCATTCCGAATATGGCGAGCCTGATTCTCACTCACAAGGCAGATGGGGAGATCCGCGGACTCAATGACTTCAAGGACAACCATCCTCCGGTCAAGCCGATGTTCTTCGGCTTCCGCATCATGGTGGGTGTGGGCGTTCTGATGCTCGCTACCGCCTGGGTGGGTTGCTACCTGCTGCGCCGCCGCAAATCCCTGCCGGGAATTTTCCTGAAAATTCTGGTTGCCATGACCTTCTCCGGGTGGGTGGCAACACTGGCGGGCTGGTACGTCACCGAGGTGGGAAGACAGCCGTGGCTGGTCACCGGCATCCTGACCACGGCGGAAGCCGTCACCCCGGTGGCGCCGGCCAATGTGGGCCTGTCGCTCACGCTCTACCTGATTGTCTACGTGGTGCTGATGTGGGCCTATATCCACACCCTGAAACGCATGGCGATCAAGTCCGTCTACGTCGAAGAATTTGAAACCGCAGAACCCGCTGCGGACGGCAGCCTCACCAATCTGCCGCAATCCCATATCGAGCCGCACACCGTGGGAGAAAAAGCATGAACGAAGTAATCAGCCATAGCGGCGACTGGCTGCCGGTGATTTTCATTGCCCTGATGGGCATCGCGGTGCTGGCCTATGCGATTCTCGATGGCTACGACCTGGGTGTGGGTATCCTGCTGCCGATGGGCGCAGACGACGAGTTGCAGCGGGATACCATGATTGCCTCCATCGGCCCCTTCTGGGACGCGAATGAGACCTGGCTGGTACTGGCGATCGGCCTGCTGCTGATCGCCTTTCCCACCGCCCACAGCCTGATTCTGATGCACCTGTATCTTCCGGTGGCCATCATGCTGATCGGCCTGATCATGCGCGGGGTGGCGTTCGACTTCCGCGCCAAGGCGGCGGTGGACCACAAGCTCGCCTGGGATCGCACCTTCAAGATCGGCTCGCTGCTGACCACCCTCACCCAGGGTTATATGCTCGGGCAGTATGTGATGGGCTTTGACCAGAGCCTGCCGTCGCAGCTGTTTTGCACGGTGTCCGCACTGGGAGTCACTGCCGCTTACAGTTATATCGGCGCCGCCTGGCTGGTGTTGAAAACCGAGCACCAGCTACAAAGTCGCGCGGTGCGCTGGACCCTTGTCGCCGGCCGCGCAACGCTGGTGGGTGTCATCGCGGTGTGCGCGATCAACCCGCTGGTAAACCCCGGGGTGTTCGACCGCTGGTTTACCTTTCCGCTGGTGATGTTCGTGCTGCTGATACCGGTACTCTGCTTTCTCGGTTTTATTGGCAATGACATCCTGTTGCGCAGGCTGCCAAAAGCCGGTGACCGCCACAGCGCCATTCCCTTCGCCATCGTTGTGGCGATTTTCGTACTGTGTTTCAGCGGCCTGGGGTTCAGCTTCTTTCCGGAAATCGTGCCGGGCAAGCTCGACATCTGGGAGGCCGCCAGCGCGCGGGAATCACTGCAATTTATCCTGGTAGGCGCGGTGATCGTAATTCCCGTAATCCTGATGTACACCGCCTTTTCCTACCGGGTGTTTCGCGGCAAGGCCACGGAGCTGCACTACCACTGACGCACGCAAAATAAATTGCCAATCCCGAAAATGAAAACGGCCCGCACAGCAATTGTGCGGGCCGTTTTCATTTTGGCGATCCGTTCACTGCTAACGCAGGCGAATCACTGCTTCCACTTGCGGTATTCCTTCAGCACTTTATACGGCTGCTCGGAATACCAGCCGTATCCGGCGCGGCGCTCGGCGGACACCTTCTCAAGCTCGAAATACACTTCGCCGTCGCGGTCACCGAATACCGGGCGGTCGCTGTCGATATCGTAAAAACGTGCCCACAGCGGGTCCGCGTCTTGCTCGGGTACCAGTGCCGGCAATTCGTCACCGCGGCGGTAGCGCAGGCCGGTAATCTGGTGTTGCTCAAACCAGCGGTGCGCGCTGTCGATGGCACTGCGGATATTTTCCGGCGGGTTCTGCAGGCTCATCAGGAACAGCACCAGGTCTGCACTTTCGCTGGTGGCCAGCGCCACCGGCTCAAACGCGCGCGCGGCGGTGGGCTCCAGGGTTTTCGGATCGTGTTGCGCGCCCCAGATGGTGGGCTCGCCATCTACCTTGACCTGGGTCGCGACCAGCATATCCAGTGCGCGCTGCAGGCTGTCGCTAGCGTGCGCCTTCAGTTCGTCGCTGATAAATGCCAGGCGCTCGTCACCCTCAGCCGCCGCCCCCACCACTCGCAGCAAATTGGCGATGGCGTCGTCGTTGAAGGTGATGTCGTCGTGATACTTGCCGCGCAACGGGAAGTTCTGCGGCCAGCCACCGTTGGGATACTGTGCCAGCAGGATGTAGTTGAGCGCACGGCTGGCGGAGTCGCAGTAGCGGCGGTCGTCGAGCGCGTTACAGGCATTCACCATGACCCAGAACTGGGTACTGGTTGCATAGTTGTCAAAGGTGGGAACGTAATCCTTTTCGGTGCCAAACTGCTGGCCCGGTTGCCGCGGCATGCTCATATCGGTGCGCTTGGACCAGCCGCCAGAGGGGGTCTGGAAGGTGAGCAGACTATCCGCCAGCGCCCGCCCTTCGCTGCTTGCAATAAAGCCGCGGTCGCTTACCGCCTTTTTGATATCAAAACCGAACAGCTTGTCCTTGGCGGGCTTGGTGCTTTTCGCCAGCCCGGCACTGGCCAGTTCACGCTTGATCGCGTCCTGATCCAAACGGTAGAGCTTATCCGAGATGGCCCGGTATGCCGCCATATCGCGGGCAGGCTGCAGGCTGGCCAGCGGGTCGGGCTGGGTGCTGGAAGATTCAGCCGGGGCGTTTTTAGCTCCGCAACCGGCGGTGGCCAGCAGCATAACGCCGAGCGCAAGACAGCGGGCGGCGTTCACGCGGGGGAATGTCATAAAAGGGCTCGCTATGGATTCTGTCAGGCAGAAATTTATTATTTGGTCATACCAAAAGCGATGCTAACAGAGTCGCGCCATCGGTAAAACCCATCGAGCGGGATACCCCCGGGATATCTGCCGGTAAAGATTTCATGTCTCCCAAAACAAAAAACCCCGGCGCAAGGCCGGGGAAAACAACGATCAAGGGACACTACTTATTGATCCAAAACGGTCAGTCCAGGAATTCGCAGCGCCCAACTTCGGCCCCTGCGGCAACGGCTTCCTGCAGGCCACCAGGGAATCCGGTCAGCTGCGTCACGCCGCCGTTACACACATGCACCTGACTGAGGTCGATATGCCAGGAGAAGGAGGCGCCCGCGAGGCCACCGACGATCTCCTTACCGGAGGCGCTGATGGAGATCGGGTTGTCCAGCGGCAGCTTGTCCATTTCCACCACGCCCTGCTTCTTCAGGAAGTCGGCGAACTGCATCCAGCCCACGCCTTCAATCCAGATACCACCAGCCAGGCCAATGCGGAAGCTGCCGGCACGACCAACCATGACACGGCCGTCGTCACTCATGTCAAACACGGTCAGGGGTACCGGACCCACCGCCTGATTAATGGCTTCTTCGCCGAGGATCGCGCAGTAGTCGCGGCCAAAGAAGTAGTAAGGCATATCCTGACACCAGCGCAGGGATCCCACATTGGTCACGGCATCCTCACCCAGGCCCATGTAGGGGTTCCACAACTGAACACCGTCACGGGTCGATAGGGCAACCTTTTTCCCGTCGTAGCTGGAGGTGTAGGTTTCGTAGGCACCGTAGGCTTCTGACAGGTCGAGCAGGGAGCCACCGTCCACCCAGGCAACGGCCTTGGAGTGCGAGTTACTGCCCAGAACGACTTTGCCATTACCGGAGATACCATGTGCGCGTACGAACTGGGTGCGGCTCTGATCCAGCGCAGAAGTATCCAGCTCCTGCATACCGTCCTTCGCCGTCCAGATCCAGGGGACGATTTCACCTCTGTAAGAACGCTGGCAATTGCCATCCCCGTCGGTGTCCTTGTACGCGAGGCCAACGGCGGTTTTGCCCGCATCGTCCATCGCCCAGCCGCTCGCGGCCGCTTTACCGGTATCGCTGCTACCGCCACAGGAATTGCCATTCAGGTCACCGAGGGCAATATCGCCCTTCGCGCTCCAGATCACCGGCTCCTGGATGCCATTGCCGTTCATGTCTTTCTGCACCAGCATTTTCTGGCCGTTGCGGCTCAGGGCGCCATTTGCCGGGGCGTATTCCGGCGGCAACACCCTGAAGCCAAGGTCGGGATACCACAGAAATGCGGTACTGCCGACTTCACCGGCCGCCACATTGCCACTTTTGGAGAGGTCGCGGATAAACGCGGCCACCACCGGGGTCACCTGCACGCCTTTTTCAAAGCCGTTGAAATAGAAATCCGCTTGTTTGGTGACACCGGCTTCCGCAACAATCGGGGTCGCGTCACAGGCATTGTCCGTCAGCGGGTCGCTACTCTCGGCCAGGTTCCAGTATTCACCCACGGAAGCCAGGCGCTGCGGCGTGGTGGGATAGCCACCAGCGGTGATCTCTTCCAGGTAAAGCACATAGGACTCGCCCGGAGTGAGGTTGCGGATGGTGAAACGGCCGTCGGGGCCGATTTTGCCCTGGGTGGCGGAGCCGGTCATATCCGAGATCGCATCGAACATGGGGTTATTCACGTTGCGCGCGATCACATTGATGCCGCTGTATTCGGTCACGCCATCTTTCAGGCGCAGCACGCCGGTGATAGTACCGGTGGTCGAAGCGTAGTCTTCCGTCGGATAGATATTGGAGATCGCCGCCATATCATCCGGGTGGTCCACCGTGCTCTGCTCGATACCAGCCTGGCCGCTGTGATCGATAAACGGGAACATGGTTTCGATGATCGCCGGGTCGGCATTGTTGGCCCCGTACGCAGCCGGGTAGTCGTAACGGTGTACTGCCTCGACGCCACAGCCTTCAATCCCCGGATAGTTGGGCGAATAGGTGTAGCTCATGTAGGCCATGGAGCCATTCACCTGACTGTGGGAAAGGTTGATCGCGTGGCCGAATTCATGGGTAAACACACCGGCGACCTGGTTGCCCTCGGTGTCGTGATCCCAGACATTCCAGCCATTCATTACCGCAGTGGCTTCAATGATGTTGTTGTTTTCATCAGCCCATTCCGGGAACGCGATACCGAGAACAGACGACTTCGGCACGCCGAAATACTCTTCCAGAATGGAACCGTCGGTGTCGTACAGTACCCAGAAGCCGTAGCCATTTTCCTTGTCGTAAAACTCGGTGGCATTTTCACCGGTGACGTCGGCGATGCCGGTCATTTCTTCGATGGTGCCCTCGATGGTGGCCGCGAAGGTAGACGTGGGGACATCGCTCCAGTTTTTGAAGGCGTGCGCGGTGATTTCATTGGCACGGTCGATGGTGATAAACGGAGTTTCACCGTCATAGCCCAGTGTAAACGCCGCACCGCCATCGGTATAAACCGGAATGGGACCCTTGCTGGTATCCCACTTCAGGGGTTGTGGATTGTCGGTATAGGTGGTGTAGAGAGGACCGGCGGCATTCGCGGTACCAGCGGTAACGGCCAAACCAATGGCCACGGTTAACTTGGATATTTTCATTATTTCATCTCCCCTTTTCCGATCCAGTCTTCCGCAACCGCGCGGCCAACAAGCTCCATAAATGCCGTTGCATCAACGGCACCGGGGGAAGTGATCATGTTTTGTTGTTCGGTGCTCAGTAGTTGCTGATTGATTTCCACACCATCGAAAAGACCGGCGTTATTGAACTGATTGACCAGCATGCCATTGATCATATTCAGCTTGCCCTGCGCCATGCCGGCGGTGGTTTGCAGACCGGTGCGACTGGCTTTTTTGTACATAAACGCCACCACGTACTCATCCTGATTCCAGCGCGGGAAGCCATCCGGAGCGATGGCGAGCATCTGGTGTCCGTTGGCGGATTTACGTGGGCTCAGCAGGCCGAACTGGCGAAAGGTGTAATCTTCACCCTGCTTGACCTTGCCTTTGGCCACAGAGCCGATTGCGATGGTGACCTCGGTAAAGGGAACGCCCGCAGCGTCGATACCGTCGCTCACCTTCGTGACCGTTCCGGCCACGATGGATTCAGCCTCCTGAATCAGCTGGGTAAGGTTCTGTGATTTCAGCTTGGTTGCGTTGGCCATGGGTACGGAAAGCATGACCAGTAGCGCCGCCGCCAGCGTGGCAGCGGTCTTGCGACACTGCATGATTTTTCTAAACACGTTGCATTCCTCTCTCAATGTTTATCGGCATCGTTGAGCAACTGGATTGGCAAGCCCCCGGAAAATCAGGTGCTAGCGTTCTTCTGCGTTGACCGTTCAACCTTAAAAAGAGGAGACAAGCCTGAGATATAGGGGAAACCCCGATATTGAAAATTGCGTGAACCAGTCGATCCACAAAAAAATGCAACGTAAAAAACTGGTGCGGAAGTTGGCGCGGTAATTTTTCCGGCACCAAAATGGTTCAGAGGTCAGGTGAAACGAGTCCGATCCGGATGGCAAAACGCACAAGCCCCGGCACGTGATGGATACCCAGCCGCTCCATCAATTGCGCGCGATGCGCTTCGACGGTTTTCACACTCACATTGAGACTTTCCGCAATGTCTCGCGGACCGAACCCTTCCGCGATCTGTTGCAGAATCTGTCGCTGCCTGGGTGTCAGTATTTCCTGCTCTGACTGGCCCTGCTGCGCGCTGTGGATAAAACGCTGCACGGTTTCCGTATCGATTGCCGCACACAGGTAATCACGGCCGCAGGCAATGGCGTGAAGTGCCGCGGCAAGTTCATCAAACGCCGAGTCCTTGAGTAGATATCCGGACGCACCGAAACTCAGCGCACGGGCGACATATTCGGAGCCGGCGTGCATCGACAACATCAATACGCGGACATCCGGGTACTGCTGGCCGATCTGCCTGAGAACTTCCAGCCCATTCAACCCTGGCAGGGAAATATCCAGTAGCAATAGATCCGGCACGAACTTGCGCACCAGCTCCAGTGCCTCGATACCATTGCCGCTTTCACCAATCACGTCAAAATCGCCGATCTCATCCAGCAGCGCGCGAATCCCCGCACGCATCAGGGCGTGATCGTCCACCAGTAAAATTCGTTTTTTATTTTGCGCTTCAATCGGATTTATCATTGTTGTTCTCACAGGGGAATCGTCGCACTGATACGGCAGCCACGCCCCGGTGCCGCATCGAACTTCAGCTCACCGCCAGCGCTGCGTGCGCGCTCAAGCAACCCTAATAATCCCAGGTGCTCACCGCGCAACACCCGCTCCCATACCTGGTTTACATCGAACCCACAGCCGTCGTCCTGCACACTCAGGCAAACCCCGGTGGAGCGACCTTCGAGCGCTACCGTAATCCGGCGACACCGCGCATGTCGCAATGCATTGCTGACCGCCTCCTGTACCAGCCGGAATATGGTGGTGCGCACATCCCGCGATACTTCGACGATGCCACCGTCCACGTGTAAGCCGATATCCACCCCGGTGCGGTCCTGCACAGAGCCGAGATGCACCTTCAGCGCCTCAATAAGGCCGACGTCATCCAGCAATGGCGGTCGCAGTGACAGAGATATGTTGCGTACCTGGGCAATCATGTGGTCGAGCATGGATACAGATTCATCGACCCGCTGCTGCTGGTCTTCGGCACTGGTCGCCCGCGCCACCCGCTGCAGGCTGATCTTGGCGGCAGTCAGGTTCTGCCCCAGCTCATCGTGCAGCTCCCTTGAGATCTGCTGCCGCTGCTCTTCTTTCGCAGACTGCAGGCGCGCGGTGAGGTTGCGCAGCCCGGCGTGGGCCTGTGACAGCCGGCGTCCGCTGACTTCCGCTTTTTCCAGAGCGCGCTCCCGCTGCGCACGCAGATGCTCAAGCATCCGGTTTCGCCGCTGCAGGCCCCGCATCCGGTAGTGGTGAAGTGCAAAGCCCGCTGCCAGCAACAGGGACACCCCCAGCCCGCGGAACCAGGTTGTCATCCATAGCGGCGGTACAACATTCAGGAACAACGCCGGAGATTCCCCCCAGCGCCCGAATACATCCCGCCCCCGCACGCTCAACCGGTAGCTGCCCGGTGACAGCTCCAGCAGTGTCAGCTCCCGCCGTGGCCCCAACGACTGCCAGGCCTCGGTCGGCTGCAGGCGATACTGGTATTGGTGGGGCGCCTTGGCGAAATCCAGTGCGGCAAAAGAAACCGAGAGCATCTCGCCCCAATCCAGTTCCAGGCTGTCCAGCGCCATCGCCGGTTGGGTGTGGATCGCATTTCCTTCCGCAGCGCGGGAAATATCCACCAGTCGTACCGGACTCGCGTCCGGCTGTGTCATCGCTGTACCCGCGGGAATGGTGATCAGACCGCCGATACCGCCGAAATAGAGATGGTGGCGGTCTCGCGATGCCGCGCGGGCGTTGAAATGGGTCACCGGCAGCCCGCTCTCGGCCACATGGTGCTCGAGCGCACCGGTGCGTGGCTGCAGGCGAGTCAGGCCCTGGCGAGAACTCAGCCACAGGGAGCCATCGTCGTCCTCGACAATACCCATGATCCCCGGGCCCAGCAGGCCGTCGACCTCACTCCAGCGCCGCAGCAATCGCAATGTGCCGTCTTGCCCGAGTTCGAACTGATGCAGACCGCCACCATCGGTTCCGGCCCAGATGGCACCGCGGCGGTCCCGGTAGAGCACGGTAACATTGTGGTGGGCAAGCCCCTGGTCGCCACCAAAGCGCCGACACTGCCAGGGGGTCATCCGGCAGAGATTGAGCCCACTGGAACGGGTCCCCACCAGCAGAAGGTTTTCGCCCGCTTGCAGCAGTGCGGTAATGTAGTTGCCACTCAGTGAATCCGCCTGATCCGGGTGATGTGTAAATCCGGTGAATTGCGAATGCCCTGCGGGCAAACGGAAAAGGCCACTGCCACCGACGCCAACCCACAGTTCAGCGGAATCACTTTCCAGCAAACTGGTCACGTATCCCTCACCCAGTCCCTCTCCGGTATTGCCGCCGATCAGCCGGTGGCGGCCGTCCGCATCCAGTATCCAAAGCCCGTGGTTACTTCCCGCCAACAGCTGGCCGCTGCGGCGCTCGACCAGCGATATCACACCGTCGGTGTAGAGCGCGTCGTCGGCTTGCGCAGGCTCCGAGGAAAAAGTTCCGTCGGACATCAAGCGCTGGACACCGCCGCCAAATGACCCCACCCACAGCGGACGCTCGGAAGATGACATCACCGCGGTGACGTTGTGGTGACGCAGTTGTCCCGCCTCTTCGCCAGCACGCAGCCACCCATATTCGCGGCGCTGCAGTCGCGCCATGTAAACGCCATTTCCCCAGGTGGCGACGAGCAACTTGCCGCCGCTGAAATGCAGCGACAGTTGTGGCAGCGCCGGCAGCTGGCCATCGCTGCCCAGGGGATCCGGATTTGCACTTTCGACGTCTCCCGAAACCGGGTCATAACTCAGTACACCGCGCCCCATGGTCGCGATCCACAGCCGCCCTTCCGGTCCCCACTGCAACGCCGGGATAACCGGCGGTTCATCGCCGCCCAGGTCAACTGCTCGCGCGGTGCCGCGCGCGAAATCCAGCTCGATGAGACCGGCGCGGGTGCCGGCAAACAGCGTTGTGTCGCCGCGCCGCGCCAGCCCGAACACACTGTTAGCCTCTTCCGGCATGCCCGACAGGCGGGCCAGGTCAAAGTGATCGAAGCCGTCGGAGTCTGCCTGCCAGCGATTGATGCCCCCACCGATGGTGGCCACCCACATCCCGTCGCCGCCGGGCTCTGCCAGCACGTCGTACACATAATCGTGTGCGAGGGCGCGGGGTTGCGCAGGGTCGTGCCGAAAGCGGGTAACGCGGCCGGAAACCGGGTCGATCCGGTTCAGGCCGATCTGGCTGCCCGCCCACAACCTGCCCTCCGCATCTTCTGCCATGCCGTAGATGCTGTCGTGGGTGAGTGTGTGCAGATCCGCGGACTGGTGGCGGTAGTGGGAAAAGGTATTGGTGCGGGGATCGTAGCGGCTGAGGCCGCTGGTATTGGTGGCCACCCACAGAAACCCGGCGCGGTCTTCATACAAGGCGCGGATATCGTGATCCGGCAAACCCTGCCTGCCAGTCGGCATCGGTGTGGCCTCGTAGCCGTCGTAGCGGTACAGCCCCTCACGTGACGCCACCCACAAAAAACCGTTGTGGTCCACCAACACCGAGGTGGCGACCTTGACGTCGAGCCCCTGTGCCAACCCCAGTGGCACGAACTCCAGAGGCCGCGCGGACAAGGCGAGAGGTAAAAAGAACAGCAGGAAAACGAGGCTTCTAGCAAGCATCGTCGCTCCGTTTTTTTATTTTAAGTGCTGAGGTCGGGTCAATCCGGTGCAGATAAAGACATCGGATTTCGTTCTATTCTAAGCAGACGCAATGGGTTCCAAGCAGGACGACCGTCACAGTTTTACGTATTATGTACTGGTTAGTTCAGGCCACACCCGGTCGCATCAAGGAGCGTGACAACAGGGAAAATGGGCATCGTTGACGGCATTAAACGGTGCCGTCATCTTCTGATAATTCATAATTTATATTCCGAGATTTACCATGCGCTTTGCTAAGTTCGCCAAGGCAATCAAAACCCCTTTATTGCCTTTGTTACCCGTGTTGGGTCTGGCCGCCTGCCAACAACTCCCCCCGCCACTGGATCCACTGATTGGCGACACCGGACAACCCCTGTCAGACATAGCACAACGGGCAGATGTCAAAGCCTACGATCTGACTTTGGAAATATTTCCCGATAAGAAAGCCATAAAAGGCATAGGGCGTACCGAATTCTCACTGATCAAGGACAGCGCACAGGTCGAATTAAAACTGGATAGCCGGTTTGCCATAGAACGGGTTTTGGTAAATGGACAAGTCTCCCACTACCAGAGAGCCGGCGGCATTCTCACCATTGATCTGGGAAAAACATTCCTCCCGGGCGAACAGGTTACTGTCGATGTTTACTATTCCGGTCAGCCACACATTGCCCTGAATGCCCCCTGGGCCGGTGGTACCGTCTGGCAACAGACGGAGGATGGACAACCGTGGATCGCCACTGCGGTGCAGGGTGAAGGCTGCGATTTATTCTGGCCGTGTAAAGACCATTTTTCGGACAAGGCTGACAGTATGCGCATCCGGCTTACTGTTCCCAAAGGTTTGAGTGCCGTCACCAATGGTGTCTTGCAGGGGATTAACCCGGTAGGTGACGACAAAACGCAGTTCGATTGGCTGCTGTCTGTTCCAGCGAGCGATTACAACATTGCCCTGAATATCGGCCCTTACACCAGGATCCAGCAATCCTATACCGGGATCAATGGCGCGCAGGTGCCGATTGAATTCTGGGCGCTGGGCGAAAATGCAGAAAAGGCACAACTGCTTATCGATAATGATTTACGCCAGCAAATTGAATTCTATGAGCGTCAACTGGGGCCTTACCCCTGGGGCAACCAAAAGCTGGGCTTTGTTGAAACTCCACACCTTGGAATGGAGCATCAGACGATCAACGCCTATGGTAAAAAATATAAACGTGACGAATATGGTTTTGACTGGTTGCTGCAACATGAGCTGGCCCATGAGTGGTTTGGCAACCTGATTACCCACGAAAAACTCAATGATGCCTGGCTACATGAAGGCTTCGGCTTATACATGCAACCTGCTTACAGTCTCGATCATTTCGGTACCACAGCGTACAACTACAGCATGTATAAATCCTATTTAGGATTGATGAATTGCAAGCCGATCGTACTGGAAGGTGACATTACCTCTGAACAGGCATTCAATTCCGATATTTATGGCAAAGGTGGATGGACCCTGCACACCCTGCGCTGGCTGATCGGCGACAAACTGTTCTGGCAGGCAACCAGGGAATTGCTGTATGGCACAGATGATACGGCCTCTCTGAGTTATCCGATTACCCCTCGCTACCGCAATACGCAGGATTTTATCGATATCGTCAACCGACGGACGGGCAAGGATTACAACTGGCTGTTTGATGTGTATCTGAAACAGGCTGAACTACCGGAGTTGGTACAGCAAGCGCAAGAACAGTCCATTGTTCTGACCTGGAAAACCCCGGATAACCTTCCCTTCCCGATGCCAGTGCCGGTATCTGTTAACGGGCAACTTCAGGTATACCAACCGGTAAACGGAAAAATCACCATTGCTGCCTCGGCAAAAGACCATGTAGTGATTGATCCGGAAATGAAGGTGCTGCGATATCTCCCGATAATTGGCAACTGTGAAGAAAATACCGAAAAGCGCAAAAAACGCTAAATTTCGGCCAAAAAAAAGGGGGCTTACAGCCCCCGTTTTTATTTACTCGCCCCGTTTCAGGGTGCGATCAAAAAAGTCCTTCATCATCTTGTGCCAGTGCTTGCCGGTTTCCTTGCCGCGCATGCTGTGCTTTTTGCCCGGATAGGTCATCAGCTCGAACTGCTGTTCGTTGTCCTGCAACTGCTTGATCAGTTTAGTGGTATTGGTGAACAACACGTTGTCGTCCGCCATGCCGTGATAGATCAGCAGCGAGCCTTTCAGGTCCTTGGCGTAGGGGAACACGGACGACGCCTCGTAGGCTTCCGGCACTTCATTGGGGTTGCCCATATAGCGCTCGGTGTAGTGGGTGTCGTACAGGCCCCAGTCGGTTACCGGCGCACCGGAAATACCCGCTTTGAAATAATCCCCAGCCTTGAACATGGTCATCAGCGCCATATAGCCACCGTAGCTGTGGCCGTAGACACCGACACGCTCCGGGTCGATGAACGGCAGGGTGCGCAGGAATTTCACCCCGGTCACCTGATCGTCCACTTCCACGGTACCCATTTTCTTGAAGATCGGGTCTTCAAACTTCTTGCCGCGATTGGCGGAGCCGCGGTTGTCCAGGGTGAACACCACATAGCCCTGTTGAGCCATGAACTGGTTGAACGGGCGATCCCAGCTGTTGGTTACCAGCTGCGCGTGAGGACCGCCGTACAGGAACACCAGCACCGGATAGGTTTTCTTCGGATCGAAGCCCGCCGGCTTGTACATGCGGTAGTGGAGGGTGTGACCTTCCGGCGCCTTGATCTGGCCGAACTCCGGCACAATCCAGTCGCTCATGTACGGATACAGCGGGTGGCCCTTCTCGACCTTGTTTTCCTGCAGCCAGGTAACGCGCTTGCCATCAACACCGTGCAGGCTCACCTGCGGCGGAGTGGTGGGGTTGGAGTAGAAGTCGATATAGCCGGAGGCATCGTCGGCAAATTCGATACCGTGCATGCCCGCACGGGAGGAGATCTTGTCGATCTTGCCCTTGCCGTTCAGGTCGGTGACGTACAGGTGACGCTCGATCGGCGTGTCCTTGCGGCCAGTGAAATACACCTTGCCGGCCTTTTCATCGATCGCTTCCAGCTGGTCGATGGCCCAGTCACCGCGGGTCAGCTGCGCCAGCTGCTTGCCACTGAAGTCGTGCAGGTACAGGTGCTTGAAGCCGTCCTTCTCCGACGCCCAGACAAAGCGATCGCTGTCTTTCAGGAAGCGCAGGTCGTTGAACAGGTTGATCCAGGTATCGCTGGTTTCGGTGAGGGCGACACGGGTTTTGCCGCTGGGGATATCCACAAAGCGCAGTTCCAGCTTTTGCTGGCTGCGGTTCTGCCATTGGTAGGACAGCAGGTTGTCACGCGCCCACTTGACCCGCGCAATATAGATATCCTGATCCTTGCCCAGATCCAGCCACTGGGTTTTGCCGCTGGCCAGGTCCAGCACGCCCAGCTTGATCTTCACGTTGGGGCGACCGGCGGCGGGGTAGCGCTGCTGGATCATGTCGATGCGGTCCGCATAAATCTCGCTGCGGGTCACCTCGTCCACCGGGCTCTCGTCCACCTGCAGGAAGGCAATACGCTTTTCATCCGGCGACCACCAGTAGCCGGTCATGCGGTCCATTTCTTCCTGGGCCACGAACTCCGCCATGCCGTTCTTGATCGGGCCCTTGCCGTCGGTGGTGAGCTGGCGCTCCTTGCCGGTTGCCAGGTCCACGACAAAAATATTCTGGTCGCGGATAAAGGAAACGAAATGCCCCTTGGGGGAAACCCGTACATCGGTTTCGAAGGCTTCGGTTTCGGTCAGGCGCTTGGACTTGCCGTTGTTCAGCTCGTAATAGAAAACATCACCGGCGAGGGGGAACAACAGGGATTTGCCGTCTTTCGACCAGCTGTACTCCATGATGCCGCTGCCGAAGATACGCTGGCGCTCGCGGCGGGCCTTCTCCTCGTCGGAGAGGTTTTCCTCACCGGAGTGGAGTTTGTCGGAGTTCACCAGCATTCGGGTCTCGCCATCTTTCAGGCGGTATTCCCACAGGTCATAGCGGTTGTAATCTTCGTCGCGGCCTTTCAGGAAGGTGACCCGGCTGCCGTCCGGGGAATACTGCAGCGCGCGCGGGCTGGTACCGCTCAGGGCGGGGTCCGAGAATATTCTGTCGATGGACAGCTGTTCGGCAGAAGAATAGCTGGCAAAAGCACAGCCCAGCAGGAAAAACAGTTTCCGTTTCATGCAATCTCTCGCAATCTGGATTTTTTATAAGTGGAAACTGCAACACAGCTCCCCCGATTCAGTGGGGAGATAATAGGGGGCTGCTCATTTCAGCGCCAGAATTTGCGGCAATATGACCATTTGCGGCGTCGAACGTCGCCGCAGAATTAGCGCAGCCGCCGTTAGTGGCACGCCCCCCAACGCCTTAACACTCGCTAACCAAACTTTACCCATCCGCGCTCAATCTCGCGCTGATCCTGTGGTCTCATGACTCCAACAACCCACAGGAGTCTCCATGAAACCTATCTACCCTGCCATGGCCTTCGCAGCCATCGCTATGGCTGCCGGTTGTGCCAGCGCCCCCAAGGCGCCGCCGGTCTTCTCTGAATCGTTCATCACCAATATCACCGAACAGGGCAACCGCATGTTCACTTACTCGGCCACCGTCAATGGCGGCGGCGAACGCGGCGGCCCCGGCGGAGGCATGGGTGGTGGCGGGCGCGGCCCGGGTGGCGGCGGCCCAGGTGGTGGTGGCGGTCCTGGTGGTGGTGGCATGGGTGGTGGTCCCGGTGGCGGTATGGGCGGTGGCCCTGGTGGCGGCGGCATGAGCAGCAAGATGCGGGAAAACCCGGAAAAGGCCGCGCAGGAGCGCCTGGAGGAAGTCCTCGCCGACACCAAGTACTGCCCCCACGGCTGGTTTGTCATCGAGAAGAGCAACCTGCAGGGTTCGGTGGAAATCAGGGGTGAGTGCCGCGCAGGCTGACACCACCGCAGTGACGTGCAAGTCCAGAATACAAGGTGAAATAAATGGTTAAAGAAACTGAAACTGAAACGGAAAGTGGTGTTAGCAAAGACAATGCCGCGGAGCCATCCACGGCGTTGCGGGCTCCCGAGAAAACCTGGAATCGCCGGCAGATGCTTTCCGCTCTCGGCCTGACCGGTGCGGCATTTGTCGCCGCCTGCGGAAACAGTGGCGGATCCGGTTCCTCCTCCGGAGGTTCAAGCGGAAGCTCTTCCTCCGGAGGAAGTTCCTCCGGCAGTAGCTCATCCTCCAGCGGCAGCTCCTCTTCCAGTGGCAGCTCGTCCGGTGGCACGCCCGGCAGCTGCACACTGATCCCCCGGGAGACCGAAGGCCCCTACCCGCTCACCGCAGTACTGAGCAATTCCGCCATGGTGCGCTCCGACATTACCGAGGGTAAAACCGGGGTGCCACTGACACTGGTGCTGAATCTGGTGGACGTAAACAACAATTGCGCACCGATCACCAATGCCACCGTGTATGTGTGGCACTGCGACAAGGACGGGGTGTATTCCGGCTATTCACAGCCGGGAGCAAATACCGTGGGGCAAACCTTCTGCCGAGGTATTCAGGATGCGGACAGTGACGGCATGGTGCTGTTCGAAACCATTTACCCCGGCTGGTATACCGGGCGCATCACCCATATCCATTTCCAGGTGTTCCTGTTCAGCAGCTCGACCGCAACGGCTACTTCACAGCTTGCCTTCCCGGAAGAGATTACCCGTGCGGTGTACAACTCCACGCTGTATGCAGCCCACGGACAGAACAGTTCCGTGGGCAGTTTTGCTGCAGACAATGTGTTCAGCGACGGCGTTACCTATCAGCTGGCAGAGGTCACCGGAGATATTGAAAACGGTTACGTGGCGACGCTACAAGTTGGTATCGCGGTGTAGAACATAACTGATGTTAAAAATAACACGGCAGGCAAAGATAAGTTCCACCTCTAGAACCGATTGTTGCCTGCGGTTTTATTTGATGCGTATTTGATCCAGCTTCCGGTAGAGGGAACGCAGGCTGATACCGGCAATATTGGCTACAGCCTCTTTGTCATTACCGTGGGCAACCATCAGCTCTTCAAGGTAGCGGGCTTCTGCTGTTTTCAGGTCCGTCCATTCTGGATGGCTGCGGTTACCCTCTCGGCGATCTGGGGTTGCTTCCACCGGAACTTCCACTTCGAGGCTCTCGCGTATTAGCGCGTCGTCAATCAGGTTGGTATCGCTAAGTACAATTGCCCGGGTAAGCAGGTTTCGAAGCTCGCGGATATTACCCGGGAAGGAGTGGGACTTCAGAGCGTTCATTGCCGGAGCGGTCAAATGAAAGCGCTTGTGGGGGCTGATACGCTTCAGCAGCGCCTCTGCCAGCAAAGGGAGATCCTCCGTTCTTTGAGCGAGAGAAGGAAGGCGGATTGGAAAGACATTGATACGGTAGTAGAGGTCCTGGCGAAACTCCCCCGCTTCAACCAGGGTACGGATATCCTTGTGTGTAGCACAGATCAGCCGGAAATTGGCCGAACGCAGCTGTGACGACCCCACTCGCCGATAAGTACCACTTTCAAGCAGGCGGAGCAGTTTTACCTGCATTGATGGCGGCACATCTCCTATCTCATCCAGAAACAGGGTTCCACCATTCGCCAGCTCCACCAGCCCCGTCTTGTCGGCGTGGGCTCCGGTAAAGGCGCCCTTAACGTGCCCGAACAATTCTGTCTCAAACAGCGAATCACTTAGGCCTGCGCACTCCAGAGTCACCAGGGGTTTCTCGTTGCGGCTGCTGCCTTGGTGAATTGCGGCGGCCGCCAGTTCCTTCCCGGTACCCGACTCCCCCAACAGCAGCACCGCCGCATCCGTCGCACTGACGCGGCTGATTTTGGCGAGCATGTCCGTAAACGCCTTGCTGCTGCCAACCATTGTCTGATCGATATTTTCCGCACCGGCAGTAGGGACCGCATGCAGCAACTCGACAAAACAAATGAGGGCCCCATCGTCGTCCAGGATCGGCAGCATCTCTACATCGATGTGTTCCCTACCGCGGGGGCTGCGATGAATGTGCAGCACCCGCTCCTTGTGACCAGATGCCATGGCGGCAGCCAGAGGGCAGTCCTCACCGGCCTGGTCACAGGGGACGCTTAAGCCGTGGGACACCTCGAAGCAGTGGTGCCCCTGACGCGGATCAATTTCACCGAACTGGGCCTGGTAATGGCTGTTGGTGGCGAGAATGGTGTAATCCGGTGCGACGAGAATCGCCGGGCAGTCGAAGCCCTCCAGAATGGCGCCGGCTTCTGCAAAAGGTTTCCTGTCGGAGACTATCAAGGTCATGGCGGACTGTCACAAGTGGCAAATTGTTTGCCACAAATGACAATTTTCCGTGAGAGTGTCAAGTATCAATTTGGCCCCAGGAAAATAAAATCAATGTAAAACAATGGCTTAGCGCCACTCATGGGATTGGCACGGGTTCTGCTAAGCATCAAGGGAGAGGGGTGACTGTAGAGGCACACGCAACTCCCAGATGGGCTGTGTATCTCTCAGCGCCCTTCTCGTCGGCCCCCGCGGGCTAGATTTTGCCCGCCCGGAATTCTGCTGGTACGGCCAGTGCGAGCTGGTGATAAGGCAATTTGGAAGGTGCATTTATGACAATGGCAGGCAATCAGAAGCCACATGTGACTCCTTTTTTTGACGAAGACACAAATACGTTTTCCTATGTGGTGAAAGACCCATCTTCGGCATCCTGCGCAATCGTCGACTCGGTGCTCAATTTTGATTACGCGTCCGGAGCAGTCAGCTATGCGGGCGCTGATAGCATCATCGACTATGTGCGGAAAAATAACCTGAAGCTCGAATGGCTGATCGAAACCCACGTTCACGCCGATCACTTAACGGCTGCGCCATACATTCAGGAAAAACTCGGCGGCAAGCTGGGGATTGGCGAACATATTCTGACGGTGCAGGAAACTTTCGGCAGTATTTTCAATGAGGGCAGCGAATTCCGTCGCGATGGTTCACAGTTCGATCGCCTGTTTAAGGACGGCGAAGATTATCAGGTGGGCGAGCTGCACTGTAAGGCAATCCATACACCGGGGCACACGCCGGCCTGTATGACGCATGTGATGGGCGATGCGGCCTTTGTCGGCGACACGCTATTCATGCCTGACCTCGGCACCGCACGCGCGGACTTTCCGGGAGGCGATGCGGGCGTGCTCTACGACTCAATCCAGAAAATCCTCAGCCTGCCCGATGAAACCCGTATTTTCATGTGTCACGACTATCCGCCCGAAACCCGCGGCCTTGAGTACCTCACCAGCGTGGAAGAGGAAAAAGGCGGGAATATCCATGTTAAATCCGGTATTGGAAAATCGGTATTCGTGGAAATGCGACAGGCTCGGGACAGCGGGCTGGAAATGCCAAGGCTTATTCTCCCTTCCCTGCAAGTCAATATGCGGGCGGGCCATTTCCCCGAAGCAGAAACCAATGGAACGGTGTATCTAAAGGTTCCAGTGAACGCGTTCGATTAAAAAGCGACTGATGGAGATGCGATGATGACGATAACAACAAAGATCGAAAAACCTTCTGCTTCAAATGCGGGTACCGCGGGTGCTCACTTTGACGTTGTGGTGGTGGGCGCCGGTTCGGGTGGTATAGCGATAACCGCAGGCCTTTTGAAACGCAAGCCGCAGTTAAAGATAGCGCTGATTGACCCTTCCGAGGTTCACTGCTACCAGCCGGGCTGGACAATGGTCGGTGGAGGAATTTTCGATAACGACACCACCAAGCGCAGCATGCAAAGCGTGATTCCAGCGGGCGCCAACTGGATCAAAGATGCGGTGGAGACATTCGTACCGCAGGAAAACAAGCTGCTGCTCTCCGAAAAAGGGGCGGTTTACTACGACCAGCTGATCGTGGCTGCCGGGCTCAAACTGAATTGGGCGGCGGTAGAAGGCCTGCCCGAAACACTCGGCAAAAATGGCGTAACCTCCAATTACCAATATGACCTGGCGCCCTATACCTGGGAACTGGTCAGGAGCCTGAAGGACGGCAAGGCGCTGTTCACCCAGCCACCCATGCCGATCAAATGCGCGGGAGCACCACAAAAGGCCCTGTACCTGTCTGCGGACCATTGGCATAAGAATGGCTCGTTGGACGATATTCAGGTGCATTTCTACAACGCCGGTGCCGTGTTGTTCGGTGTGCAGGACTATGTCCCGGCGCTTTCCAGCTATATGGAGAAGTATCACGCCGGCCTGCACTTCGGCCACAATCTGGTCAGGATCGATGGCAATGCCCGCAAAGCCTGGTTCAGTGCGAAGGCGGAAGACGGCTCCGAGCACCTGGTTGAAAGTGATTTCGACATGATTCACGTCTGCCCGCCGCAGTGTGCGCCGGATTTTATTCGCAGCAGCCCGTTGGCGGATGAGGCAGGCTGGGTGGATGTCGATTCAGCCACCCTACGCCACAAACGGTTTTCCAATATCTGGGGACTAGGTGATGTCACCAACACTCCCAACGCAAAAACTGCGGCGGCTGTACGCAAGCAAGTCCCGGTAGTGGCCGAGAATCTCTGCAGTGTGCTGGACGGCGATGAGCCAGTGGTCGCCTACGATGGCTACGGGTCCTGCCCACTGACGGTAGAGCGCGGAAAGATTGTGCTGGCGGAATTCGGCTACGGCGGCAAACTGTTGCCGACTTTCCCGAAATGGCTGAATGACGGTACCAAGGCAACATCGCTGGCGTGGGCGCTCAAGGCAAAGTTCTTACCGGAATTTTATTGGCAGGGAATGCTTAAGGGGCGAGAGTGGCTGACCTCTCCTGATTCTCTAAAGACACCGGATGCCGAGAGCAAGCAGAAAGAGAGCGTGTCACCATAAATAAAAAAGCCTGAAGTTCAAATGAACTTCAGGCTTTATCGCATCACAACAATGCTTTTTACTAGCTACTTAAATTATTTGGCTAGTGTGCCAGCAGATAATCCGCATGGAAGCGCAGATGCTGCTCGATAAAAGACGCAATAAAGTAATAGCTGTGATCGTAGCCCGCGTGATGCTCGATCTTCACCGGATAACCCGCGGCCTCGGCGGCAGCCTCGAGTGCATTGGGTTTCAGCTGCTGTTCCAGGAACTGGTCTTCCTCACCCTGGGAAATCAGCATCGGCAAACGCTCGGTGGCACGGCTCAGCAGTACCGTCGCGTCATACTCCTCCCAGGTTGAACGGTCTTCGCCAAGATAAGCCGAAAATGCTTTTTCACCCCAGGGGCAGGCAATGGGATTGCAGATCGGGCTGAAGGCCGAGACCGAAGTAAAACGCCCGGGATTTTTCAGCGCAATGGTCAGTGCACCGTGGCCACCCATGGAGTGGCCACAAATAGCACGGCGATCACCCACCGGAAAATTCGCCTCGATCAATGCCGGCAATTCGTCGACGATGTAATCGTACATCCGGTAGTGAGGCTTCCACGGCGTTTGCGTGGCGTTGACATAAAAGCCTGCGCCCTTGCCCAGGTCGTAGCCCTCATCATCCGCCACATCGTCCCCGCGTGGGCTGGTATCCGGAATCACCAGCACAATGCCCAGTTCCGCGGCCATGCGCTGCGCACCGGCCTTCTGGGAGAAGTTTTCATCGGTGCAGGTCAGGCCGGAGAGCCAGTAGATTACCGGAAAGCTCTCATCCTTTTCCGCCTGTGAAGGCAGAAAAACGGAAAAGCGCATCTCGCAGTCGAGCACATCCGAACGGTGTGTGTACTGGCACTGGGCACCGTCGAAGCACTGGGTTTTGCTGACTAGTTGCAAAGTCATCGGCGCACCTTATTTGTAATGGATTACGCTGCGAATACTTTTGCCTTCGTGCATCAGGTCGAAAGCCTCGTTGATCTGTTCCAGCGGCATGGTGTGGGTGATGAAGTCGTCCAGCTTGAACTCACCGGCCATGTAGCGATCCACATAACCCGGCAGCTGTGAACGGCCCTTCACTCCACCAAACGCCGTACCGCGCCAGACGCGACCGGTTACCAGCTGGAACGGACGAGTGCAGATCTCCTGGCCGGCGCCGGCAACACCGATGATGATGGATTCACCCCAACCCTTGTGGCAGCACTCCAACGCCGAGCGCATGACATTCACATTGCCGATACATTCGAAGGAGTAATCCACCCCGCCGTCGGTCAGTTCGACGATCACTTCCTGAATCGGCTTGTCGTAATTTTTCGGGTTGATGCAGTCGGTGGCACCGAGTTTCTTGGCCAGCTCGAACTTGCCCTCATTGATGTCGATGGCAATGATGCGGCCCGCTTTCGCCAGGCGCGCGCCGATAATGGTGGCGAGACCGATACCGCCGAGGCCGAACACGGCCACGGTTGCGCCCTCTTCCACCTTGGCGGTGTTTGCCACCGCACCCATACCAGTGGTCACACCGCAGCCCAGCAGGCAGATTTCTTCCAGCGGCGCGTCCTTGTTGACCTTGGCCACGGAAATTTCCGGTAGTACGGTGTACTCGGAGAAGGTGGAGGTGCCCATGTAGTGGTAGATGGGCTCGCCATTAATGGAAAAGCGCGTGGTGCCATCGGGCATCAGGCCTTTGCCCTGGGTGGCGCGGATTTTCTGGCACAGGTTGGTCTTGCCGGATTTGCAGAATTTGCACTCACCGCACTCGGGGGTGTACAGCGGGATCACATGATCGCCCACCGCCACACTGGTAACGCCCTCGCCCACGGACTCGACGATACCGCCGCCCTCGTGACCGAGAATTGCCGGAAACACGCCCTCAGGGTCGTCGCCGGACAGGGTAAAGGCATCGGTGTGACACACACCGGTGGCGATCAGCTTGATACGCACCTCGCCTGCCTTGGGCGGTGCCACTTCCACTTCCTCAATAGACAGTGGCGCACCTGCCTTCCAGGCTACCGCCGCTTTGCACTTGATGGGTTCCGCTGACATAAAACTCTCCTTTCCAGCCTCGTTGGGCAAATGCCAAAGTTGGCAGAAAGCTTAACAGATCAGGACTTGGCTGCCTGTCACAACTACACAAAACCCGGTTAATTTTTGCACACCCATGCGCCACACCAGCATGGCAATTGAAATCGGGCCCGCAGAACTTATCTTCGGGCCAATACCACCAACGAATCCGCCTCCAATATGTTTTCGATCTGGTCGAGGACCTCTTCGGCGATATCCGCCAGCAACCGCTCGGTGGCCTCGCGGGTGGTATCTTCTACCGTCCCGGCATCTTTCGGAACCAGCGTACTGTAGTTTGTCTGCAACGCCAGTTCTGAAATATCTACCGTGCCTTCTCGCAGTGCCTGCGCACCTACCACCGGCCCCTCCAGGCGATAGTGGAACTTGCCATAGGCAATCATGATGCCTTTTTCCAGATCGTAGTTTTTACGACTGACAATATCGCTAATTTTCTGTCGGATGCGCACGTCAAAATTGGTGGACAGGGTCAGCAGCGCACCTTCGTCCACCAGATGTACCCGTTCATCGATAAAAAAATCCCCGAAGCGCTTCTGCACCTGCTGATTCAGGTAGTCACTGAATTCCTGACTCGCCTTTTGCCGCAATTCACCCAGGTCACCGTCCCCCGAGAGCGCGAGAAGCAATTGCAGATTATTGCCCGTGAGTGGGGTGGGGGCTTCGATTCGAATCTCCACCGGAGCAACCGCCAACCAGGTCGCGGCATCACTACCGTTGTAGCCCGGCCAGACAGATGAAACCTTGGCAAATGCCGCCGACGGCAAGCAGGCGGACACCGCGAGAAACAGAATTTGAGTTTTTACCCAGACGGTGGAGAGGAAGTGTCGATTCAGAGACATGGCTTTGCTCCCGAGCGCTGCAGAATTGATGAACTGGCAAAATGCTGGCGCTGGCCAGAAATGCCGGAACACTAACCCTTGCAACCTGCGGGCCACATCACAAAAAAATGCGACATACATAGCAAAGTCACCCGCTGATGGGCATCACCGGGTTACCTCAACTCGGAACTGAACCACTACAGTTTGCGCTGCAATGGAACCAGTGGCATTGGATGGGGCAAAAAACAGCCTGAATCCATCCAAAGCCTCAACAAAATGCCTTACTGCAGGTAGCGAGCCTTCAACAGCGCCAGCTCCTGCGCATCCACATCCAGCGCATTCTCGATGTAACCTTCAACAGAGCCGTGCTCACGCTCCATTTCCGCGAAGGCAGACTCAAGGTAGGATGCCTCCACGCCGATAAGTGCGTCACGGACATCTTCCGGCAAGCTGGCGATGAACGCGTACATACGGCTTTCCTTCTCATTGCTGGTCTGCGGCAGTGCCTTCAGATCAGAGTTCTTGAGAATCTCCGTAGACAACAGGTAGTCCTGCATTACCGTCTCGCGATCCACGCCCAACGCGGTCAGCACCAGTGCGGCACCAATCCCGGTACGGTCCTTGCCGCCGGTACAGTGGAATAGCAGGGGCTCATCACTCTCGATCAGCCTCGCAAACATGGCGCGATAGTGCGGAGCCTGCTGGTGAACGGTGCCTTTGTAGCCCTCGTCCATCAGCTGGACGATATCCGTCCTGGCAAAGCCGGGCTTGGCAAATACCTTGGCGAATTCCGATTGCCAGTCACCCATATCGTAATCCCACGCAAGCAGCTCGATTTCCCCGGCCTGCCAATTGGTGGGCTCGTCTTCGCGCTCCTCAGAAGAGCGGAAGTCAACAATCGTGGCAATTTCACGGTCGCGCAGGTACTCGAAATCCTTCGCCGTGAGGTTTTCCAGTACACCGGAGCGGTAAATCTTGCCCCACTTTACTTCCTTGCCATCCGCGTTCTTGTAACCGCCGATGTCGCGGAAGTTGCGGCCGCCTTCCAGCGGTAGCAGGCGCACGTGTTCAACTTCGGACAGAACTGTAGCGCTCTGCGCCTTGTCCGCTACCGGCGCGGTCGCGCTGCAGGCACCCAGTGCCATTGCCACTGCGGCCGCCAGAATGCCATTGGTTAAAACTTTTTTCATACTTCTCTCTATATTCATTTTCGAGGACATAGGAACTATAGGGCCGCGCTTACGCAACCTGTGTGACGACACCTATTTCTGAACTTATTGGAGGTAACGGGCTTTAAGCAGAGCCAGTTCCTGGTGGTCTACATCCAGAGCGTGCTCGATGTAACCTTGCACAGAACCATGCTGTCGCTCCATTTCACCAAAGGCCGTATCCACATAAGATGCATCAGGGGTCATCAAAAAATCCCGAACTTCCTGTGGCAATTGGGAAAAGAACGCTTGCCTGCGATCTTCTTTTTCATTCGCGCCATCAGATTGCTGAAATAAGTTTGATTTCTTCAGAACTTCTGTAGACAGCATATAATCTTGCTTTACAGTTTCACGGTCGACGCCCAGAGCCGTCAGTATCAATGCCGCTCCGATGCCGGTTCGATCTTTGCCCGCAGTACAATGAATTAGTAGCGGTTCATCGCTCTCAATCAACTTCTGGAACATAGCTCGGAAAGCGGGTGTTTGCTGTCTTACCAGATCGATGTATGCCCGATTGCCCACCTGCACCAGATCATTTTTGACAACGCCAGGCGTTGCAATGACTTTGGTAAACTCTTCTTCAAAGTTACCCAATTCGTAATCCCAGGCTAGGGTCGTCACCTCACCACTACGCCAATTATCAGGTTCTTCGCTCCGCTCTTCTGTTGAGCGAAAGTCTACAATAGTCGCAATTTCACGATCCTTTAGGTATTCGTAATCGTTTTCTGTCAGGTGTATCAGAACTCCTGATCGGTAGATCTTGCCCCACTTCACTTCCTTGCCATCCACGGTCTTGTAACCGCCGATGTCGCGGAAGTTGCGGCCGCCTTCCAGCGGCAGGAGGCGCACGTGTTCAACGTCGGACTGAACCGCAGCGCTTTGCGTTTTGCCCGCAATCGGCGCGGTCGCGCTGCAGGCACCAAGTGTCAGTACCACTGCGGCCGCGAGAATGCCGTTGGTGAATACTTTTTTCATTCTACTCTCCATTTTTTCTTCGAAAATCCCAAAAAAAAAGGCCCGCGTATTTACGCGGGCCTGGTGATAATTCCAATTACTGAAATTACTGGAGGTAGCGGGCTTTCAGCAGCGCGAGTTCCTGCGCATCCACATCCAGAGCATGCTCGATGTAACCTTCCACAGATCCGTGCTCTCGCTCCATTTCCGCGAAGGCGCTCTCCAGCCAGGAAAGTTCTACACCGGACATAGCGCCGCGAATGTCTTCCGGCAGCTGGGCGAAGAACGCGTACATGCGTTTTTCCTGCTCGCTCGCATCTTCCGGCAGCTCCATCATCTTGACGCCGGCCAGGGTCTTGTTGGACAGCATGTAGTCCTGCTTCACGGTCTCGCGATCCACACCCAGCGCGGTCAGGATCAGCGCAGCGCCGATACCGGTACGGTCTTTGCCCGCGGTGCAGTGGAACAGCAGGGCGTCATCGCTATCGATCAGCTTCTGGAACATGGCGCGGTAGGCCGGGGTCTGCTGCTTGACCAGGTCGGTATAACCCTTGTCCATCAGTTCCACGAGATCCTGCTTGGTAAAACCGGGCTTGGCGAAAACCTTCGCAAAATCCTGTTCCCAGTTCATTTCGTAGTCCCACTCGAGGGTGATGGCACTGCTGCCGCGCCAGTTGTCCGGCTCCTGGGTGCGCTCCTTGGTTGAGCGGAAATCAACAATGGTGGCGATGTTGCGATCACGCAGGTAGTCGTAATCGTTCGCGGTCAGGTTGGTCAGGATACCGGAGCGGTACACCTTGCCCCACTTTACGGTTTTGCCGTCGGTGGTTTCATAGCCACCGAGATCGCGGAAGTTGCGTCCGCCTTCCAGCGGCAGAACACGCAGTTGTTCGACTTCCGCCTGTACCGCAGCGCTCTGCGCCTTGTCCGCTACCGGTGCAGTTGCCGTGCACGCACCCAGGGCAACGGCCACCGCGGCGGCCAGAATTCCATTCATGAATTTGTTTTGCATAAATCACCTATCGAATTTTTATGTGACGGGCGGCCAGTACTTGACTGGCCGCCTGGATTTGACTTGATGTCGATTATCAGAAGTTCACGCGGAAGCCGGCGAGGTAACGGCGACCGTAGCTTTCCACCTGGTTCGGAGTGCTCTCGTCACCGGTGTAACGCACGTCCTGCTCGTCGGTCAGGTTGTTGGCGTTGGCATAGAGGGTGACGTCCGCACCGAATACCGACATCGGCAGGTCGTAGCTCACGGACAGATCCACACGCTTCTGCTCGGCCCAGTAATCGGTCATGCCGACGTTCTCGGTGGTAGACAGCCAGGCGTCGCGGAACTGGTGGTTCAGACGGATGGAGAAGCCTTCCATCTCGTAGAACACCGAGGCATTGAAGATGGTGTCGGAAGTACCCGGCAGGCTGTGGCGAGTGCCTTCTGCGGTTTCAAATTCGCTGTCCAGCAGGGTCAGGTTGGCGCTGACACCGAAGCCTTCCAGTACCGGCAGGAAGTCTGCAGCCTGGGCGATGGCATTGAACTCGGCACCGCTCATTTTGCCGTTGCTGCCGTTTACGTATTGGGTGTAAACCCAGTAGTCGGCGCCTACTTCTGGCATGTAGGCATCACCGGCGATTACATCGCTCTGCGCGTAAATCACATTGTCGATGCTGCGAGAGAACAGGCCGGCGCTCAGCAGGCTGGCGTCGCCCGCGTACCATTCGAGGGAGAGATCCGCACCGACAGATTCCTCGGCTTTCAGCGCCGGGTTACCCGCAGTTACACTGCTCTGGATGAAATCCACCATGTCGTCGCCGCGCCACTCGGAGTAGGTCGGGCGGCTTACACCGGTGGAGACAGACATACGCAGTTTCACGTCGTCCGCGAGATCCACATTCAGGTGGGCGCTCGGCAGTACGTTGGTGAAGCTGTCTTCGAAGTTGCCGGTGGGGCCTTCGCTCAGATAATCGGTGTTTTCCACACGCGCACCCAGCACCAGGTTACCCCAGTCGTAGTGGGTGGTAACCATGGCGTAACCCGCAGTGATGTCTTCTTCCAGGCGGATCGCCTGGGAGTCGTTCGGGGTAACTTTCAGGCCATCGACCGCGGCATCCCAGGCTGCACGCAGCCCCTTGTTGTCGTAGTAGGTCGCGCCGGCAATACCGTTGCTGAACTGGCTATCCCAGGTTTCGCTGGTAGCGTAGTCGGCGATGTTCACTTCAGACGGGAACAGGCCATAAGACAGCACCATGCCGAAGCCGTCGGCCTCGCGGGAGTCCAGTTCGATACCGGTTTTTACCACCGCGTCGTGACCAAACATCTGCAGTTCACGCTCTGCGTCCAGCTTGAACTTGGTTGCATCGATGGTCATTTCGGAGCCGATCAGCATGCCCAGGTCAACCGCGTAGTTGACGCCGTTGACGTCGATCGGGGACTGGGTGCGCGGGTCGAACAGGCCGGTTACTGCCGGATCGTACAGGTCGCTGACATCGAAGCTCGCCATTACGAAACCGCCGGCGCTGCGCGGCAGCGGCAGGAACATGTTGTTTTCGGTTTCGGTGAAATTGACGCGGGATTCAATCTGCCATTCGCCAACGGCGAAATCTGCACCCAGGGTATTGGTGAAGGTGGAGTTTTCGTACAGGCCGTACTCCAGAGCACGCCCTACCAGCGCGAACTGGTTTTCACCCACGGCGCCGGTGGCCTGGGGAGCACCCACGGCCTCTGCACCACCGGCAAAGTCGAACACAAACTGGTTGCGCTCTTCGAAGTCCTGGAACTCGTTGTACAGGGTGGAAACAAACACACGCTCCAGCGCGCCGTCACCACGGAACTCGAAGCGGCCACCGTAGGCGCGGTCTTCGCGGGTAACCTTGTAGCTGCGGAAGTCCAGCTCATTTACCAGCAGCTCGCCGGTCTCATCGCGCTCGATATCGTACTCGCGGTTGTCGGTGGTCTGCTCGCGGCTGTTCTCGGAAGTAAACAGGGAGAAGCCGAAGTTGTCGTTGGACCAGGAAGTACGCAGGGCTACCTTGGAGATATCGCCGTCGCCCAGCTCCTGGTTACCCATGCCCACGTCAGTGGAGAAAGCCCAGCCGTCTTTCACGAACGGGTCAAAGGTAGAGATGTTGATGTAACCCGCAACCGCGTCACCGGGCATATCCGCCATGATCGCCTTGTTGGCGTCGATGCGGCTGGTGATTACGGAGGGAAAGCTGTCAAAGCGCGGCACGCGGCCGTTCTCGGCACCCGGGATGCTCAGGCCGTCGATGGCCAGCGACGTGTAGCGGAAAGGCGCACCGCGGAAGTTGATGTAGCGCGCCTGGCCCTGGTCGCGCTCGATGGCGAGGCCCGGTACGCGGCCGAGGGAGTCCGCGAGGTTCTGGTCGGGGAAGCGGCCGATGGTGTCCGCAGAGATTACGTCGACGGTGTTGTCAGCGTCGCGCTTGGCATCGATCGCGGCCTTCTGGCTGTCGCGGATCGGAGAGGCCAGAACGGTTACTTCTTCCAGGGCAGTGGCGTCGACGGCCTGTTGCGCCAGAGCCGGTGCAGCAGCGCCACACACAGACAGTGAAACCAGCAGAGCCAGTTTATTGCGGGGCCATTCATTTTTACATTTGCTGATCATTGTTCTGCTCCAAATATGGGCTGGGTTTTCTTTTTTGCCCGGTCACTGGGCTAGTCAGAATCTGGTCCGGGGTTGTCCCTGACCGCTTGGCGCAGATGATCGAAAGTGGGAGTGACAATTGGGTTACAGCGATGTTTTTTTGTCGAAAGAGATATCTCTAAAACAAAAAAACGCTAAAAATCATATGGTTACAAAGATTGCCTGGGCGGGAGCAATAGCCAGGCGGTAGCGATAGCGACCGCTCTTCATATCCCGCTCGGACTCAAACAGGTAGGCTGCGGCAAGGTCTTCACCCAGAGCAGAAATCAGTTCGTCGCGGATCTTGTTACGGTTCTGGTCGAGGGTCTTTGCGCGCAGGCCGTTGTCCCGCAAATCGTTGATGGATTTAGCATGCCCGCCGTGTTCAGACATCAATTCGATTAAAGAATCGGCCCCTTCCCGGTCCGGTCGATTGACCGGTGGATTGAGCAGCCAGCCATCGCCCTGTTGCCGCAGGCGGGCATACCAGAGGTAATAAAAAAACGGGGTCTTCGCCAGCTTCACCAGGATGCCGTGCACCCGCACCTGCTGTGAGGCGCAATCAAATTCCAGCTGGTGATCCATGGCCGCCGCGGCAAGTGCCTGGTCGGTGTCGCCACCGTTGCACTGCAGCGCGCGGTCGAACCACAGTAACTGGTCATCGGTTAGGGTTTCGGAAACGCTGCGCGCCTGCAGCGGGGACAGCCCCCGCTCGGTGAGCTGTGCAATGCGCCCACGCTGCGCGCGGGAAAGTGGTCGCGGCAGCAGTGCTATCGCGACGATTAACAGCAGGGCCAGCAGCGACTGGCTCGCGGCCAGCAGTGGCCAGTTGTACTGGCAATCCAGCGCCAGCCATGTGCTGCGAGGTTCACTGCCCATATGCCACAGCACCCGGATATCCCCCCACGCCGCGGCACCGCCATCGTCAACCAGTTGCGTTACCCGGGCGGCACAGTGGCGGACCAGCGGCAAGCCGCTGGCAGGAGTGAGCGATTGCAAATCCTGATCGAGTCGATGCGCCACCCACTGGGATAGATCGTCGTCACTCAGCCTCGCCTGCAGGGCGAGCGCGAGCTTTTCCGGCAGGCTCTGATTAAGTTGGGCTGACAGATCCCGCGCAAGACTGCGCTCAGCCTGCCACGCGGCGAGCGCACAGAAACCTATGCTGAGCAGCACCCACAGCAGCACGTGGTAGCGATGGATTCGATTAAGGAACACAGTGCTCAGCTCCCTCAAAGGCGCGCTGCCCCTGCAGGTACTCATTGGCAAAGCCGTCGAAGGCCGCCGCCAGTGCGCAATCGATCCCCACCGCGCGCTTGCGGCGCACGAACAGGGTGGCGGCATTGGCCTCACTGGAAATGAGGGTGCGTGACAGCGGGATATCCAGATCCTGCTGCACATAGTCACCGCCGCTCACCAGGTCCAGCTCATCCCGGGCGAAGGCCTGGTATAGGCTCACCGCATCATCGAAGTAGACCAGGTTTTCCGCACTGAACTCGATGCCGGCTTCCTTCAGCGACGCCAGTGGCAATAAATAGAGGGTGTGACTGAGCTTGTCATTGAGTAGACCGATACGCTTGCCGTGAAAATATTCCGCGGTCAATTCGGGCGCGCCACCGCGGCTGAACCAGTACACGCGGTAATGGTCGTAACGCATCAACGGCTCGTAGTAGTCGCCATATTCGGGCACCAGCCCCGCCATGGTGTGGCCGCGACTCCAGATAAGGTCGTAGGTCTCGCTCAGTATTTCTTCCGCCCCCAGGCGCCCGCGGGGCTTCCACGAGACCTGTACTGCGCCGTAGTGCCGGCGTATTGCCGGAGCCGCGCACAGGCGGTCGGCAATTTCCCGCGCGTGAGACGAGGAAACCAGCAGCGTCGAAAACACATCGCCATCCGCGGAGCCAGTACCAGCTTCCGCGCGGGTTTCACACCGATAGAGGTGATAATCCCCAAGCTCCGGCGCCGCCACCCGCTGGCTCGAAATCCACAGGCACAGTGCCACGCCCGCGGCCAGTAGCAGCCCCAGCGCGGTCCAGTGTACGTTGCGGTTTGCGAGAAATAGCGGAGTCATCGGGAGCGTGTATAACCGTCATTGAACGCCAGTCTATGTACGTTTCATGACAAACCGATGACCCCGCTACGACACAGGATCAGTGATGCGCGGACACCGCCGCGGCGTAGCGCTGGCAGGACTCATCATTAACCGCGTGGGCAACATCACCCATGCTCAACATACCCACCATTCTGTGCGCGCCGTCGATCACCGGCAGCCGCCGTATATGCTTCTGCTCCATGTGATCGATGGCCTCCTGCATGTTGTCATCGGCGTAGCAGTACTCGATGCCCTCGGTCATTACATCCCCGGCGGTCATCTCGCGCATGTCCCCGCCCTCGGCTAGCCCGCGGCAGACAATATCGCGGTCGGTAACCATGCCAACCAGGCGGTCATTCTCACCGACAGGGATGGCGCCCACATCGTGATCCCTGAGCATTTGCGCCACTTTCCACAGCGGGGTATCCGGCGTGCACCAGGTGACACCCCGGTGCATGGCTTGTTCGACTTTCACGGCACACCTCCTCTCCCATCGGAATGTATAGCGATTTCCAGAAATGATAGTGAGAGCAGCCCGCATCACGACTACGAACCCGACCACCAACGGCCTACCATTTGGAGGTAAGACTCAGCAAAAACAGAGGTATACGGCCATGTCAAAAGCCTGGGTTCTGGTAGCCAACCATACTCATGCCCGCGTATTCGAAGCGGAAAAACGTGCGGGTTCTCTCCAAGAAGTAGAATCTCTGGTTTACCCCGAGGGGCGTATGAAGGGGCACGAACTGATCAGTGATGCCCCGGGGCGCGCCTTCGACAGCAATGGTCAGGGTCGTCACGGCATGGCGAAGCCCACGGATCTGCGCAAGGAAGGCGCGCGCAAGTTCGCCCGCGATATCGCCCACACCCTGGAGCGCGGGCGTCAGGAAGGTCGCTTTGACCGCCTGTACATCGTCGCCGAGCCCTCCATGGCCGGCAGCCTGCGTTCTTCCATGAGCACCCCTTGCCTGGCCACCATCGCCGGCGAGTCGCGCAAAAACCTCACCACTTGTGACAGCGAGGAAATCCGCGCACATCTGCCCACGTGGCTTTAAGTCCCCGCGCCCATCGCCACCTGCAGCGCCTGCGGGTGGCGATAATTGATTTGTTGCCGATGGCCTGACACCATGCCCCACACTCCCCGGGGCCCGGCCCCGGCGCAAACCTGACGACCAAGGAAGCGGTAATGCTGAGACTGTTTGAAACCCGGCGCGGCAAGATCAAAGAAACCTATGCGGGCAGCGATTACCACAGCCAGCCCCTGGCCGATGCGGCCTGGATCGACCTGCAGGACCCGGAAGACGACGAGCGCGACCTGCTGGAGCAGCTGCTGCGTACCGAGCTGCCGGAATCCGAGGATGTGGACGAGATCGAATCCTCCGCGCGCTACTTCGTGGATACCGCCGGCATCCACGTACACTCCCTGTACCTGACCCAGAGCGAAGGCCGCCACGACACCGCTACCGTGGCTTTTATCCTGCAGCCCCAGCGCCTGATCACGGTGCGCGAAGCCGACCTCGCGGATTTCCGCCTGCTGCGCATGCGCGCGCGCCGCAATCAGGTGGAAGCTCACAATGCACAGGAACTGCTGATTCTGTTGTTTGAACAGAAAGTGGAAAACCTCGCCGACGCGCTGGAAGACAACTACCTGAAACTCGGCGAGGTCAGCCACCTGGTACTGGAAGAGGAAGAGGCAGACCTGGAAGACGCCATCGACCACCTCGCCAAGCTCGAGGACTCTAACGGTAAAATCCGCCTGTGCCTGATGGATACCCAGCGCTCCATCGCCTTCCTGCAGCGCCACCTGAAAGACGACCCGGAACTGCGCGAGGACTGCTGGGGCATCCTGCGCGACATCGACACACTGATGTCCCACACCACCTTCCTGTTCGAGAAGATCAACTTCCTGATGGACTCCACCCAGGGCTTCATCAATATCGAGCAGAACAAGATCATCAAGATCTTCTCCATCGCCGCGGTGGTTTTCCTGCCGCCGACCATGGTCGCGAGTATCTACGGCATGAACTTCGAGCATATGCCTGAGCTGCAGTGGCTTCTTGGCTACCCCTGGGCACTTTTACTGATGCTCATGGCAGGCATGGCACCCTACCTGTATTTCAAAAAGAAGGGCTGGTTGTAACCGCCCAATTCACCGCCAACTGCTAACCTTAATGGGTGGCAGAAATCGCAGGGAAGCGGGGCGATCATGGCAACGGTGAGCGGTAAACGTGCGGGGACACCAAGCGACAGACCATTCCACATGCGCCGCTGGCTCAGTATCCAGCAGGCGGTGGATCACCTGAGCGCCCTGTCGGAAGAACCGCTGACCAGCGACGACCTCGCCCGCCTCGCCGAAGACCACCAGCTGGATCTTTACTGGTACCGCCCCGGACAGCAGCTCCGGTACCTGGACCAGCCAGAAAAGCCCAACGTCGTCCTCAAGCACCCTATGCGCTTAAGCCCCACACACAACAGCGACTGGCGTGCAATCGTCGGCATCCTGCGCCAGCGCCCCGCGCTGCCGGCAGAAGAAAACGATACCCCCACCCTCCAGGATACCGACGGCAACCGCCTGCGCATCACCTTCGATTTCCGTAACCGCCCCGAGCCCTTCAGCAGCCGCTGGTATCCCAATTACGGCGAACTTGTGGTGCGGCGCCGGGACCTGGACCGGTTGGAAAATGAATTGTTCTCCGCTGAAGATGAACAACCACTGGCACCGGACCTGCTGCTGGACGTGATCTGGCAACTGGAACAGATGGCGATGGAAAACGGCCGCGGCGACCGCGCGCCGGTACACGACCTGGACTGGCTCACCCATCAGCTGAGTGACCGCTCACACCTCGACCCAATACTGCTGGGCAAAATACTGCACGCCGCGGAGCGCCAGCACAGCACGCACCTCTGACACCCCCAGCGCAACTCCGCGTTGTGATCTTTCCTATCCCACCATAGACAGCCCCATTCGTGGTCAAAAAGCGGCCACACCAGGCACCTGTGCGAATTTTTCGAAAAATAGTTCCAGCTTTTTGCGCTATTCCGGCGCCATAGAATTTTTATAATGCGAGCCATTCATGTAACTAAAAATCGTAGCGAGCGGGTGGCTGACGGTGGTCGCCGGAGCGGAAGAAGCGGAGTGTATAGGTCATACATGAGCATTCTGAGCACCGCCGGACGCCGTCAGGCGCACGCGCAGTAGATTTGGCAACGGAGTCAGACGTGCAGACCCGCAATAGTAGATCCCACTACGGCTGGGTGGCCGTCGCTTTTCACTGGCTGATGGCGCCGGCCATCATCGGCATGTTTGCGCTGGGCTGGTGGATGCGCGGGCTCGGCTACTACGACCCGTGGTATCGGCAGGGGCCGGATATCCACAAGTCCGTGGGTATTCTGCTGTTGATCCTGCTGGTTGCGCGTTTGCTGTGGCGCTGGGCCAATGTGAGCCCGGCGCCGGAGCCGGCGCCGCGCTGGCAGCAGCGCGCTGCGGGCGCTGCGCACTGGATCATCTATACCCTGTTGCTGGCCATTTCCGTCTCCGGCTACCTGATCAGCACCGCCGATGGGCGCGCGATCGAAGTGTTCAACTGGTTCCCGGTACCGGCGACGTTGCACGGACTGGAAAATCAGGAAGATATCGCCGGGGCGATCCACAAGTATCTGGCGTGGACCCTGATGGGGCTGGTGTTGTTGCACGGCGTTGCGGCGTTCAAACACCATTTTGTCAATAAAGACGGAACTCTCAGGAAAATGCTTGGGCTGGCACCGCGAAAAGGCTAAAACCACTCAATTGATTTTTCTCAATGAAAAGATTGATCAGTTCTAATTAACTCGAATCCAATCAAAGGAAACCGCACCATGAAAAAACTTGCTGTTCTGTTGTTTGCTGCCCTGGTAGGCACCACTGCCCAGGCTGCCGTTTACAAAGTTGATACCAAGGGCGCACACGCGTTTGTCCAGTTCCGCATCAAGCACCTGGGTTACAGCTGGCTGTACGGCCGCTTCGACAAGTTCGATGGCAGCTTTTCCTATGACGAAGCCAAGCCGGAAGCCTCCTCCATTGAAATGACTGTGGATACCACCAGCCTGAACAGCAACCACGCAGAGCGCGACAAGCACCTGCGCGGCAAGGACTTCCTGAACGTGGACAAGTTCCCCACCGCCACCTTCAAGAGCTCCAGTTTTGAACCCAAAGGTGATGGCAAGGCGCTGCTGAAAGGCGAACTGACCCTGAACGGCGTGACCAAGCCGATCGCCATTGACGTGGCCGAAATCGGCGGCGGCAAGGATCCCTGGGGCGGCTACCGCCAGGGCTTCACCGGCAAGACCGAGTTCAAACTGAAAGACTTCGGCATCGATTACGACCTGGGCCCGGCTTCCCAGACTGTTGAGCTGATTCTGGATGTGGAAGGCGTTCGCCAGTAACCTTTTGGTAAATACCGATTTCCGTCTCACAGGATGGACGAGAAACCCGGCCTCAGTGCCGGGTTTCTTGTTTTTCAGGCGTTTACCGCACGACCTACAGGCTCCCTTTCCAAAACTCGACCAACCACAAATACCAGCAGCCCCATCAAGATCCCCGGCATCCCTTCATAGACATGCGCGTGCCAGCCAACCCAGCGCCACACCAGCGCGGTCACTAATCCCAGCACACTCATCACAACCGCTAACCGCTGCGAAGGCTTTCCGCCCGCCGCCAGCACCATCAGCAACGGCGCAAACGCCGAAGCCAGCGCCGACCAGCTCATCACCACCAGGCTGAACACACTCTGCTTGTTCAACAGCGCCCAGCCCACCGCCGCCGAAGTTATCCCCAGGGTGGCCAGTTTCAGCATGCGCGTGTTTTCCGTGCGCTGCGGCAGCAAATCGTGGGTCAGTGCCGCCGAGCAGCTCAGCACCAGGGAATCCGCCGTCGACATGGTCGCGGCAAAAATGCCCGCGAGCACCAGCCCCACCAGCACCGGCGGCAACAGCTCCATCGCCATCATCGGCAGCGCCAGCTCCGCATCAAATGCGCCCGCGTCACTCAGCAGAATGCGCGACAGCATCCCCACCCCCGTCGCCATAAAATAGAACACCGTAAACCACAGGTAGTACCAGCAGCGCGCGTGCAGCATGCGGCGGGAGTCGTTCAGGGCCATAAAGCGCACCATCACATGGGGCTGGCCCACCACCGAAATGCCCGCGAACAGCCAACTCAGCGCAAACAGGATGCCGCCCGCCAACCCGGGCAGTAACAGATCCTGTGGATACCAGTTGAGGAATCCCTCAACCCGCCCCATCGCCTGCCAGGCCGATGCGACACCGCCGACCGATTGCGTGGCCACAAACAGCAACAACCCCATCGCCACCACCATCACCAGCGACTGCGCCGCGTCGGTCCAGATCGACGCGCGGATGCCGCCGGCGAGGCAGTAGGCCGCGACGATCACACCGCCGATAACCGCTCCGCTCCAGATCGGCAGTTCCAGCACCACATACAGCGCCTTGCTGCCCGCCACCAGCTGCGCGCTGGCGTAGGCGAGCAGGAACAACAGCGAGAGCACACCGGCGAGTTTCTGCCACACCCCGAAGCGTGTGCCCTGCCAGCAGGCAAGTACGCCGGCGTAGCTGGATTCGCCACTGCGCCTGGCGGCCTCGCGCAGGTTTTTATGTATCCACAGGGAGCCGAGAAAATCCCCCAGAATCCATCCCAGCATCAGCCAGATGGAGGCGAGGCCGGTGGCGTAGGTGTAGCCGATAACACCGATAAACATGTAGCCGCTGTTGTTGGTGGCCACCGCAGACAACCCCACCAGCATCGGCGACACGTCCTGGCTGGCGAGGTAGTAATCTTTTTTGGTGCCGCGGCTTTTGCGGTAGGAGCTGATGCCGACGGCGGCAAACAGGCTGAGAAAAAACAGGAAACTGAGCAACATGACTGGCCCCCGGACTATTGGCGTTTAATCGTTATATTTTTTGAATGACGGCAATGTGCCGTTAATCGGCATCTTTCGGTTTGGGTTTTTCCGGCTGGATGCCCATCAGCTGGGCGAATTCCTTGCGGGTGTAGAGCGCATTGAACGCGGGATCTTCCAGCGCCTCGTCGCGATAGGCCGGTGAAATGGCGAGCGCCTCTTTCAGGTAGTTGATCGACTCTTCCCACTGCTCCAGATAGGCGTAGGCACAGGCCAGCTGGTAATAGGCGTTGCCGTTTTCGCCGTCGATCTGCAGCGCCTGCAGGCACAGGTTGATGGCCCACTGCGGCTCGTCCAATTCCAGTACCGCGTCCGCCTTGTAGGTCAGCGCCTCACCGTCTTCCTGGCGCAGGTTCAGAATCTGGTCGTACACTGCGATTTTTCCGGTGGGCGTCTGCTCGCGCCCGGCGCGCAGCCACAGGGAGTGAATTTCCCGGGTCAGCTCGATTTCGTCGCGGTTGTTCTCGATATGCTGGGTTTTTTCCGACAGCTGCTCCTCGATACTGCGCAGGCGCGCCTCGTACTGTTCCACCAGCTTGGAAATTTCCTGGTTGGCGAGGGTGTGCACCTTTTCCTTCACGTCGCGAATCGAGGTCCAGCCCATGATCACCAGCAGGGAGCTGAAGCCGGCTATCAGGTAAAAGAAATAGGTGATGGTGTCGGTGGCGTAGGTGATGGCCTTGTCGGCGGCGCTCAACTGGCGGTCGACGATATTTTCCGTCAGCGATACCTTCTGCGCGGCCATATCGATGCGCAGCTGCTTCAGCTCGTCGAGCACATAGCGCTCGATAAATGCGGAATACAGCGGCTTGTCCAGGTTATCCACAGCCTCGGCAACCTTGTCCAGTTCCTGCTGTTTCTGCTGGTTTTGCGCTTTTTCCTCGCTGGTCACCTTGGGTGGTGATGGAACTTCGGTCTGGTCTTTGACCTGGTCCTGGGCGGCGCCAGGCAGCGCGAGCAACAGCAGTAGCGAGGCCACAACGCAAACTGCCGCCAGCATAGCCGGCGGCAGTAATGAAAGCCTGTTGGGTATCAGGCGGCGCATATGGCGTCGCCGTGCTCGTGCACTTCCACCAGCGCGGCATGCAGACTTTTGACGGCGCTTTCGTAGTCGCACTCATCAATGACGAACTGCATATCCACCTGACGCATGCACTGGTGCACGGCGAGGATGCTGATACCGGAAGCCGCCAGCGCACAGACCGCGCGCGACAACATGCCGGAAACCTGCATATCGCTGCCTATCGCGGAAACCACCGCCACCTTGCGCACCTGGATATCGCAATCCGGAAAGCGCTCGTTGATCGCGCTCTTGATCCGCTTGACGGTCTTGAGCGTGCTGGCGAGGTAGTGGGTGATGGTGTTGGCGTTGATGTCCTTCGTCACCACCGCGCCCTTGAAGCGCGCGATGGTGTCGTTGATCGCCCGGTCGTAACTGGTCATGCTGCCCATCATGTCCTGATCGAAACATTCAACAGCATAGATGTTTTTACGCCCCGCAATGATCTCCACCCGCGGTGTGTCGCTTACATAGTCGCCGGTTACCAGGGTGCCGCGGTGTTCCGGTTCGAAGGTGTTCATCACCCGCAGCGGAATGGCATTCTGGCGCAGGCCCTTTGCCGCGCGCGGGTGAATGGCTTCCATACCCAGATTGGCGAGCTGGTCCGCCACATCGTAATTGGTGCGGCCGATGGGCACCGCCTGCGCCTCACCCACAAGGCGCGGATCGGCACTGCTCAGGTGATACTCCTTGTGGATGATCGCCTCGCTGGCACCGGTCAGCACCGCGATACGACTGAAGGTCATCTCGCTGTAACCGCGCGCAAAGGTTTTCATCAGGCCGTCGGCGGTGTGCGCGTAGCCGGTGGCGATGGGCAGCTCACTGGCAAAATCCACATCCGCAAACGCCTGCTGGATCCGGTCATCCAGGGTTTTGTGTTCGCCATCGCGCCAGCCAGTGAGATCGACGAAACGCGCGTTGACCCCTTCCTGCCGCAACAGCTGCACGGTGTTCCAGGCGCTGTGGACCTCGCCGAGACTGGCGAGCATTTCGCTCACCACATCGAGATGCCCTTCCAGCGCAAAGTGGCCGTGCTGGCACACGCGCTCGAGATCCGCGAGGCAGCCCGCGGCGTCGTCCAGGCGCTCGCCGATAAACGCGTTGGCCTTGGCGAGGGTGACATCGTCCGCGAATAGCGACGCGTTGATCTCTTCCATGCGCTGACGCACGCCCGCCATGGCGTCCGACCACTCGCGCTCGTCATCGGCACCAGCGAACAGCGCAAACACGCCCGGGCGCCCGGATTTTTTGTGCTCCAGCAGCATGTCGGTCATGCCGCCGTAGGCGGAGACCACAAAAACCCGCCGGTACAGGCCTTCGCCTTTGGCCCTGCCGTTTTTGAAAACAATGTTGTCGCGTACCGCGCGGTAGTCACTCATGGACGTACCGCCGATCTTTTCTACCGTATGCGTCTTCATGAAGTCCCTGCGTTGACCATCTTCGAATTTCGGTTTCGCCGTCGCGGCGAAATAGTCCCGGCTAGTGCCCCAGAATTCCGCCGCCGCACTGAACATGGCCACGTTATTTTTCGTCCCGTACCTCTTCCGCATCCAGCTCGTAGGCGCCTTCCGCGTTGTGTACTTCCTTGCCGTGCAGCGGCGGGTTGAACACACAGGCCATTTTCATTTCGGTCTTGCCCTTGAGTACGTGCTTGTCGTTCTGGTCGAGCAGGTAGATGGTGCCCGGGGAAATTTCATGCACCACGCCATCGGCTTCGGCCATTACCGAGCCCTCACCGGAAATGCAGTACACCGCTTCCAGGTGGTTCTGGTAGTGCAGGTGCAGCTCGGCACCGGCGTAAATGGTGGTGATATGGAAGGAGAAGCCCATGTTGTCGTTTTTCAGCGCCAGGCGGGTGCTCTCCCAGCCCTCGGAGACGATACGGCGTTCGGATTGTTCGGCTTCCTGCAGTCTTCTTACGATCATTACTTAACTCTTTGCGTTACTGGTTGCGTTGTATTTGCTGGTGCGCGGCGCCTGGATCAGGCGGCACCGGCGAGCACACTGGTCGGCTCTGGTTCGCTGCTGGCGAAGAAATCGTGTTCCTCTGGAACTTCTTCGCCCTTCAACACCTTGGCCACCGCGGCCTCGACGATATCCAGCGCCTTTTTCAGGTTGTCGTCGCTGATGGTCAGCGGGCACAGGGTTTTCACCACATGGTCGTCGGCGCCGCTGGTTTCGATGACGAGACCGTTGCGGAAGGCCTCGCTGGTGATCTTGTCCGCCAGCTCGCCGCTCACGCAGTTGAGGCCGCGGAACATGCCGCGCCCGCGGGTGGTCATGTTGCCGTCGCCGTACTTCTCGACGATGCGCTGCAGGCGCTGCTCAATGTAGTCACCCTTGCGCAGCACTTCTTTGGAGAACTTGTCGTCGCTCCAGTAGTGGTCGATCGCCGCGGTGGCGGTAACGAAGGCCAGGTTGTTGCCGCGGAAGGTGCCGTTGTGCTCGCCCGGCTTCCACTGGTCCAGCTCTGGCTTCATCAGCACCACCGCGAACGGCAGGCCGTAACCACTGAGGGATTTCGACAGGGTGACGATGTCTGGCTGGATGCCCGCTTCCTCAAAACTGAAGTAGCTGCCGGTGCGGCCACAGCCCGCCTGGATGTCGTCGACGATCAGCAACACGTCGTGTTTTTTGCACACGTCCTGCAGGTTGCGCAGCCACTCCACGCTGGCGGCGTTGATACCGCCCTCGCCCTGCACGGTTTCCACCAGCACCGCGGCGGGGTGGTCGATACCACTGGAGGAATCGCTCAGCACCTTGTCGAGGTAGGCAGTGGTGTCGATGTCATCCCCCAGGTAACCCTCGTAGGGCATGCGCGACACACCGCTCATGCTCACGCCGGAGGCGCCGCGATGGTGGGAATTGCCGGTGGCCGCCAGCGCACCCAGGCTGCAGCCGTGGAATCCGTTGGTGAAGGAAATGATGTTTTCGCGGCCCTTGTATTTGCGCGCGATCTTCAGCGCCGCTTCCACCGCGTTGGTGCCGGTGGGGCCGGTGAACTGCATAACGTAGCTCATGCCGCGCGGCTGCAGGATTTTTTCGTAAAAGGTTTCCAGGAACTCGCGCTTGGCCTTGGTGTGCAGGTCCAGGCCATGGGTAATGCCGTCCTGCTGGATGTAGTCCAGCAGCGCCTGCTTGAACACCGGGTTGTTGTGGCCGTAGTTCAGGGTGCCGGCACCGGCGAGGAAATCCAGGTACTGGTTGCCCTCCTCGTCGTACAGGTATTCGCCCTGAGCCTTGTTAAAAACCCGCGGGAAAGCGCGGGCGTAGCTCATTACTTCAGATTCGATCTCATCAAAAACTTTCATGTCGACAACCCCTAAGTGGTGATTGAGTTAAATGCGTAAAAATTAGAAAAGGTGGAAACGCGTATCAGCGCGCGGTAAACGGCCCGATGCGCAGCAGCATTTCGCTGTCGTGCTGGCCGTTGAAGTGGCGCTCGCGATCGAACAGCACCGAATCCGCACACTTCGCATCGAGCCTACGCGCGAGGCTGCGAAACAGCGCCCAGGAGGCGTCGTTGTCCGGGGTGATGGTGGTTTCGAGGTGGCGAACCTGCGTGCACGCCGGGCGCGCAAGAATTTCGCGCAGCATGCGCCCGGCGAGCCCCAGTCCGCGGCCCTGCTCGGCCACCGCCACCTGCCAGATGAACAGCGTGTCGGGGCGCTCGGGGATGAGGTAGCCGGAGATGAAACCCACCAGCTCGCCATCCAGCTCCGCGGCCACACTGGTGGCGGAAAAGTGGCTGGCCTGCAGTAGGTTGCAATAGAGGGAGTTGGTATCCAGCGGTGGGCAATTGCCGATCAGCCGGTGCACGGCGGCACCATCCTCGCTGAACGGGCGGCGCAGCAGAATCCGGGAAGCCTCACGCTCTAACCCCAGGGGCTTTACCTGCCGCGCCTCGTTTACTTTGTCGTCAAATGAATCGTCTTCTTTTAGCTCACTGCTGGCACTCAAACCAATACCTTTAGTCATCAAAATGTTAAATCAGGGGCAAATTTCAGAAACAACCGCCAAAAAATTGCTCAACCCGCAAAAGAGATCGAACAAAAGCCAATTTGTGATTAAAATTTGACCTGACCCACCAAAAATTATTTACTGATCTAAATATTTGAATTCATAGTACTCTAAACATTCAGGAGGGTTCAAGGCCAAGACTCATGCAACATGATCAAAATACGATCAACCACAAAGCATCCGGCGGCGCACGAAACCACCGCAAGACCAGCAACCACGGGGGCTCACGCACCATCGGCGGGCAGCCGGCACCAATATCGGGCGCTGGGAAAAAAGAGACGCCGGAGTCCACCGGAGGTGACTTTCGCGCCCCGGCGACGGCGGAAGATCGCCGGAACCCGGGTATCGGATTTGACAAAAGCGGCGCAGAACCTAAAGTCGGGCGCGGGCACATCTACCACCGCGCCTGCCACCGTGAAATCGAGACCCTGCTGCTGATGGACAAGATCGAAGAAGTACTCATTACCCTGCGCCGCCTGATCCGCGCCACCGACCTGCACTCCCGGCAGCTGGTAAAAACCGCCGGCCTTACCGCGCCGCAGCTGTTATTGATGCAGGCGATTCGCGAGCACGGCCAGGTGACCATCGGCGCGCTGGCGAAGGAGATCAGCCTCAGCCAAGCCACCGTCACCACCATTCTCGACCGCCTGGAAAAACGCGGCCTGGTGTACCGGGAGCGCTCCGAGGAAGACAAGCGCAAGGTGCACGCCTACCTGACCGAAAAAGGTATGGAGAACATCCGCGACGCCCCCACCCCACTGCAGGATCACTTCGTCAAACAGTTCCGCGACCTGCGTGAGTGGGAGCAGTCCATGATCATTTCGTCGCTGCAGCGGGTGGCACTGATGATGGATGCCGAACATATCGACGCGTCGCCGGTACTCGACGTGGGTGACCTCGACCGCAAGGACGGACGCAAACTGCCGGAAGAAGACGACGCGGACGAACAGGAAAACCGCGACGACCACTGATACCGATCGCCGCCGGTGCATGTTGATTTTCGTGCCGACCGACAATTGTCAAAAACGGACAGGCACGCCCGTACATACTTCGTATCAATTCGCATCCAGTGATTGCATTCGGCTCGCAGTCCGGTATAAATGGTCCGGCAACACTACAGTGGACGCTCGCCTATTGGTTAGCGAACACTGACTCAAGACAGCGGTGCAAAGCTCTGTCGCGGCAATAAAAATGAGAGGTGGCGCGCTTTACCGTGTAGGGTAAATGCTGTAGCTGCTCCAAACCGCGACTGCGCCCCGGCGAAAAATAAATCGGTTGGTGAGTGTCCGTATTAAAACGGGCTCCGGCCACCTATTAAGGCTCGACTCCTGGCCACTTTCCGTGCACACGGCTGTATGCGGAGAGAACCACTCTCCGGCCGCCCTGTCTTGATAATTCCTGCATTTACCTCCGTTTCACGGCACTGCGCCGCGCGGGATTTAACGATGCAGTTTTTTGGGGAAGGGACTGAACATGGCCAGCTTGCAACATCCCGACCGGGATCAACCCGTTTTCCTGATGGCGCACCACACTATTGGCCGCCGTCAGGGGGTTGCCGATACGCGCATCACCCTGCCGGAAATTTCCGGCATCCACGCCGCCATTCAATGGACTGGCAGCCACTGGATCATTCGCGACCTGAGCCGCAACGGCACCTGGGTGAATGGCCAGCAGCTTATTCCCGCAAAAAACCAGCCACTGCAGATCGGCGACAAGATCACCTTCGGCCGTTCCACCAATTCCGTTTGGAAGGTGGAGAACCTGGACCCGCCGGAAAACCTGCTGATCGATATCCACAGCGGCGAAGCCACCGCGCTCGAGTCCTACCACCTGTTGCCGGATGAGCACGACCCCATTGCCAGCCTGCACTTCAACCCGGTCAACGGGGTGTGGATCTACGAGTTGCTCGACGGCTCGGAAAACAGCAGCACCGCCAAGCTGGTGCGACACGGCAACCGCATCGACTGCGCGCGCCACAGCTGGGAACTGTTCCTCGGCAACAGCCAGAACACCACCACCGAGCTCTCGTTCCAGAATCTGTGTGTGTCGGATTTTCGCCTGCGCTTTTCCGTCAGCCACCACGAAGAACATATCCAACTGCAGCTGGCGCGCGACGACACGCGCCTCGACCTGCCGGCACGCACCCACAACTACCTGCTGCTGTACCTGGCGCGGGCGCGCATCCGCGACATCCAGCGCGGCATCGACCACGCCGACCAGGGCTGGGTATCCGCCGACCTCGCCACCCGCGAGCTGGGCATTACCGTCAATCACCTGAACACCCAGATCTTCCGCGCGCGCAAGCAGATTGCCGACAGCCTGCCGGACGCCATCGACACCTCGCACCTGGTAGAACGCCGCTCCTACGAGATGCGCCTCGGCTGTTACCTGCTGGATATTTTCAAGGGCTCGCAAAAAGAAGAGCTGGAAGCCAGCACCGGGGAATATGCAATTGCGGAAGTGGAGACCATTTAACCGGCAACGCATTCAGCCAGTAAAAACCGACTCTGCAGGGACGGACTTTGATCCAAGGACGGCAGTTTACCAGTAAGAAAAAAAATTACCGCAGTCACAACATGCAATCAGAGCAGTTACCTTTTTACATCGGCCGCTACCGCGCCACCGCCCGCCTTGGCTCCGGCGGTATGGGCGTGGTGTACCTCGCCACCGACGAGCGCCTGAACCGTCAGGTCGCCATCAAGAAACTGCTCCACAATCCCAACAGCAGCAACGCCGGCGAGCGCATCCGCCGCGAGGCCCTGCTGCTGGCGCAGCTCAACCACAACAATATCGTGCAGCTCTACGATGTGGTGGAGGACGAAAACGGCATCGCGCTGGTGATGGAATACGTCGACGGCTGCAGCCTCGACCGCTGGCAGAAAGAGCGCAGCCCCGACCTCGCACAGAAGCTGCAACTGCTGAAGCAGATCTGCGCCGGTCTCACCCGCGCCCACAGTGCCGGCATCATCCACCGCGACCTCAAGGCCGAGAACATCCTGGTGGACAGCAGCGGTACCATCAAGATCACCGATTTCGGCATCGCCAAGCACTGGCAGGAAGACAGCGACCTCACCCGCGAGCAACACGTCGCCGGCAGCTGGGGCGCCATGTCGCCGGAGCAGGCCCAGGGCAAGCCCCTGGATAACCGCAGCGACCTGTTCGCCCTCGGGGTGCTGGCCTACCGCCTGCTGTGCGGGCAGAACCCGTTTGGCGACAACAACAGCCCCTACGTCATTGCCGATCGCATCGTCAAAAGCCCGCACCCGCCGGCGGCCAAGTTCGCACCGGAACTGCCGCAGGCGCTGTGTGCGCTGCTGGATCGCCTGCTGGCAAAAACCCCACAGCAGCGCCCGCTGAATGCCGCCGCCGTCGCCACCGAACTGGAAGCCGTACTGCTGCAGATCCGGGGCAGCGGCAGCAGTTTTACCCGCACCCACAGCGTCACCGCCACGGTAACCGCGGAGAGTTATTACCAGTACCACCACAGCGGCCGCACCTGGCTGCACCGCGCCGCCATCGCCCTGCTGGCCATCGGCACCGCGGGCGCGGGGACCTGGCTTGCGCTGAGCGAATTCGCCACCCCGCCGCTGCCGGAATCGAGCAAATACATCGCGGTGCTGGAGCCGCAGCCGCTGGAAATTTCCGACGACTCCGCCTTTGTGCGCACCCAGCGCCTGCTGGTAAGCAACGTGCAGAGTGCTCTGAAACAGGGGCTCAGCGGGCGCCAGGGATTGAAACTGGTGTCGTTTTCCGAATCGCGCCGCCTGCGCGGCCAGCCACTGGCGGCGCAGGCCAAATCCCTGAATGCCGACCTGTTGCTGATCCCCGCCATCGACTGCGACGCGCGCAGCTGCGAACTGTCGCTGGAACTGCTCGACAGCGACACCCTCACCGTGGTCAACAGCCGCAGCACCCGCCTGGTGGTGGAGGAAGGCCTGGAGAGCCGCGCGCGCACCCAGCACCAGCTGGACGACCTGCTGGCGGAGTTCCCCGCCCGCAACCGTGAAAGCAGCGCGCGCATCAGCGCCGAGGATTACCTGACCTATCTGGAAATCCACGAGCGCCGCCAGGATTACCTGCACCTCGGTGAACTGCTGGATCGGCTGGACACCCTGCAGGATCGCGCGGTGCTGTTCGCACCGCTGTACGAGCTCTACGGTGAAATGGTGATGGACCAGGAGTTCAACACCCGCGCCGCTGAGGCGGACACGCGCCTCGCCAAGCTGCTGGAGCGCGCACCCGCCAGCCTCGCCGACACCCCGGAAATCCTGATCAACCAGCTGCGCCTGGCCACCCTGCGCAACGAGCCAGGCCAGGCGGAAGCGCTGCTGGCACGACTCAAACTCACCCTGCCGGACAAGGCCAGCTATCACCAGCTGAGGGCCTTTTACCACCACCACCGCGGCGAATACGACAAGGCCCTCGCACATATCGACAGCGCCCTGGCGCTGCGCACCAGCTACGCCTACCTGGACCAGAAGGCGCTTACCCTGACCCTGAGCGGCGACATGCAGGCGGCGAATAAAGTGCTGCGGCAGGCGATTGCCCTCAATAGCGAATCCATCGACGCCATCTCCCTGCTCGCCGGCAACATGCTCGACAGCGGCAACGCTGCGGAAACCATCCGCCTGCTGAGCGAGGCCGGCCTCGAGCGCATCGGCCCGATGGATACCTACAACCTGTGTCTCGCCTACTTCATCGAGCAGCAGTATGCGGAATCCCAGACCTGCTTCGCACGGGTCTCCAGCCTCGCCCCCAAGGACGCCGACCCGCTGCTGTACCGCGCGGAAATCGCGCGCGAGCTGAACCAGCCCGAGCAGGCGCTGGAACTGGCGCACACCGCCCTTGAGCTGACCGCAGAGCGCAGCGACTGGGAGGGGCTGTTGATGCAGGCGCGCGCCTACGCGGAACTGGGCGAGGCGGAAAAAGCGGTGGAAAACCTGCTCAGGATCCGCCGCGACGCACCGGATGACCTCTACGTAAATTACGCCCGCGCCCAGGTGTACATCACCACCGGCGACCTGCTCTCCGCCAAGGTGCATATTCGCAAGACCCTGGAACAGGGCATCTCCCCCATCTGGTATTGCACCGCGCGCTTTGTCAAAATCTGCGGCATCCCCGCATTTGACGACCTGCGACAGCAATATCCGGGTCTGTGTAACGGGGGCAATAACAACAATGCGGGCAAATCCCAGGTTGCCAGCAACAGCGAGACGGGCGCGAAGCTGTAAGCCGATTGATTCGAGCGCGCCTCGCTGCGACAAATAACCAGAACAAGAACACACGCAGATGGATATTGCCGATCCCGAGGTTGGACCGCAGGCCAGCGCCGCGCACAAACCGGCCGTCGACAGCGAGCGCTATGTTATCCACAGCACCCTCGGTGCCGGCGGCATGGGCATTGTGTATCTCGCCGAAGACCGCAAGCTGCACCGGCAGGTAGCGATCAAGAAGCTGAAGGACGACGTCGCCAGCCACAACGCCCGCGCGCGCATCCAGCAGGAAGCGCGCCTCCTCGCCCAGCTCAATCACCCGAACATCGTCGCGCTGCACGATGTGCTGGAGGAAGATGGCAATATCGCGCTGGTGATGGAATATATCGATGGCACCACATTGCGTGCCTGGATGCGCGAGCACAGCCCCAGCCTGCAGCAGAAACTCAGCCTGCTGATGCAGATCTGCCAGGGCCTGCAGCAGGCCCACAGCCTCGGCATCATTCACCGCGACCTCAAGTCCGACAATATCCTGATCACCACCGGTGCCAGCGGCAAGCTCACCGCCAAGATCACCGATTTCGGCATCGCCAAATCCCAGCAGCTGGACGAAAAAACCCTCACCGCGGAAAACCAGCTGGCGGGCACCATCACCGCCATGTCGCCGGAGCAGATCCTCGGCAAAACCCTGGATGCCCGCAGCGACCTGTTCAGCCTCGGCACCATTGCCTATGAGCTGCTGTGCGGCAGCCGCCCGTTTGACAAGCACGACGCCGGCGCGCTGGCCATGGCCAACCGCATCACCAACGAACCCCATATTCCGCCGCAGCAGGCGTGGGCGGATATTCCCGAGCCGCTGACGATCCTGCTGGACAAACTGCTGGCCAAGGACCCGGCGCAGCGCCCGCAGAGCGCGCAGCTTGTGTACCAGGGTTTTGAGCTGCTGCATCAGCAAGGGCTGGAATCCGACAGCGAAGATTTCACCGCGACGCTGACCGACCTGTTCACCCGCCAGCAGGTGAAACAGCGTCGCCGCTGGCTACGCCTTGCGACCGGTATCGCCGCCGCGCTGGTGGTGGGCGCGGGCGGTTACTGGGGCTGGCAGGAAATCACCCGGCTGGAGCCGCAATACATCGCGGTGATGCCGGTGGAGATCAACGGCGAGATCCGCGGCGAGGAAAATGCCGTAGCGCTGACCCGGACCATGGTGCGACAGGCGTTGATGAATTCGGTTTCGCAGTTGAAGGCCAGTGCGCTGGTGAGTTTTGAGCCGAAGGAAGGGCAGGATTTTGAGGCGCAGTTGCAGGCGTTGCGGAATAAAGGAGTTACAGATGCGTTGTTTGCAAAGCTTGAGTGTGCGCAGGTGCGCTGTGAAATAGAGCTACAGCTAATAGCGCCGATGGCAGGCGAGATCAAGCAACAGAGCAGTTTTACATTTCTGACAGATAAGCGGCAAGAAGCCGAATATCGTATAAGTAATAGCACAAAGGCCGTTTTTTCCGAAAACTATCTGACTGAAAAAGAGAAGCGCGTCGTAATGTCCGACAAAGACTACGACAGTTATCTGGACATATTGAGCAGACTAGATCAAAAAGATCTCAAGCCTAAGGATCTCGAATTACTCCAATTACTAATTGACCGGTACCCTCTAAATACGAACTTGTACAAAGCTTTTACCAGCGTATCGGCAAAGCTATTTGTACAAACGGATCAAAATGCTTTCATTGAGCGAGGTCTCGCCGTAATAGAGAGAGGGCGCGCTCACAAACTAAATAGACAACAGCTGCTGGAGCAAGAACTTTGGTTACGCACTTACACAGGTGATAAAGATGGGTTCAACAAACTCCTGAAACAGCTAGACGAGGACACTAGTCCCTCCGCGGATCTGATTGCCAGATATGCACGTTTTTTTTTCATGCAAGGAGAATATGAATCTGGCCTACACTATGCAGAACAAGCATCTGCACTTAACCCATCTGCCGACAACTTATATTTAGTCGCTCTCAATAACGCAGTAGCCGGCAATTACCCCCAGGCTCGCTCAGTCTTGGAAAAACTTTTACGGGCCTTTCCTGATCACTGGTCATCCTATTCCACGCTTGGAAATATTGAGATGGAAAGTGGCAATTTGGCTGCTGCGGAAACTGCCATCACATCGATACCGGAACATTTGCGCGGCTGGCGCACGCGCCTAAACCTAGGCGTTTGTTATTTCCTTCAAGGCTTTTATTCAAATGCACAAAAAGAATTTCGTAGTGTTTTAGATCAAATTCCTAATGATGTTTCAGCAAAAGTGCTTATTGCCGAAACCTACGTGATGCTCGGACAGCAAGAGAATGCGCATCAGGCTTTTAATGATGCTATAGAAATCACCAAAAGTGCAGAGGGGCTTCGCGAACGCAGATACCGTGCGCTGACACTGGCTCATTTAGGGCGAACCTCGGATGCGATTTCCTTGACACTAGAGCTTCAGCAAGAATCGCCTGAGGATACGGATGTCAAATACTTTTCCGCCCAGGTCTATGCGCTGAGTAACCAGTGGCCATCGGCCAACTACTACTTGGAGCAGCTTATCGAGCAGGGCATGAGTGCAGAATGGTTCAATCTTCCGGCTTTCCGACAGCTCTGCACCCAGCCCCATGTATCGAATCAGGTAAAGGCCAGCTTGTGCAAATAATTACTCTGGCTCGTACTGAGCATCCGGGTCACCGGAAACAATATTCATCCCGGTATCGATCATCTCGCACAGCCACAGAAACGAGAAATTGTTCCCTGCCTCCGCAAGCTCACTAGTCTGAATACTGGCCGTCACGGTCAGCTCGGTATAATCAGTACCACCTTTAGGCTTGCCAGCCTTGGCATTGAATTCTTGTTTGAAATCGGTGCTCAGACCAACAATCCCGTCGAAATTGCCTTGGTTTGTCTTGGTAAACTGGATACCTTCCACTTCTGATGTGTCCAGAGTGATATTCAGGGTGATCTTCTTGTTCTGCCCACGGAACTGGAACAGGATATTGCCGAATTCCTCACCGGGGTTGGCGGCGTTGTACAGCGGCCAGTACTGGGCTTCGCCGTTCACCGGTGCTACCGGCTTCAGTGTCAGGTCGAAAGTGTCGTTTACGTTCAGGTCGGCGACAAAAGTCGGCTTGTCGGCACAGATATTGGCCATGGTGATTTCCCCTAAGTTGTATCCCAATATTTCGATGCTTCCCTGGATACCGCTTGGAAAGCGCGTTTACTCTCTAATGGTTCGCGCAGCCACCCCCAATACCTTCTGCGAGCATTCGACTGCGCGCTGTAGCATAAAAGAAAATTGCGCCGGAACTCCATCACATTTTTGACAAAAAAAACCGGCAGTAAGCAAGCTTACTGCCGGTACAAAAAAGATGGTCCCAGCCATCTACGGTTACAACAACACTATCAAGAGCGAAATGAGGCATCCGTGCCTCTGTCAGGCCCTTCCACGATCCCGGCTTCCTAGGCTCTGTGGTTACCGGGGCGACCTGACCGTTCAGCTTGCGCTGAAGTCTTCCTGATTTGTTGCCTGCAGCCGCTAATGGCTCTGCGGAAACGGGCAACTACCAATCCTTTGGCTAAGGCCTGCTCACACTAAATTCGACAGCCCCTTCCCTGCGGGTTGCGCGCCAAAGCGCGCTATGCTGCGTTGCTTGTCGCTTATTTAGTGTTACTAAACTGCGCTCCTAGCGCCTTGCCTAGCACGCTTCGGCACTGCAACGCGGCTATCGAATTTAGTGTGAGCAGGCCTGGTTGAAGGGCGCGGTACCGTTGCCGGTGAGGGAGGCAGTTCCGTCGCCTCCCTTATTGGTTCCACCTTCCGTGATGGACACCGGTAACCGGGTGTCTGCAATCCACCTTGCCGCGGCTCCTGTGACGGCCGGGCAGCGCAACTCCTTCAACCTTGAACGCCAAAATACGCCGAACCTTATTACACGTCGATCACACGCCATTACACGCCATTACACCAAATGGAAAATGTCGTGCCGGCGGGCGACAGCGGCGGAGTATTCACTCACTTTCATCGCGAGTTTTTTTCTCATTACACGAAATTCCGCGGTATTCACTACACTCAACAGTCGAAAAAGTCATTTGGCGGGAGCTGCTGCCGGGTCTGTGGCTCGCTTGTTGGGCCGCGACCGATCCCGTAATATCGGTCGTCTTTTCGGCCACAATTTAATCAGTACTTGTCGCCGCGTTACTGCCACGTTTTTCCGCGCAGGTTGCTGGCGCCTGAATTTTCGCTATCGCCAGTACACAACGAAAAGCACCACGAAAAGCATCACAATATGTCCGACCTTTATACGCGTCTGTTTTCGCCCCTGCTGGCCATACTGCTGTGGTGTTGCGCCGGTGCGGCGCTGGCGCAGAGCTATGAGCAGCTGTACAGCGATTACCGCGGCAGCCTGTACCAGATTCGCCTGATCGAACAGTCCTCCAATTCCAAGGCGGGGCTGGGCTCCGGTTTCCAGATTACCGCCGACGGCCTGATCGCCACCAATTACCACGTGGTGTCGGAAGCGGTGCACCAGCCGGAACGCTACTCCCTCAAATACCTCTCGGTGGACGGGCAGGAGGGCGACCTCGAGCTGCTGGATGTGGATGTGATCAACGACCTGGCGATCCTGCGCCAGAAGGGCGAGGCGGGTAAGGATCACCTGCGCCTGGCGAAGACCGCACCGAGCAAGGGTGAGACCATCGTCTCCATGGGCAACCCGCTGGATCTCGGCATGACCATCGTGCCCGGTACCTACAATGGCATCGCCACCGGCAGTTTTTACGACCGCATCCATTTTTCCGGATCGATCAATCCGGGCATGAGCGGCGGCCCGGTGATCAACCGCAACGGCGAGGTGGTGGGTATCAATGTGGCCACCGCCGGCAACCAGATCAGTTTCCTGGTGCCGGTGGACAAGCTGGCGGCGCTGCTCGAGGACTTCAAGCAGGAGATGAGCGAAGGCAACGGCGCCATCGTGTTGCAACCGGTGATCAACCGCCAGCTGCTCAAGAACCAGCAGCGCATCATCGACCAGATTCTCAACGCCGACTGGCAGCTGCGCCCGCTGGGCGATGCGCTGGTGGTGGGTGAAATCGTGCCGGCGATCCAGTGCTGGGGCAATTCCACCGACGATGAGGACGAACCGATCCAGCAGGTGGCCAAGGGCTGCACCGGGCAGGACGTGGTGTACCTGTCGGAGAGCTTCGACACCGGGCGGGTGGAGTACGAATTTTTCTGGCTCGAATCCAACGGCAAGCTCTCACCGTCGCGCTTTTACAGCGGCTACGCGGAAGAGATGAGCGGCTTCTACCCGGGTAACAGCGCCGGCGAAGACGATGTGACCAACTTCAACTGCAAGCAGCAGTTCACCACCCATCCGCGCGATGGCGCCGGCGGCAAGGAACAGGACGCGCAAGACGATGCGGAACCGGCGCAGAAGCCGCCGAAGGCCAACGGCAACAGCGCGCCGGCCATCGCCCGTACCTCGGTGTGTGTGCGCCGCTATAAGGAGTTCCCGGAACTCTACGACGTGTTTTACGTGAGCCTGACCGTAGATCAGGCCAACCGCGCGCTGGTGAGCCACTTCACCCTTTCCGGTTTCACCAAGGAGTCCGCCAGCGCCTTCACCGAGAAATTTGTGAGCGAAATTCAATGGCACTGATTATCGAAGAAATCAATCGTGCCCACCGGGTTAGTACCCGCTACCGCTTGGACGGGGACCGCGCCACCCTCGGGCGCTGCTACGACAACGCGGTGATGCTGGAAGACCCCCATGTCGACCCGGTGCACGCGGAAGTGGTGCGGGATGAAGATGGCTGCTATGTGCTGCGGGATCTCAACAGCCTGAACGGCGTGCGCCTGGTGCGCAATTTCCGCGACAAGTCCATCAAGCCGGCGGCGATCACTGAGCGCCATATCCAGTGCGGCGACGAGATCCAGCTCGGCAAGAGCCGGGTGCGTTTTATCGACACGGAAATGAGTGTGGCGCCGGCGATCCCGCTGCACTCGGCGGAAACGGTGTTCGACCGCCTGGCGACGCCGCTGGTGGCCACGCTGTTGTGCCTGCTGGTGGCGGGGCTCAGCCTGTGGCTCGCGTGGCTCGGCACCAGCAGCGAATTCAAGTGGACCGGTGTGGTGAAGGTGCTGACCGATGTGATCATTGGCCTGCTGGTGTACGCCGCCGCCTGGGCATTTATCGGCAAGGTGGTGAAGCACGAGGCGCACTTCCTGCCGCACCTCTCCATCGCCGCCGCCGCGGCACTGGTTTACGCCGTGTGGCAGTGGTTTGGCGGCCTGCTCAATTTCAACTTCAACCTCGAGCATGTACTGCCGCTGCTGAATATCCTGGTGCTGGCGGTGCTGCTGCCGGTAATGCTGTGGTGCGCGGCGTATCTCGCACTGAATATTGCCCCCCACTGGCGCTTCCTGGGTTCGATCCTGATTCCGTGGAGCTTCCTCGGCTTCGCTGCGGCGGTGGAGATCGGCAACATGGGCGAGTTTAGCGAGTCTCCGCCGGTATCCAGGGAGCTGAAGTACAAGGGCTTCCTGTTCCGCCGGCCGGTGCCGCTGGAAGAATTCCTCGCCGATGCGCCGGAGCTGTTCGATATCCCCATCGAAGAGGACACGAAAAAGGGCAAGAAGAAGAGCGCAAAGAAAGACACTGAAGAGGAAATTCACGGCGAATAGCCGTCGAAGTCTGCGCGCACACGGCATAAAATCTCCGCCCGCCCACCCAAGCAATTCGCGGCGCGCACAAGGAGTGAATGCCATGACCGAGCCCACCACCGATCAGACCACCGACAATCCGTTCTGGAGCCCGGCCGTTGCCCGGCTCCACCCCTATGTGCCGGGGGAGCAGCCGAAAACCACCGCGCGCCTGATCAAGCTCAACACCAACGAGAACCCCTACCCGCCCTCGCCCAAGGCCCAGGCCGTGTTGCAGGACCCGCAACTGCCGAGCCACCTGCGCCTCTATCCCGACCCGGAATCCACCGAACTGCGCACTACCATCGCCGCGCAGTTTGGCCTGCAGGCGGAACAGGTTTTTGTGGGCAATGGCTCCGACGAGGTGCTGGCGCACGCGTTTTACAGTTTCTTCCAGCGCCCCGAGCCACTGCTGTTCCCGGACATCACCTACAGCTTTTACCCGGTGTACTGCGAACTCTACGGTATCGAGGCGCGCACCCTGCCGCTGCGGGAGGACTTTTCCATCGCGGTTGCGGACTACGCGATCGACGGCGCCGGCGGTGTGATCATCCCCAACCCGAACGCGCCCACAGGCCGCTACCTGCCGCTGGCGGAAATCGAGCAGTTGCTGAAGCTGCACCCGGAGCGGGTGGTGGTGATCGACGAGGCCTACATCGACTTCGGTGGCGACAGCGCAATCGCACTGATCGACCGCTACCCGAACCTGCTGGTGGTGCACACCTTGTCGAAGTCCCACGCGCTGGCGGGGCTGCGTGTGGGTTATGCACTGGGCCAGGCGCACCTGATCGAGGGCCTGAACCGGGCAAAGAACTCCTTCAACTCCTACCCGATCGACGGTATCGCGCAGAAGGTGGCAACCGCCGCCATCGCGGATCGCACCTGGCTTGTGGATAACTGCGCCAGAGTCATCGCCACCCGTGAAGACACCTGTGCACAACTGAACGAGCTGGGCTTCGAGATCATCCCCTCCACCGCCAACTTCATCTTCGCCAAACCGCCAAAGATTTCCGCCGAGGATTTGTTCCTGGCCCTGCGCGAGCGCAACATCATCGTGCGCTATTTCAATAAGCCGCGGATTAGTGAGTACTTGCGCATCAGCATCGGTACGGATGAGGAGATGGCGGCATTGGTGGCGGCCTGCCGCGAGGTTCTGTAAGTTTTTCGCTAAGGCTTGGGATGGGCGTGTCTCGCAAGGGAGCACCGCCCAGCCAAGCCGCCACCCAACTCGCCAACTACAAACCACCCAACGACCCAACCACGAAAAGCCACCGAAGCGGACCATTCCACAGAACCCATTGACGGAACTTCTATAATTCTTAGGGCACAAAAAACTAAACCGACACCACCGCAGTAAATCATGTCGATCTCCACCCGATTCCTATTCCAGACCATATTCAGCGCACTGCTAGTCAGTGCAGCCATCCCCACCCTGGCGAAAAATCCCTGGGAGGTGGCGCGCACGCCCACCAACCAACTGCCCGAAAGTATTGGCGGCTACAGCAACGGCTGCCTCAGCGGCGCCGAGGAAATGCCGGTGCGCGGCGAGGGTTTTCAGTTGGTGCGCACCGGGCGCAACCGCCACTACGGCAATCCGTACCTGGTGGAATTCCTCAAGGACTTTTCCAACGCCGTGGAAGAAAAACATCTCGGCCGCCTGCAGATTGGCGATATGTCCATGGCTCGCGGCGGGCCATTCAGCAGTGGCCACGCCAGCCATCAGATGGGGCTGGACGCGGATATCTGGTTCTCCCAGGACGAGCGCGCCGCCGAGCGCCCACTGACCCCGTGGGAGCGGGACAATATCTCAGCGGTTCCCATCGCCGATGATCGCAGGCATATGCTGCTGGAAAAAAACTGGGACCAGCGCATTCCCGGCATTCTGCGCATTGCCTCCGAAGATCCCCGTGTCGCGCGTATTTTCGTGCACCCGACCATCAAGCGGAAAATGTGCGATATTGCAGGCAGCGACAATGAATGGCTGCGCAAAGTGCGCCCCTGGTGGGGACACAACTATCATTTCCATGTGCGCCTGAACTGTCCGCCGGAAGACAAAAACTGTGTGCCGCAGCCTAAGGTGAGTGGCAAGCCCTGCGAGGGCGGGCTCGACTGGTGGTTTAGTGACGATTTTTACGCCATCCTCAACGGCACTGCGCCGGTGAAACCGAAACCGGAAAAGCCGCCGAAAAAGCCGGACATGCCCGCGCAGTGCGCTCAGGTACTCACCGCACCGGCGGCGCCATAGTAATTGATTGATGAGAACCCGATGACTCATAACCACAACAACATCCAGGTCCTGCTGATCTGTGGCGGTGGCGGCAGCGAGCACGATGTCTCCCTGCGCACTGCGGATTTCATCCAGCGCGAACTGGCGGGCGCGCCGGACATTCAGCTCACCCGTGTGACCATGAACGAAAACGGCCAGCTGCTGGACAGCGACGGCATGCTGCGCGAGTTGCGCTCGGACAAACTGCTCTACAGTGCCAGTGGCAGCGCGCAACCGGTGGATTATGTGATTCCCTCCATTCACGGTTACCCCGGTGAAACCGGCGACCTGCAGTCGCAACTGGAGATCCTCGGCCTGCCCTATTACGGCTGCGGCTCCGAGGCGAGCAAGATCTGCTTCAACAAGATCACCACCAAGCTGTGGCTCACCGCGCTCGGCGTCGACAACACGCCCTACCAGTTTCTCTGTACCAATACCGCGGAGGAAACCGCCAAGGCCAAAGACGCACTGCAGCAGTGGGGCACGGTATTCGTGAAGGCGTCCAACCAGGGATCTTCCGTGGGCTGCTACAAGGTGAGCGACGAGGAGGCACTGGAACAAGCGCTGAACGATGCCTTCCGCCTCTCCCCCTATGTGCTGGTGGAAAAGTGCCTGAAGGTGCGCGAGCTGGAAGTGGCGGCTTACACCTATGAGGGGGAACTGGTGATCACCGCGCCCGGTGAAGTCTGTGCGCCCGCGGACACGTTCTACAGTTACGAGGAAAAATACGCGGAGGGCAGCCGCGCGCTCACCCACGTGGTGGCGGAAGGCTTATCCGATGGCCAGTTGGGCTGGATTTACGAGGCGGCAAAGCGCGCGTTTATCGGTCTGCAGCTGGAAGACCTGTCGCGCATCGATTTCTTCCTTACCGATGACGGGGAAATCTACCTGAACGAGGTGAATACTTTCCCGGGCATGACCTCCATCTCCATGTTCCCGAAAATGCTGCAGAACAACGGGCACGACTTCTGCACCTACCTCACCGCGCTGATCCGAGCCGCGGTCTGACGGAGCCAGCGGGGATCAACCCGCTATCGGCAGTCCGTCCACCAACCAACCCTCCTGTCGCGGCCGGGAAAACTGGCCGCGCAAAAACTCCATCTGGTCACCGCGAATCCGCACACTGTTGATCAGCGCCAGATACTCGGCGGCGTTCGGCACGAATGGCAGCGCCAGCAGTTCCATATCCAGGTCCTGCAGCAACCGGTTGCCCTTGTGCTGGTTGCAGCGCCGGCAGGCGGTGACCACGTTCTCCCACACGTCGCGCCCGCCTTTGGATACCGGCTGCACATGGTCCCGGGTCAGGTCGCGCAGCGGAAACCAGCTGCCGCAGTAGAGGCAGGTGTGTTCGTCCCGCGCAAACAGCGCGCGGTTGGTGAGTGGAGGCCGGGTGCGCGGACGCGCCATGCGCTCGCCGCCGCAGGCGATGATCGCGGCGAGGTCCAGCCTTGAGCGCTCGCCCTGGCGGTTGATTCCGCCATGCACGGTCTGCACCACGCCGCCCAGGGTCCAGGTGACCAGGTCCCGTACATACAGGCAGGCGGCCTCTTCCCAGCTCACCCACTCCAGCGGCTGCCCGGCGAGATTCAACCTCAGGATCTGTGCTTGCATGTGTTCACCTCCGAAATTGGCATACCCTGAAAGCAACGGAGCCCCGCGGGAATTCCGGCGGGGCTCTGGTGGCGATGCAGGGAAAGGGATTGGAACAGGAAGAAGTGTTGAGACAGATAATCTGGTCGGGAAATCTGGGAAAGTGCGGCGGCGCTGGAGCAGAGTGGCGAAATTTGGAGGCAATGAAGGCTCGACCACCAGTGAGGCCACGGTGGCAGCGATAAGAACGGGTAGAGCAATAACTTACTGAATGCTTCATCCTCCGCGGCCACAATAATTGGACCGTCTTGTGCTGATTAAAGCGGAGGTTTGTTACGATTTCCAGACAATGAACGAAATCCGGTGCTGATCTTTTGAAAAGGCCGGCTATTTCGTTTGTACTGACAGGGAAAATTGAACACAGGAAGTGCGAGTGACGATAATACACAGGCCCAAAATGAAAACACCGCTTGAGCAATCCAGCCCAAGCGGTGCGTCTCACAGGATGGTGCCCAAGTCCCTTCAGGCTGGCAGCGCGGTCTCCATTCCTTGGTGACCTGTCCTTGCCGCCGGTGCAATCCGTTCTCCGTCCTTGCAATTACATTATGGTCGCTGGAGAAAATTCGGGTAGTGGGAAAATGCTGAACTTGTTGTAAGAGATGTCTTACAAACGAGTGACTGGCGTCACACTTTTCGTAGGCGGGATTTGAGGGAACTGGTGGCGCGTATCGCAACTGGTACTGCTGTGCGACATTTAGCGGCCAACTATAGTTACTTTTGTTACGAGATCAAGACGATCGTGAGACCCACGTCGAAAAACGCGCTAACTTTTTATCGCCTGGTAGCAATAGCCGCCATTGGCATCATTTTGCTGGTGGCCGCCGTTGCCGCCGGCCTGATACCCGGCGTCAACGTGCCCTGGGGCCAGCTACTGGGCGCGAGGACAGATAAAACGACGGTGGAGCGCGAGTTGCAGCTGGCGCCGGGATACCGGCTGGATCTCTACAGCGAGGAAATTCCCAACGCGCGTTTTCTCGCCGTGACCCGCAATGGCGATCTGCTGGTGTCCCAACCCAAGCTCGGCCGGGTGAGCCTGCTATTGGCGGACCGCAACGGCGACGGCAAAGCCGACGGCCAGCGGGTACTGATCGACGGTCTGCAGCGCCCGCACGGGCTGGCACTGCATGAGGACTGGCTGTATATCGCCGAGAGCAATGGCGTCGGCCGCGCGCTCTTCGACCACTCCGATGGCCGCATTGCCAGCCGTTACCAGAGGATCGTGACCGATCTCGGGGATGGCGGTAACCACTGGACCAAGACCATCGGCATGGGCCCGGATGGCTGGATGTACCTGTCCAGCGGTTCCACCTGCAATGTGTGCGAGGAGGAAGACCCGCGCCGCGCCACCATCATGCGTTTCCGTCCGGACGGCAGCCATTTCGAGATCTATGCCACGGGCCTGCGCAACAGCGTGGGGTTCGACTGGTCCCCCAAGGACGGTGCGCTCTACGCCACCGACAACGGCCGCGACTGGCTGGGTAATGACTTCCCACCCTGCGAGCTGAATCGCATTGAGCAGGACGGGTTTTACGGCTGGCCCTACGCCAATGGCAACCGGGTGCCGGACCCGGATTTTGGCGAGGGGAAAAACCCGGAGGTCCAGCAGAAAATTGCCGCGTCGATACCCCCCGCATTCGAGTTCCGCGCCCACAATGCGCCGCTGGGAATGCGCTTTTTACGCAGTTCGGAACAACCCGACGCGTATCGCGACGTAGCACTGGTGGCGCTGCACGGCTCCTGGAACCGGGATGTGAAGGACGGCTACAAGGTGGTGGCGCTGCACTGGGACGAGCGCGGCAAGATTCACGCAGAAGATTTTATGTGGGGTTTTCTGGCGGACGACAAAAACACGGTGTACGGCCGCCCAGTGGATATTGTCGAGGATGCGCGCGGCAATATTTACGTCTCCGACGATTACGCGGGTGCGGTGTACCGGATTCAGCCGGGTGCGGCCAATTCAAACGCACCGCGCGTTCCCGCCGGCACACGCCCGCCCATCAGCGCGCCGAAAAAGCCGCTGGCCATCGACGGCGACGCCGCCCGCCAGGGCGCGCAGATTTTCGAACGCCGCAACTGCATCCGCTGCCACCAGCAGATCCCACTGCAAAACCTGAGCCGCAAGTACACCCTGAAAGAGCTGGCGGATTACTTCGATACGCCGACGCCACCGATGCCCAACTACGGCTTCAGCAACACCCAGAAACGGGCGCTGGCGCATTATCTGATGGAACAGGAGATTCAAGGGGGCGGGCGGGAGCTGCAGAATTATTTGCCGTGACACCCGGTTACCGCCGGGGGACCCAATGGTCCCCCGGCGCTCCAATTGACCCTCCACCCCGCAGCCGCTAAGGTTGCCCGCAATTGCATACCCTCGCTATTTATCGAGACTATTTTCGGGACTAGGTCATGGCCGCCAAAAAGAAAGCCGCTTCGTTCGAGAGCGCACTGGAAGAACTGGAACAGCTGGTGGAGCGTCTGGAAAGTGGCGACCTGCCGCTGGACGAGGCACTGGCGGATTTCGAGCGCGGGGTGAAGCTCACCCGCGAGTGCCAGCAGAAGCTGGCGAGCGCCGAGCAGAAGGTGAAGGTGCTGATGGAAGAAGGCGGCAAGGTGCAGGAACTGCCCTTCGACGCGGAAGACGATTTCTCCGGAGATGCGGAGTAAGTGAGCACTTCCACCCCTGTTGCGATTCCGGTAAAGCTCAAGGCTTTCCTGCAGTCTTCCGGCCAGCAGGTCGAACAGACCCTGAAGGCGGCACTGGCTGACCATTCCACTGCCGACACCCTGTTCGCCGCCATGAACTACGCCGCCCTCGGCCCCGGCAAGCGCCTGCGCCCGGCACTGGTCTACGCCGCGGCCCAGGCCCTGGGCGGTGCCGCGGCGGCAAACCAGAGCCACCAGGCGGCGGCGGCGCTGGAATGTGTACACGCCTATTCCCTGGTACACGACGACCTGCCGGCGATGGATGACGACGACCTCCGCCGCGGCCGTCCCACCTGTCATATCCAGTTCAATGAAGCCACCGCGATCCTCGCCGGTGACGCGCTGCAGTGCCAGGCCTTCGAGCTTCTCGCCGCTGCCCCGTTGCCCGCGGAACTGCGTATCCGCCTGGTGACCGAGCTGGCGCAGGCCTCCGGTGCCCGCGGCATGGTGGCCGGACAGGCCATTGACCTGGCAGCGGTCGACCAGGCCCTTACTCTCGAGCAACTGAAGCAGATGCACCGCCTCAAGACCGGCGCCCTGATCTGTGCCAGCGCGCGTATGGGCGCACTGATCGGCGGCGCCGATGCCGGCCAGCTCGACGCCATCACCCGTTACGCCGAGGCCATCGGCCTGGCGTTCCAGGTGCAGGACGACATCCTCGATGTGACCGCGGATACCGAAACCCTGGGCAAAACCCAGGGCGCCGATGCCGCGCGCAACAAACCCACCTATGTCTCCCTGCTCGGCCTCGACGGTGCCCGCGCCAAGGCAGACGAACTGTACCGCGAAGCCAGCGACGCGCTGGTACAGCTGGGGGGCAACACCGCCATCCTGCAGCAGCTGGCGGACTATATCGTTCACCGGGATCACTGAGCCCAATTTCCTACGCCCCCCGGTACTTGGCCCCACAGGATGCAATCTCGCGCCTGTGGGCATACAATCCCCACCATTATCAGTTGCAATTGATACTTTGGGCCCAGTGCCGCTTGCCATCCCCAAGCCGCACAGGAAAACGGGCCCAAACGCCCGAATTCAGGACCCTCGATGTTCGACCAGATACCCCGCCAGCGCCCGTACACACCGCTCCTCGACCAGATCGACGATCCGGCCCAACTGCGCGCCCTGTCGGAAAAACAACTGCCGCAGCTGGCGACCGAACTGCGCGAATACCTGCTGTACTGCGTGGGCCAGACCGGCGGCCACTTTGGCGCCGGCCTCGGCGTCGTCGAGCTGACTATCGCCCTGCACTACATCTACAACACCCCGGAAGACCGCCTGGTGTGGGATGTGGGCCACCAGACCTACCCGCACAAGATCCTCACCGGTCGCCGCGAGCAGATGCTCAGCATGCGCCAGCAGGGTGGCCTCTCCGGCTTCCCCAAGCGCAGTGAAAGCCCCTACGACACCTTCGGCGTCGGCCATTCCAGCACCTCCATCAGCGCCGCCCTCGGCATGGCGCTGGGCTCCCCCGACGAGCGCAAGGTGGTAGCGGTGATCGGCGACGGTGCAATGACCGCGGGCATGGCCTTCGAGGCCCTGAACCATGCGGCGCACACCGGCAAAGACATGCTGGTGGTGCTGAACGACAACCGCATGTCGATCTCCAAGAACGTGGGCGGCCTCGCCACCTACTTCGCCCGCATCCTCGCCAGCAAGACCTACCTGAACATGCGCGAGGGCAGCCGCAAGGTACTGTCGGTGATTCCCAAGGCGTGGCAACTGGCGCGCCGTGCGGAAGAGCACGTGAAAGGCATGATTACCCCGGGCACCCTGTTCGAGGAACTGGGCTTCAACTATGTGGGCCCGCTGGACGGCCACAACATGCAGGACCTGGTGCACACCCTGCGCAACCTGCGCAATCAGCGCGGCCCGCAGCTGCTGCATATCGTCACCACCAAGGGCAAGGGCTTCGGCCCCGCGGAAGCGGACCCGGTGGGCTACCACGCGCTGAACAAGCTGGAGCCGGAACCCAAGGTCCAGGTGGCGGTGCCCCCAGAAAAAGCTGGAGAGCAGAAGAAGAAGGGTCCCAAGTACCAGGATATATTCGGCCAGTGGCTGTGCGACACCGCGGAGCAGGATGACAAGCTCATCGCCATCACTCCCGCCATGTGCGAGGGCTCTGGCATGGTGGACTTCGCCGAGCGCTTCCCCGAGCGCTACCACGATGTGGCGATCGCCGAGCAGCACGCGGTCACCCTCGGTGCGGGCCTCGCCTGCGAGGGTCAGAAGCCGGTAGTGGCGATCTACTCCACCTTCCTGCAGCGCGGCTACGACCAGATGGTGCACGATGTGGCGATTCAGGATCTGGACGTGACCTTCGCCATCGACCGCGCCGGTCTCGTCGGCGAAGACGGCCCCACCCACGCGGGCAGTTTCGACCTCACGTTTATGCGCTGCCTGCCCAACCTGGTGATCGCCGCACCCAGCGACGAGAACGAGTGCCGCCAGCTGCTCTACACCGCCTACCAGCACCCCGGCCCCGCCGCGGTGCGCTACCCCCGCGGTACCGGCCCGGGTGTGGAAATTGAAAAAACCATGACCGAGCTGCCAATTGGCAAGGCACGCGTGATTCAGGAAGGATCCAATGTGGCCATCCTGAGCTTCGGCACCTTGCTGGCTTCTGCCCGTGAAGTCGCCGACAGGCTCGGCGCGACGCTGGTGGATATGCGCTGGGTCAAACCACTGGATGAAGAGCTGATCGATCGCTTGGCCGACAGCCACAGCCTGCTGGTGACACTGGAAGAAAATACCATTGCCGGCGGCGCCGGCAGCGCGGTTGCCGAGTATCTGAACCGCCGTGTAACGCCGGTACCGCTGCTGCAACTGGGCCTGCCGGACAAGATTATCGAGCACGGCAAACATCAGAAATTGCTGGAAGAAATCGGCCTGGATGCCAAAGGCATCGAAGAACAGATTCGCACGCGAATCGATGCCATGGCCAACAACAATAACGGCTTCAACGGCCAGGCCGCCGCGATCTAATTACTGATCGCCTACGAAGTACAAAGCTTACAGCGAAGGCCGGGTGCCGGGGGCGGGTTTTCAGGATCGTCGCAAACAGGATGTTTGCGCCGAAGCGCCCAGGGATGGGTTCACAGCGGTCCTGAAAACCCGCCCCCGGTGCCCGACCGCCACCGCGCTCCGAATAGAGCCCCGCAACGAGGCTCCGAAAAAATTAGTGGCGGCAGATCACAGGGTGGTGCATTTGGAACCGGGCTAGGCGCCCCCCTTAAATACACCCTGTACGCTCCGTCGCAAACATCCCTGTTTGCGACGGTTTCCAAATGCACCACCCTGTGCTCTGCCTTAACATCCAAGTTAAGCGTCCCGAAAATAAATAACAATTCATCAATAAAACAATCAGAGACAGGAAGTACGATGTTCTTTTCCAATTCTTTTAAAAAAATCCTGAACTCTAAATTCATTGGTTTGTCCGCAGCCATCATGGCCGCGAGCGTCAATGTCCAGGCAATGGACCAAAAAGCCTTTGAAAAGGATCTGAATGCAATCCCCAAAAAGGGCGCCAGTGAAAAGCTTCAGGCCCTGCAGGACCTGCGCTACCGCTGGATCATGGAGAGCTATCCCGAAACCGGCACTTACCAGGGCTATCCCGGCGTGGAACAGATGTGGACAGATCAGTCCACCAGAGGGATTGAACAGCGCAAGGGGCAGACCCGGGAACTGCTGGCGGCCAGCCGCCACATCGACGAAGACAATTTGGCGGATAACGAAAAGCTCGACTACCAGCTGCTCTACCAGGACCTGCTGACGCAAGTCCGCGGCTACCAGTTTCCCGAACACCTGCTGCCGGTAAACCATATGAGTGGTATCCAGCGCAGTGTCCCCGGGGTACTGAACACCATGCCCAAGCGCAACCCGGCGGATTACGAAAATATTCTCGCGCGCCTGGAAAAGCTGCCGCAGCTGATTGAGCAGACACAAGTTTTGATGGAAAAGGGGTTGAAGCAAAAACTGACCCCGCCGCAAATTACCCTGCGTGAACTGCCCGGCCAGATCCGCGCACTGATTCCCGCCGATCCGCAGCAGAGCCCGCTGCTAAAGGCATTCAATGAAATGCCCGCAACCATTCCCGCCTCGCTGCAGACGCGCCTGCGCTCCCGCGCACAGAATATTTACCAGAAATCCCTGGTGCCAAGTTGGCAGGCATTTGCCGAGTTCGTGGAGCGGGAATATATCCCCAACGCGAATACCGAAACCGCCTTTACCAGGAACGATGATGGTGTCCGCTGGTACGCATACAAGGTGCGCGAGGAAACCACCACCGAGCTGAGCCCGGAAGAAATTCACCGTATAGGCCTGGAGGAAGTGCGGCGTATTCGCGGTGAAATGGAAGCGATCATCAAGAAAACAGGCTTCACCGGTGGCTTCAAGGAATTTACCGATTTCCTGCGCAGTGATCCGCGCTTTTTTTACCAGAGCAAAGACGAGTTACTGAAGAATTACCGTGACATTGCCAAGCGTATCGACGGTGAGCTGCCGGCGCTGTTCGGCACCCTGCCACGCCTGCCCTATGGTGTGAAGCCGATTCCGGCGTATTCAGAAAAATCCCAGACCACGGCCTATTACATGCCGGGTTCGATGGAGGCGGGGCGCGCGGGGGTTTTCTTTGCCAACACTTACGATCTGAATAGCCGTCCGACCTGGGAGATGGAGGCGCTGACGGTGCACGAGGCAATGCCGGGCCATCACCTGCAAATTGCACTGGCGCAGGAGCAGAAAGATATTCACCGCCTGCGGCGCACCAAGATGTACACAGGCTTTGTGGAGGGCTGGGGATTGTACTCAGAGAGCCTGGGTTACGATCTCGGTCTGTACAAGGATCCCTACAACGAATTTGGTGCGCTGACTTACGATATGTGGCGCGCGGTGCGTTTGGTAGTGGATACGGGCATGCACCAGCTGGGCTGGAGCCGGGATGAGGCAATTGCGTATTTTATGGCGAACAGCCCGAAGCCTGAGCACGATATTGTGGTGGAGGTTGACCGTTATCTGGTATGGCCGGGCCAGGCACTGGCTTACAAGGTTGGACAGTTGAAGATCAAGGAAATTCGCGCGCGGGCGGAGAAGGCACTGGGGAATAATTTCGATATTCGCCGTTTCCACGATGCACTGCTGGGTGCTGGTGCGCTGCCGTTGAATGTTTTGGAAAAACGGATGAATGCCTGGATTGAGTCTCAGGGCGGGGAGATTAGCGTCACGACACCGGTAAGTGATTCTGCGGGTCAGGCGGCGCTGAATATATAAATTCCCGTCCCAAAAACACGTGCCTTTTTAGCAGGCTTCCGGGCGTAAAATCACCGGGGGCCGGTTTTCAGAACCGCTGTGAATACATCCCTGTACGCTGCGTCGGCGACTTCCCTGTCGCCGACGCTTCTGAAAACAGGCCCCCGGCAATTTGCCTTCACGTCCGAGTTTTACGCTTCGTTAGCGTCAATTCTCTCCACTTTTTCTTGAACGCGCATGTCCTCCCACGGTGCGCACTAACTGACTAAACGCGCGCTCTTCCGCACGGGTTTCCGCCAGGGTGCGGCTATTCCGTTTTACTTCCCGCTCCAGCTTGCGCCAGTTGCGTACGCGTCGCTCATCCAACTCGTTGGAGTCCATCGCCGCGCGCACGGCACAGCCAGGCTCTGTCTCGTGAGCGCAGTCGGCGAAGCGGCACTTGGCGGCGAGTTCGCTGATATCGGAAAAGACAGCGGTGAGTCCTTCGCTGACATCTGCCAGGCCGAGTTCGCGCATACCGGGACTGTCCAGTAGCAGCCCGCCCTCGGGGATGGCGTACAGGGCGCGGTGGCGGGTGGTGTGGCGGCCTTTGCTGTCGTCTTCACGGATGCCCGCGGTGGCGGCAAGTTCGCTGCCGGCAAGGCTGTTCAACAGGGTGGATTTGCCAACGCCGGAGGAGCCGAGCAGTGAGAGAGTTTCGCCGCTGCGGCAGTATTCCCGCAGGACTTCCACACTTGCGCTGTCCAGCGCGTTGACCAGCACCAGCGGGAGGTCGCGATAGCTTTTCAGGGCTTCGCGGTACTGCTCGTGCGCGTCACTCTGATCGGCCTTTGTGACCACCACGCAAGCGCGACAACCGGCTTCCTTTACCAGCGCCTGGTAGCGCTCGATACGGGAGAGGTTGAAGTCGTGGTTGCAGGAGGTGACGATCAGCACGTTGTCGATGTTCGCCGCAATCAGCTGCACCTGCTTCGCGCCCGGCGCCATGCGTCGGAACAGGCTGCTGCGCTCGAGGCGACGCAAGGGTTTGCGGCTGTCGCGCTCAAGCAGCAGCCAGTCGCCCACCGTGGGCTTTTCCTCGGCGTCGTCAAACAGCGGGCCGTGGACCAGCACCACTTCGTCACCGCGCTCACCGGACACCTCTAACTGGCCGCGATGCACCGCCATCACCCGCACCGGTTCGCAATCGGTCAGTTCATCCAGTGACAACTGCTGCTGGAAAAACGGCTTCCAGCCCAGAACGCGCAACAGTGATTGTGCGCCGGCAGCCTTTTCCTGCCCACCAGAGGAAGCGCCACGCCGGATTACCGGGCGGCGCGAAATCAGGGATTTACTCAAGGTCTGAACCCTCAAAAGTGCCCTGCACACGTTTTATGCAGGCACACGTCATTCAAGCCCATGTAGTTTGGGCGCTATCGAAAAGGGTTTCCAATGGGATGGGGAAACCCGACAAAAGAACATTGCCGGGCGAGTGGCGATTTAGTCGCGGCTGGCCCGGCGGGGCTTGGATGCAATCATCAACAATCCTCCGCTGGTGGAATTTCGCGCAATTTAGCAGGCAAGCCTGCCTGTCGCAATAGTTTGGGGAATCGAGCTTTCTACGGAGTGCCCATCGGTACAGGAGGTACCGGTCGCGGCCACAGGCCGGCGCGAGCAGACGAAAACCCAGCAGAGCGACGCCTCTGCGCCAGCGTTTTCGACTGCGTCGGAGATAAAAATGACATGGATGTCATTTTTGTCGACGGCACATAAAAAAACAAAAGCCGGCATAAAGCCGGCCTTGATATCGGATCGCTGCTGGTGCATCACCTTTCTCGACCTGCAGTTTTCAGATGGGATGAGTATAGACACACTTTCTGATCCCGCCATTTCATCAATGACTATTTTTTGCCCTTCCCTGGCAACGCGCGGGATCAGCGTCTTGCTCCAGCACAGAATGGCGTTAATCGATTTCCCCCAGGTGACACTTTCGTGAAGGCTTTGTGACAACGCAAGCCGCTCGCATTCACCTGTTTTATCCAATCTGCAATCCCAGCCTGGCGCCTAAATCCTTCACCCTCCCCCGGGGAGGAGGCAGGCAGCGTCCAACTTCCGTTCAATGGTCGCGGGCAGGCGATGCCCTGTAGACACAAATAACAAAAATCGAAACAGAGAGAATCCCATGCACGCGACCCGTACCGCGCATCCCCGCGCCGCCGGCCTGCTCCTGACTGCCAGCCTGTTGTCCCAGGCCATCCTGCACGCCAATCTCGCCATCGCATCCGATACCCCCAATCCCGTGAGCGTCGGTATTCCTGGCAATTTGCAAATGGCACTGGGCTGCCCCGGAGACTGGCAACCCGAATGCTCTGTCACCCAGCTCGGCTACGACGCCGCCGACGACAAATGGCTGGGGATCTTCAGCGTGCCCGCCGGCAACTGGGAATACAAAGCGGCCCTGAACGGCAGCTGGGATGAGAACTACGGTGCAAACGGTTACCGCAATGGCGGCAATATCGGATTGCAGCTGGCTGAAAGCACCGACGTAAAGTTTTACTACGACCATGAAAGCCACTGGATCACCAGCAGTGCCAACAGCACCATCGCCACTGTGGCGGGCAATTTCCAGAGTGAGCTCGGTTGCCCCGGTGACTGGCAACCGGACTGTTTGCGCAGCTGGATGCAGGACAGCGATGGCGATGGGATCTATACCTTTCTGACGTCAGGCATTCCCGCCGGCAATTACGAATTCAAAGTCGCGCTCAATGAAGGCTGGAGCGAGAGCTACGGCAATAACGGTGGCAATATTGCTTTTACTGTGCCCAGCGATGGTGACGAAATTTATTTCGCCTTCGACGCCAATAGTAAACAGGTGGTCATTAGCACCAATGGTATTCCCCGCGGCGATCTCACCCAGGAAAAGGCCCACTGGCTCGACGCCAAGCATTTTGCCTGGAATATCAGCCCCGCCGATGGCGACCAGGTAAAACTGCTCTACAGTGCCGCAGGTAATCTGCAGATCACCCCGGACGGCATCGATGCCGATGCCAGTTATCCGCTCAGCCCCGGCAGCTTGTCGGCGGATACCCTGCAGAAATTTCCGCATCTCAATGGCCACAGCACGTTCACCCTCGACGCAGACATTGATCCTGCGGCATTGATCACCGGCCAGGTGGCGCTTGCGCATTACGATAGCGAGGGGCGGCTCAAGGATGCCACCGGCATCCAGCTCGCCGGCCTGCTCGACGACGGTTTTTATTACGCTGGAAAACTGGGTGCGAGTGTCGGCGACAACGCTGTGGACTTCGCCCTCTGGGCACCCACTGCGCGCTCGGTAAAACTGCACCTGTTCAACAACCCCCAGTCCAGCGCCGCCGATATGGTGGTGGAAATGACACAACGGGATGGCGCCTGGCAGGCACAGGTCGGCAAGGAATGGGACCGCGCTTACTACCTGTATGAAGTGGAAGTCTTTTCCTATTTCTCCGACAAGATCGAAACCAACCTGGTTACCGACCCCTACTCCCTCGGCCTCTCCATCAACAGCGGCAAGAGCCAGATCATCAACCTGAATGACCGCGACCTGCAGCCATCGGGTTGGCGCCACCTGCGCAAACCGAAACTCAAAAATCCCGAAGACATTTCCGTGTACGAACTGCATGTGCGGGATTTTTCCATCGCGGATGACACCGTGCCGCAAAGCGAGCGCGGCACCTTCAAAGCCTTCACCGAAAAAAATAGCGATGGCATGCGTCACCTGAAAAAGCTGGCAAAGGCAGGCATGACCCACATCCACCTGCTGCCCGCCTTCGACTTTGCCACGGTGAATGAAGACAAAGCACAACAGCAACAGGTCGGCGATCTTTCCATGTACGCTGCAGATGGCAGCGAACAGCAGGAAGCGGTCAACAACACCCGTGACAGCGATGGTTTCAACTGGGGTTACGACCCGCTGCACTTCACCGTACCGGAAGGCAGCTACGCCACCGACGCCAGCGGCACTGCGCGTATCCGTGAATTCCGTGAAATGGTGCAGAGCCTCTCTCGCAGCGGCCTGCGCGTGGTGATGGACGTGGTCTACAACCACACCAGTTCCTATGGTCAGTACCAGAACTCCGTGCTGGACAAGATCGTCCCCGGCTATTACCACCGCCGTAATAACGAGGGCGGCGTCGAGATGAGCAGCTGCTGCGCCAACACCGCCAGCGAACACCGCATGATGGAAAAACTCATGCTGGACTCGATGGAAGTATGGGCAAAGGACTACAAGGTGGACGGCTTCCGCTTCGACCTGATGGGCCACCACAGCCTCGACAACCTGCTTAAAACCCGCGCCATGCTCGACGCACTGACACCGCGCACTGCGGGCGTGGATGGCCGCGATATTTATCTCTACGGCGAGGGCTGGAATTTCGGCGAAGTCGCCAATGACGCGCGCTTCCCACAGGCGCGCCAGGGCAACATGGCCGGCACCGGCATCGGCACCTTCAACGACCGCCTGCGCGACAGCGTACGCGGCGGTAATCCGTTCGGCGGATTTGAGGAGCAGGGTTTTGGCAACGGCCTGTTTACCGATAGCAACGGAAAGTTCTGGGGTGACGAACGCCAGACTCTGCTGACATTGGCGGACAAGGTGCGTGTATCCCTCGCCGGCAACCTGAAGCACTACAGCGTCACCGATTCCTACGGCAACACCACCAACGGCGAACAGCTGATCTACAACGGCCAGCCCACCGGATACACTGCCGACCCGCAGGAATCCATCAACTACATCGCCGCCCACGACAATGAAACCCTATTCGACGGCATCCAGATCAAGGCCAACAGCACCGCCACCATCGAAGACCGCGCACGCATACAGGCCTTCAGCAACTCACTAGTGCTGTTCGCCCAGGGCATTCCATTTATCCACGCTGGCCAGGACATCCTGCGCTCCAAATCCATGGACCGCGACAGCTACAACTCGGGCGACTGGTTCAACGCCATGGACTTCTCACTGGAAACCAGCAACTGGGGCAAAGGCCTGCCCATTGCGGATAAAAACCGGGACAGCTGGTGGATCATGCAGCCACTGCTCGCCAACCCCGCGCTCACCCCGCAAAAATCCCACCGCGAACAGACCGCCGCGATCTTCCGCGAGCAACTGGCCATCCGCAACAGCTCCCCACTGTTCCGCCTGACCACCGCCGAGCAAATCCAGGATCACCTGAGTTTCCTCAATACCGGTCCGGAGCAGGTACCGGGACTGATCGCGATGCAGCTGCAAGACCAGACCGGTGACATCGACCGTCGCTACCAGCGTATCGTTGTGCTGTTCAACGGCGACAAGGAAACTGTCACCTTCTCGAGCGAAGCCCTCGCCGGCGCCAAGCTGAAACTGCACCCGCTGCAACGCAACTCGGCGGATTCAGCACTGCAAAATACTGCGTTCGATCACGACACAGGAACCTTCACCCTGCCGGGAAGAAGCACAGCTGTGTTTGTCGAAACCCGGGACGAGATTGAGAAGTCGAAGGGAGATAGAGAGGAAGCGGTATCACACCTGCTGAAGCGCCTTAAAAACTTTTTCTCAAGGTTCTAACGAAGCTAAAAGGTCGAAGTGAAGAGACTGCTGCCGGGGGCTTTATGCGAAACCTTCCGCGAGAGGGGCCGAAGGCGCCGCGAATACATGGAGCGGCCGGGCCACCTCGCGGAAGAGCCCCCAGGGATGGGTTGAGGGGGGGCGCCTAGCCCGTGTCTCGCAAGCCAATCCCCGGTAGCAGTGCCGCTACTTCAGGTTATTAGAACGGGAAGCGGAGGATTACTTCTCTTCATCATCGAAGAGATGGCCGAGCTTGCCCTTCTTGGTAGAGAGGTAATTCAGATTGTGGGGGTTGCGACCGGACTGATGCGGCAAACGCTCGGTAACTTCGATGCCCAAATCCTGCAGCGCTTTCACCTTGCGAGGATTATTCGTCATCAACCGAATCGACTTGATACCCAGATGCTCAATCATCGGCTTCAGGATCGAGTAATCCCGCATATCCGCACCAAAGCCCAACTGCTCATTGGCCTCCACCGTATCCGCACCCGCATCCTGCAGATGATAGGCCCGAATCTTGTTCAGCAGCCCGATACCGCGACCCTCCTGACGCAGATAGAAAATTGCCCCGCGGCCCTCAGTGGCAATACGGTGCAACGCATACTGCAACTGCGCACCGCAATCGCAGCGCAGGGAAAACAGCGCATCCCCCGTCAGACACTCAGAGTGAATCCGGGCCAGCACCGGCTCATCCGTATCCAGATCGCCCATCGTCAGGACGACGTGCTCCTTGCCCGTTTCCACTTCCTCGAAACCGTGCATATTGAACATGCCCCAGGAAGTAGGCAGCTTGGAGGATTCCACGTAGCGAATGGTCAAACCGATACCTCGTATTCCATCAATCGCGCGCGCGCAGCAGCAACAGACCATCCCGTTGCTGCATATCCACGCGGCTCAAAAAACTGTTACCCAGCAGGGTCACCTGCGGAAAATCATTGCCCAGCACCGTCGCCTCCACATTGTGCACCGTGATGCCGCCAATGGTGACGCTGCTCAATTGCAGCCGGTAAGCCCGCTCAACGCCGCTTGCGGTGGACACCGTGATCGGCTGCGCACGAGTCAGGTCCAGGCCGAGACTTTTGGCCGTGGGATAGTTGAACGCAATACTGCTCGCGCCGGTATCCACCATCACATCCACCCGGCGGCCATTGATCCACGCCGTGGTGTTGTAGTGGCCACGGCTGTCGGGGTTCAAGCGGACTTCCGCCCGGTCCACCGTGGCGTAACTCGCCGCCACCGGTGACGCCAGGGTTAATTTCTGTTCGCGCCCGTCGATCTGCACCACGGCATAATCACTGGTGACCGACAGCAGTTTCACGCCTTCCGGCGATGTTTTGCCGGACTTCAACAGCCGCTGGCGGCCGTCGATGTCGAACATGGCACTGGTGCCGAAAATGGCCTGCAGACGCACCTGCTGCGCGAAGACCAACGGCGGCAATGCCGACAGGGTCAATAAGGCGAGCAATATGTGCAGTGCTTTCATGGCCATGGTCCCGGGCGTCCTGCCTTAAAAATGGCTGATCAGATAAGCCGTGCCCTGTAACACCAGCGCGGCGTAGATGCCCGCAAGTATATCGTCGAGCATGATTCCCAGACCACCGTGTACCTTGCGGTCGGCCCAGCCGATGGGCTGGGGTTTGGCAATATCGAAAATCCGGAACAGTACAAAGCCGTACAGCGCCCACAACCAGCCCGCCGGCGCCATGAACATGGTGATCCAGTAACCGACGAATTCATCCCACACAATGCCGCCGTGGTCGTGTACACCGAGCTTTGTCGAGGCGGCCCCGCACAGGTAGCAGCCGAGGGCAAAGGTGATAACGATCACCGCCATGTATGCCAGCGGCGACAGGAATTGCAGCCCATACCACAGGGGTACCGCGGCGAGGGTACCAAAGGTGCCGGGGGCCTTTTTGGCAAGGCCGGAGCCAAAGCCGAACGCGAGGAACAGCACCGGGCTGCGGATCAGTTGGGAAAATGTCGGAGTCATCTTGTTCTCGTTCTCCACCGCTCAAAAATGCCGGTAACCGGTGCCGTGCGGCTGCCAGGGTTCACCATTCAACATACAGCGCACACCCCGCTCGGCGGTCATGCGACCAATCGCGGTCAGCGGCAGTTGCAGGCCGGCGACTGCGGCCAAATGTTTTTCCGGGACGGTAAAACACAGCTGGTAATCGTCGCCGCCGGTGAGTGCCGCTTCCAGTGCGTCTGCACCATTACCTTTTATTTCTGCGACCAGTTCCGCCTGCGGCACCTTTTCCAGATACAGCTCGACACCGAGCCCACTCCCATTGCAGATATGCCCGATATCCCCGAGCAAGCCGTCGGAAATATCCAGTGCAGCACTGGCATACTCGCCGATCGCACGGGCGGTGCCGAACTGAGGCTCGGGAAAATAATAGGCGGCGTCGGCCAGCTGTTGCTGCCGCTCGCTGCCGTTCATCTGCCCGAGCACCAGGGGCAGAGCCGCGGCGGCCGCGCCGAGGTCATTGGACACGAACACGATATCGCCATCGCCGGCACCATCCCTCCGCAGGGGCTTATCGCAGGCACCGGTAACCTGGATGGTGATCGACAGCGGGCCCTTGGTGGTGTCGCCACCCACCAGGGTAATGCCGAATTGATGCGCGGTATCGGCGAGTCCGCGTGCGAATGGCTCCAGCCAGGTATCACTGCTTTCCGGCAGGGTAAGCGCCAGGGTAAACCACAGGGGTTCCGCGTTCATGGCGGCGAGGTCGGAGAGGTTCACACGCAGCGCGCGGCTGGCGATGCGGTAGGGGTCGGCATTCTCAGGAAAATGCACACCCGCCACCAGCGTATCCACACTGGTGGCGAGCATTTTGCCGGCGGGCGGGATCAGCAGGGCGCAGTCGTCACCGATGCCGAGTTCCACACCAGTACCCTGTGAAGTGCTTTCTGCGTCTGGCTGAAAGCGGGAGGAGAAATAATCCCGAATCAGTTCAAATTCACCGGGCCCGGCCATGGCGAGGGTGTCAGCCTTTATCGGCTTTGACTTCGACGCTGCGCTCTTTGGCCGCAACCTTGTCGAGGATGCCGTTGATAAATTTGAAGGCGTCGGTGGGCCCGAATTTCTTCGCCAGTGCGACGGATTCGTTGATCACGACCTTGTAGGGTACGTCGATACGGCTTTTCAGTTCGTAGGTGGACATACGCAGCAGGGCGCGGGACACCGGGTCCAGTTCTTCGACACTGCGGTCGAGGTACTGGGCGTAGGTGCCTTCGACGTCGTCGAGGTTTTTCGCCACGCCGTGGAGCAGCTCACGGAAGTAGGCCACGTCGGTTTTGCTCATATCGTTGTCGGTATGAAACTCGGCTTCGATGGCATTGAGGCTGGCGCCGGCCATTTGCCACTGGTACAGCGCCTGCATGGCGTAGTGGCGGGCCTTGCGGCGGGCGGATGCGGTTACGGTCATTTCAGTCGTTTCTCAGTCAGATTTTGCCCAGCAGGGAAACCATTTCCAGGGCGGTTTCCGCGGCTTCACAGCCTTTGTTGCCGGCTTTGGTGCCGGAGCGTTCGATGGCCTGTTCGATGGAGTCTACGGTCAGCACGCCGAAGGTCACAGGGATGCCGGTGTTCATGGATACCTGGGCGAGGCCTTTGGTGCATTCGCCGGCGACGTATTCGAAGTGCGGGGTGCCGCCGCGGATGACGGCGCCCAATGCAATTACCGCGTCGAATTTTTTGGTTTCGGCAATTTTCTGCGCGGCCAGCGGGAATTCGAAGGCACCGGGGGCGTAGTAGATGGTGATATCTTCGTCTTTGATGCCTTTGCGACGCAGGGTATCCAGCGCGCCGTCTTTCAGGCTTTCCACGACGAAGCTGTTCCAGCGACTGACCAGCAGCGCGAATTTACCGGTACAGCCTACGAAATCCCCTTCGATGACTTTGATATTGCTCATGATCTTTTCTTCCGTTTTCTAATTTTTCCCCACTGCCAGATACTCGTGCTTCGTAGCTGATGCAGTGGCGGTGCCGCACCGGGGCGAGCTTTTCAGGACCGCTGTGAATACATCCCTGTACGCTCCGTCGCAAACATCCCTGTTTGCGACGGTCCTGAAAAGCTCGCCCCGGCACGTCACCTTCGATTTGCAGGTTTGAGTTTTACCTAACCGATTAAATTTCTTCGGCGTTCAGGTATTCCTCGACTTCGAGATCGAAGCCGGAAATAGCACTGAATTTGAACGGCGCGCTCATCAAACGCATTTTGCGCACTTTCAGGTCGCGCAGAATCTGCGAGCCGGTGCCCACCTGTTTGTACACCAGGTCCTGGCTCGGGCGCTGTTGCTTGCCGCTGATCAGCCAGTCGATGCTGTCTTCGATTTCATCGGTGGTTTCGTTGTGGCAGATAACGACCACAACGCCCTTGCCCTCTTCCGCGACTTTTTTCAGTGCACTGCGGAAGGTCCAGGGTGCGTATTTCTCGTCGCCGCGGCGCAGGCTGAAGACGTCGCGCAGGGTGCTGGCGACGTGGACCCGTACCAGGGTGGGCTCTTCCGGTTTGAAGTCGCCGAGGTAAAACGCGAAGTGGCGCTCACGGCGGGCTTTGTCGAGGTAGGTGCGCAGTTTGAATTCGCCAAACTCGGTGTGCACCTTGCGCTCGTTGACGCACTCGACGGTTTTCTCGTTGAGGGCGCGATAGTTGATCAGGTCGGCGATGGTGCCGATCTTGAGATTGTGCTGTTGCGCGAATTTTTCCAGATCCGGGCGGCGCGCCATGGTGCCGTCGGCGTTCATGATTTCGACGATGGCGGCGGCGGGTTCGAAACCGGCGAGGCGCGAGAGGTCGCAGCCCGCTTCGGTGTGGCCGGCGCGGCTCAGTACTCCGCCCGGCTGTGCGCGGATCGGGAAGATGTGGCCGGGCTGCACGATGTCGGATGGTTTGGCGTTGCGGGCGACGGCGGCGCGAATGGTGCGGGCGCGATCGGCAGCGGAAATACCGGTGGTTACGCCTTCGGCGGCTTCGATGGAGACGGTGAAGTTGGTGCTGAACTGGGCGCCGTTGTCGCGGGACATGAGCGGCAGCTCGAGCTGTTTGCAGCGCTCTGCACTCAGGGTCAGGCAAATCAGGCCGCGGGCGTGGGTGGCCATGAAGTTGATGTCTTCGGGACGGACCTGCTCGGCGGCCATCACCAGATCGCCTTCGTTCTCGCGATCTTCGTCGTCCATCAGGATGACCATTTTGCCCTGGCGGATGTCGTCGATCAGTTCTTCAACGCTGTTCAGTTCCATAACTCTCTCAAATCGTATTTGGCAAGTCTGTTGGGCTTACCTGGTGTTTCCCGTAGGAACAGATAATCGACCCGAACGATATTCAGGCTTTGTAAAAACCGTGCTGGGCCAGGAATTCCATGGTCAGTCCGTCGCTTTTGGGCTTGGCCGCGGCATCCCCCAAGAGTAGCCGCTCGAGGTAGCGCGCTATCAGGTCCACCTCCAGGTTCACTTTCGTACCCGCCTGGTAACCACCGATCACGGTTTCCGCGATGGTGTGGGGCACGATGGTGAGTTCGAACTCGGCGCCATCTACCGCATTCACCGTGAGGCTGGTGCCATCCACGGTGATGGAGCCCTTGTGGGCGATGTATTTGGCCAGTTCGTCCGGGGCGCGCAGGCGGAACTGCTCGGCGCGGGCGGTGGTCTTGCGCCACAGCACTTCGCCGATGCCATCCACATGGCCGCTCACCATATGCCCACCGAGGCGGGTCTGGGGCGTCAGTGCCTTTTCCAGATTGACCCTGTCGCCGAGCTTCCAGTTTTTCAGGCTGGCAACCGCCAGGGTTTCGGCGGACACATCTGCCCAGTAGCCGTCACCGGGAAGGTCCACCACGGTGAGGCAGACCCCATTGGTGGCGATGCTGTCGCCGAGTTTGACGTCGGCGAGATCCAGCTTGCCGCTGTTCACCCGCAGGCGCAGGTCGCCGCCCTTCGGCTGCAGCGCGGTGATGGTGCCGACGGCTTCAATGATTCCGGTAAACAAATCGGGTTACCTTCTAGCGTTCGATATCCGTGGTCGCGGTAATGCGCCAGTCGTGGCCGACGGCGCGCATATCGGTAATCGTGATGGGCAACATGGAGCCCATGCGTTCGATCGGCAGCTCAAACAGCGGCCTGGCGCTGGAACCGAGAATCTTGGGCGCCACATAGATGATGATTTCGTCCACATGGGCCTGGTACATAAAGGCACCGGAGAGGGTCGCGCCGCTCTCGATCAGCACTTCGTTGCACTCGCGACGGGCGAGTTCCCTGAGCAGTTCGCCCAGGTGCACGCGGCCGTCTTTGTCCGCCGGCAGCACCAGCACCTCGGCCCCGGTCTTTTGCAGACGCGCGCGGCGCTCCGGGTCCGATGCTTCGGTGGTGACCAACAATGTGGGGGCGTCGCCCTGCAAAATAAAGGACTTGGCCGGGGTGCGCAGTTTGCTGTCGACCACCACCCGCAGTGGCTGCTTTTCAGCGGCGGCTTCCGCGGTGAGCATCTCCAGGGCAATTTCGTCGGCGCGCACGTTCATGTTCGGGTTGTCGTGGCGGACCGTTTCCACGCCGGTGACAATGGCGCAGCTGCGCGCGCGCAGGCGCTGTACATCGGCGCGGGCGGCGGGGCCGGTGACCCACTTGGATTCGCCACTGGCCATGGCGGTGCGGCCGTCGATGCTCATCGCCGACTTGCAGCGCACCAGCGGCAGGCCGAGGGTCATGCGCTTGATAAACCCGGGGTTCAGCGCGCGGCAGGATTCTTCCAGCAACGGGCCTTCCACTTCAATACCCGCATCGCGCAGTTTTTGTAACCCTTTGCCGCTGACCTGCGGGTTCGGGTCTTCCATGCCATACACCACCTTGGCGACGCCCGCGGCGATCAGTGCGTCAGTACAGGGACCGGTCTTGCCACTGTGACTGCAGGGTTCCAGGGTTACGTAGGCGATATTACCTGCGGCCTTCTCGCCAGCGTCCTTCAGGGCTTCTACTTCCGCATGGCCTTCGCCCGCGCGCTTATGCCAACCCTCGCCCAGGATATTGCCCTCGGCATCCGCAATCACGCAGCCGACCCGGGGGTTCGGCATGGTGGTGTACAGGCCGCGCTCCGCCAGCTGGATCGCACGGGCCATCAGTTCTCTGGGGCTCATCCGCGCTCCTCGCTCTTGGACTTGCGGGTATTGAGGCGCTCGATCTCATCGCTGAAATCGCTGACGTCTTCAAACCTACGGTACACGGAGGCAAATCTCACGAAGGCCACCTGGTCCAGCTCCCGCAGCTGCTCCATGACCAGCTCGCCGATATGCATGGCGGGCAGCTCGCGCTCGCCGGTGGCCTGCAGAGCGTGTTTGATCTGGGCAACGGCGGCTTCTACCCGCTCGGTGCTGACCGGGCGTTTCTCTACCGCGCGCTGGATGCCCGCACGGAGCTTGTCTTCATTGAAGGGCTCGCGCTGGCCGTTCTGCTTCACCACTCGCGGCAGCAGCAATTCGGCGGTTTCAAAGGTGGTGAAGCGCTCGTGGCACTGCAGGCATTCGCGGCGACGGCGCACCTGGTCGCCATCGGCGACAAGGCGGGAGTCTACGACTTTGGTTTCTTCTGCGCTGCAGAATGGACAGTGCATGGGGAGTGGGCCCTTTGGAAAATGGGCGGCAGTTTACCACAAGGCGAAAAATTAGGCCTGTAGTGCCCAAGAACTACCCAAAGTTAGGGGTAACCACTCGAGAGTGAGGTGGCGCAAGGCCACTGGGGATGGCTTTTCAAAATCGCTGCGAGTACATCCATGTACGCTCCGGCGCCGCCATCCATGGCGACGACGGTTTTGAAAAGCCATCCCCAGCACCCTTACTTCTATTCCGGGTGAGTGACTTCGTAGCCTAAATGGACTCGGATTTTTCCGTCGCAATCAGATCTCTTCGCGCTCGATAATCCGTTGCCACAGTTTGTGGCGCAGGGCCAGTACGCGGTTGTTGGTGGCGGCGGGGATCCAGGTGCGCTCGATTTCCTCGCGGCCGGGGTAGACGATCGGGTTGCTGAGCAATTCCGGGTCCACCAGATCCTGGGCCGCCATATTGGCATTGGCGTACTGGGTCTCGTTGCTAATGGTTGCGATCACGCTCGGCTGCATCAGGTAGTTCAGGAACTGGTAGGCAGCGTCGAGGTTTTGCGCGTTGGAGGGTACCGACACCACATCGATCCACAGCGGGAAGCCCTCTTTCGGCATGATGTAACGGATATCAAAGGTTTTGCCCGCTTCCTTCGCCTGCTGCTGGGCTTCCAGCACATCACCGCTCCAGGCGTGGGCGATGCAGCGTTTGCCGCTGGCGAGGTCTTCCACGTATTCACCGGAATCAAAGTCGGTGATGTGCAGGCGCACCTTGGAGAGCAGGTTCGCCACCATGTATTGGTGGGCAACGCTCATGGAATTGGGATCTTTATCGAGGTATTTCAGCGCGACGTCGAAGATCTCTTCCGGTGAGCGCATCAGGGTCGCGTTGCAATGGTCGAGCTTGGCCAGATTTTCCGGCTCGAACAGCAGATCCCAGCTATCTTCCGGCAAGCGGCCACCGAAAGCCTGGCGCACGGCCTGCACGTTGTAGCCAATGCCCACGGTACCCCAGAGGTACGGTATTGCATATTCGTTGCCCGGGTCGAACAGGGCCAGGCGCTGCATGAATTTGGGATCGTTCTGGGACCAGTTTCGGATGCGGCTGCGGTCGAGCTTCTGCAGCTGGCCGGCGGCAATGTATTTGGGGATGTTGTCGGAGCCGGGCACGATGACGTCGAAGCGGCGCCCTTCTTGCAGCCACACCTCTTCCAGCTCTTCGATATCGTCGAACTCGAAATAATGCACTTTGATGCCGGTGGCGGCCTCGAAGTCGGAGATGGTGTCTTCGGCGATGGATTCGGACCAGTTGGCGAAGTGCAGTTCTTTCGTCTGCGCACTCACCGGCACATTGAAATTCAGCCCGATAACGGCGGTCAGGATGACCAATACATGGGATATTGGACGCATTGTCTACTCTCGCTCTGCAGATTCCAGGTGCAACTTCCGGACCCGGCGCCTCTGCAGCGGCGCCGGGCCGGTAGGACCGGATCAGGCCTGGTGAATCTCCTTGGCAGCCCGTTCGGCAGTGCTGATAGCACCGTCAATATAACCGAAGGTCTCCAGCGCTGTGTGCTCGCCACAGAAGTGGATATTGCCTTCCTGCAAGCCGGCCGCGCCCCACCACTCGGTGTAGTCACCGAAGGTCTGGGTGGAATATGAGCCTTTGGACCAGGGGTTGGCCGCCCATTTGGACATCATTGCAGTGCCGGTGAACGCACTGCTGGTACCCGGGAATACATTGTCCACGATGCCGAGGAAATGATTGAGGTCGGCACTGGTGGGCGCCGCGAACGGCTGATCGCTACCAATTTCTTTGCCGTAATTACCGCCGAAGAAGTTCACCAGAATACCGTCAGTAGAGCCGGTTACCGAGGTGGAGTCCCAGGTATCAAACAGCTCAGGGCGGCCGACATAGGTCACACCGTTCGGGGTAAACATTTCACCGTTAACCACCTGCGGCTGGGTCCAGGGGCGAGATGCGCAGTGCACGGCCATCTTGCCGTTGGAACCAAATGCCATACGTTCGATGGCCATGCGCTTTTCCGGACGGAAGCCGTCGTAGATTCGGGAGTCGATTTCCACATCTTTCAGGGTGGAGAAAGGCAGCGCCAGCACAAGGCGATCACAGGCGTACTCGTAGCCGTCTTCGAACACCAGGTTATACGGGCCGTTAATATCCCCTTGAATCGCCACCAGTTTGCGCGCGGTTTCAATGGTGCCCTCCGGCAGTGCTTCCACCATGCGGGTCACCAACTGGTCGTTACCACCGGCGATGCGGAAGCGCTCGTCGGTACCCGCCAGCGGCAGGGCCGTGTTGATCGGGTTCCAGGCCAGCAGGTAGATCAGGTTCAGGGCGGTGGTTTCTTCCGGCTGAATACCGTATTCCGCCACGATATCCGCCTGGAATACCTTGCCCATGTTGGAGCTGGCACCGATACCTACCTGATCCAGCCAGGTGTTGACATCGATATAGTCGAGGTCGCGATGCATGGCATTGCTGCTTTCATAGGTAGGCACCCAGGGCACATACTGCTGGACGCGCTTAAAGATGCTGTACACATCGCGCCACTCTGCATTCAGCTGGTGCTCGGTGTAGTGCTGGCCATTTACCCAGTAGAGCTCGTTGCCACCGGGAACCGCATTGCCGTTTACATCTTCGACATCCAGCCCCAGGTTGCTTGCCAGGTTGCGGGCATAGGTGTGCTCAGTGGAGATCAATTCTCCCCCGCGCTCTACCGGGCGTCCGAAAATGCTGCGGTTGGTGTTTACCCGGCCACCCAGGCGGGTGTTGCCTTCAAATACCTTGCTGGCGATACCGTACTGCTGCAGGCGATGCGCACAGCGCACACCGGCTACACCGCCACCGATAACCGCAACACGACCCGGGTTTGAGCTACCGGGGGCTGCGCGCGCTGGCCCAGAAATAGTGCTGGCGGTACCGCCGATACCTATCGCAGCCGCACCCATTCCCAACTGTTTGAGAAACTGACGACGCCCTTCTTCGGAAGCGTTTGCACCTCGATACTGGGCACCTTCTTTGATGATATCGAGACTCTCATCGGAAGAGATGCCGGTCTTGTCAGCCAGTTCCTGAGCGGCTCCCAGGCGTCGCATCAGACCCGCAAGCGGGGAGAGGGATTTACGGCTACGCATGTTGTTCTCCTACAGCCAGGTAATGTTCCGACCCAAAAACCGCAGGGCCGTGGATTAGATTTTTTTGTTGTCCACGGTTAATTTTTGAGGCGCGCCGATGCAGCAAGAAGCATGCGCACTTCGAAATAAATGACAACCGACTTATTCACATTTGCTATATAAGCGCGCAATTCTACAGTCGAACCCACTGAAAATCGAATAAAAAATCAAATGAAAGGCAAATACAGAAATATTGATCTAACAAATTGCCAGAAGGTGGAAAGTGACCAAACCGACCCCATCTGACACCAATGGATGTAGCGCTAAAAACAACAAATACGGCAGTGGTCGAAATAGACATAAAAAAAGCGACTCCGAGGAGTCGCTTTTTTGTGGGCTGGGGTTAGCCTGGGCAGGTGTTTCAGCCCTTGTATACCGGGAACTTGGCGCAGATTTCCAGCACCTTGGCTTTCACTTCCGCGATGGTCGCGTCGGCGTTGCCCTTCTCCAGTGCGTCGAGAATGTCGCAGATCCAGTTGGTCAGCTGCTTGGTCTCTTCCACACCGAAGCCGCGGGTGGTGATGGCCGGGGTACCAACGCGCAGGCCGCTGGTGATGAACGGGGAGCGCGGGTCGTTGGGAACGGCGTTCTTGTTCACGGTGATGTTGGCGTTGCCGAGGGCTTCGTCCGCATCCTTACCGGTGTATTCCTTGCCGATCAGGTCCACCAGCATCAGGTGGTCGTCGGTACCGCCGGACACGATATTGATGCCGCGATCCAGGAAGGTCTCGGCCATGGCGCGGGCGTTTTCCACTACCTTTTTCTGGTAAGCCTTGTACTCGGGGCTCATGGCTTCCTTGAAGGAAACTGCCTTGGCCGCGATCACGTGCATCAGCGGGCCGCCCTGACCGCCCGGGAACACCGCGCTGTTCAGCTTCTTCTCGATCTCTTCATTGGCCTTGGCAATGATGATGCCGCCGCGGGGACCGCGCAGGGTCTTGTGGGTGGTGGAGGTCACCACGTCCGCGTGCGGGACCGGCGACGGGTAAACACCCGCGGCCACCAGACCGGCCACGTGCGCCATGTCCACCATCAGGTAGGCGCCAACTTTATCGGCGATGGTGCGGAACTTGGCCCAGTCCATGATGCGGCTGTAGGCGGAGAAGCCGGCCACGATCATCTTCGGCTTGTGCTCCAGCGCCAAGCGCTCCACTTCTTCGTAATCCACTTCGCCGGTTTCCGGGTTCAGGCCGTACTGCACTGCGTTGTAGATCTTGCCGGAGAAGTTGACCTTGGCACCGTGGGTCAGGTGACCACCGTGGGCCAGGCTCATGCCCAGCACGGTGTCGCCGGGGGCGCACAGCGCCTGGTAAACCGCGGCGTTGGCCTGGGAGCCGGAGTGCGGCTGGACGTTGGCGTAGTCGGCGCCGAACAGTGCCTTGGCGCGTTCGATGGCCAGGGTCTCAACCTTGTCGACGTACTCACAGCCACCGTAGTAGCGCTTGCCCGGGTAGCCTTCCGCGTACTTGTTGGTCAGGCTGGTGCCCTGGGCTTCCATTACCTGCGGGCTGGTGTAGTTTTCCGAGGCAATCAGCTCGATGTGTTCTTCCTGGCGGCGGTCTTCGTCCTGAATCGCATCCCACAGCTCGGCGTCGTAAGAGGCAAGAGTCACTGATTTATCAAACATGGTATTCCCTCGGATAAGGCGCAGATCGCGCAAGCATAATCTCGACCAGGGCATTTACCGACCTGATTGTGACCGGCCCGCCCCAGAAAGGCGCGCATTGTACACCAAGGGGTAGCCCGCGGTGCAAAGGGTGCACGTGAAACAAATTCAATTCAGCACCGGGCTTTATTCAAGTTGGGAAGGGCCCGGGAGATGCGCCAGTCACTGGCACCCGCTGCCCCGCTGGACCCGAGTGCCCAGAATGCAAAACGCGGCCTGAAAGCCGCGTTTTGGTTGGTCGAGTGACCAATAAAAATCAGAAACGGAAAACCAGAGAACCGGAGAAAAATCCTACGTCCTCTTCCACTACCGTGTATTCAGCTTCCAGGTTCAGGTTGTCGCTGAGGTTAAAACCTGCGCCCAGACCCAGTGACAGGCCGCTGTCGCTCTCGCTGTAACTGTCGCCATCGTCAGAAAATTTGACGGTTTCGCTCAGGACACCCAGCTTGCCTTTGAAGTATATCTGGCCACTGCTTCGGTAAGTTCCGTATGCCGCGAGCGTGGTAATGGAGTAATCCACACCGTAGTTCCCGCCCCAGTAGCGGTACTCCGCTTTACCATCAGCCAGGGAACCGGTCAGCTCACCCTCGACACCCCAACCGGAAGCCCAGTTGTAACCGGCGCGCACACCGGCGTTGAACGGATTGTCGCCATCAATATCGACGTTCATGATGCCGCCCACGCCACCCCAGTAACCACCTTCCGACGCCTGAGCAGCTGCGGAACAGCAAACCAGCGCAGCGACAGCAAACGCTTTCTTCATCATAAAAACCCCAAAATGTTTATACGTTGTTTTTGGTGGCGGCATTCTATTTGAAACCATCTGGGGCAGATAGCGCTTTGGGATTACACCGCATTACAGCAGTGCACGGTAACCAGCCATGTTCACCAGCTGCCCGCGGTAACCGTAAACCCGCTCAACCAGTTCCGGCTGCAGCAGCTCGGCGGGGGTGCCGTCGGCCTGTACCCGGCCGTCGGCCAACATCACCAGGCGGTCGGCGTAGCGGGCGGCGAGGTTGAGATCATGGAGTACCGCAACTACTGCGGTGTTTTCTCTGGCGACTTCCCTCGCCAGCGCCAGAACCTGGTGCTGGTGTTTGAGATCCAGGGCGGAGGTGGGTTCATCCAGCAGCAGGATCTTTGCGTCGCCGGCGGCTCCAAGGCTCAGTTGCGCCAGCACCCGCGCCAATTGCACCCGCTGTTTTTCACCGCCGGAGAGACTGGGGAAAAGCCGGGCGCGCAGCTGCCACACGTCCGTGCGCCGCATAAAGCGCTCGATGCGCTCCCCCTGCTCTGCCCGCGACAAACTGCCGGGGGCCAGGCCGAGCTGCACCACCTCGCGGCAGGTAAACGCAAAGTTGAGATTCGAGTGCTGGGGCAGCAGGCCATAGCGGCGCGCGAGGGCCAGGCGATCCTGCGGGCTGCGAAACCAGTCTGCCTGCGGGCGCCCGAACAGCTGGACGCGACCGCGGAAATCCAGCTCGCCACTGATGGCGCGCAGTAGAGATGTCTTGCCGCAGCCATTGGGACCGAGCAGCGCGGTCACTTCACCGCAGGCGAAATCCAGGGAAATTTGGTGTAGCAGCGGCGATGCCGCGCGCGGATATTTTATTTCGAGCTTGGAAATTTCTAGCGGCACGGCGCCTTCCTAAAAAATCTGTCGGCGCTGTTGCCACAGCAGGTAAATAAAAAACGGCGCACCCAGTATCGCGGTGAGAATACCCACCGGCATTTCCGCCGGTGCTACCAGGGTGCGCGCCGCGGTGTCCGCCAGTACCAGCAACAGGCCACCGGCGAGCACACAGTAAGGCAGCAGAAAGCGGTAGTCCGGCCCGCGCAGCAGGCGCATGGTGTGCGGAACCACCAGACCGATAAAGCCGATCATGCCTACCGCGGAAACCGCAGTGCCCATGGCCACGGCGGTCAACACAATCATCAACTGCTTGAGCCGCATCACATCCACCCCCAGATGACGGGCCTCCGACTCCCCCAACAGCAGTGCATTCAGCGCCGGCGCCCGCCGCCACAGCAGCGCAGCGGCGATCACCAGTACCAGCGCAGACATTGCCACCGCCCCCCAGGTGGCACCACCCAGATTGCCCATCTGCCACAGGGTGATATCCCGCAACGCGCGGTCGTCCGCCACGTAGTTGAGCAGGCCGATGGCGGCGCCGGCCAGTGCATTAATGGCGACCCCCGCCAGCAACATCATCACCACCGATTTGCCGCGATCACCCAGGCGGTACACCAGCCAGGTGGAAAGCGCCCCACCGAGGCTCGCCGCCGCCGGCAACAGCAGCCAGTGCAGATCCGTGAACAGTCCACCGGCAAAGGTGGTCAGCGCCGCTCCACTGGCAAACACCAGCACCAGTGCAGCGCCCACACCGGCACCGGCGGATACACCGATAATCCCCGGGTCCGCCAGCGGGTTGCGGAACAACCCCTGCATCACTGCACCGCAGAGCCCAAGGGTGCCACCGACAATCAACCCCAACAGCAGGCGCGGCAGGCGAATTTCGCCGAGTACCAGCGCGTACTGTTCGGGTACATCGAAATTCAGAAAGCCCGGCCAGCTCCAGTGCATCAAACCGCTCAATACATCCCGCCAACCGATGGTCATTGCGCCTGCCCCCAGCGACACGCAGCTGCCCACCAGCAGCAGTGCGATCAGTGTCGGCAACAGGCTTTTATCACTCAGGCGAAATTCCATCGGCGCGATACCTCTATCAATCCAACTACGGCGAAATCACCGAGCGGATAATTTTTCGTTCAGTGTTTTTGCTTCCTTGAGGCTGGCGAGACCAATCCCTCCCAGCAGTGCATAACCATCCACGGAAAGGAAAGCACCGCGCCTGCCCGCAGGAGTCAGCTTCAACAGGGGCTGCCACTCCAGCAGTGCCGAGCCGTTTTGCAACTGCTCTGCCTGGTCGCTGGAAAACAGAATCCAGTCCGGACGCAGTTCCAGCAGCGCCTCATCCGACAATTGTTTATAACCGTCGAAGTCCACCGTATTCACACCGCCGGCAAGGCGGATCAGGCTGTCCGGGCTGGTGCCCGTCCCCGCGGCCTTAAGGCCGCGCCCCTGCTGCGCGCGCACGAACAGAACTCGCGGCGGCTGCGCCAACGCTTTACTGGCAAGCTTCAGGGATCGCAGTTGATCCGCTACCTGCCGTTTGATTGCCGCCGCCGGCTTTTCCAGCGCCGAAGAAAGTCGATCAATGTTTTCCAGTAGCTGTTCGCCAGTTTCCGCTTCCGGCAACTGCAACACACTTACCCCGGACTCCTGTAACAACTTCAGGGTATTCGCAGGCCCCATATGGTCGCCCCCCACCAGTAACTGCGGGTTCTGCGCCAACAGGCCCTCCACCGGCAATTGCCGGTAATAACCCACCACCGGCAGCGGGCGAAAATCCGCCGGCAGACGGGTGGAAGAATCCACCGCGATCAGGCTGTCGCCGCCCCCCAGCGCCAGTACCAGTTCGGTGATGGAGTGACCGGCACTGATCACCCGCTCCGGCGCCGCAGCGGCGGCGCTGCCGCTAAACATCAGCGCAGCGACAAAGATCCAGTGGTACAGCGAGCACTTCGGCAGTCGGGGCATGGAAAATCTCATGTTTCGAATCCAGTCGATTAAACAGTGGTTATGGCAAACGATTTACGGTGAGTGGGCGGCGCCGGGCTGCAGCGCAATCTCGGCCACTTCCACCCCCCGCTTCTGCAGCAACGCCAACAGATCCAGCATGCGCTGCACCGGCACATTGCGGTCGGAGGCCAGCGCCACCGGGCGCTCCGGCGCCGCCGCCAGTGCGGCCACCAGTGCCTGCTCAAATTCCGCCTGCGAACGGTAGCGGCGATCGTCTATGCCCCAAAGATCCGGGCCGCGATTGGACAGCGACACGGTGAGCGGGTCCACCGGCAACACCGCCGCCACATGCTCACTCGCAGGCAGGTCCATGGGCAGTGATGCCAGACGCATATTCGCGGTGAGCAGCAGGAACACCAGCACGATGAAAATGATGTCCAGCAGCGGCGTCAGATCCGGTGCCAGATTGGCCAGGGAGAACTCCCCCCGGCCCGCGGGATTGATGCTGATCACGGCGCCGGCACCGCCAGGTTGACCGCTTCGCGCGCGCACGCATCCGGGCCTTTGCAGCAGGGATCCAGCCCCTGCAGCCACAGGTTGCCGCGGTTGAAAAGGTGTTCCAGGTCCGCCACCACGCGGTCGCTCCAGATTGCCAGCAGGTGCGCACCGGCAATGGCCGGCAGCGCCACTACAAGGCCGGCGGCCGTGGTGCTCAACGCCATGCCAAGGCCATCCGCCAGCAGCGCCGGGGTCACCGACTCGCTGCTGCCTTCGATGCAGGCAAACATACCGATCAGCCCCAGCACCGTACCCAGTAGCCCCATCAGCGGGCTGATGACACCGATCACCATCAGCAGGCGCAGGCCACTGTGCAGCTGGCGGCGTTGGTCCTGCAGCCACACCGCGGCGATCTCCTCGCGCTGCGGCTTGTGAACGTTACGGTGCTGCAGCAGCAGTGCGGTGGCGCGGCTCGCCAGCGCGCGCTCGCGTTCACACGCGCGCGCTAGCGCATCCAGATCGGATTCGGCGGTACATTGCAGACGCTTGAATGAGCCGCTGATGCCGCGGTGCGCCGTGCCCAACAGAAACCACAGACGCTCCCCCAACACCGCCAACGCCAGCGCAGACGCCAGCAACAAAGGCCAGCCCATGGGGCCGAGCTGGGAAAAAAATTCAGACCAGGTTTGATGCTCGAACATTTCGCACTCTATTAATTTGCCAACGGCGTTTTATTTAACTGGCCGCGGCTTTTTTTTTGGCTGCGGCGTTTTTACATCGGCCGCGCGCCGCTAAATGCTTTACAGGGAAAAGCGGATTGGTAGCCGCACCCGCGAGAGGCGCGCGCGCCCACCCTCCCGGTAGGGCAAGAATTCCCAGCTCGCCACTGCGTTGAGTGCGGACTCATCCAGACTGTCTACGCCGGAGGACTGCAGTAACCGGCGCAGCACCTGCGCACCGGTGCGATCCAGTTGCACCTCAACCACCACCGTGCCCTGCTGACGCCGCTGGCGCGCAAGTTCCGGGTATACCGGCGCACCGGGCGGACTCGCAAACGCCGGGCGCTCTATGAGCACCGGCTCCTCGCTCACACTCTGCTGGGTATTTTGCTGGGCCGTGGCGACGCTTGCCTCTGCACCAGAATCTGTTTTGGCCTCTGGCTTGGTGACGGCCTCATTGGCGATCGGCTGTGTTTTTTCCATCGACACTTGCGCGACCTGCTGTTTAAGCGACTGTTTTTTTACCGGCTCTTTTGCAATCACTTTGGCCGGCGCTCTCTGCGCTACCGGCTCAGGCTTCGCAGTGCTTTTTTGTTCTGCCGGCTTTTCTGCCGACTGCCGTTGCGTCACTTCCGTCGCCAGCCGCATCTGCCCCAGCTTCAGCGCCACGGTGCCAGACGGGCCCTGAACTTCCTGCGCCGGCGCCGCCCACAACAACGCCCACAACAACGAGAGGTGCAGCACAAAGGAACAGATGAGCATTACTGTCAGGCGCAATTTCACGCTCCCCTTGTCCGCGCCCATCGACGCCATAGAAATTCACAAGCCACGAAATTTAAAAACCCATGCGAAGGCAAACAGGCACGTCCACCCCATATCGACCCAGCATGAGCGAGAGATTAGCAACCCCTACGCACAAACTCAAATAGTAATTGTTTGCATTTGCAATTGCATTTGTATTTGAAGCGACTATGATTCGACGCACTCGCAGCGAAGGCCGGCACACCGCGGGCGGATGATTGCGGAAATTTTTGCGAACAAAAAATGGACAACTTTCTGTAAGGGGGCACCGTCATGGGCCAATTCAAGACTCTCAACCTCAACCCTCTGGCCGCCGCCGTAGTCGCGCTGGGCGCAAACGCTGCCTTGGCGGAAGCCGGCGGTGGCGAGCAGCCGGTTATCCAGTTTGGCGAAGTGGTGGTTGCCGCCGAGCGCAACCCGGCCGCCAGAGAACAAGACGCGCGCACCGTGGTCGTGGAGCGCATGCAACTCGACGAACAGCAGCCGGAATCCATCGCCCAGGCGCTGAAATATGAACCGAATGTGCAGGTGGAGGGCGGCCCCCGCTACTCCAACCAGTCGCCAAACATTCGCGGCCTGTCTGGTCGGCGCGTACTGCAGACCATCGACGGCGCGCGCCAGAACTTCAACTCCGGCCATCGCGGCACTTACCAGTTGGATCCGGAATTGCTGAAGCAGGTGGAAGTGAAAAAAGGCCCCGCCTCCAGCCTGTGGGGCTCCGGTGCCGTCGGTGGCGTGGTGGCAATGACCACAAAAAGCTCCGCAGACCTGCTGAGAAGCGGCGAGACGGTTGGCGGTTACCTGAAAGAAGAACTCGGCAGTAACGGTGACTCCAGCGAGACCAGTGCAGCGATTTACGGCCAGTCTGGCCGCGTTGATTACCTGGTAAACGGCAGCGTATCCGATCACGACAACCTGGAAATCGGCGACGGCGAAGAGCTTGCCAACAGTGCCAGTGAAAACACCGCGCTGCTCGCCCGCGGCGGCATTCAGGTCAACGACAACCAGCGCTTTGATATTTCATTGCGCCACAACAACCGCGAAGAGGGCGTGCCCTCCAACCCCAACAGCGTAGTGGGCACCAGCTCGCCGCTGGTGGAGCGCGATATCACCGACCAGAACGTAACCGCCAACTACCTGGCGCAGGCGCTGGAAGGCAAACACACATCCAAATTCACCCTGTACCGCAACGACACCCAGTTCGAGGAATTCCGCCCCACCCAGGGTGAGAGCGGACAACAGGACAACACCGAAGTCGCAACCACCGGCATCGCCATCACCAATGCCACACAAGCGCTCGGCGGCCAGTGGGTATATGGCATCGACTGGTATCACGACGACGTGACCACCGTGCGCGACGGCGACAACCGTCCCGCCAACCTGAATGCCGACACCGACGTACTGGGTGTTTACGCCCAGGTGGATTTCTCCTTCGCCGACGTTTTCACCCTGACCCCGGGCGTGCGCTACGACCGCTTTGAAGCCAGCAGTCGGCAACTGGCGGACTCTACCCGCGATGACACCGCGGTGTCCCCTTCCCTCGCCGCATCCCTCAAAGCAACCGACTGGATGACCCTGAGCGCCAGCTACGCCAAAGCCTTCCGCGCTCCGGGCGTGGAGGAGATGTACACCCAGGGCTCTCACTACGCCTACGGCGACTTCAGTTTTATGGGACTGGGCTTCCTCGCCAACACCTTTATCCCCAACCCGGACCTGGAGGCGGAAGAAGCCCGCAACGCCGAGTTGCGCGCAGACTTTTCCTTCAGCGACCTCGCGAATGGCAACGACCAGCTGAGCGCCAGCGCGACCGTGTTCCGCAACAAGGTGGACAACTTTATCGAGCAGCTGGTGATAAACCCGCACCCGATGTTCGGTTTCCCCATGAACACCACCTACCGGAATGTGGACGAGGCGGAACTGAAAGGTTTCGAGCTGGGCGCCAACTATCTGTTGAACAATCTCGAGCTGGGCCTGAGCTACGGCCAGACCGAGGGCCGCAATCTCTCCGACGACAGTTACCTGAGCAATATCCCCGCAGACAAATGGGTACTGGATCTGGGCTATTACTTCCTGCAGCGCGACCTGAAAGCGGGCCTGCGCACCTCGGTGGTTTCCGCCCAGGAACAACTGCCGGAAAGTGAAGCCCGCACATTTGACGCCTACACACTGGCGGACGCCTACGTGACCTGGGAGCCGGCCACGGGCAGCCTGAACGGCCTGAAACTGGGCCTGGCGCTGGATAACCTGGCAGATGAGGAATACCGCGTGGCGTTCCAGGAACTGTATATGCCGGGTCGCAACATTAAACTTTCGGCGAGCTACCGTTTTTGACGGATTCGAAGTAAGTGTCTGAATTCACACACACGGAAATATTTTTGGGATTGCCTATGCAGCAACAGCGACAGGAAAAAATTCGGGAATTGCTCGCCAGTGAATCCGGTTACACCCTGGAGCAGATGGCGGAAAAACTCGACACCAGTGTGCGCGAGATCGTCGCCCATCTGCCCGAGGAAATGGCCTCGCTGGCCGGGAGCGAAGCTGTCTGGCAACTGATCGGGGAGCTGCCGAGCTGGGGCAAGGTTACCGCGATCGTACAGAGCGAGGGCTCGGTGTTCGAGTTCAAGGGCGAATTCCCGAAGGGCAGCATTGCCCACGGTTACTACAACTTTATGCATCACAAAAACCCGTTCCACGGCCACCTGCTGGTGGCCGGCATTACGGAGGTCGCCTTTGTGAGCAAGCCCCACCGCGGCACGGAGAGCCACTCGATGGTGTTTCTGGCCCCCAGCGGCAATTGTGTATTCAAGGTATTTCTGGGCCGGGATGCGGAGCGTCAGCTGATCCCGGAGCAGGTAGAGCGTTTCAAACAGTTAAAGCAGCAGCTGGCCGTCAACGGCACTGCGCATTCCTGAGGGGGAATAGCGTCATGAGCGAACAGCAGGTTTCACAACAAGATATCCAGTCAGCAAACATCGATTCACCCAAGACCAACGACGGGGCGGATCTGGTAGCGGAAGTCCGCGATTTTATCGCCAGCCGCCGGCTGCTGAATCTGGCGAGTCTGACACCGGACGGTCACCCGCACGCGAGCACGGCGCCATTTTTGGCGGCGGATGGCAATTTTTACCTGTTTATTTCCGATCTTTCCGAGCATGCGGCGAACCTGAAAGCGCATCGTAAGGCTTCTGTGATATTTAATGCGGACGAGGCGGATACCAGGCAGGCGTTTGCGCGCTTGCGGGTGACGTTCAATGTGGAGGCGGGAATGATCGGTCGCGAATCGCCGTTGTGGCAGGAGCGCATCGAGCAGCTGCGGGACAAGTTCGGGCCGGTGATGGATCACCTCAGAAACCTTGAGGATTTCCACCTGTTCGAACTGAAACCGAGCGCGGGCCGCTATGTGAAGGGCTTCGGCCAGGCGTATGCTCTGGAAGGTCTGGAAAAGCAGGTAGCCCTGCACCTCAAGGATGGCCACCGCGAGAAGGACAGCGACGCGGCCTGATGTTTTTATTGTGCGGTTCTGAGCTGGTCAGTGGCGGCAAGCCACCGGGTATCGGTTTTCAGAACCGCTATGAATACCCGCAAGCGGGCCCGGCCGCCAATCAGAGATTGGCGTCGTTAGGCTGCACGCGAAGCGGTGCTTCGCAAACGCTTGCCTAACCCCTGTACGCTGCGTCAGCGACTTCCCTGTTGCTGACGCTTCTGAAAACCGATACCCGCCGTCTTGCCTTCCATTCAAGACACACTACTTCGTCAGCCTGTATTCATCCGCCAGGTGAAATGAAACTGAAACGCAACTGCAATCGTCACTTGCTATTTTGGTCACAAATAACCAAAGAGTAACAATTATGGATTCCCGAAAAGGCTATCTGCTACCACTCGTTTTCCTCTCCGCCTGTGCCGCCAATCCGGCCCAGCAGCCATTGACCGCGACCGGTACTCTGGTGGAGGAAAACGGTAAATATTTTTTGCTGGGGGAGCAGGACCGGTTTCACCTCAACCGTATGCCGCAACTGAATTACGAGAAATACCTCGGGCGCGAGCTGGTGATTCAGGGAGAGATTCCCAGCTACTGCCACCAGGCGTGGGAGGACTCCATCGTGAAGGGACCGGGCGGTGCTGAGATGGCGGATCTGAACCGGGTGGACTGGTCGGATTGCCTGGTGGCAAACAAGGTGAGCCTGGTTACCGCCGATGGCGCCCGTTTGGTGTACGACTGGGAGAAAATCGATCTGGAGGATTATTTCTTCTAATCCCGCCCATTGCCACCGTCCGAATTGCCGCCTCTTGCCACCCCCTCCGGCAAAGGGCGGCAATATCCCCATCAGTTCACCGCAACTTGATCCACATCAATCGCCTTCCGTCCCGTCTGACAACAATGAAGAGATCAAAAAAGACTTCAGTCACGGAGACAGGCGATGAACGGTACCTTCAAGCAACTATGCAGCGATCACAAACATATGCAGACACTGCTCGATGTGTTTGAGCATTTACTGCAGCAGTTGGGGAAACACGATCGCGATCCCGCCACCCTGAGCCTGATAATGGACGCGCTGGATTATTTTTCCGTATACCCGGATCAGTGGCATCACCCGATAGAGGACCTGGTTTTTGAACATCTGCTGGGTAAACCTGTGGATGTGCGCGATGTTATCCACAAGACACTGAACGAACATGAAAAAATCGCCGCGGCAACCCGTCGTATGAACCAGTTGTTTTATGCAGTGGCGAACGATGCGGCGGTGGAGCGGGAGCTGTTGTTTGGCGCGGCCAGGGATTACATCGAGTTGCAGCGCCGACACCTCAAGCGGGAAAACGAAATCCTGTTTCCGCTGGTAGCAGAGTTGCTGACACCAGCGGATTGGCACGACATCCGCACCAAGCTGGAACAGCGCCAATCCGCGCATTTCACCGAAGGCGTGAAAAAATTGTATGAATCCGCCTACCGGGGGCTCGCCGAACTCGCTACCGAGGCCGTTGCCTGAAGCGAGCGCACCGGCAATCGGTTGAGGAGTTTGGGAAAACTGGCGGAAGCGGGCTTAGCTGGAGAACCTGGCCCGCAGTGCGGCTTCAGCTTTCGTAGCTGCAGTGCGTACCCGCCAGCTCGCTCAGCGCAATCAGGTCGAGGATGGACACCGAACGGCCCTGCACCTTGATCAACCCCTGCTTTTGAAAACGGGAAATCAGGCGACTGACGGTTTCTGCGGTGAGGCCGAGATAGTTCGCGATATCCATGCGTGGCATCGACAGGATGAATTCACTGGCGGAATAACCGCGGCGCGCGTAGCGGCTGGAAATGTTGATCAGCAGTGCCGCCAGGCGGCTGTCCGCCGAGCGCTTGCCCAGCAGCAACAGGGCTTCATTTTCCTGCTTCAATTCTTCAGAAAAAATACTGTAGATCTGCTTTTGCAGCGCGGGAATTTCCTGGGCGAGGCTTTCCAGCTGGCTGAAGGGCAGCACACACACACTGCTCTCTTCCAGCGCCTCGGCGTAGCCCGGGTGGCTGCCACCACTGTAGGCGTCCAGCCCCAGCAGTTCTCCGGGAAGCGCAAAATGGGTTACTTGGGTATCACCGTCGGCACCGATCACCGCCGACTTGAAGCTGCCGGAGCGAATGGCAAACAGGCCGATAAAGGGATCACCGGCGCGAAACAGAGTCTCGCCGGCCTTGACGATTTTTTTCTTGCGGGTGACCTGCTCGAGGCGCGCAATATCTTCCTCACTCAGGCCTACAGGAAGGCACAGTCGCCGCACGGAACAATTGCTACAACTGACTGCAGAAGAAGTCTCTTTCATTGAGTGCCCGGTTCGCCGCTTTGCAAATGAGTTTTCGAAGCCGAAATAATAGTCGCCGTTATTCTATCCGCTTAACCGTGTTAAAGCACCCGCGAGTAGCGGGCGCCGGTCTGCTGGCCGTGCAGATAGACGTCGAACGCCGCGGCGGCATTGCGCAGGAACCAGCGGCCGCGCTCGGTGACGTAGAGGTCAGACTCTGACTGTCCCACCAGTCCGTCGGCGAACATGGGCTGCAATCGCGCCAGTTCCGCGCCAAATGCAGACTCGAATGACTGCCCCGTTTTCGCCTCCACTTCCCCCTTATCAATGCGCAGATGGCACATCAGCTCCATGATCAGCCACTGGCGCAGGCGGTCGTCCGGGTTAAGTTGCCATCCGCGACAGATGGCTTCACCGCGCTCGCCGATCGCGGCGGCGTACTCTTTCAGGCTGTGATGATTCTGCCAGTAGCCGTCGCGGCTGTAGCTGATGGCGGAAGCCCCAAGGCCGACCAGTGCGTCCGCCGGCATCAGGGTGTAACCCTGGAAGTTGCGCGCCAGGCGCCTTTCCGCGGCCGCCTGTGCCAGCGCATCGTCCGGGCGGGCGAAGTGGTCCATGCCGAGAAACACATAGCCCGCTTCGGTGAGCCGGCGGCTGGCAGCGAGCTGCATGGCGATCTTTGCCGACGGCGACGGAATCAGGTCGGTATTGATCAGGCGCTGGGCCTTGAAGCGCTCCGGCAGGTGGGCGTAGTGATACAAGGCGATCCTATCTGGAGCCAGATCCATAACGGCATCGATGGTCTGTTCGAGGCTCGCAACGTCCTGCCCCGGCAGGCCGTAGATCAGGTCGTAGGAAATGGAACCAAAGCCCCGCGCCCGCGCGCCCTCGGTCAACGCGCGCACCTGTTCGGGACTGCAGATGCGGTTGACCGCACGCTGTACATCCAGGTTGAAATCCTGGATACCCAGGCTCAGGCGGTTGAACCCCAATTCGCGCAGGGTATCCAGGGTTTCATCCTCCAGCACGCGAGGGTCAGCTTCGATGCTGTACTCCACGTCATCACCGGCACGCAGGTCGAAGATTTCCCCCAGTCCCGCCATCAGGCGCGTCAGATCGCCGTCGTTCAGGAAGGTCGGGGTTCCGCCCCCCAGGTGTAACTGCACCACTGGCGCCTTCGCCACCCGCTCGCGATACCACTGGGCCTCGCGCAAAACGTTGTCCAGATAACTGGAAGCAAGGCCGTATTGATTGGTGATGATCTTGTTGCAGGCGCAGAAGTAACACAGCGAGCGACAGAACGGGATGTGCACATACAGCGACAGGGTTTCCACGTTTTTCAGCGCGTCCCACGGCTGCTCCCCCCCCGCAGTTCCACTCAGCGGATAAAACCGGTCGGCGGTGGGATAGGACGTGTAGCGCGGGCAGGCCCCGGCATAGCGCGCCAATAGTTGCGGCGACAGTGCGGGCAGTTCCTGACTGGGCGCAGCGCTGACTGCACTTTCACATTGATCGTCCATCGACAGAAAACCTCAGGGGTTGAATCGCGGGTGAGGGAGGAGTGGAAAATTATCCGGAGATGTACCGCCGCCTCTTGATCTCAATCAAGGGGCGGCGGATTCTGGCCGGGCGTTGCGCCCGGAACCCGCGGCTCAGAAGCGGTATCCGAACCCGGCGGTATAGACCAGCGGGTCCAACGCCACGTCGGCAGTTACCACACCAACACCCGGTACCTTGACCCGCGCCTTGGTGTCGATATCCATCCACCACAGCGCGACATTGAACAGCCAGCGATCATCGGCGCCAAACGCGATATCCGCACCCACTTCGGCGGCCACGCCACTGGAGTTTTTCAGCGACAATTCGGCTTTGCCGGTAGCCCCGATTGTTGCAAACACGTCGTTTGCATCGGCGGCAATTTCCTCATCAAAAAACACGGTGTAATTCAGTCCCACGCCGACATAGGGCTGCACACGGGAGGATGGTGCCAGCGGGTAGTACTGCAACAGTACTGTGGGAGGAAGATGCCGGGTTTCCCCCAGGTCGAAGGTTTCCCCCAATCCAGACACTTTCAGGTCGTGGCTGAACGGGGTAGCGGCCACAACTTCCAATCCCCAGTGATTATTCAGCATATATGTGCCGATCAGACTCAGTGCGGTTCCATTTTCAACATCCGCTGCGGTGCCATCCAGTGTGGCATCACCCAGGGCAAGAGCGCTGGAGCTCACTTCCGGACTTACGGTTGCCGCGCCACTGCGCAGAATTAAATCACCGCTTTCATAAGCAAAAGCCGAACCGCTTACCAGGGAAACCAGGGCGCAGCAGAAAGCCATTTTTTTCATATGTATCTCCAAATCCTTAGTCGTTGTTTTTTCGCCCGAGGATTGGCTTTTGCGTTATTGGTTTATCGATGCCTCGAGGTTGTCGCAGAATAAACACGGGCCACGCAACACGGCTTGATGCAAATCAATCGCGTTGCGTGTGTGGAAAAAACACCAAAAATTGGATGAAGACAGAAATGGAAAATGCAGATCGGCGCACCGCCCCCGGGTGGGGGCAGGCAGTCAGTCACCCGCCGGGCGGCGGAACAGATTCTGGATACTGGAAAAATCCAGCACACGATTGATGGGATCGCCGCCGTGCAACTGGTACAGGTTTTTTGCCAGCGCTCCCAGCGGTGTGGAGGAAGCACTGCCGGCCGCGGTATCCATGGCAAGGCCGAGATCTTTCAGCATCAGCGCCACCGAAAATCCGCCGGCATAATCCCGCGATGCGGGCACGCCCTCCATGACCCCGGGATAGGGATTGTATTTTTCCAGCGACCAGTTGCCGCCAGAACTCGCGCGCATTATTTCCGACAGCACCTTGGGATCGAGCCCGTTATCCACCCCCAACTGCAGCGCCTCGGCGGTGCCGATCATATGGATAGCCAGCAGCATGTTGTTGCAGATTTTTGCTACCTGACCACTGCCGGCAGGCCCCGCGTGAAAAATATTTGTTCCCATGGCCGAGAGTACTGGCCGCGCGCGCTCCAGCGTCTTCTCCTCGCCACCACACATAAATGACAGAGTGCCGGCGGCCGCCGCCGCAGTGCCACCGGAAACCGGCGCATCCAGCGCCTCGATCCCGCGCTCACCGGCAGCGGCGATGAGCTGGCGGGCGTCGCTGGCAGAAATAGTTGAGCAGTCAATCAGCAGGGTTTCGGGATTCATCCCCTGCAGCAAGCCGTGCACCCCCAGATACAGGGATCGCACCGCTTCGCCATGGGGCAACATCGACACCACCACGTCCGCGCCTTCCAGCGCGCTATGGGCGCTATCGGCTCGCTTGCAACCATTGCTCACCGCCATGTCGAGCATCGGTTGTGACAGATCAAAGGCGGTGACCGCAAACCCCTTTTTCACCAGGTTCGCCGCCATGGGTCCACCCATATTGCCGAGGCCGATAAATGCAACCTTTTCCATAAGAACTACCTTTATTATTTTTTATACACGCTCCGTGAACCCCATCACAAAATGGCGTTGGCCAATTCCTATTTTGGACTTGGGGTAGCCACCATCTTACTCAAATTGCTCATCCACGCCAGATTGTCATCGGTTTTCGCTACGCCCCGGTGGGGGAGGATGCGCAGTTTTGCCACGCAGCCCTAGTCTGGTGACGCTAGATAAAAGCCGTCAAAGCCACAGCGGTATCGTGACAATCGGCCGATAAATCCAATAAAAAATAACGGTACCCAGCGATGATAAAGCCCCTATTGCGCGGCCGCCCCCGGCTGCTCGCACTCCCATGCCTCTTAATTGCAACCGGCTCTGCCAGTGCATCGGCAGAATGGTATTTCCGCGGCACACCCAGCGGCTGGTCTGCCGAATCCCTGACCCATATCTCCGGCAACGAGTACCGCACCTGCCAGAGCTTCGCGAGCGGCGACGGCAGTGGCGGCCCGCGTTTCAAGATCGACCGCTATGGTGACTGGAGCGAAAACTATCCCACTGCCGATTACAGTGTGGCCGGCGAACGGAGCTACGAAATAACCTTTTACAGCGACAGCCACAGTATCGCCGTCAGCGAGGTCGCCAGCTGTAGCGACGACAGTGGATTTGCCGCGAACTTCCCTTCACTGTTCTTCCGCGGCACCCCCAACGCCTGGGGCGCTTCCGCGCTGGCACTGGTGGCGGACAATACCTGGGAGCTGGCGATTGATTTCGACGGCCAGGCAGACCAGCGCTACAAGCTTGATCTCTACGGCGACTGGACCCAGAACTACGGCGACAACGACGGCGACAACCTTCTGGATGCCGGTGGCGGTGACATCTACACCGGGGTCAGCGGCAGCTATCTGCTGCGCGTCAACGACAGCGACTTCACTTACCAGCTGATCGGCAATGGCGGCAGCAGCAGTAGCAGCAGCGGCGGAAGTAGTAGTGGCGGAAGCAGCAGTGGCAGCGGTGGCAACGACAGCTGGTACTTCCGCGGCACCGCCAACGGCTGGGCGGCGACAGAGATGGGTTCCAGCGATGGCACCAGCTTCTGTACCGAACAGAGCTTTGGCAGCGGTGATGGCGGCGGTGGCCCGCGCTTCAAGATCGACCATTACGGCGACTGGACCGAGAGTTACCCGAGCACCGACTACACCGTCAGTGCCAACTCCGATTACGAAATCTGCTTCGACAGTAGCAGCCACACCATTGCGGTCACCCAACTGGGCACCACTACCCCGCCGCCAGTGGGCGACGGCAGTGATTTCCGCGCCGAAACCATTTATTTCGTCCTCACCGCGCGTTTTTATGACGGCGACCCCAGCAACAACTACTACAACCGCGACCGCATCATGCCCGGTGATCCGCAGTGGCGCGGCGATTTCAAGGGACTGATCCAGCAGCTGGACTACATCAAGGACCTCGGCTTCACCGCCATCTGGGTAACCCCGCCGGTGGAAAATCGCAGTGGCCTCGATTACCACGGTTACCACGCCTACGACTGGACCAAAGTGGACCCGCGCCTGGAATCCGTGGATGCCACCTATCAGGACTTTATCGATGCCGCTCACGCCAAGGGCATAAAGGTGATCCAGGACGTGGTGGTCAACCACTCCAGCCAGTACGGCATCCGCAATCAGGTCTGGATAGACCACCTGCCGATCAAATACTACGTCCCGCAAGGCAGCAGCCAGGGCATGATCAGCAACAACCCCTACTTCGGCAACCTCGGCGACTACCTGAGCCCGTTCCGCGACGACAACGACAACCCGGTGGCGCCGCAGTGGTTCCGCGACCGCCACACCTCCGACCCGGATGGTCTCGTACCGCTGATAGATCCGAAGACCGGGGTCAGCGTGCCGCTGGCGGGTTATGACCCCAACCGCTTTTTCGGCATCGACGCCAACAATCTCGATCCCGCCTGGTACCACCTGGATGGCTTCATGTCCGGCGGCGACTGGGAAAACCCCACCGCGCTGCAGAAAAAGCACATGGCCGGTGACACCATCGACCTCGCCACCGGCAACCAGAACGTGAAGGATTACCTGAACGGTGCCATCGAGCAGTATCTCGACATGGGTGTGGATGCGATCCGCGTGGATACGGTCAAGCATGTGGAGCGCGACGAGTTGCTCAGCTACGTGCACGAGTGGCAGGCACACAAGCCCGGGCTGTTCGTGTTCGGCGAAGCGCTGGTCAAGGGCCTCGGCTTCGGTTCCGAACTGGGCAACGACAATGCCTCTGCAGTGATCCGCCCCTGGTGGTACACCCGCACCGGCGCAGACCCGTCCAATCCGCAGGGGGATTCGGATTTTGCGATGATCGACTTTCCGCTGTTTTCAACCTTCCGCGACAACGTCACCCGCGGCAGTTTCGGCGGCATCAAGGGCGCGCTGGATATGGACTGGACCTACGCCGATCCCACCGAACTGGTGACCTTCTTCCAGAACCACGACGTGGGCCCGGACAACGACTTCAAGTACCGCTTTGGTGGTGCCGAGTCGGATGCGGCCATGACCTACAACCTGCTGTGGACCATCCGCGGTATCCCCACGCTCTACTACGGTGAGGAAATCATGTTCCAGGCGGGACTGCCGCAGGATATCCAGTCTGCCAATGACACCATCGACCAGACCGGGCGCGCCTACTTCGGCCCGCACCTGGACAACCTGGCGGCGACGCAAAACCACAACCTGTACAGACACATCAAACGCCTGAACCAGATTCGCCACGCCATCCCGGCACTGCAGAAAGGCCAGATGGAAAAGGTCAGCGAGTGGGGCGCGGGTATGAGTTTTGTACGCAATGACAGCGCGGGGAGTTCCTATGCGGTGGTGGGCCTTGCAGCCGGTGGCAACCAGGGCATTACGGTTTCCGGTATTCCCAACGGCACCTACACAGATGCAGTCACCGGTGCACAGGTGCAGGTGAATAACGGCAGTATCAGTTTCACCGTCAAGACCTACTCCGCCGGCATCTATGTGTTGAATGGTCCCGGCAAGATCGGCAGCGACGGCGCCTACCTGCGTTAATCACCATTTCACTTGAGGGCGCGGCTCAGGCCGCGCCTTCCATTCCATAAAAAACAAAAAGTGAAAACAGCGATGAAAACAAAACTGATTGTTACCGCACTGCTGCTTGCCAGTGCAAACGCCAGCGCCGACTGGCATTTCCGCGGCACCCCCAACAGCTGGTCCGCCGAAGCCCTGTCCTTTGTCGGTGGCACACAATATAAAACCTGCCAGCAGTTTTCCGGAGGCGACGCCAGCGGCGGCCCACGCTTCAAGATAGACCGCTATGCCAACTGGCAGGAGGCCTACCCCGCTTCCGATTACACCGTCGCGGCGAACAAGAATTACGACATCACTTTTTACAGCGACAGCAAAACCATCCAGGTCACCGAGGTGGCCAGCTGTGGTGGGGACAATCCCGCAGGCCCCGACAGCAACTTCCCGAGTTTGTCTTTTCGTGGCACCCCCAACGGCTGGGGCACCAGTGCAATGGAACTGGTCGATGACAACATATGGCAGTTGCAGGTCAGTTTGGACGGCCAGGCCAACCAGCGTTTCAAGCTGGATGTATACGGGGACTGGAGCCAGAACTACGGCGATAACAACAGCGACGGCGTGCTGGAGCAGGCCGGTAGCGATATCTATACCAGCGCGACGGGCAACTATCTGTTGACGGTCAACGATGCGACCCTGGGTTACACCCTGGAACCGGTGGCCTGCACGGAAAACTGCGGCAGTAACCCGCAGGAGCTGGGCGCACTGTATTCACCGACGGAAACCACTTTCTCTCTCTGGTCCCCGGATCACGCCAACGTGCAACTGGTACTGGATGGGCAAAATTACCCGATGGGCAAAGTGGCAGATGCCAATGGACTCACCGATGTCTACTCGGTGACGGTCAGCGGTGACTGGAAATTGAAGCCCTACTACTTTGTCGTCAACGGCGTCGCGGTTCGCGACCCTTACGGCAGGATGGTGGAGCCGAATACCGACAACAATATCGTGATGGATCTCGACAGCACCGACCTGCCAGGCGGCTGGTCTGCACGTCCCTCTCTCGCAGAGCGCGAGGATGCGGTGATATACGAGGTGCACGTGCGCGACTTTACCATCGCCCCCGAGTCCGGAGTGTCCTCGCAGAAACGCGGCAAGTTCATGGGCATGGTGGAGTCCGGCACCACGTTTAATGGTGTAAAAACAGGTATCGACCACTTAAAGGAGCTGGGCGTTACCCACGTGCAGTTAATGCCGGTATACGACTTCAACGCCTGCGCCGATCCCGCCGACGCCAGTTGCTACAGCTGGGGCTACGACCCGCGCAACTTTAACGTGCCGGAGGAACGCTATTCATTGACGCCTGACGACTATGAAAATCGCGTGCGCGAGTTCAAGTCGATGGTGGATGCATTCCACAAGGCAGGCCTCCGCGTGATCATGGACGTGGTGTACAACCACACCTACGCCAAATCCGTATTCGAGCCCATCTCCAGCAGCTACTACACACCCACCGACCTGTCGGGCACCGGCAACAGTATCGACGCCAATGTGCCGATGGTCGGCCGCATGATCCGCGACTCACTGGAATACTGGGTGGATGAATTCAACATTGATGGCTTCCGCTTCGACCTGATCGGCATTTTCGATTACGACGAGGTGGAAGATTGGGCCAATCATCTCAACGGCAAATTCCCGGATAGAAATCTGCTGATCTATGGCGAACCTTGGAACGGGTTTGCCGCGGACTCGCGCCAACCCTACCGCGTGCGCCTGGGCACCATCGGTCGTATTCATGAGTCCCACGCCGGTGTGTTCAACCCCAAATTCCGCGAGGCGATCAAGGGGCAGAACGATAACGGTGGCTGCAATTCCGGTGACTGCTTCGCCTTGAACAGCAGCCCCGACACCTGGCGTATTGAAGTCGGTAGTCGTGGCGGCATCCGCTACACGAAAAACAAGGACACGGCGATCGACACCTGGGACCCGATGTTTGCCATGGACCCGGAACAGAGCATCAACTATGTATCGGCCCACGACAACCTGACCCTGCGTGACAAGATACTGCAGTGGGCAGACCTAAATGGTGTTAACCGGGATAGCAGCTACCTGCGCCGGATACAGATGTTTGCCAATGGCATCGTACTGACAAGCCAGGGAATTCCGTTTCTGCACGGCGGCGTCGAGCTGATGCGGGACAAGCAGGAAGACCACAACAGCTACGATTCTCCCGACGCGATCAACCAGTACTACTGGCAGTGGAAGATCGACAACGCCGATGTTTACGCCTACTACCGGGACGTCATCGCCCTGCGCCGCGCACATCCTGCGTTCCGCCTGACCAGTTGGGATGAAATCGACCAGCACATGACCAGCAACCGGCCCCGCTACGGCGTGGTGGTCAATCACATCGACGGCGCGGCGGTGGGCGACAGCTGGGGCGAGGTCATCGTGATTTACAACAGTGCCGACAATTACACTTACAACCTGCCGGCGGGAGAGTGGAAGGTGGCGATGGAAAAATCCGACCCCGCTGCCGGCAATGGCCGGGTGGTGAGTGGCACGGTGGCGGCGGAGGGTACGGCGGTTACCGTGCTCTATCGCGATTAAGCAACGGCGGTAACCTCTGGCGCGGTATCTCCGTAGAGGTACCGCGCTTTTTATGTCACCGTCCGCGCTTACAAATCCTCAAGGGGACTTTCTGACCAGGGTGATTTGAAGCAGCGCTCAACCTGCTCCCAGGTAACCTCTTCCAGCGTCGCCGGTTGCCAGCGGGGGTTCCGGTCTTTGTCGATCAACAGTGCGCGCACACCTTCTTTTACCTGGCCGCTGCTGCACATGTTCACCGCCAGCGCCAGCTCCATCTGCAGAACCTGCGCGAGCGACATGTGCCGGCCGCGGCGCAACTGCTCCCACACAATCCACGCGGTCAGCGGGCAACCCGCTTGCATGGTGGCGGAGGCGCGCTGCAGCCACTTATCGTCGCCGCTGTACGCGGCGATCGCCCGGTAAACCTCCGGCAAGGTGGCACCGTCGGTCAGTTCCTGGATCACGTCGTAATGGGTGCGCAAGTTCGGTGCGGGCTGTGCATCTGCGGCAAGCTCCAGGGACTGGACCTGTTTGCTGACCAGCACGTGGTTCTGCGCTGGATCTGTGGTGAAGTCGAGTGCGGCGAGGCCATTCAGCAACAGGTCTTTGCTTTCGCTAGGCAACAGGCGATCGGCCATACCGCAGTAAAGCGCATCCGTGCCGTTGAACTGGGCGCCGGTGAGGCCGAGGAACAGGCCGGTGCGCCCGGGCATGCGGTTCAGGAACCAGCTGCCACCCACATCGGGGAACAGGCCGATGGAGATTTCCGGCATGGCCATGCGGGTGGTTTCGGTGACGATGCGGTGGCTGGCGCCGCTCATGATGCCGATACCGCCGCCCATAACGATGCCGCTGCCCCAGACCACGATGGGTTTGGGATAGGTGTGGATGCGATAGTCGAGGCGGTATTCGCGGGTGAAGAAGTCTTCGACGAACTGGCCGGCCTTGTCGTCGCCATAGCTGCCGGACTCCCTGTGCAATGCCACCACATCGCCACCGGCGCACAGGGCCTTGTCACCGGCACCTTCGATCCAGATGCAGGCGAGACTGTCGTCGCTCTCCCACTCATCCAGTTGTGCGGCCATGAGGTCAATCATGTCGAGGTTGAGGGCATTGAGGGCTTTCGGCAGATTGAGCGTCAATTTGCCGAGCGCACCCTGGCGTTCGACGATGACGGGTGATTCCTGGGTCATACTGGTTCCCGGTTGTCTGGTTTGGGGCAAAGTTAAACATAGATGGGCTGGTGGTGGCATTACCTCCTTCTTTCCTCCTTAGGCTTTTGGTAGCACGGTGGTATGTTCTTTCGCAGACCCGGTGGCGGCGGAGCACCGGGTAGAGGTTTTCAAAACCGCTGCAAGTACATCCATGTAAGCTGCGTCGGCGACGTCCCTGTCGCCGACGCTTTTGAAAACCTCTACCCGGCACCCCGCCTTCGCATCTAGTTAATCACTTCGTAGCTTCGCAGCTATGGGGCTAACCCAAACCAGTAGGTTGAAGTTTTCCAACAAACTGCTAACTTGCGCCCAAATTCTGACCGAGTGGAATCGAGCTCTAATGGCTGAGTACGTCTATACAATGAACCGCGTGGGCAAGGTTGTTCCTCCCAAGCGCGAAATTCTGAAAGATATTTCCCTGTCCTTCTTCCCCGGCGCCAAAATCGGCGTGCTGGGTTTGAACGGCGCCGGTAAATCCACCCTGCTGCGAATCATGGCCGGCGTGGATCAGGACTATAACGGCGAAGCCCGCGCCATGCCCGGTATCAAGGTCGGCTACCTGCCCCAGGAGCCGCAGCTGGATCCCGCCAAAAATGTGCGCGGCAACGTGGAAGACGGCGTGCGCGAGGCCATCGATGCCCTCGCCGGCCTGGAACAGGTCTACGCCGACTACGCCGAGCCCGACGCGGATTTCGACGCACTGGCGAAAAAACAGCAGAAATTTGAAGACATCATCCAGGCCTGGGATGCACACAACCTTGAGCACCGTCTCGAAGTCGCCGCCGACGCCCTGCGCCTGCCGCCGTGGGATGCGGATGTGAACAACCTGTCCGGTGGCGAGAAGCGCCGTGTGGCCCTGTGCCGCCTGCTGCTGTCCCGCCCGGATATGCTGCTGCTGGACGAGCCCACCAACCACCTGGACGCCGAGTCCGTCTACTGGCTGGAGCGCTTCCTGCACGACTTCGACGGCACCGTGGTTGCGATTACCCACGACCGCTACTTCCTCGACAATGTCGCCGGCTGGATTCTGGAACTGGACCGCGGCTACGGTATTCCGTGGGAAGGCAACTACACCACCTGGCTGGAGCAGAAAGAGAAGCGCCTGGAGCAGGAGCAGAAAGGCGAACAGGCTCGTGCCAAGGCCATGCAGAAAGAACTGGAATGGGCCCGCCAGAACCCGAAAGGCCGCCAGTCCAAGAGCAAGGCCCGTCTCGCCCGTCTGGAGGAGATGCAGTCCCAGGAATTCCAGGCCCGCAACGAGACCAATGAAATCTACATTCCGCCGGGCGAGCGCCTGGGCGACAACGTGATTGAGTTCAATCACGTCAGCAAGGGATTCGGTGATCGCCTGCTGATCGACGACCTGTCGTTCCGTGTACCCAAGGGCGCGATCGTGGGAATCGTCGGCGGTAACGGCGCCGGTAAGTCCACCCTGTTCCGCATGATCAACGGCAAAGAGCAGCCGGATTCCGGTGAGATCAAAATCGGTGAAACCGTGCAGATCGCCAGCGTCGACCAGAGCCGCGAAAACCTGGACAACAACAAGACCGTGTGGGAATGCATTTCAGACGGCCACGATATTCTCAAGATCAACAACTACGAAGTGGGATCGCGCAACTACATCGGCCGCTTCAACTTCAAGGGCAGTGATCAGCAGAAGCGCGTGGGCGAGCTGTCCGGTGGTGAGCGCGGCCGCCTACACCTGGCGTACACCCTGAAACAGGGCGCCAACGTGCTGCTGCTGGACGAACCGTCCAACGACCTGGACATCGAAACCCTGCGCGCACTGGAAGAAGCCCTGCTGAGCTTCCCCGGCTGTGCCATGGTGATCTCGCACGACCGCTGGTTCCTGGACCGTGTGGCGACCCACATCCTGGCCTACGAGGGCGACAGCAACGTGGTGTTCTTCGAAGGTAACTACACCGAGTACCACGAGGATTTCGTGAAGCGCAACGGCGACAATGCCACGCCGCATCGAATGCAGTACAAGAAACTGAAGACCTGATTGGCTTTAGTGGAAATAAAAGGGCCCGCATTTTGCGGGCTTTTTTGTTGCTGGCTTAATTTCCGGCAATAAAAAAGCCAGTCCCAAAGGACTGGCTCAAGCAAGAGAGTTTCCAATTGGATGGCCCTAGGGCCACCCCTTTGGTTTGTCGTTTTATTTCAACTAATCAGATCAGTTGAAGTCGTAGCGAATGCCGAAGCGAACCGCACGCGGAGACTGGTAGGAGGTCGGCTCACCATAGTACTGGTAGGCTTCACCCTGCACACGCTCACCACTTTCCTGCACCTCGGTCACGGCGTCGCTGTTAAACAGGTTGAACACGTCCATAGACAGCATTACACGCTGACCATTAGCAAACTCCAGTGGGTACTGGGCGTTCAGGTCCAAGTTCCAGACGTTATCGGTACGGCCCAGGCTACCGCGCGGGTTCAACTCACCCATGCAGTAGAAAGACTCGTCGTCATACGCCTGAGCGAATTCGTCAGTCGGGTGGATACCGAAGCAGTTCTTCGGACGACCAGTCTGCCACATGAAGTTGGCGCCGAGGCGCAGACCCATGTCGAACGCGTAGTTACCGTATGCCTTGATGGTGTGGCGACGGTCGTTCGGCAAGCTACCGTAACCGCCATCCAGCAGTCCCGGCTGGTCGAAGTTGGTGGTCAAACCAGCATCGTCCTGACCGTTGTCGGAACGCACGTAACCTTCGTTGTTACCCCAGCTGTGGCCCCAGGTGTAGGAAGCGTTCATACCCCACTTGCCATCGAAAGGACGCGCGAAGGTAAATTCAACCGCGCCATACTGACGCTTGGCTTCCGGGTAGCGCAGCTGATCCGCAGTCAGGCTAATGTACTCGTCCATTTCCGAGACATAGACATTCATATCATTGCCAGGGTTGGTCAGCACGTACTGGTGGAAACCGCTGAATACGTCCTCCACACTGTCACCGCCCACCTTGGAGGCGTCCCAAGTACCGTTAGAGTTGTAGTAATCGATCACAGCTGCATCGATTGCCACGTCCTCGATGGAAGTTTCCAGGTTGCGGTACATACCCTTAACCCCGAATTCCATACCGTTATCCAGTGAGAACTGGTAACCGAGAATGAATTCAGACTGGTACATCGGCTCGATGTTGGTGTCCACCAAGGAGCGGGTATCGGCAACGCTGCCATCGGCATAGTAGCCACCACCCAGAGAATCACCAATAACCGGACTGCCATCAGCATTCAGGCTCTCACCGTCCCACTCGAAATACTCGTAGGAGTAGAGTTCGTTACCGGCCATACGCACGTTAGTGTTGGACGCGATCGGCAGGTAGTACATACCCCAGTTAGCAAAGATCTTCTGGTTGCCAGCACCGGTGGGATCCCAGGAAACAGCCAGACGCGGCGCCCACTGATTGTCCACTTCGATAAAGGGAACACCTTCTACGTTCTTGTTTGTGAAGGTTTCATTACGCAGGCCGACCTGAACTTCAAGGCCGTCGGTAACCTGCCAGGTGTCCTGCAGATAGAAAGCGTTGGATTCAACCTCGAAGCTACCATCCGCATGGTAGATACGCTGGCGTACATAGGGGTCTGATACAGGGATCAGCAGCCAGTATGAATTGCCGGCATAGCTGGTGTCGGCTTCAGAGGAGTTCAACTCACGGTCCAGACCAACTTCTACAAAGTGGTCGTTCAGGTCCCAGGAGAAGTCGACACGCGCCATTTCACGCTTATCGAGGCCTTGCTCAATGGACAGATCAAGCGCTTCACCGACGTTCGCGTAGGAAGGATAAATCGCCACATAGGGAGAATCCGGGTTACCCGGAATGGACGTGCGATCCTGCTCGTTTTCACCGTAGGAAACAGACAGGGTCATGGTGTCGGTAAGGTTACCAACATAGGTTCCAATCCAGTTGAGGCCGCCGCGGCTGTATACGTTATCGCCCAGGTAATCGCCTACGGTTTCCGTGTCGGAATCATAGCGATAGGTACCCTCAACGATATCACGCTTATCGCTGAACGCGGTCAGTTCAACACGGTGGTCTTCGGTAATAAAGCCGTCGAGCTTCAGGCCCCAGAAATCCGCTTTGGTTTTGGACTTATAACCCAGGCCGCTGAGCATTCCGTAGTACTCGGAATTATCTACAGTGTTGCTGTACAGGCCGTAGAAGAACAACTTGTCTTCGATCAGCGCGCCAGATGCGTAGATATTCGCTTCAGTATCGTCGTTGACATCTTTATCGTTGTCAGCGGTGTAAGTGTTCGGAGAGGTGTCGATATCCTGGTTGTAGTAGAAGCTGGAACCGAACTTGAATTCATTGGTACCGCTCTTGGTGGTGGCGTTCATTACACCGCCGGTGGAGCGACCAAACTTGGCAGAGTAACCGCCAGTTTTCACCTGAATGTTGTCGTAGAACTCAAACGGAACCTTGGAGAAACCCAGACCGTTACGGAAGTTGGTGGTGTTCAGGCCGTTAATGAAACTGGTGTTTTCTGCAACGGAGGCACCGGCAAAGCTCGCGTTGTTACCGAAAGCGCTATCACCACGGGACACACTCGGTGCCAGCATGGTAACGGAAGTCAGGTCACGGGCAACCGGCAGCTCGTTCAGCTGTTCAGAGGAAATCACCATGCCGGACTCGGCAATACCAACGTCCGCCTGAACGATGCGCTCACCGGTAACCATGACTTCTTCTACGGAGGAAGAATCGCCCATGTAGATGGTGGTGGTAGCACCCAGGCCCACTACTGCCTGCTGAGTGTCGATCAGCTCGCCATTTTTAAATACTTTAAGCTCGTACTTACCCGGGTTCAGGCTACCGAAACGGAAGCTGCCATCGGCATCGGCAGTAACTTCCTTGGTAATACCACGAGCAATATCGGTCAGTTTGATTACGGAACCGGCCTCGGTACCAATCACGGCACCACGGATGGTACCAGTAGTATCGTCAGCAAATACCGCCGGTGCACCAGCGATAGCTGCTGTACCAATAGCAAGCGCCAATGCGCTTCTAGCAAGGTTGTGACGCAGATTGCGTGTAGAACTCATGTAGGAGCCCCCTCTTTGATCGTCGTTGTTTATGGGGTTAGTGGTATATGGCTACCCCCAAGCGGCCATATTCCCAACACATAAACATCAACGAACAGGACCTCATCATCCTCAATAGTCAGGTGATCACAAATTGGCCACATCGGGGTGTTGAAATGTGCGCCAAATGCGGAAGAAAATGTGGCGGCAATCGTGAATAATGAAAATAAATCCTTTAAAAACATTAACTTACAAGGCACTTACAGGAATCCATGGAGGATCTGTGCGATAAAGTCGGGTGTCAGCATCTTCCGAAAAACAAAAGATACACATACTAAAAATCAACAAAAAAACACCTGAAATTTTACCTTTATAACCAACTCCGAAAACAACGTCTTGATTATTTGCAAATAATGAAAATATTTAACCAAATTTAAAATTTCATTGAATTTGCTGCATCCAAATGCCGAATTGACCAAACATCAACCACCCATCTTCCCAAAAAATGGAAATTCTTGTCTTTCAAGCACCGCGAATTTTGCCCGGTAGTCTTTTACAAGGCAGAACAAGTAGCCAGAAGAGCACTGCTGTCCCACGTTCTTACAGGCAAACCAACACCAGACTTTCACACCGAGCTCCGATCTATACTCAGCGGATACACCTCCACCTCTTGCGCGATAGCGACACACCAACCAAGGAAGCCGTATATTGGATCTACATCTGAGCGGAAAGACTGCGTTTATCAGCGGCTCGACCAAGGGAATCGGCAAGGCCATTGCCACCGCGCTGCTGAAAGAGGGTGCCCGCGTTATAGTCAATGGCCGCAGTGGCACAGAATTACTCGCCGACGAATTGCGCGTACACGGCGATGTGATCGGGCTTGAAGGTGATCTGGCGAATCCGGAGGAAACTCAGCGAATCTGTGCACAAGTCGATGCGCTTGGTTCACTGGATATTCTCATCAACAACATGGGCATCTTCGAACCCAAGCCATTCAGTGAGATCGGCGATGAAGAGTGGCAAAAGTTTTTCGACGTCAATGTGATGAGCACTGTGCGCCTGTCGCGGCACTTTTTTCCAGCAATGCTGCAGCGGGACTTTGGGCGTGTAATCAATATCGCCAGTGAGGCGGGAATACGCGGCCTGGAAAGTATGGTGCACTACTCGATGACAAAAGGCGCGCAGGTGGTAATCGGGCGCGGTCTCGCCAATTTGACCAAGGGAAGTGCAGCGGACATTACGGTCAACTCGGTACTGCCCGGCCCTACATTGACCGAAGGGGTAAAAACCTGGCTGAAGGAGAGCGCCGCCGTACAGGGGAAGTCCGAGGACCAGTTTGTCAGAGAGTTTTTTCAGGAAACAGAGCCCACATCACTGATCCAGCGATTCCTGCTTCCCGACGAAATTGCCAATGTCGTTACGTTCCTGGCTTCGCCCCTCAGTTCCGCGATCAACGGCGCCGCGATCCGGGCCGAGGGTGGACTAATCAAGTCGATCGTCTGATTCGATACTGCTGTCTTCTTTGTGCAGCATAATGAAGTACAAATATTGCCGATGTCGGCGAGTTTGAGTAGGGTGAGCAAATAACCGGCAATAGCTAGCCGCCCCAGAGCTTGCCAAAAAGCATACAACCGGGTCACCACTACCTCTGATGCGCAAACTTCTCCCGTGTTGCCTTGTTGCATTCCTTGTTATGGGCGTGTGCGAATGGGCACTGACATTGTTGCCTGCGAGCGAGGCCGCCGGTTCTGTGGTGAGGGTGTTGTTGGCAACCCTTTTGGTGGGGATTACCAGTTACCTGTTACTTCATCACAAGCGGCAGCTCACCAATCGTCTGGGCACCATGCTCGCGCATCGGGACACCCTGAATAAACAGTACCAGCAGGAATTGCATGAGCGGCGGGCAACCGAACAGACGCTGTCGGACCAGCTGCAGTTTCTGCAAATCCTCATTGATGCCATTCCCGCCCCCATTTTCTACAAGGATGCCGAAGGCATATACACCGGCTGCAACCGGGCCTTTGAAGCTTTCTTGGGAAAACCCCGGGAGGAAATCGTTGGGCGCTCTGTTTACGGCGTCTCGCCCGGGCCGCAGGCCCAGGTCTACCACGAAAAGGATCTGGAGCTGATGCACCAGAGAGGGCACCAGGTGTATGAGTCGTCGGTGGTCTATGCCGATGGAACCCTGCACGATGTCATTTTCAATAAGGCCGCCTACGAACTGGCGGACGGCCGCCTGGGTGGATTGATCGGCGTGATTCTCGACATCACCGAGCGCAAAATACTGGAGCGGGAACTGGTCCAGGCCAAGGAAAAGGCGGAATTCTACAGCCGCTCGAAAACCCAGTTCCTGACCAATATGAGCCACGAAATTCGCACACCACTCAACGCCATTGTCGGTTTCAGCCAGGTCCTGATGCAGCGCAGCCGCAGCGGCGAACTGCCGGGAGAGTTCCGAGACTTCCTGGAAAAAATTGCGATTAGCGGTCGTGGGTTGGCGGAGCTGGTCAACGATGTGCTGGATATCTCCCGTATCGAAGCCGGAAAAATCGAAGCGGTAGACGAAGACGTACAGCTACCGGGACTGATCAAATGTATTCTGGTTTCCTGTGAGCCCCAGGCCAACCAACAACGGTTGACATTGAAAAGTGAAATTGCCGCGGACGTGCCGGAGTTCATTCGCATCGATCGCGGCAAGCTGTCCCAGATCCTGATCAACCTGATCGGCAATGCCATCAAGTTTTCTCCGGCCAACAGCGTTATCGACTTGAAGCTGAGCAGACAGGCAGCAGACCGACTGACTATTGCGGTCGTTGACCGCGGCATCGGCATTCCACCCGAGCAGCAAGCCATTATCTTTGAGCCCTTTGAACAGGTAGACAAAACCTTCGATGGGCAATGTCGCGGTACCGGCCTTGGCCTGCCAATTACGCGCAGCCTGGTGGAGTTACTCGGTGGCGATATCCGCCTCGAAAGTGAAGCCAATGTTGGTACTTGTTTCACAGTGACACTGCCGCTACAGGAAGGCAGCGCGCCCCCTCCTCTGCCCACAGCCACCCATCGGACACTCAGCGCACTGAGAGGAATTCGCGCTCTGGTATTTGAGGACAATGCCGTCAATCAAATGTTGATGCGCGCATTCTGTGATGATCTGGGTATTGAAGCGACGTTTGTTAGCGATGGTCGCCAGGGGATCGAAAAGGCACGGGAAATGCGCCCCGATATCATTTTTATGGATGTACAGCTACCGGGACTCAGCGGTATTGAAGCGACGGCGAAAATTCGCCAGATACCGGAAATCGATCGTACACCAATCATCGGCCTGTCTGCCGCTGCCTTCAGTGAGCAGAAAAATGCTGCGCTCAATTCCGGCATGGACGATTACCTGACCAAGCCCATTGCCTTTCCACAGCTGATTTCCGCGATGCAAAAGCACCTGCAAATACACGCACATTGAGATCAATGTAATAAAAAAGGGCGACCACTGGTCGCCCTTTTTTTATTTTGGCCGCTTCCGAATTGCGGCCTTTCTCCATCCCTGGAAATCCATCCTGTGAAAGATCGGATTAGTTCAGATCGAAACGATCCAGAGTCATCACCTTGGTCCACGCCTTGACGAAATCGTTAACAAACTTCTCGTCGTTGTCATTGGTCGCATACATCTCAGCCACCGCGCGCAGCTCGGAGTTGGAACCGAAGATCAGGTCCACCGGAGTAGCGGTCCACTTCACTTTGCCGGTCTTGCGGTCAACGCCCTGGTACAGACCATCTTCCTTGAAGGACTTGGACCACTGGGTGTCCATGCTCAACAGGTTCACGAAGAAGTCGTTGCTCAGGGTTCCCGGCTTGTCGGTGAACACACCGTGCTTGCTGTCGTCGTAGTTGGCGCCCAGGGTACGCATACCGCCCACCAGCGCAGTCATTTCCGGCACGCTCAGGGTCAGCAGGTTGGCGCTGTCGATCAGCATGTCCACCGGCATCATGTGCGCGTCTTCGCTGTAGTAGTTGCGGAAACCGTCGGCCTTGCGCTCCAGGAACGCAAAGGACTGCACGTCGGTCTGCGCTTGGGTGGCGTCGTTGCGACCCGGCTTGAACGGAACGGTTACCTCGTAACCGGCCTTTTTCGCGCCCTGCTCGATCGCGGCCGCACCGCCGAGAACAATCAGGTCAGCCAGGGATACCTGCACGCCGCCTTTGGCCTTGCGGTTGAAGTCCTTCTGGATTTTCTCCAGACGGTCCAGCACGCGGTCCAGTTCTTTCGGGTTGTTCACAGTCCAGTCGCTCTGCGGCGCCAGACGCACGCGCGCGCCGTTGGCACCACCACGCATGTCGGTACCGCGGAACGTAGAGGCGGAAGCCCAGGCGGTGCGTACCAGTTGCGGTACGCTCAGGCCGCTCTTCAGCACTTCAGTTTTCAGTGCTGCGATTTCCTTATCGCCGATCAGTTTGTGATCTACCGCCGGAATCGCGTCCTGCCACACCAGTACTTCGGCCGGTACTTCGTTACCCAGATAGCGCGCGCGCGGACCCAGGTCGCGGTGGGTCAGCTTGAACCACGCCTTGGAGAAGGCCAGCTGGAACTCTTCCGGATTTTTGTGGAAGCGCTCGGCAATCTTCTGGTATTTCGGATCGAAACGCAGGGACAGGTCGGTGGTGAACATCATCGGCGCGTGACGCTTGCCTTCAACGTGCGCATCCGGAACAAACTTCACCTGCTCGGCATTCTTCGGCTCCCACTGGGTAGCGCCCGCCGGGCTCTTGGTTTTAACCCACTCGAAACCGAACAGGTTGTCCAGGAACTGGGAGGACCAGGCGATCGGGTTCACGGACCAGGCGCCTTCCAGGCCGGAGGTAACGGTGTCTTCAGAGTGGCCCTTGCCACACTTGTTCTTCCAGCCGAAACCCTGCTCTTCGATCGCGGCACCGCCCGGTGCCGCACCGACACACTCTTCCGGCTTGTGCGCACCATGCGCCTTACCGAAGGTGTGGCCACCGGCGATCAGTGCCACGGTCTCTTCGTCGTTCATGGCCATGCGGCCGAAGGTGTCACGGATACGCTCGGCAGCCAGTTTCGGGTCCGGGTTGCCGTTGGGACCTTCCGGGTTCACGTAGATCAGACCCATGTGGTCCGCAGCCAGCGGTCTTTCCAGAATCTTGCCGTTGAAGCGCTTGTCGTTACCGACCCACTCGCGCTCGGAACCCCAGTAAACGATATCTGCTTCCCAGTCGTCCTCACGGCCACCGGCGAAGCCGAAGGTTTTGAAGCCCATGGATTCGAGGGATACGTTACCGGCCAGCACCATCAGGTCCGCCCAGGAAATCGCATTGCCGTACTTCTGCTTTACCGGCCACAGCAGGCGGCGGGCCTTGTCCAGGCTCACGTTGTCCGGCCAGCTGTTCTGCGGTTCGAAACGCTGCTGGCCGCCACCGGCGCCACCACGGCCGTCGTATACACGGTAGGTACCGGCACTGTGCCAGGCCATACGGATGAAGAAAGGACCATAGTGGCCGTAGTCAGCCGGCCACCAGTCCTGGGAGGTGGTGAGGACTTGTTGGATGTCTTTCTTGACTGCTGCCAGGTCCAGCTTGCTGAAGGCTTCGGCATAGTCGAAGTCTTCGCCCATCGGGTTGGACTTCTCTGCATTCATACGCAGCGGCTGCAGGTCGATTCGGTTCGGCCACCAGTCCTGGTTGGACATGGCTTCGGTGGCGGGGGCTGCATTCGCGTTGACGGCGAGTGCTGTAGCCAGGGCTACCGCCAGAGAGAGGGATTTCTTGAGCATGGGATTGCGTTCCTTATAGTCTCATCAATCGGACCAGAGCATCCTATAGGGGCACGCAATCACGTTGTAATTAGACGTTGTTATCGATCTTATTAATACGAACAATCTAATAGCCGAGGTAAATAGCCAGTAAATATCAGCCTTATAGACGACAACAATTCATCGGACAGAAAACCATCAATCCGCCATCAGGCTCGTGAGCGGAATCCGGGTGACGACGATGTCTTCCTTGTTTTCCCCGTAGGCCACATACAAGTTGTCTTTCCATACAAAAGATTTGGGATAGCTAAAACCCTTTCGTTTATACAATCCTTCATAGCGCGGGTCCGCAAGCTGATTGCCACCAGCGCGCAGCAGAAAGGCCCGGTCAAAGGTTTTGCCATCGCGACTGAGTGAAATCGCGAGCGGCTCACGGCTTTTCGAGCTGCTGGGATTGTTCACCAGGTATGCGCTGCCGTCGGGCAGGTTGCCCGCGCTCTGTTTGGCACGGGAATCCGGTAGGTTGGTCCATTCCGCCTGCGACCAGGTTGCACCGTTGTCTTTGCTCACCGACGCCAGCACATGAAAACTGCTCTGTTGGTCACGGAACACCATCACCAGAGCGCCGTCTGCACGCTGAAAGCTGCTGGGTTCCAGCTCGCGGCTCACGTCGTTCTCGACAGATAGGTTGGCAAACTCCCCTGGCTTCCAACCGGAAAGCGCGGAGGGATCATCGGTGTAAATCGGGGTTGCGCGCAGGCCCGGCTGGCGGTGCAGCGCGGTAACAATACGGCCGCCGTGGTAGCGGTGAAAATCCTGCTCGATAACCCCATTCAGCGGGCGGCCATCGGCAAAGGTGGGGCGGCCCATATTTTTCCAGTGTATGCCGTCACTACTCGCCAGCACTTCCACGTGGCCGCCGCGGGGCTGCAGATCGTTCGGCCACACATTGATAAACGCGTAGAGAGTATTGCCCGCAGACCACCAGCCACCGCTGGTGACCACCGCATTATCACGGGCTTTTTCCAATATCCGGGGCTCGCTCCAGTGAAGTCCATCGCGGCTGGATGCATAGAGCACCGAGGTATCTGCCGCGTCCTCGTCACGGGCGGAACTCTGCCACTGCAGATACAGCTTGTCTCCAAAGCCATAAAGTACCGCACCGTGGTTGTACTGGCTTTTTCCCTGCTCGCCCCGGAACACCGTGGTGTGTTCCACAGCTACCGGGAACCGCAGCCCCATTGTCTCCGGCATGGCGCCATTGAACAGGCCCTCGACGACCGAAAACGGCTGGGCGGACGCATCAAACGAAGTAGATAAAATTACCGGCAGCAGACAAGCCCGCAACCATTTTTTTGCCCGTGTGGAAGGTGTGCTTGCTACAGTAAATATCATCGCGAAACTCTCGATTGGTTCGGACACATCAACAACTACCTGTATCGGGGCGAGGTGGTGCAACAGGGATTACTACGCTAGTTTCTTTCTGTTCCGCCGTTAATCAGACATTGCCAACGGAAAGCATCACGCCACTATTCGCAATACTGGAATCGGCGACGACATAGCGATTGCGCCCATTCCGCTTCGCTTTATAGAGCGCCCTATCCGCCAGTTCGAAAAACTCAGGCGCCGATAGATCCACAGAAGGTTCCGTACTCGCCACACCCACACTGATGGTCAGCGCCAAGCCGTCAAAATCCGTCTGCGCCACTTCCCGCACCAGCCGCTCCGCCACTACTTGTGCCGCCGCACAATCGGTGCGCGGCAGTAGCAGGGCAAATTCTTCCCCGCCATAGCGGCAGGCCACCACCGGTTTGCGCACTAATCGCCGTATCAACCGGCCGACAGCCTGCAGTACTGCGTCACCGCGGGCGTGGCCGTAATCATCATTGATGGATTTGAAGTGATCGATATCCAGCACCAGCAGTGAAAGCGGTGCACCAGTGACCGTCGCGTTCGCGAGTTCCCGCGGCAGCCGCTGGTCGAAGTAACCGCGGTTGTAGAGTCCGGTGAGCTGGTCGATATAACCGCGCTTCTGGATTTCGTTGACTCTGGCCCCCAGTGCCAACGACAGCAACACCATCTCGAGCAGGGCGCCAAACTGAAACGCGTTATGGGTAATTGCATTGTGGGGTATCAAGCCAAAGGTTTTCAGCATGTACACGATCACGCAGACCAGCAGTGTGGCCCACCCCACCAGGAAATAGCGCGCAGACAACGAGCCTTTGAGCAGGCTGATAACCCCCACCGCCAACAGCAACACCGCCACCACCAGGGTCAGTAGTGCCAGGCTCAGTATCGTTGGCCCATAATTGACAAACGGGGAAATGACGGTCAGCGGAACGATGACATACAGCAGGCCGCGTGCCATGCGGTCTGTGCGCGGCGCCAGCAAACGACTACTGCAGAAAGTACGGGCGAACTGGATACCGAAAATCAACGTCATCCCCAACAAGATGACCAGACTCTGATTCGCCAGCCACGGGCTGCCGGGCCATACATACTGAAACGATATGCCGTTGTGGACGCCAAAATAGAGCCCGTAGCTGATCGCATACCCCATGTAATAGACATAGGCACGGTCGCGCACCGCAATAAACAGAAACAGGTTATAGATAACCAGCACCAGGAACCCGCCGTAGTAAATTCCCAACAGAAATTGCTCCAGCGCCAACTGCGATAGGAATGCGGTCGGATCGCTCACCGAGAGCCCAATGTTGAGCGCCCCCTCGGTAGCAAAACGGAAATAAAAGGTGCGGTTTGCGTTGGCCGGCAGCGTCACCGGAAAAACAAAATCCCTGAGGTCCAGCACGCGACTGACAAATGGCAGGCGATCACCCGTGGCGACCTGCTGCCACTGATCGGAAGAGTCCTGATACCAGAAATCCAGTCTATCGATCAGCGGGTAATCCTGCCGCAGGATCAGTTCCCGCTGCACAGGCAGCGGATTGTGCAGGGTAACCGCAACCCAGTACGCAGCTCCGGTAAAACCAAAATTGGGCGAGTGCCCGTGCAACGGCTGCAACTGCTGTTTTTGTTCGGGGGAGAGAATGTCACTGAAATTGAGTTTCTGTTCCGGGTCCTGCAGCAGGAGCAGATTTTCCGTCAGGGCCGCAGGCTGCTGTTCCTGTGCCACCGAAAATGGTGCGGACTGGGCCAAGGACGACAGACACAACAGCGATAGCCCCAAAATCCAGCATGTGACCTGCATTACCATATATCGCCGCCTTACCAGCCACTTCCGCCTTTCCTGCAGGTGTTGGCCAGAGTTTATGTTTTGGAGGCGATACTATCACATGGATCATAAACCCGGCCGTCAGGTGAAGATCCCCTTGCTGCTACGGTGTGCGTGTAATCAGAGCGCGGTCGCTTCGGTGAAGCCCGCAACTCCGAGTGCCTGTAATCGTTCACAGAGTGCCAAGACCTCTGGGTGGCGTAAAAAAGCGGAGATGTCCGACGCTCGTCCGGGCCCTATGCCGGGCAAAGACTGCCAGTCTCGCGTATCGCGCGCGGCAAGGGTGCTGTAGCTCTCGCTGCGCCAGAATTCGTCTGGAAGAAATTCCGCCGCAGGCATACCGAGAGCAATCATCCAGCGACCAAAGGGCTGCTGTCGGGCGCGCGCAAAATTGCTCAGATATTTTTGCGTACGCACTTTCCCAATTCCGGATACCTCCAGTAATTGTGTTTGTGTAAACGTCATCCAGGCCAATAGATCGGGCAGTAGCCCGGCTTCCTGCAGGGCGCGCCAGCGCGCCTCACCCATACCGCGCAGCCCCAGTTTTTCCCCCATCCATTGCGCGCGAGCCAGATACTGTTCCTCACAGCCAGCAACCCCGTGCCAACAGGTAAGTGGGCCATAATCTTTCGGGTCGGGCACAACCAGTACCTGACGCTCGACAGAAGGCATTACCACGTCGAGGATTTTCGGGATGGTCTGGCCCGCGAGTGCAATCCGCAATTGATCGCCGGGGCGAATATCCAATGTCTGCCAGCGGGCGAACGAACCACTGCTGACGCGGCGGATTTCTCGATCTCCCAACTCGGTTGGCGCGAGTTCGATAACCGGCACAACCTTGCCGGTGCGTCCGACAGGGAACTGCACAGCGATCACTTGCGCAAGGGCGGTAGCGGCCGGGTGCTTCCAGGCGATCGCCCACAGGGGCGGTTGCGCCTGCCAGATTTCACCCCGGGGACGATCACCACGTCGCAGTACGATGCCATCGGTGGCAAAGAATTGGGGAGAGCGGTACCAGTACTCGCGCCAGTGGCGTACCTCTTCGAGCGTCCGTACCTGGTGGGAGTGGGACGCGGTATCGAATCCCCATGTCGTTAACCTATGCAAACGTTCGATCATGGAAACCGGTCCGCGCGGCCACTCCCAGACAAACAGCGCCAGGGACCGCATCTGCTCGGCGGACAGTTCCTGCGATGCCATCGCACCACTGACGCGGCCGCGGGCATTGAACCGGCTTCCAGCCTGAACATGCTCGCTGAGCCGCCAGTAGAGCTCCCCCTGCAACACCAGCTCACCTTGCCGATCGGCAATTTCCCTGGGAATCGCAGCAATCGCCTGCGCATGGGCGGTCCAATCCTGTCCATGTTCGCCATCGCCGCGGCTGATCATCTGTGCCAACCTGCCGTGACGGTAAACCAGCGTTACTGCGACGCCATCAACCTTGGGCTGAATCCAGATTTCCGCTTCGCTGCTGTTTTTCTGTAGCCACTGCGCGACAGCCGCCTCATCCCGCAGCTTGTTCAACCCGGTCTGAACGACCGGGTGCGCCAGGGTATAGGGTTCTGTCTGTTTCGGCAGCGCCCGGTGTACCGCCAGCTCGGGAAAGCAGTTCTGCCACTGCTGTAAGCGGCTGTGGGCCTGGTCGTAAACCCCGTCGTCCACCAGCGCTTGATGCTCCACATAATAGGCGTGGTCCCAGCGCGCCAGCTGCGCACTCAGCTGGTCGAGTTCTTTCTGTGCGCGGTTTGCCTCCCAATCCGGGCAGACACCGAAAACCGACCGGGAAATCAGCAGAAGTAACAGAATCCACAAGCGTGGGCCTGTGGATAAATGTGCGTGGATATGGAAGCGAAGTGCCGCCGGTATGCCGGCGTGCCGTGGGAGCGACAATTCCATTTGTCTGCCCTTGTGGTGAGAGTTGCTCTATTGGGTATACGTTCAGGCCGGTTTCGGTTCGGCAATTTTTTCCAGCAGCTGCGTGGTGCTGAAGCGGAAGCCCATTGCGCCCTTGAACGGTGTCTGGAATACAAACAGGTTGCCCGCCTGCCACTCGCGGTCCAGATTCCACTCGTTGAGGGACTCCCTGGCGCTGGTGACAAACATCAGGTCCATATTCGGGCCGCCGAAGGTGACACAGGTAGGCTGGCTGACAGGTACAGGAATCGCGCCGGCCAGTTTGCCCTCGGGGCTGTAGCGCTGGATACGCGCGCCGCGCCACTGGGCAGACCAGAGGTAGCCCTCGGAATCCACCGTGGCTCCATCCGGATAGGTACCGAACATGGTGCGGGAAAAAATTTCCCGCTGGCCCAGATCGCCGCGGCGGGCGTCAAATTTGTAGCGGTAGATGCAGCGCCGCAGCGAGTCGGCAAAGTAGAAATGGCTGGAGTTGACGTCCCAGCAGCAACCGTTGGAGATGTGTACGCCTTTCACCTGCTCGCTGACCACACCATTGGGCTCGAGGCAATAAAGCACCCCTGCGGGTTCTGTGCGGCCGTCTTCGGCCATAGTGCCGGCCCAGAAGCGACCCTGGCGGTCGATCTTGCCGTCGTTGAAGCGCACACCGCTGCCCTTTTCCAGCAGGGTCTTCTGCCACAGAATTTTGCCGCGGCGATAGTCGAACAGCGCAAAACCGGTTTCAAAGGCTGCAACGATACAGTTGTCGCGGTCAGTGAAGGCAAAGGCGCAGAGCCGTTCGGGGGTGTTGAACACCTCAAGTACGCGCCCCGGCCAGCTGAGGCGGTAGAGCTTGCATTCTTGAATGTCCGTCCACCAAACACTCTGCTCCTTGTGGTTCCACAGCACCCCCTCACCCAGGGTGTTGCCCACTTCGATCGCATCTATGCGCTGAACTTCCAGCATAAGAGCCTCTTTATTGTCACGTCGCTTCGATTTTACGTCGGGCTGTGCGAAGCAATTAGTATGCCGCCGATCCGAAGAGTACCACCATCACCACAAGCGCCACCAACACCAACAGCAGAGTCAGGATCGAAACGCCCACTCTTTTATGTTTGCATGCTTACCTATACCCTTGCCAACTCAGTCATGTGTTCAGGACCCAGTGGTGAAAATTTCCGCGCTCTACCATTTCCCGGTCAAATCCATGCAGGGCCACAAATGTAAATCCCTGCCCTTGGACAAGTTCGGGGCCGTCAACGACCGTCGCTGGATGCTGGTGGATGCGGATAACCAGTTCGTCACCCAGCGCCGCCTGCGCTCGATGGCGCAGCTCAAGGCCACCGTCGCCAGAGACGGATTGCGACTGGAGAACGCCGAGGGTGAGCGCATCGAAATTCGCCAGCCGGGCAGTGAAGCGGATTTAAGAACCGTACGCGTATGGGATGACAACGTCACTGCCCGCGATGCCGGCGATGCCGCCGCGCACTGGCTGAGTGAGCAGTTGCAAACCCCGGTGCGCCTGGTTGCCATGGGGAAGGAGTTCTCCCGTCCGCTGCAAGCCCCCCGCGCCGATCGCCAGGTAGGCTTTGCCGATGCCGCGCCACTGCTGGTGATTAGCCAGGCATCTCTGGATGACCTCAACAGCCGCCTCAGCGAACCGGTGTCCATGTTGCGCTTCCGCCCGAACCTGGTCGTGAGCGGCTGCTCCCCCTTCGCGGAGGACAACTGGAAAACGATCACCATTCACACCTATGACGGCCCACTGGTGTTCGACTGCACCCACCCCTGTGCCCGCTGCGCCATTCCGGGGCTGCATCCCTTCACCGGCCGTGCACAGAAAGAGCCACTGCGCACCCTGGCCAGCTATCGCCGGTGGGAAGACGGACAGATTTACTTCGGTATGAACCTCACCCCTAGCGAAGCCACTGCCGCGCTGCTTTGTGACCAGAACTCACCGACCATAAACTTGAACGACAAAGTGGAAGTCAGCTGAGACTGGATGATCAACCAACGGGGGACTCAACCATGAGCGTCACCCGCGATTGCGTACAACTGCTGGAAGCCGGCAGCCGCTACCATGTGCATTACGGCGACCGCCTCGCCAACCACCTGCCGATGGTTCTGATCGCCCTGGACAAATTAGGGGCGGGGCCGGTGCCACTCAAACACGCCTTCGATCGCAGCACCCCGCACCTTCATCCGCGCCCCGGCAGCCCGGTCGATGAAATCGAAAACCCCGCCTCCTGCCGCAACCGCGACGACCGTTTCCCCAGCGCACTGCACTACTACGAACAACAGCTCAGGCAATTTGGCATCGCCCGCTGCCTACAACAGGAACTTCCCGCGCTGCTCCCAGCGATTGCCACCGCGGCCTTCCACGGCCTTATCCGCACCGCCTACGGCATCGACGCCCGCCACCTGGAAGAAGTCGCCATGGGCCTCGCCTACTGGAACCTGGATTATCAAGAACTTCACAGCAGCGCAGAAACCATTCCCACTACCACCTCCGAAATCATCCTGCGGCTGGCCAAGCAATATCCCGAAATTTCGCTGGCTCCAGGCAACATCGCCGATCACATGCACTCCGTCACCGGCCAGCCGGGCTGGATGGAAACCCCTATCCAACCCAGTCAAATCGCCCTGGAAAATGTCGCCGCCGTTGCCGTCGACGCCTACCTTGGTACCAGGGACTTTACCCTGCTCCACGGTGTTACCGGCTGCCACGCCTTGCGATTGATACTTCCCTATTGCAATGACAAAGAGGCTGCACTGCGTTATTTCTGGCAGGGTTTGGTGGTTGCGTATCTGAGCACCGGCCCGAAAACCATTAAGCCCGCGGCGAAAGAAGAGATAAAAGATATTTCGCAACGACAGTCAGAGATCCGGGAGAAGGCCTTGGGCAGCGACGATGATCATGTCATCAAACTTGCCTACAGCGCATTGGAAGAATTTCACTATTATGGACACAGTGAGTACTTGCAAGTATTCGCACAATAAACCCGGAACCCGAAAGCATTGAAGAACGAGTAAATTAGCTGATGTTTTTATACGAACGCATGAAACCAGTCATTCTATGGGCTACGGGTTTCGATGCTGACACAGAAGAGGTATAAATGGGATTCCTCACCTGAACAGCACTTGAAGTCACTTCGACACTTTTATTCCGATAGAAATCCAGTAAACCACCTTCAGCGGCAAGGCCACATTTACTTAAAACCCGGGGGATTTCCATCTTTGGATTCCCGACAAGCTCTTCATACTCAACTTCTACAAGCCTGTTACCTAAATAGGCCTTCCAATGACGAATCAATGAATCGTAAATATTGAAATGTGAAGCTATGTGCTCCATAGAATTACTCCACAGCATTCCCTGACTGAAGCACGTCCTGTAGCAAGACCATGCAACATCCATAGCATTTCTTTTAAGCACGATAATCGGCGATTCTGGAAAAATGGACGCTATCATTCCCAGGTAAAAAACGTTATTGATAGATTTATCTACGATCCCGGAAGATTCACCAAATCTTTTCTTGGCTATTTGTGCGTAAATCTCTTGAGCGCCGTCCAACCCACTGCAAGAATTAAGCTCTGACAACTTTTTGGCACCAATATCAATCGCTTTCCCCAGGTGCGCAGTCGCCAAGCCGACCCCACCAAATTCACCGCCACTAGAGAGCAAAGAATGAGCACTGAAAATTTTTTCCAGCAACGTCGTCCCTGACCTAGGAAGACCGACAATAAAGATTGGGCTCCGACCAACGTAACTTCGACCACATGCAACAAGCTTTTCTTCACAAGGAAAATTTGCGATCAATCGATCAGCATAATTTTTCTCTGCAGCCGCATTAAATACGCGCCCCCTCCTTAACAATTCCGCTCCGACGGAGAACTTATCGAATGCCGTATCCTCCTGCCCGCGATCGCACAAAGCTTTACCCAAAGCATAAAAATAAGGAGCACCAGATGCATCTCTCAGACCGCTGAATTTCGGCTCGCAGGAGAGCAGACGAGCAAACAGGGATTCATCGGAAGAAAAATCAACTTGAGCAGACAATGTAAGCCAAGTCGGCGCACTACGAAAACCCGTAGCCTCAAGCGCTGAACGCAAATACATTTCTGAAAGATCTAACCTACCTAATTGCTGATACAACGTTCCAGAAATATGTAAAATTGAAGGATCGGATGATTTTTTCTTTAATAAATTTTCTAAATATTCTGCCGCAATCTCAGCTCGACCACACTCTCCCAGCAGCGCACATCCGTGAACAACCCGAAGTGACTCCAATGGGTTTTCATCAATAAATCGGCAGATCGCCTGCTCCGCTATTGAAAACTCACCGATCACTTTCGCTGCACGAGCTGCGCCAAAAAGCTCTTTATCGCCAAGTGATTTCTGATTCAACAAGCCACCAAAGAGAGACTCGACTGCCTTTCTGTCGCCGGCACTCGCCGCACTCATAATCTCTTTTATTTTTTCTTCCACAACAAACACGCTAGATCAACCATAAAAAAACAACAGACTAAACCCGAGTAAACACTGTAAACACAACAAGAAGAGATCACTTTGATTTCTCCTCTCTGTCACATTTAGAGATCAGCGCATCATGTGTCCCTTCCTAAACGGACTATTGGCATTTGAAACCCATCCAATACCCTATGTTAGCCCCGCGGTGGCGCCCATATGCAGATAACGAGCGCCCCACAGAAAGAACTATACCGAACTAGCCAACGACGAACAGAGACAGGGCAAAATCTGGCACCCACGGCACCAAAGAATTACCGACGCAAAAACGCCAACATCCACCGCGCCACCGCGCTGGCGTGGATGTCGTTCTGCAGGGAGTCCTTGCCCTTCTCCAGCATCTCCTCGCCAAACGCCTCGCGGCGCAACTCCATCAGGCTGTGGGAGTATGTCTTGGTAAATTCCGGATGGGCCTGCATGGTAAGCATGTGCTCACCCACCTGCAGCATCGCAAAGGGACAGAAATCGCTCGAGGCAATAACCCTGGTATCCGGTGGCAACGCCATCACCTGATCCTGATGGCTGACCAGTAGGCTGAAATTCTCCTGCGGCTCCACCATCCACACCGGCGTCTCCTGCACCTCATAACTGTGCACCCCAATACCCCAGCCCTTCTCCGACTTGCGCGTCTCACCACCCAGCGCATGGGCAATCAGTTGATGCCCGAAGCAGATTCCCAGGGTCGGCTTCTCGCGCCGGCGCAACTCGCGCACAAAATCCATCAGTGGCGCAATCCACGGCTTGTCGTCATAGACCCCGGTCTTGCTGCCGGTAATCAGGTAAGCATCCACCTCATCGATATCCGCCGGATAATGCCCGTGCTGCACTTCATAGGTCACAAACTCCAGCGACGGCTCTTCGCGCTGCAACAGCGCCGCAAACATATCCGGATACTCGCCAAACTCCCCCACCAGTTGGGGACGCACATCGTCGGTCTTCAGAACACCAATTTTCATCTTTTCACCCACATCAGGGACAACATAGAGGGACAACTGACTGCCTTGAATTTGTGATCACATTATTGCGCCAGCGCCCTCCGGCCTCAACCCGCCCCAGGCTGACGCGCAAAAAAACGCAAAAATATTGCGCATTAGATCGCCCGGCTAGACTGAAAGTGTTGCGCCTCATTCCCGGGAAGTTCAAGGAGCGAATGATATGAAAGCAGCCAACAAGGCTATCGGCGTCATCAGCGCCGCACTGGCCGCCACCCTCGGCGCCAGCCAGTGTCTCGCGGATTACGAACAGGGCGACTTCGTCCTGCGTATCGGCTGGGGCTATGTGGACCCGAGCGACGACTCCGACTTGCTGGATATTAACGGGGTCGGCCAGTTACCGGATACCCGCGTGTATGTCGACACCGGGGACAGCGCCACCATTACCGCCACCTGGCTGTTCGCCGACCACTTTGGCCTCGGCCTGCTTGCCGCCGTACCGTTTGAGCACGATCTGGAAGTGAGCGGGCTACCCGACCCGGTCAATCCAGGTGCGCGCCTGGGCAAGGTCGACCTCGGCGACCTGGAGCACCTGCCGCCGACCCTTACCGTACAGTGGTTCCCGGTGTGCAAGGAATCCTGGGTGCAGCCCTACGTGGGTTTCGGCGTGAACTTCACCACCTTTATGGATGAGGATATCAGCAGCGTAGCGCAATCCTATTTTGAAGATGTGCTGGGGGCCGTCAGCAATGCAGACCTGAATCTGGACGACTCCTGGGGGCTCGCCGGCGAACTCGGGGTAGATATCATGTTCGGTCGCGACAGCAACTGGCTGTTCAACGCCGCTGTCTGGTATCTGGATATCGACACCGATGCCAAGATCTACTTCCGCAACGACCAGGGCTTTACCACCCGCATTTCCACCGATGTGGACGTGGATCCCTGGGTCTACTCCGTCGGTCTCGGCTACAAATTCTGACCCTGTGCCACGGGCGCCTGGCGGCGCCCGTGGCTTGCTTCACCTTTTCTTTCCGTTTCAGCGCCCTTCCGCGTACCCGATCCAAGGTTCCATTCGTTCCTTCACCCTGTAGAATCGGCCAGACCAAAACAATAAACGGCCTGACCGTCGCCCGGCGGCGATGAAGGAGTACCCCATGAAGAAACACACACTGCGGCTAGCCCTGCTTTCCCTGCTGATCGGCGCTACCGCCAGTCACGCACAGAACCCCCTGAACTTCGGCAGCGACATCAAAACCGCAGACCCGTCCGCGCACGTGTGGCAGGACGGCAAGATGTATCTCTACACCTCCCACGACGAGGAATGCCAGCAAGATTTCTGGATGAAGAACTGGCACGTGTTCTCGTCGGAAGACCTGGTGAACTGGAAAGATCACGGTGCGGTGCTGTCGGTCGACGACCTCAGCTGGGCCGACAACTACGCCTGGGCGCCGGACGCCGCGTACAAAAACGGCAAGTACTATCTTGTGTTCCCCGCCGGCAGTGGCCACAAGGACCGTGTTAACCCCGAGAAAAGCACCAAATGGATGGGCATCGGCATCGCGGAGAGCGACTCCCCCACCGGCCCGTTTAAGGATGCCATCGGCGCCCCCCTGTGGCGCGAGCCCTACGCCAACGACCCGGCACTGTTTATAGACGACGACGGCAAGGCCTACCTGTACTTCCACGGCACCAACTTCGATTACTACGTGGTCGAGATGGCCGAAGATATGCGCAGTATCAGGGGCGCTTTCCAGAAAATGGATATGGGCGGCTACGAGCCGAAAATGGAAGGCCCCTGGGTTTTCAAGCGCGGCGACAAGTACTACTTCACCATGCCGGAAAACAACCGCGCCCTCGCCTACTACATGTCCGACTCCCCCGCCGGTCCCTGGCAGTACCAGGGGGTGTTTATGGAGCAAGAGCACAACAGCAACAACCATCACTCCATCGTCGAGTACAAAGGGCAGTGGCTGCTGTTTTACCACCGCTGGCTGGATACAGCCGCATCCAGCTGTGAGAAACGCCAGCGTCACTCCGCCGCGGAATACCTGTACTTCAATGACGACGGCACCATCCAGAAGGTCCGGCGCACCGAGCGGGGTGTTGCAGACTTTGCCGAGCGGGTGAAATCCGTAATCGCGCACAAGGATTGATTCCCGCCGCAGTGCATGGTTTCCTTGATGACGGCCATGCACTGCAACGCAGAAAAACTTATATAAAACCCTTCAGGAATCTGCCGTGAAAAAAACACTGCTCTCTCTCGCCCTCGCCGCCGCCTCCGTCGCGGTCCACACACAGGCTGCCGATATCGACAAACAACTGGCACAGACTGAAAGCAAGGTCATCGAATGGCGCCGTCACCTGCACCAGAACCCGGAACTGGGTAACCGCGAGTTCGAAACGGCCAAGTACGTCACCGCACATCTCAAATCCCTCGGTATCGAAGTGGAGACCGGTGTTGCCCACACCGGGGTGATCGGCTTCCTCAAGGGCGGCAAACCCGGCCCCACGGTGGCACTGCGCGCGGATATGGACGCACTGCCGGTGACCGAGCGTGTGGATATCCCCTTCGCCTCCAAGGCCAAGACCGAATACAACGGCGAACAGGTCGGCGTGATGCACGCCTGCGGCCACGACACCCACGTAGCGATGCTGATGGGCGCTGCGCAGGTGCTGGCAGATATGCGCGATGAACTCGCTGGCAACGTGCTGTTTATCTTCCAGCCCGCAGAAGAAGGCGCGCCGGATGGCGAGGAAGGCGGTGCAGAGCTGATGCTGAAGGAAGGGTTGTTCAAGAAATACAAACCGGCGGTGGCCTTTGGCCAGCACGTGTCATCCAGCCTGCCCGCTGGCGTGATCGGGTATCGTTCCGGTCCGCTGATGGCGAGCTCCGACGAATTCCGCATCAATGTGCAGGGGCGCCAGACCCACGGCTCCCGCCCCTGGGGCGGCGTGGACCCGATCACTGCCGCCGCGCAGATCATTGTGGGCGCCCAGACCATTGTCAGCCGCCAGATCGATATCACCAAGGAACCTGCGGTGGTGTCTTTTGGCAAGATCGATGGCGGCGTGCGCAATAACATCATCCCCGACAGCGTGTTTCTGAATGGCACCATCCGCAATTTCGACATGGACAACCGCCAGGAAATTTTCAAACGCCTGAAAGTCACTGCGGAAAAAATCGCGGACAGCAGCGGCGCCAAAGCGGAAGTGGAAATTCTGGAAGGGTATCCGGTCACCGTAAATGACCGCGAGCTGACCGCAGCTGTGGTTCCGGTGCTGAGAGAAGCCGCCGGCGAAAACAATGTGATCGAAGTGCCCAAGGTGACGGGCGCGGAAGACTTCTCGTTTTTCGCCAACGAGATCCCGGGTTTTTACTACTTCCTCGGTGTAACCCCGAAGGGCACCAATCCTGCCACGGCGGCCAGTAACCACTCGCCGAATTTCTATGTGGAAGAGGATGCGCTCAAGGTGGGAACCAGGGCCATTACCCAGCTGACCCTGGACTACTTTGCCAATCAGGCGAAACGCTGACTGAAAGTTGGCGACAACAAAAAAGGCGATCAGTGATCGCCTTTTTTGTTTCTATATGTTCAACGCTCAGGCCGTTTCCGGACGGCGCTGCGGGCTGCGCCTGCGGCGGTTCGGCTGGGAGCGATTCTCGCCCTGACCATCGGCGCTGCGGTTGCGATTGCGGTTTTGTCCACCGGACGTATTACCCCCGGAGTTATTGCCACCAGAGCGGTTGCCGGAACGGGCATTGGCATTGCCACCGCGCGACTCGCCGCCGCCATTTCCAGTGCGATTACCGGAGCGGTTGCCCGAACGATTGCCGGACGGCTTGCCATTCCCGGTAGAGCTGCCGTTGCCAGCGGACTGCGGACGCGGGTTGCCGCCGCGGCGCACCTGGCTGCCCTTGCCGATCTTGCCACCGGACTCCGGCAGCTGGTGATCCGGCTCAAAGCCCTCCACCTCTTCGCGCTCAATCGGCTTCTGGATCAGCCTCTCGATATCCCGCAGCTGCTTGATCTCGTCCGCGGAAACCAGTGAAACCGCCTGCCCGCTCGCGCCGGCGCGACCGGTGCGGCCGATACGGTGCACGTAATCCTCCGGCACATTCGGCAGGTCGAAGTTCACTACCTGCGGCAGCTGGTCGATGTCGATACCGCGGGCGGCGATATCTGTCGCCACCAGAATCTGCACCTTGCCGCTTTTGAAATCCGCCAAGGCTTTGGTGCGCGCATTCTGGCTCTTGTTACCGTGAATGGCAGCAGCGGTGATGCGGTCCTTTTCCAGCTGCTGTGCCAGACGGTTGGCACCGTGCTTGGTGCGGCTGAACACCAGTGCCTGGTGCCAGTTGTTTTCGCGGATCAGGTGGCTGAGCAGCGCGGTCTTGCGCGACTTATCCACAGGGTGCAGCTTCTGCTGCACGGTCTTGGTGGTGCTGTTGCGCGGGCTTACGTCGATCTCCACCGGGTCTTTCACCAGGCCCTTGGCGAGGGCGCGGATTTCCGGCGAGAAGGTCGCGGAGAACAGCAGGTTCTGGCGTCGCTCCGGCAGCAGTTTCAGGATTTTCTTGATGTCGTGAATAAAGCCCATGTCCAGCATGCGGTCGGCTTCGTCCAGCACCAGCGCTTCCAGGAGGTCGAACTTGATCGCGCGCTGGTTATACAGATCCAGCAGACGGCCCGGGGTCGCCACCAGAATGTCCGCACCGCCGCGCAGGCGCATCATTTGCGGGTTGATTTTCACCCCACCGAATACGCAGCTGTGGCGCAGTGGCAGGTACTTGGAATAGCTCTGCACATTGTCGAATACCTGTGCCGCCAGCTCGCGGGTGGGCGTGAGAACCAGCGCGCGCACCTGGTTATTGCGCGCGCGCTCGCCCGCACACAGGCGGTGCAGCAGTGGCAGGGTGAAGCCCGCAGTCTTGCCGGTACCGGTCTGGGCCGCGGCCATGACATCGCCACCGCGCATCACCACAGGAATCGCCTGCTCCTGAATCGGGGTAGGTTGGGTATAGCCCTGCTCCGCAACGGCGCGGGCAATTTCCGGCACAAGGCCGAGATCTTCAAACAACATAACGGTTCTTCTTGCAGATGACCGGTGCCTGGTTCTAAACCACACAAAGCAGCCGGGTAAAAATTCGGGTAACTCGCCAGGTAGAAGCAGAAAACTCTACTGTGCTACGGGTGAGCTCAGGTTGCCGCCAAAGGCTGTGGTCGAAAATTCCAATTCGACCCGGTGCGGCATTCAGTAGATAGGGTTCAGACACACTGTTGAGCACAGTGTTCCAGAAATGAGCCGGAAAACATTCCAGCCTACAGATGACGCAACTGGCGCTAGTGCCAGCCGCGGCACTATACCACAGTGCAACAGACTGCCCAGTTTTAACTTCAGTGATGCGTCGCGTGCACTATTTCGGCCAACGGCGTGGGCGCCAGTCTTCGAATCTTGGGTATTACCGGTCATTCACCATAGCCTTTGATACAGGCCGCAAGCAGTGCAACTTTATGGCTATTCGCATGAAAACCGATCGAACCACAACGGGGAGGGTAACAACATGACAGGCACGACGATGCGCGGGCGCTCTGGGCCCACATCTGAATCCACATCGGTCTGGGAAGAACAACACTACACACTCACGGACGGTCGACAGGTTCTCATTCGCCCAGTACAACCATCTGACGGCGCCCTGGAAAAAGAGCTGATTGAGCACCTTTCTGCAGACACCAGTCGCATGCGCTTTCTGGGGGGTATCGGCCAGGTCAGCCGGCAGTTGATCAAGATACTGACCGACAACGATTCCCGCCACGAGGCCTTTATTGCGCTGGGCAAAGATGAAAGTGGCAAGCAGCACGCGGTGGGCGTAGCCAACTTTGCCTGTGATCCAGATGGCCGCACCTGTGAATGTGCGATTGTGGTCGCCGATGAATGGCAGAAAACCGAGCTGGATAAATTCCTGCTGCAGGAGCTGGTAGATGCCGCCAAGCTGGATGGCCTGGATGAAATCTACTCCATTGAATCCGCCAGTAACGCTGCCATCGATCATGTGGCGAGAGAATTGGGATTCAACTGCAAGTCGGACCCCCGCGACTACACCATGGTGCGCTACAGCCTGAATTTGCATTGAGAACCAAATACGGGAAATCAGTCTCGAGCTGTTAGCGAACGACCCGAAACGTGGGGATGGCGCCACCCGCGCTATCCCCTTTAACACGCTCACCTCCTCTGCAGTCATTCTGCATCTACCCAAACGTAAACTTGTTGACATTCTCGCCCCAAGCACGTTTTCTAGAATGCCTGAAGCGATGTGCCCATCCATTTGGGCTATATACAAAAAGATCTAAAAATAATTATCGGAGCGCCCCATGGAATCGAGCCCGCTGATCTCTATCGGCCTGCCTATTTCCCTGTTCATCATCATGATCGGGATTGGCATGACCCTGACCGCACGTGATTTTCACCAGGTCACCGTCAAACCCGCCGGCCTGATCCTGGGTACCATCACCCAGATTCTGCTGATGCCCGCGGCAGCCTTTGCCCTCGCCTGGGCACTGCAACTTTCCCCGGCGATGGCGGTGGGACTGGTGATCATCGCTGCCTGCCCCGGCGGCACCACCTCCAACCTGTTCACCCTGCTGGCGCGCGGTAACGTCGCGCTCTCCATCGTGCTCACGATTTCCGCCAGCCTGATTACCATCATGACCCTGCCGATCTTCACCAACTATGCCCTGGGTTTGCACTACGGCACCCAGCAGGCGATTGAGTTGCCCTTTGTGAAGACCGTGCTGATGCTTTCGCTGATCGTACTGCTGCCGGTCGCCATTGGCATGCTCATCAAGTGGTTCCGCCCCTCCCTCGCCACCCGCGCGGAAGGTGTGGTGAGTATCTTTGGCGGTGTGGTGCTGGCGGCACTGGTGGTTGCTATCGTGTATGGAATTCGCGATCGCTTCCTCGACCTGATGATTCAGGCGGGCCCCGGAACCATTGCCCTGAACCTGCTCGGCATCGGACTCGGACTTTTGAGTGCAAAACTGGTAGGGCTGGGAAAACGCGAAGGTATCGCCATCGCCACGGAACTCGGCATCAAAAATGGCACCCTGGGACTGATGGTGACACTCACACTGCTGCAATCCAGCGAGATGTCCATCCCCTCCGCGATTTACGGCGTGATCATGTTTCCCATTGGCTTCCTGCTGGTCGCCCTCGGTCGCTGGATGGTAAAAGGCGAGAAAAGCGATCCGCAACTGGGTGCCGACCGCGCCACACCAATTCCGGAATAAACCCGGAATAAATTTGCTAAGTGCCTATGGAGACACTGAAAAATGCAGGCATGCGCGCGGCCTATTCGTGTTCGGGCGCGCGCAACGCCTTGCTGTAGAAACCCGAGGGATCGAAACAACAAACCCGCTTTTTTCCCTCCGCAAGCATGTTACACGTATCACCGATACGTTTAGCACGGGTCTTGGATTGCTTGGCAGAGGTGATCCAATGTATCCAGTCCACCCGCGCAATCGTGGTGGTCGCCTTCCAAATACAATGCGCTTCTGGATTGGCAGCAAGCGCATCTGCAAGATCTGACGGAATTTCGGGCTCGGGTTCTTTTTCCACTGGCTGGATCTCCAGAGAGATGGTATCCCCGACAGCGACACCAGCGGCCTCCTGAAGCTCTTGGCTAACCCGCAGCCAATGGCTCAACTTCCCGTCTGGCTCCAGTGTGGCCTGAAAGCCATAGCCGTTGATCGTGCCCTCAACCGTTGTCCTGCCGCGTCGCGGGAGTTTTTCACTGGCAGCCTTCGGCAGGAGTACAAATGCCCACGAGCTTGCACCATCTGCGCTCACAGGCCGGAAAAGGACTGCGTCGAAACTGGATTTGTTTTCCACTGGCCTGTTCGCAATTGAATTAAAAGTCTAACTACTGAATTAAGCCGACCCGCGAAACGGGTTCAGCTTGCGTGAATTTTTCGGCCGTTCACGCTATTGGCGCTCAGCAGGCACCTAGCGCGACGGTAGCTAGTTAGCGTTCGGCCGCTCCATGTAACTCGCGCCAGGAACGAAACCATGCGCGTTGCTCAAGGTCGAGGGGCGTTCCGCGCATACGCGAAACCCCAGCTTCTCGTAGAGCGCTTGAGCGCGTGAATTGGTCACCGCGACATCGAGCGCCAGCGTCCGATATGCTGCACGTCCGCGCTCGGCAAACCAGTGCAGCAGCGCATGGCCCAGTCCTTGACTGCGATATTCCGGCGCAACACCAAGATGCGCGACGTACAGACAGCCGGGGCGTGGCGGACGAATGACCGACTCCGTGCGCAATCCGCGCACCAAAACGCCCAACACATGGCGCCAGCCATATATACGCCAGAATCGCCTAACCGCCTGCAGGCTAAAACGTAGCGTTTGCTCGGCTCCCCACGCCGCCCCAACACCGACCACACACCCATCGAGTTCGACCACGCTATGATTGCGCCAACCAAACTGTGTATCGCCACCGAGAAATGCCGCGCGCAAAAAGTCTTGGGCACTCGCTTTTTGCGGAACGCAAAATACATAATTGAACGCATCCGGCCCGGAACTGTAGATCAGGGGAACCACCGCATCTACATCTTCAGGTGTAGCTGGGCGGAAACGGGCAATTGGATGCATTTTTCTGGGTCTCCGACCTTGGTTTGATGATATCTGTCGTAGGTGAGGGCCAGCCCTTGCTGCCTTGAATTATTGTGAGATACCCCAGAGCTAGGCGCGCGTCTTCCATGGACGTTCAAGGACAGCTGAATTTTAATATCGGCCTTCTTGAAGCCTCCGAAAGATATTACTTAGAGCTTTCTATTGCCTGCTTATACAACGAGCCCAGCCAAAATACCCCAAAGCTTAAAAGCAAGAGCCCCAGCCCACCTAAAAATGTACCTACTGCAACCATCTGTTCCATAACTATTCCTTATATTTTTAAATTTAATTTAATATCTGATTACACATAACGCTCGGTTTAGAGACGGGTGGAGCATAGCGCAGACCGTCCCAGCCGTGTCTTCGCGGCGATTAAAAACGTATGTTATGTATTTGGTGCAAGTGGAAAGCCTTCTGGCTGTTCACTAAATTTTTCTACGCGATCCTTAGAATCAGTAGCCCAAACTTTACCGTCTGGTTCTAGCTGAACATAAAATACACGCTTTGAGAATGGCCCCCAACCACGCCATATGATTTTTGAAAGGGGGACACCTTGAACAGAGTAAGTATGGCCAGCCTTCTCTGAGCTTACAGAAAACTCCACGTATTCTGCGCCCTTTATATATTCGGACTTTCCATCCTTTATTTGTATTGATTTATCTTCAATGACGACCAGCTGAACACTTCCACTATTATTGAAGAAGCTGTAAGTCACAGGGATGCTACAGGAGGCAACAATCAACGAAATTAGCAAAATGGGAAGTTTCTTCATACGCGATTACACATAACGATTTTAATCGTAGTACCGACGACACTAATCCCGCCGACATTCGTTTTTGGCTAGACAGAAACAACAAAGCCCCATTTCATGGGGCTTTGTGTTCGGTTTAGCTCACTTCGGCGAGGTTGCCTTTCGACTCCAGCCACTGTTTCCTGTCGCCGGCGCGTTTCTTGGCGAGCAGCATATCCAGCAACTGGTTGCTGTCATCGCCAGCATCGATATACAGCTGTACCAAGCGGCGGGTGTTGGGGTCCATGGTGGTTTCCCGCAGTTGCAGCGGGTTCATTTCGCCGAGGCCTTTAAAGCGGGTGACCTGGAGTTTGCCTTTCTTTTTCTCCGCGGAGATGCGGTCGAGAATGCCCTGGCGCTCGGCGTCGTCCAGCGCGTAATAGACATCCTTGCCGATATCGATGCGGAACAGCGGTGGCATGGCGACATACACGTGGCCGTTGGTAACCAGCGGGCGGAAGTGACGCAGGAACAGCGCGCATAGCAGGGTCGCGATGTGCAGGCCGTCGGAGTCGGCATCGGCGAGGATACATATCTTGTTGTAACGCAGGCCTTCGAGATTGTCGCTGCCGGGATCGACGCCGAGGGCGACGGCGATATCGTGCACCTCCTGGCTCGCGAGGATTTCGTTGGAATCCACTTCCCAGGTGTTCAGGATTTTTCCGCGCAGCGGCATGATGGCCTGGAATTCGCGATCGCGCGCCTGCTTGGCGGAGCCGCCCGCGGAGTCCCCTTCCACCAGGAAGAGCTCGGAGCGGGTGGCATCGCCACTGGAGCAGTCGGCGAGCTTGCCCGGCAGTGCGGGGCCCTGGGTGACCTTTTTGCGCGCGACCTTTTTCGCCGAGCGCAGGCGTTTCTGTGCATTGTTGATGCACAGCTCCGCAAGCTTGTCACCCTCTTCGGTGTGCTGGTTCAGCCACAGGCCGAACGCATCCTTGGCCACGCCGGAAATAAACGCGGTGGCCTCACGGGAGCTCAGGCGCTCCTTGGTCTGCCCGGAAAACTGCGGATCGGCGAGTTTGGCGGACAATACGTAACTGCACTGGTTCCAGATGTCTTCCGGTCCCAGCTTAACGCCGCGCGGCAGCAGATTGCGGATTTCGCAGTATTCGCGCATCGCGTCCAGCAGGCCCGCGCGCAGGCCGTTGACGTGGGTACCGCCCTGGGCGGTGGGGATCAGGTTTACGTAGGATTCGGCGACAACCTCACCGCCCTCCGGCAGCCACTGCACGGCCCAGTCCGCGGCTTCGGTGGTGGCGCTGAAGCTGCCCACGAACGGTTCCGCCGGCAGCACTTCCCAGCCCTGGTTTGCTGCAGCGAGGTAGTCCTTCAGGCCGTCCTCGTAATACCACTGATCGGATTCGCCGTCCTGCTCATTGATAAAGGTAACGCTCAGGCCCGGGCAGAGTACCGCTTTGGCGCGCAGCAGATGGCGCAGGCGCGGCACGGAAAACTTGAAGGAATCGAAATACTGCGGGTCCGGCAGGAAGCGTACGCTGGTGCCGGTGGTGCGCTTACCGCACTCGCCGATGACTTCGAGATCTGAGGCCTTGTCGCCGTTCTGGAACCCGATGCGGTGTACCTGGCCTTCGCGCTGGATGGTGACTTCCAGCACCTTGGACAGGGCGTTCACCACCGAAATACCCACACCGTGCAGGCCGCCGGAGAACTGGTAGTTCTTGTTGGAAAATTTACCCCCCGCGTGCAGGGTGGAGAGGATGACTTCCACCCCGGGACGGCCCTGTTCCGGGTGGATATCCACCGGCATGCCGCGACCGTCGTCGCTGACGGTGATGGAGTGGTCCTTGTGCAGCACCACTTCGATTTTCTTGGCGTGGCCGGCGAGGGCTTCGTCGACACTGTTGTCGATGACTTCCTGGGCCAGATGGTTGGGACGAGTGGTGTCGGTGTACATGCCCGGGCGTTTTTTCACCGGGTCGAGCCCCGTCAATACCTCAATGTCTTCTGCTGAGTAATTGGCCATAAAGTTATTATTCGCCGTACTGCTTTGTGATTTTCAATTCGTCGGAAACAGGAAATTTACCAGTGCCTCGGTGTAGCGGGCAAATCCCTGAAAGCTGTGATCGCCGCCGTCTTCGATGGTCTGCTGCTGTCCCGCGTAGAACTGCTCGGCGTCACGGCAATCCAGGGTCTCGTCGCCGCGCTGCGCCAGCAGCCAGTAGCGCCCCTGCAGCACAGATGGAATCGAGGCTTCAAGCCTGCGCATGTTATCCACATCTGCAGGGCGCAGGCGATAGGTGTGCATCTCGCCGCTGTAGGGTTTCAGGTCCTGGTTCACATAGCCGGGCATAAAGCGGGAGGGCTTGATCGCGGGGTTGATCACTGCCGCGGGCAATCCGTGCTGTTCTGCCAGCCAAGTGCACCAGAAGCCCCCCATGGAGCTGCCCACCAGGCCGATGGGGCCGCGGTGGTTGCTGCGGAAATCCTGCAGCATCTGCCCGAGCGCCATCGCCGCCTCGCCGGGGTAAGGCGAGATCAACGGCGCATAGAACACGATTTCCGGGCGCGACTGTTGCAGCCAGTCTTTCAGCAGCTGGCATTTGAAGGACTGCGGAGAGGACAGGAAACCGTGCAGATAGATCAGCAGCGGACGTTCACTGGTTGGGTTTTGTGGTTCTGACATGGGTGGGGATTATAGCGGTGCCGCCAGTTTATGTACCGGCGGCTTGCCCCGATACGGCGATTCAGCGCAGGGATTCGTCCAGGCTGGCGAAGGCGCGCCGCAGGTCGACTTTCATATCGTGCCAGAAGGTGACGCTGGTAAAGCGGTCCATACGCCCGGCGAACCCCATACCGCTGAAATTGTCGCCAATATCACGGCGGTCGCTGAAGCGCATTACCGCGTTGCCGTCGCTGTCCTGCAGCTCACCGGAAAGCACGCCGTAGGCGCTCTGGTCGGTGTAAACACGCCACAACCAGGGCTGGGGATCCAGGGGTGCGCCGAGGGCAAAGCGACTCAGGTCCATCCGCAGGACAAAGTCTGCCTCCGCTTTATCCGCTACCAACAGGCTCTGGCGCGGGGCGAGGAAGCGTTCGCTCAGGGTCTCCCCCATCAGTTCCTGCAGTCGCGCCAGGTCTTTCTCGCTCAGTTCGTAATCTTCCGCGCGCAGCGGCGAACCGGGGGTGGGGTAGCGCTTGCTGTAGGCGACAGCCACCGGCTCAAGGTAGACCTTGGCCCCACTGAGGTCGAAGGCGTAGGCGGCACTGACGCTATCGAGCCCCGTCTGGCGCGGCAGCAGGCCGTCTTCGGCATCCTTGGGGTTGACGCTGCTCTGCTGGGCGCAGCCGACCAGCAGCGCCAGAGAAAGAAGTAGCGGGGACAGCAATTTGTTTTTGATTGTCTGCATGGTGACCTCACTTCCTGTTACTGGGTGTTGTACAAGCGGCCGGCACAATATCTCACACCGCTGTCCGAATCCGGTACCACACAACCGCGGATTCCGGTGCCATTCTAAAGTAAAGAACAGGCTGTGGAGTCACGAAAGTCAGGGATAGATCGAGAATCGGCTAGCGAGCGGTATCTGGTGGGCTGGTATCAGTAGCCGGAGGATGCCAGGTCGACACTGTATTCGGCGATGGCGACCCGCTCGACGCCGGTCTCGTAACTGCCGTCGTCATGCAGCTCGAACCAGCGATAGCCGGGCATTTCGCTGTCTACTGCAAAGGGTCCGCTGCCGGGGGTGAACTGCACCGAGGTCGAGGGGGTCGCGTGCAGGCCCGCCGGGCCGAGCCGGCAGTCGAACTGCTGGTGCACGTGGCCCCAACATACGGCGCGGACATTATCGGAGCGCTGGATCAGGTCGACAAAGGCCTCGCGCCCCTCTTTCAGCATATGACCATCGATCCAGTGGCTGCCAACGGGGACTGGCTGGTGGTGCATCGTCAGCATGATCGGGTATTCGCGGTGTGCGTCGATCAACTTTTCAATACGCGCCAGTTCCGCGGGGCTGAAGCCACCAGAAATTTGCCCGGGCACGCTGGTGTCCAGCAGCAACAGACGCCAGTTGCCGAGGGCGACCAGTTCCGGGCGCCGCTTTGGCGCAATCTCGTCCATGCGCTGGGGATTGTCGTGGTTGCCCGGAAGCCAGTACCAGGGGCAGGTGGCAGCCTGCATCTTGTGCAGGAAGCGGCGGTAGGCGGCCTCGGAGCCGTTGGCGGAAACGTCGCCGGTCACCACCATAAGTTCGGGCTGAGTGGGCATCGCGGCAATGGTGCGGAGAACTTCCTCCAGGGTGTGGCCGGTATCCAGGCCCAGCAACTGGTAATCCGGCCGGCCACCAATATGGGGGTCGGTTATCTGGATCAGCCGGTTTGCCGGTTGTACTGCCTCGATCTTCACTTTCTCACCTTGCCGAAACATCCGTGTCATCTGTGCGATGCCCGGCATGCGTTCAACGTCTCCGGTCACCAAAGGTGAGGTCGACGTCGACGCGGCCATTTGCCAGGCAGTGGGCCAACCATTCGCTCAGATAGCGATTTACCTGTTGGCGTTCATCTTCTTTGTGCATTGCCGGGTTGGGGTAGCTGAAGTTCAACCCATCCCCCCCAACCGGCCCCTGACCATCTACCGCCACCACTTCCGCCATGCGCGCGTCGTGGTACATACGCACGGTGATGGGCGGCGGCCGCAGCCAGTTTTTGTCCTTTCCAGCATCAACTTTTGCCGCGGCGTCCGCGGAGGCCTGCAGACAGACCTCGGTGGTGTAGCGGCTGCGCTCGAGCACTGCGACCTGCAGGGTGCCGCCGGGCACCTGATAGCGCCAACAGTGATTGCTCTCGAACTCCGGCATCAGTTTGCACAGGCGCAGGTAATTGGCGTCGCAATCAGCGTGATAATCCGGCAAGTCGACGCGGTAGCGCTCTCGCACACTCCCCCGCGTTCCTGTGCCCACACCCGTGCGGGCCTGAACGGAAATTCTGCTGCGGCCTGTGTCTGCTGGTACCGCCATTATCGACACTCCTGTTAAGTCCGCGCCGTGATTGATCTCTCAAATTGTCCGCGATTCGCCGCATTCGCGGTATCAATCGGCGAATTGTAGGGCCCGGCGGGTCACTTGACGCAAATTTCCCCTTGGCAAATACAGGGGAATATTACCCGCCCAGGCGTTCTCGATTCAGCTGCAGCCACTGCAGGCCGATGATACTGGCCGCGTTGTCGATGGCCGCATCCCCACGGTTGACCGCATCCAGCACCGTCTGCAGGGGAAACACACGCAGGCGGATATCCTCGTGCTCGTCGGCGAGACCGAAGTAGCCCTCGATATCCCGCAGATCCGCACAGCCACAGAACAGGTGCATGCGCTCGCAGGCGCCGCCGGGGCTGGGCAGGTAGCTGCGGATGAAGTGCAGCGCCTGCACCTCGAGCCCCGCTTCTTCCTGTAGTTCGCGGCGGGCGACGTCCTCGAGGGATTCCCCCTCCTCCACCATTCCCGCCACCACTTCCAGGCACCAGGGGCCGCCCTCGCGCTCCAGCGCACCGATACGGAACTGTTCGGTCAGGGCAACCAGTTGATGCTCTGGGTCATACAGCAGCACCCCCACCGCATTGCCACGCACGAACAGCTCTCGCTCCATCTCTCCGCCCCAGCCTCCGCGATAAAGGCGGTGGCGCAGGCGCAACTTGTGCATTTTGAAGAAGCCGTCGTACACGGTTTTGCGGGAAATGATATCCACCGCGCCGCGGGTAAACGGCGGCTTCAAATCCGTTTTGTCACTCATGGAATTCCTTATCGAGACAGATCCGCGCCCGACTCAGTCGTAGCCGACGTCGTTGTAGGGCGGGAAGCGCGCCAGGATCATGCCCGCCTCTTCCCGCAGGCGGAACATCTGCTGCTCAGGAGAGTCGTGGCGCGCAGCGGTGGACGGCATGCTGCCCCGCCACAACGGCGCTTCATCCGGCGACAGCACGTCGACGATCAGGGTGGACTCGCGGTACTCGTGCACCCGCAGCGGCGCGCGCCAGCCAAACCCGAAGTAGCGGTAGCCGCCGTAGATGCTGAACGGGTCCTGGTACACCGCCATCTTGTCGGCACTCAACAGCTGCACCCTAACCAGGAAGTCCGCCTCTTCGCGGCTGGCGGCGGGGCTGTAATTGCCACGAAGCACTTCGTCTACCGCCTGGTTGGCGCGCTTGCTTTCAAACGGGGAAACCGGGCCGTTGGCCAGGGTATCCAGCAGGTAGTAACTGCGGAGGTTGGCGAACTTGAAGCCAGGGTCGTAGTCGACGGCTACCGGGTTGGGAGCGGCACAACCGCCGAGACCTACAATCACGAGCAGGCCTAGGGCGGCCACGGAAAAGAGTTTGCGCAGTGAAGCCATATGTTCTCCCGCTATTGGGTTGCGAGGACGGCGTCCCTGCCGATCCGTTATTGGAAATTCCGTTATTGGAAGTATTCTCGGGCCAACTGTATCAGGCTGCTGGCGGCAAGTCCCTGAGCAGTTCGTTGACGGCATTGTTCAGGATGCGCTGGCGCTCGTTTTTGTCTTCCGGGCGCACCATCAGCTTGGTGGCGCTGCCACCCCAGATGGGCATGCCGTGCTGGGGACCGATACCCACCGACAGGGTCACCCGCGGCGCGCCGGTGCGGGCGGGCAGTTCCACCACGCCGCGCTGGGCATTGCTGTCGAACTGGGCGTCCCAGCTTTCGTCTTTCGGATCGCCCGCGAACTCCTCCTCGACAATCGCAATCTGGTAATCCACCACCATCTGCGCATGGTCGGCCCCCTGTACCTGGCGATATCCACGCGCCAGCATCACTGCTCCCACCACCTGGCGCAGCTCTGCATCCAGTTCCACCAGCTGCGCGGGTGCGCCGGATTCACCACTCAGCGCCTCCGTGCCCCAGGCGTAGGTCTGGAAGCTGACCGGCGCGCTGCGCGATTCGATGCGGTCTATCTGTGTCGGGGTGCCGCAGCCCGCGAGCCCGAGGGACAAAACAAATCCTGTCAGCAGGCTGGTGACGTTCAGGCCTGTGCTTGCATTGCGCATCCGTTGTTCCTTCTTGAATGTTCTTGTGTGAATCATCTTGAAATTGCGTGGGATCCCGCCTGCGAGATCCGCAACTTATTTGAAATTTTCTTCCAGTGCCGGGTACAGCTCGATTTTCGGGCTCCACAGCAGCCATTCGTTGTCCGGCTTGCCGTAGAGCGGGTAGTGGCTGCCGGACTCTACCTCAAGGCCCATCTCCGGATTGTTCGGGGTGGCGAAGGCGATGCCGCCGGCGAGCAGTGCCTGGGCGGACTCGGTGTGTACATCGAGGCCGGTCATCACACCGAAATTGACCTCCATCCCGCTGGCATTCCAGAACCTGGAGTGCTCCCGTACCAGGGTGCGGTACTGCGGCTCAATATAAACATAGATGTAAACCCGGTCCGCCAGTTCCCCCAACTGGTAGCCGGTCACCTGACCCACCTGTACCTGGCGGTAATAGACCGGGCTGCCGCGCTTCAAAGAACCGCGCCGCGGCGCGTCCAGAATCAGCGCCAGTCCCGGCATCATCATGGTGTCCGCCAGATCCGGTTCCGGCTTCGCGGCGAGGGCGACAAAATCCGTCTGCGGCTCGCCGCCGGCACCCGGCTCCAGCTCGAGGAAGGGGCCCGTCACCAGGGTATCCAGATGATCGACACCGCCGAGGCCGATTTTCGGCCCCACCACCCACATGCGGGTGCCACTGCGGGCGAAACGCTCTGCGCGTCGGTAGAGGCGCGCCCTGGCCCGCACACCGTCGAGGTCGAGGGTGAGGCGCATGGCAGTAATCTCCCCCACCTGGATACCGCGATAGCGCAGCGGTGCGCCCACTTTCAGCCCCTCGTCGCCGCTGAGGTCAATATAGATATTGATCCCCTCTTCCATGGCGTCGTCGCGGCTGGCATACAACTGGAAGCTGTCGCCATTCATTGCCTGGCCGGCACTCTTGCTGTCGTGGGGCCCACTGCCGAAAGCAATGCCGCCGCGCACCATCGACAATAGGGAATCCGTTTCCACCTCGATCCCCTTGAGACTGGCGCTGGCGCGCAGGCCGCTCACATTCCAGAAGCGGCTCTCGTTGTTCACCAGATAGGCGTAGGGCGGGTCGATGACCACATACACCTCGACCCCGGAGCCATCTTCCTTCAATGCCATACCCTGCACCCGCCCCACTTCCATTTGCCGGTAGTAGACCGAGGCACCGCGCTGTAGCGATCCGGTATTGCGCGCGGTGAGTGTCAGGTGCAAACCCGGCACCCGCGGATCCCGCGGCGGCGGCACCGAGTGGGCGTCGAACTCCCGCACCGAGCGCTGACCGCGACGCAGGTCCACTTCAATGCGGTTGCCCTTGAGCAGGTCGTTGACCCCGGAAGAGAAATCCAGCGTCGGCGGCGCCAGCCAGAATTGGGTGTTTTCACTCAACAGGTCGTCGGTGGTGGGGTCCATCAACACCCTCACCTCCATGCCATTGATACTCTTGTTGGCCTTGACGCTGCTCACCTGTCCCACCTTGATCCCCTGGTAAATCACCTGGGTGGAACCCTCGGCGAGGCTGACCCCGCGATCAAAATTGAGTGTGATCGGAATGCCCGCGTCGGCGTCGGCAAAACTTTTGTACAGCTTGAACTCGTTGCCATCCACCGCCAGCGGTGAATGCTGCTGCGCATCCGGGGTATAGAAACTCACCCCGCCGGCAATGAGCGAGGCGAGGGATTCGAGTTCTACATTGACCCCGCTGATCCCGCCCTGAATCGAAACCCCGGAGGTGTTCCAGAAGCGGCTGCCACGGTGCACCAGATCTGCGTACTCGCGGCGGATGTACAGGTTGATATCCACCTCGCTGGCGTCTTCCGCCAGGTGATAGCTCTCCACCTGCCCCACTTCCAACTGGCGGTAATACACCGGTGAGCCCCGGTTGAGGGAGGCGAGGCGCGGGGATTTGAGGGTAATGCGCAAGCCATCGCCGCGCACATAGGCCGGCGGTTCCGCCACCGCAACGAAGTGCCTCTGGGCCGGACCGCTGCCCGGTTCGACCGCGATATAGTTGCCGGAAACCAGCGTCTCCAACCCGCGCACCCCGGTGAGCGACACTTCCGGTTTGACCACCCAGAACTTGCTGCCCTTGGTGAGCAGGTAGCCGGCACTGCGATTGAAGGTGACCTCCGCCAGTACGCCGTCCTGGCCATTCAGCTCCCTGGCACTCTGTACCAGGCGGAAATCATTCACTACGCCGATTTCCACCCCGGAGTACTTAACCGCAGTCTTGCCCTTCACCAGGCCGTCGCCGCTGGAAAACAGGATGGTGACGCGAATATCCCCCTGAGTGAAATCCTTGTATAGCAGCCACACCGCGATCAGCGCGGCGATCAGGGGCAACAGCCACACCAGCGAAAGCCCGCGGCTGCGGCGCGCGATACCTTCAGGCTGGGCGTCGTTTCCCATCGACGCGTCGCTCATGCGCGCTCCCCGTTGTGGTTTTGATGACTCGCGCCAGTATTCTCAGACTCAACTGCCGACATTTTTTCTTCGTAAACATCCCATATCAAACGTGGGTCAAACGCGCGCACCGCAAACATGGTGACCACCACCACGGTGGCGAAGGCGGTGCTGCCGGCGCCCGCAGCCACTTCGGCAATGGCGCCCATATCCACCAGCGCCACCAGAATGGAAATCATGAACAGGTCCAGCAGCGACCAGCGGCCGATCGCGTTCACCACCCGGTAGATCCGCATCGCCTGGCGCGGCGCCACATTGAGCCGCAACTGCACGATCAGGCACAGGATCACCAGCCCCACCAGCTTCATTACCGGCACCGCGATACTCGCCACGAATACAATCAGGGCAATCCCCCACAGGCCGTTGTGGTAGAGCTCCAGCGTTCCGCCGATGATGGTACTCGGATCGCCGGAACCCAGGTAGATCACCGTCATTACCGGCAGGATATTGGCCGGAATCAACAACAGGGCGCCGGTAATCGTGAGCGCCCAGGTCAGCATGATGCTGCCGTCCACCCGCCCGTGCATGCGCGCACCGCAGCGGGGACAGAGGCAGGTGCGGGTTTCGCGGGACACTTTCACCAGCTGGCGACAGCCGAGGCAGGTCCAGAACCCATGAGACAGGGCGCGCGCCGGTCGGTTCACTGTACCGCCTCCGGGTCATTTTCACTGCCCGCAGCGGCGGCGCGACGGGCGAGCCGCGCCCACACGGTTTCCGCGTCAAATGACACGGTGGCGGCACTCGATACCACCATCATCGCCACAAAACAGTAAAGCCCGGGCTCCACCGACATCTTGCCCAGATCCGACATTTTCACCAGCGCCACCAGAATCCCCAGCAGGTACACATCCAGCATGCCCCACTCCTGCAGGTGGAGGTACCAGCGCAGCGCCCGCGCCACCGGCTTTGCCAGTGAAGCCCAGGCGCTGCCCCAGCTGATAAATGCAAGCAACAGAAACTTGCCCAGCGGTGCAATCACACTGCAGAACAGCACCAGCGAGGCGAGCCACAGGTAACCGGCAGCAAACAGCGCCTGCACCCCGTTCAGCAGGGTATTTTCGGCGCCAAATGAAAACAGCGAGAACTCCAGCAGCGGCAGGGTAGCAGAGGGGACAAACAGCAGTAGGCCGCTGAGGCTCAGGGCCGCGGTGTGGGCGACACTGCGCTCCATATTGCGGTGCAGGGTGGCCCCGCAGCGCGGGCAGATCAGGCGCTGGCCAACCGGCGCGTGGTCGCGGGTGAGCAGCAGGTCGCACTGGTGACAGGCGCGCTTCCAGGCCCGGGGCTGTGCGGTGTGCGATGCACGCGACCTGTAGTGCGCTGAATCCTGCCCCATTCCCGCCGATGCCCTGTTTGTAAGTGATTTCACCGCGGTCGCACCCGGGCTGCATCCACCAGCGGTCGATACCGCGTCTCAGAGGTCGGGAAACGCCCAGGCGAGCCGGTCCGTGGTTAAGTTCTGTTACTGGACGCACATTCGCGTCAGCTTAACGAAGATATACCAATTTGCCGCGACCGTCGCCTCGACGCTCCTGCGGCCTGAGGGTACACTCTCGCGACCGCAGGCCCGGATTCCGTCTTGATTCGATGTACCGAACGGAAATACAACATTGCCCCGGGCCAAGCCAGCGACGCCTTCAGAGCACATTACAGACTGGCTCCACTCCTTAACAAAAAGGAAAGCGGGGTTTACAGGAAAGCCGGGGGCGCAGATCCCCTTGAGCCCGGGGCCGATTCCATCGCTACCGGAAACTTGAAGACCGCAGCTGTCACAGGAAATCAACAGTAATGACAAGAAGTGCAAAAGGGCGCCTCGCTCACCAATTTGGTCGCCCGCTCAAATCCATGCTCGCCGCCGCTGTCATCGGCCTGAGTACCGGTCTCGCCGCGGTACAGGCCCAGGCGGACACCTTGTGGGAAATTTACCTGCAGGCCCTCGACAACGACCCGCAGCTTGCCGCCGACCGCGCCGCCTACCGCGCCGGCCTCGAGGCGAAGAATCTCGGCCGCTCCGCGCTGCTGCCACAGGTTAATGCGTCTGCCGACGTGACCAAAACCCGCACGAACTCAAGCTCAATCACCCAGATATGCCCCGATGGAACTCGCTTGTGCTCGCGAGACGATCTGATCACCGGTGTTTCAAGTAGTGATAGCGATATTGACAGCCACGGCTATGGCGCCCGCCTGGACCAGGCGCTGTTCGATCTGCCGGCCTGGTTCGGCTACAAGCAGGGCAAGACTGTCAGCGAACAGGCCACTGCCGAATTCAGCGCCAACCAGCAGGACATGATGATCCGCGTCGCCGCCGCTTACTTTGACGTACTGCGCGCCCACGACGTGCTGCAAGCGGCCATTACCGAAGAGGAGGCGCTGGCCAAGCAGCTGGAACAGACCCAACAGCGCTTCGAAGTGGGCCTGACGGCGATCACCGACGTGTACGACTCGCGCTCCGCCTACGACAGCGCCGTCGCCCGCCGCCTCACCGCGCAGGACGACCTGTTGAGCAATTTCGACGCACTGTCGGTACTCACCGGCATTAACCACGATGTGGTGGCACCGCTGCAAGAGGGTTTCGCGGTCGTCGCGCCGGACCCCGCTGACCGCGCCGCCTGGGTGGATTTCGCCCTGGTGAACAACAACACTCTCAAGGCCGCGCGCCTGACCGCCGACGCCGCCCGCTACGGCGCCCGCGCCGCGGCCGCCGAACACCTGCCAACGCTGAGCGGAACCCTTGCCTACGACAAGAACTACCGCGACGGTGACAGTTCGGGAGATGTCAGGTTTCCCGGCTTCCCGACCTTTTCCAGCGCAACCCCAATCGATGATGAGAGCGAAACCAAGATCGCAGCAATCACCCTGAACATGCCGCTTTACACCGGCGGCCGCCTCAGTGCCAGCCGGCGCCAGGCGCGCAACCAGGCGTTCCAGGCGGAAGACATCCGCAACCTGACCGAGCGCAACACCATCCAGGATACTCGCACCCTGCACCGCGCAGTCACCACCGACACCGCGCGCGTGGAAGCCCGCGAGCAGGCGGTGATCTCCGCCAAGAGCGCACTGGATGCGACCCAGGCTGGTTACGAGGTGGGTACCCGCAATATCGTCGATGTGCTGCTGGCCCAGCGCACCCTGGCCCTGTCCAAAACCGACTATGCCAACGCGCTGTACGACTACATCCTCAACACCCTGAACCTCAAGCTGGTGGCCGGCCTGTTGGGCCCGGATGACCTGCAGGAGCTGGATGCGCGCCTGAACCCGGCGATGCCGGTTTCCCGCGAACATATCCTCGATAGCGGTGCGGCGCCGTTCAGCAAGTAAGGCTGTTAAAGCGGTAGAACCGCGCAGAAATCGAAGGCCGGCACTGCTATAGTGCCGGCCTTTTTTATGGGCTGACTACAATTGCGGAACACCGGAAATTCTGTCGGCCACCCCCACGGGCTAACTGCGACCTGACTCTATCCATGAAGTATCTGATTACCGGCAATGCGGGCTTTATCGGCTTTCACGTGGCGAAAACCCTGATGGCGCGGGGCTATGCCGTGGTGGGTCTCGACAATGTCAACGACTACTACGACACCGCCCTCAAGGAAGACCGCCTGCGCGCGCTGTATAGCGCCGCACAACAGCACGGCGTCGAATATGAATTCGTGCGCGCGAATATCGCCGACCGCGCCGCCCTGGATCGCTGCTTCGAAAAGCACCAGTTTGACCGCGTTATCCACCTCGCCGCCCAGGCCGGGGTGCGCCACTCCATCGACCACCCGGAAGACTACGTGGAAAGCAACCTGGTGGGTTTTTCCAACCTGCTGGAAACCTGCCGCCACGCGGCCACCCCGCACCTGACTTACGCCAGCACCAGCAGCGTGTACGGCGGCAACACCAGCATGCCGTTCAGTGAGGATCACGGCGTCGACCACCCGCTGCAGTTTTACGCCGCCACCAAGCGCGCCAACGAACTGATGGCCCACAGTTACAGCCACCTGTTCCGCCTGCCCACCACCGGGCTGCGCTTCTTTACCGTGTACGGCCCCTGGGGCCGCCCGGATATGGCGCTGTTCAAGTTCACCCGCCTGATTCTCGAGGGCAAACCCATCCCGGTGTTCAATCACGGCCATCACAGCCGGGATTTCACCTATATCGACGACATAGTGCAGGGGGTGATCCAGTCCAGCGACCAGATCGCCACGCCGGATGCCAGCTGGTCCGGGGCAGCGCCCACGCCCTGTACCAGTAACGCGCCTTACCGCATCTTCAATATCGGCAACGGTAATCCCGCGCAACTGTCGGACTATATCGACGCGCTGGAGGAGGCCCTGGGGAAAACCGCGATCCGCGAACTGCTGCCGATGCAGCCGGGCGATATTCCCGACACCCACGCGGATACCCACCGCCTGCAGCAGGCGATCGGCTACAAGCCGGATACCAGCGTGCGCGAGGGAGTGCGGAAGTTTGTGGAGTGGTACCGGGACTATTACGCGGTCTAGGCATATTCCGGATTCAGGAGATCAATCAGCGACTGCGGCACGGTAGGCGCTTTCCAGCGCCTGCCAGTTGTCTTCCGAGAAATGGAATTCGCTGTGCCGCTTCTGCAGCTTGTCGAGGGAACGGCGCAGGCGCGCCACGTTGGCATCCGCATCCTGGCGGCTCAGGGAGTTACGAATGGATCCCTTGTCGAAGTCGATCAGGTAGAAATCGCCGCTGCCGGTGAGCAGGATATTGCTGGCATTCAGATCCGCGTGATACACATTTTTTTGATGAAAGCGCGCGATCAACGCCCCCAGCTTTGACCACTGCGCGTTATCCACCGGTCTGTCACACAGAACTTGCGTCAGGGTGCGGGAATCGGGTACCCGCTCGGTAATCAGCGCCCCGCGATAGGCCAGCGGCGGCAGGCTCACACAACGTGCCGCCACCGGGCGCGGTACCGGCAGGCCCAATTCACGCATGGCGCGCAGCATATTGAACTCCCGCCACACCCGGGTGTTGGGCAAGCGGCTGTACAGGTAGGACTTTTCCACCAGTCGCCCGGCGAGGCCGCCACGATGGTACTGCTTGAACACCAGCTCCCACTCGCGGTATTTGAACATCACCGCCTTGCCGCGCTCCACCAGCGCACAGGCGCTATTGGCCTTATGCCAGTCGCAATGGAACAGTTTCTCGCAGTCGGCATCCACCACTTCGTCGTCGTAGATCACCCGCGCGAGTTTGCTTTTGAACTGCCGATACCCCACGGAACATATACCTTAAATTTGTTGCCTTCCTGTTTTTATTACAACCCGGTTCCGTTCCAGGCCTTGTTTGGGAAACGAAAATCCGGCGTATTCTAATGCCGCGCCTTCTTCCCCCCAATAGCACGCGAGCCGGATGTCAGCGGAACAGCCCGCGCAGCTTGCGCTCCAGACGATCCAGCAGCTTGAGCCAGCCGGCACCCTGCATGGGATCGTAGGCCCAGGGCGTGCTGATGTTGCCGCGAGTCGTCTTCAGGAACTCTTCCGCCACCGGCAAACGTGCGGGCTCGGCCTGTTTCAGTGCCTGCACCTCTTGATCCGACATGATCTGCAGCGGGTACAGGCCACAGCGGCGCGACCACTCCCCAAAGCGCAGCGCCATGGACTTCTGCTTACCGCGGTAAGCGCGGCCATTGGGCAGCCACATGGAAAACGGCGCGCGCATACGCGCCATGCGGCAGAACAGTTTCGCCGCCCGGCGGTTGTTCACAGACTCCCCCACCTCAAATTGCCAGTTCAACTGCCGCAGGCGCTTGGGGTCGGCGATCAGCAGCGCGGAAAACCAGGTACCGGTAGAGCGCTTCTTCGGATACCAGAACCAGAAGTCGCGCTCGCGATCAAAGCGGAAATCCCGGTCCGCCTTCTTCCTGAGAGAAAAGCCGCGCACGAAGGCCGGCGAGACAAAACCGAGGTCCGGTTGTTGCTCGAAGCTCTGGCACAGATGCTGGATATCTTCATCTGTGAGCGGGCGTACCATCTGGGTATCATCCTGCAGAAAGCACATCAGCTCGTCGTCCGCGGCCATCTCATAGGCCGCCTGCATATTGGCATAGAGGCCGCCGAGCTTGTGACCTGACTCAGCAGTTTTATCGACCACCCGGTGCCGCTTGGCTACATCCGCCAGCACCGCGCGGGTTTCCGGGTCGTCACTGCCGTCGTCGATCACCGTCAGCTTGCACTGCGGTGCGCAGGCTTCGATGGAGCGGACACAGTTGTCCAGGAATAGACCACGGTTGAAGGAAAAGACAAAAATATGCATGAGTTGTCGGCTTACGCTCTGCTGTTTCGCTAGGCTGGCGCAGCATACCAAAAGCCACCTGTCACTGCCGTGACTTATCGCCCGGTATGCAGGTGCCAGTGAGATAGCACCCGCCCGGATACAGGACCCCGAAGCACGCATTAGGCCATGGACTCGGCCGGGATATACCACCAGACTGAGATCCGAATGACCGATATCGCAATTGAAGCCCACGAGCCCGCCCCCCGAACCGCCAGACCCTTTGTGATCACGGGCTGTGGCCGCTCAGGAACCACTTACACCGCCAAGCTCCTGACCCAGTTGGGCTGCTCCTGCACCCACGAGCAGTTTTTCACCGGCAGCAAGCCCTCGCTGGCGCGCGGCGCCCTGGCCCGTTTGGGACTGCATAAACTGGCGTGGTGCCCGGAGATTCGCGGCGAGGCCGCCTGGGAGGCAGCCCCCTGGCTGCCGCTGCTGGCAGATGAAACCCTGGTGTTCCACCAGCTGCGCCACCCACTGGAATTCATCCGCTCGCGCCAGAAGAAAGGCTGGGTGCACGGGCGCTGTCGCAGCCGCCACCTGCCCCATATCCCGAAAATGGACAAGGCCGGCTTTGCCGCACTGCCACTCGGCGAGCAGGTAAACTAGCTGGCCCGCTTCTGGATCGACTGGAATGCGCTGGTGGAGACGCGCGCCGCGCCCAAACAGTACCATCGCTACCGCATTGAGGACTTTGACCTGTCCCAGCTCCTCGCCATGCTGGAGCGCATCGACTTTCCCCACGATCCGGCCAGGGTGAAAGAGACTTTCGAGTCACTGCCTCGCAATGTGAATACCCGCGGTGAGAAGCGCAGCGACATCACCCTCGACCTGCTGTCCGACGAAGTGCGCGCAGAACTTATCCTCGCTGCCGAGCGCTACGGTTACACACTCTGACCACCCCGTATTGAATCTGCATGGCACCGCCCTCGCGATATCCTGCGGGGGCTGCGTGCTGTGGGACCTGCGGGATATTCGCAATACCCTTGGCGATGGGTTAAATTCCCCCGCCCCGGCGGCGCCGGGTACTGACACAGCAACAGCGGAACTACTCGGAATTTACATGAACCTGTCCGTCATCATGACCACCTACAACTCCCCCGTATGGCTGGAAAAAGTGCTGTGGGGTTACAGCTGCCAGACGGAAAAGCCGCTGGAAGTGATCGTCGCCGACGACGGCTCCCGTCCGGAAACCGGTGAACTGGTGGCAAGACTGCGGGAGGAGACCGGGATGGATATCCGCTATGTGTGGCAGCGCGACGACGGCTTCCGCAAGTGCCGGATTCTCAACAAGGCCATCCTTCACGCCCGCGGCGACTACATCGTGTTCACCGATGGCGACTGTATTCCGCGCGCGGATTTCCTCGCAGTGCACAAGCGCCGCGCCGAAAAGGGCTACTTCCTGTCCGGGAGTTACTTCAAGCTGCCCATGAGCACCAGCGAAGCCATCACCAGGGACGACATTGTCTCCGGGCGCTGCTTCGACTACGAGTGGCTCTGCGCCAACGGTCTGAAAACCCGCCGCAAAACCCTGAAACTCCGCGCCGGTGAGCGCTGGGCGCCGCTGCTCAACCGCCTCACCCCCACCGCGTGCAACCTGAAGGGCTCCAATGCCTCCGCGTGGAAGGCCGACATCCTGAAAGTGAACGGTTTCGACGAGCGCATGGCCTGGGGCGGGCTCGACCGCGAATTCGGTGTACGCTTGGAAAATGCCGGGATCAAGCCACGCCACGTGCGTTTCGACGCCATCTGCGTGCACCTGGACCACCCGCGCGGTTATGCGGACCGGGAAATTGTGGCGCGCAATAAGGCGATGCGCCTGCGCGTTGCCAAAGAGGGGATTATTGAAACCCCGCAGGGTATCCGCCAGCTGCTGGAAAGCGGCTACTCTCCCGAATAATCCGCGCCCCGAAAGACGCCAGATTCCAACAAATCCCCAATTTCCGAAAGCCAGAGTTCCCATGACAAGCTACAAACACTGGTCCGACCCGATTGTCAGTCAGTTCCTGCGCCTCGCCGCCAGCGGTCTGGTGCCGCCGTCGCTGTTCCAGAAGCCGCTGCCCACAGAAAAGCAGCGCGCGGCGCGCACCGGCGTGCTGGATATCGAGATCGTCAGCCACTGCTGGCAGTACTCCCACTTCCTGATCTACCAGCTGAGCTCCCTGGTGCTGTACCCGCCCACCAAGGCGACGGTCACCATGACCGCGTACTACAACGGCGAGGACACCCGCACCGCCGCGGTGCTGGACTTCATCGGCCGCCAGCAGGTACCGGGCGTGACCTGGAACTGGTGCGAGCTGCCGAAGGAATCCCTGTTCCGCCGTGCCATCGGTCGCAACCAGGCGGCGCTCGCCACCAAGGCGGACTGGATCTGGTTCACCGACTGCGACCTGATGTTCCGGGAAAACTGTATCGACCGCCTGGCCGAGCTGCTGCAGGGCCGCCGCGACAGCCTGGTGTTCCCGTCTCGCGAGCGCATCACCTCGCTGCTGGAAGACGACGACCCCATGCTGAATTTCGACCCGGCGGAGCTGCGAGTAATCGAGATCGACGACTCGCGCTTTGTGGAGCAGACCCGCGACCGCGCCACCGGCCCGCTGCAGATTGCCCACGGCGATGTGGCCCGCGCCGGCGGTTACTGCGACTGCCTCCGCTATTACCAGAAGCCCGCCGACACCTGGTGCAAGGCCCACGAGGACCGGGCCTTCCGCTGGCTGCTTGGCACCCAGGGCACGCCACTGGAAATCCCCGGGGTTTACCGTATTCGCCATATCAGCAAGGGGCGCTACACCGGCAGCAAGCTCAATACCCAGATCCGCAGCAGCGTGCGCAAGGCGACGGACAAGAACCAGTAGCCGGTGCGAAACACACAAATCAAAAAAGGCCGATCGCGGGAGCGATCGGCCTTTTTTATTTGCCGCAAATTTTTACCCACTGGAACCGGTCACCGCGGCATCAGTGCCTCAACCTCTTCCACAGTGCGCGCCAGCGCGCCGCTGTTCTGTTCCGCCACCGCACGGCCGCGGGCACCGGCGTCCTCGCGCAGCGCTTGGTCCCGCAGCCATGTTGCAACCTGGGTCGCCAGCTCGGCCGCATCGTTGACCACCGCCAGTCCACCGGCCTCCTGCATCAGGCTCGCCACGGTGCTGAAGTTGTGCAGGTGCGGGCCGCACACCACCGGCACGCCCCAGGCCGCCGGCTCAATCATATTGTGGCCGCCCACCGGTACCAGGCTGCCACCGACAAAGGCTACATCGCAGACGCCATAGAAACGCAGCAGCTCGCCCATGGTATCGCCCAGCAGTACCCGGTCGTCCGCGCTCGGTGCTCGCTTGTCACTGCGCCGCACCAGCGCGAGGTCCCGCTCCCGACACAGGCGCGCCACACTGTCGAACCGCACCGGGTGTCGCGGCACCAGTACCAGCAGCAGATCGGGAAAATCCCGCAACAGCGTCTGGTGTGCCTCCAGGACCACTTCATCCTCACCGCCGTGGGTGCTGGCGGCCAGCCACACCGGCCGCTTCGACGCGCCGCGCCACTGGTGCGACAGCACCTGCGCCTCGCTCTCAAGCCCGGAGCCAATGTGCAGGTCGAATTTGATATTGCCCACGGCCACCACCTGCTCCGCAGGCATCCCCAGAGCCACAAAGCGCTCGGCATCCGCGGGATACTGGGCCACGATCTTGCTGAGGTGATTCAGCATGTCCCGGGTCAGGCGGGGAAAACGCCGGTAGCCCCTGGCGGATTTGGCGCTGAGACGGCCGTTCACCAGTACCGCTGGTATACGGCGCTTGTCACAGGCCGCCAGCAAATTCGGCCACAGCTCGGTTTCCATACTCACCAGGATGTTCGGGCGCAGGGCATCGAGAAACGGTGCCAGGCATTCCGGCAGGTCAAACGGCAGGTAGTAGTGCAGCAGGCGCCCGTGCAGAATCGGATCCAGCGCATCGTGCACCCGCTGCGAACCGGTGGGCGTGGTGGTGGTCACCAGCCACTGCCAGCGGGGGTGGCGATGCGCCAGTTCCTTGATCAGCGGCACCGCGGCGAGGGTCTCGCCCACAGAAACCGAGTGAATCCAGATCAACGGCGCGCGGCTGGCGCGATCCGGCACCACGCCGAAACGTTCGCGCCAGCGGCGGCGCGCTCCAGGGCGGGAAGGCACCAGTCCGAAGCGTTCGCTCCAGCGTTTGCGGTAGTTGGGGTCCGCGCGACCGCGCCACCACAGATGCAACAACATCAGCGGGAGCATGAGGCGGAAAAACCAAGTATAGAGGTAACGCATCAAATCGAAAACGGGTACCAAGTGATTGGAAGCGAAATGGGACGAATTCCGTGGAAAAGGACCCAACGTTTGGTAGCATTCTACCCCATGTCTGCGCCGCACTGGTGCAACCAAAGTCCTGCAGTGTCGAACTCTGCTGTATCCGAGTCAACCGTTTCATGAGCAACCCTCCACCCCACTCCGCCAGCCCGACTGCGGCCATTGGCACTGCACCGGTAAGTTTCCACCGCGGCCTCTGGTGGCGCCCCAACCAACTGATGCAGCCGCGCCCCTGGCTGCAGTTCACCGGTGTGCTGGCGTTGCTGGTTTACGGCTTTTTCGGCATCGCTCTGGATAGCGTGCCGGACAAGGCCTTCCAGCTCGCCAACCTGTGCGGGCTGGTGATACTCGCCATCTACGGCAAGCCGCTTCACGGTGTATCCCTGCGCCGTTCGGGCATTGTGTGGCTCGCGGTCGCCGCCATCGGGGTTTCACTGATTTCGTGGGTCGCGTCGTGGATACTGCAACCGCAGTGGGCAGAGTCCTCGTTCAAGGTACACCGGCTTGCCAACTGGTTTGCGATGATCCCGGTGGCGGTACTGCTGGGGGGCCAGGCGCGCAATGCATATCTACTTTGGGGGCTGGCACTGCTAGGGCTGTTACTTTCACCCTGGATCTCCGGTGGCGGCCTTACGGAGTGGCGCCTAGGCTTAACTTGGTGGAGGCGAGTGGATTTTGGCCTGCACAATGCCCAGCACACCGCCATGCTGTTCGGCACTGGCGCACTGGGACTGCTGGCGCTCGCCCCCTCGATCCTACGCAACCGCCGCGGCTGCTGGCTGTATCGCGCCGCCTGGCTGCTGGCGCTCGCGATCTGTATCACCGCAGTGATCCTGACCAAGACCCGCGGCGTTTGGGTTGGTTTATTACTGGCACTGCTGGTCACACTGTGTGCGGCCGTTATCACGCTGCAAAAGTATTACCTAAGCCACCGGCGCTATATCACCGCGGCGGTAGTGGCCGCGTGCGGCGCGTCGGTGCTGGTCGGCTATTTGTGTCTCGGGGAAATTGTCGAAAAACGTTTAGAGGGCGAGCGCAATACCTTCGCCCTGCTACAACAGGGTGACCTGGACAAAGTGCCCTACACCAGCGTCGGTATCCGCCTGCATACTTGGGCCGAGGCCCTGAACTGGATTGCCCAGCGCCCGCTGGTGGGCTGGGGCGGCAACGGCCGCAGCCTGATCTTCGATTACTCCCCCAATCTGCCGGACGAGGTCAAGCAGCGGTTTGGCCACCTGCACAATAGCTATCTGGACCTGCTGGTGAATTTCGGGCTGCTGGGACTGCTGCTCCTCGGCGCACTGGTGTACTGGCTGGTGAGCCGCTGCCTGCGCTTCTATCGCGCGGGGCTGCTGTCCGGCAGCAACCTGGTTTTCGCGCTGTCGTTCGCGGTGTTTTTCGGCATCATCAACCTGTTCGAGTCCTACCTGTTTTTCGAGAGCGGGCGACTGCTGCTGGCGCTGGTCGGCGGCGGGCTGCTCACCCAGCTGTGGGCGGCGAAGCGCCGGCAGGCCGCCGACATGGGCGGGCAAACTCCCCTATAATCTGCCGCTTCGAATCGGTCGTATATCCGGCAACAGATTGGGAGTCACAAATTGAGAGTCATCCAGCTGCTGCCCGCGCTCAATTCCGGCGGGGTGGAACGAGGTACCCTGGATCTGGCGCGCGCGCTGGTGCGCGCCGGCCACGAATCCATCGTCGTGTCCAATGGCGGCCGTCTGGTGCAGCAACTGCAAATGGAGGGCAGCCGGCATATCGCGCTGCCGGTGCACCGCAAATCCCTCGCGAGCCTGCTGCAGGTTCGACCGCTTAGGCGGCTGATCCGCGAACTGCAGCCTGACATACTGCACGTGCGCTCGCGCGTGCCGGCGTGGCTCACCTATCTCGCCTGGAAAAAACTCGACCCGCGCTCCCGCCCGCACCTGGTAAGTACTGCCCACGGTCTGTATTCGATCAACCGCTACAGTGCGATCATGGCGAAGACCGAACAGGTGATCGCGATCTCCGACTGCGTGAAGGACTATCTGCTCACAAATTACCGCGCAGAGCTGCGCGCGGAACCCGAAGTGATTTACCGCGGTGTGGACACTGCGGAATTTTTCCCGGGAATCCCCGCGCCTACAGACTGGCTGGAAAGTACCCTGGGAGAATTCCCCGAGTTGCGCGAGCGTCGCTGGCTACTGCTGCCCGGACGACTGAGCCGCTGGAAAGGACAGGAAGATTTCATCCACCTGATCGCAGCGCTGTCGCAACAGCAGAGCGATGTTCAGGGGGTAATTCTCGGCGGGGCGGAAAAGAACAAGGAACATTACGCGGAGGAACTGCGAGCGCTGGCGGCAACGCTCGGCATCGCAGACCGGATCACCTTCACCGGCCACCGCAGCGATATCCGCGAGTGGTACCGCTACTCGGCACTGGTTTACAACCTGTCGAAAAAACCCGAACCCTTCGGGCGCACGGTGATCGAGGCCGCCGCCATGGGTACACCGATCATCGGCTACGACATCGGCGGCCCGGCGGAATCCCTGCGCGCGTGTTTCCCGCAGGGGCTGGTGGAAAACGGCAACCATCAACAGCTGCTGGAAAAAACCTGCGCGCTGCTGGCCCACCCGCAAGCTTCACACCTCAATCCGGAATTTACCCTGGACACCCTCGCGCAAAAAACCATGGCGCTCTACCAGCGCATGCTGGCGCAGCGCCAACCGGACCAATAGAGCTGACGTTTTGATCGATCTCACCCACGCCCAACCCTTCGCCTCCGGCGGTAACCGCCACTGCTACCGGCACCCGCAATTTGCCGACCGCTGTGTCAAGGTAATGCGCCCCGGGCGTATTGCCGAACTGCGTCAACGCGCGCCCTGGTACAAGGCGCTGGCGAGCGACAGCCAGTTCGATGACAACGCGCGCGAGGTGGTGGGTTACGGTCAGAAGGTACTGAAACATGCGCAGCCGGACAGCCCGGTGTGGGCACACCTGCCGCGCTGGTACGGTATGGAGGAGACGAACATCGGCCCCGGTGCGGTATCCGAGCTGTTACTGGACGAACACGGCGAAGCCGGGATGACGCTGGAAAAATACCTGCAGCTACACGGTCTGGACGACACCATCCGCGGCGCGCTGGAGCGCTTTTCCCAGTGGCTGCGGAGCACCGGCGTACTGACCAAAAATTTGCTGCCGCACAATCTGGTGCTCAGTTCCCGCGACGGCCAGCCGGAGCTGTTCCTGGTGGACGGCCTCGGCAATGCGGCCTTCCTGCCATTTTCAGAATATTTCGCGTTTTCCCGCCGGCGCTATATCGAGCGCCGTATCGAAAAAATGTGGAAGCGTATTCACTGGGAGATTTCCGACCGCGCGATTCCCTGGAAAAAAGCGGAGCGGATGTAAGAGATAAAAGCGCTTTCAACAAGAGCGCCGCAGCTCTGCGAGAAACGCATCCACGGACTGTGCCCACTGTGCCGGGCCGCGAGCCACCGCCATCCCTTTTTCCGCCAGCGCGCGGCGACCCGCGTCGTCATCCAGCAGCCGCAGCAACTGCGCGCACACGTCGCCGGCGTCGGCACCATTACACAGGGCACCGAGCTCACCACCAGCTACCGCATCCACTGCACCGCCGTCGCGACCGGCCAGCACCGGTACTCCGTACCACTGGGCCTCGCGGTAGACGATACCAAAGCCCTCGACAGAATTGCCCTCGCGGCGCGCCGGCATCGCGAACAGATCCGCAACCTCGTACAGCGCCGCCTTGTCGCCCTCGTCCATGGGGCCGAGAAAGTGCACACACTCCGCCACCTGCAGCTCTTCCGCCAGCCTTTTCAGGCGCGGCTGGTCATCCCCCAACCCCGCGATCAGATAGACCACCTGCGGGTGCCGGGCGCGAATCTGCGGCAGTGCGCGGATGACCATATCCACACCCTTGCGCGGTTCCAGGCGGGCGAGCGTTGCCAGCACCGGATCGCCGCCACCGATACGCGCGCGCAGTCGTGCCAGGCTTTGCGCGGTGGCGGTCGGCTGCGGCCAGATAGGGGGATTGATCACCGTCAGGCGGGTACCGCCCTGTAAATAGGGCTGCACCTGCTCTGCGGTGTAGCGGGAATTGGCGATCACCGAATCCGCCAGGAAGAGCGCCCGGTGGATGCGCTCGGCCTTGCGCGGGGACTGCCACTCGGGAAATTCCATACCGTGGGCAAGCACCGCCAGCGGCACACCCAGGTCGCCGAGCAGTTCCGCACTCTTCCACGAATCCGCAAACACCCCCTCGACCGCGCCCGCGCGCACCGCCTGGCGCAGCGCCCGCGCCTTGCGCCAGCGGCGCAGGGGCTTCATGCCGCCATAACGCTGCAGCTGGAAGGGCCTGGCCCTGGCCGCCTCGGCCACATGGGAGGCATCCGCCAGCACCCGGACCTCGTGCCCAGCTGCCGCGAGCGCCTCCGCCAGACCACCCATCAGGATCTCGATACCACCGCGATCCGGGGGGAAATTTTGCGTCGCGATCAGGATCACTGGGTAACTCCGGCACTCACCTGGTAAGACGGCGAAGACAGCGGCCAACCGCAGCGGCGCAGCAGTGCGCGCGCACAGGATACCTGCTGGGCAAACGGCACCCCAGGGGTCGGGATACCCGCCGGCAGATCCGCATCACTGCCGGTCCACTCGTGTACCAGGCCATCGTCCAGCAGTCGCTGTACCGCACTGCGAATCTTGTTGCGGGAATGGCGACTGGGCAGGGTAATGACACCAACCCGGGCGCGGCTTTGCAGCGCCTCGAAGATCATCGACACACTGTCGCCGGTCACCCAGATCTGCCCCGCGGCAGCCATCTGCTCCGCCAGCCATCCCGGTGGACACTGCTGCCAAGGGTGCAACTCGGCACCGTTGTCTGCGCAGTGCACCAGTGTGCCCTCCGGCGTGCGCCGGCTATCGGACACCTGCCACTGCAGCGGCTGTTTGAGCAACTGTGCCGTCGCCGTCGCCACCCGCGTGGCATCCCAGAAAAAGTGTTTGCTGGGACCGCCGAATAGTAACAGCGCGCGCTGGGACTCAAACGGTAATTCCGGCAGTGGCTCGGTAAGAGCGCCGCGGGTGAGGATCACATTGGGCAGCGGCGGCGGGCGGTCGTGCTCGGGCACTATGACGAAGTCGAACCAGGACAGTGGCAGGCTCGGCTGCAAAATGACCACGCTGCGGCCGCCAAACGCGCGGCGCGCGCGCAGTACCGGCCAGTGACTGCCGTGGCCGGCGCCGAGGATCAGATCGGGCCTGGGCAGCTGGTGCAGAGAATCGGGCAGGCTGCCCCACAGGGAAATATTCAACTCGCAACAGGCGAGATCGTGACACCTGACGGCATCCGCGCCGAGGCAGCTGCGCAACCCGCTCACCAGCGCCGCGCTCTGCTTTTCGTGGGCGCGATTGCCATCCATAAAACGCCAGATTGTCAGCAACACCCGCCTCCACAGCACCGTCGCACAGAAAAAATGCATGCTACCGCAGCCATCCGGGGGAATACAGGCACAGAAAATCCACCCGCCGACCAGCCAGCCAATCCACCAAACGACCAGCCAGACGCCCCCGGGATACCTGACGGACACCCCGCTGTAATTGAACTGGCGAGGGCCGGCAGTATAATGCCGGATTAAATCCGTTTTGCCGGTGCTGCCAGGGCCCGTGTATCACCCTGAAACCACAGGGTCCGCCGAGCTTATGTTATTGCTGGTTTAGTTCACTTTATGCGCATTCTCCACGTCGACAACCACCAGCAGCGAAAATACGGTCAGCTCCGCGTCAGTTGGGCGCTCAAGCTGTATTCCGGCCTGGTCCGTGCCGGCCACAATGTGCTGGCCTTCAGCGACCGCGACGTGGCCCGATTCGAGGCGCCCCTGGGTATCCGCGAGCTGGGCAAGAAGATAACCAACCGGCGCCTGTTGCAGACCGTTGAGGCGTTTGAGCCCGAACTGATCGTTTTCGGCCACTGCGACCTGATCGGCAACGATACCTTTGCTGAAATCCGCCGCCGCCACCCGCACATCCTGCTGGCAGCCTGCAACAACGATCCGCTGTTTGTACCGCGGAATGCGGCTAATATCGCCAGGCGCTGCGAAATCGCCGACGCCATGTTTGTCTCCACCGGTCCGCAGGAACTGAAGCGATTTGCCGGCAAGCGCGCGAGCCTGTGGCATATGCCAAACCCGGTGGACCCGTCGGTAGAAAACGCCGATGTCAGCCTACTCGCCGCGGACGACCCCGCGCTGGAAACCGACCTGTTGTTCTGCAGCAACTCCCGTCAGTTCACCGAACGCGGCGCGCTGGTGTCCGAGCTGAAAGAAAAGCTGCCCGGTGACCTGCGCTTCCATACTCCCGGATTATTTGAGCAGCCGGCGCTGTGGGGGCGGGATTACGAACGCAAACTGGCCCACAGCAAAATGGGCCTGAACCTGAATCGCCAGGAGGGCTACCAGTGGTACTCCTCCGCACGTATCGCACAGCTGGCCGGCAATGGCCTGCTGGTATTTACCCACGAATCCGCCGGGTTTGATGATTTCATGCCCGCGGAGACACTGGTCTATTTTCGCGATGCCGTGACACTGCAACAACAGATCGTCGAGTTTCACCGAGACGACGCGCGCCGGCAGCACTGGGCTTCCCGCTGCCGCGATTTCTTTCACCGCGAGATGAACAACACCCTGTACGCACAGTACATCGTCGAGGCCACCACCGGCGCGGCCTTCAGTCACGACTATGTGTGGGTGCAGTGAACAATTGAATTTCGAATTTAACTTTTAACCCGTTTAACCCGTCCGCCACAACGCCCTGGAATTTTTGTCGGGTCCCGCGGCAGACACTGGAGAAAATCAACAATGAACGTTACCGTTTTTGGCACCGGCTATGTGGGCCTGGTACAGGCTGCGGTGCTGGCGGAAGCCGGCCACCGGGTTACCTGTGTGGATATCGATGAAAACAAGATCGAGCGCCTGAAGCAGGGCCATATCCCGATTTTTGAACCGGGCCTGGAGCCCATCGTCAAGCGCAACAACGAATCCGGTAACCTCAGTTTCACCACTGACGCTGCCGCCGGTGTGGCCCATGGCGACCTGATTTTTATCGCCGTCGGCACCCCGCCAGATGAAGACGGCTCCGCGGACCTGCGCTATGTGCTCGCGGTGGCACGCACCATTGCCGAACACATGGACCGCAAGAAATACATCATCAACAAATCCACCGTGCCAGTGGGTACCGCGGACAAGGTGCGCGAGCAGGTAACCCGCACCCTGGCCGAGCGCAATGCGCTGAACCTTGAATTCGATGTCATTTCCAACCCGGAATTTTTGAAAGAAGGCTCCGCGGTAGCCGACTGCATGAAACCCGACCGCATCATCATCGGCACCAGCGAGCACGCGTCCGAGCAGAAAATGCGCCAGCTGTATGCACCGTTTAATCGCAACCACGACAAGGTCATTGTGATGGATGTGCGCAGCGCGGAACTGGCCAAGTACGCGGCCAACTGCATGCTCGCCACCAAGATCAGCTTCATGAACGAGATGGCGGTGATCGCCGACCGCGTCGGTGCGGATATCGAATCCGTGCGCCAGGGCATCGGCTCGGACCCGCGCATCGGCTACCACTTCATTTACCCCGGTATCGGTTACGGCGGCTCCTGTTTCCCGAAAGACGTGCAGGCCCTGAAAACCACCGCCGCGCAACTGGGACTCGACCCGAAAATCCTGAACGCGGTGGAAGAGCGCAACCACAGCCAGAAGCATTACCTGCTGAAAAAAATCCAGCAGCGTTACGGCCAGGATCTCTCCGGTATGACCTTCGCGCTGTGGGGCCTGTCGTTCAAGCCCAACACCGATGACATGCGCGAGGCGCCCGCCCGCGTGCTGATGGAAAACCTGTGGGAAATGGGTGCGAAGGTACGCGCGTTTGACCCGGAGGCGATGCACGAGTGCGAGCGCATTTACGGCAACCGCGAAGACCTGCAACTGTGCGGCACCCGCGACAGCGCGCTGTCCGGCGCCGATGCGCTGATCATTGCCACCGAGTGGCAGCAGTTCAAATCACTGGACCACAACACCGTGCGCAACAGCCTGAAAGCGCCGGTGGTGTTCGACGGCCGCAACCTCTACGATCCGCTGGACATGGCAGAGGCCGGGTTTGAATATTTCTGTGTGGGTCGTCCTCAGGTGGCGAGCGCGTAATCATTACCCGCCAGTGCCGCCGGCAATTGCCAGCGGCACACAGCTCAATCGAGCATTTTGTACAGGTCGTAATACTCAAATACAGTGCGGATCTTGCAGTCATTGCCTCCGCGCTTGCGCCAGTTTTCTTTTTTTAGGGCCGAGTCTTGGCTCCCGACCAGTGACAAAAACCTTTGCGACCAATTGCGCGAGTCAGGCACCCGCGCACAAAGCGTACCCTGCTTCAAACTCATCGCCTTCAACCACACATCATCGGCATTTGGGCAGAGGCGCATGAATTTTTCGTGGTCAAACGCATCGGGGTGTAACGCCCCGGGAAAGTACAGTACACCACCAACCCCGGTGGGGAACACAAGCAGCGATGGTTCCCCATCATTGCCACTCCAGCGCCAGTCGGAATCCCAGTCGTCGTAGGACAACAGCTTGCCCCGCCTGTCCTTGCGCATAAAGTGCGCACGGTGGCAGTGAATCCAATTGGGGTTGCGCAGCCAAGCGCGGTATAGCTGGTCGATCATGTCCGGCGGATACAGAGTGTCATCATCGACAGTGATAATCAGGCTGTCGGGGAAATGTTCGAATGCATAGCAGTATTTTTTATACGGACCGAAGTCTTCCTCTACGAAATGAACTTGTAGACCGCGCTTTTTCTGCGATTCCAGGCTCGCTGGGAGGACTCGATCCGGAAAATTTTTTGTCGACAGCCACAGCACCACAGCATCCGCCTTCACCCACTGCTGGAACAAGCTTTCCACGGTGTAGAACAAGTTGTCGATACGCTTATCGAAGGAAGTGAGGGAGACAACGATATGATGCTCCTTGTCGTTGCCGACACCCGGGGTGGTGCTGTTCAGCGCCTGCTGCTGCAGCAGTTGAACCCGCAGGATGGACTCCAGCTTGCGGTTATTGACTGCGTCATGCTTGCGCAGACGCTTCTTCATAAAGTAGGAAAACATGCGGTGAGACCTGTCCTGCGCGGCGCCGGCTGTTGCGGCGCCCAATTACACTGGACGGAGAGTTTAAGGGATATGCGCTGGTGCCTCCACCGCACGGATCACACCTCAGCAGGCATAAAAAAAGCGGAGACCTTGCGGACTCCGCCTTTTCTGACTGCGATAGCTTCAACCGTCAGGCAGATGCCGCCTGCGGCGGCTGGCAGCCCTCGTGCACATCGCTGAGCCAGCCCATATGCGCCGGGCTGCGGCCCTGCACCGCGTCGAAATACATCTGCTGCAGGCGCTTGGTTATGGGCCCGCGGCGGCCGCAACCGATGGTGCGGCCGTCGAGCATGCGGATTGGCAGTACTTCTGCGGCGGTACCGGTGAAGAAGGCCTCGTCGGCGATGTACACCTCGTCGCGGGTGATGCGTTTCTCCACCACCTTGTAACCGCACTCCTCCGCCAGTTGGATCACCGACTTGCGGGTGATGCCATCGAGGCAGGAAGTGAGTTCCGGGGTATAGATCACGCCGTCGCTCACCAGGAAGAAGTTCTCACCACTGCCCTCGGCCACATAGCCTTCCGGGTCCAGCAGCAGTGCCTCCTCGCAGCCGTTGCGGATCGCCTCCTGCAGCGCGAGCATGGAGTTGATGTAGTTGCCGTTGGCCTTCGCCTTGCACATGGCGATGTTCACGTGGTGGCGGGTATAGGACGAGGTGTTGACCTTGATACCCAGCTCTTTTGCCTCCGGGCTCATGTAGCTCGGCCACTCCCAGGCGGCGACAATCACGTGGGTCTGCAGCTTGTCCGCACGCAGGCCCATGCCCTCGGAGCCGTAAAATGCCATAGGGCGCAGGTAGGCTTCCTTGAGGCCGTTCTCCCGCACCACCAGACGCTGGGCTTCGTTCAACTGCTCCACATCCCACGGCATGGGCATGTTCATGATCTTGGCAGAGCGGAACAGGCGGCGGGTGTGTTCGTGAAGGCGGAAGATGCTGGTGCCGCCGTCGGCGGTCTGATAGGCGCGCACGCCCTCGAACACGCCCATTCCGTAGTGCAGAGTGTGGGTGAGTACATGTACCCGGGCATCGCGCCACGGAACCAGTTCACCGTCAAACCAGATAACGCCGTCTCTATCGGCAAATGACATGGGAAACTCCTGCAAGAATTCAGTTACGCACTCTGTAGGAGCTTTTGCCTGGGGAGGGAAGTCGAGCCCGGACATTGGGCAGATCGAACCAGTTCGCCAGCAGGCTGGCTCCTACAGCACAGAGCCAGTGAAAAACAGTTTAAGCAGGCAGCGAATAAAACACCGGGGAAAACACTCTCTCCCGAGGGAGATGGCTCAGCCCAGTATCTGCTGCCAGGTTGTTTCAACGGTCTTTCTTTCCGCTTCGAATTGGTCACCGGATACAACCCCGGGCAGCTGTTGTAATGCCAGGCGATGACCTTCAGATCGGTAGGCTTTGTAGGCGTCGATCAAATGCGCGGCCTGGTGAGCCGGCATCAGGCCCGCCTCAGTGAGGCTTTCAAGAATGCGAATATTATCGGTATATCGCACGATTGATGGGGCGCTGTGCGCCCAGGCCAATGCGGCATATTGAACCATAAATTCAATGTCGACAATACCGCCCCGACCGTGCTTGAGATCGAATTCCCGATCATTGCTCTTATCGAGCTGCGCACGCATTTTATTGCGCATATCCACCACTTCTTCACGCAATTTCTGCTCATCTCGCGGCGCACAAAGCAGTTCAATGCGCAGGGTTTCAAACGCAGCACCGAGTCGCTCGCTACCAGCAACCGCACGGGTGCGCACCAGTGCCTGGCGCTCCCAGGTCCAGGCGCTCTCGCGCTGGTATTTTTCGAACGCCACCAGCGAGGTCACCAGCAGACCGGAATTGCCGGAAGGACGCAGGCGGGTGTCCACCTCGTACAGCGAGCCACTTAGCGTGCGCGTCTGCAGGATATGAATCAGGCGCTGGGCGAGGCGGGTGTAGAAGCTCAGGTTGTCGATGGATCTTTCACCGTCGGTGTACTGTTGCGCCTCGGCGTCGTGCACAAACACGATATCCAGGTCCGAGCCGTGGCCGAGTTCCAGACCGCCGAGCTTGCCGTAGGCGACGATGGCAAAGCGCATTTCCTCCGCACTTGTGCCCGCGGGTGCACCGTGCTTTTCCGTTACCTGCTGCCAGGCGAGCTGCAGCGACTGCTGCAGAATCGCCTCGGCGAGCCAGGTGAGGGAATCGCTCACTTTCATCAGCGGCAGCGCGCCGGTAATTTCCTGGGCGGCGATACGCAGGCTCTGCCCCTGCTTGAAATGGCGCAGCGCTTCCATCTGCGCCTCCAGATCCTCCGGGTCCACCCGCAGCATATGTTGGCGCAGGTCGTCGGCAATATCTTTGGCGGTGGAAGGCTGTAACAGCCGGCGCTGGTCGAGCATTTCATCCAGCAGGATGGGATGGCGCGCCAACTGCTCGGCGATCCACGGCGAGGCGCTGCACAACCGCAGCAACTGGGTCAGCACCGGCGGATTTTCGATGATTAGCACCAGATAGGCACTGCGGCGCAAAATGGAACGCAGCAGCGGCATCACCCGGCCCAACGCCAGCAATGGCTCACTCACCTCGGACGCCGCCGCCAGCAACAGCGGCATGGTCTGGTCCAGGCGCTGACGACCGGACGCCGGCAGAGCCGCGACAATGCGATCACCACGCAGGTCCAGCAGAAGATCCAGCGCCTTGGACGCCGGCTGGAAACCACCCTCGTGCAGTTGCTCCAGCCAGCTATCCCGCTCCTCGGCGCGCGCGCAACCGGCCCACAACATCTGCCACTGTTCGCCGGGGCTGATCTCGCCGCTCTCTTCCGGCGGTGCGATCACCTCGTCGAATTCACGCTCGATGACCGTGCGGGCCTCCAGTAGTTTGCTTTCCAGTGCCGGCCAATTTTCGTAGCCCAGTGCAAACGCCAGCTGCTCGCGGCGCGCGGGTTCCGGCGGCAGCGTCTGGGTCTGCTGGTCTTTGTCCGCCTGCAGGCCGTGCTCCACCCGACGCAACAGCAGGTAGGCATCGCGCAACTGCGCGGCACAGCCCGCCGGCAGATGGCCACCCGCTTCTAGCTGTGGCAGCACTTTCAGGATATTGCGCACCCGCAGATCCGGCTCGCGGCCACCGCGGATCAGCTGGAACGCCTGCGCGATAAATTCCACTTCGCGGATGCCACCGCGCCCAAGCTTGATGTTGTCGGTCATGCCGCGCGCGCGCACCTGGCGCTGGATCAGGGTTTTCATTTCCCTGAGCGCCTCGATCACACTGAAGTCGATATAGCGGCGGTAGGTGAAAGGCCGCAGCAGTTCTATCAAGTCTTCCGCCGCTTCTGCGGCGCCCTCGCCCGCCATGGCCACAGGTCGTGCCTTGATCATCGCGTAGCGCTCCCACTCCCGCCCCTGGGTCTGGTAGTAGTCTTCCAGTGCCGCGTAATGGCTCACCAGCGGGCCGCTGTCGCCGTAAGGGCGCAGGCGCATATCCACGCGAAAGACAAAACCGTCGGCGGTGGTGGCATCCAGGGTCTTGATCAGGCGCTGACCGAGGCGTTGGAAGTAAGCCTGATTTTCCAGCGGGCTCTGCCCGTCGCTCTGGCCGGGCTCCGGATAGGCGAAGATCAGGTCGATATCCGAGGACAGGTTCAGTTCCCGCGCTCCCAGCTTGCCCATGCCCAGCACGACCATCGGCTGCGCTACACCGCCCCGGTTGCGCGGCTCGCCGTGACGCTCGAGCATTCTCTCCCGGTGCCAGTCGAGCGCGGCCTGGATACAGACTTCCGCCAGTTCCGTCAGCCGCGCACACGCCGCGGGAATATCCCACTGGCCGGCAAAGTCCCGGAAGATCACTTCCGCATTCACCCGGTTCCTGAGCTGGCGCAAGGTCTTTTCCAGTGCCTGCTCGGAATCCAAAGCTGTTAGATCGGGCGCAGCAATGCCGAGATCATCACTGCCCAGTAACTGCTGCAGCAGCGCGGGGTTGCGACTGCACTGCTGCATAAAAAAGTCCGAGCCGACCATGGCTCGCGCCACAGCGATCTGTCGCGCCGCATCGTTTTCCAGCAGTCCACTTACTGCGCCGGCAGCCTCATTTCCCACCTGCTCACACCAGCTTTGCCACTGCTGTTGCAGACGGGATTGCAGATGCTCGGGACAGACGGCGTCGGGAAAGGGCAGCACGGAAGAGTCCTTTTACGTGAATTTGAGGATGCAGAGATTTGGGTAAGTATAAAAAGCCGACCGGCGGACCAGTAGGTCCGCGCACTATGGCCGCTTAAAAGGCGATATCCGGCGGCGGTGCCACCCGCAGCACTTCCTGTACCGTGGTAATGCCTGCGGCGACTTTTTTCGCCCCGGATAAACGCAGGCTGCTCATGCCCTCGCGCATGCCTTGCCTACGCACCAGTTGCAGGTCGCAGTCGTGGGTGATCAGGGCCTGGATGCCCTCGCTGAACGGCAGGATTTCGTAGATGCCCTGGCGGCCGCGGTAGCCGGTGTTGCGGCAGTCGAGGCAGCCCTCGGGCTGATACACCACTTCCGGTTTCGGCGCCCGCCAGGGCTTCACCAGCGCCTGCCAGTCCTCATCACTGATCTCCGCCTTGCGCTTGCAGCTTGGGCACAGGGTGCGCACCAGGCGCTGGGCCATGACCCCGAGCACGGTGGATTTCAGCAGATAGTGGGGCAGCCCCAGGTCCAGCAAACGGGTAACCGCGGTGGGCGCATCGTTGGTGTGCAGGGTGGAGATCACCAGGTGGCCGGTGAGTGCGGCCTGCACCGCCATCTGCGCGGTTTCCAGGTCGCGGATCTCCCCCACCATGATGATGTCCGGGTCCTGGCGCATCAGGGTGCGGATACCGGCGGCGAAATCCAGGCCAATACTGTGGTGCACCTGGGTCTGGTTGAAGCTCTCCTCCACCATCTCGATGGGGTCCTCGATGGTGGAGACATTCACCTCTGTGGAGGCCAGCTGTTTGAGCGCCGTGTACAGGGTGGTGGTTTTACCGGAGCCGGTGGGACCGGTCACCAGCACGATACCGTTGGGACGGCCGAGCATGGTCTGCCAGCGGTCGAGGTCATCACCGGCGAGGCCAAGGTCGTTGTAGGAGCGCGCCAGCACCTCGGGGTCGAAGATCCGCATCACCAGTTTTTCGCCGAAGGCGGTGGGCAGGGTGGAGAGGCGCAGCTCCACCTCACTGCCGTCCGGGCGCTTGGTCTTGATGCGGCCATCCTGGGGTTTGCGCTTCTCCGCCACGTTCATGCGCCCGAGGATTTTCAGGCGGCTGGTGACGGCGGCGTTCACCGCATCCGGCAACTCGTGGATCGGGTGCAGGATGCCGTCGATACGGAAGCGGATGCGCCCGATATCCCGGCGCGGTTCGATATGGATGTCACTGGCGCGCTGATCGAAGGCGTGCTGCAGCAGCCAGTCGACGATATTGACGATGTGCTGGTCGTTGGCCTCCGGGTCTTTGAGGTTGCCGAGCTCCAGCAGCTGCTCGAAATTGTTGGCGCCAGAGGTGCCCTTGAGACCGCTGGCGCCGGTGATGGAGTGGGCCAGGGAGTAGAACTCGGTGCAGTAGCGTTTGATATCCGCCGGGTCCGCCACCACCCGCTGCACCGTGCGCCCGCTGGTGTGCTCCAGCTGCTCTTCCCAGCCGGCGGTGTAGGGCTGGGCGGTGGCAACCAGCAGCATTTCCTTGCTGGCCTCCACACACAGGATCTGGTGGCGTTTGGCGAACTGGAAACTCATCACCTCGGTCACCGCCGCCACATTCACTTTGAGCGGATCGATATGGTAGAGCCCGTGAGAAGAAGTATCCGCCAGCCACTGGGTGAGGGTTGCGGCGTCCAGCGCCTTGCCCGGTCTTTTCTGGTTGGGCAGCTCGCAGCTGGCGATATAGGTGAGCGGGTGCATCTGCGCCTGTTCGGCAGAGCGCGGGGTGCCGATCAGGCGGTTGGCGTCCGGGCGACCGACATACCCCTGGCTCACCAGGTCTTCCAGCAGCCCCGGCAGGTCGAGAATCCGGTCCGCCATTTTGCTCACAGCCATTTCCTTGCACCCGTCTACGCTTATTGTGAAGGCGCATTGTAGCTCTTATGGCGGACGGCAACAGTGCAGCAGGTCCGCTGAAAACTCACGAAACCAAAGCGTCACTGTGCCCTCGGCAGATGTTGGGGTACCATGCCGCCAAATTTGGCCACCCGTGGTGGCTTTTCGACCAACTGTCAGGACCGGAAAAAGGAACAAACCATGCCCCTGTCCAATATCGCCAACCTGTTCGGCCGCTCGCCGATCAAGCCCATCAAGGAGCACATGGCGACTGCCCACAAGGCGTCAGCGGATCTGGTGCCATTCTTTGAAGCCCTTATGCAGGGCGACTACACCACTGCTAAAACTATCCAGCAGCGTATCTCCGCCACCGAGAACCGCGCCGACGACATCAAGAAAGACCTGCGCCTGCACCTGCCGGACAGCCTGTTCATGCCGGTGTCCCGCACCGACCTGCTGGAACTGCTGCACGCCCAGGACGAAGTGGCCAACACCGCCCAGGACATCGCCGGCCTCGCCATTGGCCGCCAGATGGAAGTGCCGGAAACGCTGCAGGCCATGATGACCACCTTCGTGGAAAGTGCCGTGGCCGCCTCCGCCCAGGCGCTCACCGCCATCAACGAACTGGACGAACTGCTGGAGTCCGGCTTCGCAGGTCGTGAAGTGGACATCGCCCAGCGCATGACCGAAGAGCTGGACGAGCTCGAGCGCAAGTCCGACAAGCTGGAAGTGCAGGTGCGCTCCGCCCTGTTCAAGATCGAAAAAGAACTGCCTCCCGTGGACGTGATCTTCCTCTATCGCGTTATCGAGTGGGTCGGCGACCTGGCCGACCGCGCTCACGCTGTCGGCAACCGACTACAGCTGCTGCTGGCGCGTTAATAGAGGACACTTCATGGATATCATTGCTCAGTACGGCCACATCTTCCTGATCCTGGCCTGCGTCTTCGGCTTCTTCATGGCTTGGGGCGTGGGCGCAAACGACGTGGCCAACGCCATGGGAACCTCCGTCGGTTCCCGCGCGCTTACCATCAAGCAGGCGATCATCATCGCCATGATTTTCGAGTTCGCCGGTGCGTATCTGGCGGGCGGCGAAGTGACCGCCACCATCCGCAAGGGAATCATCTCCCCGGACCTGTTTACCGATAAACCGGAACTGCTGATCTACGGCATGCTGTCGGCCCTGTTGGCTGCGGGCACCTGGCTGATGATCGCGAGTATTCTGGGCTGGCCGGTTTCCACTACCCACTCCATCGTCGGTGCCATTGTCGGCTTCTCTGCGGTAGGTATTTCCGTGGACGCGGTGTCCTGGGGCAAGGTGGGCAGCATCGTCGCCAGCTGGGTGGTTTCCCCGCTACTGGCGGGCACCTTCTCGTTCCTCTTGTTCCGAAGCGTGCAGCGCCTGATCCTCAATACCGAAGATCCGTTCACCAACGCCAAGCGCTACATCCCGATCTACATGTTCGCGGTGGGCTGGATGATCGCCATGGTGACCCTCACCAAAGGTCTCAAGCATGTGCTGGCAGATGCCAATATCAAGCTGAGCTTCTGGCAGGATGCGCTGATTGCCGGCGTAGCGGGCCTGATCGTGATGGGCGTGGGTATGGCGATGATCAAGCGCATCAAGCGCGATCCCGAGCGCGAGCGCGGCAACCGCTTCGCCAACGTGGAGCGCGTATTCGCCATCCTGATGATCTTCACCGCCTGTGCCATGGCCTTTGCCCACGGTTCCAACGATGTGGCCAACGCGGTCGGCCCGCTGGCGGCGATCGTCAACACCGTGCAGCAGGGCGCAGTGACTGCCAAAGCCGTCATGCCCTCGTGGATCCTGCTGCTGGGGGGTATCGGTATTGTGGTGGGTCTCGCCACCTACGGCTTCAAGGTGATGGCCACCATCGGCCAGAAGATCACCGAGCTGACCCCGAGCCGCGGTTTCGCCGCCGAGCTGGGTGCCGCCTCCACCGTGGTACTGGCCTCCGGCACCGGTCTGCCAATCTCTACCACCCACACCCTGGTGGGTGCGGTGCTCGGCGTGGGCCTGGCGCGTGGCATCGGCGCACTCAACCTGCGCATGATCACCACCATCGTCGCCTCCTGGATCGTCACCCTGCCCGCGGGCGCGGGCCTCGCCATCCTGTTCTTCTTCTTCTTCAAGGGTGTGTTTGGCTGGCAATAGCCACTGCCAACTTCACCTGTTAAAAAGGGAGCCTCTGGCTCCCTTTTTTATTGGTTTTATTTCCGGCATTTGAGAGAAGGCCTCCCCCATGCAACTAACCATGCAACTGCCCATCTACCAGGCCGACGCTTTCACCTCCGAACTGTTCAAAGGCAACCCCGCCGCCTATGTCCCCCTGGCCCGCTGGCTCGACGACCAGCTGCTGCTGGAGTTCGCCTCTGCCGAGGTGGTCGCCGGCCTGTCACCGGATATGCGTGAGCTGCTGAAGCTGCCCTACAAGGGTCTGATCTGCACCGCGCCCGGCGAAGGATTTGGTTGCGACTTCGTCAGCCGCTTCTTCGCCCCCCGCCATTGGTATCGACGAAGACCCGGTGACCGGCTCCGCACACACCCGGCTGGTGCCGTTCTGGGCGCAAAAGCTGGAAAAGACGAATCTGTACGCCAAACAGATCTCGCCCCGCGGCGGTGACCTGGACTGTGAGCTGAGGGGAGACCGGGTGATCATGCGCGGGCGCGCGGTCACCTACCTGCGCGGCCAGATCAGCCTGTAAACGAAGCGGAAAACAGAAGTGAAGGGGGGGAGCGGGCAACGGGCTGCCGCATGCTCCCCCAAAGGTCACCCCAGAAAGGGTTACCCCAGGCGCCCCAGCGGGCTGGCGAGACTTTCCGGAGGCACGGTAAACCAGGCGGGGCCGTCGGCGGTCATGTACAGGCAGTCCTCGAGGCGCACACCGAACTCGCCGGGGAGATAGAGGCCCGGCTCATTGGAAAAACACATGCCGGGCGCTAGCTCGGTTTTCTCCCCGCGCACGAAATTCACCGGCTCGTGTCCCTCCATACCGATGCCGTGTCCGGTGCGGTGGGAGAGCCCGGGCAGGCGGTAGTCGGGCCCGAAACCATGCTTCAAGTAAAACGCCCGCACCGCGTCGTCGATGTTGCCCGCGGGGGCGCCGAGTTTGGCCGCCTCGAACGCCACGTTCTGCCCCTCCCGCACCAGCTGCCAGATTTGCTGCTGTTTCTTGCTGGGCTCACCGTAAACAAAAGTCCGCGAAATATCGGATTGGTAGCCCTCGACACTGCAACCGCAATCCATCAGTACAACCTGACCCTCGCGGATTTGTTGCGGCTGATCGGTTCCGTGGGGATAGGCACTGGCCTCGCCGAACAGGGCCATGGTCCAGACACCCTGCCCGCCCAGTGCGCTCTGCGCATCGTGCATCCGCTGGTTCACGTCGGCCGGCGTCATCCCCGGGCGCAGCTGATCCCACACCATGCCGTAGGCGGCGAGGGTAATCTCATTGGCCTTTTTCATCAGCGCCAGCTCCGCCGGGCTCTTCAGCATACGACAGCCGCGGGTGACAGGGTCCGCGCTCACCAGCTTGAACGATGGCAGCGCGTCGCGAATGCCATCAGCGACAAACCAGCGCACCGTGGCCTCGAGACCGATGACACCGGATTTGAAGCCCCGGTCCTTCAACACCCCGGCGATGCGCGCAAACGGACTTTCGTGTTCATTCCAGGTGCGCACATCCTCGCCGAATGTCATGGACTCACGCACGGAGGGCTCTTCGAAGAAGGGGGTCACCACCGCGATATCACCGCGTCTTGGAATGACCACACAGGTCAGACGCTCGGAGCGCCACCAGCGAATGCCGGTGAAATACAGCATCGCCGCACCCGGTTCGAGCACGATGGCGTCGATACCGTACTTTTGCATCAGCTGCTGTGCCCGCACCACCCGCGCCTGCCGCTCAGCGACGCTAATTGGCTGTACGCCCGCGAGCAGGGATTTGGGCTTTTTTTCTGTCGCCGGCGATTCGGCCGCACGCAGTGGCAGCCCCGGAGTAACCGCCAGCAGCGCAGCAGCTTTAAGTAATTGGCGTTTGGTCGGCATGAAATCTCTCCCCACATCTGCCAGTAGCATCGGTTATTTCTGGCGCGGCGCCAGTTTGCACGCCCGAGAGAGTATCCTGATTTGACAGGAAAAACAGGGGCGCTCATCGCAACAGATTGGCATTGTGGCTTGTATAGACGGGGGACAGAGACGATAGAAATACAGACACTACCAGTAGTGGTAATGCAGGCGTTCGTTCTTGCGCGGACCGTGGATCTGCCAGATAAGCTCGATCTTGTCGCTGTGTAGCAGGAGCTCGGCGGTGTAGGTATCGTCACCGCACAGATGTGGCGCCTGATGGCGGAAGCCATGCTCGGTGACCGGCACCAGGTTAAACAGCAGCACCGGAGTTTCCCGGCGCAAATGTTCCAGACGTACAGAATCGAGGCAGCGGGTCCAGCGGTAGCGGTTTTGCAGCGAGACTATATGACCATCGGCATCGGTAAATTCCGCCTGCTCATCGAACACAATATGTGCGCCGAAGCTGGTAACGTTCACTTCGCCGCGCCCGTGGCCGCGCCAGTTGGTTTTCGATCCCGGGCCGTTGCTGGCGTTGAAACTGAAGGCGCGGACCTTTTTCAGGCGCTCACAGAGTTGCGCTAGCGCCGCCAGGGATTTGTAATCCGCCTGCATATTCACCAAAGTATTTTTCCAATCATGCTACTGCTGATCCTCGTTACCCTGCTCTGGGCCTTTTCCTTCAGCTTGATCGGCGTTTATCTCGCCGGCCAGGTCGATAGTTATTTTTCCGTACTCACCCGGGTGCTGCTCGCCACCCTGGTATTCCTGCCGTTTCTCAACTGGCGCACACCACCGCGCACCGCGCTCACACTGATGGCCATCGGCGCCGTGCAGCTGGGGCTCATGTACCTGTTCTACTACCAGTCGTTCCTGCTGCTCAGCGTGCCCGAGGTGCTGCTGTTCACCATTTTCACCCCGGTGTATATCGCGTTGATCTACGACCTGCTCGCACGCCGCTTTTCTTGGTGGAACCTGCTGGTGGCCGCCACCGCCGTCATTGGTGCCGCGATCATCCGCTGGGACAACCTGAGCGGCGACTACTGGCAAGGCTTTTTTGTGGTGCAGGGCGCCAACCTGTGCTTCGCCACAGGCCAGGTGGCCTACAGGCAGTTTATGCAATCCTCCCGCGCGCGCACGGAGCCACTGCCACCGCGGCAGACCTTCGGCTGGTTTTTTATCGGCGCCAGTATTGTCGCCACCATCGCCTGGGTTGCACTCGGCACCCCCAAATACCCGGCAAATGTGACCCAGTGGGGCGTACTCGCCTGGCTCGGCGCGGTGGCCTCGGGAGTGGGCTATTTTCTCTGGAACAAGGGCGCAACGCAGGTTTCCCCCGGCACCCTGGCAGCGATGAACAACGCGCTGATTCCCGCCGGGTTGCTGGTCAACCTGCTGATCTGGAATCGCGACGCGAATCTGCCGCGGCTGTTCGCCGGCGGGCTGCTGATTTTTGTCGCCGTCGCCCTCAGCGAATGGCACAGTAAGCGCCGATAACCCGATAAATCGTTCACGCAAGGATAGTTACCATGAACGCCCGCACACTGCCCTCGTTGCAGCAACAGCTGCAACAACTGGTAGCCAGCCCCAGTGTCAGCGCCACCAATCCGAAATTGGATATGGGCAACCGCGGTGTCATCGACCTGCTGGCCGCCTGGCTCGACACCCTGGGCTTCGAGGTGCAGATCATGCCCATCGACGGCCAGCCGCATAAGGCCAATCTCATCGCCACGCTCGGCCGCGGCGATGGCGGGCTGGTGCTCTCCGGCCACACCGATACCGTACCTTACGATGACAACCGCTGGCAGTCGGATCCGTTCAAACTCAGCGAACGCGACAACCGTTTCTACGGTCTCGGCAGTACAGATATGAAGGGCTTTTTTCCCATCGCCATCGAGGCGGCGAAGGCCTTTGTCGATAAACCGCTGCAGCAGCCGCTGATTATTCTCGCCACCGCCGACGAGGAAACCTCGATGGCCGGTGCCCGCGCACTGGTAAAGGCCGGTATTCCGAAAGCGCGTTACGCCATCATCGGCGAACCCACCGGCCTCAAGCCGATTCGTATGCACAAGGGCATGATGATGCACGCGCTGCGTATCACCGGCCAGGCGGGTCACTCGTCGAACCCGGAATACGGCGCCAGCGCCCTGGAAGCCATGCACGGGGCCATGGGGGAAATCCTGAAGCTGCGCAGCGAGTGGCAGAGCCGCTACCAGAATCCCGGTTTTGCGGTGCAGGTGCCGACGCTAAATCTCGGCTGCATTCATGGCGGCGACAACCCCAACCGTATCTGCGGCCACACCGAGCTGCAGTTCGACCTGCGCCCGCTGCCGGGGATGCCCATGGAGGAGCTGCGCGGGGAATTGCACCAGCGCCTGAAGAACTGCATCCATGGCGAAAAAATTTCTTTCGATCTGGTGCCGTTGATCGGCGATGTGGAGCCCTATGAGGAGCCGGCACAATCGGAGCTGGTGAAAGTGGCGGAAAAGCTGACCGGCCACACTGCAGAGAGTGTGGCCTTCGCCACCGAGGCACCCTTTCTCCAGAAGCTGGGGATGCAGACCATTGTGCTCGGCCCCGGCGATATCGACCAGGCGCACCAGCCGGATGAGTACCTGGGTCTCGAGCGCATTGATCCGATGGTGGACATTCTGAAAGAGATGATCGGGCGCTTTTGCCTCCAGCAAAGATAGGTGTCCGCAGAAAATGCGGTATATTGCACCCCTAACGAATTCACCTGCTGAAGCGAAGAGATAGTGGATACCGAAAACTCAACTCTCAATTGGTTCCGAAACGCCGCGCCCTACATCAACGACCTGCGCGGGCGAACCCTGGTGGTTGCGATTCCCGGGGAGGGTTTTGAGCACGAAAACTTCCGCAACCTGGTGCACGACCTGACGCTGCTGATCAGCCTCGGCATGCGCCTGGTTGTAGTACACGGCGCGCGCGCGCAGGTGAATCGTGCACTGGAGAGCACCGGTATTCAGAGCCGTTTTTTCGGCAATACCCGCATCAGCGACCGCGATACCCTGGAAATCATCAAGGCCGCCATCGGCAAACTGCGCTTCGAAATCGAGGCCGCGTTTTCCCAAGGGCTGCCGGATTCCCCCATGGCGCGCGCCGCGCTGAAGGTAATTTCCGGCAACTTCGTCACCGCGCGTCCAGTCGGCATTATCGACGGCACCGACATGGGCTGGACCGGCAAGGTGCGGCGCATGGAAGTACCCGCGATTACCCGCGCGCTGGACGAGAGCTCGCTGGTGGTGCTTTCACCGCTCGGTACATCGCTCACCGGCGAGCTGTTCAGTCTCAACTATCTGGATCTCGCCGCCGAGGCCGCCAAGGCACTCAAGGCGGAAAAGCTGATTCTGTTCCGCGACCAGCCGTTTCTCGAGATTGACGGCGAGGCGGTGTATGACCTCAGCATTAATCAGGCGGAGGAAGCCGCAGAGGCCATCGACAGCGAAACCCTGAACTGCGCGCTCGTCGCCTGTAACGCGGGCACCCCGCGCGCGCACCTACTGAGCTACGCGGAAGACGGCGCGCTGTTGCAGGAGCTGTTCAGCCGCGAGGGCACCGGTACCATGATCTACCGCGACAGCTACGAGGTAGTGCGGCGCGCGCGGATCAACGACGTCGGCGGCATTCTCGGCCTGATCCGGCCGCTGGAAAAGCAGGGCATCCTGGTGCGCCGCTCGCGGGAAAAGCTCGAGGCGGAGATCGATCATTTCACCCTGGTGGAAGTGGACGGCACTACGGTGGCCTGCGCTGCGCTGTATCCGATTCTGGACGAACAGGGCGACACCATCGCCGCAGAGATTGCCTGCGTGGCGATTCATCCAGAATTTCGCGGCGGCGGCCGCGGTGCCAAACTGTTGCAGCATATGGAGCGACAGGCGAAGGCACTGGATCTGCCGGAAATTTTCGTGCTCACCACCCAGACCGAACACTGGTTTATCGAGCATGGATTTACCCAGGTGGAAGTGAGTGACCTGCCTGCCACCCGCAAATCCCTGTACAACATCCAGCGCAATTCCCGCGTTTTGCGCAAACGCCTCGCCAAGCAATAGGTTTGCCGAGACCGGCAATCTTTTCGGATAGACCTTGCGCGGTTTTATCCACCAGCCGGTGGCCGCGCAAAATTTCTTGCATTTTGCTACGCTGTCGCGCTTCCCGCCCGCAATCCGGGCGGCCGTTTTTACTGAATGCTGTCACTTATCAGAACAACGCGAATCACTATGCCTCAGTACCGTTCCCGCACCTCCACCGCCGGCCGTAACATGGCTGGCGCCCGCGCCCTGTGGCGCGCCACCGGCATGAAGGATGAAGATTTCCACAAGCCCATCATCGCCGTCGCCAACTCGTTTACCCAGTTTGTGCCCGGACACGTGCACCTGAAAGATATGGGCCAGCTGGTGGCGCGGGAGATCGAAAAGGCCGGCGGCGTGGCGAAGGAGTTCAACACCATCGCCGTGGACGACGGTATCGCCATGGGCCACGACGGTATGCTCTACAGCCTGCCCAGCCGCGAGATCATCGCGGACTCGGTGGAGTACATGGTGAATGCCCACTGCGCCGATGCGCTGGTGTGTATCTCCAACTGCGACAAGATTACCCCCGGTATGCTGATGGCCGCGCTGCGCCTGAATATCCCGGTGATCTTCGTTTCCGGCGGCCCCATGGAGGCGGGCAAGACCAAGCTCGCCGACCACAAGCTGGACCTGGTGGATGCTATGGTAATCGCCGCCACCGACTCCGCCTCCGACGAACAGGTGGCGGAATACGAGCGTTCCGCCTGCCCCACCTGCGGCTCCTGTTCCGGCATGTTCACCGCCAATTCCATGAACTGCCTGACCGAGGCGCTGGGCCTGTCACTGCCCGGCAACGGCACCATGCTCGCCACCCACGCAGATCGCGAACAACTGTTCCTGCGCGCGGGCCGCGAGATCGTCGCGCTGGCCAAGCGCTACTACGAAGAGGATGACCTCTCCGCACTGCCGCGCTCCATCGCCAGCCGCGCCGCGTTCAACAACGCCATGGCGCTGGACATCGCCATGGGCGGTTCTACCAACACCATCCTGCACCTACTGGCCGCGGCCCAGGAAGGCGAGGTGGACTTCACCCTCGCGGATATCGACCGCCTGTCGCGCAAGATTCCGCAGCTGTGCAAGGTGGCGCCTAATACCCAGAAATACCATATCGAGGATGTGCACCGCGCCGGCGGCGTAATGTCGATTCTCGGCGAACTGGAAGCCGGCGGCCTGTTCGACGCCAGCCTGCCCACGGTGTACAGCCGCACCTTCCGCGACGCGCTGGAGGAGTGGGACATCCGCCGCACCGACAATCCGGAAGTGCACAAATTTTTCCGTGCCGGTCCTGCGGGCATTCCCACCCAACAGGCGTTCAGCCAGGACTGCCGTTGGAACAATCTGGACGGCGACCGCGAAAACGGCTGTATCCGCTCCGTTGAGCACGCTTACTCACAGGAAGGCGGACTGGCGGTGCTGTTCGGCAACCTGGCCCCGGACGGCTGTGTGGTGAAAACCTCCGGGGTGGAAGAAGAGCTGTGGCACTTTGAGGGCCCGGCACACATCGTCGAGAGCCAGGAAGATGCGGTGGCAAATATTCTCGCCGGCAAGGTGAAGGAAGGCGAAGCGGTGATCGTACGCTACGAGGGTCCCAAGGGCGGCCCCGGTATGCAGGAAATGCTGTACCCCACCAGTTACCTGAAATCCAAAGGGCTGGGTAAATCCTGCGCCCTGATCACCGATGGCCGTTTCTCCGGCGGCACCTCAGGCCTCTCCATCGGCCACGTGTCCCCGGAAGCGGCAGGTGGCGGCAACATCGGCCTGGTACAGGATGGCGACCTGGTGCGCATCGATATCCCCAAGCGCCTGATCGAAGTGGATATTCCAGAAGCGGAACTCCACCGCCGCCGCGAGGCCATGAACCACAAGGGCGCCGACGGCTGGAAGCCGACCAAGCCCCGTCCGCGCAAGGTCAGCAAGGCACTCAAGGCCTACGCCCTGCTCGCCACCAGCGCCGACCGGGGAGCGGTGCGGGAGATCGACTGATCTTCTTGGTAGAAAAAATAGCGGGCATTGCCCGCTATTTTTTTATGCGCCTCTCGTTATTGCGCCAGTTTGAATGAAATCCGGTTACGCACGCCGTGCTGCTCCACCGGCTGCCCCTCTGACATCGGCGGGCGGTACTTGAAACGCTCCACCGCATTCAGCGCTGCGCTGTTAAACACATCCGTCGGCAGACCCGCACTGTCGTAGCCGCCAACTACAAACGGGTCTCTCACGCTGCCGTTTTTGGTTATGGTGAACTCCACCACCACATAGCCTTCGATCCCACGCGCCAGTGCGCGGCGCGGGTACTGCGGCGCCGGCTTGTAGATCGGAAGCGGGTCCGCACTCACGACGGCCGGCCCGATAGTGCTGCGATCAACCACCGGAGGATCCAGTGTCAGCGGAATTTCCCCCGGGTCTACCTTGTGCTGCACCTCGACGCGCTGCATGGGTGGCGGCAACTCCTGCTGCTTGAGTGCCGGTTCGGATTTGTACACCGTCGGTTTTACCTCGGGCATATGGATACTCAGCACCTTTGGCAAAGGGTCGTCCACCGGTGCCTGGTAATCCGTGGCGATCAGTTGCGTCATGCCAAGCAGCAACAGCCCGGTTACGCCAAGGGCAAACCCACCACTGCGCAGCAGCTGTGCCGATCTGAACGGGATGGAAATTGGATTGGAAAATTGAGGACTGGAATTGAGCGGATAGGCCTGTTCCATAAACACCTCTCCTTTTTATTTTCAGGTGTTGAAAGGTAGCGCCAGCTCGCATGCAGTGGCGCTTTGGAAAAAGCTGATCAGCTACTTTCAGTATTTAGTTGATTTGGGCGAAAGTGCAAATAATTCTCAATAATTGTCTATATTTGCGCCAGCAATGAGCGGATTTCGGGCGAAAAAAAAGGCCGCACTCAGTGCGGCCTTTGCGGCGCGGATCAAACTTCCGGCAGATGCATCAATTACATCGCCAGCTGTTTTTCCCGCTCCTGTTCACTTTCTACGAAAGTGATCCACTGTTTGGCAAACTTCTCGGAGCGTTTGTCATCCAGCGCTTTCTTGAAGAACTTCAAGGAGTCGTCGTACTTCTTCAGGTTGGCGTTGGCCATACCCAGTACGATGTAGAGCTGATCCGGGCGTTTGATACCGCCCTTCTTCAGCGCTTTCGCGCCCATGTCTACGGCTTTATCGTTCTTGTCCAGGTCCAGGTAGATACCGGCCAGACGAGAGTAGATATCACCCTTGTCAGACATGCTGGCAGCTGCTTCCAGCTCGGGGATCGACTTCTGCAACTCCTGAGCCATCTGGTACGCCTGAGCCAGGGTTTCCAGATTCTTGGAGGTGCGCTCGATCTTCTTCTCCTTGATGCCCTTGTCGATGACCTTGGCACCCTTGTACGGCATTTCCGCGCCCATGTAGAGATAAGCCATGTTCAACAGCTCTTTCTCTTTCTGCAGGGCACCGGCAATGTAAGCGGCTTCCATCATGTGAAGCATATCGTCTTCACGCTTCAGTTCGCCGTACATACCTGCCAGCTGCTTGTAGTACTCCCCTTTCGGGTAGTGCTTCACCAGCTTCTCAAGGATATTGGTGACCTGCTTGTAATCGTTCTTGTCGTAGTACAAGAAACGCTGCAAGCCGTACCAGTTCTCCTTCGGCACCTTGCCTTCCTGCTCGAACATAGACACGGCCTTGTTCATATCAGCCAGTGCCTTGGCGTTGTCACCCAGCTGGTAATAAGCCTGGGCGCGCAGGGCGTAGGAGTCCGCATTGATGTTGTCGGCCACAGCAAACCACTTGTTCAGGTAGTTCACAGCCTGCTTGTAGTCTTCGGTCACGAAGTACAGCTGGGCGATGGTCAACAGGGTACCCACTTCCAGTGCTACCGGCAGGTTTTCTTCACCCTGCTCGAGCACTTTTTTGTAGTAGGTGATCGCCTGCGGATACTTCTCCATGCTGTAGTAAACGTAGCCGTAGAAGTAGTACATCTGCGCGGCTTCGTAGCCGTTCAGCTTGTCCTTGCCGGCTTCCATTTCCTTCAGCGCCGCCAGAGCACCCTGAAAGTTCTGTGCTTCCGCAGCTTCCTGTGCCTTGCCCAGGTATTTGAACGCACTCTCACGCATGGCCGGAGTCTTGCGGGTCTTCTGCTCGGCGGCTTGCGCCTGGGCAAAGGAACCGGATACGCCGACAGCTTCCAGTACGGTCACACTCACGGCCGGTGCTAGCAGCAGGGGCAGCGCTACGGACGTGCGCAGGACGAGTTTGGACAGGCCTTTCGTCACGGTCGTCATGTTCATATGCGTCCCCTATCAGTTCTTGGCCAGGTTGAAGCTGATCTTGGTTTTTACACCAGGCACTTCAATCGGCTCACCGTCAACAACCCGCGGCTTGTACTTGTACTTCAGGGCTGACTTCACGGCAGCGCTGTTGAAGATCGTGGTCGGGTTGCCGTCCAGAGTGAAGGCTTCCACCACAATCGGGTCACGTACAGAACCGTTTTTGGTCACGGTGTATTCAACAACCACCCAGCCTTCGATTCCGCGTTGCAGTGCGCGGCGCGGGTACTCCGGCTGAACCTTAACGATCGGCAGGTAGTCACCTTCGGTGGCGAAACCACCGATACCACCCACCTTCAGGTCGGCATTGGCCCTAGGCGCAGACATGTTCAATGCATTGTCCACATCCGGCTGGTCAAATTCCGGCTCCGGCATGTCGGGTGGCGGCTGCTCGGGCTCGTCAGGCTTGTCCGGCTTGCTGGTATCGTATTGGGTTTCGATCTTCTGTTCCGGCATGACGATGTCGGCAACCTTGATCTGCTCCTCTTCTTTCGGAGCTCCCAGGTTTGCCTCAATCAGCGCATGCATGGTGAAGATCAGGGCAAAAGTGGTGGCTACCGCCAGCGCACCCGCCCCAACTAGTCTTACCGGGTTCATAAGCTGTTAACTCTTCTCTGTAGCGACCGACACTTTCTCGATTCCGATCTTCCTGGCCGCGTCCGCGATCAGGGCAACCTTCTCGATACTCGCCTTTTTATCGGGCTGAATTACCAACCACCCTTTCGGGTTTTCTGCGTAGAGACGCTCCAGGGTGTTTTTCACCAGGCGGTCATCTACTTGCTCTTTGGCAATCCAGATTTCGTTGTTGTCGTTAATCGCTACCAGAATAGAGGCGGCTTTGAGTTCAGCGGTTGTCGCTTCCGGCTTAACAACATCGACGCCCGGCTCCTTGATAAAGGTCGCGGTGACGATGAAGAAGATCAGCATGATGAACACCACGTCCAGCATGGGCGTGAGGTCAATCGCTTGGCCTTCTTCTTCTGCCGTAGTCTGTTTTCTGCTCATTGCAACTCTCTCTAGCGAAATGCTAATAGCGAGATTTGGCCTCGTGGAGTTCTCACCGCACCCTAAGTGTTAGTGAAAACTCCCTGAATTGGCTAAACCTTCCGGTCTGCGGGGCCTATTCCTGAGAACAGCACCCGCACACCTTTATTGTGGTGCCGTCAGTGATCCATCGTCAGATGGTCTGCCAGCAGCTGAGTCTCACGCTGCGCGGTACGGGTGATATAGGTGTTGGCAAACACCCCAGACAGTGCGGTCACCATACCCGCCATGGTCGGGATGGTGGCCATGGATACACCACTGGCCATTTGCTTTGCATCACCACCACCGGTGATCGCGAGCACTTCGAACACGTTGATCATGCCCCATACGGTGCCCAGCAGGCCGAACAACGGCGCCAGGGCAACACAGGTCTGGATCATGTCCATATTGCTGTCGATCTTCTCGGAAACCCGGGAAACCAGCGCATGGCGGATCTGGTGGGCATTCCAGGATTTGCGCTCGGGGCGCGCTTCCCAGGTGTCCATAGCGGTCTGAACATCACGTTTCAGACCACCTTTGAAGTAAAAGATCCGCTCGAAAATCAGCGTCCACATGAAGAAGGTCAGGCCGGCGATCAGGAGTAATACTGGCCCGCCCGACGCCATAAAGGCGTTGACGGCGGCCCATGCGTCATTCAATGCGTGCATGTTGCCGCCTCCTCTTATTTACGCTCAGCGTTTTCTGCAACGATACCGGCACTCTGCTCGTCCAGAATGTGCAGGATACGCTTGGCACGGCCATTAACGATGGTGTGCAGCAGTACAGTCGGGATAGCCACGACCAGACCCAGAACGGTAGTTACCAGTGCAGAGGAGATACCGCCGGCCATTGCCTTGGGATCGCCCGCGCCGAAGATGGTGATCGCCTGGAAGGTGATGATCATACCGGTAACGGTACCCAGCAGACCCAGCAGCGGGGCTACCATGGCGATGATCTTCAGCAGGTTCAGACCGGATTCGATGGCCGGACGCTCTTTCAGCACCGCTTCTTCCATCTTCAGTTCCAGGGTCTCGCCGTCTACACCTTTGTTCTCTTCGGCCACGGCCAGAACACGACCCAGCGGGTTGTTGGTGTTCGGAGTGGAAGAGCGCAGCTGGGCGTTCACTTTGGAGTTCACACCAGACAGCACCAGCAGACGCCAGATGGCCAGCAGCAGAGCAACAACACCAACCGCGCTGATGATGTAGCCTACGATGCCACCCTGGTGCCAACGCTCGATGATGCTCGGGCTGGCGATCATGGCTTTCAGGTAAGAACCGCCGGTAGGACCAGTCGGGTCAACGCCGAAGGGGCTGAAGCCACTGGTAGCAGACTGCAGGTCAGCAGCCATGCTCAGGTACTTGCCGTCGGGCTGACGGATCAGCTCGGCCATTTTCAGGTTGTCGTTCATTTCCAGGTATTTGCCGTTGGAAACCAGGTTGAAGTTACCAACACGTACAACTTCCTGCTCGGTCTGCTCGCCATCGGGCTTGATCACAGTACCGTTGAACTTAACAACTTTGCCGGATTCCACGGTTTCACGCTGCAGTTCGTACCACAGACGCTCGATTTCCTGGATGGTCGGCAGCTTGGTCGCGGAGTTCATTTTGTCGATCAGCTGATCGAGGAACTCGGCGCGGCCCGGGTACTGGGCGGATACCAGAGAGGTGTCCAGGTTGGCGCGCAGGTCGCCAGCGGTAGAGGTCAGGTGACCGAACAGCTCTTTCAGAGAGCCGAGACGCTCGTCCAGCTGCTGACGCTTCTGCTGAACCAGCAGTTCCTGTTCTTCGTACTTCTTCTCCAGCGCCGCAGAGCGGGCTTCTTCGGAAGTACGGGTGTTTTCAGCCTGGCTCAGAAGGCCGGCCTGGTTGGCCTTTTGACGACGGAAGTCGTCTTCACGCTTTTTGTGCTCGGCGGATTCAGCGATCTTGGAGCTCTGAACCATCTTCAGCAGCTGGTCCAGGTCGGTAGCTTTGTCTTGGGCTACAGCGGAAACGCTGATCAGGCCAGCGGCAGCTACAGCCAATACGCGTTTGGCGATGGTTTTCATTGCGCAGCCTCCGGAGCCGGAATCGGCATAGTCATGATGTCGGTGGTAGCCTGTTTCTTGGCGATTTTCAGACCCTGCAGGATGGCGCGACGGTATTCGCCAGCGTCGATCTCAACCCATGCTTTCTGAGCTTTGTCGTAAGCCAGGGAGATTTTGGAGTCGGTGGTCTGAGCTACCAGTGCGATACGGCCGACCTGAAGCACGCTAACTTCACGATCCTGACCATTGACGTTCAGGGTGTCGTTGTAGGTGTCGATCTTACGCGCGTATTCGGCTTCGAAGTTGTACAGTTCCAGCACCTGACGGAATTTCTCCGCTACAGTGATATCGGAACGGTCCATATTGTTCTTCACGCCTTCGAGGTTGGCCTTACGCTCGGCCAGTTTGAAGGGGGCATCCAGTTCGATGAACTGCTCCAGGCCGTCCAGCATACGCAGGATCAGGGGCTGGATCTGACGCTCGATCACGGTTACCTGGTCGATGGACTCGTCCAGATCCTTGATCACGCTCAGCTGGTTGGCCAGCTGCTTTTCGAGCTGACGGTTGTACACGCGCAGACCGTCGATCTCTTTGTTCACTACCTTGAACTGCTGCAGCAGGTCAGAGGTTTCCTGAGCGATCTTGTCGATGCGCTTTTGAGATGCAGTTGCGGCAGCAGTTTTCTGCTCACCGACCTTCAGAACGGTATCGAGAGTATCCGCAGTGGCTACGCTACCGTACAGTGCGCCGGCAGACAGCGCAGTGGTCAGCGCCACAGCCATGAATCGCTTGGTTTTCATTAGACCCCCCAGTGGGTTCGATATTTCACAACATGGTCGCGATGAATTAGCTGCCACAACGCGGTAAATTTTGGCTTGAAGACAGCTAAGAGCCGCACATTGTAAACAGCCGATTTGATTATTCAAATGCCGATTGACTGCTCCGCCGCAGCTGTGTAGCTGGGTAACACCTTGGTAACACCCTCGGGTTTCATGCACACATTTGCGGCGGGATACGCTGTGCAACAATCGACCAAATCTACCCGAGAGGGCAAAATTTGGTCAATTTGTTTTTAAATAAACCTGTCGTACTGGACTAAGCAGTAGTTGTATTCATCCTTTTCCGAAGCCGGGTAACAATCCCGCCCGGACTCCTGCCAGGTTTTATCCAGTACCGGAAAGAAGGCGTCTCCGTCCACCTCCGCATCCACTTCCGTGACATACAAACGCCGTGCCAGCGGCATCGCCTGGCGGTAGATCTCCGCCCCGCCGATTACCATAACCTCCTCAGCACCGTCGCGCGCCGCCACCTGCTGCGCCAGCTCCAGCGCCTGCTCCAGAGATGCGGCGACGGTCACGCCCTCTGCGCTCCATGCGGAATTGCGGGTGATGACGATGTTCTGGCGCCCGGGCAGCGGGCGACCGATGGATTCAAAGGTCTTGCGCCCCATGACCACCGGTTTGCCGAGGGTGGTGCGCTTGAAAAACTGCAGGTCCCCGGAAATCCGCCAGGGCAGAGTGTTTTCACGACCGATAGCGCGGTTGCTTGCCATGGCGACGATCATTGCCAGTGGCGCCTGCTGCCCCACCATTACACTGCCACCGGCGCGGGGATGTGCGGATAGGCCTCGTAGCCGCGCAGCTCAAAGTCCTCAAAACGGAACGCGAACAGGTCTTTCACTTCCGGGTTCAGCACCATTCGCGGCAGTGGCAGGGGCTGGCGGGACAACTGCTCCTCCACCTGCTCCGCGTGATTGGAGTAGAGATGGGCATCACCAAAAGTGTGCACAAAGTCCCCGGGCTCGAGACCACACACCTGCGCCAGCATCAGCGTGAGCAGGCTGTAGGACGCAATATTGAAGGGCACACCGAGGAAGATATCCGCGCTGCGCTGGTACAACTGGCAGGACAGCTTGCCATCGGCCACGTAGAACTGGAACAGGGCATGACAGGGCGCCAACGCCATTTTTCCGGCGCGGGCATTGTCGCTCGGGGACACACCTTCATCCGGCAGATCCGCCGGATTCCAGGCGCTGACGATCAGGCGGCGGGAATCCGGACGGGTCTTGAGCTGCTGCACCAGTTCCTTGATCTGGTCGATGTGACGGCCGTCGGCGGTGGGCCAGGAGCGCCACTGGTAGCCGTAGACCGGGCCGAGTTCACCATCTTCGGTGGCCCACTCGTCCCAGATCCGCACACCGTTGTCTTTCAGGTAACCGATATTGGTATCACCCTGCAGGAACCACAGCAGCTCGTGGATGATGGAGCGCAGGTGGCACTTCTTGGTGGTGATCAGCGGGAAGCCCTCAGACAGGTCAAAGCGCATCTGGTAGCCGAACACGCTACGGGTGCCGGTGCCAGTGCGATCACTCTTGAGGGTGCCGTTGTCGCGCACGTGGCGCATCAGGTCGAGATATTGCTTCATCTATATAGGTGTTCTTGTATATCGGTATTCTGGATCCGGTTTACTTGGCGGCGCTCTTTTTCAGTTTGGCGTCGCCCTTCTTCTACTTGCCTGCACCTTTTTGGGGCTCGACGGTACCGCTATCTGCCTCCTCACCCTGACCACGCCCCTCGGGCAGCGGCTGAGTGCGGTAGCTCCAAACCAGAATAATGATGCCGGCGGCGATCATTGGCAGGCTCAGCAACTGGCCGCGGGTCAGCCAGCCGAACATCACCGGGATGCCCACATCCGGCTGGCGCACAAATTCCACCAGGAAGCGGAAGATACCGTAAAACAGGATGAACATACCGCCGACCGCCAGGCGCGGGCGCGGCTTGCTGGAGAAGATCCACAGCACCAAAAACAGCACCAGCCCCTCGAGGAAGGCTTGGTACAGCTGGGATGGGTGGCGCACCAGCTGCGCGGGATCGCGGGGGAACACCATGCCCCAGGGCACATCGGTCTCGCGGCCCCACAATTCCTGGCCGATAAAGTTGCCGATACGCCCGAGGCCGAGGCCGATTGGGACCAGCGGCGCGACAAAGTCGATCAGGGAGGGGAAGGTAGTGCCGATCTTGCGCGCGTAGAGGGTAGCCGCCACCATCACGCCAATCAGGCCACCGTGGAAACTCATGCCTCCTTCCCACACCTTGAACAGACTGAGAGGGTGCGCGATCAGTTCATGGAAGTTGTAGAAGAACATGTAACCGAGCCGGCCGCCCACCACCACACCGATGGCGCAGAACAGGATCAGGTCTTCCACTTCGGACTTGATCACCGGCGACCAGGGCTTGGCGGCCCTGCGCATGGCCAGCCACCAGGCAGCGGCGAACCCCGCCAGATACATCAGGCCGTACCAGTGGATCTTGAGCGGCCCAATGGCCAGGGCAACGGGGTTGATCTCGGGGTAAGTCAGCATGCTCAAACCACAGTTGTTCAAAGTGGGCGTTATTATGGCACTTACGATGACAAATTGACGAATACGAACTGCCATGTGCCTGCTGTTGATTGCTTACCGCCAGCACCCCCAATACCCGCTGCTATTGCTGGCCAACCGCGACGAGTTCTACCACCGCCCCACCGCACCCGCACACCCGTGGGAACAGGGCGGCATCGTCGCCGGACGGGACCTGGAGGCCGGGGGCACGTGGTTGGGCGTTGCGCCCGGGGGGCGGGTCGCGGCCGTGACCAATATCCGCGAACCGGGCATGCCCGAGCCCCCGGATGTCCTCTCCCGCGGAGAAATCCCCACCGGTTTTCTTGCCGGCAATCGCTACCCGAGCGCCTATGCGAACGCCCTGCCCGGCCAGCGCTATCGAGGCTTCAACGCGCTGCTGTTCGACCCGCTAGCAGAGCAGCCACTGGTATGTGCCGGCAACCGCCACCGCCCCTTTGCGATCACCACCGGCTTCCATGGCATCTCCAACGGCGCACCAGACGATCCCTGGCCCAAAGTAACCCGGGGCTGTGAATCACTGGCAACCCTGGTTGCGGGCCTTCCCAACCCAGTGAACGCGCAAAGCTTTGTCACGCTGTCGCTGGCACTGCTCGCTGACTCCGAACGCGCACCTCAGTCACAACTGCCGGATACAGGCGTGGGTACAGCGATGGAATCCGCACTTTCCTCCATTTTCGTGCGTGTGGAAGCGGACGACTTGAATACCCACCACCGCCCGGTCATTAGCGGCGGCTATGGCACCCGCGCCAGTACCCTGGTGACGGTGGACAACCAGGGCGCCGTGCAGCTGTGGGAACAGAGTTATACCGACGGGCGGGTCAGCGGCGCACCCCGCTATTTCCATCTGCCGCCCTCATCGCCGTCGCCATTCACCTCTACAACCTCCCTGCCCAGCTAATGTGAAGTGAAGTTCGCGCCAAGCAAATTTCGCATTTGTTGCCATACTTAATTTCACAGGCAGGCGGATGTTGAGAAACGCGCAATGCGCGCTCGAAATCCGCCTATAACAAAGGAAGGTCGCGCGGGATGCTCGACTTAGGTGCGCCGTCGATGGTGATTTTGCCGTCGGGGTTTCGGAGAGGCGCGCCGAAGGTTGGGAAGGTATGAACGATCGGGCCCCGGCTTCCGCACTGTAAACCGGCGCCCTGCAGTATCGCTGAGGTACCATGTCATATTTCATTCCAGAGCGACGTAAACGCAAATCCCCGCTGCCGGCCATTTTCCTCGGCGGCCTCTGCGCATTTGCGCTCTACTATGCCTTCAATGCCAATACACAAACGGTACCGGTACTACCGGAAAATGCCGTGCGCCCGCATCTCGTCAACTGGCTGGAAGACAACCCCGACGCATGGCCTGCCCAGGACCCGATCTTCAACCCGGTAGCGGTGCGCCGCATATACCGCCGTACCGATTACCGGCTGCTGTGGTTCGACAACTACAACCTGAGCGATACCGCCAACGACCTGCTCAAGCAGCTCACCGCTTCCAGTTCCGGCAACAGCAGCATGGTGGATTACCGCTATCACCTGGGATACTTCGACCGTACCCTGCGCGACACCCCGCAGCGCCTGCAGATGGCCGCAGTGCTGGACGTACTGCTCACCGATGCGTTCATTTCCTACGCCCAGGATACCCAGCTGGACAAGCTCAATCCGGATGGCCCGAAAAACCATCCGCGTCTGCGCGGCCGCGACATCACCCCGGTAAACCTCACCGAGGGCGGGTTCCAGATGGCCAGTGCCCGCAGTTATCCACAGGAGCAATCTCTCTACGCGGCCAACGATAGTGGGCGCCAGTACTTCCGCGGCTACAACCGTGAAACCCCGAACGCGCAGACCATCGACCGCTCCCGCTATACCACCCAGGGCAACACCTACAGCCGCGGTTCCAGCTACGGTGGCAGCTATGCGCCGCGCTATTCCACCCGTGCCTACCCGCAGAGTTACCCGCGGGTGATGCCCAATTTTCGCAGCCTGCAGGATGAGGGCTCGGGCCTCGCGCCCGCCCATGGCGAAGGTTTGCTGATCGAGGAAAACACCCCGTTTGGCGGCGACGCCCAGGCGCTGCGTGAGCAGCTGGCACGCTACCGTGACATGGCCAACAGCGGCCAGTGGCGTCCGATTCCCGCGGGCCCTGCGATGACCCTCGGCGCCAAGCACGCGAACGTCATCCACCTGCGCAATATGTTGAGCCTGTACGGCGACTATTACGGCTACGGCGGTGATTACGGCAGCAACAAGTTTGACCAGCGGCTGCACGAAGCGGTGGTGCGCTTCCAGGTCCGCCACGGCCTCAAGCCCGACGGCATCGTGGGCAAGCAGACCCGGGATCGCATGAATATCTCTCCGTCCGCGCGCGCCCACATTATCGAGACCAATATCCGCCGCCGCGAACAGCTGCCCGCGGATCTCGGCAACCGCTTCATCCAGGTGAACGTGCCCGGCTACACCCTCAACTATGTGGAGCAGGATCGGGTAAAACTGTCGATGAATGTGGTGGTGGGCAAGAAGGTGCACCAGACCCCGGAGATCAGCACCCGCGTCGCCCGTGTGGTGTTCAACCCCACATGGACCGTGCCCCGCAGTATTCTGGTGAACGAGATCCTGCCCAAGGCCCGCGCCAACCCCACGGGGATGGAAAACATGGGATACCGGGTGGTGAACGGCAGTGGCGACTATCTGCCTCTGACTTCCCAGAACCTGAAATCCGCGGCCGCCGGTGGCTTCCTGATGCGCCAGAAGGGCGGCGAGCAGAACATCCTCGGTCGGGTGAAATTCGAGATCCCCAACTCGGAGGACATCTACCTGCACGACACCCGCGCCAAGAGTCTTTTTGGGCTCACCGACCGCGACTACAGCCACGGCTGTGTGCGCCTGGCGAAACCCCGCCAGCTGGCCGAGATACTGTTGCGGGATGAACCCGGCGACTGGAGCCGCTACCGCATCGAACAGCTGACCACCGGCGATGAAACCACCGAGGTGAATATGAGCCAGAACGTGAAGGTCTATGTCACCTACTGGACCGCCTGGGTAGATGGCCAGGGACGCATGAACTTCCGCCCAGACATCTACGGCAAGGACGGACTCGCCGCCAACCAGTTCGACTGATCGCGAGTCCAGTCGCCCGCTAACCCCACTACTCTCACTGCCCCACCGCACTGCCGGGTGGAGGAACCACCCGGCAGTTATTCCGAAAACACCCGAACGCCCCTCCGCGCATACCCCAATCTTATTTGGTGCCAATCCGGTCACAAGTTACCAATTAGAAACACAGGCTTCGCCCACAGCGAGCTTGCGGAATGTTGGTATTTGTCATTGGCAGATCAGGGGTCAGAGATGGGTAACAAGCTGGGAATTCCGCTGGGTTTCAGCGCGGTCGTGATCCTGTCGCTCACCGCAGAGGCGCTGGCCGATCAGTCAGCGGGAGCGGCGACGCCACAACCATCCCCCACTGCCGACACCACTGAAACCCCTCTCAATTCCTATAGCCCCTTTACCCCCTATGGGCGCCAGTACGCGCTGATGCGTGAAGAGCTTGCCCGCTACCGCGCCCTCAGCGAGGGGGATCAGTGGCAACCGCTGCCGGAAGGACAGACTCTGGCCCCCGGCGCGCGCGACGCCCGGGTCAAGGTATTGCGCGGCCTGCTCATGCAGTACGGCGACCTGTCACTGGGGGATGACATGGCGCGTGCCGCACTTTCCGCAGACAAAACGACCGGGGAAAAAAAGGACAAATCGAACGCAGAACTCTTCGACAGCAAGGTGCGCCAAGCGGTTGAGCGATTCCAGCGCCGGCATGGACTGCGCGCCGACGGCATTGTCGACCGCACCACCCGCGAGTATCTGAACACGCCACCGGCGCGCCGCCTCGCCACACTGGAAGCCAACCTGCGGCGCTGGCAGAGGATGCCAAAGGACCTCGGTCCCCGCTACATTCTGGTCAACATTCCCGAATACACCCTGCGCCTGATGGAGGGAGAACAGGAGCAGTACCGCATGCGCGTGGTGGTTGGGCAGGCGAAGCATCCGACACCACAACTCAGCACCCGTATGACCCAAGTGGTGTTCAATCCCACCTGGACGGTGCCACGCAATATCGCGGTGCGCGAGCTGTTGCCAAAGGGCAGCGCCAATCTCAGTGCCGGTGGCTACCGGCTGGTGAACAACCGCGGTAAATCTGTCCCCTTCAGCGGCGGCAATCTGCGTGCCCTGCGCCTCGGCGGCGTGACGCTGCAACAGCGCGGCGGTGAAGGCAATGCCCTCGGGCGCTTCAAATTCATCATCCCCAACCAGCAGGCGATCTTCCTGCACGATACCCAGAGAAAAGAGCTGTTTGGCCGCAGCCAGCGCGCCTTCAGCCACGGCTGCGTGCGCCTGGAAAAACCGCTGGAACTGGCGCAGATCGTCCTCGCCAGCCAGACCTCGAAACCGGGTAAGTGGAACGACGAACGCCTGACCCGCTATACCAGCGGCACCCGCACCCGTGCGGTTACCCTCGAGCGGCCAATACCGGTACATATCGCCTACTGGACCGCGTGGGTTGATGAAGAGGGGCTACTGAATTTCCGCCCGGACATTTACGGACGCGACAGTATGGATGGCGATACGCCCACCGATGTCAGCGCCGATTTGGACTCTGGTGACGAAGAAGATCCGCGCGCCGCGGAAGAGTGAGGTACGGGGGTTTCCATGCACCATAAAACCTTGCGCCACAGAAACTGCTCCGCATTACACGGCACGCTGGGCAGCTATGCCCTTCATTTTTCGGTGATTGCCGCCCTCGGTTGCTGCGCCCTGCTACCGCTAATGGAAAGCGCGCAAGGGGCAACCCCGGTGAACCCCTCGGATGTTGTCGAAGGCACAACTACCACACCGTCTCAACCCGAGAAAAAGCCCGCGAAACAGCCCGAAGAAGAAACTGGCCTGGCCGCCCACGCCAGTGAAATCGTGGACGACCCGGATATTGCGGTAGACGCAGAAACAGACACTGACAGCGACGCAGCGGCCAAGGAAGAAGACACACCAGAATCAAAAAAGACCGACGCCGACAAAGCTGCCACTGACAAAGCTGGCACCAAAGATGCCGCAGCCAACAACAAACAAAGCGAGCCAGAACCCCCCCCAAAACCCGAAACTGCACCCAAACCAACGCCAGCGCCGGCCCCCAGCACCGCAGCCGCAAGCGAACCGGACGCGCCAATCCCGGACAAAGACCGCGCCATCGACTTCGCCACCGCCGGCAATGCCCTGCGTACACAGGCAGCGCGCTACCGCACACTCACGAACCACTGGCAGGCCATCGCCCCCGGGGCAACGCTAAAACCCGGCGACCGGAGTCCGCGGGTGGCGCAACTGCGTAAAATACTGCAGCAATACGGCGACTACATCGGGCCGCCCGGCCCACTGAAGGCAAGTGATAGCGACCACCAGCGTTTCGACGCCGGCCTGCAACTGGCAGTGGAGTCCTACCAACGCCGCCACGGCATGGAAGTCACCGGCCGCGTGAACAAGGCCACGCTTCGAGAGCTGGCGCGCCCACCGCAGGAACTGGCACGGCTGCTGGAACTGAACGCAGAGCGCTGGGACAAACTGCCCTCCGCCCCCGGTAACCGCTATATCTTTGTAAATGTGCCCGACTACCAGCTGCAGCTGGTCGACCAGCGCAAAGTGGTGCTGAGCATGAAAACCGTGGTGGGAAAAAGCAGCAAGCGCACCCCAGAGATGACCACCAAAGTGGTGTCGGTGGTGTTCAACCCCACCTGGACAGTACCTCGCAGTATTCTACTCACCGACCTGCTGCCAAAGGCGCGCAACAATCCGGAGGCCATGCACAAGCGCGGCTACCGGGTGGTGAAATACGGCACCAATACCACCACCCCCATCAGTGAGAAGAGTATCGAGAGCGCCGCCAGTGGCGAGGCCACCCTGCGCCAGATCTCCGGACCCGGCAACACCCTGGGGCGGGTGAAGTTCGTGATTCCCAACAAGCAGTCGATTTTCCTGCATGACACCCAGGCCCAGAGCCTGTTCGAGCAGCACCACAGAGCCTATAGCCACGGATGTATCCGCTTGCAGCAGCCAGAGGAGCTGGCCTATGCGCTACTCGGACCCCAGGGCTGGGACCGCACACAGGTCGCCCAGGCCACCGTCGGTGACGAATCGGTCACGATAAAGGTAGATAACCCGCCGCGATTGTTCATCACCTACTTGACCGCCTGGGTGGACGCGTTGGGGCGGGTGCAGTTCCGCCCGGACATCTACCACCGCGACCAGCGGGAACTGTGACCAGCGCGTAATCTCCGTTGGCAAACGCCTATACCGGCTTCTCTCCGGTCGCCAACGGAGTAATTTGTCCGCCCCTGGCGTCGGCGCAAATTCCCCTCCGACGATATTGAAGCCTCCCTTTTTCAATACCGACCTGCCGCTAAAGCCTTATCCACCGTAGCTTTCCGTAACAGTTGCCCCCCACAGCACCGGAAACGCCCAAATCCGAACCAGCCGGTCGCGAAAAAATAAAGTTCCAACAATGACAGCGTTGTCACCATGAAAAGCCGTGCTTATACACACGTACGGGCAAAAAAAATCCGTGACGCGTAGCGTGCTAGAAAAAAATAGCCAGACTGTTTTACGATCAATTTGTCATTACACCTGATCGATTTGTAACCAAAGATTATTTTTTGTACAGTGCAGGCATTGAGAGTAGCCAACGAAGCTACTCGAGATTCAGAGGCTTTAACAGGCATCACGAATTACTAAACCAGAGGCGGTAACAGGGTATGAAAGAACTTTCCAGACGCAGGTTTTTGGCAGTTTCTGCAGCGACCGCGGCGACAGTTGCGGCCGGCCCGGCACTGGCCAAAGTGGGTAATGCACGCGCCCTCAAGATGCGCAATCTGCACACCGGTGAGCGGTTGAGCACCGCTTTCTGGGCCGATGGCGACTACGATAGCAGCGGCCTGAAGCAATTCAACCGCCTGCTGCGTGACCACCGCGCCAACGAAGTGACGCGCATGGATCCGAAGCTGTTCGACATCGTGTACAAGCTGAAAGAAAAGCTGAACTACAACGGTGAGGTCGAGATCATCTCCGGCTACCGTTCACCGAAGACCAACGCCAAGCTGCGTGCAGCGGGTCGCGGTGTGGCACGCCGCAGCTATCACACCCGCGGTATGGCACTGGATATCCGCATGCCGGGTGTCCCGCTGGCCAAACTGCGCCAGGCCGCGCTGGATCTGAAGGCCGGCGGTGTGGGCTACTACCCGAAGAGCAACTTCGTGCACGTAGATACCGGCCCGGTTCGCCGCTGGTAAGCGCCGATCGCGACCGACAACGAAAAAACCCAGGCTTTGCCTGGGTTTTTTTATGCCTGATTCAAAAGTCTGGTTATTCCTCTGGCGCCTGCAGACTCACCGGCGTCATTTCCTCATCCCGCGCCGGAACCTGGGTGTCGCCGGAGATCAATCCGATCAGCGCATCGACCTGCTGCCGGCTGCGCTGCAGTTCCGCCGGGGCGGCGAGTTCAATGGGATCTTCCATCTTGAGCAGTCGCTCTTCCAGCTCGCCGAAGGTCTTCGCCAGAGCGGCGGTCTGGTGACGGTCCAGTAACAGATCGGCGAGACCGCCGCCGCCCTCGGGCAACCAGCAGGCCTGCAGGTTGCGCAACATCGCCAGCAGCGCCTGCTTGGAGTCCGCCGCGTGGCCGCTTTCCACGTCGCTCTCGGAGCTTTCCGGCAGACGCGGCAGCACTTCGTTGCGCAGCATGTCCAGGTGCGCAGAGCGAATCCTCTGCACCCGCGCCACCGGTGCCTGCGCCAGGTAGCGCTGGGACAGGTCGTTGGCGGTGACCGGCCAGCGCGCGGACAATTGCGCCAGGTCCTCGTCGATGCCCTGGGCGATCAGGCGAGTGAGTTCGCGGCGGCGATTGGCCGCCAGGGCTTCCGGTTGTTCACCGCCACTGGCGGCAACAAACTGTTCGGCACTGCGTTCACTGGTGGGGCCCCAGAGCATGATCTCAAGTGCGTGAAAGCCGGTGCTGGCTTCTTCGTGGGCGGTGAGGCGGTGCTGCTTGCGCAGATTGGCCAACGTCAGCTCGATAGCAGTGTCGTTGACAATGCCACTGCTGGAATATCCCGGTACCGTATCCAGATAACCGGCCTGCGCCGGCCAGCTGTCGAGCGCAAGCAGCAGTTCGTTACCGCTCTGCTGCAGGTCGGCCGGTGAGAAGGCCACCTTGATAAACGGCATTGAGGCGGCCATTTCTCGGTGTGCGTCGAGCCAAGCCAGCTTGGCCGTTTCCAGGCTGTCTTCGGTCGGCGATTCCAGCAGCTGCGCGACCGCGCGCGCGAGCGCCTGAGCGGCTGCCGCGGCGTCAATCACCTGGGCCTGTCCGGCCTGCCAGTATTCGGAGGAAAAGGCTTCGGCCGCCGCTACATTGACGGCCGGTACGGTAGCCGCCGGCGCGCTCTGTTCCACTTCGGTTTCAACCTGTTTGCGCTCGCAACCGGCGCCCGCCAGCAGCAGCCCGCACACCGCCATTGCCAGCGGCAACTTTGCGCGCGGGAACGGAGTTATGCGGGAGAAATAAGGCTTGTTGACTGCGTTTTTCACGTGCTTTCGGAGTCCCTGAATTCTGAGTGTCTGGTTCGATCTATCTGGCTGATACGTTTGCGCCGTGTACGTCGAATATTCGCCCGCTCAAATGTCCATCGCGCTGGCAAAGGCTTCGGTGTCGCCGCGCAGGCTGATCACCTGCCAGCCACGGCTGAGCGCCTCATCGCGCAGGCGTATGTCCGGGTCCACCGCCACCGGGTGTTCCACTTGCGACAGCAGTGGCAGGTCGTTGATGGAGTCGCTGTAAAACCACTTTTCGCCGCGGGCGTATTGCGGGTGCTGGTCGAGCCACTGCTGCAGACGCACAACCTTGCCCTCCTGAAAACAGGGATGCCCCGCCACCTGCCCGGTAAAGTGGCCATCCACTTCCTCCGGCTCCGTGGCCAGCAGGGTGTCCACGCCCAAACGCGCGGCAATGGGCTCCACCACGAAGCGGTTGGTGGCGGTAATGATCATGATGTGGTGGCCGGCGTCGCGGTGACGCTGGATCAGGGTCTCGGCATGGGGCAGCCAGATCTCGCTGATCACTTCCTGCATGAATTCCCGCTGCAGGTTCTGCAACTGGCCACGGGACAACTGCGCCAACGGCTCCAGCGCAAATGACAGGTAGGCGAAGATATCCAGGACACCGCTCTGGTAGTCGCGGTAGAAACGGTCGTTCTCACTGCGGAAGCGCTCGCTATCCACGCAGTCGCGCGCCACCAGGAATTCGCCCCAGGCGTGATCGCTGTCGCCACCAATCAGGGTGTTATCCAGATCAAAAATCGCCAGCTGCACAAAAATCTCCTTGTTTGACTATAGGGCACCGGGGGCATTTTTGACGCCCGACAATTCCATTTCGGGGCTGTATCAAGCCGGGTACCCAAACCGGTTCTGAGCGCATGCGTTGAGAGGGCCCAAGGCGGGAGATTTTACCCCGGCGGCGGCGCACTTACACCGACCGGCGTCACTGAATTGCCGTAAATCGGTCCCTGTGGAACAATGCAGAACATTATGGTGTGCGGGGTGATCCAATGGCCCCGGCAATCCACACCGCGAAAAATTGAGGACGGCATTTTGGGCGACGGCAAGCAGACATCCGCCGGGCGAAAGAACCGCCGCAGACCCGCCAGACCCTCCGCGCAACAGGACAAATCCGGCGGCAAACCTGCCCGCAGGCCGGGCGTGGAGACCGCTGGTACCGTTTCGGACAACAGCAGCAATATCGACAGCGAGGGCTTCCGCCCCAACGTCGGCATCATTGTCCTGAACGAGCGTGGACAGGCCCTTTGGGCGCGCAGGGTAGGCGGCAAGGACGCGTGGCAATTCCCCCAGGGGGGGATCAATCCCGGTGAGACCGCAGAACAGGCGCTGTATCGGGAACTGTACGAGGAAATCGGGCTGACCCGCAGTCAGGTCACCCTGCTCGGCAGTACCCGCAGCTGGTTGCGCTACCGCCTGCCATCGCGGCTGGTGCGCAAGCGCTCCGAACCGCTGTGCATCGGCCAGAAGCAGAGATGGTTTCTGCTGCAGCTGGACACCGATGAAAGCAACATCAGCTTCAATAACGGTTACAAACCGGAATTTGATCACTGGCGATGGGTGAGTTACTGGCACCCACTGACCAAGGTCGTGACCTTCAAACGGGAGGTCTACCGGCGCGCGCTTACCGAGCTTGCGCCCACGCAAATACAATTGGAAAGACGCTGGCTGAATCGCGACCAATAAGCCCGTGTCCACCCGGACTGCACCGGGCAGCACGGGCCGGCAACGGCCCAGCGGGGCTCCGCCACAGCGCGGAGCCGGATGAAAAAGGCGAGGAAAGCCACTTTGCTTGGATCACTGCGCAGTATCGTTCAGGAAGTCAACACCGCACGGGACCTGCCGTCGGTACTGAACATCATTGTCCGCCGGGTACGGGAGGACATGCACACCAAGGTGTGTTCTGTGTACCTGCGCGACAAGCAGTCCGGCAATTACGTGTTGATGGCCACCGAGGGCCTGAACCCGGATGCGGTCGGCCAGGTGCACCTGGCACCCGGCGAGGGTCTGGTGGGTAACGTTGTCACCCGCGAGGAACCCATCAACCTCGAACAGGCCGAAGCCCACCCCGCGTACCAGTATTTCCCCGCCACCGGCGAAGAGCGTTTCTCCTCGTTTCTCGGCACCCCCATCATTCACCACCGCGCTGTACTCGGCGTACTCGTGGTGCAGCAGGCGGAGCGACGCCGTTTCGACGAGGGCGAAGAGGCCTATCTCGTCACCCTCGCCGCGCAGCTCGCCGGGGTCATCGCCCACGCCGAGGCCACCGGTGCCCTTGCCAACATCGGCCAGCAGCGCAACGAAACCAAATTTACCGGCCTCGCTGCCTCCCCCGGCATCGCTATCGGCCGCGCCCACATCATCGCCCCGCCCGCCAATCTGGCCGCAGTGCCCTATGCCTGCAGTATGGACACCGAAGCCGAACTGGCGCTGTTTCACCAGGCGCTGAGTGCGGCGCGCAGCGAAATCCGCGATGTGGGCGAGCGCCTCAAGAACGACCTGAACAAGGAAGAGCGCGCCCTCTTTGACGCCTATATCAGCATGCTCGACGACAGCTCCATCGCCGTCGAAGTGTGCGAACGCATCCGCCAGCAGCTCACCGCCAGCCGTGCCTGGGCAGAGGTGATGCTGGAACATGTGCGTCGCTTTGAGGCCATGTCCGACTCCTATTTCCGCGACCGCGCCGCCGATGTGCGCGATCTCGGCGCGCGGGTATTGATGCACCTGCGACAGCAGGAACAGAGCCGGCGCGATTACCCGGAAAACACCATCCTGATCGGCGAGGAGCTCACCGCCTCGGTGCTGGCCGAAGTGCCGCGGGAAAAACTCGCCGGTCTGGTCTCGGTCAAGGGTTCCGCCAACAGCCATGTCGCCATCATTGCCCGCGCCATGGGTGTGCCCGCGGTAATGGGCGCCCAGGAGCTGCCGTGGGAACAGGTGGATGGTGTGGACCTGGTGGTGGATGGCTACCGCGGCGAACTGCACATACACCCCGGCCCGGAACTCAAGCGTCGCTATGACGCCATTGTCGAGGAAGAGCGCGAACTGGCGCGCAACCTGGATCACCTCGCCAAGCTTCCCGCGGAAACGGCCGACGGCCACCGCGTGCGCATGTGGGTAAACACCGGTTTGATGGCGGACGTGGTGCGCTCGCTGGAGCGTGGCGCCGAAGGTGTCGGCCTGTACCGCACCGAGGTGCCGTTCCTGCTGCGGGACCGCTTTCCGTCGGAGGAGGAGCAGCGCGAGATCTATCGCGAACAACTGCAAGCCTTCGCCCCGCGTCCGGTCACCATGCGCACCCTGGATATCGGCGGCGACAAGGCACTGACCTATTTCCCGATCGAGGAAACCAATCCCTTCCTCGGCTGGCGCGGCATCCGCGTGACCCTCGACCACCCGGAAATCTTCCTGGGGCAGGTGCGCGCGATGATGAAAGCCAGTGTCGGCCTCGACAATTTGCGCATCATGCTGCCGATGATCAGCGGCGTGGGCGAGCTGGAAGCCGCGCGCAGACTGGTGGACCGCGCCTACAACGAATTGCTCGAGGAGGGCTACCAGATTGAGCGGCCACCTCTCGGCATCATGGTGGAAGTCCCCTCCGCGGTATACCAGGCGCGCGAACTGGCCAAGCGCGTGGACTTTATGTCGGTGGGGAGCAATGACCTGACCCAGTATCTGCTGGCGGTGGACCGCAACAACAGCCGCGTCGCCAGTATCTATCACAGTTACCACCCCGCGGTGCTGCAGGCTCTATTGCAGGTGGTGACCGCTGGTCACGAAACCAGTACCAAGGTGGGCATCTGCGGTGAACTCGCCGGCGACCCCGGCGGCGCGCTGCTGCTGGTGGCGATGGGCTACGACGTGCTCTCGATGAACGCTACCAACCTGCCCCGGGTAAAGGCGGCGCTCAGGGAAGTGAACAAATCGGATCTGGATCGCCTGCTGCAACAGGTACTGCTGATGGAGTCCCCGGAACAGATCGAGGAAAAACTGCGGGGCTATCTGGAGGATCTGGGGATCGGCGGGCTGGTGCAGCCCAAACAGACTGAGCCCAGTTCGAACAGTTAACGGAAACAAAAACGCCGGGCTCTGCCCGGCGTTTTTGAATCTGCACAAGAGGAAAATCAGTCCTCTTCGCTCTCCGCTTTGTAAGCGTCCGCGTCCAGCAGCTTGTCCAGCTCGCTTTCATCGCTCGGCTTGATACGGAAGAACCAGCCGTCGTCGTAAGGGCTGGAGTTTACGGTTTCCGGCGCGTCTTCCAGAGCCTCGTTCACCGCAACCACTTCACCGGAAATCGGTGAGTAGATGTCGCTGGCAGCTTTCACGGATTCAACCACACCAGCTTCTTCACCGGCGGACAGGGTCTGGCCCACTTCCGGGGTTTCCACGTATACCACGTCACCCAGTGCGTCCTGGGCGTGGTCGCTGATGCCCACGGTTACGGTGCCGTCTTCTTCCAGACGCGCCCACTCGTGGCTGGAGGCGTATTTCAGTTCGCTGCGAATCTCGCTCATGAGCTATTCCCTCAAAAAAATTGGCTCAAAAATAATCTGCTAAACAGTGTATTCAGTTTTTAATTCGGTGGGCGGCGGCGCCGCTCTCACCGGGCTCACACCAACGGTTTGCCGTTGCGCACAAAGCTCGGCTTCACCACCCGCACCGGAATCAGTTTGTTGCGGATTTCTACCTGCGCTGTGTCGCCAACACTCACCGGCACCCGGGCCATGGCAATGGAGTAACCCAGGGTGGGGGAGAATGTGCCGCTGGTGATGATACCGCGGCTTTCGGTGCCGTCTACCACAACCTGCTGTCCCGCACGCAGAACGCCGCGCTCTTCCAGTACCAGGCCCACCAGTTTGTTGGCAACGCCCGCGGCTTTTTCCTGCTCCAGCGCTTCACGACCGATGAATTTACGCTCTGCCGGCTCCCAGGCGATGGTCCACGCCATGTTGGCCTGCAGCGGCGAGGTATCGTCGTCCATCTCGTGGCCGTAGAGGTTCATACCCGCTTCCAGGCGCAGGGTGTCGCGCGCGCCGAGGCCGCAGGGAGCCACGCCGGCATCCGCCAGCGCCTGCCAGAAACCGGGGGCGTCTTCGTTGTTGAGCATGATTTCCAGGCCGTCTTCACCGGTGTAACCGGTGCGCGCCACAAACCAGTCGCCGCGGGCGACGCTGCTGAACACCTTGAGCCCTTCGATGGCGGAGGTCCACTCGATGTCGAGTACCTGCTTCACCTTGTCGATGGCCTGCGGGCCCTGGATGGCGACCATTGCCAGGTGCGGACGCTCGGTGAGGGTCACGTCGAAGGCCTTGGCCTGTTCGTTCATCCACGCCAGATCTTTCTCGCGGGTGGCACAGTTCACCACCACACGGTAGCTGGGATCGCGCAGGTACACGATCAGGTCGTCCACCACGCCACCCTTGTCATTCAGCATGCCGGTATACAGCGCCTTGCCCGGGTTGCCGTCGAGTTTAGCCACGTCGTTGGCCACCAGGGTGCGCAGGTAATCGCGCGCACCAGCACCATCCACATCCACGACGGTCATGTGGGAAACGTCGAACATGCCCGCGTCGTTGCGCACCTTGTGGTGCTCTTCCAGTTGTGAACCGTAGTGCAGCGGCATGTCCCAGCCACCGAAGTCCACCATTTTGCCGCCCATGGCAACGTGGGCATCGTAAAGCGCGGTTTTATTTCCCATTCTGTGCTGAATCCCGTGTCGTAAAACGAAGTGGAAGCGGGGCTGCAGCCCGCCGGCAAAGCCGCGTATTCTACCGGCGCCGCCGCGGCGGATACCAGATGCCAATACTCTGCAAAGACTAGCAGCCGCAGTGGAAAATATTACCCGGACGCCATTGTTAAGCAGCGTTTGTTCCCCTTCTGCCCAGTCACGCAGCACTGTTCGCCCCCTGGCCCTGTGCACCCACGGCAGTGCCGCTATATCAATATGTGAAAAAAGAACTTTTGGTGCTAAAGCGATTGCAGTAGTTTTAGCCGTCAATTGCCTCTAAGAACGAATACACACTGCTATGGACTGGTCTGGCTGGTTTTCCCTTATTCTCGTATTTGCCGTACTGGCCACCCTGATTTTTACCCGTATCCCCGCCTATCTGGTGATGATGGCAGCGCTCGCGCTACTGAGTGCTTCAGGTATTCTCACCCCGGATGAAGCGCTCGCCGGCTTTGGTAACAGTGGCCTCATTACTGTCGCCGCCATGTTTGTGGTGGCCTCCGGCATCCACGCCTCCGGCGGTATCGACATGATGGTCAAACATCTTCTGGGGCGGCCAAAGACTACCCGCGGCGCCATGTTGCGGGTATTTGCGCCGGTGGTGGCGCTCTCCGGTTACCTCAACAACACCCCGGTGGTGGCCACCATGATCCCGGCGCTGAACGCCTGGGCCAAGCGCATTGACGTGGCGCCCTCCAAGCTGATGATCCCACTTAGTTACGGTGCCATTCTCGGCGGCACCCTCACCCTGATCGGCACCAGCACCAACCTGGTGGTCAATGGCCAGTACCAGTCCCTTACCGGTAATGAGGGCTTCTCGCTGTTTTCCATCGCCGCCGTGGGGCTGCCGGCCGCCCTGATCGGCGTGATATTCATGCTGATTTTTTTCCCCCGCTGGCTGCCGGACCGCCGCGAGAAAAAGCCCTTCGGCAACCTGCGGGAATTCACCCTGGAAGTGGCGGTGGACCGCAACGGCCCACTGGTCGGTCAGACCGTAGAAAGTGCTGGCCTGCGTGGACTGCGACGGGTCTACCTGGTGGAAATTGAGCGCGACGACCGCGCCATTGCGCCGGTGCGCCCCGACGAGCGCCTGCGCGGTGGCGACCGCCTGGTGTTTGCCGGCGATACCGAAGCCATTTCAGACCTGCTGCGTTTGCGGGGCATCGTGCCCTCGGATCACGCCGACGGCGAGGCCTCCCTAAAAGCCCCCGCAGAAGAGCGCCGCCTGGTGGAAGTCGTGGTATCCCCGCACTGCGATGTCATCGGCAGCAGTATTCGCGACTCCGAGTTCCGCAAGCGCTACGGCGCCGCGGTGCTGGCGGTGGCGCGCGAGGGCCGGCGGGTACCGGGCAATCTCGGCAGCATCAAGCTCAAAGCGGGTGACTCCCTGCTGCTGGAAGCGCGTCCGGGTTTCGTACTGCGCCAGCGCTACAGCAGGGACTTCCTGCTGATCAACGACCTGGAAGCGGAGAGTCCGCGCCACGAGAAAGGCCTCACCGCCTGGCTGATCCTCATCGCCATTGTGCTCGCCGCTGGTGCCGGCGTGATCAGCATGCTGAACGCCTCGCTGCTCGGCGCCGGCGCCATGCTGATTTTCCGCTGCTGCTCGGTAAATCAGGCCCAGAAGAGCGTCGACCTGCCGGTACTCATCACCATCTCTGCGTCCTTTGCCCTGGGTGTGGCCCTGCAGAAAACTGGTGTCGCCGCGGCGATAGCAGAAAACGTCATCTCCCTGTCCTACGGCCATCCCTGGCTGATGCTGGTGCTGGTGTACCTGTGTGTATCCATGCTCACGGAGATGATCACCAACAACGCCGCTGCCATCATCATGGTACCCATCGCACTGCAGATGACCGGCAGCGCCGGACTGAACCCGGAACCGTTCATGTTCGCGATCATGATGGGCGCCTCCGCGAGCTTCGCCACCCCCCTGGGTTATCAGACCAACCTGATGGTATATGGCCCCGGCGGTTACCAGTTTTCGGATTATCTCAAGGTGGGTTTGCCGATGAACCTGCTGGTGGGCGTGGTGACCATCACCGTCCTGCTCACCGGCTGGGATCTTACAGCGGTGAAATAAGCGCGCACCGGGTATTTTTGCTGGCGCGGTTGAGCCTTCAGCGGTATAAAGCGGCCTCGTCTGTATAAATAGCGACCTCCCCAACCCGCCGCTCCGGCCCTTCGCGGAATACCCGATTGAACGCTGTACCCCTGCCCATCCCCGCTGATGAAATCTGGCGCCGCGGCCCCGATGATGAAGATCCATTGGACCGCATTGCCAGCGCACTGCGCGAAACTGGCTATATCGTACTGCCAGCGCCGCTGCCGCCGGCCTTGCTGGGATCGCTGCTGCGGCACTTCCGCTCCATCGACCGCGCCCGCTTCCAAAGCGCCGGCGTCGGCCGTGATCAGGAACACCAGCTGAACCAGTTTGTGCGTACCGATGAAATTTTCTGGCTGGATAAATCCAACCCGGCCGTGGTGGCCTATCTAAACTGGGCAGAAACTTTGCGCCTGGGGCTTAACCGCAGGCTGTTCCTCGGCCTGTTCGACTACGAGTGCCACTACGCGCGCTACGACCGCGGCAGCTATTACAAAAAGCACATGGATGCCTTCAAGGGCAGTACCAACCGCATCGTCAGTACCGTGCTGTACCTGACACCGAACTGGCAACCGCAGGATGGCGGCGAGCTGCAGATCTATGCGCCGGACAGCGATACGGTAATTGAAAAGGTGGCGCCGCGCTTCGGGCAGATGGTGATCTTCCTGTCGGAGGAATTCCCCCACGAGGTGCTGACCAGCAACCGGCCGCGCTATAGCGTTACCGGTTGGTTCCGGGTGAACAACAGTCTCGGCGAGACCATCGATCCGGCCCGCTGAGGGCCGGTTCGATAAAGTAAAAATAAGCTTCTTTTAGTGGACTGCCGCCACCGCGCGCAGCAGTTCGGCGAAATTCTCCGGTCTGTCGATCGGATACTCCATGTGTAGGCGTGCCGTCACATCTTCCGCGCTGATCACTCCGCGTACGTGATGATTGTCCACATCCACCACCAGGCAGTGGCGCTGGCCGCCGCGGCGCATGGTTTCCAGCACATCCCGGATCGACGCACTGCGCAACTGCTGGTAGCTCAACTGCTGCAGGCGGTTGCGGCGGCGCATCAGGTCACCCACCGTCAGGTCACCGCGGTTCTGCCCCGCCGCTACACACTGCATCACTCGCTGGTAGGAAACATCTTCCGCGGTGAGCAGGCCGGTGAAATCCCCGCGATGATCCATCACCAGTACCCATGACAGGTGTCCGGTGCGCAGCACCTGCGCGGCATCCAGCGCCGACATGGAAGCGGTCAGCACCGCCGGATGGTGTTTCTTGAAATCCGTGACGAATTTGAGCGCCGGGGAATTCAGTGTGAGCTCGTGAAACTCTTCCGGGAAAACCAGTTGGTCCGCATCTTCCAGCGGAATCAGATCCAGTTTTTTCATAACAACAATTCTCTTCGGTTTGTCCGGGCGCAAACTGCAGCTGTCGGGATAAAGCGGGAAATCCCGTATGTTTGAGCCCGATTATTCTGTTGGTGCCAGCGGCGAAGCGGAGAGCCATCAGCTCAATAGATGGCCGCCGACACCATTCGATAACACAGATCAACAAAGGAAAATTATTGCCGGGTAGGAGGCCCGCGGATGGAGTGTGCGGCGCGCGCCGCGGAAGACGGGATAGCGACAGGTTTTGAATCCGGTGCGGCGACCGCAGCCAGGATGATCCTGGGTTGCGGTGGCGCAACGGCGGCGGGATCGTCGGTCTCTTCCTGCTGTTGTTGGCTGCTATTCAGCAGCAGCACACGCACGACTTTGTCAGAGGAATCCAGCTGCAACAGTTGCGACTCTGCGCGGCCTTCGGCGCAGAGCAGCATGGATTGCAGCAGTATTAACAGGATTCCGAAACGCACGTTACAGGCTCACCAGGTAATTCGTTGTTTTCGTTAGGTTGTTATCCGTCCACTGGCGGTCTTTTTCAAGTGGCTTGCGATGAACCGTTGCAAAATATCGTTCTCTGGAAACACATTTGGCAGGAAAATCCGCTGCGGTTCTCGGTCACTGAGACCGTCAAATCACGTCGGCGTTCTATTTTTTTTCTTTTTTATCCGCAGATTTATGTGCAGCAGGTGCGTCGCTATCGCGTGCAGGGAAATCCTGTTCCCCAAGCAAATTTTCGCTCTCCTGCAACTGGCGGCGAATTTCCTCGCGCAGTTTTTCCTGGGGATCCGGGCCTTCCTGTTCGCGCCGGGCGGCTTCATCCACCCGCAGACCGTGGCGTTGCGCGCGCAGGCGCCACAGGCGTTTGGCCAGTTCCTGGCGGTCGGGGGTCTTGTCCGCCTCGTCCACAATTTCTTCCCCCAACAGGGTCTCGAGAATATCCTCGAGCGTCACCAGCCCCTCGAGACCGCCGTATTCGTCCACCACCGCACTGATTTGTACCCGCCGCGCCAGCATCTTGTGAAATGCCTGATAAATGGCGGCGGTTTCCGGCAGCATCAACAGATCCCGGCGCAGCACCCGCAGCTGGCTGTCGCGCTCGCCGCGGCAATACGCCTGTAGCAGGTCCTGTTTCAACACAAACCCCACCACCAGATCCGTGTCATCGTGCTCGTAGATGGGAATACGGGAAAATCGACTGTTCTCCACCGCCTCGTAAGCATCCTCAAGGGTCATATCCTGGGACAGGGAAAACACCACGGTGCGCGGTGTCATCACCTCGCGCACCGTGTGATCCCGCAGGGTAAAAAACAGGTTGTGCAGAATACTGGACTCGTGGCGCTCCAGCTGCCCCTCCGCCTCACCGAGCTCCGCCATTACCGCAAACTCCTCGCGACTGAACCCGGTCAATACCGGACCGCGGGAAAGCCCGCGGGTGAGCCACTCCGACAGCCACACAAATGGCTTTAGCAGTATCACCAGATAGCGCAACACGTAAGCGCTGACAGGTGCCAGCTGACGCCAGTACAGTGCCCCCAGTGTCTTGGGAATAATTTCGGAAAACACCAGGATCAACAGCGTCAGAATCGCAGATGCGATACCGAGATAGTGGCTGCCGAATACCGCCGCCGCCTGTGCGCCAGCGCCGGCGGCACCGACGGTGTGGGCAACCGTGTTGAGGGTGAGAATCGCCGCGAGCGGCGCGTTGATATCATCTTTCAACTGCCGCAACAGCCGCCCGGATTTGTGCCCGTCACGTTCCAGCAGCGAAATATAGGGCCGGGTCACACTGAGAATCACCGACTCGGCGATGGAACAGAGAAAGGAAAACCCCAGTGCGACCAGTACGTAGATGATCAGTAGCAGCATGGCAAAATCAGAAGGTCTTGCGTATCCGTCCAGTCTCCGCGGTGCCGGTATCACACCCGGTAAAGTAGCGCCGCCCACCGCCGGCAACACAGAACAGCAGGCCGAGCAGCAGACCCGCGGCAAAGCCGCCGATATGCGCGGCGTTGGCGATGCCCACAGAAAATATTTTTTCTATAACCCCAATTGCACATAACACCAGCCAAATGATCATCAACCAGATCACCGACCTTGGAACGTCATTCCAGCTCGGCTGCCACCTCTGGATCACAAAGACTGCCCCAACCAATCCATAAACAACACCGGACATGCCTCCAAACTTTATTTCTGGAGACCAAATGAATTGTAAGAAATTGGCACATGGTGCGACCAAAAGAACTAATAGCGCAAACAATAAAGATCCCGCTCTAGCCTCCATTGATCGTCCAACGATCCAGACGCCAAGACTGTTAAACAGCGCATGGGGCAGGGAAAAATGCACGATGGCCGGTGTCCATAATCGCCAGTACTCTCCCGCTTCTATGTGTTTCACCAAACTCGAATCACTGACACTGAAGTCCCCTGAAATTTGCGGGGAGATTATCAATCCGGAGTCCAATCCCCACCGCTGAAGAAGCCAGCCAAGAAAACACAGGGCAATCAGAAGCAGGCAAACCGGTGTCTGCCGCAGCGGCCACTGCGGAATCACAGCGAGAGATATTTCCTGACTCGACTCGCCCGCAGTGGAGGTCTCCGGCGTTTTTTCGTCAACGCCCGCACCCGCGGTTGCCTCTGCCTGCGCAGAAATAGAATCTTCCTGTTGCGGCTGCGCCGGGGTTTCGTCGTATACGTGAACCGTCAGCTGCGCCAGATCCACCTCGCCCGCCTGCCAGCGTTCGAGCAGTTGCTGCATCGGTTGCACCAGCTGCGGCGCCAGGCTCGCCACCCGCTGGCGATTGTTTTCCTCACTAATACGCAGCGGCAATTGGTGGCGCTGGATAAACGCCGCCAGCGCAGACAGGTCTTGTTGCAGCGGGAATTCACACACGGTAATCCAGTTACTCAATTCCGGGCCCTTTCAGAAATACGGCAACACATAAATATCGGACGGGGACTGTAACAAAATAAAGCGCGGGATTGAGGCACAGCATGCATATGAAAAACGCGGCGAACACGCCGCGTTTTATCCGTTGTCGACCGGCCGCTACACCGACATGGCGCGCATGATGATGCGCTTTTTCAGCAGCGGGCTCGCGTCCACCATGCTGAGGCCGGTGTTGCGCAGCCAGCGCCAGTGCAGGTCACCGGCACCAAACAGCGATTTGAAGGTACTCATGGCCTTGAGGGTGGCCGCGTTTTCGCCGCGCCGGCGGCGCTGGTAGCGCGACAACACCGACGCGTGCGCCGGTGAGATTTCCCGCTTGAGCGCGCGACCGACCTCTTCGGTAAGCACCAGAACATCCATAAATCCCAGGTTGACTCCCTGCCCGGCAAGCGGGTGAATGCTGTGCGCGGCATCGCCGATCAGCGCCGCGCCGGGACCGAAGTACGATTCCGCGTGGCGCGCGCGCAGGGCAAAGGAAAAGCGCTCGCTCACAGATTCGATGGTGCCGAGCCGGCTCTCAAACGCCTTCTCGAGGTTCAGGGCAAACGCCTTGTCGTCGAGCATCACCAGCTCGCGCGCAAGACTGTCATCGGCTGACCACACCACCGCACAGTGGCGGTCGTCGCCGAGGCCGGAAAGCGGCAGGAACGCCAGCGGACCGGTATTCAGGAAGCGTTGCCAGGCAGTGGACTGGTGCGACTGTTCGCACTTGGCCACACACACCAGCGCGGTCTGCTGGTACTCCACATCCCGTGTGCGGATGCGCAGCATATCGCGCACCCGCGAGCGCGCGCCGTCGGCGCCGATCAGCAGGCGGGTGGTGAATACCGGCGACTGGTTATCCAGCCCCTCCACTACATCCCGCTCCGGACTGCGGGATTGCAGATGCCACAGTCCGCAGTCGCGCCACCAGCTCTCCAGCTTGAAGCCGGTGACCAACTCCACATTGCTGAGCTCGTCGATGCGCGCGCGCAGGGCGGCAAGAATCACGTTGTTTTCCACAATGTGGCCGAGGTTTGGCAGCTTGACGTCGCCGCAGTCGAAATACACCGAGCCGGTGCCCTCCGCATCCCACACCCGCATCTGGGTATAGGGGCACTCACGCTGGCCGGCGATATGCTGCCAGACCCCAACCTCTTCCAGCAGCGCTCGCGACGCCTCGGTGAGCGCAACGACCCTCGCATCGTAACCGTCGGGGCTGACCCGCGGCTCCACCGGAGAGGCCTCCAACAGCGAAATTCGCAGCTGCGGATGGCGCACCGCCAGCAGTGCCGCCTGCGCCATACCCACCATGCCGCCACCGACGATGGTCACGTCCATTCGCTGTCTGTTCATAGGCAGAAGTTCTCCGGGCTGGATGTTGTAGGAGTTCGGTCTCGAGGGTCGCATACTCCCCGGTCCCTTTTATGGTCGACCTGCACCGTTATAGTGTGCTTATAGCGCAAGCCCAGCCGCCTGGCGGGCAAATGCGGCGCGCAGTGTCGGGGCGAGAGCGAGGGCGAGTAATCCCGCCTGTCGCAGACCGCCCACCAGCAGGCTCTGGGAGGCAAACAGCGGCGGTATCCGGTCGCTGAAGCCGATGGTGAGCTGCTGGTCATGTTGACGTTCGCGCCAATAAGCCTGAAGTAAGTCTAGCTCGCCGGGGCCGGTTTGCCTTTCGTGCGTACCGTCTTTCTCCCCGTTGCGGGCTATTGCCAGCGCCAGCGCCTCACAATCCCGCAGGGTCAGGTTGAACCCCTGCCCCGCCACCGGGTGCAGGAAATGGGCACAATTGCCCACCAGCGCGAGGCCGCGGCGCACCTGCTCGCGCGCCAGCGACAGCTTGAGCGGGTAGCCCTGCACCCGCCCGGCCCGCAGTATCCGCCCCGCGCGCCAGCCGAAGGCGCGCTGCAGGTGCTGGATAAATTCCGCTTCCGGCAGCGACTCCAGGCGCGCACGGTCCTCGCGTTCGCAGGTCCACACCAGCGCCGCCCGATGTATTCCGTCGCGGCGTGGCAACGGTAGCAACGCCATCGGGCCGGTATCGGTGAAGCGCTCAAAGGCCACACCGGCGTGGTCTTTCTGCAGGCCGACAGTGGTGACCAGTGCCTCCTGGTGATAGTCCACTTCCTCACTGGCGATACCCAGCTGCCGGCACAGCGGCGAGCCGACACCGTCTGCCACCACCAGTAATTTTGTATGTAACGGCTCACTGCGATTCGCCAGCGCGAGCGCAGCCCCCGCAGCAGTCATAGTGACCCCGGTGACTTCCGCCGGCGCCAAGATTTCCGTGCGGGTACCTGCCAGTGCGCGATAGAGCAGCGGCCCTAGGGCGGCGTTCTCGACCACTGCGCCGAGCATGCCATCGAAACTCGCCGCCGCTTCCCGCGCCGCATCCAGGCTGGCGCCGAGACTGTGGCCGCGGTCGGTTACCTGTACCCGCCGGATGGGCGCGGCAAATTCGCGCAGCTGCGGCCACAGCCCCAGCTCGTCGAATATCCTCAGGCTGCCGGCGGCGATCGCGGTGGCGCGGGTGTCGAAGCTCGGCAGGTTCAGCGCTGCACCGCTGTCCGGCAGCGGGTGACGTTCCAGCAGGGTCACCCGCTGCTCCGGGCAGTGGTGGGCCAGGAGAAGCGCAAGGCAGGCGCCGGCCATACCGCCACCGACAATGGCGATATCCGTGTTTGTCACATCGTTTGGGGTCGTATTCAATTCCGCACCGGTCACAACAGCGCCTCCTGGATCAAATCGCCTTCGCGCATCAGGTATTCAATATCCGCCACGGTTTTCGGCGCCGCCGCGGAGAGTACCTGCGCGCCGTCTTTAAGCAGCGCCACATCGTCTTCGATGCGAACGCCGATGCCGCAGAATTTCTCTGGCACTGCAGTTTCTTCTGCGCCGATGTAAATCCCAGGCTCCACCGTCATGACCATACCGGCCTCCAACTGGCGCCACTGGCCGTGCACCTTGTAGTCGCCCACGTCGTGTACATCCATCCCAAGCCAGTGGCCGACGCGGTGCATATAAAAACGGCGGTAAGCACCGGTCTCGATCAGGCCGTCGACGTCGCCACTGAGCAGGCCCAGATCTTTCAGTCCGCGCACGATGACTTCGATGCTGGCGAGATGGGGCTGGTCCCAGTCGTTGCCGGCAGCAATGCTGTCGATGGCCGCCAGTTGGCTGGCGAGGACAATTTCGTACACCGCCTTTTGCGGTCCGCTGAAGCGCCCGTTGACGGGGAAAGTGCGGGTGATGTCGGACGCGTAGCCGCGGTATTCGCAACCAGCGTCGATCAGCACCAGGTCCCCGTTCTTGAGTGGCGCACTGTTGGCGATGTAGTGCATCACCAGCGCATTGCGACCACCGCCGACAATACACGGGTAAGCGGGCTCGCGGGCGCCGGCAGTGGCGAAGCTGTGCAGCAGCTCTGCCTCCAGCTGGTATTCATGCATCCCCGGGCGGCAGCGCTGCATGGCGCGGCGGTGGCCCTCGGCGCTGATCTCGGCGGCGCGGGCCATCAGGCGGAGTTCCGCGGCGCTCTTGAACAGGCGCAGGTCGTGCAGCAGGGGATCGAGGCTGACCATTTCAGCAGCGCCGTCTTTCCCCGGCACGCTGTGTTTGCCCGCTGCGCCCTCGATGGCCTTCAGGTAGCCCTGCAGGCGCCGGTCCAGTTGCGGGAAGCGCCCCATGGTGTAGTAAATGAAATCACGCCCCTCCAGCAAACCCGGCAGGATATCGTCGAGGTCGCCGATGGGAAACGCATCGCACAGACCGTATTGCTCCGCGGCGCACTCGGGACCGAGGCGCGGGCCGTCCCACATTTCCTTTTCCGCATCGCGTTCGCGGCAGAACAGCAGCGCCTCGCCGACGCTGCGCCCGGGTGCCAGTACCAGCAGCGATTCCGGCTCACAGAATCCGGTGAGATACAGGAAGTCGCTGTCCTGGCGAAACGGAAAATAGGTGTCGCGCGAGCGCAATTGCTCGCGGGCGGCGGGCACTATGGCGACACTGTTCGGTGGCAGCCCCTCCATCAAGCGCTGTCGGCGGCGGGCGTATTCGGCCTTGCTGATACTCATTGTCAGTTGCGGTTCAGTGCAGGGTGGGGCTGGAGGTGTCGTCGCCGTCATCAGCCAGCGAAGGGTTGCACTCGACAAAAATATTCAGTGCCGCCATACGCACATACTCCTGTACCTCGAACAACTCGCGCTCCTGCTCCGCGCCGTTCTCCATCGACCCCGCATCCAGCTGGGCGATTTCCGCCAGATCCCTCAGGGCCTCGCTGCTGGTGGGCAGCAACTCGCCGGAGTATTTACCGATACCAAAACCGTGCAGGAAGCCCTCGCACCACAGGCACAGGGTCTGCCCGCGCTCGGCCAGTTCATCACTGCCACTCAGCAGTGGCTGAAAGGAAAAATCCTTGTCGGAAAGATCGTGTTCACTCTGCTCCGCCAGCGCCAGTGCATTGCGCGCGAGGTCGGCGGGAATCGCCTCCAGGTCGAGAAACTCCGCCAGTTCTTTCTGCCAGCGGGACTTGTCGGGACGCGCTCCGGCAGCCAGCAGGCCGCAGATAAAACCGTGCAGCTCGCTCGGGCCGATCCTGCCCCCCGCCGCCACTATCTGGTTGGCGAGATCGTCGAACGATAATTGCGATGCGGACATAAAAAACTCCTGGCAACTGCAGCGGGCAGATTCGAAAACTGTTACACCATTTTTTCTGCCGGAAATTTGAACGGTAACCGGGAAATGGTGCCGGCACTACCGGACAATACGGGGGTGAAAAAACGAATGTGCGAATATTTCACCAATCTGGCGAAATAGTAACTGGCGCACAGTTTTTTTGGCACTACGGGAGAATTGACCCCCAAATACGCCGGCAATATAGTAGCGGAATCCCCCAGCTTGCGCAGGTCACAGGAGCAGGCGGCGCATTGAATACGCAGGAATTATGGACAAACTACAGGCGTTGGAACACAAGCTGGACTCCCTGATACAGCAATGCCAGCAGTTGGCCGCGGACAACCGCGCACTGCGCGAGCAGGAAAGCGAGTGGCAGCGCGAACGTCAGCGGTTGATCAAAAACAACGAAGTGGCCCGCAGCCGGGTTGAGACCATGATCAGCCGGCTTAAAGGCCTGAGCCAAGAAACCTCATGAGCAGCAAATCGTACAACTCTTCCACCGTAGCCGTAACGATCCTCGACAAAGAGTATCGTGTTGCCTGCTCGGAAGAAGAACAGGCCGGGCTGCAGGCTTCCGCGAAGCTCCTCAATGAGCGCATGGCAAAAATCCGCAACAGCGGCTCGGTGATCGGCGCCGAGCGCATTGCGGTGATGGCCGCGCTGAACATCGCCCACGAGTTGATCCAGGCCAAGGCCGAGCTGGCACGCCAGCCGGTGGAAGAGCAGCTGCTCGATCGCCTGCACGAAAAGGTCCAGGCGGCGCTGGCAAAAATCGACAAGGCGTAACTTCGCGCCGCGTTTTTCCAGAATTTCTTTCTTCGCGATCGGCGATTTCTTTGCGCTGGCCGCCGATACTTGACTATCGCAAAAAAGCACAATTTGGCGCGAAAGTGCGTTTAGCCAAGTCCGCCACGAAGGGGTATACTTCTTCCTCGCCCTGAAGTGTTGGCCAGTTGACTATGTCCTCGAGCCGATAATTCTACCCTGGAGGTTTCCAGCGGGTGTTGGTGTGCAAGTCCGCCCTGTAGCGGAAAGCCTAATGCATTCCGGGAGCCCCCACCTTGAGCCTTACGGTTCAAGGCTACGTCTTCAGCCGCATTTCGGGGCTCCTAATTTTCTTTTCTGGTATTCGCCCTCCCGGCACTGGCTCTGCCACACTGCCAGTTCCCTTGCCCGTAAACATCTATGCCTGATAGCGACGCCGCGCCCTCCAAGCAACAGTTGCGCCAGCAGATCCGCGCCGCACGCCGCGGACTCGGTCGCTATCACCAGCGTCTGGCCAGTCGGCGCCTGTGCGCGCGCCTAGCACTTAGCCCGGAACTGAAGCGGGCACAGCACATCGGCATCTACTGGCCGATGGACGGTGAGATAGACCCCCGCCCGCTGTTGCAGCGCTTCCCCAGCAAACGCTTTTACCTGCCGGTACTGCCGCGCGCTGCCCGCAGCACCATGACCTTCCTGCACTGGCCCGGCGCCCGCCTGCGCTACCGCAACCGCTACGGCATTCCGGAACCGGTCGCGGGCCGCAGCGATCAGCGCACCCCGGCCCAGCTGGATCTGGTACTGCTGCCGCTGGTGGCTTTCGACCCGAAAGGGGCGCGCCTCGGCATGGGCGGCGGCTACTACGACCGCAGTTTCGCCTTCAAACGGATAAACCCGGGCAAGGGCCCGGTGCTTGTGGGCATCGCGCACCAGTTGCAGTGCGTGGCGGAACTGCCGGTGGAGAGCTGGGATATTCCGCTGGTGCTGGTGGCCACCGACGAGCGCCTGTACCGCTGTCGCTAAACGACCACAGTTCCCCGATCAGCCCTTCCAAGGGCACAAGTTTCCTGCAGGCACAAAAAAGCCGAACCACAGTAACTGGGGTTCGGCTTTTTCGGTGGCGTTCTGCCGGGGGTAATCAGCGAGTGACTACACCCTGCTGCAGGGCAGACGGGGCCTCTTCCTGATCGGAAGAAAACACCTCAGTCAAACCACTGCTGCTCAGCAGTACGCCCGCAACAAAGACAACTACCGCGAGTGTCAATGCATCGGGTTTCATGGGGACCATCCTGTAAGGTATCGAATTCTTGTAGTTTCTGAACTTCTAAATCGAGTTCTTTGTGCCTGGCGATCTGCGCCGCCAGTGCGGTGTTAGACCAGAGACCGGGCTAAAGTTCCGCCGCTTGCGGTAATACATACCCGCGACAACCCACGACTTATTACCCGACTCTCGCCTGACCCATAAGGGCTAAACAGCGGTCAAAAGATACTCGATTGATGGCCAAATAGTAACCCGTCAAGAACTTTTTTTTGTGAGAAACCTCACATTTCAAGAAATGCAAGTTCGACAGATCCGTAGATGTGAACTACTCACCGCAAAGTCTGACGACGGCGCCCGAATTCACTCACTCCGAACGCCAAATCCCGGTTATTCGCTTCGCGAAAGGAAGAAGCGGTAAGCCGGGTTCTCCGTTTCTTCCCAGAATGGATACTGCAGCTGGTCGAGCAGAGCCCTCAGCGCCGGGCGCTCGGCCTCGGCTACCTCCAGCCCCACCAGCACTCGCCCGTAGGCCGCACCGTGGTTGCGGTAGTGGAACAGGGTGATGTTCCAGCGCCCCGCCAGCTGCTCGAGGAACTTGCGCAGTGCTCCCGGGCGCTCGGGGAACTCGAAACGGTACACCACCTCGTCACTGATGCCCTGCGCGCGCCCCCCCACGAGATGGCGGATATGCAGTTTGGCCATTTCGTTGTCGGTGAGATCCGTGACCTCGTACCCCTTGCCCTGCAACTGCGATACCAACTGTGCGCGATCCACATCGGTCGCCACCTGCATGCCGACGAAAATATGCGCCTCACTGCCGTTGGCATAGCGCCCGGCGCCGCCGGCAAACCGATAGTTGAACTCGGTGATGGAGCGGTCGCCCAGGTCACGGCAGAACTGCAGGTAACTGCCGGGCTTTTCCGGAATGGTCACCGCCAGCACCGCCTCGCGCTTCTCGCCAATTTCGGTGCGTTCGCTGATGTAGCGCAGGCGGTCGAAATTGGTGTTGGCGCCGCTGCACACGGTAGCGAGGGTCAGGTTCTGCTCCCCCTGCTGCTCCGCGTATTTCTTCAGGCCGGCAAGGCCCACGGCACCGGCCGGCTCGGCGATGGAGCGGGTGTCTTCAAAGATATCCTTGATCGCCGCACAGATCTCATCGGTGGTCACGGTGAGGACGCCATCGATGGTCTCGCGCAGCACACGGTAGGTTTCCTCTCCGATCTGCGCCACTGCCACACCGTCGGCAAACAGGCCCACCTGCGGCAGGCGGCTATCGCGGTTGCCTTCGTCCATGGCGAGCTTAAGGCAGGCGGCATCTTCCGGTTCCACCGCGAACACCTTGATCTCCGGGCGCACGTATTTGATGTAGGCCGCCATGCCCGCGGCGAGACCGCCTCCACCCACGGGAATAAACACCGCATCGAGATTGCCCGGCAGCTGGCGCAGCAGCTCCATGGCCACGGTGCCCTGGCCGGCGATCACATCCGGGTCGTCGTAGGGGTGGATAAACACCAGCCCGCGCTCTTCCACCAGCTCACGGGCGCGCGCCGCGGCCTCATCGAAGGTATCGCCGTGCAACACCACTTCCGCGCCGCGCATGCGCACCGCATTCACCTTGATCGCCGGCGTGGTGGAGGGCATCACGATGGTGGCACGCACCCCGAGATGCTGGGCACCCAGAGCCAGGCCCTGGGCATGGTTGCCGGCGGAGGCACAGATCACCCCCTTGGCACGCTGCTCGGGCGGCAGTTTCAGCAATTTGTTGTAGGCACCGCGAATCTTGAAGGAAAACACCGGTTGCAGGTCTTCGCGCTTCAGCAGAATGCGGTTGCCGAGGCGGTGGGACAACTGGCGCATGGGGTCCAGCGGGGTTTCGATGGCGACATCATAAATACGCGCGTCTAAAATGCGCTTGATATAGGACTTGGGCATGACAAAAACCGGCAGCCGGTGGATGTTTACAAGCCCGCCAGTCTAATCCCTAAGCAGCATCAAAGCCACTTTAAAGCCATTTTTGCGCAAATTAATATTCGGAAACGGGTGTTTTTATCGCAAATATTGCACAAGGACCCAGTAAGCCCATGAATCAGGATCAGCTCAAGCAGGACGTCGCGCGCGCCGCGGTGGAATACATCACCCCGATGCTGGAGGCAGACACCATCGTCGGCGTCGGCACCGGCTCCACCGCCAACTATTTCATCGATTTCCTGGCGGAGAAGAAGGGCCTGTTCGACGGCACCGTGGCCAGCTCCGAGGCTTCCGCCGAGCGTCTCAAGTCCCACGGCATCCCGGTCTACGACCTCAATGCGGTAGACGGCATCCGCGTCTATGTGGACGGTGCCGATGAAACCAACCCGCTGCTGCAACTGATCAAGGGCGGCGGCGCGGCGCTTACCCGCGAGAAAATCGTCGCCGCCTGCTCCGAGGAGTTTGTGTGTATTGCCGACGAGAGCAAATGGGTGGAAGTACTGGGCAACTTCCCACTGCCGGTGGAAGTCATCCCCATGGCGCGCTCGTATGTGGCCCGCGAAATCGTCAAGCTGGGCGGTGACCCGGTGTACCGCGAGGGTGTGACCACCGACAACGGCAATGTCATCCTCGATGTGCACAATATGCAAATCGCCAAACCGCTGGCGCTGGAAGACGCGATCAACAACATCACCGGCGTGGTCACCAACGGCCTGTTTGCCGCGCGCCCGGCGGATGTCCTGTTGCTCGGCACGGCCGAGGGTGTGAAGACCATCAAGTCAAAAGTCTAATAACCTGCATGTGAGCTGATGATCGAAAAGAATAAGAAACTGACTCTGGCGCTGCTCGCCCTGCCAACCCTGTTGGCGGCGGGCTGCGCCACCACGCCGCCCAGCAATCCCGACGACCTGTGCGCAATTTTCCGCGAGAAGGACGACTGGTATCACGACGCCGCCAAATCCGCGCGCCGCTGGAACACGCCGATCGCCACCATGATGGCCACGCTGCATCAGGAATCCCGCTTTGTGCACGACGCCAAGCCGCCGCGCACCAAGATTCTGTGGTTTATTCCCGGTCCGCGCCCGTCCGACGCCTACGGTTACGCCCAGGCCCTCGGGCCGACCTGGAAAAGCTACCAGCGCGACTCCAGCAACTACGGCGCCGACCGCGACGACTTTGCCGATGCCATCGACTTTGTGGGCTGGTACCACAACACCAGCCAGCGCCAGTGCAGCATCAAGCCCAACGACACCTACCACCTGTACCTCGCCTATCACGAGGGCCAGGGCGGCTATAACCGCCGCACCTACCGCAACAAGAAATGGCTACAGGATGTGGCCCACAAGGTATCCGCACGGGCACAAAACTATCAGCGACAGCTAAACAGTTGTGAAGCGTCACTTAAAAAGCGGAAAAAATTCCTTGGCCTGTTCTGAGCCAACCGCAGCATCAACAAGCCGGGCTGACGCAGGGACGCGCAGACTGGCGGCGAAAAACGCAAGCGCGCCGGAATACCAACTACCCTTTGCAGGACAGCGCTTTGCCAAATCACCCAATTGTTCTCAAGACAGCTGTTCCCGAAACAGCTGTCTCCGATTAGCGGCCAAGGCTCTGTGGCCCTCAACCGACGCTGGGCGTGTAGCTTGCACAAAAGCGTATTTTCCCAATCAGAGGTGCTCATGAAGCCAACCGCCATCTACTCCGCCGCACTCGCCCTGGCGCTCGCCGTGTCCAGCGCGTTTGCGGACACCGCCGTGACCGACGCACAGCTGCAGAAATTCGCCGACGCCTACCGCTCCATCGTGACCCTGAGTCAGGAATACGCACCCAAGATCAAGACCGCCGCCGATGCTGCTGCCGCCGAGGCAATCAATGTGGAGGCGCAGGCCAAAATGCTTGCTGCGGTTGAAGGCGCGGGCCTGAGCAAAGACGAGTACCAGAACATTGCGACCCAGCTGCGCAACGATCCGGCGCTGCTGCAGAAGGTGAACGACATACTGCAGAGAACTGCTGCCGCCCCCTGATCTCGCGCTCCACTATGGCGCCGGTAGACGCTCCGGCGCCAGTTCCAGCACCCGGGCAATCGCATCGAGATTGGCCCGCACCCAGTCGCCGTCGATAGATCCCCAGTCTTTCAATTCGTAATAACCATCGTTATTGCGCACTCCCTGCTGCACAAACTCAACCAGAGTACCGTGGCCCGGCAGCCCCTTGGCGATGACATCCTGGATGGTGCGGCGGGGCCAGCCCGTCACCTCCTCCAGCGCCGGGTTATTCGGGCGCGGCAGCTGTTCGATCAGGTAGGCGATCAGCAGGCGGCGACAGATGGTGGGATTGAGCTCGCTGTAGGCAGGTGCAGCCATGGCAGTTCCATTGTTCCGGTGTTGAAAATGTGGTGTCGATAGTGCGGCAATACCGTCCGCTTTCGACCGGACATTTGTAGCACACTACCTCCCCAGTTCCGCAAGCCCCCAACCTGTTTTCGTCTCATAACACCGTCCCGGGCGGGACTTTTTATGCACTCTTTTGCATAATCCGGTCATACACAGCACAGATACCGCCATCGGGAAGCGTGACCGTGGAGACAGAATCCATAACAACAGAACACCAAGCATCCACAGAACAGCAGGCATCCACCGCCGGCTTTGAGGCCCGCGGCATTCTCGCCGCTGCGGTATATGCACACCTGGCTGGCGCCCGCGCCGCCGGCGTCGACTGTGACCAGCTGCTGCTGGATGCCGGTATTGCCCCCGCCAGTGCGCAGGTACCAGACGCCCGAATCGGCCGTGAACAGCTGGCGCGGTTGTTGCGCCTGCTGTGGGACCAGTTGGGAGACGAATCCGGCGGCTATCTCGCGCGCCCCTGGCTGCCCGGCACCTTTGCCATGATGGGTCACGCCACCCTGAGCAGCCCCACCCTGCGCCGCGCGCTGCTGCGCTCCTCCCGCTTTGTCGCCATGGTGAGCGATGACCTGCATATCAAGCTGGTGGAAGATGGTGAGGAGGCCAAACTCATCATCCATCACGGCAACCAGAAGCGGCTGCAGAACCAGAATTTTGTCGAATCCCTCGCGGTTATCTGGCTGCGTTTTTTCAGCTGGCTGATCGATCGCACTATTTTGCTGGAGCGGGTACACCTCGCGTTTCCGCCGCCGGATTACGACGAGGAATACAACGATATGTTTCCCTGCCGGCACTATTTCCACCAGCGGGAAACCTGCCTGGTGTTCAGCACGCGCTACCTCAGTATGCCACTGGTGCGCGATGCCCAGCAGCTGAGTGAATTTCTTGCGCGCGCGCCGGAGTGCCTGCTGGCCCAGTACAAATCCGACAACAGTTTTACCGGTCGCATCCGCCGCATGCTGCAGAGCCACAACAGCATCGAAAATCTGTCACTGGACGACGTCGCCGAGCGCCTGTTCACGTCCCCGCAGACCCTGCGCCGGCGATTGAAAGACGAGGGTAACAGTTGGCAGGACATCAAGGATTCCGTGCGCCGCGACATGGCCATGTACCAGCTGAAACAACAGGAAACCGCGGTGGCGGAAATTGCCGAGCGCCTCGGCTTTTCCGAGCCTAGCGCGTTCAACCGCGCGTTCAAGAAGTGGACCGGTCTCGCTCCCGGCGCCTACCGCGAAAAACACCGCGGCTGATTTTTCCACACATAAAAAAACCCGCGGCGAACCGCGGGTTTTTTCCTTCAAGTCAACCAAACATCACTGCTGCTCGTAGGAAGTCACCTTCACTGCGATGCGACGGTTTTTCTGCTTGCCTTCCTCGGTGCTGTTGTCCGCGATCGGATTGGCGGAGCCAACACCCACCGCAGTGACGCGGCTGCCTTCGATACCGGCATCCACCAGCATTTTCATTACCGCCTGGGCGCGGGACTCAGACAGCTTCTGATTGGCCGCGGCATCGCCGTCAGAATCGGTATGCCCCTCGATGGCGATGGACAGGCCGGGGTTCTCCTGCATGATCGTGATCAGTGTCTGCACATCCGGCAGGGATTCCACATTGGGCATACTGCCGTCGGTGGGGAACTCGATCTGCAGCGGGAACTCGCGGTTCGGGTCGCGGCTGGCACTGGCCAGGTAATCCCGCAGCTGCTGGCCGAAATCTTCAACAATCACGGTCTCCTCGGTAACTTCCGGAGCCGGGGTGGTAATGGTTTCTTCCGGTGGCATGGGCGGAGCCTTTTCTACCTCTTTCTCCTCAATGATCACCCCACCGGTGCCGTCATCCACCCGTTCTTTCTTCGCGCACATATTCAGTGCCCACAGCACGCCCAGTGCGATCAGTAGCGGCCACAGCCACTTGCCCCAGCCACTTTTCTTCACCGGTGGTGGCGGCGTCGCCGCGCGCGCAGTATGGCGCGGTGTGGTTTCCACCACGGTGCGCTCGGCCAGCTCGTCGAAGTTGGCTACACCCAGTTCTTTCAACAGACCCGCGGGGATCTTGTCTTTGACGTAGGCTTTCTGACCCAGCAACAGCGCCGCCAGGCCCTCCATATTCAGGCCCTTGCTTTTCACCAGCTTGCCCACCAGCGACATGATCACCGGTGCGGCAATACGCAGCAGGCTGCCACCTTTGTTACCGCTCAGGCCCAGCGCACTGGTGAGCAAGTTGACGACGCCGTCTCGCTTGTGGCCAAACAGGGTGTCGACAATATTGCCGCCCAGGTCCTGCAGACTGGTCATCTTGTCCGGGGTGGTAAAAATATCGACCGGGGAGGACAGATCCATGCTGGTGCTTTTGGTGGCCATGTTCAGCAGCGTGCCCAGCCCACTCTCGCTGCCGGCCTTGTTCAGCATCCCTGCGAGCACGGACGCTGCACTGGCGGTGAACGCCGATTCACTCTTGCCATCCGGCAGCCCCAGGGCGTTACCGAGCGCACTGAGACCAGTTGAACCCAAATGGCGCACCGCCATTTCCAGAAGATTGTCAGCCATTTGCGTACCTCGCGTTGCTTGCGGTGAAACCACTCTCATCAGTGTACGGCAGCCAAATCTTCTGGTTAGGTTGATTCAGAATAAGCTCTCGAATGGAATATCAGGATTCCGCATGGCACCTATTTGATCCCGAACTTGACCCTCAAGCCATACCTGCGCCGCGCTAATGGGCTAAGTTATGTGAGCGGATTTTCCCGTTACAGAGGCTGTAAACTCGAACGACACAACAATAATTGGAAGTCGCCATGATCCAGAGAACCGTATTTACCCCGGAACACGAACAGTTTCGCGACAGCGTGCGCAAATTCCTCGAAGCCGAGGCCGCGCCCTTTCACCACCAATGGGAGAAAGACGGCCAGGTAGATAGAGAGCTGTGGCGCAAGGCCGGCACCATGGGCTTTCTGTGCCCGCAGGTGCCGGAAGCTTACGGTGGCCTGGAACTGGATTTTGGCTACAACGCCATCGTCGATGAGGAAATTTCCCGCCTGGGGCTCACCGGAATTGGCTGGGGCCTGCACTCGGATATCGCGGTGCCCTACATCGTCAATTACGGCACCGAGGAACAAAAGCAGAAGTACCTGCCCGGCTGTATCAGCGGCGACATCGTCACCGCCATTGCCATGACCGAACCCGGTGCTGGTTCCGACCTGCAGGGAGTGCGCACCACCGCGGTCAAAAACGGCGATCACTACCTGCTGAACGGTTCCAAAACCTTTATTACCAACGGCCAGCACGCCGACCTGGTGGTGGTGGTGGCCAAAACCAATCCCGCCGCCGGTGCCGCGGGCGTCAGCCTGTTTCTGGTAGAGTCCGATTGGCCAGGATTCAAGAAAGGCACCAACCTGGAAAAAGTGGGCATGAAGGCCCAGGACACCTCCGAGCTGTTCTTCGACGATGTAAAAGTGCCTGTGGATAACTTGCTGGGTGGCGAAGGTCAGGGCTTTATCTACCTGATGCAGGAACTGCCCCAGGAGCGCCTCAGCGTCGCGGTCAATGCCATTGCCAACGCCGAGGCGGCCATCGGCTGGACCATAGAATACGTCAGGGATCGCAAGGCATTTGGCAAACCCATCGCCGCCTTTCAGAACACCCAGTTCAAACTGGCAGAACTGGACAGCGAACTCACCGCCCTGCGGGTGTTTATCGATAAGTGTCTGGAACTGCATTACGAGGAAAAACTTGACGTTTCCACCGCAGCCAAAGCCAAGCTGCTCGCCACGGATTTCCAGTGCAAGCTGCTCGATGAATGTATGCAGCTGCACGGAGGATTCGGCTACATGTGGGAATACCCCATCGCGCGCGCCTGGGCCGATGCGCGGGTGCAGCGTATCTACGCCGGAACCAATGAAATCATGAAGCTGATCATTTCCCGGGAACTGCTCAAAGACCACTAATCTGAAGTTTTTTTCCCAGCGTACAGCCCGGTATTCCATGTAATACCGGGCTCTTGGCTCACCGTGAAAACCCTGCGACTCATTCTGGGCGACCAGCTCAACCACAAACACTCCTGGTACCGCAGCGACGATAAAGACACGCTGTACTTTATCGCCGAGATGCGCCAGGAGACCGACTATGTAACACACCATATCCAGAAAGTGGTGGCCTTCTTCGAAGCCATGGAAACCTTTGCCGGCTGGCTGCGCGCCCGCGGCAAACAGGTGATCCACTATCGGCTCGACCATTCCGAAAACACACAAGCGCTCGGCAGCAACATCGCGCGCCTGATCCATGCGCACGGAATACAGAAATTCGAATATCAGCTGCCGGACGAATACCGCCTGGACCAGCAGCTGAAACAGCTGGCGGATGACCTCAGCATCCCGAGTGAGGCCTTCGACAGCGAGCACTTCCTCACCAACCGCGATGAACTTGCCGAATTTTTCCAGGGCAAAGAATCACTGCTGATGGAAAGTTTCTATCGGCATATGCGCCGCAAGCACAACATCCTCATGGAAAACGGTGAACCCGTCGGAGGACAGTGGAATTTCGACAAGAGCAACCGCAACAAGTGGAAGGGGAATCCTCCCATTCCCCATGCGCGCGGCTTTCGCAAGGATGTGCGCGAGACCGTCACGCGTATAGAAAGCGCCGGGGTAAATACATTTGGCCGTATCGATGCGGAGCATTTTTCATGGCCGACCACCCGCGAGGACTGCCTCAGCGTTCTGCACCATTTCTGCGAGCATCTGCTGGTGCATTTCGGAGACTTTCAGGATGCCATGGACCCGGACGAGACCTTCCTGTTCCACAGCCGCCTGAGCTTCGCCATGAACTGCAAGCTGTTGCATCCGCGGGAAGTGATCGATGCGGTAATTTACCACTGGCAGCAGCACCGGAAGAGCATCTCCATCAATGAGGTAGAGGGTTTCGTGCGGCAGATTCTCGGCTGGCGGGAATACATGCGCGGGGTTTACTGGCGGGAAATGCCGGGCTATGCCCGCAGTAACCGCCTGCACAACCACCGGGAACTGCCAGCGTTTTACTGGACCGCAGACACCAAAATGAATTGCCTGCACCACGCCATCGACAACAGCCTGGATCACGCTTACGCGCATCATATCCAGCGCCTGATGATCACCGGCAACTTCGCCCTGCTCACCCAGGTACACCCGAACCACGTGGACGCCTGGTATCTGGGAATTTACATCGACGCCATCGAATGGGTCGAAATCACCAACACCCGCGGCATGAGCCAGTTTGCCGACGGCGGTCTGGTCGCCACCAAGCCCTATATCAGCAGCGGAAGTTACATCAACAAGATGAGCAATTACTGCCAGGGCTGCCGTTATAACGTGAAGGAAAAGCTCGGCGAAGATGCCTGTCCTTTTAACAGCCTGTACTGGAATTTCCTCGCGGACAAGCGCGAGCACTTTCAAGGCAACCACCGCATGGCGATGATGCTGAGCCTGCTGGAAAAAATGGATACGGAGGAATTGAAAGCGCTGCAGGACCGGGCCCGCCAGATCATTCGCAACCCCGATTCGTTTTAACCTATCGTATTCAACCAGGCTCGTCGGCAAACGCTATATTGAAATGAGTTGCAAAACCCACTTGAGCGAGCCAGCCCGATGCCTCACCTGCTTCGCATACTTAGCAGATTACTCTTAGGTTGTGCCGCGCAACTTGCAATGGCGACTGAGACCGCAGACGCCATATTCCACAACGGCGTGATTATCACCATTGACGATAAGCACCCCACGGCGGAAGCCGTGGCGGTAAAAGACGGCAAAATAATCGCCGTCGGTAAACGCGACCAGGTACTTAAAACCGCCAACGAAAATACCCGGAAAATCGATCTCGCAGGCAAAACCATGCTTCCCGGATTTTTCGATTCCCACGGCCACGCTTGGATGATCGGCTTCCAGTCCATGACCGCCAACTTGTTACCCCCGCCGGATGGTACAGGCAAAGACATAACGTCATTGATCAAGCTCTTGCAGGGTTGGGCAGCCGCCAACCAGGATGCCGTCAAACAGATTGGCTGGATTGTGGGTTTCGGTTACGACAATTCACAACTGGCGGAACAGCGCCATCCCACCCGCAAGGATCTGGATCTGGTCTCTGCCGATATTCCCATTCTGATCATCCACCAATCCGGTCACCTCGGCGTCGCCAATTCCAAGGCGCTGGAAATCGCAAGCATATCTGCAAATACCCAAAATCCGAAAGGCGGCGTATTCCAGCGGGAGGCCGATGGCAAAACCCCCAATGGCGTCGCCGAAGAGTATGCATTCTTTCAACTGGTTGGCGCATTTGGTAAATCGCTCAACAAGGATGTGAATGATCTCTTCGGGATTGAGGGCACCAAGCTGCTCGCCTCTTATGGCTACACCACCGCACAGGAGGGGCGCGCAACCCAGGCATCGCTCGATGCACTGAAGCGGGTCGCAGACAGCGGCGCGTTGAAAATCGATCTGGTCGTGTACCCGGACATTCTCGAAATTCCGGATATACACCCGACACTCGAGTACCACAATCGTTTACGGGTAGGCGGCGCCAAGCTCACCATTGACGGCTCACCACAGGGAAAAACCGCCTGGCTGACACAGCCCTATTTCATACCGCCGCCGGGGCAGGACAAGGATTACCGAGGATATCCCGCGATCACCGAACAGCAAGCGATGGACGCAGTGGAAAAGGCCTTTGCCCATAATTGGCAGATTCTGGTGCACTGTAATGGCGATGCCGCCATCGACCTGATGATCAAGGCGGTGAAGGCCGCAGAAGCGAAGCACCCCAATGTACACAACCGGCCGGTGCTGATTCACGGGCAGACGCTGCGGCGGGATCAGGTGGACGAAATCAAGAAGCTGGGGATTTTCCCCTCGCTGTTCCCAATGCATACCTTTTACTGGGGTGACTATCACCGCGACTCTGTGCTGGGGCCTAAGCGCGCGGCGAATATTTCTCCCACTGGCTGGGTGCTGGCTGAAGGCATGATGTTCGGTACCCACCACGATGCGCCGGTGGCATTGCCGGATTCCATGCGCGTGCTGTCTGCCACCGTCACCCGCCGCTCCCGCAGCGGTCGTGTCATCGGGCCCGAGCACCGCGTACCGGTAGCAACCGCGTTAAAGGCAATGACCCTTTGGCCCGCGTGGCAGCACTTTGAGGAAAAGCGCAAAGGTTCGATCGAAGTTGGCAAGCTCGCGGATCTAGTGGTGCTTTCGGATAACCCGCTGACGGTATCGGAAGACCAGCTAGCTAACCTCAAGGTGATGGAGACTTACAAGGAGGGTGTTTCGGTTTACAAGCGAGACTCAGCAACCGCATCAGCGCCCTCACCCGCTATGTTTGGCGTGACACTACCGAATAGAAATACGCACGATGCGCATAATCTTGGCATCCGACACCAGCATGGTGACGGATGCTTTAACGATGCGTTGAGCCTGTTGATGCACGCGGTAGAGCAGGCTTCCCAGAACGAATGACGCTCTCGAACTGAATCTAGGCATAATTCAAAGCGTGTCACCTTGCTAGGGGCAGTCAGTACAAAAACTTCCTTTCAGCGTACCAGTCACGCCGCCAAACCAGCTGTCGCCGTCAGATACACTATTGAATTCCAGTACAGTACCGGTAGTCGTACTGGTCAGCTCCCCCTTCGCACCGGCGTACTCTCCAGTGCCGCCGATGATCTGGTAGGTAACAGTGAGCTCCAAGCCTCCAGCAATGTCCTGCAGGATAATATTGTCCGCATCGCTGTCGGGGCTAATATTGAAGAATACGCAACCCAATGGGACGTCTTCCGCTGAGGCGGGCGGCGCCTTCAGAAACACCTGCCCGTTTTTGAAGGTCAACACGACCTGAGACTGGACCACACTGAAATGTAACTCCGGGCGGAGCGGGTTTTCCTCCGCTTCGGAGTCGCAGGGGCCACCCAGCAAATTAAAATCCGATACGGTGTGACTCTGGAACTCTCCCAGGCCGCCACCACCCGCAGTGCCGGTCGCTGTTGTCGAGATGGTTCTATTATCCGCCGCGAAGGTCAGATACGAGGTTATAAATGACCCGGCAAACTCGCCTTTGTTGATCGTGTATTCTTTGGCACTGGCAGCGCCTGCAAATCCCAAGCTACCCACCAAGGCCAGAGCCATCGCCCTATGGTGTGTTTTACCGATCGCGTTCTTCATCGTTTTCCCCTTTGTACGTTGAGCTCCCTTCTCCGGCTGAACCGTCTGCGGCCAAATCAGGATGAAAGAGACGTTGCTGCCCATGCATCTGCGGAGTTCCCGGGCAAAAGCCAGAATAGACGTGCGTACGGGAAATCCCGGATAAATGGCGCAGGATGGGACGCGGAATCACAGAATTGCGAGGTCGCCCTTCACGCTTGAAAAGGGTGAGCGAGTAAGAGCGGAAAAAAAGAGGAAAAGGGTTACCGGCGGACCTCAACCTCACAGGCGTCACGGTACTGCTTCGGGCTTACGCCAAACTGCTGGTGGAAGCGGCGGCTGAAGTGGCTGAGGTGCCGGTAGCCAAGATCGAAACACACCCGGGTCACCGATTCCCCGCGCGCCAGGCGATCCCTTGCCGCCTGCATGCGCAGGTGTTGCTGAAATTCCGCGGGTGTACAGCCGAGATGTTTTTTGAATTCGTTGTAAAAGCGCGTTCGGCTCATGCACGCCATCCGACTCAATTGATCGATATCCAACGACTGGTCCAGCTTGGACTGCAGCTGGTTTAGCGCAGCGGCGAGACCGTTCACTTCGGGATTTTTCTCACACACCTTCAGCAGGAAGCTGCGCATCTGCTCGCGCAGCATGCGCACCACCAGTTCACTCACCCCGAGATCCACCAGGAAATCCCGGTCGCTGGAATTTTCGGTAAAAGTAGTCACCAGCCGTTGCAGCAGTGCCTGGGTGGCCTGGCTGTGCTGGGTGTGAATCAGGGAATCGGGGCGGTAGCGCCAGTCGTCGAATTCCCGCTGCAGCGGTGCCGCAGCATTCAGTTTTTCGCAGATGGCGCCGACGCGCTCGCGGGCGATTTCGATGGTGAGGCAGGAGGTGGGATTTTCCAGACGGGCATCGGGGAAGTCGATGTGTACCTTTTCGCCGGGCGCCATAACAAACGACTCCCGCGGCACAAACTCGGCACTGTAATTGCCCGCCGCGTGCATGATCTTGCGGCCACTGATCATTCCGCAGTACAGCAGCTCACCCGCAGATAGCCCGACCCGCTCTGCGGGCAAATAGGTATCGTAAACACTGAGTTCGGAACTGGGACCGGCGAACGACACCCGGTTCTCCACCAGTTCCCGCGGCTGTGCGCGACCGCGGATCGTCATTTCAGTCATGGTTTTTATCGATTTTATTGCTGTCGGTGCCCGCAGGCTGGATTCAGGGTCAACTGATCTGTACTCAGAGGAAAGCCGCGAATCACCGGAAGTTATATTTTTTCATCGCTCAAACCGGAATAACCGGGCTTTACGCCCGGTGTTCAAGACTACTCCCGGCAACGGCAGATAACAACGCCTGCAGGAGTGGCAAACACAATAAGCATCCCGAAGAGGAAAACAGCGATGATCTATGCACAACCCGGCCGAGATGGCGCACTTATCAACTTCAAACCGCGTTATGAGAATTTCATCGGTGGCGAATGGGTCGCTCCGGTGTCCGGCGATTACATGGAAAATATTTCCCCGGTCACCGGCGAGGCATTCTGCGAGGTACCCCGCTCCACCGCCGCCGATATCGAACTGGCGCTTGACGCCGCCCACTCCGCCAAAAGCGCCTGGGGAAAGACGGCCGCCGCAGCGCGCTCAAACCTACTGCTGAGAATTGCCGACCGCATCGAACAGAACCTGGAACTGCTCGCGGTGGCGGAAACCTGGGACAACGGCAAGGCGGTGCGGGAAACCATCGCTGCGGATATTCCCCTGTGCGTGGATCACTTCCGCTACTTCGCCGGCTGCCTGCGCGCCCAAGAGGGCAGTATGGCGGAGCTGGACGAACACACCGTTTCCTATCACTTACACGAACCGCTTGGTGTTGTCGGCCAGATTATTCCGTGGAACTTCCCGCTGTTGATGGCCGCGTGGAAACTCGCGCCGGCGCTGGCCGCCGGCAACTGCGTGGTGCTGAAGCCCGCCGAGCAGACTCCCGCGTCCATTCTGGTTCTGATGGAACTGATCGGCGACCTGCTGCCCGCGGGCGTGGTAAATATCGTCAACGGTATTGGCGAGGAAGCCGGCCAGGCACTGGCCACCAGCAAGCGCATTGCCAAGATTGCCTTCACCGGTTCCACCGCGGTGGGCGGCCATATCCTGAAATGCGCCGCGGAAAGCCTGATCCCGTCTACGGTCGAGCTGGGCGGCAAATCCCCCAATATCTACTTCGCCGACGTGATGCGGCAGGAAGACGAATTCATCAGCAAGGCGGTGGAAGGTCTGGTGCTGGCCTTCTTCAACCAGGGTGAGGTGTGTACCTGCCCATCGCGCGCGCTGATCCAGGAATCCATCTACGACGAGTTCATGCAGTGTGTGGTGGAGCGCACCAAGGCGATCAAGCGCGGCAACCCGCTGGATATGGAAACCCAGATTGGCGCCCAGGCGTCACTTGAGCAGTTCGACCGCATCATGACCTATATCGAAATCGGCCAGCGCGAGGGCGCGGAAGTGATCTTCGGCGGCGGCGCGGCAGATCTCGGCGGCGAGTTCCAGAAGGGTTACTACGTGCAGCCGACCCTGCTAAAAGGTCACAACCAGATGCGAGTTTTCCAGGAAGAAATTTTCGGCCCGGTAGTGGGCGTGACCACCTTCAAAGACGAGGCCGAGGCGCTGGCAATCGCCAACGACACGGAATACGGTCTCGGCGCCGGTGTGTGGACCCGGGATATGAATCTGGCCTTCCGTATGGGGCGCAATATCCAGGCCGGCCGGGTATGGACCAACTGCTACCACCAGTATCCAGCCCACGCCGCCTTCGGCGGCTACAAGAAATCCGGTATCGGCCGCGAGACCCATAAAAAGGCGCTGGAACACTACCAGCAAACCAAGAATCTGCTTGTCAGTTACGACACCAACCCGCTCGGGTTCTTTTGATGTAACCCTCATCCTGTGAGGTCCCTCGGGGAGCTTAGGCTCCCCTTTTTTATACCGCTACACTGGTTAGAACCATTGCCGGAGGAATAGCGTGTCAGAACGGGTCGCCCTGAAACGATCACTGTCCCTGCCAGCAACCAGCTTCTACGGTATCGGTACCATCGTCGGTGCCGGCATCTATGCCCTGATCGGCAAGGTGGCAGATGAAACCGGGCTATCCCTGCCCTACGCCTTCCTGCTGGCGGGGATTATTGCCGCATTTACCGCTCTGTCTTATGCCGAACTTTCTTCACGTTATCCACAGAGCGCGGGCTCGGCCGCCTACATCTATCAGGCCTGGCAGCGGCGCTGGTTCGCGCAGCTGGTCGGCGTGCTGGTGGCGATCACCGGCATCGTCTCGGCGGCGACCATTGCCAACGGCTTCGTCGGTTACCTGGAACTCTTTATCCAGGTACCGGAATACCTCGCCATCACCCTGCTGTTAGTGGTGCTCACGTTGATTGCGCTGTGGGGCATCAATGAATCTGCGCTCACGGTAACCCTCATCACCCTGGTGGAAGTAGGCGGCCTGCTGTTTGTCATTTTCGTCAGCCGCGAGGCTCCAGCGGTGCAGGAGTGGCAACGGGTGTTCGCTTTCCCCGAAATGGCCGCCTGGCCCGGACTACTTGTCGGCAGCTTCCTGGCGTTTTATGCGTATATCGGTTTTGAGGATATGGTGAATATTGCCGAGGAAGTGAAGAACCCGCGCCGGACACTGCCGTGGGCAATACTGATCGCCATTGGCGTATCCACCCTGCTCTACATACTGGTGGCGGCATTCGCGGTACGCACCATCCCCATCCATACACTGGCACAGAGTGGCGCGCCGCTGGCGACCATGGTGAGCAATGCCGGCTACTCGACGCAGTTTATCGGAGTCATCAGCATGTTTGCGGTGGTGAACGGCGCGCTGGTACAGATCATCATGGCATCCAGGCTGCTGTATGGCATGGCAAATAAAGGCATGGCACCGACACTATTTTCCCGGCTCAATGCCCGGACACAGACCCCGGTCGTTTCGACCTTGCTGGTGGCGGGCTGCATTCTGGTATTCGCCCTCTGGTTGCCACTCACGATCCTGGCCAAAATCACCGCATTTATCATGCTGATAATATTTTCGCTGGTGAACCTTTGCCTGGTGGTGATCAAGCTGCGCCAGGAGCCGGTGGAAGCGGGCGTAACCCGCTATCCACTGTGGTGCCCTGCGGCCGGTTTCCTGCTGTGCGCAGCACTGATTGCATTCCAGCTGCTGGCCTGATTACTGGCCCAACACCTTGCGCAGCGAGCTCTCGATCTGCCCCCCGCAATAGCCCCGCTCCCACACCACCCGGCGCCTCTCCAGCATTGCCTGAATGGGCTTGCGCGCCTCGACATGCTTTACCAGCTGCGCAATGTGGGGCGCGTTTTCCTGCAGGTCCTCTTCGAGAACGGGGAAGGCATACACCATGGTGCCGAACAGCGCCGCGGTCGCGATATCCGCCACGGAAATGGTTGTGCCCAGCAGATAGCCACCGCCGGCTTTAAGGCCGTGTTCCAAGCCGGTCTTTTCAAAGATTTCCATCCAGTCCGCAAGGCGGCCGTTGCGGAATTCGTCCCAGCTGTTTTTGTTCCACATCACCATACCGTGGTAATTGGTGATTTCCAGCAGCACGTCGTTGCAGTCGAGGAGGATTTTCAGGGCGAGGGTGTGGGTCTCGGCGCGTTTGGGAAGATAGTCGTACTCACGCGCCAGGTGCATCATAATCGCCGGCAGCTGGGCAAAGTACTTTTTGCTTTTCCAATCGTACAGGTAGGGGGGCGCCATGCCCGGGTTTTCGATCTTGAGGCTGCGCTCTGGGTAAATTTCACTGGCATCGTGGAGCGCGTAACTGGCACCCACATCCGCCAGAAACATTTCGATGAACACACCACGAAATGGCAGGTCCCAGTAGTAGAGTTTGTAGTCCAGCACTTTCTGGATACCGCGTTGGATTCAGGTTGGGGAATAGAAGTTTAGCAACCCTCCAACGCCGCGTGATTGGGCCCCACTAGATAGTAAATGTCGCATTCCAACCGGCTAGGCGTCGCTTAAGGCGTTATTTCGCATAAGGTAGGCGCGACCTAAAAACAGGATGTGAATACTTACCGCGGCTGGCAGCAGAACGATCCAGGTAATCGGGGAGTGATAGACACCGTCAATGACCAGTGACTCGAAGAAGGGAAAGTTTCTATATCCGAGAGAAAACAGCCCGAATACGAGAAACACTCTGATACTGCGCGGAATAGTAAATGACGTTACCCCGTGCCATACCAGCGCGGCTACGTAGAGGACGCCCCAGAGCCCCAACCATTGAGCAAGGATGACGAAATACTCAAAGCCCGCATGAATATTGAAATCCTCACCAAGCGCACCGACGGCGAAAACTCCCCACATCGCCAGAAATGAGTCGATCAGCAAGAAAAATACGGTCGGCGCGAAGCCGACCAATATTTCCAACAATAGAAATGGCTTGCATACGTTGTTCATGATTCCATTCATAACTGGGCGACAAACGCCGCCATCATACGGCGCTCGATTCTGATCGCTTTAGCTTCCTATAGCGTTACCTGAAAATGTAAGCGCTAGTTCTCCATCACAATCGACAACGCTGTTATTCGCCTCAGGAACACACTCTTAGTTCTTACTGCTAGATAATGGCAGACGCACCACTTTTGGCAGCGCACCGTCGAACCAGATCAGATGGTCATCATTGATCAGTAGCTTGCCAACAGTTTCCTGACGCTCTAGCGGCAGACTCTCCAGCAGCTCCCCATTGTTGTCGTAGCGATCAAGTGTTTCGGCGGTCGAGTTCAGATAGTAGATCCCAGCATTGGTCCAGCCGATATCATGGGTACGGAAAGAGACATTACCGGTTCCCACAACTTCCTGATCGGCATTGATAATAACACCGCCTGAAATCACCGCACGTGTGCCGTCTGGCGATACGATTGGCTGGCGGCCGGTCTGGATACGCATGTAACCACACGGGCCGTCAAAGTCGCTGCCAGAGGCGATATCGATAAAGCCACCGGTCACCACATCCAGCTTGTAGCCGATCGTACAGAAGCGCGCGGAATCAACATACCGGTACTGGGTGGCATCATAGTGTTGGCGAGCTTCCGAATAAGTCGCTCCCAAGGCACCTGTCAAGTCATAGCTATAACGTTCATAACCATTGGTACTCTGCCCCAACAACACCACATAGTTTTCGGCAAAGTCTACTCCGTACAGCTCCCACGCCTCTTCAGTAGACGGTCCTCGCACGTAGAAATTTTCCACCAAAGTGGTGGCATTGAGGCCAATCCGTGAATACACCCTGTCATCGTATTTAATGTAGAGCGCATGTTGCGGCTCCGCGTAATACAACGTGTTGAATTGCCCGACGGATCCGACCGACGCAGGCTCCAGATGGATTGAAGGCAAGAAGTGTTGAGTAAGGGAATCCCAGCGCTTCACTTCTAGGCTTCCCGTTTTGTAGAAGTAAACAATGCCATTCCGGTCCAGGATCTTTCCATAGCTGTTGCCGCCCACGCTATGGAGTAAGCAGCGTTCACCATCACCATCTGCCTCCAAGTAACAGTAACGGTCGTACGGGTAAAAATCAGCAGTATCTTCAATACCATCGTTATCGTCGTCGAGGTCGGCGTTGTCACCGATACCGTCGCCATCGGCGTCCTCGGTTTCCGTGGGATCTCTCGGCAGTGCGTCTCGGTGATCAGGGACGCCATCATTATCATCGTCATCGTCGGTGAAATCGGCGATACCATCGGAATCCGTATCCCGATAGAGATAGATCATAGCGGGAAGAGGAGGATTGCTCTCGTTGCCTAGCGCGTTCGTGGCGAAAAACGTCGCCTCGAACGCCGCCACATCGGCACCGAGATCGCCGTGGGTTTCGATCCGGAATAGGCCAGCTACTGGCTGGGTGATGGTGTATTCAAACGGTAATTCTTCAGCCGGTGGCGTATGGTAGTCATCCGGCCTACCTTGCAGGCGGACGGCGTCTACCTGAAGCGTAAACCCCAGCAGGCGGCCACCCGCATCGCCAAAATTCGGCAACACTGAAACACTTGTAGTCGCGTTGCCATCGACATTGCGCCTTTCCTGATTCCCCACCTGCTGGGTTTGAACATAGGGTTGCGACGGTTCGGTTCCGAAGAGCGGAATGCCACCCGTTTCGCCCATGGGAATACGCAGACCGTACTCGCTTTGGTCGTCGCCACCTGCATCAAACAAGACATCCACAGCACCATATCTGATCGCAACTTCCCCACGATCGTTACCGCTGCCGCTCAACAGAAAACTGCCTCGGTTTTCATCGAAACCAAGTTGCGTGGTACCGATGCCAACATACTCCACGGCACCGCCGACACCGACTGCCCCGTTGAGGTTACTAATAAAATCCAGGCTGTCGGTTATGGATATGCGAAAGTCTTCTGCATTGATAGTGCCTTCAATGCTGTTCACCGCGCGCAGGGTTAAAGTGACCTGAGGCTGCACACCGGAATCCGCAATATTGTTGCCTTTGTAGGCGATGATCGCGTCAACGGTTTCCCATTGGCCGCTGCCTTCGGTGATTTTGTAATCCCGATAAATCTGATTTACCTGAAAATTTCCGCTGGCGTCGATACCGGAAAAATCCGTCTGCATGTCACCATTTACGGTGATTTCCTGCTGCGTGGAATAGTCGAACAGACTGCAATTGTCGTAGCTCTCTCGAAGGCGCTTGCCATCGTCAGAGAGTCGGATCTTGTATTTACCACCACCTTCGCAACTGCCGGACTCTTCTCCCCGAGTGAAATTATTGAAGTATTGCCCCCTGTCCCATATCTGATGCACATCACGCCCTGCGTGCAGCAGGTCTACCACTACCCTGGCTAGCTTGGGAGTGTTCTCGCGAGTAATGTCACCCAGCGTGGATGAAAGCTTGATGGATGGTGCACTGAGACCCTGCCCACCAGAACCATTGCCGCCCTGATCCTCGGAGGCGTTATCGGAACCACCACCGCCGCCGCAGGCAGCCAGTGACACAATAAGGGGAAGAAAAGACAGTTTTTTCACAGCAGTCAGGTTCCTGGGCTTGCGCCCGCAGTTGTTGTTATTTTCCCATTGCGGACCTAGCCACCCACTGGTGAAGTCGCTGCAGGAGATGGCGCAGTATACATTTCCGATCGCCCGATACGGCAGTCTATGCCCCCAAATTGCGACCAATACGTCATCGATATGTGCACTTTTAAACAAACCCTCATAAAAAAGCCGGCTTATTTTTGAAGCCGGCTAAATTCATGCTAATGAGCCTGACGTACCCGTTACTTGCATGGGGATACCTCGTCCCCATCTGCGACAATTAATTGCTGTCCAGTAGCGTTACTTCACCCAAGCCGAGTTCTTCGAGCCGACCAAATTGCGTGGCGCGATCGCCCACCACCACCCAGATCATGGAATCCGGTTGCATGTATTCTTCGGCGATTTGCTGCACTTTTTCTACGCTCATGGCTTTGGCGATGGCCTCGTGTTTGCGCACATAGTCGGCGGGCCAGCGGAATTCACTCATTTTTTCCAGCAGGCTCAGTTTGGCGCGGGCAGTTTCAAACGCGCGGGCGTTGCTGCGGACCAGATAGGCGCGCGAGGTTTCCAGATCCTGCTCAGTGTAGGTCGGCGCATAGTCCTTGAGGATTTCGTCGATCAGCTGCACGGATTCCGCGGTGACGTTGGCGCGCACGCCGGTACCGATGGCAAAGGTGCCCAGATCTTTTTCCCCGTCTACCATGGAGCGGATGCCGTAGGTGTAACCCTTGCCCTCGCGCAGCTGCTGGGTGAGGCGCGAGGCGAAGCCGCCGCCGCCGAGGATGTAGTTGGTGAATACCGCCGGGTAATAGTCATCCGACAGTGCCGACATGGCGGGGCGGCCGATGCGCAGTACCGACTGTTTCGCCCCCGACACATCCACAAAATAAATACCCGGTTTTGCCGGCTCGGAATTCGCATTGAGGATAGTTACCGGCTTCGCCGGCCAGCTCTTGGCCAATGCCCCGAGGGCCTTGCGGAATTCCATCTCCGGAACATCTCCCACCACATGGACACGCGCCACCGACGGCGACAGGTAATCCCGGTAATAGGCCTTGAGATCATCCATGGTGATGGCCGCCACGGACTCCTCACTACCCAGCAGGTCGTAGCCGCGAATACTGTCTTTGCCGTAGCGCAGGCGCGCGAATGCCTGGCAGGCAATGGCATTGGGTTCCGCCGCCTGGCGCCGGATCAGGCTGGCAACGCTCTTCTTCGCCAGTTCCAGCTCCTTGGCATCCCAGCGCGGCTCCAGCAGCATTTCCTGCAGCAGCGCGAACACCTTGTCGAAATTGCGCGCCAGCGTGGTGACGTCAAAGCGAATGGAATTCTTACTGGCAGACACGTTGATGCTGGCACCCAGTTTCTGGATCTCGGTTTCCAGTTCCTCCGGGGTGCGCTTGTCGGTACCGCGCTCCATCAGCATGGCAGCGAGGTTGGCCACGCCGGTTTTGTCGAGCCGCTCCTGCAGCTGGCCACCGTCGATCACGATACTTAAATTGACTACGGGGACCTCGCTGCTCTCGATACCGAACACCTTCATCCCGCTGCCGTATATGTCGCGCCACACCGTCGGCACCGCTGTCTCTGCCGGGGCCCCCAGGGCCGGTTCTTTAGAGCGATCGAACGTGGACGAGGTCTTCTCAAATTCCGCTGCGGCGGAAGCATCAAACTGCTCCTCGGCGCCGTTGACGATTTTCTCCTCCACAATTTCCGCTTGTGAGGAATCCGCCAGCGCCTGCTCTACCTGCCCGCGCGGCACGAAGCTCGCGGCCACAAACGGCTTGCCCTTGATGTATTTCTCGTAAACCCGCTTTACATCATCCGCAGTGACCGCCAGCAGGCGTTGGATATCCTCGGTGACATAACTGGGGTTGTCGGTATACACCTGATACTGCGCGAGCTGGAAGCCCTTGCCGAGCACACTGGAAAGGCCCTCGTAGAACGCCACTTCCTGGCCGGCCTTGATCCGCTCCAGGTCCTCTTCCGCAATGCCGTCTTTTTCAAACTGCGCAAAGGCCTGTTGGATGCCCTCGTAGACCTCGTCGAGATCGCGCCCGGTAAATGCCTGTACCTGCAGTTGGATCTGCCCCGCCAGTTCGGACTCGTAACCCTCCATCGCCACGTCCGCGGTGACCTGCTTGTCTTCCACCAGCACCTTGTAAAGCGGCGCGCGCTTGCCTTCCGCCAGGTATTCCATCAGCACCGCCAGCGCGTAGCTGTCCGGGTGGTAGCGCTCCACCGCCGGCCACGCCAGGGTCAGCTCCGGCTCGCGTGCAAAGTTGTCTTCGTAGTAGCGGCGCACGCTCTGTTTCAGGCTCGCGGGTTGCTTGGCGGCGCGCTCGATGTCCTGGCCGGTGGGGATTTCCGCAAAATATTTTTCCACCAGCTTGCGGGCCTGCACCGTGTCAAAATCCCCGGCCACCACCAGCACCACATTGTTGGGCACGTACCAGCGGCGGAAGAACTCCTTCACATCGTCGAGGGTGGCGTTCTGCAGGTCTTCCAGCGAACCGATTACCTGCCAGTGGTAGGGATGGCCCTCCGGGTACAGGTTGCGGTCGATCACGTACTGGATGTGGCCGTAGGGGCGGTTGTCGTAGCTCTGGCGCTTCTCGTTCTTCACCACCTGCTTTTCCTTCGCCAGTACCGGCTCGGTCACGGTGTTGATAAACCACCCCAGCTTGTCGGCCTCGGCCCACAGCATTTTTTCCAGCGCGTCTTTCGGCACCGTCTGGTAGTAGTTGGTGACATCGCGGGAAGTGGAGCCGTTGGCGCCCGAACCACCGATGCGCGCACTCATCGCATCCAGCCCGCCCTTACCAAGGTTCTCGGACTCCAGGAACAACAGGTGCTCGAACAGGTGCGCAAAGCCCGTGCGCCCCTCCTTCTCCCGCGCGGAACCCACATGGGCGGTGAGCGACACCGCCACCACTGGGTCGGAGCGGTCCACATGGAAGATCACCTGCAGGCCGTTATCCAGCTGGAACTCGTCGTAATCGATGACGAACTCGGAGGACGACTGCGCCGGCGCAGCAGATTCAGTGCCGGACCTGTCGCACCCGACCAGGCCGATCGTAGAAGCAGAGACCGCAGCCAGCAGTACCGCCGAGCTGAGAAGATTCCTTAACATGGTGTATTCCTGTACGTAGTTATGCGCAGGAAGATAACAGGCAGCATGGGGATAGGCGACCGGCTCCGCCGCGCTTTAATCCCGAAAAACGCTCCTGCCGTGACAACAGCACATCCGGCAGCAAAATCACTGGATCTCATCGCTGCTGAGAAATCCGCTTACCTACACTGGATGCAACCCGCAAATCCGCCACGGAGCACCAGCATGAAAACCATCGGTTACGCCGCACAGAGCGCCGGCGACACCCTCGCCCCCTGGGAATTCGAGCGCCGCGACCTGCGCCCCAACGACGTGGCCATGGAGGTGCTGTACTGCGGCATCTGTTTTACCGACATCCACCAGGTACAGGACGACTGGGGCTGGGGTATTTTCCCGATGGTGCCGGGGCATGAAATTATCGGGCGCGTGATCGACGTGGGCGAAGACGTCAGCCAGTTCAAGAAAGGCGACACCGTCGCCGTGGGCTGCATGGTGGACTCCTGCCTGGAGTGCGACCAGTGCCACCACGGCGAGGAACAGTTCTGCCGCGAGGGCATGACCCTCACCTACGCCGGCCGCGACCGCATTACCGGCGAGACCACCCAGGGCGGCTACTCCAAGCATTTGGTGTGCCGCGAGGAATTTGTACTGCACATACCGGATGGCCTCGACCTCTCGCGCGCCGCACCGTTGCTGTGTGCAGGCATCACCACTTATTCCCCGCTGCGCCACTGGAACATCGGCCCCGGCAGCCAGGTAGGCGTGATCGGCCTCGGCGGTCTCGGGCATATGGCGGTAAAACTGGCAGCGGGCCTGGGTGCGGATGTGACGGTGCTCAGCCGCACCGAAGACAAGGAAGCCGACGCCCGGGACCTCGGCGCCGATGGCCTGCTGGTCTCCAGCGATGCCGCGGCGATGGAAGCGGCGCAGTCTTCGTTCGACCTGATCATCGACACCATTCCCGTCAAACACGACCTCACGCCCTACCTGCGGTTGCTGGATGTGGGCGGTGGGCTGGTGCTGGTTGGCCAGATAGGCCCGATCGAGGAAATGGACAGCGAACCGGTAGTAATGGGCCGCCGCTGTATTGTCGGCTCCGCCATCGGCGGCATAGCCGAGACCCAGGAGCTGATCGACTTTTGTGCCAAGAAAAATATCCTGCCGGAATGCGAGGTGATAAATATCAGTGAGGTGAACGATGCGCTTGAGCGACTCAAGCGCTCCGACGTACGCTACCGTTTTGTCATCGACATGGCCTCACTGGCCGCGCCCTAAGCGCAACAAAAGGCTTTGGTCGAAACCGCCATCAACGCAGGCCAAAATTTGAAATTTCAAATTCGCACAGAGAACGCCGGTGACAGTGACGCCATCCACCGCGTCACCGAGCTGGCATTCCGGGATGCCCCGCATACGGACCACACCGAGCAATTTATCGTGGCGGCGCTGCAGCGTGCCGGGGCACTCACACTTTCCCTTGTCGCTGAAGTCGGCAACGAAGTGATCGGCCATGTGGCCATTTCGCCCGTCGCCATCAGTGATGGCGCGCGCGGCTGGTTCGGGCTGGGGCCGATCTCCGTACTGCCGGAATTCCAGCAGCAGGGCGTGGGTTCCAGACTGATGCAGCGAGTACTCACTGACCTTGAAGCAATGGGCGCGGCTGGCTGTGTGGTGCTTGGCGATCCCGGCTACTACGGCCGCTTTGGATTCAAGGTAGTGGAGGGATTGGTATACCCTGGCGTGCCGCCGGAGTACTTTCAGGCGCGAGCCTTTACCGGCAGCTTTCCGCAGGGAGAGGTTGCGTACCACAAGGCATTCTTCGCCCAGAGCTAAGAGCGCCACTACACTTTGCGCAATACTCGACAACTATGGCAATTTTCCATTTTGATCCAGCAATACAAACCAGGACCAACGATAAACAATGAAATTCCTGTGATCAGCTACCGCCCCTGTCGTGCGGAGGATGTGGACGCCGCGGTGCCGCTGATCTACAGCTGAGGGACAGCTTCATTCGACTATGTGTTCCGCGACGGGCACTCGTAGCAGGCGCGGGACTTTCTTCCATGCGTTTGTCCGCGGCGATTCGGAATTTGGCTAATGCCAACATACAGCAGCGGTGATTGACGGTGAGGCTGTGGCTGTTGGTGGCATGCGTAACAGTGCGCGGAATCTGCGCTTGACGATTACAGCCTCCCGAGACATCGTGCGTTTTTATTCTCTGTTCACAGTTGCGCGTGTTGTCATCCGTGGCCTTTGTATCAGCGCCTGGGGTTCATTCCGCAGCGCACCAAAAATTCTACATTGCAGTCGCAATTTGATCGGGTTGTGGATCATACCTATATGGAGATGGAGATGGAGCTAGATCTGACCTGAACACTCGTTTCTGAAACCCTGCAGCTCTCAGTGTTTCAAGAACTGACGAATCATAATTTCCAACCAATCCCCATAAACATACTGGTTAGAATATTTCCGAGCAAAGTTTGGACCGGCAATCAGAATTACTCTCGGCTTTGTCACTTCCAGTAAGTCGCACTTCCTACGCCGTCAGCTCCCGCTTGACGACGTCTCATACGGAAATTTTAAGTCTCAAATCTGTCCCTGGTGGCAAATAAAATTTATGGGTGATATTCAAAATTTCAGACATAAAAAATTGCCAATCTTGTGATTATAGAAGCATCAAAAGATTGTCGACATATAGACTAGGTAGGATTGCGGGAATGGATTGATCATGTTAGCTTTTTGTTCGCTTTATTTGAGCGGAAATAAAAATCACGTAAAAATACGTAAAATAACGAAGTTTTAGGGAAATATATGTTTAAGAAAATCGCAGCGACGGCGTTCCTGAGCACCCTTTTCACTGGATGTGTAAGCGTTAAGCACGTACCACTTACTGCAGAATCGTCGCAGGCATTACAAGGTAAAACCGTGGTCGCCACTCAGTTCGAGACCCCGGACTTTACGGCTTTTACTGCCGGCAAAGCGACTTTGGGCTTGATTGGCGCGGCCGCAATGGTTTCTGCGGGGAACGAGATTGTCCGTGAAAATGAGGTGCAAGACCCGGCGCTTTCCATTAGCGCCGGACTTATGGAGCGTCTGGCAGCATCTCGCGCGATGGAACTGAAGGAAAATAATGGCACTGTCGCAGCGAATGACAAGATCGCCACGCTCGTGTCGGAGTATCCTGGTGCAGACTATATTCTCGATGTAAAAACCACAGGTTGGATGTTCAACTACTATCCCGCGGACTGGACGCACTACAAGGTTACCTACAACGCCAGAATGCGATTGATTGATAGTGTTAATCAGAGCGTGATTTCAGAGACGCTTTGCAGTTCTGTGCAAGGTGACGATAACGCCCCTCCCACAAAAGACGACCTTCTGAACGAAGATGCCAAATTGTTGAAAGAGTATTTGGCCAAAGCATCTAATGCATGTGTCGAAGTGCTCTCCAAGGAAGTACTGATGCTATAAGCGCATCAAATGTGATGCGACTCAGCAAGGGCGCCATTCGGCGCCTTTTTACTTGAGCTGGCCGCCCAGGTCGATTTCCGCTTCGTGTTTCACGACGCCGCAGCTACGGCTGCCCTGTTTTGTGTCATCATGCTTTCTCCACCAACGCGTTGTCCTTTTCCGTAGCGCGACTATACGCGTCGCGATCGGTGACGCGCTTGGCGTAATCAGAAAATTCCGCACGTTTTTCAATGGTGCCGAACTCCAATCCCCAGTTGATCTGCGCTCCCACATACACGTCGGCGGCGGTAAAACGTTCCCCAGTCACATATTTGTGTCCCGTAAACCAGTTGGAGAGGTTGTCGAGCACCGCGGCGTAGCTGCCGTAGCCCACCATCATCTGCTTCTGCGCATCTGGCTCGATACCGAAAGTCTTGGTGTCGATGATCGCTGACTCCAATGGGCCCGCGGTAAAGAACAGCCAGCGGTAGTAGCTGGCGCGCTCTTCCGGCGTGGGTGCCAGCCCCGCTTGCGGGAAGGCTTCCGCCAGGTAGGCGCAGATGGCGGCGCCCTCGGTCACCACTTCACCGCGGTGCACAATGGCCGGCACTTTGCCCATGGGGTTGATCTTGAGGTAGGCGGGCGCTTTCATGCTGCCACCGTATTCGAGCACTTCCGTGCGATAGGGCGCTCCCACCTCCTCCAGCATCCAGCGCGCAATGCGGCCGCGGGACTGGGGGTTGGTATAGAGAATAACTTCATCTTGCATGCCTGCTCTCCCTAGCTCTTGATTTGTCTTCGGTTGTGAGGGTGTGTAATCCGAACGCGGTTACTGTAACCGCCAATGAAGCGATATACCGCCCAATACATTGAACCGGGGGTAAGTCACGTGGAACCCGACGACACACGAGCCTACGCCGCTGACTATGGCGACAGCATGAAAAGCCTTTGTCCTGCACTGTAAGGAGCAGCATCTAGTCTCGACTTTACTGTTACCATGCCGCGCTTAAACCAGCCGCCGATCATTTTTCGACCATTGCCCGAATTGAGAATCCACATGACATTCCACACCCTGGGACTGAGTGACCCGATCCTGCAGGCCCTTGAAGAAAAGGGCTACGCTACCCCCACCGAGATCCAGCGCAAGGCGATTCCCGCCATTCTGGAGGGGCGCGACGTGCTCGCGACCGCACAGACCGGTACTGGTAAAACCGCCGCGTTTGTGCTGCCGATACTGCAGGCGCTCGGTGGGGAGCGCGAACGCCGCCCCAAGCGTTTCCGCGCGCTGATTCTGGTGCCGACTCGCGAACTCGCCATACAAGTGCAGGACAATATCCAGCTGTATGGGAAGCATCTGGCGGTCACCTCCATGTCTATGGTGGGCGGGGTGGACCTGGAGCCACAGAAGCAGCAGTTGATCGAGGGCGTGGATATTGTGGTCGCCACACCGGGTCGCCTACTGGATCTCGCGTACCAGCGCGCACTCTATTTTGACGAGCTGGAAATACTGGTGCTGGATGAAGCCGACCGCATGCTGGATATGGGGTTTATCGACGACCTCGACAAAATCATTGCGCGCCTGCCGGCGGAGCGCCAGAGCATGCTGTTCTCCGCGACCCTGTCGAGCCAGGTCAAGTCGCTGGCGAGATCAGTGGTCAACAATCCCGTTGATGTCTCCGTTGCCAGCAACCAGAAAACCGCACCGAAGATTTCCCAGTGGCTGATCGCGGTCGACAAACACAATAAGTCGGCGCTGCTCAGCCACCTGATCAAGGAGCGCAACTGGAAGCAGGCGCTGATTTTTATCCGCACCCAGCACGGCGCGGCCAAACTGGTGAGTCAGCTGGAGAAGCGCGACATAAAGGCGGAGGCGATCCACGGCGGCAAAAGCCAGGCCTCGCGCTCGAAGATCCTTGCCGATTTCAAATCCGGTGAACTGAACATACTCGTCGCCACCGGCGTTGCCGCACGCGGTATCGATATCGACGAGCTGGAGCGGGTGGTCAATTACGATATGCCCGACGAGGCCGACGAATATATCCACCGTATCGGCCGCACCGGCCGCGCCGGCCTGTCCGGTGAGGCGGTATCGCTGGTGTCGAAGGACGATTTCAAGCGGCTGTGTGCGGTGGAACGTCGGCTGGGGAAAATCATCGATCGGGTAATCATCGAGGAATTCCCGGTGGTCAAAGACCTGCCGCCATCAAATTTAAACTTTGTCCCCAAAAGTGGTAAAACGTCCAAACACCCGAAAAAAGAAAACCAAACCGCGAAGGCGGAACAGCCAGCAGCGAAAACGCCATGGGGAGGTATTAGGAAATGATCGACTTCAATAACAAGAGCGTGTTCAAACTCAAGCAGAATGCCGACTTCGCCGAAAAGGTAGCGCCGCTGCTTTTGGATGGTGAGGAAGTGCTGGATTCGTTCAAATCCATGCGTGACGGCGTGGTGTTCACCAGCAAGCGCATCATCGCGCTGAATGTGCAGGGCATCACCGGCAGCAAGAAGGATTTTACCTCCCTGCCTTACAAGAACATCGTCGCCTGGTCTGTGGAGACCTCCGGCACCTTGGATATCGACAGCGAGCTGGAACTATATTTTTCCGCGGTGGGCAAGGTGCGCTTCGAGTTCAGTGGCAAATCGCGGCTGATGGATATCGCGCACTATATTGCGCGCTACGCACTTTGATCCCGGCCTTCAATCGGGCACTATCCAGCTAATTGATTGATTGCAGGCTGGCAGTATGTCTGAGAAAAGATCCCCGGCGGCTGGCCGCGTGAAGGGCAAGATCCGCACCTGGAATGACGACAAGGGTTTCGGTTTTATTGAACCGATGCTCGGCGGCAAGCAGGTATTTATCCATATCAAGGCGCTCGGCAATCGCCAGCGCCGGCCTGCAGTCGGCGAGGTGGTGACTTACGAACTGTCTTCCGACCGCCAGGGGCGCCCCTGTGCGGTGAAGGCAGCACTGGCGGGGGACAAGCCCACTTCCAAACCCCAGGCCAAGCGCAAGTCAGCAAGCACTAACTCCGGCAATTCCCGACCGCTGCTGGTAGGCCTGGTATTTATTGGCTTGGTTGCCGCCTCGGTAACACTCGGCAAGCTGCCCCCGCTGGTGCTGCTGCTTTACATCGGCATGAGCCTGCTGACCTACCTGTTCTATTACCTCGACAAGTCCGCCGCCCGTGCCGGCAACTGGCGCACCAAGGAAAGCACGCTCCACCTGATGTCCCTGCTGGGCGGCTGGCCCGGTGCCTGGCTGGCCCAGCAAAAATTGCGGCACAAATCCCGCAAACAGCCGTTCCGGTTCATCTTCTGGCTCACCGTGCTCGCCAATATTGGCGCGCTGGTATGGTTGCATACTGCTGATGGTTCCGCGCACCTAAGTATGTTGCTGGGTAGCCACAGCAGCTTTCCGTTCTGAGTCCGATCATTTCATGCCTTAAAACCTTCAACCTTTAGAGAAACAAGATGAAAACAATAAAGACATTCTCCGCTCTTCTCTTTTTGCTGTTATTTGCCTCTTGCGCATCCTCCGAGCCGTTTTCTTACGGCGAATCGCGCACGATCAAATCGGAAATATTGGGTAAAGAAAAGGCCATCCAGGTCCATTTACCTTCCGATACCGGGCACCCGAATCAGAAGTTTCCGGTGCTGTACCTGCTGCACGGCCAGTGGGACATGCTGGCGGCGATGGCAACGCTGGACCTGATAGCCACTACGGTTCCGGACTTTATGGTGGTGGGTATCGACAGTCTCGGGGCAGAACTGGATGTAAAGGAAGATGAGGACAAGTTCGCGGCCTTTCTTGAGCGAGAGCTCTTTTCTTTCATAGAGCGCGAATATCCCGCGGCGGATTTTCGTATTCTTTCCGGCCACTCCCATGCCGGGAAATATGTGATGCAGCAGTGGCTGATGGATACCCTACCAGTTTCCCGCTATTTCGCCTTCAGCCCCTCGCTGGACGATGGCTACATCCTCGATAAGGTTCAGACCCTTCCGAAAGACACTCTGGGCAAACACAAGCCACTGCTGTTGACCATGGCCAGTGAAGGCGAGCACATGTATGCGCCCTATGCCAAGCTGGATGCCATCCTGACGGCCGCACTGCCGAAGCAGTATTCGTCCCGTCACTTCCCGGAAGAGACACACCGCAGCACCAAGCATCCCTCGATGAAGTTTGCCCTGCAGGCAAGCTTCCCCGAGTGGGCACCTTCCCGCGAGGTGATGATGTCTGGAGCTGCGGCATTCAAACAGCATTACAACACGCTGACCGCTCGCTATGGCCTTTCCGCACTCCCATCGGTGGAAATGTTGCAACAGCTTACGGCTCGCTATTCAGTTGCCGACTCGACAGAATTACAAGCTCAGCTCGAGCCCATGTTCGACTATGCGCTACACGATCTAAGATTGTCACCGACGCCGTTTGTGGAAATCGTGGATTACCTTACCGATAACGGATACGCACAGGCCAGCGAACTCTATCTCGCCGCGCTGTGTCAGACCGACGAAAGTATTGCACGCTGCAAGCCCGGTGCAACTAAACCGTGATTTAGCCAATGGGAGGGTTTCTGTTCGGCAAAGACTTCGCGGTGTATATCAAAGGATAGAAATGGCACATTCGTGGTTTTACCCGCCAATAATTTAACTGCTGCTGTCGATTTTGAACTATCTGCTGCGACTATTGGATAGCTGCGCAATTCAGCGCTGGCGCCAACGGAGAAAATGCCATGTCCAGAAAGATATTTGTAAACCTGCCAGTCGCCGATCTGGGAAAATCCGTCGAGTTCTTCTCCTGGCTCGGCTTTGAGTTCAACCCCCAGTTCACCGACGAAACCGCGACGTGCATGATCATCGGCGAGAGCAATTTTGTCATGCTGCTGACCGGCGAGAAATACAAGAGCTTCACACCCGGGCTTGAGATCTGCGATACGGAGAAGAGTAGTGAAGTAATAGTGTGCCTGTCTGCGGAAAGTCGTGAAGAGGTGGATTCGATGATTGAAAAAGCGATTGCGGCCGGTGGTAGCGCCTACCGCGAGCCGGAGGAATACGGTTTTATGTACGGCCGTGCCTTCCGCGATCCGGACGGCCACATCTGGGAACTTGTGTGGATGGATGCTGCTGCGATGCAGCAGGCGGGCTGAATAATTGGCCCTCATGAAGCGTGGGATGTTCGCCAGCAGGCGTAGGACTGGCTGGCGAGCAACACCCTTTGGGCGTACCGATGAACGGTAAGCAGCAATAGGACGGCGGTTACTTATCGTGTGCGCGATAGATTCAATTTTGTTAAGTAACCCTGAACCGAATTTTCACAATAAATAAACATGAAAATTTTCTTAACTGCTCTCACGTTTATTACTGCAGCTTTTCTGGGGCTTGCCAGCCATGCGGATGATGCGGGCTTCGCAATAGAAGAGGAATCGGAACTCGCAGTACCGCAGCCCGGTCCACACCAGGGCGGCGGCGCGACCACGGCATTTCCATTTTTTTCTGGCGTACCCGATCTGGAGATCGTGTTCCGCAAGCGCATCTTGCACCCGGGCGCAGCGATTGGATATCACGAGCAGCACAAGGATGAAATCTATTATGTGGCGAGTGGTACCGGTGAGCTGACCATGAATGGGGAAAAGTCGCAGGTTGGCCCCGGCACGTCCATCCTGACGCGACAGGGGAATTCCCACGGGTTGCGGCAAACGGGCTCCGAGGACCTGGTGATTTTTATCGTCTACCGCAAGGATGGATGACCATTAGGTCTTTCATTCTGGAATTCCTGTAATGGCCGCCCTTGAAACACACAAAGTCGCCGCCATAACGCGTAGGCGTAACCGCATCCCCTTCCTCCAATAAGAGATCATCATGGCAAACCAAGAAATCACCGAGATCAAACGCATCTTTACTTCCAGACTGGATGTGCTCGACCATATTCTGTCAATCGGCGAGAAGCATACTGCCGATACCGGCGCGCTGCTGCAGGAGCGCCTGGCGGAGGATATGTTCCCGTTTGGCGCGCAGGTGGCTCTGGTGTGCAACCAGCCGCGCGGCTTCGCGCAATGGTGCGCCGGTCAGCCGGTTGAGAACCTGAGCATTGAGGTGGCGTCGCTGGAGCAAGCGCGCGCGCATATTGCTGAGACCAAGAAAATGGTTGAGGGCATTACCGCCGATGACAGCAAGCTGGATGAAGTGAAGCGCATCGGCCTCGGCCCGGGCCGCTATGCCGAACTGCCGGCACGCCAGTACATCAACGATTACCTGGTGCCGAATGTGTATTTCCACATTTCCATGGCTTACGCGATTCTGCGCAAGCTGGGTGCCCCGATCGGCAAGGCCGATTACATGACCTACCTCGCGCCGCATATCAAGCAGGAAGCATAATCAACGGGCTGCGCTCGTTTACGCAGCCCGTGACTTTCAAAAGCCGGTCACACTTCGTCGACCGGCTTTTTCATTTCTGCATTCTGAAACTGCAACTCCGCCAGGCGCTTGTACAGCGGCGATGTCTGCACCAGCTCCGCATGGGTGCCCTGTGCGACCACCTGCCCCTGATCCAGTACCGCAATGCGATCGGCGTGCAGGATAGTGGCCAGGCGGTGGGCGATGACGATGGTGGTGCGGTTTTTCATCAGTGCCTGCAGCGCCTGCTGCACGTGGTGCTCGCTCTCGGCATCCAGCGCACTGGTGGCCTCGTCCAGCAGCAGAATTTTCGGATCTTTGAGAATCGCGCGGGCGATAGCGATGCGCTGCTTCTGGCCACCGGAGAGACGCGTGCCCTGCTCGCCCAGATGGCTGTTGTAGCCGTCCGGCAGTTGCTGGATAAAGTCGTGGGCGTGGGCTGCCCTGGCGGCGGCAATAACCTCCTCGTCGCTGGCATCGGGCTTGCCGTAGCGGATGTTGTACCAGACATCGGCGGTGAACAGCGCCGGCTGCTGCGGCACCACCGCCATCTGGCGGCGCAGGGTATGGGTATCCAGCTCGCGGATGTCGGTGCCGTTCAGGGTGATGCGCCCGTGTTGCGGGTCGTAGAAGCGCTGCAGCAGTTCCAGCAGGGTGGATTTGCCGGCGCCGGAGGGACCTACCAGCGCCAGGCTTTTGCCGGCGGCGACATCGAGATTGAGGCCGTGTATGGCGGGGTGATCCGGTCGCGAGGGGTAGCGGAATTCCACTGCCTCGAAGGCCATGCGCGCTTCGCCTTTTTCTGTGGATAACTCTGGGTGTGCACTGCCATCGCTCACCGGAATTTCCGCTTTCACATTCAACAGGTCCACCAGCCGCTCGGTAGCGCCGGTGGCACGCTGCAGTTCGCCGTAGACTTCGGAAATGGTGGCGACGGCGGAGCCCATCATGATCGCGTAGAACACGAAGGCGGCGAGGTCGCCACTGCTCATGCGCCCGGCAATCATGTCGTTGCCGCCCACCCACAACAGGGTGCCGACGGCGCCGAACATCAGCAGGATCACGACGGACACCAGCAGCGAGCGCTGGCGTATGCGCCGCTTGGCCACGTCAAAGGCGGTTTCCACTTCCCTAGCGAACGCCTGGGTTTCGTGTTGCTCGCGGGTGTAGCTCTGCACGGTTTTGATGTGCTGGATGATTTCCCCAGCGTAAGTGCCCACATCAGCGATGGAGTCCTGGCTGGCCTTGGACAGCTTTCGCACCCGGCGGCCATAGAGCACGATGGGCATCAACACCAGCGGCACCCCCACCAGCACCAGCAGGCTCAGTTTCAGGTTGGTGAACAGCAGCAGCGCCAGGGCGCCGACAAACATCAGTGCGCTGCGCAGCGCCATCGAGAAGGAGCTGCCGATGATGTGTTGCAGCAGGGTGGTGTCGGTGGTGAGGCGGGACATGATCTCGCCGCTGCGGTTGGTCTCGAAGTAGCTCGGGTGCAGGGTGACGATATGCGCGAACACCGCGTTGCGCAGATCCGCCACCACGCGCTCACCCAACCAAGACACCAGGTAGTGACGCGCATAGGTGCCCGCGGCCATCAGCACCGCCAGTACCATGAGCACCAGCACCGCGTGGGCGAGGGCCTCGCTGGTATCCCCGGTCAGCCCCTGGTCCACCAGCAGGCGAACGCCCTGGCCGATAGACAGGGTGACAACCGCAGTAAATACCAGCGCCACCACCGCGCCCGTGAGTATCGCTTTGTACGGCCGGACAAACTGCCAGAGCGCACCCATCATTTGGCGGGCGCTCATATTCGCGGCGTTAGTGGATTCTGCTTGCGGCGCTGTGGTGCTGGCGACGGATTCGACGGCGTTCGACATACTGGCTACCCGGGTGATTCGGACATTCAGTATACGGGCATGTGCCTGGCCTCACAGCGCCGCTCGGCGCATATTGGTCGCGTCAGGTGTGGCCACCTATGGCGGAAAGTTTCCTCTCGGCAGGCGACAGAGGCGTAACTTTGTACCGTTAATTGGCGGCTGAGCCTGCTGATTTTTGCCCGAGTCGGTTTATCTATTTCAGGCACAGCGATATTCTTGCCACTTCCCAGTTGATGTACAGACGGCCGCACAGTTGCGCGGTCCCCTTTTGAATGGTTGGCAAATCTGCTGCTATGACCCACTCCGATCTCCATATCCCCGGTTACACCGTGCACGGCCCCATCGGCCAGGGCGGAATGGCATCGGTTTATCTGGCCACCCAGGAATCCCTCAACCGCAAGGTGGCGATCAAGGTACTGCGCAACAGCGCGCATGACACCAGTGGGGCGCAGCTGAACGAGCGCTTTATCAATGAGGCGCACTTCATTGCCAGCCTCAACAACCCACACATCATCACGATCCACGATATTTCTACCCTGCCCGGTGGCGATCACTACATCGCCATGGAATTTCTCGGCGGTGGCGACCTGGATGAGAACCGCGGGCGCTTCCGCGAACCGGCGGCGATTCTGCGACTGATCCGCGAGATTGCCGAGGGGCTGTCGGTGGTGCACGAGCAGGGCATCATCCACCGGGATGTGAAGCCGGCGAATATCCTGTTCCGCAAGGATGCCACCGCGGTGCTCACCGACTTCGGTATTGCCAAGGATGTGGATAACAATTCCGACCTCACCCAGGCCGGCCTCAGCCTCGGTAGTCCGTCCTACAGCAGCCCGGAGCAGGCCCAGGGGCAGCCGCTGGATATCACCACGGATATCTACAGCCTCGGCGTGATCCTGCTGGAGCTGCTTTTGGGCTATAACCCCTTCAAGGGCGACAGCCACACCTGCACCGCGATCAACCATATCCAGCAAGCGCTGCCGCCACTGCCGGCGAAATATGCCTACCTGACGCCGCTGCTGGCACAGATGCTGGCGAAGTCGCCCGCTGACCGTTTCCGGGACTGCGATGCGCTGGTGGCCGCAATCAACCCGCTGCTCGACCCGACCGCCCCCGCGCAGGTGGCCGGGACCAAACCCGCAACCTTCAAGATGCCAACCTGGCTCGCGGTCAAGCCGCGCCTGTTGCTACCGGTACTGGGTGTGGTCGCGGCGATACTGCTGGTGTTTGCGCTGGGCTACGAAAGCGAGACCGACCGCGAGATCAAACGCCTGCTGCAGCAGGCCGAGGTCCGCTTGCAGGATGCGCGCTATATCGCCCCAGAGCAGGACAATGCGCGCTACTACTACCGCCAGGTACTGCTGCTCGACGAGGACAACCGCGATGCGCTCGAGGGCCTGGTGCGAGTGACCGAAAAGCTGGTGGAGGACTATGTGACGCGCGGTGCCGAGGCGCTGGAGCGTGGCAAACTCAACAGTCCCAGGGGTAGCAGTGCGCTTTACTACTATCGCGAGGCGCTGGCGCTGGATGCGGAGAACCCGCAGGCACAGGCAGGAATCAACCAGATCGTGGATGAATTCGCCCACCGCGCCCGCACCAACCTGCTGGAAAACGACCTGGGGAGCGCCGACCGCAATGTCAAACGCGGTCTGAATATTCAGCCGGACGATGCGGAATTGCTGGCGCTGCGCCAGGAGATCAACCAAAAAATGCCGGCGGCGAAGCGGCTGATACGCGATGTGTTTGGCAAGTTGCGGGAAAAAATCGACAAAGATGGCTGAAGAGTCGGCCCTCACACCGCAGCAGACTGCCGGGTCTGAATTGAAGTGCAGACTGGGCGTTTTGTAGACAAAACGCCCAGTTACCTATAGAGTGTGCGTCTGCTAGAAAGAAAGCCACACATTTACAATCTACATTTCGCTGTTTTACTCGTAACACCTCGTCCTGCAGTTTTAAATCCCGGCTAATTTTCCAAGCAACACCCGCCTATTTAGAGGCATTAACCCGATTTAATCTCAGGATTTAATAGTATGTCCAATACAGTGAAAGGAACCGTTAAGTGGTTCGACGAAGCTAAAGGTTTTGGTTTTATTGCGCAGCAGTCCGGTCCGGACGTATTCGCACACTTCAGCGCGATCGCCAGCACCGGCTTCCGCACCCTGACCGAAGGCCAGGCCGTTGAGTTCACCGTAACTCAAGGCAAAAAAGGCCCGCAGGCTGAAAACATCGTAGTCGTATAATCGCGCTACGCATGTAAAAAACGGGCCCTTCGGGGCCCGTTTTTGTTTCCGGTACCCGCTGAAGGTTACCGCTATATCACCCGGAGATTACCCGGGCCATCATTCCGTGGCACTATTCGGTGACACGCCCCGTTCAATGCCAGCGCACGGCCGCTGGACCGTTTGAATAAGAACAACATGAGCCAGGGAAAGCCATGAGTAACACCGATACCCTGCCGGATCAGGACCTGATCGCCTCTCCTCAGCATTCTGACCTTGCAACACGAGCCTGCGAGGATTCCGCCAGCACGCCTGCCGCCCCCCATTGTGGCAACTGCGGAGTACTTCTGCTCGGCCCTCACTGCCACGCCTGCGGCCAGCCGGAAAAGAGCCTGGTGCGGCAATTCCCCGAGCTGATCGGTGATTTTTTTGGCACGGTGTTTGGGCTCGATTCACGCATTGCGCGCACGCTGGGCCCACTGTTGGTGAACCCTGGATTTCTGACCAGCGAATACTTCGCCGGCCGCCGTGTGCGCTATGTAAGCCCGGTACGCCTGTTTGTGTTCCTGTGCCTGACCGCCTTCTTCGCCGCAAATCTCAGCAGCGACTGGCGAACCGATGTCAGCTTCAGTCAGGTTGGCGCCGATGTAACATCGCCCGGCGTTGACCTGAACTCGGTCGAGCTCGACATCACCTCGGCCACCAGCGTGGAGGAAGTCTTGCGGTTGCGCGACCAGGCGATAAAAGACATTGCCGAGATTTCCGCGGAAAGTGGCGAGGTACCCGGAGTGACCGGGCTGCTGGGCGGCGTCGAGCAGCTCGTGCGCCAGCGTGCCGCCAAGCGCATCGCACAGCTCGACCCTGCCGTGGTCGCGGGCCCGGCCGAAGAGGAATCCCAGCAGACCACGGTATCGCAGAAGATCACAGCACCGCAGATCGAGGGAGCACCCGAGGCAGTGAATGCCTGGTTTGCTCGCCAGAGCGCGAAGCTCCCGCAGAACATTTCCCGTATCGCCAAGGACCCCAACCTGCTCAAGGACGCGCTGTTCAGTGCGATTCCCTCCACCCTGTTCGTCATGCTGCCGTTCTTTGCGCTGTTCCTCGGCCTGCTGTATGTGTTCAAGCGCCGCCTTTATATGGAGCATCTTATTGTGGCACTCCACAGCCACGCCTTTCTGTCACTCGCGCTGCTGTTGATGGTGCTGATGTTTGACCTGCGCGCCTGGCTTACCGAGCCGCATACCTTGCCGCAGGCGCTGTTCAACCTGGCACTCCTCGCGCTGGGGTTGTGGATGCCGGTTTATCTGCTGTTGATGCAAAAGCGTGTCTATGGCCAGGGCTGGCCAATGACCGCACTGAAGTTCTCGGTGCTCGGGTTGGTGTACTTCATCCTGCTCAGCACCGCCACCACCATCACAGCACTGGCCAGTATTGCAGGCCTTTAACTGTGCCAGGGGCCGCATTTATGCGCGGCCCGAACTGCTCAATTAACAAACAAATCACTCGACACTCCGCCACCGCCACCGTATAGTGCGCGGCCCGCGCCCTATGTCTGTTGCACATCATTACCGCGGCGCTCCCTTTCAGTTACACCTCCCGGGACAGACTCTTGATTACCACCGCCAACATCACCATGCAGTTCGGTGCCGAACCGCTGTTTGAAAACATCTCCGCGAAGTTCGGTAACGGCAACCGCTATGGCCTGATCGGGGCCAACGGCTGCGGCAAGTCCACCTTTATGAAGATCCTGAGCGGTGCCCTCACGCCCAGCGCCGGCAATGTCTCCATTGCCCCCGGCTGCACCCTCGGCATCCTGAGCCAGGACCAGTTCGCGTTCGAGGAATACACCGTGGTGGACGCGGTGATCATGGGCGATACACGCCTGTGGGAAATCAAGCAGGAGCGCGACCGCATTTATTCGCTGCCGGAAATGACCGAGGAAGACGGCATGCGCGTGGCGGATCTGGAAGTGCAGTTCGCCGAGCTGGACGGCTACAGTGCGGAGAGCCGCGCGGGCGAGATCCTGCTGCAGGCGGGCATTGAGGAATCCTTTCACTTCGGTCTGATGAAGCAGGTAGCCCCGGGCTGGAAACTGCGGGTGCTGCTGGCACAGGCGCTGTTTGCCGACCCGGATATCCTGCTGCTGGACGAGCCGACCAACAACCTGGATATCCACACCATCCAGTGGCTGGCGGAAGTACTGAACCAGCGCAAGTCCACCATGATCATCATCTCCCACGACCGCCACTTCCTGAATCAGGTGTGCACGCACATGGCGGACATCGACTACGGTGACCTGCGCATCTTCCCCGGCAACTACGAGGATTTTGTTGCGGCCTCCACCCTGATCCAGGACCAGCTGCACGCGGAGAACGCGAAGAAGACGGCCGAACTGGAAGAGCTGCAATCGTTTGTAAACCGCTTCTCCGCGAACGCGTCCAAGGCCAAGCAGGCCAGCTCGCGCGCTAAGAAGATGGAGAAGATCCAGCTGGCAGAAATCAAACCCTCCAGCCGCGTTAAACCCTACATCACCTTCCAGCAGTGCAAGAAGCTGCACCGCCAGGCAGTGGAACTGGAAAGCCTGAGCCACGGTTTTGATGGCGAATCATTATTCAACAAGGGTGAGCTGCTGCTGGAAGCCGGCGCGCGCCTCGCGGTCATCGGCGAGAACGGTGTGGGCAAGACCACCTTCCTGCGCTGCCTGGTGAATGAGATCCAGGCCAACGGCGGCACCGTGAAATGGTCCGAGAACGCGGCCATCGGTTACTGCCCGCAGGACAGCTCCGCGGACTTCGATAACGATCTCACCATCTTCGAGTGGATGTCCCAGTGGCGCCAGCCCAAGCACGATGACTTGACCGTACGCGGCATGCTCGGCCGCCTGCTGTTTACCGCCGACGACGCCAACAAAAAAGCACGCGTGTGCTCCGGTGGTGAAAAGAACCGCCTGCTGTTCGGCAAGCTGATGATGATGGACACCAACGTGCTCATCATGGACGAGCCCACCAACCACCTGGATATGGAATCCATCGAGGCGCTGAACAAGGCGCTGCTGAAGTACGAAGGCACATTGATTTTCGTGAGCCACGACCGCGAGTTTGTTTCCTCGCTGGCGACCCGCGTAGTGGAGATCAAGGATCAGTCGTTGATCGACTTCCAGGGTACCTACGAAGAGTATCTGGCGCACCGCGAGAGCACGGCGCGCGCAGCCTGATTTGAGCCTGCGCAATTGCCCGATAAAAAACGCCGCATCTGCGGCGTTTTTTATTTGAACATCAGTTCCGGATTTTTCATCGACTTCATCTCCAGCACATTGCCGTTGGGGTCCTTGATGAAAAATGTTTCCTGCTCGTATTCATTGCCGGCAAACCGAAGATAGGGTTTATCCAGGTATTCCAGGCCGGCGGCTTCAATGCGGGCCTTGAGTTCCTGGAATTCATCATTCGGCAGATGCGCGCCAAAGTGCGGCACCGCCACCGCACCTATATCCACATCGTGGCGCACATTGGGCAGCTGTTCCTCGCTCTGGTGCAGGGTGAGTTCGTTGCCCCAGAAGTCGATATCCACCCAGCGCCCCGCTTCGCCATTGCCGCTCTTGCAACCGAGCACATCGCAGTAAAACTTCTTCGCGGTTTCCAGGTCCCCGGCGGGAATGGCCAGGTGCATGCAGTTGGATTTCATAAATACTCCGGTAACGTGCGAGATTCCGGTTTACAGTTTTTCGTGCTCCCCCCAAAACAAGGCAGCAAAAAATTTTATGGCTCCTATGGCCACAAAGCCATATAGCAGTAATCCTTTCCCCATACTAACCAATACAATCGCGCCGAGAATTACGGCGGCCATCACCGCACCAAATACGGCAAATTTTCCCAGGTCAACCCAGAAACTACCCGATCGCTCAGAGAGGTCAGGCAGGGATTTCCCCTTGAGTAGCTTTCCACCTTTTAGCCCGTGTTCTGCCATTCCAACGCTCGAAGCCGAGAGCGTCTGATCGGGCATACGCAGTGCAAACCACTCTCGCTCACTGAGTTGGTAAAAATCTTCGTGACTCAATCCGCTGAAATTCAGGTAGCGATCCAGTGTCTGCATAGCTGTTACCCCAACCGGGGCTTCACTGGCACCTTTCCGAGAAAGATTGAATCGCGCAATTTTCCGCAACAGGTTCCCAGTTAAATGAAAGCGGAACTCCTGATCCAGTAAAAACGGGCAGTCGGCGAGAAAATCCCAATATTTGGCATTGGCCCTATCCGGCTTCTCAAGGATTTCGTCCACTGTCGCAAGTGCCTCGTCCAGGGCATTGCGATAGTCTTCGCCGAGATTGTCCCGGCACTCATCGTTTTCAGGGGAGTAAATTCGCTCAACCCGGAATCCCTGTTCGGGCATCTCTCCCCTGGAAATCCTGAAGCCATCGACTTCGACCATCATCTCGCTATCGGCAAGCCCGGCGATGGCTTCATTGATCCGGCCAATTATTTCCTGAGTCATTCCCGGCGGTAAAAACCCTTCCGCAAGTTCCCGCATACCATCCTGACCAGAGACCTGCTCACTTTCTCCGTCTACCGCTTCCTCGTGGCCAGATAATGTCTGCCGCACCGCTTCGGGATATCGCAACCAGTTCAGGGCTTCCTCGTAGGCATCATGTATTTTCTGGAATTCCAGCGGGGATTCGTCCGGGCGAAACTGCTTAATAAGGCGGGCGTAGGCCCTGCGGACTTGCGTACGGTCGCTGTCATGGGTAAGTTCAAGTACATCCCAGCAATTGGTCACACCCACTCCTCCAGATCCAGCTGCTGCAGGCGGAGCTCGAATTCATTGCGCGCCTTGGCAATTTCAACCTCATTTTGCCGATCCAGTACCGCTTCGAAACCGGCAATCAACTGACCGATCGCGTTGCGCTCGTCGCCAAGGGAGGATTCGTAGATCCGCTCCCCCCAGGCCAAAAGAGCACGGTTCTTTTCACTGTCGCGGGGGTGGAATTTCAGTTTTTCGAGGCGATTCAGGGAATTACGAAACTCCTCTTCACTGAGGCTTGCTGGAGAGTTCTTGATGACCTTGTTGTATTTCCGCCCGGTACTGATCACCGTAACGTCCACATCCAGGATTCCATTCATGTCGTAACTGAAACGCACATCAATGGATTCCTCCCCGCCCTTGTTACTGGGAACGGCCACATCAAGACTGCCGAGAAAGACATTTTTTGAAGTCTGTCGGTGCTCTCCCTGATACACCTTCACGGCAATTTTCGTTTGGTTGTCGTTCACCGTCGAAAAACGCTCCACCCGGCTCACCGGCACCGTGGCATTGCGTTCGATTATGGGCGTGTAGGTGGGTACCAGCTGGCCATTGACCGTGGTGGTCGAATCGATCCCGAGGGTAAACGGACAGACATCCGTCAGCACCATATCGTCCAGCGCGGCATTTTTTTCCATGAGACCGGCCTGCACTGCACCACCGCGCACCACGGCGAAATCCGGGTCAATGGTACACGCGGGCAGCCGTCGGAAAATTTTTCCCACTGCAGAGCGCACGGCCGCAAGTTTGGTAGAGCCGCCCACAAGCACCACTTCGTCAATTTGCTGAGGTGAGATTCCCGCGTCGCGCATGGCATTTTCGACGGGCCGTTGCAGGCGCACCAGCAGTGGGGTCATTGCGCGGTTGAACCAATCGCTATCCACAGTGGCTGTTTTGGAAGTGCCTGCCACGCTGAATTCAATTTTCTGGGGGGCAGAAGATATGCGACGCTTGGCGGTTTCCATTTTCATGTGTAGCTGGTGCTTTTCCGCCGATGTCAGCTCGCTCGCTTTACACTCCACCAGCTTCAATACCGCTTCCACCATAGCCTCGACAAAATCTTCGCCGCCGAGAAAATTATCGCCGGAAGAAGCGTGCACCTGCATAACGCCTTCAAAAAATTCCAGCACCGTGACGTCGAGGGTACCGCCGCCCAGGTCGACAATTACAAAGGTGCCTTCCTTCTTCTCATGCAGTCCGTAGGCCATGGCCGCGGCCGTTGGCTCGTTGATCAGCCGATTTACATTCAGCCCGGCGAGTTCCCCCGCCTTCTTGGTGGCGTAGCGCTGGTTGTCGTTGAAGTACGCCGGTACGCTAATGACCGCCTGCTCGATGGGCTCCCCGAGGAAAGCCTCGGCATCTTCTTTCAGGGATTTGATCACCAGTGACGATAGCTCCACCGCGGTGAATGTCTGGCGGCCGATTACCACTTTGTGACTGGTTCCCATCAAGCGCTTGAATACAGCCACCGTATCGTCGGGACAGGTAATCAAACGCTCTTTGGCCGCGCGGCCCACCAGGATCTCTCCGCTGCCATCGATACCGATGACCGATGGGGTAAGGAGCTCGCCGAGCTTGTTGGGAATGACGACAGCTTCATTGTCGCGCCATATGGCGCAGGCGCTGTTGGTGGTACCGAGATCGATGGCAAGAATGGTCATAGTGCCCTCTAACTATTATTGTTGGTGCAGGAACCGTGGCACCTCTGACTCCCCGCGTTTTGAACTTATAAAAGTAGTCCGCCGATTCTCCTTCGCTACACCGTCCGCAGCGTATTGGCACATATCGCTTCTGGTTGGGTATTCCTTGCGGATCTGCGCGCTAATCCGTCACGAAGTCTTGGAAATTCGCCGCCAATTCCGGTAGATTGCGCGCTTATTTTTTGCCCAATACCTGACCGCAAGGTCCCGTATTGCCGCGGGAAGGACTCCGCCAGCTACATAAGAGGTAACCATGAAGCTGACCAAGTCCCTGTCCCTGCTTTCGCTCTCCTTCTCCCTGGCCTGCGCGCCGTTTGCCGCCCTCACCCACGCCGAAACCCTGTGGAGTGACAACAGCCTGACCGCCCTGCACGGCAAGAACTACGAGGTCGATTACAGCCTCGGCAGTGACGATAGCACCCGCAACGTACTGACCTTCGAGCACGCCAGCGGCCACAGCTGGGGCGACCTGTTCATCTTTTCCGACTACCTGGTTTCCGATGACGACTCCAGCGAGCTGTACACCGAGATCTCCCCGCGCCTGAGCCTCGGCAAGCTGAGTGGTACCGAGCTGGCATTCGGACCGGTGAAAGACGTGCTGCTGGCGGGCCAGCTCGAGCTCGGCAATATGGACGACCCGGATCACCTGACCGCGACCGGTCCGCATTTCACCAACAAGCTGGCCGGTATCGGCTTTGACCTGGCGGTGCCGGGCTTCGCCTATTTCCAGACCAATTTCTACCACCGCGAAAACGACGACCGCGCGGACAACGAGCAGCTGACCCTGGTGTGGGGCCTGCCGTTCACCCTCGGTAGCGAGCAGTTCCTCTACGACGGTTTCCTCGACTGGGCCAGCGCATCGCGCGACGTGCACGCGAGCATGAACTTCACCTCGCAGCTGAAGTGGGATATCGGCGCCCGTGTTGGCAAACCGAAAAAACTGTATGCGGGTCTCGAATACGTGCACTGGGATGACAAGTTCGGCATCAAGGACGGCACCTTCGGTATCGACTCCAACGAGCGCAATGTGAACCTGCTGCTGAAGTATCACTTCTAATCCCGGAACCGGACTCCACCATGACTGAATTCAGAACTTCTGCGCCATCTGCTGCGGATGCCACCAGTGGTGCAAGCCTGCTCGAGCGTCTGTTCAAACTGAGTGAGCGCAATACCAATGTGCGCCAGGAACTGGTCGCAGGTCTCACTACCTTCCTGACCATGGCGTACATCATTTTTGTAAACCCGAATGTGATGGCGGCGGCCGGCATGGACCAGGGCGCGGTGTTCACCGCGACCTGTGTGGCGGCGGCGGTGGGCTGCCTGATCATGGGCCTTTACGCCAACTACCCGTTCGCGCTGGCACCGGGCATGGGCCTGAATGCGTTTTTCAGCTATGTGGTTGTTGGCGAGATGGGCTACAGCTGGCAGGTTGCACTGGGTGCCGTATTTATCTCCGGCGTGGTGTTTCTGCTGCTGAGTATTTTCAAGGTGCGCCAGTGGATCATCGACAGCATCCCCATGTCGCTGCGCCAGGCGCTGGCGGCGGGTGTGGGCCTGTTCCTGGCGATCATCGCGCTGAAAAGCGCCGGCATTGTTACCGCGAGCCCGGCCACCCTGGTGACCCTGGGTGACCTGACTTCCAGCGATGCCGCGCTCGCGGCGCTGAGTTTTTTCCTGATCGCGGCACTGGCGCATCGCCGTATGCTGGGCGCAGTGATGATCGGCATTCTTGTGGTCACCGGCATTGCGCTGCTGATGGGCAAGGTGCAGTTCGCCGGCCTGGTGTCAGCACCGCCGAGCATGGCGCCGACCTTCCTGCAGCTGGATATCGCCGGCGCATTCAATGTGGGCATGATCAGTGTGATCTTCGCTTTCCTGTTCGTGGACCTGTTCGACACCGCCGGCACCCTGCTGAGCGCTGCCGACCGCGCCAAGTTGCTGGATGACAAGGGTCAGCTGCCGGGTATGGGCAGGGCGTTGATGGCAGACAGTTCCGCCTCTGCGGTGGGCTCGCTGATCGGCTCTTCCACCACCACCACTTATGTGGAGAGCACTGCGGGTATTGCCGCCGGCGGACGCACCGGTTTGACCGCGGTGGTGTGCGGAGCACTGTTCCTGCTGGCGATGTTTTTCTCGCCGCTGGTGGGCATGGTGCCCGCCTGTGCGACCGCGGGCGCGCTGATGTATGTGGCGGTGCTGATGACCTCCGGCCTGTCCGCCATCGATTGGGATGACATCACCGAAGCCGCACCGGCAGTGATCGCCGCGGTGATGATGCCGCTGTCGTTTTCCATCGCCAACGGTATCGCGCTCGGGTTCATCGCCTACGCGGTGATCAAGGCCCTGAGCGGTCGCGGCCGCGACGTCAGCATCAGTGTCTACGCACTGGCGGCGCTGTTCACCGCCAAGTTCATTTTCTTCTGATCGGTCTGCTCTGCCTGATCTGACTGAAGCGGGCGCCCTCTATACTCTGACCTGTTCGTGTATCGACAGCAGAGTCATTCGGAGGGTGCTTGCTCCATTTTCGACGCCGGTTCCGGCGGCCGTTTCCCCAACTGATCCCCCGCCCAATCCGGCACGTTGCCGTCGCTGCCCTGTGCCTGGTACTCGCGGCCTGTGCCACTCAAACGGTTACCGACAGCAACGAGCCCGAGTACCTGCACTGCCGGGATGATGAGCGCTGGCAGGTACAAGAGCACATTTATTTCGGCACCCACACGCCGCAGGGGTTTGTCAGCAAGGCCGAGTGGGCGGCGTTTGTGGAAAAGGTAATTACCCCAAAATTCCCCCACGGGCTGACGGTGCTGGCGGGGTCCGGGCAGTGGCAGGGAGCGAGCGGGAATATCGTGCGGGAGCCGAGCTATGTGCTGTCGTTGATCTACCCCTACAGCCGGGACAAGGATCTGGCGATTGCGGAAATTATTCGCGAGTACAAACGGCAATTTCAGCAGCAGGTGGTACTCAGGGTACGCAGCGGCGCGTGTGTTTCATTCCTCTAAAACTTTCTGGAATTCCGTTCGACCTTTCGCGCGCCAAATGTACTTGAATCTCGGTTTCGGGTAGAGTTCCGGGCAACTGTTCCCTCCTCTCTGCAGTGTCATTTCCCGACACCCGGGAACGCCTGTAAATTCGAATAAATCAGCACCATCATGCTTCCGTGTCAGTGGTATCGACTAAAACTGCAATTCCATGATCACGCGGCGGATTTCACCGCTGGCGAAACCAGCTTTCGCGCGCAATTGCATGCCGCTTTCGTCCAGCTCGCCGCCCTCGGCGGCGAGGTAAAGGCGACGTTGATGGTGCAGCACCGGCTGCACGGTTGGCTCAAGGTATGCGATGCGGCCCACCGCTATCCCATCATTCAAAACCCGCTGCGCCTGAACTGCCAGCATCTGTGGCAGGCGGTGCGCCACACCCTCGCGGAGGCCGACCGCTGGCCCAGCGATGAAGAAAAGTTGCGCAAGCGGCTGGAGCGCCAGGTACGCCGGCGTGCCGAAGACGCCGCGGCGCGCCGCAGCCGGTTTCATATCGTCAAAGGCGAGTGACCTTTCTCGCGAAAATTTACTGAGCGTGCGCATCCGCCAGACAATCCCACAACGTTTTCACAATCCGCGAAGGCTTCGGTGACAACCGCTGGATCGCCACAAAATCGCATTCGTAGTGATAGCGCTGCGGGCAGATCGCGCGGATCTCGCCTTTCTTCAAAAACGTTTCCGCGTAGTGGTCCGGCAGGTAGCCGATGTAGCGCCCGGATTGCAGGCAGTGGACGATGGCCTCCTGGTCGTTGACGGTGATGTCCCGCTCGAGGCCGAGGCGGTTGCCCACTTCCATGTTCGGCGAGTGGTAACCGAGGCCGGCGTATTTACTGGCGCGGATGGCGTCGTCGTCGATGGAGATATCCGCGGTACCGAACAGCGGGTGGCGGTAGCCGCAGTAGAGGTACATCTGCTCGTAGAACAGGTGCTGGTATTCGAGACTCGGGGAGCTGCGGTGGGCGGGAATCACCCCCAGCTGGAAGCGCCCTTCCATTACCCCGCGCTCGATTTCGTTGATCGGCTCGATGTGGATATCCAGGCTCACCTCCGGCGCTAGGTCGTCAAACCGCCGCAGCGCCTCGCCCACGTGGGCGGCGGGGTTGGTGACCATCTTGTCGAACAGGGCAATGGAGATGTGGCCAGTCATGCGCCGGTGCACGTCCGCCACCTCCCCGCGAAAGGTGTCCAGCGAAGAGAGCAGGCGCAGGGTGGCCTGGTAGATCTGGCGCCCCTCGCGGGTCAGGGCGAAGCCGCCGCGGCCGCGCTGGCACAGGGTTACGCCCAAGCGCACTTCCAGGTCCTTGATGTGGCGACTGATGGTGGAGCGGCCCACATTCAGCTCCAGCTCGGCGGCGGAGAAGCCGCCCGCCTCCGCCACCGCGCGGAATACCCGCAGCAGCCGCAGGTCGATATCGCTCAGCTGCCCCAGCAGCGCGGTTTGGGTGCGCGCCATAACCTCTCCTCACCTCTCACGACTTAGTTTCATATTTATGAAACTAAACATCTATTAATTGCAGTCTATGAAACATTAAAGCTCATCTACAGTTACCGCAACTCAACAGTCGAACAAGCCGGAGAAGAAGAGTGAGCGACAAGTTTGCCGGGCTGAGCCAGTCTCAACTGGATGCCCACTGGATGTCCTATACCGCCAACCGCCAGTTCAAGAAGGACCCGCGGATCATTACCGGCGCCGAGGGCTGCTATTACCTGAGTGCCGATGGCCGCCGTATCTTCGACGGCCTGTCCGGACTGTGGACCTGCGGTGCGGGCCACAACCGTCCGGAAATCGCCGATGCGGTGAGCGCGCAGCTGCGTTCCCTGGACTACGCCCCGGCGTTCCAGTTCGGCCACCCCAAGGCGTTTGAGCTGGCAGAGCGCATCACCCAGTTCATGCCGGAAGGGATGAACCGCGTGTTCTTCACCGGCTCCGGTTCCGAATCCGCCGAGACCTCCCTGAAGATCGCCCGCGCCTACTGGCGCAAGAAGGGCTTCGCCTCCAAGACCAAGCTGATCGGCCGCGCCAAGGGTTACCACGGGGTGAACTTCGGAGGCATCAGTGTCGGCGGCATCGGCGCCAACCGCGCCCTCTATGGCACCGCCGTGGATGCCGACCACCTGCCGCACACCGTGCTGCCGCAGAACAAGTTCTGCAAAGGTATGCCGGAGGAAGGCGCGCACTTGGCGGACGAACTGCTGGAGATGATCGCGCTGCACGACGCCTCCAACATCGCCGCGGTGATTGTGGAACCCATGGCCGGTTCCGCCGGCGTGCTGCCGCCGCCGGTGGGCTACCTGCAGCGCCTCCGGGAAATCTGTACCCAGCACAACATCCTGCTGATCTTCGACGAGGTGATCACCGCCTTCGGCCGTATGGGCGCCGCCACCGGTGCCGAGGCCTTCGGCGTGACCCCAGACATCATCAACGTCGCCAAGCAGCTCACTAACGGTGCGGTGCCCATGGGCGCGGTGATCGCGAAGCAGGAAATCTACGACACGTTTATGCAGCAGGGTGGCCACGAGTACCTGCTGGAGCTGCCCCACGGCTATACCTACTCCGGGCACCCGGTGGCCTGTGCCGCGGCGCTGGCATCGCTGGATATCCTGGAAAAAGAAAACCTGTTTGCGCGCGCCGCGGAACTGGCAGTGGTGCTGGAAGAGCGCGTACACCAGCTGAAAGGCACCCCGCTGATCAGCGACATCCGCAACTGCGGTGTGGCCGCCGGCCTCACTATCGAAGCCGCACCCGGCGAGCCGCTGCTGCGCCCTTACCAGATCGCGATGAAGATGTGGGAGAAGGGTTTCTACGTGCGCTACGGTGGCGACACCATCCAGCTGGGCCTGCCATTTGTGGCACAGCCGGAAGAGGTGGACACCCTGGTGAGTGCGTTGGGCGATGCCATCACTGAAGTCGCCAACGGCTAATTAATTACAGAATTCAGAGAGAGAAAAAACATGAGCATTGTGGGTCACTTTATCAACGGCCAGGTGGTGGAAGCCGCCGAGCGCACCCAGGACGTGTTCAACCCGGCCACTGGCGAGGTCACCAGGCAGGTGGCAATCGCGGCAAAAAGCACCGTGGAAGAAGCCATCGCCGCGGCCGAGGCCGCCTACCCGGCGTGGCGCAACACACCGCCGGCGAAGCGCGCCAAGATCATGTTCCGCTTCAAGCAGCTGCTGGAAGACAACGCAGAGAAAATCTGCGCGCTGATCGGTGAAGAGCACGGCAAAATTTCCCACGATGCTATGGGCGAACTGACCCGCGGTATCGAGAATGTGGAATTCGCCTGCAGCGCCCCGCTGATGCTGAAGGGCGAACACAGCCGCAACGTGGGCCCAGGTATCGACTCCTGGAGCGAGATGCAGCCGCTGGGCGTAGTTGCCGGTATTACCCCCTTCAACTTCCCGGCGATGGTACCGCTGTGGATGTTCCCGCTGGCCATCGTGTGCGGCAACACCTTCGTGCTGAAGCCCTCCGAGCGCGACCCCTCCTGCTCGCTGCTGCTGGCGCAACTGCTGCAGGAAGCCGGCCTGCCGGACGGTGTGCTGAACGTGGTGAACGGTGACAAGGTGGCGGTGGATACCCTGCTCACGGCTCCCCAGGTGAAGGCGGTGAGCTTTGTCGGCTCCACCCCGATTGCCGAGTATGTCTACTCCACCGCCACCGCCCACGGCAAACGCTGCCAGGCGCTGGGCGGCGCCAAGAACCACGCGATCATCATGCCCGACGCGGACATGGACAACACCGTGGCCGCGCTGACCGGTGCCGCTTTCGGTTCCTCCGGCGAGCGCTGCATGGCGTTGTCGGTCGCCGTATGTGTGGGTGACGAAGCCGCCGATACCTTTATCGAAAAAATGTCCGCGGCCATGACCGGCCTGAAAGTGGGCGCATACACCGACAGCAGCAACGATTTCGGCCCGGTGATCACCGAGGCGCACAAGAACAAGGTGAATGGCTATATCGCCAGCGCCGAGCAGCAGGGCGCCACCATTGTGGTGGACGGCCGCAACCCGCAAGTCGCCGGCTACGAGAAAGGCTTCTATGTGGGCGGCACCCTGATCGATCAGGTGAAGCCCGGCATGACCTGCTACGAAGAGGAAATCTTCGGCCCGGTTCTGCTGGTGGTGCGCGCCGAATCCATGGAGCAGGCGATGCAGATGATCAACGATCACGAGTACGGCAACGGCACCTGCATCTTTACCCGTGACGGCGAAGCCGCGCGCTACTTCAGCGACAACATCCTGGTGGGCATGGTCGGTATCAACGTGCCACTGCCGGTACCGGTGGCTTACCACAGCTTCGGCGGCTGGAAGCGCTCCCTGTTCGGCAGCCTCGGCACCTACGGTCCGGACGGTGTGCGCTTCTACACCAACCGCAAAACCATCACCCAGCGCTGGCCGTCCAGCGGCGTGCGCGAGGGTGCGCAGTTCTCCTTCCCGAGCCACTGATCCGCAAACAGACTCCCCCGGTTTTTTCGGGGGAGCCTCCCCCCCTGCTCTTCTGCTGCTTTTGGCATAAGCATAGGAACAAATCGTATTTCCCGGTTATAAGGCCGCACTCTTAAACTCCCCGCCTTCACACGATTTCTTACCTGTCGCTTAGCCTGAAAGTAGGACCCATGAGCCCCAAATTTGCCCGGCTGTCCGCCGCTGTAGTTTCCGCCACCTCCCTGTTCACCGCGGTTTCCGCCAACGCCACCAACGGCTACTTTATTGAAGGTACCGGCCCCAAGGCACAGGCCATGGCCGGCGTGGGCATTGCGCTGCCGCAAGACGCACTGGCGGCCGCCAACAACCCGGCGGGCACCGCACTGGTGGGGGATCGCCTGGATATCGGCATGACCTGGTTCAGCCCCGATCGCAGTGCAAAGATCCGCGGCAACCAGGCCGGTGCGGATGGCAGTTACGACGGCAATGACAAATCCGGCTTTGTGATCCCGGAGCTGGGCTATACCCGCACGCTGTCGCCGAGCCTCAGCTACGGTGTGGCGGTGTATGGAAATGGCGGCATGAACACCGGCTACGCCAGCAATCCGTTTGCCGCGTTCGGCTCCAGTGGCGCGGCCGGGGTCGATCTGTCGCAGCTGTTTATCACCCCCTCGCTGGCCTACCGTCCAACTCCGGATCACGCCTTCGGCATCGCCGCCACATTTGCGGTCCAGCGTTTTGAAGCCAAAGGCCTGCAGGCCTTCGACAATCCCTACGTCTCTGCCAGCGCCGGTAACGTCACCAATCGCGGCCACGACACGTCCCACGGCTGGGGCATCAAACTCGGCTGGATCGGTCGTCTGCATGAAAACCTGAGTTTCGGCCTCACCTGGTCCTCCGAAATCGAAACCGGTGATTTTGATCGCTATCGGGGACTGTTTGCGGACGGTGGTGGCTTCGACATTCCCGAAAGCTACGGTGCCGGGTTGAGCTGGAACGCCACTCAAAATCTGACGCTGGCGGCCGACTGGCAGCGCATTCTCTACAGTGACACAGGCTCTGTGGGGAACTCACTCGCCCTGCTGTTTGCGGGCAAGCCACTGGGTGCCGACGGCGGCCCCGGCTTTGGCTGGCAGGATGTCGACGTCACCAAGCTTGGCGCGGCCTACCGACTGAACGACGCGCTCACCCTGCGCGCGGGTATCAGCCATGCGGAGCAGCCCATTCCCGCGACCGAGGTGTTCATCAATATTCTCGCCCCCGGAGTAATCGAGGATCACATGAGCCTGGGCGCAGACTGGAATACCAGCATCGGCGAATTCACCGTGTCCTACACCCACGCGTTTGAAAATACCGTGCAGGGCACAAACTCCATTCCGGCGACATTCGGCGGCGGTGAAGCCGAGCTCCGCATGGACCAGGATATCCTGCGTTTCGGCTGGTCCCGCGCATTCTGATTTTCCGTTAACCGGTTACTGACAACCCAATTGAAAAGCCCCGGAGTTTCCGGGGCTTTTTGCGTTGATAAGCCAAGTCGACCAAGCGCTAACAACGGCGACAAACCTGGCAAACTTGCGCCACCATTTAGACCCGACGCTCCCCTTCGCCATCGCCAAAAACCACTCGATACCTCCCAATCCATACCGGTCACCGGTTCAGCATTTCGGCTCACCGCGCTGTTTTCTTTTTATTCGTAGCTCCCCGCGTCACCCTCCTCCACTCACCGACAGATCCAGTGCTTTTGTCGATACATCGCATCCGTGGCGATATTTTTTCGCATCTATTTATCCATCAACAGGAGGAACCTCTGATGCGATGGATAGCACTTTTGATCTCACTGATTCAATTTGGTTGCGCCAGCGGCCCTGGCGGCGTGAACCGGGCAGCGCTGGAAGTAGATACCGCCACGCTGTTAGCCGCGGCCGGCGAAGCCGCAATTACGCTGGCGGCCCCAGACACACCGGCCACCGCTCCACCAATCACCAGCCATGCCCAGGCGCTGTTGGCGGTGAGCCCGGAGATGCGGGCGTTCGTGGATTCCATCGATCCAACGCTCTCCCCCAACCAGCGCTTCCGCAGGATTCTGCGCACCCTGAAGATGGATCGTTTCGAGCTGGACTATGACCTGAATACCACCACCACCGCGGCGGAGGCATTTGCCCAGCAACGCGGCAACTGCATCTCGTTTTCTGCGCTGATGGTGGCGCTGGCACGGGAAGTGGGGCTGGAGGCAAATTTCAATCTGGTGGAGGCACCGCTGGCGCGCAGGACCACCACTGGCGGCAACGGACGCGCCCTGGTGCAGAACGTGCTGCATATCAACGCGGAAGTATCGATTGGCTGGAGCTCCCGCGTGATCGAGTTCAATTTCGGTCCCTATTCGCGATTCCCGCAGCGCGAACTGTCGGATGCCACAGTCCAGACCTATTACCTCAACAACCGCGCACTGGAGCTCTCCCACCAACAGCGCATCGGGGAAGCCTTTGCCCTGCTGCGCGAGGGACTGTCTATCGACCCGGATTCGAGCATGCTGTGGAACAGCCTGGGCTATCTGTACCGTTTGACCGGTGAGCTGGAACTGGCGGAAATGAGTTACACCCAGGCGCTGAACCTGGAGGGCGGTAACGCCGCGGCGAAGAACAACCTGCGCAGGGTATACGAGCTACAGGGGTTGCGCGCACTCACCCGGGAGGAAAATCCGGGAGAACCGAAAGGGAAAGGCTCCTGACCGGCAGGATTATTTGCCACACAAAAAACCAAAGACAAAACAAAACGTAAAAAATTTCACGCTTTACAGTGAAAAATATCCGAAAAAACCATGCCGCGACGAAGTGCTGGTTAGGCGGGATAAAGCGCCCGCACCCTTGCCGGCCCCGTGATATAAGGTGCCTCTTGTCCAAGTGGGAATCCCCGCGCAGATTGCGGGCACCCGCGCTTACAAATACCCATAAAAGTGACCAAGGGGTTCTCATGAACAGATCCGGAAAATTCGCCCTCGGAGTCCTGTGCAGCGCGGTGCTCGCCGCCTGCAGCCTGGAGCCGAACCAGTTGCAAGCCACTGCCGGTACCAGCACCGCCCAGGCACTGGCCGAGTCCGCAGTCGCGCGCGACAACGCTCCGGGCCTGTCCGAGCAGTATGCGAAACTGCGCAAGCAGCAGATCGCCCAGGTGGACTACAAGCTGTCCGTCACCATCGCCAAATCCGGCGAAGCGTTTTCCGGCCGCGTGATCGCCGATACCCAGTTCCGTCGCAACCTGCTGCAGCCGCTGACCATCGATTTCGCCGGCGGTGAAGTACAGGGCATTCAGGTGGATGGCAAAACCGTGCCGTTCGAGTACAACGGTCACTTCATCACCATTGCCCCCGAGCACCTGAAAGGCCGCAAACACGCGATCGCCGTGGACTACACCCACGCTTATTCCACCAACGGTTCCGGCCTGCACCGCTTCCAGGATCCGGTGGACGGCGAGGTGTACATGTACACCGACTTCGAACCCTACGATGCCAACCGCCTGTTCCCGCAGTTCGACCAGCCGAACCTGAAGGCCCACTACACCCTGGACGTGACCGCGCCTAAAGACTGGAGCGTGATCTCCTCCGTGCGTGAGAAAAACATTGAACAGAAGGGCGAGGTGAATCACTGGGTATTCCCGCAGACCAAGCAATTCTCTTCCTACGTTTTCTCCCTGCACGCGGGCCCGTTCACCCAGTGGGAAGACGATGCCGACGGTATTCCGCTGCGCCTGTTTGCGCGCAAGAGCCTGGCGCAATACGTAAAGCCGAACGACTGGTTCACCTTCACCAAGCAGTCTTTTGAATTCTTCCAGAAGTATTTCGAAGTGGATTACCCCTTCGTGAAATACGACCAGGTCATCGTGCCCGACTTTAACGCGGGCGCGATGGAAAACGTGGCGGCGGTGACCTTCAACGAAGGCTATGTATCCCGCGGCGAGAAAACCCAGGCCCAGCGTATGCGCCTGGCTAACGTGATTGCCCACGAAATGGCGCACATGTGGTTCGGTGACCTGGTCACCATGAACTGGTGGGACGACCTGTGGCTGAACGAGAGTTTCGCCACTTATATGGCCAACCTGGCACTGGCAGAGAACAGCGAGTTCAACGACGCCTGGGAAAACTTCTATCTGGGCACCAAGCAGTGGGCCTACGGTGAAGACCAGCTGCCCACCACCCACGCGATTCAGCTGCCGGTGAAAAATACCGATGAGGCCTTCGCCAACTTCGACGGCATCACCTACGGCAAGGGCGGTTCCATCCTCAAGCAGCTGCCCTACTACCTGGGCAAAGAGGAATTCCGCAAGGGCGTTTCCAACTACCTGAAGGATCTGTCCTACAAGAACTCCACCCTCGACGACTTTATGGGTCACCTGGGCAAGGCCGCCGGCAAGGATCTGGACCAGTGGCAGCAGCAGTGGCTGTACAAGGCCGGTCTCAACACCATCGCCGCCAATTTCCAGTGTGAAGACGGCAAGATTGCCAGCCTGACCATCGAGCAGTCCGCGCCGGAGGAATACCCGGTTCTGCGCGAACAGCGTACCCAGGTGGGCCTGTACAACATGGCCGGCGGCCAGATGGTACTGAGCAAGGCCATCCCGGTAACCTACGCCGGTGCCTCCACCGAAGTGACCGCGGCCAAGGGTGAAGCCTGCCCGCAGATCGTCTACCCGAACGAGGGCGACTGGGCCTTTGCCAAGGTGAACCTGGACAAGGTATCTGTGGATAACATGTCCAAGCACATCAATGATTTCGACAAGCCGTTCACTCGCCTGATGCTGTGGCAGAGCCTGTTCGACTCCGTTTCCGATGCAAAACTGCCGCTGGATGAGTTCGTGAGCTTCGCCATCAGCAATGCCGGTGTGGAAACCGATATCAACGTGATCCGCCTGGTATCCCGCTACCTGGGAACTTCCTATGCGTTCCTCGACCAGTTCCAGATGGACGGCGCCAAGCGCACCCGCCTGCAACTGGCCATTGAAACCTTCGCATGGGAGCAGCTGCAGAAAGCACCGGCGGGCAGCGATACCCAGAAGACCTGGTTTGGCACCTTCACCGGTGTTGCCCACACCGACAAGGCGCTGGCCAATGCCCGCAACCTGCTGCGCGGCGAGCTGACCATCGACGGCCTGAAGCTGGATCCGGATATGCGCTGGAGCCTGATCACCCTGCAGAACCAGCACCTGTACAGCGACTATGCGCAGGCGATCAAGTCCGAGCTGGCCAAGGACAATTCCGACCGCTCTCAGCTGAACGCCATCGCCGCGGAAGCCATTCGCCCGCAACAGGAAATCAAAGCCAAGTGGCTGGAAAACCTGCTGCAGAACCGCGATGAGTTCAAGCTGGCACAGCTGAAGTACGCCGCCGGAGCACTGTTCCCCACCGAGCAGGGCGGACTGTACGACGCCAATGTGGAGCGCATTGTCGGTGCACTGGACGACGTCAACTCAAGCGACGCCTCCGAGTTTGTCGGCACCTACGCACGCCTGTTCCCGCTGAGCTGCAGCGAGAAAGGCATTCAGCAGATGACCGAAATCCTCGACAGCGGCAAGACCCTGAACCCGCTGCTGGAAAAAGCGCTGAAAAACCGCCGCTTCAGAAACCAGAGCTGTCTGAACATGGCTGCAGCCATGAACGGCCACAGCGCTGGCTGATCGGCAACCAAATAAAAAAGGCCCTGCGGGGCCTTTTTTATTTGCGTATATTTGCTACCAATCAATAACGGCACCCAGCCAAATAATCTTTCACGGGAGAATTGCATGCCCCGCCATAACAACCAGAAAAGCGCGACCCACAAGGTGCTGGCCACCGCTATATCTGCACTGCTCGCCCACAGCGCGCTGGCCACCTCACCGGCCAAGCCGCAAGGCCAGGGACAAAACACCAGCGGTGTGATTCCGCGTGCGGCCGCATCCTCGCTCACCGCAGAGTACGCTGCCCTGCGCCGCGAGCAGATCGCCAATGTGGATTACTCCATTGCGGTAAAACTCGACGGCAAATCTGACAATTTCAGCGGTGTGGTCACCGCCGACACCACCCTCGCCCGTGACCTGAAGCAGCCGCTGACCATCGACTTTGCCGGCGGCGAAGTGAAGTCTGTCAGTGCCAACGGCAAGCCGGTTAAATTCAATTACAACGGCCACTTCATCAGCATCGCACCGCGCGACGTGCGCAAGGGCGAAAACAAGATCGTCATCGAGTACAGTCACCCGTACTCAACGGACGGGTCCGGCCTGCACCGTTTCCAGGATACCGAAGACGGCAGCGCCTACCTCTACACCCATTTCGAACCCTACAAGGCCAACCGCTTTTTCCCGCACTTCGACCAGCCGGACCTGAAGGCGCGCTACACCGTGGACGTCACTGCGCCGGCGGATTGGCAGGTGGTGACTACCGCGCGTGAAGACAAGATCACCGACCTGAAAAATGGCTTCAAGCGCTGGCACTTCCCGCAGACCAAGAAATTTTCCTCGTATATTTTCCCGCTGCACGCCGGCCCCTTCGTGGTATGGGAAAACAACGCCGATGGCATTCCGCTGCGCCTGTTCGCACGCAAGGCCATGGCGGAATACGTCAAGCCCGAGGACTGGTTCAAGTTCACCCAGGAATCCTTCGCCTTCTACCAGAAGTATTTCGACATCCCCTATCCATTCGGCAAATACGACCAGCTGATCGTGCCGGACTTCACCATCGGTGCGATGGAAAACGTGGGCGCGGTGACCTTCAACGAAAACTATGTGACCCGCGGTGAACAGACCCAGGCCCAGCGCCAGCGCCTGTCCAATGTGATCGCCCACGAGATGGCGCACATGTGGTTCGGCGATCTGGTTACCATGAAATGGTGGAACGGCCTGTGGCTAAAGGAGAGCTTCGCCACTTACATGGCTTCGCTCGCGCTGTCGGAAAACAGCGAGTTCGATGATGTGTGGCAGAACTTCTACCTGGGCTCCAAGCAGTGGGCCTACGGCGCCGACCAGCTGCCGACCACGCACCCGATCGAAGTGACCGTGCGCAACACCGACGAAGCCTTTTCCAACTTCGATGGCATCACCTACGGCAAGGGCGGTTCGGTGCTGAATCAACTGCCCTACTACCTGGGCAAAGAGGAGTTTCGACAAGGCGTCAGCGATTACCTGAAAACCTTTTCCTACGGCAACGCGGAACTGAAGGATTTCATGGGCGCGCTGGGCAAGGCGGCGAACAAGGATCTCGACGACTGGACCCAGAAGTGGTTGTACCAGGCCGGCGTCAACACCATCAGTGCCGACTTCCAGTGCCACGACGGCAAGCTCAGCAAGTTGACCATCGAGCAGACCGCGCCGGAACAGTACCCGGTATTGCGCGAGCAGCGCGTGCAGCTCGGTATTTACCAGCTACAGGACGACAAGATGGCGCGCGTGGCGCGGGTGCCGGTCACCTATGGTGGCGCGCGCACCGAAGTGAAGGATGCCGCCGGCATGCCCTGCCCGCAGATTCTCAATCTGAACGATGAAGACTGGGGTTATGTGAAAACCCGCCTGGATGCCGATTCCATCGCGCAGGCCAAGCAGCACATCAACCAGATCGACAGCACCTTCACCCGCCTGATGCTGTGGCAGAGCCTGTTCGATGCGGTCACCGATGCACAGATGCCGCTTACCGAGTGGATCGATTTCGCCCTGCAGAATGCCGGCGGCGAGCGCGATATCAACGTCATCCGCCTGATCAGCGGCCGCCTGCAATCCGCACACGCCTACCTGTTCCGCCTCGACCTGCCACAGGCCGAGCGCGACCAGTACCTGCAGGCCATCGAGAATTTCACCTGGCAGCAGCTGCAACAGGCACCCGCGGGCAGCGACGTGCAGAAAACCTGGTTTGGTACCTTTGCCGATGTCGCCGGTTCACAACAGGCGTTAATGCGCGCGGAGCAGATGCTGGACGGCAAGCTGGCAATCGATGGCCTGGTGCTCGACCAGGACCGCCGCTGGCCGCTGATTGTGCTGCTGAACCGCCACCTGCACGGCGACTACGAAAAACGCGTGGCCGACCAGCTAAAAGCAGACAACAGCGATCGCGCCCAGCTCGCCGCCATCGGCGCCCGCGCCGTGCGCCCGACGGCGGAGGCCAAGCGCGAGTGGCTGGATAACATCCTCAACAAACGCGAGCAGTTCAAACTGAGCCAGATCCGCGCCGCGGCCGGCTACCTGTTCCCCGCGGAGCAGCTCGGACTGTACCGCCAGTTCAGTGCACAACTGTTCGATGCGGTACCCAAGGTCAGCGCCACCGGCGACACTCTGTACAACAAGGCCTATGCCAGCCTGTTCCCGGTGGTATGCGGCGAGGAAGATACTGCAGGCTACCGCACGGTATTGAAAGACAACACCGAGCTGATGCCTGCACTCGGCCGTGTACTGCAGGAGCGCCGGCAGCAGAGCGAATGGTGTGAAGCCATGAACGCGAAGCAAGCGGCAAGTCGCTAAAGCCATTCAGTCAGTCCCCGGAACTTCGGGGACTGACTGACAAACTCTCCAATGACGAATGCCACTGCCATTCGCCACACGAGATCTCAATTCTCGCCCCCGCAATCCGAGCGTGGTATAACCCCTCGACCAGCTAATTGTGTGGAACATCACAACTTCCGGCACAACCAACCAGAAACTTTTTCACCAATAATGCCGGCATTCCGCGACGTTCCTGCTGTGGATTCCTGCACTAATGAACATCAGGGGGAAGCATGGCGTTCGATTACGGATCGATCGACCTCGGGCTGAAAAATCCATTTAAAACCGAGGGCACCGTCACCGCCATCCGCGGTGGCCTGCAGACCATTTCCGGTCTGGTGCTATTGATTTCCGCCGCCGCCACCGTCAGGCAAAACGCCGGCGCCGGCTGGATCCTGATGGCATTCGGCCTGTACCTGCTGGGTGCGGGCATCCGCGTACTCGCGAGCGGCATCTACGCGGTGCTGCGTTATTTCGTCGGCCGTAACCACCCCACCTCGCTCGCCCCAAACCGCAGTAAATCCGAAAGCAGCACCGCGAAGGAAGAGGCCGCCTATGTGGCCTATAACGCGCAGCAACTGGAAGAAATGCTGATCGGCCGCAAGAATGCGACGTTTACCGAGCCCCAGGGGTTCCTGGCGCGCCTGCTGCACACCTTTGTACCCAAGTTGCTGTTCATGCCCTATCCGGTGCGCAACTTCGCCCAGCGTTTGTTCGGTGCCTGGACCAGCACACTGTTTGCGCTGGTGGCCTATGCGCTGGTGGCCTTTGTGTCGCTCGCGGGATTTGCCGGTACCGCCGGAGAACTGCTGTTCCCGGTGTATTCCGTGCTGCTGATGGTCTATCTGCTGGTGATCTGGCGGCGCGCGGGCAAGCCGATCCAGCGCAGCGCCGAACACAACATCGAATCCCTCGGTGGCGGCACTCTGTCCCGGGCCATCACCCTGGCCCTGATTGTGCCGGTGCTGGCAGGCCTCTTTGCCTCCTGGATGCTGACCAAAAGCCGCATGACACCGCAACAGCTGGACGGCTTCCTGGCCCAGGTACCCAACCTGAACCCGGGGCTGTATATCGTTGCCGCACTGCTGTTGGGCGCTGCCAGCGGCGCACTGTGTTTCGTGCTGTTGCGCCAGCGTCTCGCACTCGCCGACCCGGTGGCGGAAGTGTCCGAGCTGCGCGAGAACTGGCAGGAGTCGGTACACCCGAACGAAATTTTCATCAATCTCGACAACCTGGTAATGGCCAACCGCCGCTACAAGGAAGTGCCCAATCGCGTATACCGCGAACTCGATCCGCAACTGCAGGAACAGACCGATGGCAAGGGCGGGTTTCGCGGTGAAATGATCCAGGAGGTCCAACCGCGGGTGAAGCCCATGGATCTCGGCGAAACCTTCCGCAAAGCGCGCTTTGCCGCACTGGTTGCGGGCAATGTGCTGAGCGCGATCGCCATCGCCTTTACTCTGATGCTGGCTTACAAACTGGTGGATATCTACAGCTTCATTGCCAGCCCCGCCACCGGTTCATTCACCCAGATTCTGAACAGCGAGCAGGTCTTTGCGTTGCTGGGCCTCGGCATGAGCGCGCTACATATCCTGCTGATCGGATTCCTGATGAAATCCTTCGGCCAGCTGCTCGCCAACGCCGCTCACCTGCACTTTGCCGAGATCCAGTTTGAATCCCTGCTGGTGTACTTCAAGTGTGAGGGCACCTTTACCGAGTCGAAAATTTCCACCGGCACCGGTATTCACGACAGCACCCGCTCGGAGAACACCCTGGTGCGCTGCAGTATCACGCCTTGGGTAGTGGTCTCCCGCATCGTCTCCAGCACATTTGCCTCCACCGGCATGAAGAACCTGGAGCACCCGCGCCACATCCTGGAAATGCACCGGGACGAGCGCGAGCTTCAGAGCATCAAGAACGACGTGGTGAATTTCCTCAAGGATCGCGAGTCCATCGCGTCCATCACCAGCAACCGCGACCTGGGCAACGCCTCACAGATTCACCAGCTGAATCAGCAGACCCGGGCCATGCCCACCGATCACAACCTGGCACAGGATGAGGAGGCCGCGGGCTTCCTGCGCAAGGAAGCGGAAACACACCTGCCGGACGCCGATAAGTAACGCACCCGGCCCAGCAGTTACCACTCGCATTTCACTCGTGCGATCGGTCTGTAAACAGCAGTTCGGTCGCATGCCGACATCCCGCTATGGGTTTTCAGTGGCCTATGGCATGATCCAGCCCCCAACTATCTCAAGGCCCCGATCGCGGGCCTTTCCCACAAGGAGTAATTTGTGAGCAGAAAACTGATTTCCAGCGGATCGGAGTTTGAGAGCAAGATCGGCTATTCCCGCGCAGTTGTGGACGGCGACTATGTGTTCGTCTCCGGTACTACCGGTTTCAACTACGCCACCAACAGCATCAGCGACAGCGTGGTGGAGCAGGCGGACCAGTGCTTCGCCAATATCGAGCAGGCCCTGAAAGAGGCCGGCGCTGCAGTGGCGGACATCGTGCGCGTGACCTACATCCTGCCGAACCGCGACGACTTCGAGCCCTGCTGGCCGGTGTTCCAGAAGTGGCTGGGCGAGGTACGCCCGGCGGCCACCGTGTTCGAAGCGCGCCTGCTGAACGACGCCATGAAGATTGAGATTCAGGTGACCGCACGGTTACCAAAATAAGCAGTTTTTTTGCACAGCCCGTGTAAATTTGCTTGACGGAAAACCCGGGCCACCGTAAAAACGCGCATCTCAACTTGTGTGTGTTTTAACCGGTGGCTTGGATCTCTTTTGACGTATTCAGAACCCTCGGTTTCGCAGATACCCTGCAACTGAAACCCGAAGAAGTCTTCAAATACAAAACGCAAATTGCCGATGCGGAATGGGTACTATTCCCCGAGTACTGGCAATTGAACGCGCTCACATACGCCCTCAAGGCCCGCGTCTTTCCCAGTGAATCCAGCTATCGGCTGGGACACAACAAAGTCGAAATGACCCGAGCTTTCGAGCTGGTTGCACCGGGCAATACGCCCAGCACCCGCATCCTCGCCAACACCCCGGAAAATGCCGAGCATCTGTGGGAAGCCATGGACCACCCGTTTGTCGCCAAGCTGCCTAAAGCCTCCCGCGGCTGCGGTGTATGGCTGATCGAAAACCGGGAAGAATGGCGCAGCTACCTGGAAAAAACCGAAGTGCTGTATGTGCAGGAGTGGCTGCCGATCGACCGCGATATCCGCATTGTGATCGTGGGCGGCCAGGTGGTGACGGCCTACTGGCGACTGCAGGCGGAACAAGGGTTTTACAACAACGTATCCAAGGGCGGCACCGTCGATCGCGCCCCGGTACCCCAGGCGGCCATCGATCTGGCACTGCACCTGGCACGCACCCTCGACGTCAACCACGCGGGCTGGGATATCGCCATGGTGGGGGATCACCCCTACGTGTTCGAGTTCAACCGGCTGTTCGGCAACCAGGGAATCGAGGGCGGCACGGCAAAACTTCGGGATGCGATACTGGAGTACCTGAAACAGAGCTCGGTGCCCACCGGCCCCAACTATCCGACGCGCCCGAGCACGCCCCGGCGGCGGTTGCGGCAGGTGGCCTGAGCAACCTGCAGGAGACTGTGCGCCTTACCTGGCGAGATTGAAGGACACCTTCACCTTGCGGTCCGGAGTGTCCACGGGTTCGCCATTTTCGAAAGCGCAAACTTCTGATGTAATCCTCCGCCGTCACACCAAAGGAACTTGCTCCCGGTTTCAACAATTTCGACATCGGCAGTGATTCCGCTATCTAAATTGGTAAAGCTGACGACCGCATAGCACTTGCGCTAGTAGCTTTATCGATCTGGATCCACCCCAGTTCCATAGCTGGTTCTATGGCTTCCCGATAATCTCCGGCATGTTAGCGCGATGCAGGTTTCACCTTGCAGTGCCGGAGAACTTGCACCCAGATGAAAACAATTATCAAGGTGTAACCATGGAAACCAATAAAAAACTAAACCGCGCCAGACTTGCCGCAACCCTGGTCTTGTTCGGCGCCATCACTTCGCTGCGTGCCGGCGCAGAGACCATCTACTCCGACAATTTTGACAGCGGCGATATCGCGGACTGGTCCGCGAGCGGAACGGTGGATTCGCAAAACAATACCCTTCGCTTGCGCGGTTACTCAGCCGCGGTCCGCAGCGTGTCTACCGCGGGCTACACAGCCGTTTCAGTGGCCCTCACCATGTCTGCGAGCTCGCTGGAAAACGGGGAATTTTGCTACGGTGAGATCTCCGTGGATGGCGGCAGCAGTTGGACTACGGCACTGACCATCGCGAATGGAAATGACAACGGCACCCTGTTCAATAGCAACAGTACCTCGCCAGGTGCCGACAACAACCCAGGTTTACAGCTGCGATTTCGCGGCACCGGAGCCACCACTGGCGACTACTGCTATGGACACCAAGCTCAGGTAACCGGTATTGGCGGTGCAGCGACCGAACCCGACATCAGTGCCCCCGCGGCGGTAGACTTTGGCACGCTGTCTCCCGGCGGTACTACATCGCAAAACATCATGATTTCAAACACCGGCACCGCGGCGCTGGTGATCAACAATATCAGCAACCCGTCGGCGCCCTTCAGTATTTCCAACAATAACTGCAACAACATTGCTGCCGGCGGTAATTGCAGTATCGGGGTGTCTTTTTCACCATCTGTAGCCGGAAGCTTCACCAGCAATATTCTTGTTGCCTCCAGCGATCCAGATGAACCCAACACTGTCATCAGTCTGGCAGGTGCAGCGAGCAGCGGCGGCAACGGCAGTGTGGAAAATTTCGATCCACTGACGGGTAATGGTGCTGTCAGCCGCACGGCACTGAGTATGAACACCCTGATCAACGGTGCAGGCTCGGGCAACCTGGTTGATTACAGCCATTTTGCCTTGCCCGCACAGGCGGCCATGCCGACCAACCAATTCCAGGGCTCACTGGAATTAGTTGGTGAAGCGACCGGGGGCACATTCACAAAGCACAAGGATACTTTCCGCTACGTCGGCGCCCAGGACACTACCCGCAAACATCTGCCCGAATTCAATTTCGAGTTTATTCAGACAGGTAGCCACATCTTTCCCGTGCAGCGAGGCTCAATCCCCAGTGCACATCCAGAGTGGGAGTATGTGTTGACCCCTGGCAGGGTATGGAATGAAACCGGCGATACAACCTACAGCCGGGTGGCACTGCCGTTTGCCTTGCAACAGAAAAATGCCAATTGTATGCACAATGGTGTCCTCACCTTCCTGTTCCGGGACGACGGTTCGGTCTCCGACGTGGCCTATCAGATTGCCGGGGAAACCTGCCTCTACTTCCAGTTTGATATGTGGGGCCAACTCTCCGCCAACTATACCCCGCACAGTGTGAGCAACAGCGCGGTACTGATCAGCGCGTATCAGGCGGAAATAAACGGCCGTATGCCGAGCAAACCCTTGAGTGCACTGAATCAGGACTACCCAGGCACGGATTTCACGCACTTTGCCACACCGAATGGCAAAGACCCCGCGGCAATTTCCCTGGCGGGATTTGTCATCGATGGAACCCACTACGTCGGCGGCTGTAATTCTCGACAGGGCAGTTATCCCTATTGCGATTCACTGGTTGTGCCGTCTTATTCGACAGCCAAATCGGTATTTGCCGGCGGAACACTCATGCGCCTGGAGAAAAAATATCCCGGCACATTCAATCAATCCATCGGCAGTTACATCAGTGACTGCAATACCAACGGCAACTGGAATGATGTGACCTTTGGTAATGCCCTCGACATGGGAACCGGCAACTACAAGCTCGCCGGCTACATGAGTGACGAAGGCGCGAGCCATACCAACGACCTGTTCTTGCCGGAAGACCACGCCAGCAAAATTAGCTACAGCTGCACCGAGTATCCACGCAAGGCCACGCCCGGTACCCAATGGGTGTACCACACCTCCGACACCTATCTGCTCGGCACCGCCATGAACGCCTATGTGAAAGGACTGGAAGGCAGCAGTAGTGACATATTTACCGACATCCTGATCGGGGAAATCCTGTCTCCGCTGGGAGTCAGCCCCACCGCAGAATTCAGCCGCCGCACCTATGACAGTGTTCAGCAGCCGTTTACCGGGTGGGGGCTTATGTGGCTCAGGGATGATGTGGCAAAAATCGGCAGCTTTTATGCCGGCAGCAGCCAGGCTGTTCTGGACCAGGCCCAGCTAGATGCGGCACTACAAAGGGATGCAGCGGATAGAGGACTTCAGCCACTGACTGACTACAAGTACAACAATGGCTTTTGGGCGCACGAGGTCAGCAACGATATGTCCGGCTGCAGCGCCCCACTGTGGCTGCCGTTCATGTCGGGGTACGGTGGAATATCCATCCTGATCCTGCCCAACAATACCGTCTACTACTACTTTAGCGACGATGATGAATACCTGTGGATGGACGCAGCCCAGGAATCTCACGGCATTCGCAGTCTTTGCCCGTAACAGCAAACAGGGAATCGATACTCAAATATAAAAAGGGGCGAATAATCGCCCCTTTTTATACGGTAAGTGCACTACCTCAGTCTTCACGGATTGGCTTGTGCAACTTGACCACTTCGACCTGCTTCTTGCGCAGCCGAATATTGAGCATCTCCACCGCCACGGAGAACGCCATGGCGAAATAGATATAGCCCTTGGGTACGTGCACATCGAAGCCCTCGATAATGAGGGTCACCCCCACCAGAATCAGGAACGACAGCGCCAGCATCTTGATGGTGGGATGGCGGTCGACGAAATCACCGATGGGCTTTGCCGCAAACAGCATGACGCCCACTGCCAGAACGATGGCGATAGCCATAATGGATACGTGATCCACCAGACCAACGGCGGTAATCACCGAGTCCAGCGAGAACACGATATCCAGAATCGCGATCTGCACCAGCACCATGCCAAAGGTCGCAGTGGCGGAAGTGCTCTGTTCGCCTTCAGCGCCCTCGAGGCTGTTGTGGATTTCGTGGGTGGCCTTGAACAGCAGGAACAGGCCACCGCCTATCAGGATCACATCCCGCCCGGAGATTTCCTCACCCAGCACCGTAAACCAGGGTGCGGTGAGCCCCATGATCCAGGCAATGGAAAACAGCAATGCCAGGCGGGTGAGCATGGCCAGGGCCAGGCCGATAAAGCGCGCGGACTCGCGCTGCTTTTCCGGCAGACGGCCAACGAGGATGGAAATAAAGATGATGTTGTCGATGCCGAGGACAATCTCCAGGGCTGCCAGAGTCGCCAGCGCTATCCAGGCTTCCGGACTCGCAATCCATTCGAACATGCGCTCTCCCTAAGGGTTATTCGAGTTTTTTGAGATGCCAATGTAACAAACGGCTCATGCCCGGAGGCAGGAGCCGTTTGTTCACAAGCTAGGGAAGGGAGTTTATGCGCTTTCCCGCAGCCAGGCCAAGGCCTCTTCACGCTGCTCAAATATCCGCGCTTCGCCGCCGATAAACCAGGTACCGACCTTGGCAGCGATTTCCTGCCAGTGTTTGCTGCCGACCATCGCCACCTTGTCGAATTGACGCCCGTGTTTGAGGCCGAGTTTGAGGTCGTCCCATGCCGCGCGGATCTCCCAGCCTTCCAGTTCTCGCATATCGAACAGGACATCGATTTTGGGATGCGTCATTCCGGCCAGCGCGGATTCCAGCATGGGCACCAACGTCTCGTAGTCCTGGTGCTCCAGCTTGCCGCGGGCACGCAGGGACAGCAGTACCCGCTCGTTGCCGGCGCGTTCGATACTGACGGAAAAACCGTGGTGATATTCGCCCATGTTCTTTTCACATTGCGCTACGTTGTACTCGCCAAGGTATAGGGTACAACCGCCCTATTGGCAAGCGCAGGCGGCGATCAGTGGGACAGGATATCGACGATTTCGTGGGTGGCGTGCACCAGTCGCACCAGCTCACCTTCGATACGCACGGTAACCAGACCATGGCGATCCACCGGCTGCACGATCACGGCGTGATGATAAATGGTGTCTTCCATCCGATGGCCGCGCACCAGCTTCTTCTTCCAGCCCGGGGGCAGCTCGCCACCGCGCTCTACTTTTTTCTGCAGGCCGGGGGGAAGTTCACCGCCTTTATCCGGTTTCGCCAGCGCGCTGCCGGCAGAACCGATCAGGGTGAGGGCAACGAGAGCGACGGAGATCTGCTTGAACATAAAAACGCCTCTGACTTTCATTTTTAGGAGTACGAACTGACTGTGTGCCATCGTAAACCGGTAATCTTTGCCCGCATTCGCAGCAGGTCACATTTTCATGATATTTCCAGCCGCATGACTGCAGGCTGAACGGATTGCGGGCACAAAAAAGGGCCGCAGTGCGGCCCAATGGAGTCAAACAGGAATCCGATGATCAGCTGATATCAATCCAGGTGGACTTCAGCTCGCAGTATTTGTCCAGCGCGTGCAGGGATTTGTCGCGACCGTTGCCGGACTGCTTGAAACCGCCGAAGGGCACGGTGATGTCGCCACCGAAATAGTTGTTCACCCATACCGAGCCCGCGCGGATATCACGCGCCATGCGGTGGGCGCGACCAATATCCCGGGTCCAGACGCCGGCCGCGAGACCGTAAATCGAATCGTTGGCAATCTTCAGCGCGTCTTCCTCGGTCTCGAATTCGATTACCGACAGTACCGGGCCGAAAATTTCCTCGCGCGCAATTTTCATATCGCCACTTACGCCGCGGAAGATGGTGGGCTCGTAGTAGTGGCCGCCCTCAACCGCCGCCACCGGCTTGCCGCCGCACACCAGTCGCGCGCCCTGCTCCAGGCCCTTGGCCACGTAGAACTCGACCGTGTCGAACTGGCTCTGGTCGATGAGCGCGCCCATCACGGTATTCGGGTCCTGCGGGTGGCCGGGCACAAAGCGCTCGGCCGCCTTTTTCACCTTCTCGATAAACGTGTCGGCAATGCTTTTTTCCACCAGCAGGCGGGTACCGGCAGTGCAGGTTTCACCCTGGTTGTAGAACACCGCGAGCGCCGCCGCCTCTGCAGCCTTGTCCAGGTCCGCATCGGCAAACACGATGTTCGGGCTCTTGCCGCCCAGCTCCAGGAAGGTGCGCTTGAGGTTGGACTGGCCGGAGTATTCGGTGAGCGTCTTGCCCACCTCGGTGGAGCCGGTGAAGGTAAGACCGTCGATATCCATATGCAGCGCCAGCGTCTTGCCGAGGCTGCTACCGGGTCCGGGCAGTACGTTCAGCACGCCGTCCGGCAACCCGGCCTCTTTCGCCAGTCCCGCCAGTTTGATGGCGGTGAGCGGGGTATTGGACGCGGGCTTCAGAATCACGCTGTTGCCGGTAGCGAGCGCCGGCCCCAGTTTCCACGCAGTGGTGGAGAGCGGGAAGTTCCACGGCACGATGGCCGCCACCACACCCAGCGGCATACGGGTGATCAGGCCGATTTCGGTCGGGCCGGTGGGGGCGATCTCGTCGTAGATCTTGTCGATGGCCTCCGCATTCCAGCGGATGGTGGTCACCGCGCTCGGCACGTCCACATTCATGGTGTCGCTGATGGGCTTGCCTGCGTCGAGGCTTTCCAGCAACGCGATTTCCACCTTGTTCTCTTCGATGAGCTCGGCAAAGCGCACCAGGATTTTCTTGCGCGCCATCGGCGGCATATGGGACCAGACCCCGGACTCGAAGGTGTCGCGCGCCACTTTTACTGCGCGCTCGGCATCTTCCGGGCCACAGTTGGCGATCTGCGCCAGCTCGCGGCCGTCCGCCGGGCTGGTACACGGGCGGGTCTGGCCGCTCAGGGCATCCACGTACTCGCCGTTGATAAAGGCGCGACCCTCAATGGTGAGGGCCTCGGCCAGGGCGAGCCACTCCTGGAGCGTTTGCGGGGTCGGCTTCTGAGTCCGGTTGTCGGTCATGCGCACCTCGAATCCTGGGTTACAAGTTAAACTGAAGGATTATTCAGTTTATACATAAAATGTGATCACAAATCAAAGTATCACGACTCAGATCGACTCGAAAGTACCCGTCTGCAGGTTTTTGCGCGCGCCGGGGATGGGGAAAACCCGGTTGTGGAACGCGATGTAGAAGCCGGGCGGCATCAGTCGCGCCGCCAACAGGGCCTCGGTGAAGTTCTGGCGGGCATCGGAATCAATGAACCCCATGGGTTTCATGGCGCCGGTGAACACCACCGGTACCTTGGGGGTCCCCATCTTCGCGTGGCAGTAGTCCGCACTGACCGACATGGTGTCGGTGCCGTGCAGGATAACAATGGGGTCACCCTTTTCCGCGGTGCGCGCAATGGCGGCGCAGATCTGGTCGCGGTCGCTGTCGTCCATCTCCAGGGAATCCTTGTTGAGCACGCTCTCCAGCTCGAGATGGGTGTAGGGCAAACGCAGACTGCTGATCAGGCCCTCGCGAATGATCGAGGCGCGATTCTTGAGGGTACCGTCGGATTCGCAGTAGCTCTTTTCAATGGTGCCACCTGTAGTAAGGATGCGGATGGTGGTCTTTGAGTTGAGATCTGTCATCGTTTTTCCCGCTGATTGAGTACAGTTGCGCGCATCTTAGTGGGGCGATAGGAATGGAACAATCCTAGTTTCCCGGTCCCGCCAATCCATTCAGGCCACTCCGGTTCACACCAGTTGTGTCTCCACCCGCAGCCAGTCCTCCTCCAGCCCCATGGCGATCTTGTCGCCCACCAGCAGTTCGCCCACCCCGGCGGGCGTACCGGTCAGCACCACGTCGCCCGGTAGCAGGGTGAAGTAACTGCTGATATAGGCCACCAGATCCAGGATCGGTGTCAGCATATGGCTGGATTTGCCGCGCTGGCGGATTTCGCCGTTCAGCCACAGGGTATAGGTCAGATTGTCCCAGTCCGGCAACCAGTCCAGCTTCACGAACGGCGACAGCGGGCAGGCGCCGTCGAAGCCCTTGGCTTTCTCCCATGGGTGGCCCTGTTTTTTCAGGTCCGCTTGTAAGTCTCGCAGGGTTAGGTCCAACGCCAATCCCAGGCCGGCAATGGCCGGTGCCACCTGCGACGCATTGGCATCGGTCAGTGTCTCGCCGATCAGCAGCGCCAGCTCGCCCTCGAAGTGGCAGCTGCCGCGCCCGCGGGGCAGGTGCACGGGCTCGGCCATTGGCACCGCCGCCGTGGCTGGTTTGATAAACAGCAGCGGCTCTTCCGGCACAGGGTTATTGAGCTCCTCCGCATGTGCCGCGTAATTGCGCCCGACACACACAATCTTGCCAAGTGGCAGTTCAACGGGAGAATTGCAGGTAAATTGATGTTTATACATAACCAAATTCGATACCTAGGATAGATATTGCGTATAAAGTTTTAGAAAGCCCTTGTGTTATGATGCCGCCCTCGCCGGGTCCCCGGCGATTCCCACTTCGGGAACCTCAATGACTTTCGCTAATTCAGTCGCGTTGTTTTCGCGCTCGGCCAAGAGACTCGTTATGGCTTCTCAAACTTCTCTTCAGAAAGACAAAATCCGCATCCTGTTGCTGGAAGGTGTTCACCAGTCCGCAGTGGATCTGCTGTCTTCCCGCGGCTACACCAATGTGGATTACGTTAAATCCGCACTGCCGGAAGACCAACTGATCGAGAAAATTGCCGACGCGCACTTTGTCGGGATTCGCTCCCGCACCCAGCTGACTCGCAAGGTGCTGGAGAACGCGCCCAAGCTGATCGCAGTGGGCTGCTTCTGTATCGGCACCAACCAGGTAGACCTGAAGGCCGCCACCGATCTGGGTATAGCGGTGTTCAACGCACCCTACTCCAATACCCGCAGCGTAGCCGAACTGGTGATCGCCGAGGCAATCATGCTACTGCGCGGCATCCCGGAAAAGAACATGGTCTGCCACCGCGGCGGCTGGCAGAAATCTGCGGTGGGCTCGTTCGAGGCCCGCGGCAAGACCCTGGGCCTGGTCGGCTACGGTGCCATCGGTTCCCAGGTATCCGTACTGGCCGAAGGCATCGGCATGCGCGTGATTTTCTTCGACGTGGTCACCAAACTGCCTCTGGGCAACGCCTCCCAGGTCAACAGCCTGAACGAACTGCTGGCGCTGTCTGACGTGGTCTCCCTGCATGTGCCGGAGCTACCCTCCACCAAATGGATGATCGGCGCCGAGCAGATCGCCAAAATGAAGAAGGGCGCGATCCTGATCAATGCCTCCCGCGGCACCGTGGTGGAAATCGAGCCGCTGGCGGAAGCGCTGAAGAGCGGCCACCTGGCCGGCACCGCCATCGACGTGTTCCCGGTGGAGCCCCGCGGCAACGACGACGAGTTCCTGTCGCCGCTGCGCGGCCTCGACAACGCGCTGCTCACCCCGCACGTGGGCGGGTCCACGGTGGAAGCCCAGGAAAATATCGGCGTGGAAGTGTCCGACAAACTGGCGCTCTACTCCGACAACGGCACCACCACCAGTTCGGTGAACTTCCCGGAAGTGGCGCTGCCAGGCCACGGCGGCGCCCACCGCCTGCTGCACATTCACAAGAACGTGCCCGGCGTGCTCGGTGCCATCAACCAGGTGTTCTCGGAAAACGGCATCAACATTTCCGCCCAGTACCTGCAGACCAACGAGAGCGTGGGCTACGTGGTGATCGATGTGGATGCGGAGTACTCCGACCTGGCACTGGAGAAACTGAAAAACATTCCCGGTACCCTGCGCTGCCGCGTCCTTTTCTGATATCTCCAATCGGACAGGTGCAGAAGGACGGGCGCAAGCGCGTCTGTTAAACTCCCGCAAACCCGGACGGCGCACTGCATCTGCAGCTGTGAAGTCCGGGTTTCTCTTTCTCTGTCTTCCCCAACCACAGGCACACCGCCATTCATTCCCGGTGGGCCAGGGCTGTTTCCACGTGCAAAACCAGAATTCCGAATCTGCTGCCGCCGGCCTGCTGGCGGGCATTGGTGCCTTTCTCATCTGGGGGCTGGCACCGCTGTATTTCAATCTGCTGGGCGGTATTTCCGCACCGGAAATTCTCAGCCACCGCAGCGTCTGGTCTTTTGTGCTGGCAATGGTGATGCTCGCCGCGCTCGGTAAACTGGCGGATTTCCGCAGCACCCTCAGCTCCGGCAAAAAAATGGCCACGCTATTGCTGTCCACCCTGCTGATCGGCAGCAACTGGCTGGTATTTATCTGGGCCATTACCAACCAGCACATCCTGGATGCGAGCCTCGGCTACTACATCAATCCGTTGCTCAGCGTGCTGCTCGGGGTGCTGTTTCTGGGGGAGCGGTTGCGTCCGCTGCAGTGGCTGGCGGTGGCGATCGCCGCTGTGGGTATTGGCTATGAATTGTGGCAGTTCGGGCGGGTGCCGCTGATCGCACTGTATCTGGCGCTGACCTTCGGTTTCTACGGTCTGGTGCGCAAGCGCGCACCGGTGGACAGCCTGACCGGGCTCGCAGTGGAAACCCTGTATATGCTGCCGCTCGCCGTCGGCTTCCTGTTGTGGACCGACAGCCCCACCAGCAACCTGCTGACCAATACCTGGCAGCTGAACAGCCTGCTGCTGCTCGCCGGTCCCATCACCCTGACACCGCTGCTGCTGTTCAATATCGCCGCGCGCCGCCTCAATCTCTCCACCGTGGGTTTCCTGCAATACCTGGGGCCGACATTGATGCTGCTGCTCGCCACCTTCTACTACGGCGAACCGCTCAGTGAGAGCAAGCTCATCACCTTCGCCATCGTATGGTTTGCGCTGCTGCTGTATTCCGTAGACGCGCTGGCGCAGCGCCGCCAGCGTCGCCAGCTGCGCAAGACGGCAGGCTAGGGAGCGGGATTACTGGGCGAGCCAGCCGTCGAGGGCGGCGATGATCTGCTGCCGGTACGGCTGGGTCTCGTTGATCATCTGATGGCGCGCCCCGCGCACGATCACGCGCTTGCTGTTGGGAAAGCGGTCGCGAATCGCACGCATGTTGTAGCGCCAGTCCACGGTTTTGTCGTCGGTGCCCTGCACCACCAGAATCGGCTTGCGATTGCGCTCCGATCTGGGAAACAAATGCAGCCAGTCCACCATTGCCCCCAGCCAGCGAATGGACATTACCGGGGACTGCAGTGGATCGCGGTGGGCCTGGCGACGGGCGAACTCGGCATCGTGGGTATTGATGTTGAAACCGCGGCTCGGGTGCGGCAGCAGGAAGCGTCCGAGGTAGAACATCCACTTGCGCAGGTGCCAGTTGGCCGGGCGCACCAGCGGCGCCAGCAACATGACCTTGTCGAATGGCTGCCAATCGCTGAACTGCAGGTAGGCGAGCAAGGTCGCCCCGCCGGTACTCTGCCCCATCCCGTGCCAGGGTGCAGGCATCCTGTCTCTCGCCCGCCACAGCAGGGCCTCCAGCACCTCCCGGTACTGCATAAAACTGTCGATGGCCACCGGCTCGCCACTGGACAGGCCGTGCCCGGGGAAATCCACACTGACGACATTGAAACCGCGCTCCAGACCGAAATGGATGGCAGAGGCGTAGATGCCGGTATGGTCGAAGTAACCGTGGCAAATGAACAGGGTGCCCCTGGGGTTGTTCACCAGCCAGTACTGCGCGACGAGTTCGAAGCCCGCGGCGTTGAAGGTGCCGATACCAGTGCCGCTGGTTTCGTCAAAATTCAGGCGATAGAAATTGCGGTAGGAGATTACCGATTGCGGCAGGGGCTGGCCGCAGGCGAAATCCAGCTTCGGCAGTTGGCTGCGCAGGGCAGAGTAATCCGGACGGTGGATCACTGGCCCCGTAGCCACGGCATTGAGGTCATCAAACAGAGTCATGACTCAATGGTACTGTATTTCTTCAAAAAAAAGGGCGAACCGGAGTTCGCCCTTTTTCATATCACCCGGAGATCAGTTGATCTTCGGTACCAACTCGCCCTTCTCGTAGCGCGCGAACATGGCGTCGAGGCTAATGGGCTTGATCTTGCTGGCGTTGCCGGCGGTGTTGAAGGCCTCGTAGCGGGCGATGCAGATTTCCTTCATGGCCTTGGTGGTGGCCGCGAGGAATTTGCGCGGGTCGAATTCGGACGGGTTTTCCGCCAGGAAGCGACGCACGGCACCGGTGGACGCCAGGCGCAGGTCGGTGTCGATGTTGACCTTGCGCACGCCGTACTTGATGCCTTCGCAGATCTGCTCCACCGGTACCCCGTAGGTTTCCGGAATCTCACCGCCAAACTCGTTGATCACCTTCAGCCACTCCTGCGGTACAGAGGAGGAGCCGTGCATCACCAGGTGGGTATCCGGGATACGCGCGTGGATTTCCTTGATGCGGTCGATGGCGAGAATGTCGCCCGTCGGCGGACGGCTGAACTTGTAGGCACCGTGGCTGGTGCCGCAGGCGATCGCCAGGGCGTCGACCTGGGTTTTTTTGACGAAATCCGCAGCCTCTTCCGGATCGGTCAGCAGTTGGTCGTGGGACAGCTTGCCCTCGGCGCCAACGCCATCTTCCTCGCCGGCCATGCCGGTTTCCAGTGAACCCAGGCAACCCAGCTCACCCTCTACGGAAACACCGCAGGCGTGCGCCATGTCCACCGCACGGCGGGTCACGTCGACGTTGTACTCATAGGAGGCCGGGGTCTTGCCGTCTTCCATCAGTGAGCCATCCATCATCACCGAGCTGAAGCCCAGCTGGATGGAGCGCTGGCACACCGCGGGGCTGGTGCCGTGATCCTGGTGCATCACCACCGGGATATGTGGGAATTCTTCCACTGCGGCCAGAATCAGGTGGCGCAGGAAGGGGGCACCGGCGTATTTGCGGGCGCCGGCAGAGGCCTGCACGATAACCGGGGAGTCGGTCTGGTCCGCCGCCTCCATGATCGCGCGCATTTGCTCCAGGTTGTTGACGTTGAACGCAGGAATGCCGTAACCGAACTCGGCAGCGTGGTCCAACATTTGACGCAAGCTGATTAAAGCCATGAAAAAACCCTTTCTCGTCGAAATTTAGCTGGTATGGGGTACAACGGGTGTGCGACTCCCGAAGCGGGTTCTGGTCGCATCTCTTTTTAATGATGGGTACTTCTTACAACAGGCACTTCTTACTGCTTGAGCGGGGCGCCGCGGCGCCCCGGAACTGCACAAACCTGATATTGCAAAAACGTGTTAGTAATTATTCGCTTGCGCGAGTCTCCAGAATGGCGACTGCCGGCAGCACCTTGCCTTCCACGTACTCGAGGAAGGCACCACCCCCAGTAGAAATATAGGAAACCTTATCGGCAATGCCGTACTTATCCACAGCTGCCAGGGTGTCTCCGCCGCCAGCAATGGAGAAAGCGTCGCTCGCGGCGATGGCCTTGGACAAATGCTCGGTGCCGGCGCCGAACTGGTCGAACTCGAACACACCCACAGGGCCATTCCAGATGATGGTCTTGGCATTCTTGAGGATTTCCTCCAGCGCCGCGGAGGTGTCCGGGCCGATATCGAAAATCATGTCGTCGTCCGCCACCGCATCCGCAGACTTGGTCTCCGCCGCGGCGGATTCACTGAATTCCTTGCCGGTCACCACATCGGTGGGCACCGGAATATCGCACTTCTGCATCAGGCCCTTGGCGGTATCGATCAGGTCGTGCTCGCACAGGGACTTGCCCACTGGCTTGCCGCTGGCAGCCAGGAAGGTATTGGCGATGCCGCCGCCGACGATCAGCTGGTCCACCTTGTCGGAAAGGCTCTCCAGCACGGTCAGCTTGGTGGAAACCTTGGAGCCACCGACGATGGCCACCAGCGGACGCGCAGGATTTGCCAGTGCTTTTTCCAGCGCATCCAGTTCCGCAGCCAGTAGCGGGCCGGCGCAGGCGATGGGGGCGAATTTGGCCACACCGTGGGTGGAAGCCTGGGCGCGGTGCGCAGTGCCGAAGGCGTCCATGACAAAGATGTCACACAGGGCCGCGTACTGTTTGGACAGGGCCTCGTCGTCTTTCTTTTCGCCCTTGTTGAAACGCACGTTTTCCAGCAGTGCTACTTGGCCAGCTGCAAGTTCCACGCCGCTTTGCCAGTCTTTGATCACCGGCACGTCTTTGCCCAGCAGCTTGCCCAGGTGCGCGGCGACCGGCGCCAGGGAGAATTCTTCCTCGTACTCGCCCTCGGTGGGACGGCCCAGGTGGGACATCAGCAGGACTTTGGCACCCGCATCTACGGCGGCCTTGATGGTGGGCAGTGCCGCGCGGATACGCGCGTCGGAGGTTACCACTCCGTCTTTTACCGGCACGTTCAGGTCTTCGCGAATCAGTACGCGCTTGCCCGCCAGATCCTGGTCCTTCATCAATTTAACCGCCATAGCCAATCCTCTTTTGCTGGTTACTGAATACTTACTCTCCCCGGCCTTATCCCGGCATGGCCGGAAGAAAGCGGGCGCGGATTATAAGCTGTTGCGATTGTCCCTGCCCACATGGAGGGGGCACCAGGCCCCAACGGAGCACCCAATGAAGCAGTAGGCGCGGAGTATATCAACCCGTTTTGTAAATGAATTACCGCACACTCTGTAAAACAAGCTGACACCGCTGTCATTTTTACAAGAAGGCAAAAAAGTTTTCAGCAGCGCGTTGCCCGGTCAATTTGCGGTCTCTACCATTGCCAGACAGCACAAAAAACATGCAACTACCGTATGGGGCTGGTCACCGACCAATCCGTAAACTGCATCCCCCCCCCGCAAACCCGCTTCAACGGAGGCTCTATGGACAGATCAATGGGCAAGATCGAGGAATTCAGCGATCGCTGCCCCTACTGCGGCGAGACCATCCTGGTACTGATCGACACCTCCGCCGGCAGCCAGCATTACTTCGAGGACTGCGCCGTATGCTGTCGGCCGATTCAGGTGCTGGTGAGTGTGGATATGGAGGGGCAGTGGACGGCGCAGTTCAAACACGAAGGTGACGTCTAGGCAGCGCATTGCCCGCTCGCGTTTGCAGCCTCGCCGGCAGAGGGCTATAAACAGGCTTCGGCGTGCATGCGCGGGGGAATCCCGCGACGCCTCGAACACATCGCACCGTACGTATAAAAACAGCAAGCCAACACAATAAGGATACCTGTTATGGCAAACAGACTCTGGCTTCCAGCGACCCTGGCCCTGGCCATCGCTGCCTGTGGCGACACCACCGGAGAAAATGGCAACGCATCTTCCACCTCCCCCAAAATCGCGGCCGTGGATGTCACCGGATCAGCGGCTGCAGCCCCTCAGGCACTCAGTATCGATTTCGAAAAGTTCACCCTGCCCAACGGCCTGCGCGTGATCGTGCACGAGGACCGCAAGGCGCCGATCGTTTCCGTGGGTGTGTGGTATCACGTGGGTTCCAAGGATGAGCGGCCCGGGCGCACCGGCTTTGCGCACCTGTTCGAGCACCTGATGTTCAACGGCTCGGAAAACTACGACGACGAGTACTTCAAGCCCTTCGAGCAGGCCGGCGCCACCGGTATGAACGGGACTACCTGGCTCGACCGCACCAACTATTTCGAAACCGTTCCCAGCAACGCTCTGGATATGGCGCTGTGGATGGAGTCCGACCGCATGGGCCACCTGCTCGGCGTGATTACCCAGGAAAAGCTCGACGAGCAGCGCGGTGTGGTGCAGAACGAGAAACGCCAGGGTGAAAACCAGCCTTACGGCAAAGTGGATGAAAAGATTCAGGCGGCGATTTTCCCTGCCGGACACCCGTACTCCTGGGAAACCATCGGTTCGATGGAAGACCTGAACGCGGCGAGCCTTGAAGACGTACACGAGTGGTTCAAGACCTATTACGGCGCGGCCAATACCGTGCTGGTTTTGGCCGGGGACATCGATGTCGCCACGGCGAAGGAAAAGGTAAGCAAATACTTCGGCGATATCCCCGCGGGCCCGCCGCTGATCAAAAAGGAATCCTGGATTGCCAAGCGCGACCAGTCTACCCGCGAAACCATGCACGACCGGGTGGCACAGGCGCGCCTGTACAAGGTCTGGAACACCCCCAACATCGGCCATGAAGATGCGGGTGCAATCGATCTCGCCGCCTCCATTCTCGGTGACGGCAAAAATTCGCGGTTGTACAAGCGCCTGGTGTACCAGGATCAGATTGCGACCAATGTGTATGTTGCGGAGTACGAATTTGAACTGGCGTCGATGATTCAGGTGGTCGCCGATGCAAAACCCGGCGTGGATCTGGCCACGATTGAGGCCGCCATCGACGAGGAGATGCAGAAGTTTCTCGTCGAGGGTCCGACCACAGAGGAACTGGCCCGGGTCAACATGACCGATTACGCCTCTACCGCACGCGCACTGGAACAGGTGGGCGGTTGGAGCGGCAAGGGTGTCATCCTCGCCCGCGGCGAACTCTACATGGACAACCCCAACGGTTACCTGGAGGCGATGACCGCGCGGCAAAGGCTCACCGCAGCAGAAGTGCAGGCCGCCGCGCAACAGTGGCTATCCAGTGGCGACCACGTGATCGAAGTGCACCCCTTCCCGGAATACAAAACCGCCGACAGCGGTGCCGACCGCAGCAAGCTGCCGGAACTGGGCGAATTCCCCTCCGTGCCCTTCCCCAAGATCCAGACCGCGGAGATGGCCAACGGCCTGAAGATCGTGCTGGCCGAGCGCCACTCGGTACCAGTGGTGAATATGGAGCTGCAATTTGACGCGGGCTATGCCGCCGATCAGGGCGCACGCCTCGGCACCTCCAGCTACACCATGTCCATGCTGAAGGAGGGCACCCGGCACCTGAGCGCCCTGGAAATCAGCGCGCGCGAGGAAATACTTGGAGCCACCATCGGTGCCAGCGCGGACCTCGACACCTCCAGCGTGAGCCTGAATGCACTTTCCAGCAACCTCGATGCCAGCATCGAACTGTTTGCCGATGTGCTGCTGAACCCGGCGTTTGCCGATGAGGAAATCGAGCGCAAACGCAGTCGCTGGATCGCCGGCATCCAGCAGGAAAAAACCAAACCGGTACAGATGGCCCTGCGCAACCTGCCCCCGCTGCTGTACGGCGACAACCACGCCTACAGTATTCCGTTTACCGGCAGCGGTACCGAGGAGTCCATCAGCGCGCTCACTCGCAGCGATCTGGTGAACTACCACCAGACCTGGTTGCGCCCGGACAACGCCACGTTGATTGTGGCCGGCGATATCAGCATGCCGCAGTTGCAGGAAAAACTGCAGCAGCACTTCGCCGACTGGAAAGCTCCACAATCCACCAAGCCGGCGAAAAACCTGGCCCAGGTGGCGCTGCCGGAAAAATCCAGTGTTTACCTGATCGACAAGCCCGGGGCGGAACAGTCCATCATCATCGGCGGCCTGCTCGCGCCTTCGGAAAAAATTGCCGAGCGCGAAGCGCTGCACATGATGAATGACATCCTCGGCGGTACTTTCACCGCGCGTATCAACATGAACCTGCGGGAAGACAAGCACTGGGCCTACGGTGCCTACTCCTTCCTCACCGGCGCCAAGGGCCAGCAGCCTCTGCTGGTGTACGCACCGGTACAGACCGATAAAACCAGCGAATCCCTGGCGGAACTGCAGAAAGAACTGCGCGCGTACATCGGCGGCAACCCTGCCAAGGCGGACGAGCTGCAAAAACTGAAGGACAAGCGCATCAACGAACTGCCCGGGCGTTTTGAAACCATTGATGCGGTCGCCGGCGCAATGTCATCCCTGGTTACGTACGAGCGTCCACTCAACTATATGGACGGCTACGCCGAGCAGGTGCGCAGTATCGATCTGAACCGGGTGCATGAGCTGGCGAAGGAGACCATCAAACCTGAGCAGTTTGTGTGGGTGATTGTCGGCGACAAGGAAAAAATCGCGGACAAGGTGGTCGAACTGGAAATCGGCACTATCACCGAACTGGATGCCGATGGCGCACCGGTGGCAGACAGCACCGTTGGTGGACAATAACCCCGTTCGTCTGCGGCAATTGCCATAGATAACACTCGTCCAGTTTGAGGATATAAATCACCGGGTGTGCGTCCAACAGGCGTTACATCCGGTGATTTTTCACTTGTTTGATATCCGCTTGGAACACTCAAGCGAAGCCCCGCTGCCTGCCCCATCTATCATGCATAAAATTTTTTGGTTCGCGCCAAATTCGGCACCGCAGTACCAACTATTTTCTTGCCCCTGATAATTAGCCCAAACGAGTTCAAGCTCGACTCCCTCCATCACCTTGTCACGCAGTTCAACTTCAAATTGGTGAATTGCATACCTTTGCACAGTTGCTTTATCACGCGATGGCGACCTCACAAAAAAGGTCTACATTTGCCGTTACCGGGTGTACGCCAGTACCCAAAACACCGCTGTCGACCACCCGCACAACCATTAACTATAAAAAGTACCAGCGCATACTGGAGCCTTAACAACAATGATCAAAACCATTCCAATATTAATCGCCAGCACCCTGGCAATGGCCATTTCCGTTCACGCCAACAGTGCAGATGACCGCTACATCGTCAAATTCAAGGAGGGCAAAGGGCCGGCGGTAAAAGCCATGATGGAAAAAAACGGTGGCCGCTCGGCAATGGCGCTGGAAAAGCGTAACGCGATGGCTGCGCACCTGCCGGCGGGGGCACTGACCGCACTGCGCAACAATCCCAACGTGGAATATGTGGAAGAGGACGTGAAGCGCTACCCCATGGCGGAAGAAACCCCTTTCGGTATTCCCATGGTGCAGGCGAATCAGGTCAGCGACGTGCTGGCCGGCAACCAGACCGTATGTATCATCGATTCGGGTTACGATCTCTCCCACGAGGACCTTTCCAGCAATAGCGTTTCAGGCAGCAACGACTCCGGCACCGGTTTCTGGTACACCGATGAAAACAGCCACGGCACCCACGTCGCCGGCACCATCGCCGCCATCGGCGGCAATAACAAGGGTGTGGTCGGTGTTATGCCCAACGGCAACATCAAGCTGCATATCGTCAAGGTATTCGGCGTCGACGGCTGGGCTTACTCCTCCTCACTGGTCGCCGCGGCAGACGAATGTGCCAGCAACGGTGCCAGTGTGATCAACATGAGCCTCGGTGGTACCTTCAAGTCGCGCACCGAAGACAGGGCGTTCGCCGACCTGTACAACAACCAGAATATCCTCTCCATTGCCGCCGCTGGTAACGATGGCAATACCCGCCACTCCTACCCGGCTTCCTACGATTCGGTAGTTTCTGTTGCCGCAGTCGACAGCAACAAGGTGGTGGCGAGCTTCTCCCAGCAGACCGACCAGGTAGAACTGTCCGGCCCCGGCGTAGACGTGCTGTCTTCGGTTCCTGTTGGTATGGGCCTCTCCACCACGCTGAACGTTGGCGGCAACAGCATCGAAGCCTCCGGCATGGAGGGCAGCCCCCTGGACAGCGCCACCGGCGCCCTGGTGGATTGCGGCCTGGGCGAGTCTGCGTGCGCCAATGCCGCCGGCAAGGTGTGCCTGATTTCCCGCGGCAACATCAGCTTTGCGGATAAGGTACTGGCGTGAGAGGCCGGTGGCGGTGCCGCTGCTGTGGTGTACAACAATGAGCCCGGTATGCTGTTCGGCACTCTCGGCGAAACCGTCACCAGCATTCCCTCGGCGGGCATTTCCGATACCGACGGCGCCGCGCTGCTCGGACAACTCGGCACCAGTGCCACATTGACCATCGCCGCCAGCGATTACGCCTATTTCAACGGCACCTCCATGGCGACCCCCCATGTCGTCGGCGTGGCCGCATTGGTGTGGAGCAACTTCCCCAGCTGTAGCGCCAGCCAGATCCGCACCGCACTGGACAACAGTGCAGAGGATCTCGGCGCGGCCGGTCGCGACAATGCCTACGGCTATGGCCTGGTGCAGGCGAAAGCGGCAGTGGATTACCTCACTGCCAATCCTTGCGACGGCGGCAGCTCCTCAGGTGGCAGCAGCGGTGGTGGCAGTGGCGGCGGCAAACCCTGCAAAGGCAAAAACTGCACTAATTGATCAACGCTGATCATCTCTTTCTAATGGGGGCCGTGTGCCCCCTTTTTACATAACGGCACCAGGCCAGGCTCGGCCGAATTGATCTAGATCAACTTGAGTGCCCACCTTGATCCAAATCAATTTCCCTACACCTCCCCCCGCTAGAATCTTCCGCCTCGACAGCCGACGCCAGCGCTGAGCAGCGGCGCACCTCCAACAGCATTTAATCGCCAGAAAAAACAGGGAGTTCAGGAATGGGAAATGCCGATAGCGATGTGGTGTTTCAGAGCTATGGACGCTGCTGTAACAACGAGAGCTTTTTTATCGATTTTTACGATCGCTTTATGGGCAGCTCCGCTGAGATTCGCGCATTGTTTGCCAACACCAACATGGCCGCACAGCGTCACCTGCTGCGCAATGGCATCATGCAACTGGTGCTGCACGCCCGCGGTATGCCGGACACCAAACTGCGCGCGCTCGGCTGCAGCCACTCCCGCACCGGCTTCAACATCCGCCCCGAATGGTACGGCCTCTGGCTGGACGCTCTGCTCGCTACCTTGCGGCAATACGATCCTCAGTTTGATGAAACCACGGCCCTGTGCTGGCGCCGCGCCATTGGACCCGGTATCGAAGTGATCCGCGGCGCTTATTGAGCCCGGCGAACCTGATAAAAAAACACCCAATAGCACTCACGCTTAGGATTTGATCTCCACCATAGCCGATCAAAACAGACGGCGATTCCGCTATAGAAAAAATCTCCAGAACATACGGCCTGCGCCCACCAGAGGTGTGGGCAGTTTCCCTTTGTGCGCTCCCGGATAGTTTGGTAGGCTTCGCGCGCAGCCGTCCGGGGGCCTTAAATTCCTATAAACCAGGCTGCAGCTTCCCGATTCAGAGTGCAGCCCTGCTGCAAGCATTACCCGCTGGATGAGTTTTTGAAAGCGATCAGCCACTTCACCACTGCGAGCGGAATTTTTCCGGCCAACCTTGACCCTCGAGTCAAGGCTGTATTCGTATTCTGGCTGCTGGGTAGTGCCTTCTTCGGTTTTTCCAGCTTGCTGCTGCAATTCGGTTTTCCGCCGACACCTTCCGAGCTTATGCCGATTCTCGAAAGCGGCATGACCTCCGAGACCATTATCGCGCTCGCCGGTGCGGCGCTGCTGATCACCAGTATTTTCATTTTCCGGCACTTCTGGCTGCAGCTCCTGCTCAGTTTTTTCAGAAGCCTGCGCGCGGTCTTCAAACATTTTCTCCGCGCACTGCAACCGCCGACTCCGGCACTGTGCTCCGCACACCGCTCCGCCCACACCTCCCGGGCTCCCCCCTTCCGCGCGTAACCAGTTCGGTCTTTGTGGCCGTTCGCGCTGATATTTTTCGACGCAATATAAACCTGTGACCTGACTGCCAGCGGCATCGGGCCGTGGATCTGTTCGTTCGCAATTTGTCAGCGCCTCTCTCACTACCCCAGGTAGTGGTTGTCAATCTCCATGCCGAGAGGAATGCTCCTCGTGTTAACTCGTAGCCTCAGAAACGCTGCGCTGTCTGCTGCCGTGCTTGCACTGGCGGGATGCGACGGCGGTGTGCTCGACCCCAAGGGACAAGTGGGTGTCGACGAAAAAAACCTGATCATCATCTCCACCCTGCTGATGTTGCTGGTGGTGATTCCGGTGATCGTCATGACCCTGTACTTCGCGTGGAAATACCGCGAGGGACGGGAACATGAAATCTACGCACCCAAGTGGGCCCACTCCGGAAAGATCGAAGCCGCCGTATGGCTGGTGCCGGTGGTGATCGTGCTCATCCTCGGTGTCATCACCTGGCGCTCCACCCACAGTCTCGATCCCTACAAACCACTGGAACACGAGCGCGATCCGCTCACCGTGGAAGTGGTATCGCTGAACTGGAAATGGCTGTTCATCTACCCGGAACAGGGCATTGCCGCGGTGAACGAGCTGGTGATCCCCACGGATAGACCGGTGAATTTCAAGATCACCTCTGAGTCCACCATGAACTCGTTCTTCATCCCGCAGCTGGGCAGCCAGATTTATTCCATGGCGGGCATGGAAACCAAGCTGCACCTGATCGCCAATGAGCCGGGCACCTTCGAGGGCTTCTCGGCCAACTACAGCGGTGAAGGCTTCTCCGGCATGCACTTCGAAACCAAAGCAGTGGACGAAGCCGCGTTCGAGCGCTGGGCAAGCGACATGAAGCGCGACCACCCGACGCTCGACAGCGCCCGCTACGCGAAGCTCGCCGAGCCCAGTGAAAACCACCCGGTGGAGTATTTCAGCGCGGTCAGCGACGGGCTCTTCCACCAGGTCATGTTCAAGTACATGCAGCACTACAACACCTGGAACAAGGCCCCGGCCGAGCATGAAATGGAACACGGTTCCGCTGGCATGCACCCCACCAGGCACAACAGCAAAGCGGAGGAGTAAAAATGAATCTGCTCGGTAAATTATCCTGGGAAGCAATTCCCTATCACGAGCCCATCATCATGGGCACCCTCGCGGTGGTCGGTATTGCCGGCGTACTCATCGCGCTCGCCATCACCCGCGCAAAGCAGTGGAACATCCTGTGGTTTGACTGGATCACTTCCGTCGACCACAAGCGCCTCGGGGTGATGTATATCCTGCTCGCGCTGATCATGCTGATCCGCGGTTTTTCCGACGCGATCATGATGCGCACCCAGCTGGCCATGGCTACTAACGGATCCGCCGGCTACCTGCCGCCGGAACACTACGACCAGATCTTCACCGCCCACGGGGTGATCATGATCATGTTCATGGCGATGCCGTTCATGATCGGCCTGATGAACATCGTGCTGCCGCTGCAAATAGGCGCGCGCGATGTGGCCTTCCCGTTCATGAACAACCTGAGCTTCTGGTTGTCCGCAGGCGGCGCCATCCTGATCAATATTTCCCTCGGCCTCGGTGAGTTTGCCAAGACCGGCTGGCTCGCGTATCCGCCGCTGTCGGAGTTGTCGTTCAGTCCCGGTGTGGGAGTGGATTACTACATCTGGGCGCTGCAGATTTCCGGTGTCGGCACCCTGCTGACCGGGGTGAACTTCCTGGTGACCGTGTTCAAGATGCGCGCGCCGGGTATGAAGCTGATGGATATGCCGATTTTCACCTGGACCTGCACCTGGGCCAACGTGCTGATCGTGGCCTCCTTCCCGATTCTGACCGCGGTGCTGGGCCTGCTGACCCTCGACCGCTACCTGGATTTCCACTTCTTCACCAATGACCTTGGCGGCAACGCCATGATGTATATCAACCTGTTCTGGGCCTGGGGACATCCCGAGGTATACATCCTGGTGCTGCCGGCATTCGGTATTTTCTCCGAGGTGATTTCCACCTTCACCGGCAAGCGCCTGTTCGGTTACAAGTCCATGGTGTGGGCGAGCGGTGCGATTTCCATTCTCGGCTTCATCGTGTGGCTGCACCACTTCTTCACCATGGGCTCCAGTGCCAATGTGAATGCCTTCTTCGGCATCATGACCATGATCATTGCGGTACCCACCGGGGTGAAACTGTTCAACTGGCTGTTCACCATGTACCGCGGCCGCCTGCGCATGACCGCGCCGGTGCTGTGGACCCTGGGCTTTATGGTGACCTTCACCATCGGCGGTATGACCGGTGTACTGCTCGCGGTACCCGGTGCTGACTATGTGCTGCATAACAGCCTGTTCCTGATTGCCCACTTCCACAACACCATCATCGGTGGTGCGGTGTTTGGTTACCTGGCCGGTTTTGCCTTCTGGTTCTCCAAAGCGATGGGCTTCCATTTGAACGAGCGTATCGGCAAGGCGTCTTTCTGGTGCTGGCAGGTCGGTTTCTACATGGCATTTATGCCGCTGTATGTGCTGGGCTTCCTCGGCATGACCCGCCGCCTGAACCACTCCGACAACCCCGACTGGAATATCTGGCTGTATATCGCCTGTGCCGGCGCCTTCGTGATCCTCGTCGGTATCGTGCTGCAGTTTGTGCAGCTGTACCTGGCATTCCGCGACCGCGAGCAGAACCGCGACCTCACCGGTGATCCCTGGAACGGCCACACCCTGGAATGGTCCACCGCCTCGCCGCCGCAGTTCTACAACTTTGCGGTACTGCCGCAGGTACACGACATCGACGCGTTTACCGATATGAAAGAGAACGGCACCGCCTACCAGCGTCCCGTCAAATACGCGCCGATCCACATGCCGAGAAACACCGCCGCCGGCATCCTGATTGCCGGCGCCGCCACCGCCTTCGGCTTTGCCGCGGTGTGGCATATCACCTGGCTGGCCGCAGCGAGCCTGGTGGCCGTGGTGGCGTTCCTGCTGCAGCGTGCCTATGCGAAAGATGTGGATTACTACGTGCAGCCGGATGAGATCGCGCGCATCGAATACGCGCATCTGCGCCATGTAAACCCTGCACCGACGCCGGTACCTGGTCACGGCCAGGCCACGCCGGCGAAGCGCCGCAAAAAGGCAACCGAAGAAACTTTTGAAGAGGTGTCCGCATGACCGCGATAGCTCAAATACCACAGGGCGCCGCTGCGGTGTCCGATCACCACGACGATCATCACCACGACACGAGTGAGAACACTATTTTCGGTTTCTGGCTCTACCTGATGACCGACTGCCTGCTGTTCGCCTCGGTGTTTGCCACCTACGCAGTGCTGTTTATGAACACCGCTGGTGGCGTGTCCGGGCGCGATATTTTCGAACTGGATTACGTGGCCATCGAAACCGCGGCGCTGTTGCTCAGCAGTATCACCTACGGCTTCGCCATGATTGCTGCGCACCGCCAGCACAAAGGCGCCACCCTCGGGTGGCTGCTGGTGACCTTCGCCTTCGGCGCGGTGTTTATCGGTATGGAAGTGAATGAATTCCATCACCTGATTGCCGAGGGCAACGGCCCGTCGCGCAGCGCCTTCCTGTCTTCGTTCTTCGCCCTGGTCGGCATGCACGGCCTGCACGTGACTGCCGGCCTGGTCTGGATGGCGGTGATGATGATCGAAGTGGTCAAGCGCGGCCTCGGGAAGGCGACCATTACCCGGCTGTCCTGCCTGAGCCTGTTCTGGCACTTCCTGGATATCGTCTGGGTGTGTGTATTTACCGTGGTTTACCTGATGGGAGTGCTGTGATGAGCGCACATACTGAACACGTACATGCTGCCGATCACGGCAGTGTCAAATCCTACCTGGTGGGGTTTGTACTGTCGGTCATTCTCACTGCCATTCCCTTCTGGGCGGTGATGACCGGGCAATTCGACAAGGCCACCAGTATCTGGCTGGTGGTGGTAATGGCGATCGTGCAGGTGGTGGTACACCTGAAATATTTCCTGCACCTGAATTTTTCCGTCGCGGGACGTGCAAATACCTTTGCCTTCCTGTTTACCGCATTGATCATCGTGATGGTGGTGGGGCTGTCGGTGTGGATCATCTACGCCTCCAACGCCATGATGATGCATTGATGGTTTTGCCACGATTCAGGTAATGACTGTGTCCAAGCATTTCTCAAAATACGTTGTTTTGAAATACTTTGCCGTCACCAAGCCGGGCATCATTGCCGGCAACCTGATCTCTGTCGCGGGAGGATTTTTTCTCGCCGCCCGCGGCGAGATCGACTGGGGCCTGTTTATGGCGACAGTCATCGGACTGTCGCTGGTGGTGGCCTCCGGCTGCGCCATCAACAACTGCATCGACCGCGATATCGACGCGTGTATGCAGCGCACCTGCAACCGGGTCACCGTCACCGGTGCCCTGGCCGCACGCACTGCATTGCTGTTCGGCGCAGCGCTCGGTATTGCCGGCTTTGCCCTGCTCGCGCTCTGTACCAATGCCGTCAGTGTGGTCTTCGCCGCACTGGGGTATGTGGTTTATGTGGGGGTTTACAGCCTGTACATGAAGCGCAACTCCGTTTACGGCACCCTGGTCGGTGCGCTGTCCGGTGCAGTGCCGCCAGTGGTCGGCTACTGTGCGGTGACTGGAGAGTGCGACGGCGCGGCGCTGATCCTGCTGCTGATGTTCTGCCTGTGGCAGATGCCGCACTCCTATGCCATTGCGATCTTCCGCTACCGCGACTACGAGGCGGCGAATATCCCGGTGTTACCGGTGGCGCAGGGCATCGGCAAGGCCAAACTGCACATAGTGTTGTATATCGCGGTGTTTGCCCTGGCCAGTATCCTGTTACCGCTGAATGGTTATACCGGCGTGGCGTTTATGGCGGTGGCCTGCACCACCAGTATCTGGTGGCTGGCGATGGCGTTGCGGGGATACCGCAAAGATGTGGATATCCACGGCTGGGCGCGGCAGGTGTTTGCGTTTTCGATTTTTATCATCACCGCTCTCAGCGTTACCATGGCGCTGGACTTCAACAGTGTGGCCCCGCACCTGGCTGGGATCTGACACCGAATTTAAAGGTGATGCAGAACTAAAAAGGTTTGCCGGGTAACCGGCAAACCTTTTTCATCTCTATAAGATCATTGAGTAATTACTGCTGCAGATCCCTCACGCAGCTGTTGTACTCACTGATATAAACGTCGCTACCGCGGTTGGGAACCTCATTGGACTTATCCGCAGCCGCGTTGCGGCAACCTTCGATCTGATCGCTGGTCAGGCCGGTACCCGGCAGGGTCTGGCTGCGCTGGTACATGTGCGCTTGTTGCACACGATCCTGATGAGCCTGCACAGTGGGCTGGGGAACCTCATAGAACATGCCGGATTCCTGATTGAAGCGATAGAAATTATCGCCACTTTTCCAGTAGGTGGTACCCAAGATCTGGACCTCAGACGCACCAGCAGGTAGCTGGGAAATCGGTTGGCCCGCAAGGGCGGCACCTGACAGTGAACAGAACAGTACTACAGGTATTAAGTAACGCATGGAAAACTCCTCCTCTTCCAACGTGTCACGAAGTCTACTCACGCCCACAAGTCGTCCCCAACAAATTTCCCGATAATTTTTCCAGCCACCGCCGGTGAAACTGCCCCTTTTCCACACCCCATTTTTTGTCAATACCGCGCATTATTCGGAAAGCGGAAAAGTAGCCTCCAATATGCTCTAATTGGGCTCTTACGGTTTCAACTGGATAATAAACGTGCAACCTGAATTTCTGACCGCAACTCTGTTCAATCTCGGAATTAATCTGATCTACACCGTACTGGCCATTTTTGTCGGCATGGTTGCGCTGCTGGTTATCGACAAAAAACTGCTGAAACATGTGGATATCCAGCAGGAGCTGAAGAATGGAAATATTGCCGTAGCGATATTTGCCTCCACCATTCTGGTGTTTGTGGCGATGATTATTTCCTTTGGCCTGAAAGGCTGAGGCGGAATATCCATGCGCCTGCTGCTGGTGGGAATTCTGCTGGGCTCTCTGTTGATGTTGCCGGAGCTGATCCAGCAGCGAAATCAGTTACTGCATGAGAGCGCGGTGCAGAGCCAACAGCGCACCACTGCGCGCGCGAGTGAAAACGAAGACTCAGAAGTCAGCGACAACCAGAGCGGTTCGGTACTGGTATCCGGCAGCCAATCACCGCTCACCGAAAAAATGGTGCAACAGGCGGTGGGACGGCGCTCCGAAAGCGAGAGCGGCTACATTTCCATCTGGAACTGGCAGGGGCTGGAAAATGTCACCGCGTCTGCCCGCGGCCTCGACAGCCTGCACCACTTTGCCAACAGCTATCTGGTCGGCTTCCAGCCCTTTGCTACCAATGAACTGTGGATACCGCTGTACACTCTCGCCATTCGCAAGGAATATCAGTACGACCATTTGCAGTACGCCGGCCTCGCGGATATCTGGCAGACCTCTCGCCAGGCCTACTACCAGAAACGCGGTGACTGCGAAGACCACGCCATCCTGCTAGCCGACTGGCTGATCAATCTCGGCGTGGATGCGCGGGTAGCTCTCGGCACCCACAAAGGGGAGGGCCACGCCTGGGTGGTAGCCATCGTCAACAACACCGAATACCTGCTGGAAGCTACCAGCAAACGTCGTCAGCCCAGCTGGCAAGCCATGCCACTCGCGGCACTGGCGGAGGGCTACGAGGTGGAATTTCAGTTCAACCGGGATTATTTCTGGGCCAAAACCACTTCAGCCGCCACCCGCAGTTATCGCGGCAATCACTGGATCAGAAAATCGCAGTTTGTGCGCAGCTGAATCCGCTTGCGCAGGATGTTCGCCAATAAAAAAGCCGGAGGTGACTCCGGCTTTTTTATTGGCATTATCAGATGGGCGAACCCGGCGGTATCGGCTTGATCTCGCCGGCCTCCACATCCAGATCCCCATCCATAAAGGCGGCGATACGTTTCGCCTCGTAGAAGTAGTGGGCGTTGTAGCCCTGCGGATCGTCGCCAAACAGTTTCATGGTACCGATGGCGTGCTGGAATTTCGCCAGCTCGAAGTTGGCGCGGGCACGCGCAGATTCCGCTGCATTTTTATTGTCCGCCAACAGCATCAGTTGCTGGATATACACATGGTTTACCCGCTGGTGAATCGCCGCCTGCAACCCGCGAAATTCATCCCGTGCCAGTGCCTGCTCGGTGAGCTGTGCCAGCAGGGTATTGAAGCCGGGGCCTTCGCCGCGGCGCGCCTGCTGCTCCTGCAGCCGCGCTGCGCGCTCCGGGTCGAGCAGGATGGAATAGGTGTGGCCGGCGGCCGCCTCGGCCATGGCGATGCCATCAAACGCCACGCCGGTATAGGCGGGAAAGCTCTCGCCGGTGCGGTCGTAGCCGTAGGACTTCGGCGGCAGCAACTGCAGCACCTTTTCCGGCAGGGTGAGGAATTCCGGCTGCAACGTTTGCATCAGTGCGTCGATAGCACGCTGCTGCCGGTCGGCGGAGACAAGCGAGTAACTCTCGGCTTCGGCGTCGTTGTACAGGTAGTCGTAGTCGAGACCACCGATCAGCTTGCCCACAGCCTCGGCCTGGTAGCGGTGGCCGTAATAGACCGGCACCAGGGTTTCATCCAGCGACGAGCGCGCGCTGCCGCGCGGGTTGGCCGCCGCGCTGAAATGATCCAGTGCATAACGGCGCAATTCGGTCATGCGCGCAAATTCGTCCAGCGCATCGCCGCCGTTGTCCCACAGGTGGGAGTTCGCATGGGCGTTATTGATGGCGCGGGAGTCCGGGTCGGAAATAAAACGCAGTTTCTGCGCGCGGGCATCGTCGATGATACTGGTGAGATACAACTGTTCGTTGTCATCGCCCTCACCGTCGGCGAGGCCGTAGCCATAGCGCACCACCAGTTTGTCCCACGCACCGATGCCGGTGTCGTAGGCCTCGTTGATTTCCAGTGCGCCGCCATTCAGGCTGACCAGCGGCGCCGGGTAGTCCATCACCGAGGCGCGGCCGGCGGTGCTGGCGATAAAGTTATGGGCGATACCGAGGGTGTGGCCCACCTCGTGGGCGGATAGCTGGCGGATACGTGCCAGTGCCATCGCTTTCAGTTTTTCCGTATCGGCATTTTCCTCGCCGTACGGCTGCAGCAGCCCCTGGGCGATCAGGTAGTCCTGACGCACCCGCAGCGAGCCGAGAGTGACGTTGCCCTTGAGAATTTCGCCGGTGCGCGGATCGGCAATGGAGTAACCGTAGGACCAGCCGCGGGTGGAGCGGTGCACCCAGTTGATCACGTTGTAGCGCACATCCAGCGGGTCGGCGTCTTCCGGCAGGATTTTGACCTGGAAGGCATTTTCAAACCCGGCCGCCTCGAACGCCTGGTTCCACCAGCTGGCGCCCTCGATCAGCGCACTGCGCACCGGTTCCGGTACGCCGGAATCCACGTAATACACGATCGGCTTCACCGGCTCATTGCTGCCCGGTTTTTTCTGCAGGCGGTGGCGGTAGATCAGCCTCTGGTCCATGGGCTGGTCGATGTCGGTGGCGTAATCCCGGTAGGTCAGCGGGAAATAACCGCTGCGACTGTGGAATCGGCGCGGCTGGTAGTCCTCGTCCGGCAGCGCCACCAGTGAGATATGCTGGCGCAGGGTAACCAGATTGGGCGTGGGCACCACTTCTCTCAGGTAATTGCCCGGCTCGCTGCCCGCAAAGGTCAGCTGGGCCTCAAATTCGGTGTTCTGGGGGAAGCTCTTGGTGCGCGGCAGGTAGACCGCAGATTTGCTGCCGTCGATGCTGTAGTTACCCTGCCTGGCATCCTTGAGACGCTGGCCGATACCGTGCTGGTCACTCAGCACAAACGGCGTGAAGTCCACCAGCACGCCACTGCCCTCTTCCCCCAGCACCTCGAACCCCCACAGCACCGAGGAGGCAAAGGCCTCGGACACCGCGCGGCGCTCCGCCGGGTTATCGGACAGGGCGCGGTATTTCAGGTTGATCTCGTGCAGCAGGACCTTGTTGCCGATGCGCTCGAATTTCACCACGCGGCTCTCGCCTACCTGGTTGCGATCCAGCCCCACTGGATTGGACCCGAGCCCCTGGGCGAGACCGGTGAGCAGCAGCAGTTCGCGATCGAAGCTGTCGATCTCGAGCAGGACACGCCCTTTCTGTTTATCCCAGTAAAAATCAAACAGCCCCTGCTGCCGCTCCATACCACCGGTCAGGCTGCTGATGGGCTCGGCCTGCGCTGAAATACTCAGCAGCAGTGTGAAGGCAATAATCAGCCTCTTGAACATATCTCCCCCGCGTGTGATCGCACTGTTGTTGTCGCCAAAGAGTACCAGCTGCAGCGCTTCAGTAAACCAATCCCTCGCACTTCAGTAAACCATTCCCCGGCGCTTTCGCGCATCGACCTCGACCGAGCCCTCAATCCCTTCGTTTCATCCCCACTCAACGAATCTGCCCGTGCCTTGGCACGGTTAATGCTTTTCCCCAGATATTCAACGAGGAACAAACGGGGGAATCAATGAGTATCGAGGAAGTATCTCTGTTTATCCTGCTGCTGTGCGCCGCGGGTTTGATTGCGGGAATTACCGCGGGGTTGTTTGGCAACGGCGGAGGATTTGTGGTGGTGCCCGCGCTGCTCGCAGTATTCCCCTTCCTGCACAGCGCCACGGATGAAATGATGCGGGTGGCCGTCGGCACCTCGCTCGCCTCCATCGTAATTTCCTCAGCGCGCTCGGTGCAGGCGCACAACAAACGGGGCGCAGTGGACTTCAAGGTACTGCGTGACTGGTCGATATGGATTGTGCTCGGAGTGGGCGCGGGCCTGTATATCGCCTCTTTTACCGATAGCAAAAGTTTGGTGAAGGTATTTGCCGGCGGTGTGTTGCTCTATTCCATCTATTTTTTGTTTCCCCATCTGTTCGATGGCCTCAAAGGCAAACTGCAGATGCCCACGGGTATCGCCCGCGCGGGGCTTGCCAGCTTTCTCGGCGGGTTTTCTTCATTGCTCGGTATCGGCGGCGGCACCATTACGGTGATGACCATGGTGCTGTGCAACCGCCCGGCGCACCAGGCTGTGGCAACCGCCTCCGGAATCGGCTTCCTGATCGGCCTGCCCGGTGCCATCGGCTTCCTGATCATGGGACTCGGCGCACCAAATTTGCCCATGGGCTCCATCGGTTACATCAATATTCCCGCGCTGATCGCGATTTCCGCCTTTTCCATCATCTCTGCCCCCATCGGCGCGCGCTGGGCGCACAGCCTGAACGAGCTGCACCTGAAGCGGCTGTTCGGGGTTTACCTGATTGCGGTATCCGTGGCGATGTTTGCCAAGGCATAAAAACTGATTGCACAAATATTCATAAGCACAAACACACAACCGGGAGAATAAAATAATGCACAAATCACTGAGCAGAAGGTTGTTCTTACAGGGGGCCACTGCGGCCTTTTCTGCCGCCACCATGGGAGGCCTGGCCAGCGCCGCTTCCGCCAAGGAAATCGTGCGCCCCAAGCCGCTGTACGGACCGCCCCCAGGGATTGCCAGACTGAACTCGAATGAAAACCCTTACGGCCCCAGCCCCGCCGCGCTCAAGGCCATGATGGAGGCGAGCCAGAAAGGCGCCTACTACGTTTTCGACAGTGTGATCCGACTCAAGGAGATGATTGCCGAGCGCCACGGCCTGACCCCGGAGCATATCAGCATCGGTTCCGGCAGCAGTGCGGGCCTCACCGCCGCCGCCATCGTAGCTGGACGCAAGGGCAATATTCTCGGCCCGGATCTGTTCTGGGATACCACCTCGCGTGTGGTGGAAATCCAGGAGCTGGGCGAAATCAAACGCCTGCCAAAACTGGAATCGATGCAGATTGACCTGGACGCCATGTACGCAGCCATCGACGATTCCGTTTCCATGGTTCAGGTGACCAACCCGAATAACCCCACCGGCCTGCTGATCGACCCGGTGGCCATGAATAACTTCTGCATCAAGGCTTCCAAGAAATGCACCGTACTGTCGGATGAGGCCTACAACGAAATCACCGACAACAGCGATGCCAACTCGGTAATCCCGCTGGTGAAACAGGGTCACGACATCATCGTCGCGCGCACCTTTTCCAAAATTTACGGCCTCGCCGGCATGCGCGTGGGCTACCTGATCGCGCAGCCGGAAAAAATCGCCGAGATAGAGAAGTACGGTGTGGGCTGGTACGGGCTCAACCAGGCCGGTCTTGCCGCTGCGATTGCCAGCTATGAAGATCACACCTTCATGGATTACTGCCGCAGCAAGATCAAGGAAGCGCGTGAAATGGTCAGCGCCGCGGTCAAGGAAAATGGTCTCACCGCTCTGCCGTCGGTTACCAATTTCATGTTCGTCAATCTCGGCGAGCTCAACGCGGAGACCTTCCGTGCAGAGATGGAGAAAGAGAACGTGCATATTCGCGGCATCTACCGCGATTACACCAACTGGTCGCGCGTCAGCATGGGCTTTATCGAGGATGTGCAGAAATACACTTCTGCACTGCCGAAGGTTCTGCACCGCATGGGCTGATCCGCAGTTGCGAGAATAACAATCGCTCCACTGGCCAGCATTAGCTGGCCTTTTTTATGCCTGCGACTTCATACCCGCAACTACAAGCCAGCAACCACAAGCAAGCCAGCCAGCCAGCCAGCCAGCCAGCCAGCCAGCCAGCCAGCCAGCCAGCCAGCCAGCCAGCCAGCCAGTTAATTCTGGCCATATTTAGTTTACCTTCCATATCCGCCGCTTTATTTCCAGGGTTTGGCGATAGGTTTGGCATAGCCATCAGGCAAAAAAAATCCCCGCAGAGCGGGGATCAAGTCACGTAGAAGACACCTCAATATCAGAAGCTGTGATTCAGGCTCAGGTAGTAGAAGCTGCCCTGCCAGTCGACGATGGAGCCGGTCGGGTAGACAGCGCCACAGCAGTAATCGCCGAGCAGGTCCTTGTCCGGATACTCGTCGAAAATATTGCGGCCACCGAGGCTGGCACTGGTGTTTTCGGTAAAGTGGTATTTACCTTCCAGATCCACCTGCACCACCGATCCGTACTTCTGCACTTCGCCGCCATTGTAGTTTTCTGAAGTTCCATACCAGTTGGCGCGGGCCAGCAGTGAAACCGGGCCAATATCGTGCATGGCGGTGACCGCGCCGCGCAATTTCGGGTCGAAGTTCTCGAAGTCGTACTGGTCTTCTTCGTTCAGATATTCACTGGGGTCGGAGGTAAACTCCGACTTGTTGTAGTTCAGCGACGCAGTGATGTTGGTGGTGCTGTCTGCCGACCATTCCAGTGGGTAGGTTGCCACCACATCCACACCCTGGGTGCGGGTATCGAAGGCGTTGGTGAAGTAGAACACGCCGCCGATGGATTCGGCACCCACCACTCCGGCATCCACCAGCGCCAGATAATTGTCGTAGGCCGCACCACTGTCGCTATCCGCAGAAACATCCAGGGTGGAAATCGCGTAGGTGCGGTCATCCACATCGATACGATAGAAATCCACGGTCAGGTTGAGTTTGTCGAAATCCGCAGTAAAACCGAACGCGAAGTTGGTGGAAGTTTCCGGCTTCAGCGCCTCGGCACCCAGGGCCTGGGCAACGCTGCTGCTGGCGGGGAACAGACCGGTTGCCACCGGGAAACCATTGGGCAGACGCGTGGAGACGTTGGTGGTGCCCTGCTGGCCCGGAGTTGGTGCACGGAAGCCGGTGCCGACCGATGCGCGCAGACCGAAGTTATCGGTGACGTCGTATTGCATCGCCAGCTTGCCCACCAGCTCCGAGTCAAAGTCCGAGTAATCCTCAAAGCGCACTGCGGCCTGTACAAACAGTTGATCGGTCAGGTCTGTGCTGAGGTCACCGTAGACGGCATAGGAGTCGCGACTGTAGGTGCCGCTGTATTCCGGAGAGTAGCCGGGGAAGCCGTTGGACCCCACGCCCACTACCTGGTAGACCGGATCATCCGGATCTGCACAGTTGAGGCCCGACCCCGCTACCATTACCGCAAGGCCATCGGCAGTGGGTGTGCCATTGTCATTACAGAAACCCCAGGGGTCCTGGGTAGCGTAAGGACCGGCGGTATAGGAGGCCTCATCGCCACCGCTCAGCTCGTAGGATTCATCCATGTAGCTGATACCAAATGCCGCTACAACCGGGCTGTTCAGACCGAGCATCAGCTCCTTGGAAAAGTCCGCCTGGATCTGGACTTCTTCGTTTGCCAGGGTGCCCGGCTTGAAGGACGTGGGGCTATCCGGGCCCATGGACGGGTTGATGGTATTTTTCAGGGTGTAGGCCACTTCGGAATAGCCGTAGCGCGCACTCAGGTCGTATGCGAGACCTGAAGCCATTTCGCCTTTAAATCCTGACACCATCGAGTAGTCGGTCACTTCACCAAAAAAGCGCGGGGTGAAGCCGCCGGGGAATTTTTCCAACGGGCTGTAAATGGAGCCATCCTGCTCGCGCAGGTCCATAATGGTGCCGTTGTTCGGGTAGCGGTAATAGAAGCTGCCATCGGCTTCGCTCTCGGAGTAGTTACCAAAGGCATACAGCTCCTTGCCCTCGCCGAGATCGTAACCGGCGTTGAAGAACAGTCGCGCACCTTCAGAGTTCGGCTGTCCCCAGGGCTGTACCACATCGCCCTCCAGCGATGCATTTTTTGCCGCCTCAATAAATGCCGGATCCTGATCCGCCATACAGAACCAGTCTTCACAGTATTGCTCGGAGCGGGAGGTAAAATCCGCAGCGGAAACTTCACCGGAAATACTCAGGAAGCCGCTACTGCCAATGGGCATACCGACGTTGCCGGTTGCGGTGGTCTGGAAGCCGTCGCCTTCACTGTACTCGCCGGTGCGCACGCCGAAGGAGCCACCCTCGTCGTTGTCCTTGAGGATAAAGTTGATCACGCCGGCAATGGCATCGGAACCGTACTGGGCCGCTGCACCATCGCGCAGCACCTCAACGGATTTGAGAGCAGAGCTGGGAATAGTCGCAATATCCGGACCCTGGGTACCGGAACCACCAATCTCTACCAGTGCGGCGCGATGGCGACGCTTGGAGTTCACCAGCACCAGCGTTTTATCCGTAGGCATGCCACGCAGCTGTGCGGGGCGGACAAAAGTGCCGCCGTCGCTGATCGGCTGGCGCGACAGACTGTAGGACGGAACAAGAGTCATCAGCACGTCGTTGGTATCGGTATGGGATACCGACTCCAGTGCTTCTGATCCGAATACATCAACCGGTACTGGTGAGTCAGATACCGAGCGCGGCTTGCCCCGCACCCCGGTCACCGCTACTTCTTCCACCTCTTCAGCCACCGCCATCGGCATCGGTGCCATGGCACCCCCGGCAATGATAGCTACCACAGCACAACTTAGAGCTTTCCGCTTCATGAGCCACCCCTCATTTATTGAACAAATGCCAAAACCTGTTTTGAATGACGCTTTCCTGAGCCTTTTTTCAGGCAAAGAAACTCCGTTCCGCGTATGCCAAGGCAAGCGCGGTTAAACTGGAAATCGGGTACAACGGATACTTCTGGTGCCGGGCCAGTGACGATCATTGTGACCAGTAGGGCCGGCGCTCTTGACGAGTGCACCAGGTGATTACCAGGTGCCTACCTGAGAAAGAGCAATATGCGTGCCAAAAAATATTCGGCTTTTTTCGCAAGCACTGCATCCGGATCAAAACCGGGCAGCGTCATACCTGCAGATCACGCCACAAATGACACTTTGAACAAATTCATGCTGGATACACCGATGAACAAGATTCGCCTGCTGACCGCCGCTTCCATACTGGCCCTGCCCTTCGCCGCCCAGGTACAGGCAACCGAGATCAACCTGGCTGGAGGCGACGAACACAGCTGCAATGTGGATATCCACCAGCAGATCACCGTCGGGCGCGACTTCATGGAAACCCGTGACGAGGACGACAACCAGCCGCTGTTTGCCTACCACGCTCCGGACCAGCTGGCCGTGGGTGATACCGGCCTGATCCTCGACCGTCGGCAACAGGAGTTGATGCAGTCCTATCAGCAGGGGTTGCACACCGCCGGACGTCAGGTATCCGAAATTGCCGTGGAGGCGATGGATATCGCGATGAACGGTGTCGGTATTGCGCTTGCGGTGCTCGCCGGCCCGGACAGTGCCGATACCCAGGAGTTTCTGCAGTCTTCCGAAGCACTGCGAGAAAAACTGCTGGCACAGACCAAAAAGCAGGGCGATGTGTACACTTTCGGCAGCCCGTGGGTTGACGACGTCTTTGGCGAAACGTTTGAAAGGGAACTGGAACCGCAGATTGAAAAACTCGCGGCAAAGTCTGCCGGCAATATCGCCTGGCATGCCATGAAAGCAGTGTTTACCGGTGGCGCCAGTATCGAACGGGACGCGGAGGCTGCGGCAGAAGCGGCCGAGGCCGAGGTGGAAAAGAAAGCGGAAAGACTGGAGGCTCGTGCCGATGCGCTGTGTCTGCAGCTGCAAGCGCTGGACGAACTGGAAGTAAAATTACATCAGGCCATTCCTGCACTGCAGGGCATGGAATTGATCACCATGAAATAATTTGTGCGGGCCTGCCCCGGCCCGCACAAAATTTATGTAAAACCCCCAAGTGTTCGGCCGCTATTTGCGGCCTTTTTTAATTTATTTTTTTGCCACACCCAGCTCGCCCAACGTGCGCGCCATATCCTCGGCACTGGTAGCGGGTTTGATATCGCGGTCAACTTTCAGGATATTCCCGTCCTTGCCGATATAGAAGGTAACCCGTTTGGCCATATTCAGCACTGGCATTTTCACGTCGTAGGCCTCGGCAACAGCACCGGTTGGATCGCTCAGCAGCGGGAAATCTGCCTTGTATTCATCGGCGAATTTTTTGTTGTCTTCCACTTCATCGGTGCTAGCCATGAAGTAGGTGACATCGTACTCGCGAATCAGGTGGCCATTTTCCGCTAGGGATTTGCACTCGATGGTACAGCCCTTGGTAAACGCTTTCGGATACCAGGCGATCACCACCGCCTGCTTGTCTTTGAAGTCAGACAGGGTATAAGTCTTGCCATCGGATGCCTGCAGGGAAAACTCCGGTGCAGGTTCGCCAACCTCAATCGCCACGGCAGGGCATGCGACAAACAACAGCGCCAGCCAACAGAATAGTTTTTTCATCTCCAGCTCCTTATCCAGGCAATAATTTCAACCGTTAACTCTGCAAAAGTACACTTTTTCACCCCAAAATCAGACAGGGCCAATCCGGGAAAATTACTTCTTCGTTAATCGCCAGCTTTTTAATTTGCGCTATTGAAGCGCTCAAATTCCTCCTCCAGCAGAGCGGCAAGTTCAAGGTGACCTTTGCAGCGCAGGATTTCCACCACACATTCCACGGTACACAGCCCCGCCGACTTCTGGTTGCGCCGCAGGCGAAAGCGGGAATCCCGCGCTGGCACCAGGTTCACTCTGCGCACAAGGTGGAGATAGGGGCTGCGATTGAACATCTTGCGCGCCTCCTGCCAGGTGGCGTCGAGCAGGATAAACCGCTCGCAGGTTTCGATGCTCATGTTACCGGCCGCTTCACCCGCCACTTCGGTATCGGGATACAGCAGCCCCATCGCGGGATCATCCAGCGTCGCCAGCAATGCTTTATCCGGTTCTGCGCGCCGCCAGATCACCCGCTCCACACCTACTCCCTCACCGGCTACGGCGGACAGTACCAGCTTGCCGGTGTTACTCGGACGCTCCAGTTCGCGTTCGTGAGTCAGGAGTATGATCTGCATACCTGGAGTTTTCTATCGGTTTACCGGTTCTCACCAAGGATTAAGCGTATAGCCCTGTTGCTGCAACAGGGCGTGGGCCGTCATGGCGGACAGGGCCATCTCTACGCCGGGCAACAAGTCATCATTCTCGATTCCGTTAAACGCGGCGGATTGGCCGCAAAGAATGACGCGCACCTTGTGTTTCTGTAACGCCGCCAGCAATTCAGCGTTGGGATTATCGCGCTGGAACTTTTTCTGGAAAGCGGCGCTGTTTACTACATCAAAGCCCGCACCGCCGTGGACCACCAGCGCCAGCTCGATCTGTTCCGGTTTCACGCCCGCGCGCGCCTGCATATTGAGGAAGCGGGCGAGGCTCTCGAACTTGCGATTGCGCTTTCCCTCTTCGCCCTGCTCCGCTGCGTCAAATACAACCTTGAAACGTTCTTTACCGGTGAGCGGCACCGATTGCACAACATCGGCCACCGCGCCAAAGTTCTCCACCACCGGGCCGGTGGCGAATTCTGCCGAGGCCAGGGCTGGTTGCAGCAGGCATGCCATGAGCGCACCTTTCAGGCAGTGAATTGATATTTTCAAAAAGCGCATGATAGTTCCCGCATTTATTATTGAAATGGCATTCTACTGCACGCAGCGGCGCTTGGGTCCAGTGAATAGCATCGATACTGCGCTCGCACCAATACCCTGCACTGCAATGCAGGCATGCGTCGTAGCCTATAAACGGTATAAAAAAGGGCCGGTATCCTTTCGGTACCGGCCCCAAAACGACCAAAGGAGAAATGCAATTTTTTCGTCAGAACTTTGCGTTGATTCCGGCAAAGAAGCGACGGCCGTACTGGTGGATATCACCAACCCGTTCGCTGGAATCCCAAAAGCTCGTTTGCTCGCTGTCGGTGAGATTCAACATCTGCAGAACCAGTGACACATTGTCGGTGAGCTGATAGGAGATATTCGCATCCACCTGACCGTAGCCGTCGGCATACTTGTCCAGGCCATTGCGGTTAGTGCCCGTGTAGTAGCGCGAACGGTAGTTATAAGCCAGTCGCGCCGACAGGCCGTGGTCCTCGTAATAGGCGGTCGCGTTGTAAGTATCACTGGAGTTGGCCGGCAGTTGCTTTTCGATGCCTGCCGCCTTTTCCTCTGCGGTTTCCAACATGTCCGCATCCGAGTAGGTGTAGTTGGCCAGTACACCGAAACCATTGCCCAGGTCGTGCTGAAGCGTCAGCTCGACACCCTGGTTGCGACCGCCGATGCCGTTCACCGGGATGGTGATGTTGTACAAACCAATCACACCATTCTCATCCGGAAGCTGCTCAGCCGACTGAGTGGTATCGATATAGGACTCGATATCCTTGTAAAACAATGCCAGGGAAACGATCGACGAGTCGGTGAAGTAATACTCGGCGGAAACATCGTACTGGTTGGCGCGATACGGCTCGAGCTCCGGGTTGCCACCTGCCCCAAGGCCATCGTAGCCCGCGCCTGCCCAGGCGCTTTTTGCATAGGCACGACGCATGGCCAGGTTGTCGTAGTCGGGACGTGAGATCACCTTGGCGGCAGCAAAGCGCAGAATCATGTCGTCCTGCAGGTCGTAAGCCAGGTTCAGACTCGGCAATACGCTGCTGTAATCGTTATCCACCCGGCCGGGTTCCAACGTCCAGGTATCCGGGTTCCAGGACACCACCTTGACCATCTGGAAACCGCGACTGGTCGCATCGGTACTGGCGTAGCGCACGCCGACGTTACCGTGCAGCTGACCGTGATCCAAATTGGCCTGAACGTAGGTGCTGGTCACCTTCTCTTCCATCTCGAAACTGTAGTCCGGGCGGTAGTTCGCACGCAGTGCCGGGTTGTCAACAGTCCACTGTTTCCAGGCCGCCGCATCGAAGTCCCAGAGCCCGTCCGGAGATCCACTGTTGCCCATGAAGTCATCGGCGGAATTGCCGCTGGTGAACTGATCGAGAGTAGCACTGCCGATCCACTGTTCTTTCCAGAAGTCCGACTTTTTCATGTGGTCGCGGTGTTTAACCCCGACATCCACAGAACTTATCCAGTCATTCTGGAGTTCCAGGTTCAGATCCAACTGGGCATAAGTCTCGTCTTCGCTGTTGGCAAAGATATTGCGGTGTGTGTAGATACGCGAGTAGTCCGCAGGCGTCAGCGCTGCATCCAGTGTGTAGGATGGAGTACCGATAATTTCGAACGAGGTATTGGCGCTTGCTTCAAACTCCACCTGGTCGTCGACAATATCGCCCTCGGCTGCAGTGTGCCCCAGGTGGCCGGCCAGCGTGTAACCTTCACCGGTGAATTCCACCTTCAGATCATGTGCGCGAGTCTCGTAACCACCCTCATGGTAGTTGGTGCTGTACAAGCTCTCTTCCGCCCAGGTGCCGGTGCCGGCAGTTTCAGGCACGTCGGCCGCGACGATAGTGTCCCCCGCCAGTTGCACATTGGTGAAGCCCGCCGCAGCACCTGAGTTCCAGGCGCCGTTACTAATGAACTGGTTGAGCTGATCCACTTTGGATACCAGGTTGTTGAGCTGCAGGTTCAGGCTGTCATTCGCCTGCCACTCCAGCGCCAGGGTGGCAGTGCGCAGGTCCTTGTCAGAGTTGTAGCGCGTTGCGCGAACGTTGTCCGGCAGATAGCTACCGTCTGCACCCGCCATAAAACCGCGGTAACCAACCCCACTGGTATCCCGCTGGATACGGTTATCGCGGCTGACATACGACATGTTCACGCCGAAGTCATTGCCCTCGTTTTTCCAGGAGTAGAATCCGGAGATGGCCGGGCTGTGCTCACCACTGGATTCCTGATAAATATCCTTTACCGACAGCGCCGTGTAATTACTGGCAGTGGACAGAGGGCTGCGGGTCTTCACAATTACCGTGCCGCCGATCGAGCCCTCTTCAATTTTCGCTTGTGGCGACTTGTGTACTTCCAGGGTGTTGATCAGCTCTGAAGGCAACAGGGAGTAGTTGAAGCTGCGGCTTGGTGGGCTCGCCACATCCGCGGACGCCAGCGCAGTGGCCACATGCTGGCCGTTGAACAGGGTCATATTGAGATGAGGTGGCGTGCCGCGGATACTTACGCGGTCCGCCTCACCTTCGGATTTTTCCACCGATACACCGGCCACGCGTTGCAGCGCGTCGGCAACGGTCTGATCTGGAAACTTGCCAACGTCCTCTGCCGAGATGGCGTCCATCATCACATCGGCATTGCGCTTGATATCCAGACTTTTCTTCACCGATCCCCGATAACCGGTGACCTCCACTTCCTCCAACCGTTGTGACTCTTTGCTGCTCTCGTCTTGTGCAGCAGCTGGAAGGGCAACCATGGCTCCAAAGGTAAACAGCGAAATATTGGCCAGACGTATGGCTCGTTGCAGTCGGTTCATCAACCTCTCCTTATTGATTATTGTTTTGCAGGCAGCGGGACTCAACCACCGATGAAATAAAATATTCCAAGACAATCGACCAAACAAGAATTATTCATTGCAGAAGGCGATGCAAGAATAATTTGTGTGAGATTGCGGCGATTGAACTGATTTATACGCCAAATAGCTGGAGTGGCACGAAAGGCATATATGGGAGGGGGCTGAGGTGCGCTGAACTATAGTGTTCAGCTCGGGTAACGCGTCATCAGGCACGAGTGAAGTAGGCAATGCCAAAGTCAGGCTGCTTATAAAATTCGGCTGCGGCAGCATGCCCGAATTATTCCGGGCTTTTAAGGTTGGATATTTTTCGGTTTCACTATTCCAACAAATTAACCGCCGGCAGTATGTGATCACTGAGCAGTGCTCGCGTCAGTGCGTGCGCATCGCTGCGACGGAAATTTTCACTGGTGATTACTGCCGCCAGATCCAGCGCCGGTGCCACCAATACAATATTCCCACCGGCACCGGCCATATGGTAAGTGGCCACCCGCTTTCCATTGACTGCAAACGACTGCAACCACCACAAATAACCATACTCGAAGCTGCGGCCATCCGATCCTTCGAATTGCACCCGAGGCTCAATCGAGGCCTGCACCCAGCTACTCGGCAGAAGGCGCCGCCCACCCCATTCACCACCATTCGCATAGAGTTGGGCCAGCTTTAACAGGTCACGGCTGCGCAGTTCCAGGCCACCACCGGTTTGGATTTGACCAGTGGGGGAGTGTTGCCAGCGATATTGCTCAATACCCAGCGGCGCGAACAGGTTTTTCGCGGCAAACTCTTCAAGCGGCATGCGCACGGCGCCTGCCAGCGCCCGCCCGAGCATGTATACCCCGGCGGTGCAATAACTGAAGGCGCGGCCATAGGGGCGCTGTGCCGGCGGTGTTTCCCAGGGGGGCGTACCGCGGATGGGCAAGTCCAGCGCAAACTGCAGCCAGTCCTCGCGCAGATACATGCGCTCCTCGTTGCCGCTGGAAAATGAATTCCAGTCGTCGCACTCGAGCACCGAGCTCATGGTCATCAAATCGGCGAACGTGATCTCGTTTTTGCGCGGTTCCTGATACAGATGCGGTTTCTGGGGTAGTAACGGCAAAACCCTGGCGTTCAAGTCCGGGAGTTCACCCGCCGCCAGCGCCAGGCCGACAAGGATACTCGTCACGGTCTTGGTCGCCGAACGCGTATTGCGCAGCGTGCCGGCATCTCCGGCAAAATAGCGCTCGAATGCAATGCGACCGCGATACGCCACCACCACGCTGGTGATGTTGCCGAAGTCCCCGTTGCGGATGGCACCATCCATCTTGCCCATCAGCTCGCCGGACAGTGGTACCTCGGCCGCAGGCGTCGCCAACCAGTCATCGGTCATTGCAGGCGGCGCAACCGGAGCTGGAGATTCAGAGGGAAAACTATAAGTGCTGCAAACACAGGCAATAAGCAATGCAGCGAGTCTGGCTTTGGATTTTATATTCATGAGAGGCAGAACTCAGAGTCGTGCTTTGTCGAACCAGTCTGAAGTCCGATTCAAAAAATTTCTACCCTGAAATTTCTGCCTTTACAGAAGGCGCATTCACACCTGCATCTTTCTCGCCACGTCCAGCATGCGATTGGCAAAGCCCCATTCATTATCAAACCAGATCAGCACCTTCACCATTTTGCCGCCGGCAACCCGGGTCTGACCGGCGTCGACCACACCGGAGCGCGGATCGTGGTTGTAGTCACAGGAAGCCAGAGGCTCTTCGCTGTAACCGAGCACGCCGGAAAATCGGGTTTCGGCAGCAGTTCTGAGTACTGAATTGACTTCGGCCTGGGTGACGGACTTTTTCAGCTGCACCGACAGATCGATGGCAGAGACGTTGATGGTGGGCACGCGCATGGCCTGGGCTTCGAATTTGCCCGCCATGTCGGGAAGGATACGCTCGATGCCACGGGCGAGGCCGGTGTCTACCGGGATGATGGAGTTCAGCGCAGAGCGGGTTTTGCGCAGGTCGGTGTGGTGGTAGGCGTCATTTACCGGCTGGTCGTTCATCGCCGAGTGGATGGTGGTGATGACGCCGGCTTCGATGCCGAACGCGCTCTCGAGGGCCGCAATGACGGGAATGCTACAGTTGGTGGTGCAGGAAGCGGCGGAGATGATGGTCTCGCTACCTGTGAGCGCGGTGTCGTTGACGCCGTAGACGATGGTGGCATCGACGTCGCGGCTGGCGGGCTGGGAGAAGATGACCTTTTTGGCTCCGGCTTTTAGGTGCAGTTCGGCGCGTTCGCGCTCGCTGAAGCTGCCGGTGCATTCGAGGACGACGTCCACCTGCGGATTGCACCAGTCGAGGTCTTCCAGTTCGCTGTGGTGGGTGACGGCGATAGGGTCGCCGTTGATGTGCAGGGTGTCGTTGTGCACGCTCACATCACCGTGGAAACGGCCGTGGACGGTGTCGTATTTGGTGAGGTGGGCGATGGTGGCGCAGTCGGCCAGTTCGTTGATGGCAACGATCTGCAGCTGGTCACGCAGGTTGGATTCGTAGAGGGCTCGAAGGACACTTCGTCCTATGCGGCCGTAGCCGTTGATGGCGAGTCTTATTGGAGTGGACATGCATTCCTCGGGCTAATTCCACCGCCCTCGGTTTAGCTCTGTTCCAGTGCGGTGGCGGTCAGGCACGGCGCAAGGGTATTCGGAACCGCTGTAAACCCATCCCTGGGCGCTGCGGCGCAAACATCCTGTTTGCGACGCTTCCGAAAACCCTTGCCCCGCACCTGCCCTGCAATTCTGACTGCCGCACTACGTATGAGAAGTGTCAGCAGTCATCGTTTGTTACTTCAGCAGTCCTTCAACCGCTTCCACAACTTTATCGGTGGTGATGCCGAAGTGCTTCATCAGGTCACCGGCCGGTGCGGATTCACCGAAGGTGTCCATGCCGACGATGGCGCCGTCGAAGCCTACGAACTTGTACCAGTAGTCCTTGTGACCGGCTTCTACCGCAACGCGGGCGCGTACGGAGGACGGCAGTACGGATTCGCGGTAGTCGGCGCTCTGGGCTGAGAAGGCCTCTGCACAGGGCATGGAAACAACGCGCACTTTGCGGCCGGCAAGTTTGTCGGCGGCGGCGGTGGCGAGTTCTACCTCGGAGCCGGTGGCGATGATGATCGCTTCCGGGGTGCCGTCGCAGTCGCGCAGGATGTAGCCGCCCTTCTCGATGGCTGCCAGCTGCTCATCGGTGCGCGCCTGCGGGGCGAGGCCCTGACGGCTGAAGATGAGGGCGCTGGGACCGTTTTTGCGGGCCACTGCCATTTTCCAGCTCACTGCGGATTCGGTGGCGTCGCAGGGGCGCCAGGTGTGCAGGTTGGGGGTCACGCGCAGGGCGGTGAGCTGCTCAACCGGCTGGTGGGTCGGGCCGTCTTCGCCGAGGCCAATGGAGTCGTGGGTGTACACGAAGATGACGCGTTGTTTCATCAGTGCGGCCATGCGCACGGCGTTGCGGGCGTACTCCATGAACATCAGGAAGGTCGCGCCGTAGGGTACCAGGCCACCGTGCAGGGCGATACCGTTCATGATCGCGCTCATACCGAATTCGCGTACGCCGTAGTAGACGTAGTTGCCGCTGGCATCGTCTGCGCTGACGCCTTTGGAGCCGGACCAGATGGTGAGGTTGGAACCGGCCAGGTCGGCGGAGCCGCCGAGGAATTCCGGCAGCAGTGGGCCGAAGGCATTCAGCGCATTCTGGCTGGCCTTACGGGAGGCGATTTTCTCGGCGTCGGCCTGGCACTTTTTGATGTACTCGTCGGCCTTGGCGAGGAAGTCTGCCGGCAGTTCGCCCTTCATGCGGCGCACAAACTCTTCCGCCAGCTCCGGGTAAGTCTCTTTGTAATCCTCGAAGATGTCGTTCCACTCTTCTTCCTGCGCTTCGCCCTTGCCGCGTGCGTCCCAAGCGACATACAGTTCGTCCGGAATCTCGAACGGTGCGTATTTCCAGCCCAGAGTCTCGCGTACCAGCGCGATTTCTTCGGCACCCAGCGGTGCGCCGTGACATTCTTCGCGGCCCTGCTTGTTGGGGGAGCCGAAGCCGATCACGGTCTTGCAGCAGATGATGGTGGGCTTGGCGGTTTCTGCGCGGGCTTCTTCGATCGCGGCCTTGATTGCCTGCGGATCGTGGCCGTCCACGCCCCGGATCACGTGCCAGCCGTAGGATTCGAAACGCTTCGGGGTGTCGTCGGTGAACCAGCCTTCCACTTCACCGTCGATGGAGATGCCATTGTCGTCGTAGAAGGCAATCAGCTTGCCGAGGCCCAGGGTGCCAGCCAGGGAGCAGGCTTCGTGGGAGATGCCTTCCATCAGGCAGCCATCACCCAGGAAGCAGTAGGTGTGGTGGTCCACCAGCTCGTAACCTTCGCGGTTGAACTGAGCGGCCATGACTTTCTCGGCCAGCGCCATGCCCACCGCATTGGTGATGCCCTGACCCAGCGGGCCGGTGGTGGTTTCCACACCCGGGGCGTAGCCGTACTCGGGGTGGCCCGGGGTTTTGGAGTGCAGCTGGCGGAAGTTCTGCAGCTCGTGGATGGACAGGTCGTAGCCTGTCAGGTGCAGCAGGGAGTACAGCAGCATGGAACCGTGGCCATTGGACAGCACGAAGCGGTCGCGGTCCGCCCACTCGGGGTTGGCCGGATTGTGTTTCAGGTAGTCGTTCCACAGCACTTCGGCAATGTCGGCCATGCCCATTGGCGCGCCGGGGTGGCCACTATTGGCTTTCTGGACCGCGTCCATGGCGAGGGCGCGGATGGCGTTAGCCTTTTCTGTGCGAGACGGAGTAGAAGACATAGGGATCTCTCGGTTTGGGATCTTTCGGTTCATCAGATGTGCTGCGAGCCCGGCTCTGACGGCCAGTTGCCGCGACCCGCTGCCGCCTCCGGCGCCGATGGCGTTAAGGTGCCGGTGGTGAAACGGGGGGCGTATTTTCCCGTAATCACCCCGCCGGCGCAAAGGCTGCGGGGGCAATTCCCCGCTCCTGGCAGCAACAATTTCCTAGCAAAGGGCCATCTATTGGCGAACCCGTGGTTTGTCCATGCTTTATCAAAGTTTTTCGATACACCTAAATCAAAAAACTTTGATGTAGTTTCGGGACGCTGCTAGACTCCCCCGCATGCTTGACTCCAACAGTGCCCCTGCGTGCACCGAAACCAACGCCAGCGATGACATTCCGCAACTGGCGGCGACCCTCAAGGCCGCCGGCGACCCGCTGCGCCTGGAGATCCTGCGCCTGCTGGCCCAGGACTCCTACAGCGTGCTGGAACTGTGCCGCATCTTCGACCTGCGCCAGCCCGCGCTCTCGCACCATTTGAAGGTTCTTGCGCAAGCGGGGCTGGTGAGCAAGCGCCGCGAGGGCAATAACCTGTTTTATCGCCGCACCGCGAGCAGTGATCTGCTACAACAATTGTTCGCCGGCCTCGACCTGCTGCCAATGCCGGAGGCCCGTGCGGAAACCGTGGCGCAGATCGCCGCAGAGCGCGCGGAGGCGTCGCGTCGTTTCTTTGCGGACTACGGCAACCGCTTCCGCGAGCAGCAGGAGTTGATCGCCAGTTATAGCGTGTACGGCCCACAGGTAGCACAGCTGCTGAAACCCGGACGTCACGCCCTGGAGGTCGGCCCGGGTGAGGGCGAGTTTCTGGAAGAGCTGGCGAACCGGTTCGGCACGGTGACGGCACTGGATCTGTCGAAGACGATGCTGGAGCGGGCACAGGCGTTTGCGGACGAAAAGGGTCTGCAGAATATCGAGTTTGTGTGCGACGACACCCGCGCGGCGGCTTCCCGGCCGGAGAGCGCGGACTGCATTGTGGTGAACATGGTTTTACACCACACCCCGGAGCCGGCGCAGATTCTTCAGGATTTGCAGAGGTCCCTGAAAGTCGGCGGTCAGCTGTTGATTACCGAACTGCACGACCATGAACAGGACTGGGCGCGAGACGCATGTGGCGACCTGTGGCTCGGGTTTGCGCCCCAGCAGTTGGTGGAATGGGCATCCGACGCGGGACTGCAGAAAGGTCGCAGTGTTCACAGTGCTTTGCGCAACGGATTTCAGATTCAGATCCAGGAATTTGTTAAATCCTGAGCTTTGTAGCTCTGGTGCGTCGTTTTCAGCATCAGGCTTCACACAACCAAAATCAGATCCAGTGCTCCCTAACTAAAACGACGGAACGCTGAGATCAAAATTTCGTAAACCGCCAGCAGCGGACAAGGAGAAACTCACAATGAGTGAATACAGCATCTTTACCTCGGAATCCGTTTCCGAAGGCCATCCGGACAAAATCGCCGACCAGATTTCCGATGCAGTACTGGACGCACTGCTGGCGCGCGACAAGAACGCCCGCGTTGCCTGTGAAACCCTGGTGAAAACCGGCATCGCCGTCATCGCCGGCGAAATTTCCACTTCCGCCTGGGTCGACCTCGAAGACCTGGTGCGCAAGGTCATCACCGATATCGGCTACACCTCCTCCGACGTCGGCTACGACGGTGAAACCTGTGGTGTGCTGAATGTGATCGGCAAACAGTCCGTGGATATCGCCCAGGGCGTCGACCGCGTGAAGCCGGAAGACCAGGGTGCCGGCGACCAGGGCCTGATGTTCGGCTACGCTACCGACGAAACCCCCACCTTCATGCCGTCTCCGATCTACTACGCCCACCGTCTGGTAGAGCGTCAGGCGGAAGCGCGCAAGTCCGGTCTGCTGCCGTGGCTGCGCCCGGATGCGAAAAGCCAAGTGACCTTCCGCTACGACGAAGACGGCAAGCCCTGCGCAATCGATGCGGTAGTACTGTCCACCCAGCACAGCCCGGAAGTTTCCCAGGAAGACCTGCGCGAAGCGGTAATGGAACTGATCGTGCACCACGTGCTGCCAGCAGAGCTGCTGCACGCCAACACCAAGTTCCACATCAACCCCACCGGCAAATTCGTGATCGGTGGCCCCGTGGGTGACTGCGGCCTGACTGGACGCAAGATCATTGTCGACACCTACGGCGGTTCCGCCCGTCACGGCGGCGGCGCCTTCTCCGGCAAGGACCCGTCCAAAGTGGACCGCTCCGCGGCCTATGCCGGCCGTTATGTGGCGAAGAACATCGTCGCTGCCGGTCTCGCCAAGCGCTGTGAAATCCAGGTGTCCTACGCCATCGGTGTCGCCGAGCCGACGTCCGTTGCCATCAACACCTTCGGCACCGGCAAGGTGAGTGACGAGAAACTGATTGAGCTGGTGCGCGAGAATTTCGACCTGCGCCCCTACGCCATCTCCAAGGTACTGGACCTGCTGCACCCGATGTACCAGCTTACCGCTGCCTACGGCCACTTCGGTCGCGAGCCGTTCGAGCACACCTACAAGTGGATCGACAGCAACGGTCACGAGCAGACCGAGACCTTCACCGCCTTCCCGTGGGAAAAAACCGACAAGGCGGAAACCCTGCGCGCGCAGGCCGGATTGTAATTTCACCCACTTACACACTAGCGTCATACCGGCGCAGGCCGGTATCCAGCTGCCACGAAACTGGATACCGGCCTGCGCCGGTCTGACGAGAATAAATATTCAGAGATTCAGGACATGAACCAGATGAGCACCGAATTCAAAGATTTCAAGGTCGCCGACATTTCCCTGGCTAACTGGGGCCGCAAGGAAATTGAAATTGCCGAGGGCGAGATGCCCGCGCTGATCACCCTGCGCGAAAAATACCGCGCGGAACAGCCGCTGGCGGGCGCCCGCATCATGGGCTGCATTCACATGACCATCCAGACTGCGGTGCTGATCGAAACCCTGGTCGCGCTCGGTGCGGAAGTGCGCTGGTCTTCCTGCAACATTTTCTCCACCCAGGATCACGCCGCTGCCGCCATCGCCGCGCGCGGCATTCCGGTGTTTGCCTGGAAAGGTGAAACCGAGGAAGAGTACGAGTGGTGTCTCGAGCGCACCATCGGCGCCGATGTCGCCGGCTGGCAGCCCAACATGATCCTGGACGACGGCGGTGACCTGACCGAGCTGCTGCACCGCAAGTACCCGGAACTGCTGGACAAGGTCCATGGCATTTCCGAAGAGACCACCACCGGTGTGCACCGCCTGCAGGACATGCTGAAAGCCGGCACCCTGAAAGTACCGGCGATCAACGTCAACGACTCCGTCACCAAGAGCAAGAACGACAACAAGTACGGCTGTCGTCACAGCCTGAACGACGCCATCAAGCGCGGCACCGACCACCTGCTGTCCGGCAAGAAAGCACTGGTGATCGGTTACGGTGACGTGGGCAAGGGCTCCGCGGCATCCCTGCGTCAGGAAGGCATGATCGTGAAGGTCACCGAGATCGATCCCATCTGTGCCATGCAGGCGTGCATGGACGGCTACGAGCTGGTGTCCCCGTTCATCGACGGCGTCAACACCGGCGATGCGTCCTGCATCAACAAGGACCTGCTGGCCAACACCGACCTGCTGGTGACCACTACCGGTAACGTCAATGTGTGCGATGCCAACATGCTGAAAGCACTGAAGAGCGGCGCGGTGGTGTGCAACATCGGCCACTTCGACAACGAGATCGACACCGCTTTCATGCGCAAGAACTGGGAATGGCAGGAAGTAAAACCGCAGGTGCACAAGATTGTGCGCAATGCGGAAACCAACGATCACCTGCTGCTGCTGTCCGAAGGCCGCCTGGTGAACCTGGGCAATGCCACCGGCCACCCCAGTCGCATCATGGATGGCTCCTTCGCCAACCAGGTACTGGCCCAGATTCACCTGTACCAGGAAAAATTTGCCGACCTGCCGGCGGACCACAAAGTTTCCGCGCTGTACGTGAAAGTACTGCCGAAGCAGCTGGACGAGGAAGTGGCCAAATACATGGTGGAAGGCTTCGGTGGCGTGATCACCCGCATGACCGAAACCCAGGCCAAATATATCGGCGTTTCTGTTGACGGCCCCTACAAGCCGGAAAGCTACAAATATTAATTGACCCTTGTTTGCTGGATGCCGGCCTGCGCCGGCATGACGCCCACCGTCATCCCGGACTTGATCCGGGATCCAGGAAGCCCGAGGGAATGGAACTGAATAATGAGCGATTTAAGAATCAGTTTTGAGTTTTTCCCGCCCAAGACCGAAGAGGGCCGGGACAAACTGTACAAGACCCGCGAAGAACTGCAGGCGTTTACCCCGGCGTTTTTCTCAGTGACCTACGGTGCCGGCGGCACCACCCGCGACACCACCGCAAACATTGTCTGCAACCTGCGCCGGGATGGTGTCTCCATTGCACCGCACCTGTCCTTTGGTGGCGACAATGAGGAAACCGTACTCGGCCTGCTGGAACGCTACAAGGAATCCGGTGTGGACCGCATCGTGGCGCTGCGCGGCGATATGCCTTCCGGTATGGGCTCGGTCGCACAGCTGGTGTACGCCAACGAACTGGTGGCGTTTATCCGTCGCCACACCGGCGATCAGTTCCATCTGGAGGTGGCGGCCTATCCGGAAATTCACCCGGAAGCAGACAGCTACGATGCCGACATCCGTTTCCTGAAAGGCAAGTTCGAGGCCGGTGCCAACAGCGCGCTGACCCAGTACTTCTACAACCCGGACGCCTATTTCTATTTCGTCGACCAGTGCGAAAAGGCCGGCATCGACGCGCCGATTTACCCGGGCATCATGCCGATCACCAACTTCACCAACCTCGCGCGCTTCTCCCGCAATTGCGGGGCGGAAATTCCGCGCTGGCTGAAGTACCGCATGGAGAGCTACCGCGATCCGGAAGACGTGAAAAAACTCGGCCTGGAAATCGTCACCGACCTGTGTGAAACCCTGCTGGAAGGCGGCGCACCGGGGCTGCACTTCTACACCATGAACCAGGTGGCGCCGAGCGCGGACATCCTGCGCGCACTGGGATTCCAGGAAAGCGCAGCCTGATCTGGCCACACAAATCCAATAAAAAAGGGGCAATTTGCCCCTTTTTTTGCTATCTAAAGGGGAAATAATTTTAAAACTCACCGACAGGGAGTTGTCCATGGCCGATCGTCCCCTCGTACCCGCCGACCAGGTGATCAGTGAAATCACCATCAAGGCGCTGATCCTCGGCGCCATACTGTCGGCGGTGCTCGCCGCCGCCAATGCCTATATCGGCCTGCTGGTCGGTCTCACCGTCTCCGCCTCCATTCCCGCCGCCGCCACCTCCATGGGGCTGCTGCGTCTGTTCCGCCGCTCCACCATTCTCGAAAACAATATGGTGCAGACCTCTGCCTCCGCCGGCGAATCCCTGGCCGCGGGGATCATCTTCACGCTACCGGCACTGGTGATGATGGGGGCCTGGAGCGGTTATCACTGGGGCACCATGACCATGATCGGGATTCTCGGCGGGGTACTCGGGGTCGCGTTTACCATCCCGCTGCGACGGGCGCTGATTGTGGAGACGGATCTGGCGTTTCCCGAGGGCGTGGCCACCTCGCAGGTGCTTAAAACCGGAGGCGTTATTACCGACAAGGACCACCCGGAGTACCACCCCAGCGCCGAGGCCAAGCGTGGCTTTCGCGTATTGCTCGCGGCTGCCGGGCTCGGCGGCCTGATCAAGCTGTTGGAATCCGGTATAGGCCTGCTGGCCGGCAGTGTCGCCACCACCAAGAGCTGGCTCGGTGGCAAATGGCTATTCACCGGCGATATTACCCTCAGTCCCGCCCTGCTCGGTGTGGGCTATATCGTCGGCCTGAACGTGGCCGCACTGGTGTTTATCGGCGGTGTTATCGGGACGCTGATCGGGGTACCCCTAAACTGGCTGATCAACGGCGACGAGCTGATGCAACTCGCCGGTGTCAGCGGTGATATGACAAGCTGGAGCGCTGAGGACTGGGAAAATCTCGCCGGTACCTCCTGGCAGCAGTGCCGGCGCATCGGTGTCGGCGCGATGATGGTGGGCGGGGTATGGTCGCTGATTACCCTGGCCAAACCGCTGGTGGACGGCGTCAAGGCATCCCTGAATGCCCACCGCCAGTCCAGAGCCGGGGAGGTGCCGCTTCGCACCGAGCAGGATATGCCGATTCCCTATGTGGGCCTGCTGATACTCATTTCCGCGGTGCCGCTGTATTTTATTTTTCTGTACGCGCTGGACGGATACCCCGAGCGCTACTGGATCGCCGCGATCATGTCCGGCCTGATGCTGGTGCTGGGTTTTGTGTTCGCCTCGGTGGCCGGTTACATGGCGGGCCTGGTGGGCTCCAGCAACAACCCGATCAGCGGCGTCACCATTGCCACCGTTATTGTCTCCGCACTGATCCTGCTGCAGCTGATGGGCAACGAGGGCATGGCCGCCAAGCTCGGCCCGATCGCGGTGATGTATCTCGCGGGCATGATTTGCTCTGCCGCCGCTATCGCCGGCGACAATATGCAGGACCTGAAGTGTGGACACATACTCGGTGCCACCCCCTGGCGGCAGCAGGTATTCCAGATTATCGGTGTGCTCGCGGCGGCCGGCGCGATTCCGTTTGTGCTGTCGATACTCGACCAGGGTTACGGTATTGGCCGTGTGAGCCCGCTCAACCCCGAAGCGACGCCGCTGTCTGCGCCCCAGGCGAGCCTGATGCGCGACCTGTCCACCGGCATTTTCGGTGCGGGAATCGAGTGGAATTACATCTTTATCGGTTTCGCTCTCGCGGTGGTGCTGATCCTGCTGGATCAATACCAGAAGCGGCGCGGTGCCGAGTTCCGCTTTCCGGTACTCGCGGTCGCGGTGGGCGTGTATCTGCCACTGGGGCTGTCGATTCCGATTTTCCTCGGTGGGCTGCTGGCACACTGGCAACAGAAACGTCGCGGCACCCCTGAGGCGGAGGGTAATGGCCTGCTGTTGGCTTCGGGCCTGATCACCGGCGAGGCGTTGATGGGCGTGATTGTCGCGGTGCTCGCGGTGAGTGCACCGGGCAAGGTGCCGTATCTCGGCGACATCGCCCTGTCTTCGTGGCTCGGGTTGGCCGGGTTTGCACTGTGCTTCTGGTACCTGGCCAAAAAAAGCTGAGAGGGAAAGCTTGCACGGAAAACTGAGCGCAAAGCAGGTCAGTTTTCCTTGTTCAATCTCTCCGGTTTCGCTTTATCACGGTTCAATTTATTGCGATCCAGGTGCACATTGATTGGCTTGCCGGCGTAGTCCACTACCCGCACCACCAACCGGCGATTCTGCTCCCGCCCTTTCGGCGTGCTGTTGTCCGCAACCGGATCGGAATCGCCCAGCCCCGCGGCCTCCACCCGCTCGGCGCTGATGCCGCGCTCCAGTAAGAACTGCCGCACCCAGCTGGCGCGCCACTCCGACAGTTTGCGGTTTTTGTCCTGATCACCGGCGTTGTCCGTGTGGCCCTCAATCACGATTTTCAGCGCGGGGAAATCCCGCATGATCACCAGCAGCGCCTCGATATCGCCGAGGGTATCCATCTTCGGCGCAAAGCCGCCGGGCTCGAAATCCACATTCAATACGAACAGTGCACCGTCCCTGCGCTTCTGCCCCATCAGGTAGCGCACCATATCATCGCCAAATGGCTCGGACTCGCGCGCGATTTTTTCGCCGAGCCCATTGCTCACCAAATCGCGCGGATCAAGGGTGTATTTCCGGGTCGGATCGGGACAGCCGCAGAGCAGCAGGGCGGGAATAACCACCAGTATCGGCGCCCAGCGGGGGCGCTGCCGGATATCGGGCATGGGGCCGGCTCCTCTTTAGTTCAGATGGCAGGCGTCCGGCGGATTGTAGGATCAGGCGCTGTCGTTCCGTAGAAACTTGCGTGCTGGTTACCCGCACCAAAGGAGCCAGAAGAAAAGACCAATGCAAGGAGTGCCAAAGTGCCCGTCAGCCTATTTCTGACAAGATCCGCTGCACCTTACTCTTGCAACACTACGCCCCGTCTGCGCGGGGCTATCTCCACGGGCTCCACGGGAGATCGCCATGAACAAGAACATCGTTACTACGCTTGGTGCCACCGCAATAGGACTAGCCGTCTTTGTCAGCACAGCGGTAATTCAGGCCCAGCAGATTGTCACTGTCGACCCAGGCGATGCCTGGCTGGACGCCAGCGCGGGGTATCAGGAAAAGGTGACTTGGCGGGTGGCGAGCAAAGGCGGTGCAGCCTCGCCGCGAGGCGTGTTCGTGAACCTCGACAATAATCAGGAACTGGCGGTGGTGGACCAAATTCTCGAGTTTAGCGGAGACCGGGGGGAAATAACCGAACTGGTGCAGATCTCACCTGTGCAGGCGCGCAGCTGGTACGCCAAGGGTGTGCGGCGGGTCGGCTATCGCCGGGTGTTTGCCGGTGCCGCCGGCAGCCTGTCCAACCATATCCTGTTCGATATCGACGCCGGTGGCCGCCTGGTGCAGGTAGAGGCCTCACCCGCAATCCAGACGGCCAGTGGCAAATCCCGGAAGCTGATGATGGCCTGGAACCTCAACAGCGATGTCGGCGAGATCAATGCCTATTCGGTCGCGGGCCAGTTCGTAGTTGGCGACCAGGTTGTGTACGAGGTTTCACAGCCGGTGATGGCGGAGGTGGGCAAGCCACTGAAGGAAACCGTGGAGTTACCGCCGGGGCTGGTAGACGAGCTGCTGTCCCAGGGTATTTATGAACTGCGCTACACCCGCACGTTTGTCGACGACAAGAACACGCGGCGCAGCGCTTCGGTGCTGGTGCGACTGACCCAGTAACGCCTGGGGAATCGCTACGTTTTCCAGCGATTCCCTAGAAATAATCCACCAACAACTGCATATCATTGATGACCCGCGCACCTTCGGCTTCCAGCTGCCGCGCGCGCGCGCCGTTGTGACTGTAGCCGATCACCGGCATGCCGGCAGCCACCGCGGCCTTTACCCCGGCGATGGAATCTTCCACCACCAGGCAGTGCTCGGGCGCGATGCCGAACTGGAGTGCGCTGTGCAGGAACAGGTCGGGCCACGGCTTGCCGCGCCCCACATCGTCGGCGCTAAAGATGCGCCCGGCGAAATAATCCCACAACCCGGTTTTATTCAGGGTGATCTGCATTTTTGCATGCGGCCCGGAGGAGGCCACGCAGGTTTGCAGATCGGTAGCCTTTAATTTCTCCAGCACCTCGTAAATACCCGTCACCGCTTCCAGCTCGCTGTGGAAGGCCTCGCGGATACGGCTCTCGGTGGCATTGAAATAGGATGTTGGCAGTGGGCCACCATAGCGGATTTCAATATCGCGAATGCAATCCTGTGACGGCCGGCCGCTGAACTGTTCATCCAACTCCTCGGCGGTCGCCGGCATGCCGAGTTTTGTCATTTCCTCGGCCAGCACCCGGCAGACGATGGATTCACTGTCCACCAGTACGCCATCGCAGTCGAAAATCACCAGCCGGGTATTTGAATAGGGATTCAACATCGAATATTCCGATTTTTTTCTGTCAGCTGGCGGAGATCAGCAACAAACCGATCAACACACCAACGGCGCCGGCCACACGCACCAAATTTTCGTTGCCGTGGACGATACCCAATACAAACTCTCGCGTGCGCTCGTAACCGGATTGCAGGGCAAAGGCACCCACCACGATCAGGAGAATCCCCAGCACATTGAACAGGGTACCCCAGCTGCGGGTATCTGAAATTGCCAGAAAAATCATACCGATCACGATCCGCGCCCAGGCGGCAAAGTAAAACAGCTGCGGATTCATACGCTCGCCGATATCGCGGGCGATCTGCGGTTTGAGAATGATGAGAATCGACATCACGGTGATGGCGGCGCCGATCAGCCAGACAAGTGCTTTCATAGTGTGCTCCGATTAAAAATCGCCCCATTGAAATTGCAGCACCGATAGCGCGGCTACCGGTGCAGTTTCCGTACGTAATACCCGCGGTCCCAAACGCAGCGGGTGGAATCCCTGCCGCAGCGCCAGTTCGATTTCTTCCGCGGAGAGCCCGCCCTCGGGGCCCACCAATAATAGCGCGGCGTCTGGCCGGCCCGCCTGCTGTTCCAGTTCCACCAGGGTGGAATCGGTGCGGTGGTGCAGCACGAGCTTCAACGCGGCGGCGTCCTTGGACTGATCCAGATACTGGATGAATTTCTGTGGCGACAGGATTTCCGGCACGCGATTGCGCGCACTCTGTTCGCAGGCGCTGATGGCGATCTGTTGCCACTGGCTGAGCTTTTTCTCCAGGCGCTCGCCGCTGAGCTTAACTTCACAGCGCTCGGTAAACAGGGGCTGGATAGCGGTCACCCCCAGCTCGGTGGCCTTCTGGATCACCCAGTCGAAGCGGTCGCCGCGGGAGATGCCGATGGCGAGGGTAATGGCGAGTGGCGACTGGCGGTCGTCCTCGGAGTGGGCACCGATTTTCACCAGCGCCTTTTTACCCGCATCCAGCAGCTCCGCCTCGTATTCACCACCCTCGCCGTCAAACAGGATCAAAGGGCGGCCGGGGCCAAGACGCAGGACTTTAACCAGATGGCGGGAGGCCGCTTCATCCAGCTGAATTTCGGATTTACCCGCCAACGGCTCGGCGGAATAGATACGGGGAATACGCAAGGAAATTTCCTGATTCGCGGAAAAGAATTGCGTGAAGGGTAATACAGGCGGGGAAGAAGTTGTAGGCGGTATCGACAAGAGTGAAAGCGAAGGGCGTTCGGTGACCCTGTGCGGAACGATTGCCGATGAGGTTGTGGAGCACAGGGCCACCAAATGGCCGCCACTGTGCTCCGCAATTTCCTCAGACTTTCTCGAAACTCACTGGCAGTTCATCGGCAATCTTGTCGCCTTTGACCTTGATGCGGATGGTCTCGATGACCTTGTACAGGTTCGGCACCAGCAGCAGGGTGACGAAGGTCGCACAGAGAACGCCGAACGCCAGGCTCACCACCATCGGGATCAGGAACTGCGCCTGGATCGAGCGCTCGAACATGATCGGCAACAAGCCCACGAAGGTGGTCAACGAGGTAAGGATGATCGGGCGAAAGCGGTCGCGCCCCGCCTGCACCACCGCATCCATCACCGCCATACCCTCGGCACGCAGCTGGTTGATGCGATCCATCAGTACCAGGTTGTCGTTCACCACCACGCCGGCGGCGGCGAGGAAGCCGAGCATGGACATGATGCTGATGTTATAGCCCATCAGCAGGTGGCCCAGGATCGCACCGAAGAAGCCGAACGGCACCGCGGTGAGGATCAGCAGCGGCTGCGAGTAGGAGCGGAAGGCAATCGCCAGCAGTCCGTAAATCGCGAAGATCGACAGGAAGAAGAACGCCACGATCGAGGTGCCGAATTCCTCTTCTTCCTGCATCTCACCGGCGGTCTTCAGGCTGAAGCCGGGGAACTGGCTCTCCCATTTCTTCAGGTTCTTGTCACGCAGCTCCTTGAGGATCTCGTTCGCCGGAGAAGTACCGGGGATCAGTTCCGCGGTGACCTGCACCGTACGCTCGCGGTCATTGCGGCGAATGGTGGTGTAACCCGGAACGTAGACCGCTTCGGCCACCGCACTGAACGGGATTTCACCGTCGTTGGTACGGACGCGGATACGGTCGATCTGGTCTTCACTGGTGCGCTCTTCCTGCGGGTAGCGCACCATTACGCGCACGTCCTCGCGGCCGCGGGGAATGCGCTGGACCTCTTCACCGTAGAAGCCCTGGCGTACCTGCTTGGCGACGTCGGCGAGGCCGATCCCCATATTGGTGGCATGGGGCTTCAACTGGATCTCGATGTCCTGACGTGCAGCGATCAGGTTGTCACGCACATCGTAGACACCGGAGAAGCTGTTCAGGGCCTTTTTCACCTCGTCGGCCGCGCGGCGCATCTCGTCCATATTGCCGGAGGCGGTGCTGAGGTTCAGTGACATACCCTTGCCACCATCGTTGATGGTGTGCTGGATATTCATCTCTTCCACGCTGGCGGGCAACTTGCCCACGTATTCACGCCACTTGAGCGCCAGCTGTTCGGAGGTCACATCCCGCTCTTCACCGTCGGTCAGCTGCAGCAATACCAACACATTGCCGCGCCACAAGAACGCCATGGTGTTCTGTACGAACTCCTTGCCACCGTTCAGCGCCAGCATTTCCGGGTCTTTCGCCAACTGCTCGCCCGCGCGCTCGAACTGTTCCAGCACGCGCTTGGACTCGGCAAACGACTCGCCCTGGGCCATGGTGGTGCGGAGTTCCAGCAGGTCGGACGGCACTTCCGGCGAGAACGCCTTGCCGATATAGCCACCCGCAAACAGCGCGAACGACAGGATCAGCGCCATGAAAAAGACCATTACCGTGGCGCGGCTGTTGGTCAGGGTTTTTTCCAGCAGCGGCAGGTAATACTTGTCACCCGCGGCCTTCATGCCCGCCGCGAACTTGCCGCGCACTTCCTGCATCTTTTTACCGAACCCGGAGGTAGCCGGTTTTTCCGGTTTCAGGCCCACAAGGTGCGCCGGCAGGATCAGCAGGGACTCGATCAGCGAGAAGCTCAGGCTCAGCAGCACCACCACCGGCAGTGACATCATCATCTGCGAGGTGTAGCCGGGCAGGAACAGCATCGGCACGAAGAACACCATGGTGGAAACCACGGCGAAAATCACCGGTGCGGAAATATTCTTCACGCCCGCTTCCGCCGCCTTGAGGCCCACCTCACCGCGGTCGTGGGCGGCGTGCACCGCCTCACCGACGATAATGGCGTCGTCCACCACGATCCCGAGAATCATCAGGAACGCGAACAGCGACAGCATGTTCAGGGTGATGCCGGTGACCGGCAGCAGCCAGAAGGCGCCCATAAATGCAGTGAAAATACCGATGGTCACCCACACCGCCAGTGCCGGGCGCAGGAACAGCATCAGCAACACGAACACCAGCAACAAGCCGGTGACCGCGTTCCAGAACAGCATGCTCATGCGGCTTTCGTAGGCGTCGGAGAAGTCGAACCAGGTTTCGAATTCCATGCCCGGGGGCAGGGTCTCGCGGGTCTCCTTCATGAATTCGCGGATCGCCTCGGCGGTGGCCACCACGTCCAGCGGCTCCCCCTGCATCACCCGCAGGTTCATCGCCGGCTTGCCGTTGAAGCGGATGACGGAACCCTCTTCCTCGAAGCCGTCGTTGATGGTGGCCACGTCGCGCAACAGCAACTGGGTGCCGTCGGCGCGACTCAGTACCGGAATGCGCGCAAAGTCTTCCGCGGTGTAGGCCTGACCGCGGGTCTGCACCTGGATGTCGCCGCGGTCGGAGCGCACGCGACCGGCGGGCAGATCCAGTGAGGAGCGACGCACGGCGCTGGCCACATCGTCGAACGACAGGTTGTAGCGGCGCAGGTCCACTTCGGAGACTTCGATGGAAACCTCATCGGCGCGCTCGCCCCACACATCCACACGGCGCACGCCGGGCAGCAGCATCATCTTGTCGCGCAGATCCAGCGCAGTCTCTTTCAACTGGCGCGGGGAGACGGGACCGCCGATGGCGATCATCATCATCTGCTGTTCCCACTCTTCCAGCGCGATTACCGGGCGCTCGATATCCGCGGGGAAGGTGTTGATGGAGTCCACCTGCACCTTGATGTCATTTAGCAGGCGCAGCTCGTCGTAACCGTCCACCGCCTGGATACGCACGGTGCTGTGGCTGCGGGCGGACCAGGAGTTGATCTCCTTGATGCCCTTCACTTCGGCAATCGCCTGCTCCACCCGCTGGGTGACCTGCTGCTCCACTTCCGCGGGGCCGGCACCGGGGTAGCTGATATCGATCTTGACCACGCCGGGGTTGATGGCCGGGAATACCTCGCGGCCGATATGCATCATGCCGAAAATCCCGCCGATGATGATCATGAACATCAGCAGGTTGGCAGCTTTACTGTTGCGGACGAACCATCCGATGATGCCATCCATGATCAGTGCGCTCCCTGTGCGGATACGGTGGTGCTGCCGGAAGCTTCCTCGGCGGATTCTTCAGCGTCGTTATCCACAGGCGCTTCATTACCCAGTATCAGGCTGGAGGTGGGCTTTTCATTCAGTGGGTTGGGCGTCAGCACCATGCCCTCGCGGGAATAGCCGAGGCTCGAAACCACAATCTTGTCGCCGGTAGCGATTTCACCGCGCAGCCACACCTGATCACCCACCGCCTGCAGCAGCTCCACGCTTCTGAAGCCCAGCTGGTTTTCCTCGTTCAGCACCAGGACATGGCTGCCCTCGTGCAGCGCCTGGCGCGGCAGCAGGGTGATGTCGTCATAGGTCTTGCCGGCAACCTGCGCTTCCACAAACAGGCCGTTGATCAGCGGCGCGTCGCCCTGGTAGGGGTTCTGCACCTGGGCCACGGCGTAGACGAAACGACTGTTGGGATCGATCGCGGCCTCGGTGCGCACGATCTGTCCGCGCCACTCGCGCGGCTCGCCGGCGAGGTTGGCGGTCATGCGCACCGCCGGGCCATTCTCAATGGCGCGACCCAGCGGCAGCTCCAGCAGGGACAGCTGGTGGTCGGTCAGCGGCAGGCGCACTTCCGCAACGCCGGTGCTGTGAATACGCGCGAGCTTGGTGCCAGGGGAGACAAACTGGCCGATATCCACCAGGGTTTCCACCACGCGGCCGGCAAACGGTGCCTTCACCCCGGTGCGCTCCAGGTCCAGCTTGGCCTGGTCGCGGTCCGCCTTGGCCGCGGCCAGCGCGGCTTCCGCCGCCGCCAATTGCGGCTTGCGCAGGAACAGGTCATTGGCAGCGGTAGTGCCCAGATCGCGCCACTCGCGCTTGGCCTGCTTTGACACCCCCTGCTCCTGGGCTAGGGACGCCGCGGCGGCGGCCACCTGGGATTCAGCGCGGGTCAGCTGGTGACGGTAGTCCGCCGCCTCAATCTGCAGCAGGGAATCGCCCTGCTGGAAGAAGCCACCGGGCACGAAAGATCCGCTCACGCTTTCAATCACACCACCCACACGGGCCACCACTTCAATCTCGTGGCGCGCGTGCACCGAGCCCTGGCTGGGCACCAGCAGGGTGTGGCGGCCGGGATTTGCAAAGAGGATGTCCGCCACCGGCGGAACCGCCGTCTCGGCAACTTTTTCCTCAGGTTTCGGAGCCATCAATATCACTGCGGCTACCGCAGCGATACCTGCTAAAACAACGATCCCTAAAACTTTGTTTTTGCTTGTGCTTTTCTTCGTTGGATTCACAGACGCGTCCATTGATCAAAATTTAACTAGCCGGGCATTCTACAGGTGTTGTGCGACATTGGAACTGTCCTCGGGTGCAGGCCGTCGCAGCAGAATGCGATTGACCGCAAACGGACACCGTGAGCAATTTTTGCGGCGCAATTTCCACGCCTGTCAATGTTGGTCAGCGCTCCCGCTTGGCCCATAATGGCCGCCGAATTTTCCGGCCAGCACCCGCAGTTGGACTCTCATCGTCCATCCGCTATCGCTGCCAAAGCTCAATTGCGCGCCCGTATTTGCGACCGGGCCCGGCGCTGCCGTCGAACCGTGAAACTCCGAGGATGTAAATAACAAGATGTTGGATATCAACGCCCGTATCGCCGAAGAACTCAACGTGCGTCCACAACAGGTGGCCGCCGCCGTGGGACTGCTGGACGAGGGTGCCACCGTGCCCTTCATCTCCCGCTACCGTAAGGAAGTGACCGGCGAGCTGGACGACACCCAGCTGCGCACCCTGGAAGAGCGCCTGCGCTACCTGCGCGAAATGGAAGATCGCCGCGCCGCGATCCTGAAAAGCATCGACGAGCAGGGCAAGCTGACCCCCGAGCTCGCCGCGCAGATCAACGCCGCCGACACCAAGAACCGCCTCGAAGACCTCTACCTGCCTTACAAGCCCAAGCGCCGCACCAAGGGCCAGATCGCCATCGAAGCCGGCCTCGAGCCACTGGCCGATGCGCTGTTCAGCGATCCGACCCTGAACCCGGAAGAGGAAGCGCAGAAGTATCTCAACAGCGACAACGAAGATGCCGCCCTGCACGTCAAAGACATCAAGAGCGCGCTGGACGGTGCCAAGTTCATCCTGATGGAGCGCTTCGCCGAAGACGCCGAGCTGCTGGGCAAGCTGCGCGACTTCCTGAGCCGCGACGGTCTGGTCAGATCCAAGCTGTTGGACGGCAAGGAGGAGGAAGGCGCCAAGTTCCGCGACTACTTCGAATACGCAGAACCCTTCGCCAAGGTACCGAGCCACCGCGCGCTGGCGATCTTCCGCGGCCGCAATGAAGGCATCCTCGCCATCAATCTGGGCCTCGAGGGTGACGAAGAGCGCACCCCGAGCCAGGCCCACCCGTGTGAAGTGATGATTGCCCGCCATGTGGAGATCGAGGACCAGGGCCGCGCCGCTGACAAGTGGCTTGGTGAGGTGGTGCGCTGGACCTGGCGTATCAAGCTGCTCACCAGCCTGGAAACCGACCTGCTGGGCCAGCTGCGTGAAATGGCGGAAGAGGAAGCCATCAAGGTGTTCTCCCGCAACCTGAAAGACCTGCTGCTGGCGGCGCCCGCCGGTCAGAAGGCGACCATCGGCCTCGACCCGGGCCTGCGCACCGGGGTGAAAGTTGCGGTGGTGGACGCTACCGGCAAGGTGCTGGACCACACAGCGATCTACCCGACGCCGCCGCAGAATCGCATTCAGGAATCCGCGGCGATCATCGCTGCCTTCTGCAACAAATACGATGTGGGTCTGATCGCCATCGGCAACGGCACCGCAAGCCGCGAGACCGACAAGTTTGTCGGCGACACCATCAAGCAGTACAAGCTGACCGCACAGAAAGTGATGGTCAACGAGGCCGGCGCCTCCGTGTACTCCGCTTCCGAATTCGCCGCCAAGGAATTCCCGGATCTGGACGTGACCATTCGCGGCGCCATCTCCATCGCGCGCCGTTTACAAGATCCGCTCGCCGAACTGGTGAAGATCGACCCCAAATCCATCGGTGTCGGCCAGTACCAGCACGATGTATCCCAGTCCCAGCTGGCGCGCTCCCTGGACGCGGTGGTGGAAGACTGTGTGAACGGCGTCGGTGCCGAGCTGAACTCCGCCTCCGCACCGCTGCTGGCGCGGGTGTCCGGCCTCACCGCCTCCATCGCCGCTAACATCGTGACCTACCGCGACCAGAACGGAGCGTTCAGGAGCCGCGACCAGCTGAAAGAAGTGCCGCGCCTCGGGCCCAAGGCGTTCGAACAGGCCGCCGGCTTCCTGCGTATCAACAACGGCGAAAACCCGCTGGATAAATCCGGCGTGCACCCCGAATCCTACATCGTGGTGAAGCGCATCGCCGAGAAAAACGGCCGCGAGATCAACAGCCTGATCGGCGACTCCGCGTTCCTGCGCAAGCTGAATCCGGCGGACTACACCGACGAGAAATTCGGCCTGCCCACGGTGAAAGACATCATCGCGGAACTGGAAAAGCCCGGTCGCGACCCGCGTCCGGAATTCCGCACCGCCAAGTTCGAAGACGGCGTGGAAGAGATCAAAGACCTGCGCCCGGGCATGGTGCTCGAAGGAACCGTAACCAACGTCACCAACTTCGGCGCGTTTGTGGATATCGGTGTGCACCAGGACGGTCTGGTACACATCTCCGCGCTGTCCGAACGATTCGTCAAGGACCCGCACGAGGTGGTCAAGGCCGGCGATATCGTCAAGGTGAAAGTGATGGAAGTGGACGTGGCACGCAAGCGTATCGGTCTGTCCATGCGCATGTCTGACGAGCCCGGCGAACAGGGCAGTGGCGGTGTGCAGAAAGGCGATCACCGCGAGAGCCGCCAGGCGCAGCGTCACAACAACAAGAGCCGCCAGCAGCCCGCCGGCAACGGCGGCCGCGGCAGCATGGGTGACCTGCTGGCCGCAGCGATGAAAGGCAAAAAATAACCGGCCGCGCAAGCAAAAGGGCGGTCTTCGGACCGCCTTTTTTCATTCAAGGCCGCAAAACTATTCCTATAAAAAAAACGGTTTATTCAAAATGGCACTCTCCACTTCCGATCGCGCCCGCCTGCAGGCATTTCTGGAAAGCACCCGCTTAAATACCCAGTCGTATCTCGGTTACCCGGTATCCAAGGATTTCGAATTCGAGGATCTGGTGGAATTCCTGCGATATCCGCTCAACAACCTCGGCGATCCCTTCGGCGATTCCACCTGGCGGGTAGACAGCCGCAGTTTCGAGCGGGAAGTCATTACCTTTTTTGCCGAACTGCTGCGCGCGCCGAAAAATGACTGGTGGGGCTACGTCACCAACGGTGGTACCGAAGGCAACCTGTATGGCCTGTACCTCGCCCGCGAATTGCTGCCCAAGGGTATCGTGTACTACTCCCAGGACACTCACTACAGCGTGGCGAAAAACCTGCATTTTCTCGGCATGCGGCACATCATGATCCGCTCGCAAAAAAACGGCGAAATGGATTACAACGATCTGCGCGAAACCCTGCGCGCGCGCCGGGATATTCCGCCGATCATCTTCGCCAATATCGGCACCACCATGACCGAGGCCCGCGACGACCTGAACACGATCAACCACATCCTCGACGAGCTGGCTTTCAGCCAACGCTACGTCCACAGTGACGCGGCGCTGTGCGGCGGCATGGCGCCGTTCATGGAGCCGCGCCCGGCGTTCGACTTTGCCGATGGCGCCGACAGTATTTCCATCAGCGGCCACAAGTTTTTCGGCTCGCCGATTCCCTGCGGTATCGTGCTGGCGCGCAAGTGCAATGTGGATCGCATTGCGCGCTCCATCTCCTATATCGGCAACCTGGACACCACCATCACCGGCTCCCGCAATGGTTTCACCCCACTGGTGCTGTGGCACACCATTCGCTCACAGGGTGTGGAGGGACTGGCGGCACGCGTCCAGCACTCCCTGGATACTGCCAGCTATGCCGAAACCCGTATGCGCAATGCCGGCATCAGCGCCTGGCGCAATCCCAATGCCATTACCGTGGTTTTCCCACAGGTAGCTGAGTCGGTGAAGCAGAAATGGCAGCTCGCCACCGCCAACGGCCAGAGCCACGTGATCTGCATGCCGAATGTCACCCGTGCCCAGATCGATGAGTTGGTGGAGGATATGCTGGCAACGCCGGAGAACGTTCCCCAGTAAGGCCGGTTGAATAGCAGAAAAATTACAAGAAATTTATTCATCAACAAGGGCGACTCTGGTCGCCCTTGTCACACGATTTAAATTGTTAACTGTAGCCAGTAAAAGCAGCTGTTATGCCCCCCACTGAGGCGGACGGAATTCGCTTATTGCCCAAACAGTTGACGAAAGCCATTTGCGGTAACGCTGGGCTTTTCATTGACGCGCATGAACCATTCGCCATTTTCCTGACGGAGATACATGACATCTTCCGCGAAGTCTCCCGCTACTTTAATCGCAACATTTACAGCAACAGATCCATCAGCGTTTTTTGAGGTACTAACCACCTCCAATTCAGCCCCCTGCAACAGCGAAAACATATCGGGTGAAAGGCCTGCCATGAGCGTATTCATTGCAGAAAAGACATCCGATGAAGTCATTGAGGTATATTTCCCTGGGGGAATATCAGCAAAAAAATATTGTGCCATTTGCCTAACCTCCACATCCTGGCTCTCATTAGCAGCCAAAAATACCGGCAGCAATTCGCTTTTCAAATCATTTAGATCCGCAGGAAGGATAAATTCGGCAGCCTTCACAAAGTCCGTTGATGAATACGCCGCCCAATATTCTTTCAGACGCTCGGCAATTAGCGCATCATTTGCCGATGCTGTTGCGATCACCCCAAAAAACAAAAGTACCGCTAAGATTGCTTTTTTCATTTAAATATCCTTATTTAGGACGTTTTATTCTTCCGTGGCACCGCATACTTCGCCACGGCCTTAGCACATCCGTTCCAATATAGACCAACAGAAATAAATAAAATGAAAAATGAAACAATCTCTATTCAGAAATTTTCCACCAGAAATTTCTGGCGGCATGACCGACGACAATTCTTATTTCTCTTCAGGCCACACCATTCGCACATTAAATTTTCGCACAGACTTCTTCACCGATGTAAATGCTGAACATGCACAAACTGACATCGATAGTTGTGTCCTGTGCGACCAAATTGCGCCCTTCCGCCAAGCACACCCGCCCAGCCCCGAAGACTCAATAATAAAACACCAACGCAGCACAACCTGCGAAGCAGGCCAACCTCGGTAGATTTCCCCAGTGAATCCAAAGGAGCTTTTCAGTCGGGATCAGTCACCTCTGCCACTACCTTCCCGATCACCGTCCCCCAAATTGAAACTCCGCTCCCGGGTTGCACAGGAAGCACATAGATTTTCCCAATACGGGATGTTCAAAGCCAAGTTCCTGCGCATGCAGCAGCAACCGCGGTGCCGCCGCAAGTGCCTCCGCATGGGCATAAAAAGGATCGCCGAGAATCGGGTGGCCGAGCGCCTGCATGTGCACGCGCAACTGATGAGATCTTCCGGTAACCGGCGTCAGTTGTAGCAGGCTCGATTGGCCATCGCTGTCGAGTTTCTGCCAGCGGGTGAGCGACGGCTTACCGTGCTCGAAATCCACCATCTGCTTGGGCCGGTTCGGCCAGTCGCAGATCAGGGGCAGATCCACCTCGCCACTGTCCCCTTGCGGCTCACCCCACACGCGCGCCAGATAACTCTTCTCCACCTGGCGATTCTGGAACAGTGCGCTCAACTGGCGGTGCACCTCGGCCCCACGGGCCATCGCCACCAACCCCGAGGTATCCATATCTAGGCGATGCACGATCAGGGCGTCCGGGTATTCCGCCTGCGCGCGACTGGCGAGACAGTCCTTGTGGGCGGGATCGCGGCCGGGTACGGTGAGCAGGCCGCTGGGCTTGTCCAGCACCAGCAGAAAAGCATCGCTGTAGACGACATCCAGATAGGGTTCGGTAGGTGGACTGTAGGGGCGCAAAACTCGGCCTCGGGCAATACATCAGGACTTTGGGGGTAATTGCGCAAGCTTACTCAATTTTTCCGTGCCGCGCGTACAATTCAATTCCGGCCCCTATCATGAGCACAAACTGAAAGGCACGCCTGAATGCCCGCCCCATACATTCATAAAAACGACAAAGTGGTTTTGTTTGACGGCGTCTGCAAGCTCTGCTCGGCGTGGGCGAGATTCCTTATCAGGTTCGACAGGAACAGAATCTTTAAACTGGCCACGGTGCAATCCAGAGAGGGGCAGGCAATACTCGTGTACTACGGCCTGCCTACGGACACCTTCGAAACCATGGTATATATCAATGGTGAGCGGTTATACACAAAATCAACGGCACTGCTCGGAATCCTGCGCGCCCTGCCACTCCCATGGCCGACATTTGCTGTTTTCGCAGTGGTTCCCCGGAAACTCAGGGACTGGCTATACGACCGGATTGCGTTAAATCGCTACCGGTTTTTTGGTAAATACGACCACTGTCTGTTACCCGGTCCCGACAATGAATCGAGATTTATACATGGAGACGATAAGTAATGGATCAGGTTCTGGTCGAAAAATTTTCAACCCGGCCACTTTATCGGCGCATTCGGTTACAACCCTATGAGCAATGAACTTTTAATCCCGATGGCGGCGCATGTGGCGTGGACAGCCTTGCTGTATGCCGTACTAACACTGATGCGAGCACCCAAAATTTGGAATATCGGGAAAAAGGAAGATGGCTCGAATCCGTGGCAATCGATCGAGCCAAAAGTCAGCGCCAATCTTTCTAACCAGTTTGAATGGCCGCTGTTCTTTTATGCGGCCTGCCTTGTGGTGATTGCCGCACCTGCGCTGTATCAGCCGGCGTTTGTTTTATTAGCATGGATATTTATTGCCGGAAGAGTTATCCACAGCGCGGTGCAAATCTTCACCACGAACATCCGCCTGCGTGGCGTCGTGTTTACGATTAACTTCCTGGCGGTGTTAAGTATGTGGTGCCTTCTACTTAGCACCGTATCGGGCGGCGCGCATTGAGTAGACTTCGAGTCAGCTTGTTTATTGCCAGAGATACATGCTCGCGCGCTTGTTGAGAATGTTTAGGGTAAACGCTTCCGTGCTCGGCCTGCTCGCCAACCCGTAACACACGTGCAGTGGCAGCAGGTGCTCTTCGCGCGGATGACAAAAGCGCGCACCCGCTGCGTTCTCCCAATCGACAAATCTCTGCGTGCGCTCGGCTTCACTCATTGCCGCACTGGTGCAGGTCTCGTGCAGCCACTGCTCAAACGATTCATTTAGCCTTTTGGATTCCGCCGTTTCAGGGGCAAAAAATGCGCGCATGTTGTGGAAGGAAAAACCGGAACCGATCACCAGCAGGTTTTCCTGCACCACCCCTCGCAACGCCACGCCAATGGCCAAGTGTTGCGCGGCGTCCAGGTTACTGTTCAGGGACAGCTGGATGCAGGGAATGTCCGCCTGTGGAAAAAGGAGTTTCAGCGGCACGAACAGGCCGTGATCAAAGCCGCGGCTTTCATCCATTGCAGAAGTGATACCCGCCCGCGTCAACGATGCGTGAACGTCCTGTGCCAGCCCCGGGTCACCGGGACACGGATACTGGATACTGTAGGACTCCTGCGGGAAACCATAATAATCGTAGATCAGAGAAGGATTGGCGCCGGAGGTGATGGTGGGCACACGCTCTTCCCAGTGTGCGCTTACCACCAGAATCGCCGACGGACGACGCAGGCGACGGGAAATGTTCTGCAGGTAATCTACCATTTCCCCATGCCCGGGATCGCCGAGCAGCGGCAACGGCCCGCCACCGTGGGATACAAACAGAATTTCCGGTGTTGAATTCGACTCTGGCATAACCAGACCTCCGCTTTGACCGCAGTGATTCTAGCCGAGCATGCGATTCGTGGTCTGCTGAAACTTCAATCCCGCAGTTCAAACTGGTAGATATCGGACTGATAGGCTTCGCGCTGGGTGAACAGCAACCAGTCCCGCTCGGGCACATAACTGAAGTCACTAAGACGGTCCAGGGAACCGCGCGGCACCAGTGCCAGCGCCGTCGTGGCACCGCTCGCGAGATCCAGCTTCATTACCTGACTCTGTCCGCCGGCATTGCGCTGGAAATAGACGTTATCTCCATGCACATCCCAGTTGTACAGGGAGGCGAAGGTCGCTGGCGGCAGCAACTGCCGCGGATTTTGCCACTCGGTTGCCGATGCATTGAGCCCGGCCTGCCACAACCCGCCCTCGGCCCCGGCGGTAAACAGCACCCGGTTATCGCCCATGGGCAGCAGTTTCAGTACCGGCATGTCACCGAGTTTCTCGTCCGCGCCCGCGGCCAGATCAAAACGGTGCGCATAGTATTCACCGCCGTCGGATACCGAGGCGAACAGGAAGCGATCGTCTGGCGACCAGGTCGGGTGGCTGTAATTGTGATGCTCGGGTGTCACCTTGCGGATTTCGCGGGTGGTGAAGTCAATGACCAGCAACTGGTTTCCGTCTTCGGCGTTGTCGGAAGCGGTAAATACGATGCGATCGCCGCGATGGGACCAGCGCGGCGTCACCACTTCGCCTCCGAGACTGGTCAGTTGCTCGCGCTCGCTGCCGTCCAGATTGCTGACCCACAGCTCCATCGCCCCGGACTCGTTGGCGCAGTAGACCAGCTTGCGATGCACCGGCGAGTAGTGCGCGCTGCGTTGGTTGAAGTTGGCGTGCAGCAGTGGCATCGCCGCGCGCAGATCGCCCCCGAGATCCAGATAGCTGATGAACTTGCCAGTATTCCCTGCGCTGTAAACAAAACGGTCACTGCCAGGCACCCGACTCAGGCTGCTGGCCCCGGGCAGGTCGAGATCCCGGATGCCGGCGTGTTCGAGGTCTACCAAACGTACCCGGCGTTTGCCCGCCACTTTGCTGGTGTAGACGATGCGCCGACCGCTGCGATCCCAGCTGAAACTCTTGATATCGCTCTCATTGCGGGTGAGCTGGCGCTCACTGCCAGAGCGCAGGTCGCGCAGATATATATTTTCCGACAGCAGGTCCGACCTGCGGGTGAATGCCAACAGGGCGCCATCACTGGAGAAGGCCATGTCCCGATCTTCGTATTTGCACCCGTCACCACAGGACAGACGCCGTGCGGGAAGCGAAGGATCCTCGAGGTCAATCAGGTAGATACCGCTGTTGAAGATGCCCGGTTCCACCCGGTTGACCGCCAGTGGCGAACCGGAGGGGTGGATGGCGAGGTGGGTGTTCAGCTCAAACACACAATTGCTGATGGTCCTGCGCGCCAGAGTCGCCAGTTCCAGATAGTTGACCCGGCAGCTGGGCCCGGCGCTGTCCCGCTCGACGTAGTAAAGCCCCTTGCCGTCCGGAGCCCACTCCGGGCTGTGCTCGCTCTGCGCGCTGAAGGTGAGCTGCCTGGGTTCCCCCTCGCCGCTCAGCGCGCGGATGTACAGATCGGTATCCCGGTTTGGACGCGCCCAGGTGAAAGCCAGCCACTGGCCGCCGGGATCGACCGCGGGAGTAAACTCACTGCCGGGATAATTGGTCAGGCGCTCTGGGGGCAGCAACTGCGGCGGAGGCTCCGGCGCCAGGTGCAACACCCCCAGCCAGGCAATAAGCGCAGCGAGTGCCAGCCCGGTTCCCAGTCCCCACCAGCCTTTGGGAAGAATGCGACCAGCCTTCACTGCAGGTTCCGGCTCGGGATTTACGGCAACCAATACCGGCTCCACCGCCAAGCGATAGCCGTGGCCGCGCTTGGTGACGATGTACTGGGTATCGGGGTCGATTTCCGCCAGCGACTTGCGAATATGCCAGATGGCATTGTTGATCGCCTTGTCGCCCACGTAGTGATTGCCAGCCCAAACCAGCTCGATCAGCTGCTCGCGGGTGACCCAATTGGGGTACTGCTCCAGCAGGCACTGGAGCACATCGAAATACTTTTTCTGCGAAAGCTCCAGTCGCTGCTCGCCATGGCAGACGCTCTGCGCTTTGAGATTTACCCGGACGCCGCCGAGTTGGTATTCCGGCACATTATTCACCGGCTGACTCTCCCCAGGCTCACCGTTTTTCCCCGCTTAACCCCGTGTTGGCTGACTGGAAATTATACCTGACGCCCCTGTACAGAAAACCGCGAACCGATATACGGCAACCTGTAACCCACTGATTTTCTTAAAAAAGATATTAAAAGAGATTCAGCAGAGTCTTCCGGACACCCACTCTCTATTCGTGTAACCCGCCATCCCATAAAAAGAAGTTCCAGCATCACCGCCGTCCCGCGCTCGGGGAGTTCCCCGGCCCAGGTGAGCGGTGGCAGCGGACAGATAATAACCACACGACAAGCTTCGGAGGGATGTAACTTGAAAGCGAACAAACTCGCACTTGCCATAGGGCTCACCGCCAGCGGTGCCCTCGGGACGCTGGCTGGCGCCGCCAGCGCACAAACGGCAGACACCACACCTGCCACCGACGACCAGATCATCGAGCGGATCGAGGTCACCGGTTCACGCATCAAGCGCATCGACCTGGAAGGGGTGGCACCGGTACAGGTGATATCTGCGGTGGATATCGAGGCGAGCGGCCTCACCACCATCACCGATGTGCTGCAGACCTCTACCGCCAATTCGGGGGTCAACTTCACCGGCGACGGCTCATATGTGGAGAGCGCCAGCTCGGTAAACCTGCGCGGTATGGGTGTGAACCGCACCCTGGTGCTGATCAACGGCCGCCGCCAGGCTTCCTTCCCCACCGCCTACGGCGGCTCCACCAACTTCACCGACGTTTCCGACATCCCCGCCAGTGCGGTAGAGCGCATCGAGATCCTGACCGGCGGTGCCTCGGCCATCTACGGCTCCGACGCCATCGGCGGGGTGGTGAACATCATCCTCAAGAAAGGTTACGAGGGCACCGAGATCGATGCCCGCTACACCGCACCGCAGCAGGGCGGGTTCGAGCAGACCGACTTCGCCTTCACCCAGGGCTTTGCCACGGAAAAAACCAGCACCATGGTGATGCTGGAGTACAAGAAGATCGAATCCCTGCTGAACCGGGATCGCGACTTCCTCTATTCCCCGCGCTACTACACCAATGAAGACGGTGAAACGATGTGGGGCAATGGTCCCGACCATCTGGATAGCCCGTCCAGCTCCGCGCTCTACCTGCGCGACTACGACCGCGTGTTCAACCCGGATTCACGGGTCTACGCCACCGAAGAGGGGTGTAACCAGGTGCTTGGCGACGGCGCCGTATTTTTGCCGGAGCAATCCTACCGCTGCTATTACGACAGCGACGCCACCGAGGGCGTGATGCCCGCGGACGAGCGCATCAACCTGGTAGTGAACACCGAATACGAACTGAACGAAGACTGGAGCCTGTTCGGCACCCTGCAGAGCTCCTACAAGACTTCCGACCGCTTCAAGACCGACAAGAGCATCGCCGAAGACATTTACATGGATGCCGACAGCGGCCGCCTCGCCTACACCACCGAGGGCATGGACGATTATCACCGCTTCCAGGTGCGCCGCCGTTTCGTCGACTTTCCCGGTGAACGCATGTACTACTCGACGGTACAGAAGTACGCGCTCACCGCCGGCGCTTCCGGCACCCTGTTCAACGATTACGACCTGGACGTGTCCTGGTCCTCTGGCCTCAACCTTTACGACCGTGAAAAGATCCACATGGTCAACGGTGCCGCTGTGCTGGAGATGATCACCTTCGATCCCAACGATACCTCCGACAAGTGGTATCCGATGGACCAGCTCACCGACGAGCAGGCTGCGCGCATCATGGATGTGTCGGTCACCGACTCGGAAGCAACCATCAACCAGTTCCAGGCCACCCTGTCCGGCGACCTGATGGAAGGCTTCGCCGGCCCCATCGCGTTTGCCACTTCCGTGGAGTGGGCCAGCGAGAGCTACGAGGACAAGCAGGACGAAGATACCGTAAGCGGTGGCCTGCTCGGTCAGGGCGGCACCAACGGCGGCGGCGATCGCACCCGCAGTGCGCTGGCGGTGGAGCTGGCGATCCCACTGCTCAACACCGCAGGCGGACAATCCCTGGAACTGTCTACCGCCGCGCGCTATGACCACTACAACGACGACTCCAGTGTGGGGGGTGCCTACACTCCGCAGATCGGCCTGATGTACCACCCCTACGAGGACATGCTAATCCGCGGCAGCTGGGGCAAGAGCTTCCGCGCCCCGGACATGCACCGCCTGTACGCCGGCGACACCCTCGGCTTCGGCGCCGAGAACCTGGTGCTGCCCACCGGTGAGGTGATCGAGGATGCCTACGACGCCTACTCCGCCGGCAACATGGATCTGGAAGAGGAGAAAGGGGATTACTGGAACCTGGGCCTGGTGTGGACCCCCACCGACGATATCGAGATGACCCTCGACGTGTGGGAAATCGAACTGCGCGGTGCGGTGCGCAGTGTCAGCAACCGCGAAATCATCGAGGACCCGAACTACAACATGACCGGCAGCTACAGCAGTTGTAGCCAGTTCAACGGACTCGGCTTTATCAACATCGTCGATGACGGTGTGGAAAACCTGCTGTGTATCCGCAAGGGCCCGATCAACGCCGCGTTCGAATCCACCCGCGGTGTCGATGCCAAGTTCAGCAAGGACTTCGAACTCGGCGACCTGGGTGAGCTCAGGTTCTCCGTAGAAACCTCCTACGTGGCGGAAAAACTGTACCAGGAGTATGTGGGCGGTGAAGTGGAAGATGCCACCAAGCTGTTCTACACACCGAAGCTGAAAGCCAACAGCAGCATCGGCTGGCGCAGAGACAACCTCGCGGTGAACCTGACCTACTTCTACACCGGCAGTGCCAAGGGCTACGACTATTTCGAGTACCCCGACGGCACCGAGGAGCAGGCCTACGACACCCTGGATGCGTACAAAACGGTCAACCTCAACGCCAGTTACGAGTTCCCGTGGGAGGGGCGTGTGACGGTGGGTGTAAACAACCTGACCGACGAAATGCCGCCGCTGTTCCAACAGTACAACACCTATCGCAATGACTTCCCGTATCACGCCGACTGGCTGGGGTACGACGTGATCGGTCGCACCATGTACCTGCGTTACAAGCACAACCTGTAACCGGGTTGGACGGGGCGGCGATCCCGCCCCGCCCTTCATTCCGGCCACCGCTTTTTTGGAGTACTCCGTGAAAAGACTTTCTCTGCTGCTGCTGCTGTGTCTCACAGCACAGGCTGGCTGTAGTAAAACCGAACAGCAATCCCATACCCGAACCGAGGCGCAATCCCAGCCCCAGCCGCGCAATATTATTTTCATGATCGGCGATGGCATGGGCCCCGCCTACACCAGCGGTTACCGCTATTTCGTCGACAACCCCGAAACCAAGGAAGTCGACCCCACGGTATTTGACCGCCTGCTGGTAGGCACCGCCAGCACCTATCCCGACGACGACACCTACGTCACCGACTCCGCCGCCTCGGCCACCGCACTCGCTACCGGAATAAAGTCATTTAACGGTGCCATCGGTGTCGATACCGAGCAAAAGCCGCTGCAGTCGCTGCTGAAACACGCCAAGCGGCTCGGGAAAAACACCGCAATCGTGGTGACCTCAGAACTGAACCACGCCACCCCGGCGAGCTTCGTCGCCCACAACAATTCCCGCGGCAACAAGGATGCAATTGCCAACGATTTCATCGATATCAAAATCAACAATCGCCCCACCGTCGACCTGATGCTGGGTGGCGGCCAGCAGTATTTCCAGCGCCGTGATCGCGACATCCTGCAGGAATTCCGCAATCTCGGTTACCAGAGTGCAACCGAGCTGAGCCAGCTGGAAAACATCACCGGGATTCCGGCCATCGGTGTGTTTGCCGATAAAGGATTGGCGCGCGCAATCGACAGCGACACGCCGCAGCGTCTTTCCCACATGACCGGCGCGGCTCTCGCGCTGCTGAAAAAGCACAGTGGCAAGGCCGGCTTTTTCCTGATGATCGAAGGCAGCCAGATCGACTGGTGCGGTCACGCCAACGACATTGCCTGCGCCATGCGCGAGATGGATGACTTCGCGCGCAGTATTGAGATCGTGGAAAAATTTATCCAGGAAAACCCGGATACTCTGCTGGTGCTCACCGCCGATCACTCCACCGGTGGCCTGAGTCTGGCAGCCGACAAGGAATATCTATGGCGCACCGAGGTCATCGCGCAACAGCGAAAGAGCCTGGCCGAATTCAGCCGCGATTTGCAATCGGATGCTGATCCGGGAAAAAGCTGGCAGGAAAATTTTGGCTACCCACTACAGGCGCAGGAGCTGCTCGCGCTGAAGGAGAGCCAGGCAAGCTCCGAAGCCACCTATGATGCCGTGGTGCGAATAAGCAGCCGCTATTCAAATACCGGTTGGACGACCCGCGGTCACGACGCCGTGGATGTGCAGGTATTTGCCTATGGCCACGGTAGTGAACTGTTCCGCGGCTTTCAGGACAACACCGCGATCAGTAAAAAAATACTTCAACTAATGGACGGTATACTCACCCACTAACAACTCAACCCCCAAGCAGGCACCACAACAGTTCTCTCTGATCGTCGTTTTTTGCGCTGCCCACACAGGATACGGTACCGGGGCAGCGTCTTTTTCCCATCTGCCTCGTTGCAAAATCCTAGGCGATGGCCGCAAGCGCCTTGCGAATTATCGCGGGAATGGGAACGGATCGATTCTGCGCTCTTTCCACAAACACATGGGTAAAACTGCCGCTGGCCGCCGCCCGCTCCGCACCCGCACGAAAAATTCCCACGCGATAGATCACCGAGCTGTTACCCAGTTTTTCCACGCAAATACCCGCTTCCAGCGCTTCGGGGTAGGCTAGCGGCGCGCGGTAGTCGCAGCTGGAGTTGACCACAAACCCGACCACATCGGCGTTGTGAATATCCAGTCCACCCTCCTCGATCAGGTAGCGGTTCACCGCGCTGTCGAAGTAGCTGTAATAGGTCACGTTGTTCACATGGCCGTAGATATCGTTGTCGTGCCAGCGAGTGGTAATGGGGTAGAAAACCCGGTAGTGGCCGCGACTGAAGTGGTCATTGGAAGGAGTTGCTTGTTGCTGCATGAATTTTATTGTTTCCCGTTTTTCAGTAGGCTGCGCGGTAAATTGCCAGTGCATCTGCCGCGCTCACGGCACGCGGATTGTTCACCAGCAGGCGCTGCTGTTCCATCGCATCGGCGGCCAATCGCGGCAGACTGTCTTCGGTTACCCCGCAGTCCCGCAGCCGGTTCGGCAGCCGCAGCTCGGCGATCAGAGATTCCAGCCAGCAAATCAGTTGTTCGGTCAGCTGTTGTGGGCTACCACCGCCGCAGTCACCGCCCATGATAAGCGGCGCCAGTTCGGCATACAGCGGCGCAGCCACCGGAGCATTGAATCGCAACACCTGCGGCAGCACCAGCGAGTTACTGAGCCCGTGGGGTATATGGAAGTGCCCACCGAGGGGATAGGCGAGCGCGTGCACCGCGGCCACCGGCGCATTGGCGAAGGCCTGCCCCGCATAGAGCGCCCCCAGCAGCATATTAGAGCGGGCCTCGAGGTCAGCGCCGTTGTGGGTAGCGGTGGCGATATTGCCGGCGAGAAGGCGCAGCGCCTCACGCGCCAGCATGTCGGACACCGGGTTCTTTTTGTGGGCGGAGGTGTAGGCCTCGATCGCGTGTACCATGGCGTCAATACCGGTGGCGGCGGTCACCGCCGGTGGCAGGCCGAGGGTGAGCAGCGGGTCCAGCAATGCGGTGTCCGGTTGCAACAGAGGTGAGACGATACCGGCCTTGGTGGTTTTGCCGGTGGTGACGATGGCGATAGGTGTTACTTCCGAGCCGGTGCCGGCGGTAGTGGGCACTTGCAACAGTGGCAGGCGCGGGCCACGTACATTGTCCACACCGTAGAGTTCATCGAGGGACTGTCGGCAATCCGGGTGCCCCAGCACCGCCATCACCTTGGCCACATCCATGGAGCTGCCACCCCCGAAGCCGACAATCATTTCCGCCCCTAGGCCCCGCGCTGCCTGCACCGCCGCCTCCACTGTGGCACTTTTGGGGTCCGCTTCCACCCGGTCGAAAATACCCAGGCGCAGATCCAGGCCGTCAAATCCCGGCAGTACGTTGTCCAGCAACCCGGCGTTGAGGATTCCGGTATCGGTCACCAGCATAATCCGGCTGGCGCCGGTAGCGCGACAGTACTCTGCCAGCTGTGCCGCGGCACCCGCGGCACAGGCAATGGTTTTGGTGGTGGTGAAGGAGAAATCTTGCATATGGCCCCCGTGCACTGACTGGGGACCATTGAAAGCCGGTGGGGGGTAACTTTGCCATTACCTCAGATTTCGGGTAATGACGTTTGCCACCGGCGCTAGGATCAATATTAAGTATCGGCAGCCACTGCCGGCACGTCCTGCAATTGAAAACCACGCAGTAATCGACCGACACAGGATGTCATCATTTCCAGATCCGGGGGAAACCGGCTTCTCACCGAGATCAGCTGCAGTTCGCGCATGGTGAACAGCAACAGTTGGCCATCGACCCGCGGTGAAGAGCTGCCGAGTCGGCGGCAACTTTTCTCGGCGATATCCCACAGGGATTCATCCAGCGCACGAACTTTTTTGTCCAGCGCATCCGGCAAGTATTGCGCGAATACAAACTGACATTCAGCGGAGATCATTTTCTTTTTTTCTGTGGCTTCTTCGAAAATGATTTCGACCACTAGCGCCGTCAACGCCTCGACATAGGCGTCCATATCCTCGACAGGTGTTTCGCCACCTCCAGAGGTCAACGCAAACTGCCGATAACAATCGTCCGCCCGCTGCTCGATTTCGTCGCGCCATGGCTGCACGCGTTCAACGTGTAAATCGAACGCGGATTCGATCAGGTTTTCCAGGGTACCGAAATAATAGGTAGTCATCGCCAGCTGTACGCCGGCGGCCTTGGCAATATTGCGGTGGGACAGGGAAGCCAGCCCCTCATCCGCGATCAGGTCCAAGGTGGCATGCAGTATTTTGCCCTTGGCGATTTCGCGCTTCTCGGCCTTCTTGTTACCCGCGGCTTTATGCTCACTGCGGTCAGAAGTCTTCTGTTCAGTTCCACTACTGGAAACCATGCGTCGAGCCTCGGGCAAAATTGGAAAAAACCTTGTACAGAGGTATATGAAGGCGCAACCCTATACAAAGGTTATTTATTGGTCAAATGTGCAATGAAACGCCGCCTTGCGCGGACTTCCACACATCTGACGTACACTCGTCTACAGACGATAGTCCAAATTTCCCAAGTTAATTGCGAAACACGATTACTGTCGCGATTTTCCTTTTTCCAACTCCAACATTGCCTGCCGGTGCCCCTTCTGCGCCGCCTCGGTAAACGCGGTACGCGCGAGCTCGGGATTGCGCTCCACGCCATCGCCATTCAGAAACAATTTCCCCAGCTGGTAAAGGCACTCGCTATCGGCGGCAGTGGCACACATCATGTACCAGAGCACCGCCATCTCGGCATCGGCACCGGGCAGGCGCTGCTGCTGGTGCAGTTTTGCCATGCCCAGCTGGCCCGCAGTATCCGACATTGCCTGCCAGTAAGCCTGCTCTGCGCCGTGGAAATCGCGCTCGGCCCACTTCAGGTCGCCCTCAAGGGCATGGGCGGCATCCGAGTGCACCGCAAGCGCAGCGTCGAAGAAGTCGTTGGCCAGCGCAATGCGCTCCGCGGGCTGTGGTAAAGGCGCGGATAACACCCGTCTTGCATAGGCGACCTGCGCGGCGGTATCTCCCGCTTCCGCAATCGGTTGCAGGCGTGGCAACAGAGTTTCCAGATCCGCGCTCTGCCACTCCCGATTCAGGTCCGCTTGCAATACCACCAGTTGTGCCGGCAGGAACCCTTCCTCTGCGGCGCGGCGTACAAACTGAATACCCTGCTGCAGGGAAACGTCCCAGCGCTCGGCAAAAAAGTAAGTGGATAACAGCATCCACGCCCTGCCGGGTTCGAGGCGCCGATCTGCCGCCGCCATAAACTGCTCGAACAACTCCTCGCTCGGCTCCACCCCGAGCCCCTGGCGATAGGCAAACGCGAGCCCGATCATGGCATTGGCATTCCCCTTCTCCGCCGCGGACATCAGGAAGTCCACCCCGTCCTCCCGCGACAGCGAAGCCAGCTTGCCGGACAGTGCCAGTACACCGAGGCGGAATTCCCCGGTTTCGCTGCCGGCACTGGTGGCATTCAGAAACAGCTGTGCTGCCTGCTCCAGCTCACCTCGGTCTTCCAGCATGCGTCCGAGGCCCACCTGAGCCGAGGGGGTACCGCCCTCCGCCAGCGGGCGCAGCACCTGCGCGACATAATTGCCACCAACACCGGCAAAGGGATAGGTGGCGCCTAGCAGGATATTGATTGCGCGCTCGTTCTCGAAAAATACCTCCCTCTGCACGCCGGTTTCCGGATCTTCCGCGGTCACGACATACATCAGTCCCACGCCACCTGCCACCGGCTGCAATACCGAGTCGCGCACCTGGTAGCCGGCGAGGTAGAGAATTTCATCCGCGTGATCCAGTAACGCGATTTCGTAGGCGGTATCGATACCCTTGCCATCGCCACTACCCAAAACACCACGCAGAATATATTGCACGGCGTTTTCATGCTGGCGTGCCAGTTCGGTATCGCCGAGATACTGGTAACACTCTTCGGCCGCCAGGTGCGGTTCCAGCTCAAAGAAATTGCGCGCACTCCACAGCTCCCAGTCCATCGCGGAACAATCACTGTCGTCGGCGGCGAGCTGTGCCATCTCCTGCTGGAATGCCTCACGGGTATCCACCGCGGTGATCAGGTGAGAGCTATGCAGGTAGGCAGACCAGAAATCCGTGTACGGCACCGAGTCAGGATCCAGGCGGATTTTCTGCGCGAGTGCTGCGAGTTGCGCGTCCGCTTCGGCATAATTTTCCAGGGAAAACTGATCCTCAGCGGACGGCACAGGTGATGCCTGCGCACGTCGCACGCCGGAATCTGTTGCGCCGTCGTCCACAGCAACCGGTGCGGCACAACCGCTCAGCAGTGCAACCAGCAGTGAAGCCGTCCCCGCGCACTGCCAGTATTTTTTGAACTTAACCATATTTATTCCCACCCGCCTATTTTTATCCGAGTCTGACTTGCGCGCCTTATTTGCGCTCGAGCAGGTCTCGCGCGAGATTGCGCGCGCGGTCGCGCCGCTCGTTCGGCGTCACCGATGCCGGCGCCAGCCATACGGAATAGGTCAGGCCGGAGTCGAGCCGGTCGATGGCCTGCAGGTATTCGCCGAAGTGCTCCGGCGCTACCGACTTATCCAGCGACTGGTAGCGGTAATTCACCGTAAGTTTTTTCGGGCTTTTCTCTACATCGCGGGAAAATTCAAACCACGGATTGGTAATGTTCTCGGCGCTCTGCCCGTTCAACCAACGCAGGTCGCCACTGTTTTTCGCAATCACAGTAAAGCGCTCGTCCACCTGTAGCTGCCCCGGCAGGCGGAAAGGATATTCACGCTGGCGGGTTTTCGGCAGGGAGATGTTTGTCACCACGCTGGCAGCGGCAAGCTTAAGCAGGTTCTGGCCACCACTTTTTTCACCCAGGTTGCGCAGGCGATATTTTTCCCGCACGCGCAATTCGTTGCGCCCCTCGACTTCGCTGATGGCCACCGGTTCCAGCATTTCAATACCGGGGAAGTAGCGCGCGTAAAACTGCAGGAAATCATTGGTGATGGTATCCACATCGCGGTAGCCCGCATATGCACGCATGTCTTCGGCACTCCAACCGACGTAGTGGCTGACCACCTCAAACACCGCCGACTGGCGATTGTCGTCCAGCGTCAAGGTTTCCTCCACACTGACGCGCCCGCTCAATTGTGCTGGCACTACGGGTTCAATTCTGGTGAGCTTTTCACTTTCGCCATTCACCACCAGCCCCCAGTTAAAGTCCGGCAACGACATACCCTCCAGCTCACCGTTCTGGCTGGTGGCCGTGGGATCCACCCAGTAGCGCTTGCCGTCGAGCAGGAAGGTGGTAATCACGTGGTCGAAATGTCCCGGGGACGGCAGGCGCGTGTCCAGCTCCAGATTTTCCACCGAAGACACCAGCGCGGGATACGCATCGATGCCCAGCTTGCGCAGTGCGGCGATCAGCAGCACGGTTTTGTCCTTGCAGTCACCGAAGCGCCGGTCGTAGGTTTCCAGCGGCGATGAAGGCAGGTGGGAATTCACTCCATGCTCGATGCCAAAATAGCGGATGTGTTCCTGAATCCACTGGGTTGCCGCCGCGGCCTTGTGCGCGGGGCTGCCATGCAGGCCCTGCAGCCAGCGGTCGAATTCCGCCGGTACCGGATCGGCAGCAGCGCCGTACAGGGTGTTCGCCCAGCCGTTTACCTGTTGCCAGTCGGCGTACTGGGTGTATTCGAGATAGGGATAGGGGGTGAGCCACTCGGGCACGCCGTCTTCCTGGCGCAGCGCCGCACTGTTGCGGATATCCACCGAGTAGCGGGTGAGGCTGCCCTCATTGCGCTTGCGGATATCGGTAGTCCCGTCGCTCGCGCGCAGGTACAGCGGCTGGTCCTTCGGAGTCAGCAGGCCGATGTACATGTGTTCTATGGGCACGCCCCAGGCCAGCAATTCGCGGCCAAAATTTTTGTCACCCAGCACCGGGTTGCTGCCGCGCACCGAGTAGCTGTACTCGACGATATCGCCGATGCGCAGATCCTTCAGCAGCAGCATCGCGGTCCAGTGCTCCGCGTACATATCCTGCTCCAGTTCCTCTTCCCGCTGGAACAGTTTGATATCCGCGGTTGCCAGCCGGTCACTGCGCTGGCCATCGCGCACCACGGTCACATCGTGAATGACCAGTTCTTCGTAAGCGGGAGAGAAACCGAGGCTGATACTGGAGATCTGCTGCAAACCCTGCTGGCGTAACGGCTGCATCGCAATGCGGAAAAAACGCTCTTTCTTGTCACCGGTGAGGTTGATCTGGGTATCCAGCAGCAGATTGCGCAGACCGTCGTCCGCCAGTGCCTGGCCATGGTCCCTGCCCTCTGGCATTTCCAGCGGCTGTACCCACTCGGGGCGCGGCGCTACCCGGTATTCCGCCGTGGCTGCGGGCTGTATCGAGGCTGATGACTGCTTTATCGCTGAAGTTGAGGGCGCTGCCTGCACCGACGAAACGACCAAAAGAGCGAAGAATGACCACAGGGTGGGTGTAACGCGGCGTGACCGGAGTATCTGCTTCATTATTTTTCACTGCATACAGGCAATAGATGAACTGCAGGCGACCGCACATTGAGCGCTGTCGCCTGCGGTCCATCATATAGGCTGCATGGGGGGAGTACCACGTCCGGCAATGCTGCACTGGTTGCCGTCGCGCGCCGCGGCCGTTAACGTGTGGCCGGTTTATTTTGTATTGGTGCCCTCATGCGCAACCTGCATCTGCTGCTTCTCACCTTATCGGCCCTGATCGCCCTGCCGGTTGCGGCCGGTTCGCCGGCACCTACGCCCGCGCCCATATGGCGGCTGGACTTCATGCATGAGGGCGGCAACGCAGCCGCGGAAACCTTTGCAATCGAGCAGTTGCTGGAGGAACCCCAGCGCTGGAGTGGGCCCACACAAGATGGCCTGGAACGGGGCGACTACAAGGTCGAACTGTTTGAAATCGGCGCAGCGAAACCCTGGTTCTCCTACAGCTACAGCTCGGTGTATTCCGACTGGTCCCACGGCGTGGAGGCCACCAGCAGCCGCAAGACTTTCCAGGAATCGGTGCGCTTTCCGGCCCCGGCAAATGATTCCACTCTGATAATTTCGCGCAGAAAGCTGGATCAGGAGGGGCAGCCTTTCGAGCGCGTCTGGCAGACCTCCATCGACGCAAATACCAAACCCGTTACTGCGCTATCTGAACTGCCGACGATCGCGCGGGATCTTGAAATTCACGGCGCGCCGGAAAGCCACCTGGATCTATTGTTTATTGCTGAAGGCTTTACCGAAAAAGAACGGGAAAAATTTTTTGATGCCGCGCAGCAGGCGAGTGAGACGCTGTTTGGCGTCGAGCCATACGCAAGCCTGCGGGAAAAATTCAATGTGCGCGCCCTGTTCCTTCCCTCAAGCGAAGCCACGCTCGGTGGCGACACCGCGCTGAAGGTCAACCCCAATGCACTGGGGATGGCCCGCTACGCGCTGACCATGGAAGACCATCGCCTGCGCAACGCTGCCATGCAGGTGCCCTACGACAATATCGTGATCCTGACCAATTCCAGCACCTACAGTGCCAGTGGCATCTATCGCGCTTACACCGTGGTTCCGGTGTTCGAGCCGCGCATGCGCTTCCTGCTGGTACACGAACTCGGCCACCATCTCGCCGGTCTCGCAGACGAATACTTCCACGCAACCCCCGGCTACGCGGACGCGGAAAAAGTGGTGGAACCCCACGAGCCCAATATCACCGCACTGCTGGATAAAAAGAATCTCAAGTGGGCGCACTTGATCAAAGCATCAACGCCCCTGCCAACGCCGTGGCAGAAACAGCGCTATCTCGATACCCTGAAAGGAGACCAGAGCTGGCTGCTGGAAGAGCCTTACATCAACGAAGTCGGTGCCTTTCAGGGAGCCAATTACAGCCCCACCCAGTACTACCGGCCGACACTTAACTGCCTGATGCTGCGCGACGGCGGCGACAACCAGTTTTGCCCCGTGTGTGCCAATGGCATCCGCGAAGTGATCGAAGCAACTGCCGGAAGCGATGTCGGAAAATAGGCGGCAACACTATCCTTGACAGAACAAATGCCGCACATATACTTGCTTGATCAACTATTAATGCAGCATAACTGTCATGCCTAATACCAGCTCAGCGTTTATCATCCAGAACGCCATTCTCTCCGCCAAACTGGCCCGCAAGGCCGGCAACCGTTTAAGCGTCCACGGCATCAGCCTGACCGAATATCTGGTCATGGACTACCTGTGCCAGTGCCCACAGGAGGTTTCCAGAATAGAACTCGCGGAATATCTCGGTATGAGCGCATCCGGCGTCACCCGCCTGCTGCTGCCCATGGAGAAAAACGGTGTGGTGGAAAAGGTGCAGAACCCGCGCGATGCCAGGCAGAGCCTGGTCAGGTTGTCGAAAACCGGAAAGTCGCTCTACCAGGATGCCAGTGTGAGTTTCACGCACATCGCCGAAGAGCTGACTTCGGGATTGAGTGAAACCCAGCTAAGCAAGGCAGTGGAGTTGCTGGTAAAACTGGGATAGGCAATTCAAAAACCCATGGGATTGGGTCAGTCGATCGCCTTCAGGTTCGCTCGATGCGGAAATTGCCCGCAGGTGACCGACTGGATCCAGTGCTCCCCCAGGGTGAACTGGCATTGGTAATCCCGCGGCAAATTGTGTTTGTTGGCGAAGCGCTCGACCAGGCGCAACACCAGCGTATGGTCCGCAAGTCTTAGCTCAACCGCCTCGGCAACCTCGAAACCGAAATAATCGCGCACGCTCGGATAAAGTGCCTTGAACAGGCTCTCTTTGGCGGAAAAGATCAGGGTGAGCGCCACCCTCTCGGACAGACCCTCGACGCTGAGCAGTTCCCTCTCCTGCCTGGTGGCCACAATCGCTGCTATCTCGCGGCAGACCCGGGTGGGAATCAACACTTCCACATCAATCCCCAGGTAATCCTTGTCCATACGGCGGCTTACCGCACACACCGCCACACTGCCTACGTGGGATATGGAGCCGACCACACCGCTCGGCCACAGCGGGTTGCGCTGTTCACCAATGCCAACCTGTACATCCTGATTGCGCACCGGGGCGAGATGTTGCAACGCCAGCGCCGCGGCATATCGGCCCGCGAGAAATTCCGCCTGACGCTTGGGCACCGAACCCACGATGGCTTCAGGCATGGCGATACCCAGCTCTGCATACAGCTCCGGCTGATAGCCGGCCGCATCAAATTCACAGGTAACCAGGCGCACGCCGGTTCTTTTGTCGACTTCCGAGTGCACTTTGCCAATAAACTGGCGGTCATCCCGCGGCATAATCTTTGCTGTTACTTCCTGCATTCGAATTTTCCCCGGTACCACGTACACCAATAAACGCATTACTGAATGCACGCAGCATGCCAAAAATCTGCCGGTATCACCAACCCCGGTAAGAAACTCTGCGGAGCTTACTGCTTTGCATCAGTTTCCGCCGCAGTGACGTCAGGCATGAGCGATTCCAGAATCTTGTACATCACCTCCACCCGCTCCTCGTTGGGAAAATATTTATTGGCGAGCAGCACAAAGCCAAAATGCTTTTCCGGGATAAACGCCACGTAAGTGGAGAAACCGCCCGTGGAGCCGGTCTTGTTGATCAGTACATTTTTCTGCACGGCCAGCGCGGGAGAGATCGCAACCACCGGTTGGTCGCCGATCATGTCCCGGGCATTACCCGCGAGCAACCGCGACGCCTTTACCGGCAGAGGGTACTGTTCCCATACCATATCCTGCACATAGTGGTCGGTTTCGAAATAACCGCGGCGGGTTTGTGCAAGCGCTTTTTCCAGATCCCCGCTCACCTTCACCAGCTGCATCTGCGCCGCCAGATAGCGGGTCAAGTCGGCGGCGCTCGATCGCACGCCATAGGCCTCTTCACCCAACAGCCCCATATCGAGACGCACTGGCTGATGTTTGCTGTTGTGGCCCTCGGCGTAGCCCGCCATTTTTTCGGCGGGTACCCGGATGTAGGTATCCGACAGCCCCAGCCCGCGGAAAATATGCTCCTCCATTGCGCTGGCAAAGGGCTGGTGCAGGCTGCGCGCGGCCACCAGCCCCAGCAGGCCACTACCGGGGTTGGAATAGGTACGCTTGCTGCCGGGTGTATATTGCGGCTGCCAGTTGCGGAAGTAATCCAGCAACTGCTCGTCGCTGCGCACATCCGCCGGGACCTGCAGAGGGAAATGTCCGGCGGTATGCGTGGCGAGGTTGAGCACGGCGATGGAATCCATGGCGCTGCCGCGCAATGCTGGCAGGTAGGCGCTCACGGGCTTGCGAAAATCCAGCGCCCCCTTAACTTCCGCATAGGCCGCGAGGGTGGCGGTGAAGGTTTTGCTCACCGAGCCGATTTCAAACAGGGTGCGCTCGGTCACCGGCGCCCCGCCCTCCATTGCCGTGTCGCCGATATTGAAAAAGTAGGGTTCGCCGTCGATGGTGAGCGCGAGCGCCACGCCCGGCACCTGATATTTCTCCACCAGCGGCTGGATCGCTGTTACCACAATGGTTTCCAGCTGCGCCGGCTCGATCACCGCAGGCGTCGATTTGACCGGTGCAGCCTCGCCCACCAACGCCGGGGATTGCGCCGTGACAGAAGTGGCGACAACGGCCATCAGCAGGCCAGCCAGTAATCGGCACCTATTACGCAGAACGCCTCGGGGCGGGGTGATTCGCGAGGTTTTTGACGCCATTAAGTCATTCCTTTGCTGGGCAGCGGTATCGCGCGGTGGATGTATCACACACCCGGACTGGCGAAACCGCGGATTATTATTGCTGTCTGACCCTTGAGCGGGTAAGCGGGCGCTTAGAGCACTATAGCCCGAACAAATGTCGGGTCTGCAACGGTACCGGTAAAAATCCGCCTCCCAAACAGAACTCGAAAGCCCCGATACCTGTCGGATACACTCTACCTGTTATTGCCATGAAAGAAGCCGCCCCGGGAACATGCGATCACTCCTGAAAAGAACCATTTTCGTGCTGCTGGCAGTGGGCCTGCTGGTGACGGGGGCGTTTTTGGCTTTTCCCGGGCTCAAGTACGAGCTCTACCGCAAGCTGCCGCCGAAGATCCGCTGGAATATCTCCTATGCGCTCACCGACAAGTTTGTGGTGGGGATGGTGTATTTCGTGGAACGCAACAACCAGTTGCTGCTGGTGCGCCATACCTACCAGGACAAGTGGGCCCTGCCCGGTGGCTGGGTGGAGCGCAACGAGTCGTTCGAGGAGTCGGCGCGGCGGGAGCTGCGCGAGGAACTCAACATCAAGATCGACGATTTCGAGGTGCTGGAAGTCAACAAGGTGCCGCGCTCGGGGATCATCAATATCGCCATCCGCGGGCGTCTCAAGGAACAGCACATTGCGATCCGCGACGGCGAAATCTACGGTTACCGCTTCTTCGACCTGCACCGGCTGCCGGAAGATGTGATCTACACCCACAAGCCGTATATCGAGCGCTATCTGGAGGCGCGGCGCCCGCCGCGGCAACAGCCGCCGGAGCCCACCCACAGCGAGCCCGAGGTACCGGAGCGCTGAGCACGAGCACAAAAAAAGCCGCCCGCATAGCGGGCGGCTTTTTCGCACTTCCGGGTCGCGGGCTGGACCCGCAACCCCTGGGTAATGAAACCCCTTAGAAGTTGTAGCGAACCTCGGCACCGTAGGTGCGCGGCTCGGACACGGAGGTGTAGGGGGTACCGAACACCGACATGGTACGACCGCTGGGGATACCTGTGCGCTCGTTGTCCAGCAGGTTGCGGCCCCACAGCGCCAGCTCGTACTGGCCACCGCCACTCATCCACACCATACGGCCGTTCAGACGCTTGTCGTCCGCACCTACGCCCTCGATGTCGCTGAAGCTGGCAACGAAGCCCGGCTCAAGCTGGTCGCTGTTCTCGGCGAAGATGTAGTCCAGGTGCAGGTTCAGGTCGCCCACGGAGACTGCCGGCGCCCAGTCGAAGGTGACGGTGTAGGCGGTGTCTACGGAAGACTTCTGGCGCTCGGACTGCAGTTCACCCTGTGCATCGTAGTAGGGCTCCCACTTGGAATCCGCATCGCGCACGGTGGTCACGAGGCCGAAGCGCATGGACTCGGTTGCCATCCAGTCGACGGTGACTTCCACGCCGTTGAACTGCTGGTCGCCGTTGATCACGGTCGGCAGCGCGTTGGCGGATTCCGGACGCTTGCTCTCGACGCTGCGCTGGCGGTTGTCGACGGTCATGTCGAAGTAGCTCAGCTGCACGCGCAGGTTTTCCAGCAGATCACCCTTGATGCCCAGCTCGATGTTGTCCACCTCTTCCGGCTCGATCGGGTTGTCCGCGGTCAGCAGGTTGAGGGAGTCGAAACCGCCGGACTTGTAGCCGGTGGAGTAGGACAGGTACGCCATGGCGTCGTCGGTGAAGTGGTACTGGCCCACGACACGACCGGTGGTGGCACTCCACTTGTCAGAGGCGCGGCGCACACCCTCGCCCACGTTGTAGGCGTCCGCAGCAGAGAAAATCACTTCTTCCACACCGTCGCGCATATCGCGGAAGCTGGTTCCGGGGGTCTCCCAGGTGAAGGACTTCTCGTCAGTGCTGTAGCGCAGGCCGGCGAGCACGCTGAAGTTTTCGCTCAGCTCGTAGTCAAAATCGGCGTAGACACCGTAGTTGGTGAAGTCACCGGTGTTTTCCACGGACTCGGTCCAGTATTTGCCGGCGAACTCCTGCGGGCCGAACAGCATGCCGGTACCCAGCTGGGCAGCGATCGCGTCGTAATAGGCGTCTGCCTGCGGTACCTGGCCCAGGCCAACCAGCGTGGTGAAGGTGTTCCAGTCACCCTCTTCCCACAGGTGGTCGACGGTATCCAGCGCGCCCAGCGCGTAAGCTGCGGCCGCGTCACCCACACCGCCATCGCCCGGCATACCGCCCGCTTCCATGGCGGCACCGTAAGCGATCATATCGCGCAGGTCCTGGTTATTGACGATGTCGGTGGTCACCAGACGGGTGATGGACTCGGCGGAAGCGGTCACATCGGTGCGCTGGTAGATGTTCTCGTGGGAGTAGTTGGCACCCATAACCGCTTTCAGGCGGTCGCCGCTGAAGTTCACCTGCAGCTCGTGGTAGCTGATATCGGAATCGAACACGTTGTTGGTGTCCAGGTAGCGGGTGATATCCGCGGTGCCGTCTTCTTCCTCACGGTTGGTGGTTTCCCACTGACGGAAGTTGGACACCCACTTCATGCTCCAGGCGTCGTCGAACGCGTGAGTCAGCTTGGCGTTGACGGAGGACATGGAGCGGGTCTCGCCGCCGTTTACCACGTCGTTTTCCACCTTGCGGTCAAACGGATTGGTGCTGTAGGCGTATTCGCTGACACCGATGGCCTGGCGCGCAGCGTTGTCCACTTCGTCCCAGTCGTAAGACAGCTGGGCGGCGGTCTTGTCGGTGATCTGCCACAGGGCGGCAACACGACCGGTAACGATGTCTTCCGCGCCGGCGTCATCGCCACCCGGGAATACGTTTTCCACAAAGCCGTCGCGCTGGAAGCTCATCAGGTTGCCGCGCACGAAGAAGTTGTCCGCCAGCGGGGCATTGACCATACCTTCAAGCTGGGTCAGACCGTAGTTGCCAACGCGGGTGGATACGAAGGCCTCGAAATCCTGCTGTGGCGGATTCGGTACCAGGTTGACGGTACCGGCCGCGGCGTTGCGTCCGAACAGGGTACCCTGCGGGCCCTTCAATACTTCCACACGCTGCATGTCGGAGAAGGACATGGAAGTGGCCGGCGCCGGCACGTAGGCGTCGTCATAGAAAACGGCAACAGACGGGTCGCCACCGGCGCTGATGTTGGAGCTGCTGACGCCACGAATGCTCAGCGCAGACTGGGTGACGCCGGAGCCGGCTTCAAAACCGGGGATATAGTCCGCCATGTCGCTGAGTTTCAGCGCATTGGTGTTTTCCATATCGGCGGTGGAGAAGGTGTCTACGGTTACCGGTACTTCCAGCGCGTTCTGCTCGCGCTTCTGCGCGGTAACGATGATTTCATCCATTTCGACGGCATTGGCAAAAGCCGGTACCACCGCACCTGCGGCAAAAGCTACCGCGAGCGCAATGGGACGCCGCCCGTTCAGTTGGAACTTGCTCATAAATATCCCCTAAAAGTTTTTTATTGCTCTGTCGAAATACACAGCTATAGGGTGCCGGATACGTTTCACCGACCTACTGCCCTGCAATCCCTACCCCGGGATTATTCTCAGAGTTCTGCGGCCGGAAATTAGCACAATGATTGCGGCGCCACTATGCACCGGCAAAATTTATTCCACATATTTGTTGCAAGTGTCGACTTTATTGCGGTTTTTTCGCAGTGAACCGCAATAAATTGCGACGCGCGTCACACTTTCTGGACGGGCGTACCAATTGGCGGGCAATACCAACCGCCGATGGCGAATTCAGGAGGGGTTTGGAAAAGGGTGGGTGGCGCCCGAGACGGGGCGCCAGTTGGCGAGTGCGGTCAGCCCTTGATGCCGTTGGCGATCTGGAAGATCACCCGCGCCGCAGTGCGCGCGGCGTGGTCCTCGATATCGAAGTAGGGGTTGAACTCGGCGATATCCGCCAGGCACACCTTTTTCGACTCCAGCACCGTATCCAGCAGCGGCTCGAACAGCTCGAACGCGACGCCGCGACCCGCCGGTGCGCTTACCGCCGGCATGACCGCCGCCGGGAACACATCCAGATCGATGGTGAGATAGACGAAATCCACCCGGTCGATAAAGTCCTCGATCTGCTTCTGCACCAGTTCCAGGCGCCAGGGCACGATTTCGCGGTCGGAGATCACTTGCACCCCCAGCTCCTCGGCGCGGTGATACAGCGCCGGGGTGTTGGCGGTAGCGGCGGCGCCCACGCACAGGTAGTGGAAGGGACGACCATTCACGTCGCACTGCTCGGCGATCTGGTAAAACGGCGTGCCGGAAGAACCCTTGGGCGCCGGCAGGCGGATATCCAGGTGGGCATCGAAGTTGATGATGCCCAGGGTACTGTCCCGGTGCTGCTCACGCATCCAGCGCGCGATACCCTGATAACTGCCAAAGGCGATCTCGTGGCCGCCACCCAATACCATGGGGAAGTGGCCGGAACTCATCAGCTCGGTGATGCGGGCGCCGAGCATGGCCTGGGCAGATTCCAGGTCCTCTTTCTCCACCCGCACATTGCCGGCGTCATACAGCGGTGCACCGAACGTCTTGGGCAGATTGGCCAGCGCCAGGCGCAGGATACGCGGGCCCTTGGCGGCGCCGACGCGCCCCTTGTTGCGGCGCACGCCCTCGTCACTGGCAAAGCCCAGAATGGCGAAGCCCGGCGGGCTATCGAGGTGCAGCGGCACTATGTCCTGGTGCCAGCGGCGCCCGGCCTTGCCGTCTTCACTGTCGACCCGACCGCTCCACAGGCGCATATCAGCCAGCTGTAACATGGCGTCCCCCAAAAAATATTTCCGCAGGTTGCAATGCACCCAATTCATACGCGAGCTGGTCCGGGCTTTCCATCGGCCACAGCACCATGTCCGCGCGCAGGCCGGCCCGCAGCACGCCGCGGGAGCAGCAGACACCGAGGGCGCGGGCGGCGGCGCGGGTGACACCGGCGAGAGCCTCCGCCGGCGTCAGGCCGAACAGGTTGCAACTCATGTTCATCATCAACCGCAGCGAACCCAGTGGGCAGGTACCGGGATTGAGGTCGGTGGAAATGGCCATGGGCACACCGGCAGCGCGCAATTTTTCGATTGGCGGCATGCGCGTTTCTTTCAGCGTGTAGAAGGCGCCGGGCAGCAGCACCGCGGCGGTACCGCTCTCGGCCATGGCGGCGACATCTTCATCGGTGATGTATTCGATATGGTCCACCGACAGGGCACCGGCCTTCGCCGCCATACGGGTGGCGCCGGTGCTGGCGAGCTGCTCGGCGTGAACCTTTACCGGCAGGTCGAGATGATGCGCAGCGTCGATAACACGCTGGCACTGCTCGACGGAAAACGCGATGTTTTCACAGAACATGTCCACCGCATCCGCCAGCTGCTCCTTGGCCACAGCGGGCAGGATTTCCTCACACACCAGGGTGATGTAGTCGTCCGCGCGGCCGTCGTACTCCGGCGGCAGCGCGTGGGCAGCGAGGCAGGTGGTGAGGATATTCACCGGGTAATGCTGGGCGAGGCGGCGGGCAACGCGCAGCTGCTTGAGCTCGGTGTCGAGATCGAGGCCGTAGCCGGATTTGATTTCGATGGTGGTGACACCCTCGTGCATCAGTGCCTTCAGGCGCGGCTCGGCCTTGCGGTAGAGGTCCGCGGCACTGGCCGCGCGCGTTGCGCGCACCGTCGACAGGATGCCGCCACCGGCACGGGCGACCTCTTCATAGCTCTCGCCGCCGAGACGGCGGGCGAACTCGCCGGCGCGGTGGCCGCCATACACCAGGTGGGTGTGACAATCGATCAGCCCCGGGGTCAGCCACTGCCCCTCGCCGTCGATGATCTGATCGGCGGTGCTCTCGGGCAGCTCGCGGCGCGGACCAATCCACACAATCTTATTGCCGGTCACCGCCACCGCGGCGTCTTCAATTGCCCCGTAGGCACCCGGCAGGGACGGGTCCATGGTGGCCGCGTGGACATTGGTAATCAGCAGATCACAGCGTTCAGTCATGTTCGCTCACTGAGTTGGCGTTAATTCTAACGATAGCCCGAGTTGTCGGTTTTGGCGCCTATTGACCCCCTATTGACAGCGGTCAGGTCTGAATCCATAGTTGCGCCATCAACAAACTTGTATATACAAGAATGTACAACTGGGTAGGCACTTTACCCGAGCAGGCGAAGACCATACAAGTATGAGCAGTCAGGCGACAGCCACAGAAAGCAGCCAGCCCCGCTACGCCGCGATCAAGGCGCATATCCGCGCGCAGATCGAAAGCGGCCAGTGGCCCGCGCATTTCCGTGTGCCGTCCGAGAACCAGCTGTCCCAGGACTTCAGCGTCAGCCGCATGACCGCCCGCCGCGCCCTGTCCGAGCTCACCGACGAAGGCGTCCTCGTCCGCTCCCAGGGCCTCGGCACCTTTGTCGCCGAACCGGTACCCGCCGGTTCCCTGCTGGAAGTGCGCAACATCGCCGACGAAGTCGCCGCCCGCGGCCACAGCTACGCCGCCCGTATCCTCAAACTGGAACAGACCGTCGCCCACACCGAAGTGGCCGTCGCCCTCGGCCTCGCCGAAGGCGCCGCGGTGTACCACTCCATCATCGTGCACCTGGACAACAACCTGCCGATCCAGTTCGAGGAACGCTATACCAGCCCGACACTGGTGCCGGAATACCTGCAGCAGGACTTCAGCGCCGCCACCCCCAACGAATACCTCACCCGCGTGGCGCCACTGACCGAAGTGGACACCACCGTAGAGGCGATTGGCGCGGACGAAGTGGTCGGCAAAGCCTTGGAGATCAAACCGGGTACCGCTTGCCTGCAGATTTGGCGACGCACCAAAAGCAGTGCCGGCACAGTCAGCTTTGCGCGACTGGTACACCCCGGGAACCGATACCGATTGGGCGCACAGCTGAGGTTTTAATTCCCAGCGTCATACCGGCGAAAGCCGGTATCCAGCGTCGGAACTCCGCCCGACCACTGGATCCCGGATCAAGTCCGGGATGACGAGAAACGAGAATCGAAGTACAGAAATTCGAATTGAAGGCGGCTTGTCGGGTTTGGGGTTTCAGGATCGTCGTCGCCATGGATGGCGGCGCCGAAGCGTACATGGATGTACTCGCAGCGGTCCTGAAACCCCGAACCCGACAAGCCGCCGCAACAAAACCAGATTTAAAACTCCGGGCCAAAAGCCCACAAAACTAAATTCCACTCAAGAATTTGGAAAAAAGACGAGGCAACCATGACCGACAAGCGCCACGACCCCAGCCGCAAAATCATTCCCCCCACCGGCACCCAGCTGAACGCCAAAAGCTGGCTCACCGAAGCGCCCCTGCGCATGCTGATGAACAATCTCCACCCCGATGTCGCCGAGCGTCCGGAAGATCTGGTTGTTTACGGCGGTATCGGCCGCGCCGCGCGCGACTGGGAGTGCTACGACAAAATCGTTGAAGTACTGAAGCGCTTGGAGGACGACGAAACCCTGCTGGTGCAGTCCGGCAAACCCGTCGGCGTCTTCAAAACCCACGCCGACGCGCCGCGCGTCCTTATCGCCAACTCCAACCTGGTTCCCCACTGGGCCAACTGGGAGCACTTCAACGAGCTGGATAAAAAAGGCCTGGCCATGTACGGCCAGATGACCGCCGGCTCCTGGATCTACATCGGCTCCCAGGGCATCGTCCAGGGCACCTACGAAACCTTCGCCGCGGTTGCGCGCAAACACTTCGACGGTGAAGCCAAGGGCAAATGGGTACTCACCGGCGGCCTCGGCGGCATGGGCGGCGCCCAGCCTCTGGCCGCCACCATGGCCGGCTTCTGCATGATCGCCGTCGAGTGCGACGAAACCCGTATCGACTTCCGCCTGCGCACCGGCTACGTGGACAAGAAAGCCACCAGCCTCGACGAAGCGCTGGCGATGATCAACGAAGCCATGGAAAACGGCGAAGCCATTTCCGTCGGCCTGCTCGGCAACGCCGCCGACGTATTCCCGGAAATTGTCGAGCGCGGCATCCTGCCGGACTGCGTCACCGACCAGACCTCCGCCCACGACCCGCTGAACGGCTACCTGCCGAAAGGCTGGACCATGGCCCAAGCCGCCGAAATGCGTAAGCAGGACGAAGCGCTGGTGGTGCGCGAAGCCAAAAAATCCATGGGCATCCAGGTGCAGGCCATGCTCGCCCTGCAAGAGCGCGGCGCTGCCACCCTCGACTACGGCAACAACATCCGCCAGATGGCATTCGAAGTGGGCGTGGAGAACGCGTTCGACTTCCCCGGCTTCGTACCGGCCTACATCCGCCCGCTGTTCTGCGAAGGCATCGGCCCGTTCCGCTGGGCGGCACTGTCTGGCAACCCGGAAGACATCTACAAGACCGACGCCAAGGTGAAAGAGCTGATCCCGGACAATCCGCAGCTGCACAACTGGCTGGACATGGCGCGCGAGCGCATCCAGTTCCAGGGCCTGCCCGCGCGTATCTGCTGGGTCGGTCTGAAAGACCGCGCGCGCTTGGCACTGGCGTTCAACGAGATGGTTGCGAATGGCGAACTGGAAGCGCCAGTTGTCATCGGTCGCGACCACCTCGACTCCGGTTCTGTTGCCAGCCCCAACCGCGAAACCGAATCCATGATGGACGGCAGCGATGCAGTGTCCGACTGGCCGCTGCTGAACGCCCTTTTGAATACCGCCTCCGGCGCCACCTGGGTGAGCCTGCACCACGGCGGCGGCGTGGGCATGGGCTTCTCCCAGCACTCCGGTGTAGTGATCGTGTGTGACGGTACCGAAGCCGCAGCCAAACGCGTTGGCCGCGTACTGTGGAACGACCCGGCCACCGGCGTCATGCGCCACGCGGATGCGGGTTACGACATCGCCAAGAACTGCGCGCGCGAGCAGGGGCTAGACCTGCCGATGCTGAAAGACTGATCCAACATTTTTAAACCGTCATCCCGGACTTGATCCGGGATCCAGCTGCGGTGCCAGCAGAAAGCAGCGCACCCAAACACTGGATACCGGCCTGCGCCGGTATGACGACAATGAACAAATATTTGCGGTAGCAAGAGTTATGTACAAACTGGAAATCAACCCCGGCCAACTGAGTCTGGAACAACTGCGTCGCGTTGCCCGTGAGCCGGTGCAACTGAGCCTGGCCAAAGACGCCTACCCGGCCATTGAAGCCTCCGCCAAAACCGTGGCGCTGGTGCTGGAGCAGGGCCGCACCGTGTACGGCATCAACACCGGTTTCGGTCTGCTGGCCAACACCCGCATCGAAAAGAAAGACCTGGAAACCCTGCAGCGCGCCATCGTGCTGTCCCACGCTGCCGGTACCGGCAACTTCATGACTGAAGACACTGTGCGCCTGCTGATGGTGCTGAAGATCAATTCCCTCGCGCGCGGCTACTCCGGCGTGCGCCCGGCGGTGATCGAGGCGCTGATCAAACTGGTGAATGCCGGCGTTTACCCAGCCATTCCGGAAAAAGGTTCCGTGGGCGCCTCCGGCGACCTGGCGCCGCTGGCCCACATGAGCGTGGTGCTGCTGGGTGAGGGCGAATGCTTTATCAACGGCGAGCGCAAGCCGGCTTCCGAAGGCCTGCGCTTTGCGGAAATGCGCCCGATGGTGCTGGCACCGAAGGAAGGTCTGGCACTGCTGAACGGCACCCAGGCGTCCACCGCCTTCGCCCTGCAGGGTATGTTCTCCGCAGAAGACCTGTTCGCCGGCGCCGTGGTAACCGGCTCCCTGACCCTGGAAGCCGCCAAGGGCTCGCGCCGTCCGTTCGACGATCGCATTCACCTGGTGCGCGGCCAGAAGGCCCAGCGCGATGTGGCCGCGAGCTACCGCGACCTGCTGGGTGAAGGCAGCGAGATCGGCGACTCCCACGTGGACTGCGCCAAGGTGCAGGACCCCTACAGCCTGCGCTGTCAGCCCCAGGTCATGGGCGCGTGCCTGCAGCAGATCCGCTTCGCCGCCGAGGTACTGCTGGCGGAAGCCAACGGTGTTTCCGATAACCCGCTGGTGTTCACCGATGAAGAGAACCCGGAAAACTCCGACATCATTTCCGGTGGCAACTTCCACGCAGAACCGGTGGCCATGGTGGCGGATAACCTGGCGCTGGCGATTGCGGAAATCGGCTCCCTGTCCGAGCGCCGCATGGCCCTGCTGATCGACTCCAACCTGTCCGGCCTGCCGCCGTTCCTGGTGGACAACGGTGGGGTTAACTCCGGCTTCATGATCGCGCAGGTCACCTCCGCGGCACTGGCCAGCGAAAACAAGACCTTCGCGCACCCGGCGAGCGTCGACTCCCTGCCCACTTCCGCCAACCAGGAAGACCACGTGTCCATGGCCACCTTCGCCGGCCGCCGCCTGCGCGACATGGCCGACAACACCTGCGGCATCCTCGCGGTGGAACTGCTGGCCGCCTGCCAGGGCCTGGACTTCCGCGCACCGCTGAAGACCACCGAGAAACTGGAAAGCGCCAAGGCCGCCCTGCGCGAACGTGTACCTTTCTACGACAAGGACCGCTACTTCGCGCCGGATATCGAGGAAGCCAAGCAGCTGCTGGCCAGTGCTTACTACCGTGAGTATCTGGCGACTGAAATGCTACCAAGCAATCAGTAATCCGTTTTCTCACGCCCCTCTGCACAGCGGCGCCCGCCGCTGTGCTCCTCCTCATCCCTCCCCGGCAAATTGCCCTACCCGTTGTTCCTGTGTAATGCTCGCTGCGTTGTTGCACTGATGTACCCCATTAACCCCCGTATACCGAAGGAATCTGGCCATGGACAGAAACTGGAGAGTTATTGGTGTATTCGCAATCGCAGGTATGATCGCGGCATGCGCCCCGAAAAAAGAAGAAACTACAGCAAATATTGATGCGGCTAACGAAATAGAAAAGCCCGCGCCACTGATCGACCGGGAGTTGCTGTTCGGCAACCCCACACGCTGGCAAGGACGTTTAAGTCCCGACGGCAAGATGATGAGTTTTCTCGCGCCGCTGGATGGCGTGATGAATATCTGGGTTGCACCCGCCGGTGACTTCAGTTCTGCCAAAGCCGTCACCGCCGATAAAGGTCGTGGAATCAGGCGTCACTTCTGGGCGCTGGACAGTAAACACCTGCTATTCATTCGCGATAACCACGGCGATGAAAACTGGCACCTGTTCAGCATCGATCTCAGTACCGATGCAGTTACAGACCTCACGCCTTACAACGAAATTTCCGCAACCATGCTTGCGCAAAGCCAGGATCATCCCGGGCAAATTGTCGCCGGCATAAATGACCGGGACTCCCGCTGGCACGATCCCTACTTGATCGATTTGCAAACCGCTGAGCGAACCTTACTGGTCGAAAACACCGGCTTTGCGGAATTTATTGTCGATCACAACCTGCAGGTCCGATTGGGCCTCAAGCCCACAACCGCGGGCGGATACAACGTTTCGCAACGAGTGGAGAATGAATGGATCGATCTTTTCGAAATCCCCCGTGAAGATGCGCTCACTACTCAAATCCTGGGCTTCGACAAAGACAATCGCGGGATTTATCTACAGGACAGTCGCGGACGTGACAAAGCGGCACTTGCACATATGGAGCTCGAATCCGGCAAACTTACGGTGCTGGCTGAATCGGACAAGGCGGATATCTCCAATGTCGTGATGAACCCGGTAAACCACGCACCCATGGCCTACTCCGTCAATTATCACAAGCACGAGTGGATGGGACTGACAGAAGACATCAAGCAGGAAGTCGCGGCACTGGAAATGCAGGCCGATGGCGACCTCACGATCCTTGATACAACCCTCGACGGAATGCACTGGCTAATCAACGCCTCCCGCGACACCGCATCAGACGCCTATCAGGTTTACGACCGCAGTACACAAAAACTGAACACACTGTTCGAAGGTAAACCAGAGCTGAATGATTTTGAGTTGCCCAGGATTTATCCACAGACCATTGCGTCGAGAGATGGCCTAGATTTGGTCTCTTACCTAACACTGCCAGTGGAGGCGGACTTAGGAGGCAAGGTTAAATCTCCCGTGCCCCTGGTCCTGGTGGTTCACGGAGGTCCCTGGAGTCGTGACAATTTTGCCGATGATTCGGCGACCCGCTGGCTCGCCAATCGCGGGTACGCTGTACTGCAAGTCAATTACCGCTCATCCACAGGATTCGGCAAAGCATTCGTGAATGCGGGCAATGGTGAATGGGCCGGCGCCATGCACAATGATCTGCTCGATGCCGTGCAATGGGCTATAGACAACAAAATAACCACAAAGGACAAGGTAGCAATCATGGGCGGCAGTTATGGCGGCTACGCCACGCTGGTCGGCATGACGTTTACACCGGAAACCTTTGCCTGTGGTGTGGACATTGTCGGGCCATCAAATTTGCAAACGCTGCTTGATTCCGTGCCCCCCTATTGGGAGGGATTCAAGAAGGTATTGCATACCGCCCTCGGTGACCCGGCAACGGAATCAGGTAAAAAACTTCTTGCAGATCGCTCACCGCTGAATTTTGCAGACAGGATCACCAAGCCCTTATTGATTGGCCAGGGTGCCAATGATCCACGAGTAAAGCAGGCAGAATCCGATCAGATAGTAGCCGCAATGCAGACAAACAATCTGCCTGTGACCTATATCCTGTATCCCGATGAAGGGCATGGTTTCCAGAAGCCTGAAAACCGCCTGTCTTTTTTTGCCGCAAGCGAATCTTTTCTTGCGGACTGCCTCGGCGGACGTTATCAGCCAATTGGGGACGACCTTTCCAACTCCAGCATTCAAGTCGTGGAAGGAGCTGAATTTGTGCCCGGACTGGATGAAGCCCTGAAGAGAATCGCGCTGTTGGCAACCAACACGCTTGAGGAAGACTGACCAGCAGTCGTTTCAATCCTGCATCAGAGCCCTCACAGCGACATGTGGTGTGGGCTCTGATGTACCTGACCAGCGGAATGTTACCTGTCAAGTTTTGCCACCTTGGATTCCAGCTCCCACCCTGTCTTGGCCCCGAGTCCCGGCCCCCACCTACAGAACCCCAAAGAACAGTTTGGTCACATTTTGGCCCAGATTGACGTTTACGTTAACGTAAACGTCAACTATCCTTCAGGCACTTCTGAGGAAAGGCCCCATGAGCAACACCACCGCCGACAGCTACAGCATCTCCGAGCTGGCCCAGGAATTCGGGATTACCACCCGCACCATCCGCTTCTATGAAGACAAGGGGCTGCTGTGCCCCGAGCGGCGTGGGCAGACGCGGATCTACTCCCCCGAGGACCGGGTGCGCCTGAAGCTGATCCTGCGCGGCAAGCGCCTCGGCTTCTCCCTCGACGAGAGCCGCGAAATCATCGACATGTACGACCCCGCCAAGGGCAATGTCGAACAGCTCAACCGCCTCCTCGAGCGTATCGATTCCAAGCGCCAGCAGCTGCTGCAACAGCAGCGCGATATCGAAAAGATGCTGTCGCAGCTGGACGAGGCGACCGCCCGCACGCAGGTGGCGCTGAAACAACAGATGACCTGAACCCAACCCAATCAACCTGAATAAGTACCCCTGACGGATTCAAAGCGGAGCAGCCAATGAATACTCCATACCCAACCCTCAACTTCGGCCTCGGTGAAGACATCGATATGCTGCGGGACATGGTCTACAAGTTCTGCCAGGCGGAACTCGCCCCGCGCGCGGCGCAGATCGATGAGGACAACCTGTTCCCGGCCGATATGTGGAAAAAATTCGGCGAGCTGGGCCTGCTTGGCATGACCGTCGAAGAGGAGTACGGCGGTACCAACATGGGTTACCTGGCGCACGCGGTGGCGATGGAGGAGATTTCCCGCGCTTCCGCGTCTGTCGGCCTGTCTTACGGCGCCCACTCCAACCTGTGTATCAACCAGATCCGCAAGAACGGTACCCACGAGCAGAAGATGAAATATCTGCCGAAGCTGTGTTCCGGTGAGCATGTGGGCGCGCTGGCGATGAGTGAGCCAAACTCCGGTTCCGATGTGGTGAGCCTGCAGCTGAAGGCGGAGAAGAAAGGCGACCGTTTTATCCTGAACGGCAACAAGATGTGGATTACCAACGGTCCGGATGCCGAGACCTATGTAATTTACGCGCGCACCGAGCCGGGCATCAGCTCCGGCGGTATCACGGCGTTTATCGTGGAGCGCGGCTTCAAGGGTTTCACTCAGGCGCAGAAGCTGGACAAGCTGGGTATGCGCGGTTCCAACACCTGTGAGCTGGTGTTCCAGGACTGTGAGGTGCCGGAAGAAAATATTCTCGGTCAGCTGAACGGCGGTGTGCGCGTGCTGATGAGCGGCCTGGATTACGAGCGCACGATTTTGTCCGGTGGCCCGGTAGGCATCATGCAGGCGTGTCTGGATATCGTGGTGCCTTACCTTCATGAGCGCAAACAGTTCGGTAAGGCGATCGGTGAGTTCCAGCTGATGCAGGGCAAGGTTGCGGATATGTACGCGGACCTGAACGCGAGCCGCGCGTATCTGTACGCGGTGGCCCGCGCCTGTGACCGCGGTGAGGATTCGCGCAAGGATTCTGCGGCGGTGATCCTGTTTACTGCGGAGCGCGCGACGCAGATGGCGCTGCAGGCGATTCAGACTCTGGGCGGCAACGGCTACATCAATGAGTACGCCACCGGTCGTCTGCTGCGCGATGCCAAGCTGTATGAAATTGGCGCGGGTACTTCCGAAATCCGTCGCATGCTGATTGGGCGCGAGTTGTTTAACGAGACTCGCTAAGTATTTTTTTGAATTCGGTGGCGGTGCCACTGCCGGTACGGGTTTACTGGACACGCCGTGAACCCATCCATGGGGGCTCTTCCGCGACATCCATGTCGCAGAAGGTCCAGCAAACCCGTACCGGCAGCAGCACCTTCGCATCCAGGTCCTGACTACGAATTGGACTCGTGTTATCTATGAATCAGATTCAGAGCAAGATTAATTCCCGCGATGCGGCGTTTGCGGAAAACCGCGAACAGATGCAGAAGATCGTCGACGACCTGCGGGAAAAGCTGGAAACCATCGCCAAGGGCGGCAATGAACGCGCGCGGGAAAAACATGTTTCCCGCGGCAAACTGCTGCCGCGGGATCGCATCGACACCCTGCTGGACCCGGGCAGCCCGTTCCTAGAGTTTTCACAGCTGGCGGCCTATGACGTTTACGGTGAAGACGTGCCGGCAGCCGGCATCCTTACCGGTATCGGCACCGTGACCGGCCAGCCCTGTGTGATTGTGGCCAACGATGCCACCGTGAAAGGCGGCACCTATTATCCGCTGACGGTGAAAAAGCACCTGCGCGCGCAGGCGATTGCCGAGCAGAACAATCTGCCGTGTATTTATCTGGTGGATTCCGGCGGTGCCAACCTGCCGCGCCAGGACGATGTGTTCCCGGATCGCGAGCATTTCGGCCGCATCTTCTTCAACCAGGCCAATCTGTCGGCGAAGAACATCCCGCAGATTGCGGTGGTGATGGGCAGCTGTACCGCCGGCGGTGCTTATGTGCCGGCGATGGCGGATGAGTCCATCATGGTGAAGGAGCAGGCCACGATTTTCCTGGCCGGTCCACCGCTGGTGAAAGCCGCTACCGGTGAGGAGGTGTCCGCGGAGGAACTGGGTGGTGCGGAGGTGCACTGCAAGATTTCCGGGGTTTCCGACCACTTTGCCAATAACGATACCCACGCGCTGCAGATCGCGCGCAATTCCGTGGCGCGCCTGAATCGGGTGAAGAATCCCGGTCTCGATATCACCAAGCCGGTAGAACCGATTTATCCGCCGGAAGATATCTACGGCATCGTGCCGAAGGATTCCCGCCAGCCGTACGACGTGCGCGAGGTTATTGCGCGCGTGGTGGACGGTTCCGAATTTGATGAATTCAAGGCGCTGTACGGCACCACGCTCGTCACCGGCTTTGCGCGCATCCACGGTTACCCGGTGGGTATCGTGGCGAACAACGGCATCCTGTTTGCCGAGAGCGCACAGAAGGGCGCGCACTTTATCGAGCTGTGTGCGCAGCGCAATATCCCGCTGGTATTCCTGCAGAACATCACTGGATTCATGGTGGGCAAGCAGTACGAAGCCGGCGGTATCGCCAAGCACGGTGCGAAGATGGTGACTGCGGTGGCCACCGCGAAAGTGCCGAAGATCACCATCCTGATCGGGGGTTCTTTCGGTGCAGGTAACTACGGCATGTGTGGCCGCGCCTATGATCCCAACTTCCTGTTTATGTGGCCCAACGCGCGTATTTCCGTGATGGGTGGCGAGCAGGCGGCGGGCGTGCTGGCACAGGTGAAAAAGGACCAGATGGTAGCGCAGGGCGAGGACTGGAGCGCGGAAGAAATCGCCAAGTTCAAGCAGCCGATCATCGACGACTACGAACACCAGGGCCACCCCTACTACGCCTCCGCGCGACTGTGGGACGACGGCGTTATCGACCCCAAAGACACGCGCACCGTGCTAGGGCTGTGTTTAGCGGCGGCGACGCATAAGGAGCCTGAAGAGACTAAGTTCGGAGTCTTCCGAATGTAGGTTGCTGCTCCGGGATATTTCAGCGCGGGCCCAGCTACCGGGAATAGGTTGCGGGACACGCTGTGAATACATCCTTGTACGCTCTGCGCCGGCATCCATGCCGGCGAAGGTCCCACAACCTAATCCCGGTATCTGGACCTTACGAGCTCCGTAGAAAATTTTGAAAGCAAGGAACTATTGTGAGCGAGAAAGCCATGAGCGAAAAAATGCTGTGCGAAATCGATAACGAAGGCGTTGCCACGGTCACTTTGAACCGTCCGGAAATTCATAACGCCTTCGACGATGACCTGATTCGCCAGCTCGGCGAGACCTTCGACAACCTCGCCCGCAGTGGCGGCATCCGCGCGCTGATTCTCGCCTCCAACGGCAAGAACTTCTCTGCCGGTGCCGACCTCAACTGGATGAAGCGCATGGCCGAGTTCAGCGAAGAGCAAAACCGCAGCGACGCGGCCTCGCTCGCCGCTATGCTGCACAAGCTCGACCAGTTCCCAGCACCCACCATCGCCCGCGTGCAGGGTGCCGCGTTTGGTGGAGCCGTGGGTCTGGTCAGCTGCTGCGACATCGCCGTCGCCGCCGAGCGCGCCAGCTTCTGCCTGAGCGAAGTCAAAATCGGCCTGCTGCCGGCCACCATCAGCCCCTACGTGATCAACGCCATCGGTGCCCGCCAGGCGCGCCGCTACTTCGTTACCGCCGAGCGTTTCTCCGCAGAACGCGCCAAGGAAATCGGCCTGGTTTCCGAAGTCGTACACGAAAGCGATCTGGATCTGACCGTGCAAAAGCTGGTGAACAGCATCATCGACAACGGCCCCAACGCCGTCACCATGGCCAAGCAGTTGGCCATGTCCATGTCGAACCGAGTGATCAATGAAGAACTGCAGGGACAGACCAGCGCGCTGATCGCGGCAGTACGGGTTTCCCCTGAAGGGCAGGAAGGTTTGAGCGCGTTTCTAGAGAAACGCGCCCCGAGCTGGATGAATACCAGCGAGGAATAAACCCCAAAGCTGGATCCCGGCTCAAGGCCGGGATGACAGTCATCCCGAATTAGGTTCGGTATCCAAAAGCTACGAAGTACAGAAATTCAAATTGAAGGCAAAGTGCTGGGGGCTGGTTTTTGAAAGCGTCGGCGACATGGACGTCGCCGACGCAGCGTACAGGGATGTATTTACAGCGGTTTCAAAAACCAGTCCCCAGTGCTTTGCCGCCACGGACTCCAAACAGAGCACCACACCACAGAGCCAGACATGATTCGCAAACTGCTGATCGCCAACCGCGGCGAAATTGCCTGTCGTATTATCCGCACGGCGCGCCGCCTCGGCGTCGCCACCGTCGCGGTCTACTCCGACGCAGACGCCAACGCCCTGCACGTACAGCAGGCCGATGAAGCCGTACATCTCGGCCCCGCACCGGCGCGAGAATCCTACCTCGACATCGACAAAGTCCTCGCCGCCGCCAAACAGACCGGCGCCGACGCCATCCACCCCGGCTACGGATTCCTTAGCGAAAACGCCAAATTCTGCCGCGCCTGCGAAGAAGCCGGCATCATCTTTGTCGGCCCGCCCGCCGCCGCCATCGAAGCCATGGGCTCCAAGTCCGCCGCCAAGCGCATTATGGAAGAAGCCAGCGTACCGCTGGTGCCGGGTTACCACGGCCACAACCAGGACCCGGGCATCCTCGAGGGCCACGCCAACCGCATCGGCTACCCGGTATTACTGAAAGCCGCCGCCGGTGGTGGCGGCAAGGGCATGCGCCGCGTCGACAACCCCAAGGACTTCCACGAAGCCCTCGCCGCCGCCAAGCGCGAAGCCCAGAACGCCTTCAGCGACGACCATATGCTGATCGAGCGCTACGTGGTCAACCCGCGCCATGTGGAAATCCAGGTGTTCTGCGACAAACAAGGCAAGGGCGTCTACCTGTTCGAGCGCGATTGCTCGGTACAGCGCCGCCACCAGAAAGTGGTCGAGGAAGCCCCGGCGCCGGGTCTGCCGGCGGAAACCCGCAAAAAAATGGGAGAGGCGGCGCTGCGCGCAGCCAACGCCATCGGCTATGTCGGCGCCGGTACCGTGGAATTCCTGCTGGATGCCAGCGGGGCTTTCTATTTCATGGAAATGAACACCCGCCTGCAGGTGGAGCACCCGGTAACCGAAATGATCACCGGCCAGGATCTGGTGGCCTGGCAGCTGGCGGTCGCCGCCGGCGATGGACTGCCGCTCACCCAGGACGACCTGCACATCGTCGGCCACGCGTTCGAAGTGCGTATCTACGCGGAAGACCCGGACAACGATTTCCTGCCGGCCACCGGCAAACTGCTGCGGCACCAGCCACCGGCAGAGAGCCCGTCCGTGCGTGTGGACACCGGTGTGCAGACCGGCGATGAGATCAGCGTGCACTACGACCCGATGATTTCCAAACTGATCGTGCACGGCAGCAACCGCCGCGAGGCGCTGGCCAAGCTCGACCGCGCACTGCAGCAGTACCAGATCGCCGGGCTGCGCCACAACATCGAATTCCTGCGCCGGGTGATCAATCACACCGCCTTCGTCAACGGCCGCGTCAACACCCACTTTATCGGCGACTTTGAGCAGGAAATCCTGCAGCAGGAACAGCAGCTGCGGTCGCAGCAGTGCGCCGCCATGGCCGCCTTCCTGCAGCACCGGGAAACCCGCGCACAGCACCGCGCGGCCCCCAAGTCTGACCCGTTCTCGCCGTGGCACAGCGGCAGCAACTGGCGCAACGGCGTGACCCTGTGGCGCAGCCAGAAGGTGGAGGTACACGGTCGCGAAGTCGAGATCCGCTTTGCCGGCAATGAAGACAACCTGCAGTGGCAGTGCAGTGCCGCCGTGGACGCGCAGTGCGGTACCATTACCACACTGCACGGGAAAAATGTGGCTGTGCTGGATGGCCGCCGGGTGAATTATTCCAGCGTCGCCAACGGCGATGAGGGCACGGTGTTTATCAGCGGCGAACAGCTGGATTTCAAAATCCTGCCGCCGGATATCGGCGAGAGCGCAGATGCCGCCCACGGCCTGGACGCACCGATGAACGGCACCATCGTGACCCTGCTGGTGGAACCCGGTACGCAGGTGCAGAAAGACCAGCCGCTGCTGGTGATGGAGGCGATGAAAATGGAGCACACATTGCGCGCACCGGCAGACGGCATTGTGAACCAGTTTTTCTGCGCAGCCGGCGAACTGGTGGACGGCGGCAGCCTGCTGATCGACTTCGCTGCGGAGGACGCACAATGAACCTGCCAGATCGGGTAAAGATCGTCGAAGTGGGTCCGCGCGATGGCCTGCAGAATGAAAAGCAGCCCATCTCTGTCGCCACCCGGGTGCAGCTGATCGATCTGCTGAGTGACAGCGGCCTCAAGGTGATTGAGGCCGGCAGTTTTGTCAGCCCCAAATGGGTGCCGCAGATGGCGGCCAGCGAGGAAGTACTCGCCGGCATCCAGCGCAAACCCGGGGTCATCTACAGCGCGCTCACCCCCAATATGGTGGGTTATGAGCGCGCGCGGGAGGCCGGTGCCGACGAGGTAGCGGTGTTCGGTGCGGCCTCGGAAAGCTTCACCCGCAAGAATATCAACTGCTCCATCGAGGAGAGCCTGGAGCGCTTCCGCCCGCTCGCTGAGCAGGCGCGCGCTGACGGTATCCCGGTGCGCGGCTATGTGTCCTGCGTGCTCGGCTGCCCCTATGAGGGCGAGATCAAAGCGCAGAAGGTGGCAGAGGTGAGCCGCGCGCTGCTGGACATGGGCTGTTATGAAATCAGCCTCGGCGACACCATCGGCGTCGGCACCCCGGAAAAGGCCCGCTACATGCTCGAGACGGTCGCGCAACAGGTGCCGCTCGCCAAGCTTGCGGTGCACTTCCACGATACCTACGGCCAGGCGCTGGCCAACCTGTATGCGGCATTGCAGGTGGGTGTGACCGTGGTGGATTCCGCGGTGGCGGGACTCGGCGGTTGCCCCTATGCACGCGGTGCGTCCGGCAATGTGGCGAGCGAGGATGTGCTGTATATGCTGGACGGACTCGGTATTCACACCGGGGTAGACCTGAGCAAGCTGGCGGCCGCGGGCAACTTCATTTCCCGCGCCCTGGGGCGGGAAAGCAACTCGAAAGTCGCCAGGGCCATTGCCGGCGAGTGCGGAACCATCGAGGGCGATTAACGGTCTCTGGTTTCATCTCGATCTGCTACCATCGGGCGTTCTCCTCTCGTAGGGCGTTCTCTAAGGAACGCCCTATTAAATTGGGAACGCCCTTTTTATTTGCCTCAGTGACATTGCGTTAAAAATGAAAGCCCTACGTTACCTCCTCATAACCCTGTCCGCCCTGGTACTGCTCGCCGCCCTGATCGCCCCGCGCCTGATCGGTCCCCAGGTGGAAGAGGTTCTGCAACAGCAACTGGCCAACCAGCCGAATATCGAGCTGAGCGGCTACCAGCGCGGCTGGTTCAGCGCCGAAGCCCTGACCCTGCTCAAGGGCAAGGACGGTGCAACCGAGGCCTTTACCGAGATCAAGCATGGTCCGGTGCTGTTTACCAGCGGCGGCCCCCGTATCGGTGTGCTCTATGCCAAAACCCGACTGACCGGCAACGAACTGGAACCGGCGCTGCGCCGCCAGCTTGAGGCCTATTACGGTTCCCTCGACGATCTGGGGCCGGGTCTCAAGAACAGCCCGGTGATGGTGGAGACACTGGTGGGCGCCAACAACACCGTCACCAACACCGTGCACCTGCTGCCCATCGACCGCAACGAGGGCGACCAGCAGATCCAGTTCCAGGGAGCCAAAATTCGCCTGGTTACCGACTACCAGGGCCAGCAGCAGGAGAGCAGCTTCAAGCTCGGCGAGTTCGTGCGCATGGATGGCCACCGCGAGGCGCTGTACCTGCAATCCGGCAGCGGCGAGTTCGCGCTGGATGCCAGTGGTGCCGGTACCCTACAGCTCAAACTGCCTCTGGTGCGCGCCAACAACGATTCCGGCCCGCTGGAGCTGCGGGGTGTGACCTTCGACTACAGCGGCAAGCTGGTGGCCGACCGCACCCTGAACGTACAGACCGCGCTGAAGTTGCCGGAGATTCAATCCGCCACCCCGGCGAGCAGCCTGACCCAGCAGATCAACCTGCCGGCGATCGGCTACGACGACCTGCACCACTACCTCTACAGCCTGCTGCTGACCCCGGCGGCCGAGCGCAGCTGGCCGCAGGTGTTCGACCGTCCGCTGCAGATGCAACAGCAGCTGGATATCGCCACCGCCAATGGTCCGATGCAGTTGCAACTGGATGTGGACTGGAAAGGCATGCCGCGCAACCAAACCGCCAACGACAATCTTTTCTGGCTGGACGCGCTGAACGGCTCTGCGAATATCAGCGGGGCAGAGCAGGCACTGATGCAGTCGCCGCTGATCATGCAGGCCAGCGCACTCAAGCAATACGGTTTCCTGCAGGAAAAAAATGGCGAGCTGTCCATGCACCTGCAACTGGAAAACGGCAATCTCACGGTGAACGGGCAACTGCTGCCGGCGGACCTGTTTATGCTGGCGATGTTGAATAAATTCTGATTGCCCCGGAATTTACCGCTGCCAAAAATGCCCGATCCACAATATGTGCATCGGGCATTTTTTTAGCACTGTACTGAGGTTTTACTACTCGCCCCGCCTACTCAATTGCGGCGTTTCGCCATCCCGCCCCCGAATTCCGCATCGCACATCCCCCAGTAAATTCTGTCACTGCCGCGCAATACAGTTTTTTCTTTGCCGATTTCACTGCTGGAAAAGTCAGCAAGCGTAACAGTTTGTCACGCACCACGGAAAAATCAGACATTCGTTCGTTATGCACAGTGGCAATTTAAAGGCACGAAAGGCACCGGCATGAATTGATGCTTAAAAAACGAGCAAGTGTGACGTCAATGTCCTGCATGACGCGCATGCCTCGACGGTGCGAAGACAAGAACCAATATTGGGTAAATTATGTTTAATAAAAACAAGATGGCTGTGGCCGTGGCCTCAGCTCTGTGTATCAGCGCTTCCGTAGGCGCGTCACAGACAGACCTTATCAGTGAGAATCTCGCGAAGTGGGCCGCGGCCGACGAGCAGCGAGTGATTCAACCGCTCGCACAATACGACTGGGATGGCAAAACCAACCAGCAGGTGAAGAAACAACACCACGTGTTTACCGAAGAGCGCGACATCAGCGGCAAGCACACCTATATCGTGCAGCTCGAGGAAGCCCCGATCTCCGCTTACGACGGCGGCATCGCCGGCCAGCCTGCAACCCGTAGCCTGGTACAGGCCGCGCGCACCCAGAACGGTCCGCTTAACCTGAACCAGCCGGAAATCGCCAGCTACCGCAGCCACCTCGCGCAATCCCGCGCGAATGTGCTGAGCAATGCAGTGCAGCAGCAGGGCCTGTCACTGCAGGTGAAAAACACCTACGCGGTAGCCCTGAACGCGTTCACCACCGAAATGACCCAGGAAGAAGCCAAGCGACTGGCCAAAGTTCCGGGCATCAAGCGCATTACCCGCAACACCATCAAGCAGCTGCAGACGTTCAACACCATCGAGCAGACCGGTGCCCAGGCTACCTGGGAACAGGCTGCCACTGCGGCCGGCAAAAATATGGGTGAAGGCGTCGTTGTCGGTATCATCGACACCGGTATCAATACCGACCACCCGTCCTTCGCAGCCGTTGGCGGCGACGGCTATGTGCACACCAACCCGCTGGGCGAACAGTTCCTCGGCGACTGTGTCGAGAACCCCAACCTGTGTAACGACAAGCTGATCGGTGTTTATTCCTACCCGGAAATTACCGCTGCCTACAGCGACCCGGTGTTTGAAGAAACCCGCCCCGCGGTCGGTGAGGACTACCACAGCCACGGTTCCCACGTAGCCGGTACCGCAGCGGGCAACGTCCTGCACAATGTGCCTTACAAGCTGAGCGAAAACACCGCACAGGGCACCGGTCTGGAAACCGACCTGGCGTTCGAGCAGGTTTCCGGCATGGCACCGCACGCCAACATCATTTCCTACCAGGTGTGCTGGCCAGGTGGTTCCGGCGACCCCTACGCGGGCTGCCCCTCCATCACCCTGATCTCTGCGATTGAGCAGGCTGCCATCGACAACGTCGACGTGATCAACTTTTCTATTGGCGGCCTGGAAGAAGACCCCTGGCTGGACCCGATCGAGCAGGCGTTCTACAACACCGCCAAGAGCGGTGTATTTATCGCTGTAGCCGCGGGCAACAACGGTCCCGAGCTGAAGAGTGCCGACCACTCATCTCCCTGGCTGACCACCGTCGCGGCCCACACTGCGCAGTCCAAAGTCGACTTTACCGACAAAGAACTGAAAGACATGACCGGTGGTGACACCACAGCTCCGGCAAACATTTCCGGCCGTGCGATCACCTTCGAAGATCTGACCGGCCTGGTGGTGAATGCCGCCAGCTTCACCAACCCGAATAACACCTCGCCGTATGTCCAGGCCAACTGTGACACCGCATACCCGGAAGGTTTTTTCGATTTCCCGGATGACCCGGAAACCGCGATTGACGAAAGCCAGCAACCGGTGATCGTTCTGTGTAAGCGCAGCTCCAGCCCACTGTATAACAAGGGGGTCAACGTTGCCGCGGGCGGCGCCGAGGGCGTAATCGTTTATAACCAGTCGTCTTACTACGACAACTACACGACGATTCCTGACGTCCCTTACACGATCCCAGCCATCCACATCAAAAATAGCGATGGACTCAAGCTGGTGAACTGGCTGGCTTCCGGTGCCGAGCACACCGCCACCATTACCGGTGCCTCTGCGCTTGAAGGCGATCTCGAAGAACAGTACACCGCGTACTTCTCCAGCCGTGGACCGTCCTACTTCGGTATCGACACCCTGTTTGTAGATATCGGTGCTCCCGGTGTGGATATCTACGCGCCAGGTTCCGACGACCAGCCGTTTACCAAAAACCCGAGCACTGGCGACTGGATGTCCATGTCCGGTACCTCCATGGCCAGCCCGCACGTGGCCGGCGCTGCCGCCCTGCTGCGCCAGTCTCACCCGGAATGGTCCGCCATGGAGGTCCAGTCTGCGCTGCTGATGACCGCCAGCAACGACCTGAAAAATTCGGTGTTCCTGAACAACTACAAAACCGATGGTTTCAACTCCAGCCTTCAGGACACCGGTGCCGGTCGCATGCGTGTGGAACTGGCCGACAAGGCCGGCCTGGTGCTCGACGAATCCATCGAAAACATGGAAGCGGCCAACCCGAATCTGGGTGGTTTCCCCAAACGCCTGAACACCGCGTACATGGTCGATAACACCTGTACCGAAGAGTGCTCCTGGGTGCGTACCTTCACCGCGACCGAAGACGGCAGCTGGAACGCGAGCGGCGAAACTTTTATCGGCAACTTCGAGATCTCCGTGGTGCCGGCGAGCTTCACCGTGAAGCAAGGCGAGCAGGTCACCCTGACCGTTACTGCCCGTCATCGCGATACCGCCTCGGAAACCCAGTACATCAACCTGACCGGCAACCAGGGCCAGGTAGTACTGACCCCGACTTCCGGCAACTCTCCGGTACTGGAATTGCCGGTATGGACCTACAGCGATGCCACCGGCCTGCCGGACTTCGTTAAGGTGGATGCGCACCGGACTTCCGCACGCGTTCCTGTAGGCCCGCTGACTACCGATGAAATTACCGATTTCACCGCCCGCACTTACGGCATGGTAAAAGCGGATGTCACCAGCCAGTTGGTCTACACCGACACCACCGGCGGCGACCCGTTTGACGACGCGGAACAGGTCATGGTTACCCTGACCGAAGTGCCGGAAGGCAGCGCCATGGTGGCCTCCCACGTTATCGGCGAAAACACCACCCGCGCCATCGTATTTATGGGGATGGACAGCAACGGCGACGGCCTGCCGTCCTACGACGAACTGCTGTGCCAGTCCACCACCTATACCGCAGCCAACTTCTGTACCGTAAACGCGCCGCTGGCGGGTACTTACTGGACCGTGGTTTCCAGCCTGGTGAATATTGGCTACGGCCAGACCGATGAGGGCCGCGAAATCCAGCTGGCGACCGCAGTCGTCGGCCAGGACAACGGCAACCTGACCGTGTCCGGCCCGAGCCAGACCACTGGTTACGCCGAGTACTCCCTGGACCTGGGCTACAACCTGCCGGAAATGGAAATCGGTGATTACTACTTCGGTGGTTTCGATATCGGTACCAATGCCAACGATGCGGGCAATATCGGCTTCGTACCGGTGATCATCAGCCAGGTGGATGACGATGTAACCTTCACCTCAAGCCAGGCCACCGCGAAAGCCGGTGATATCGTGGACTTCTCCATCAGCGTCATTGCCAACAATGAACAAGAGGCCCGCGCGTTCACTCTGGACACCACCTTCCCGGAAGGCATCGAGATCATTCCCGAGTCCATTGCGCCCACCGCCAGCACCCCGGTGGAGCCGGTTCTGGAGAGCAACCGACTGACACTCGACGGCATCCAGGAAACCACTCGCGACGAGGAGCGCACCTACAAGGTAACCACCTCCAAAAACGACAGCATGTGTACGCTGACGGCCGGCAACTCTCCGTATCCGGATTACCTGGACCTGCGTGACCTCGGCTGGCGCACACTGGAAGGCGTTGAAGGAAGCTACCGCAACTACTTCGAGTACTCCCTCAAGGACCTGATGGCGACCGACCAGGATGTCACCATTCCGTTCCTGAACACCAACCACTTCGACTCCATCAAGATCAGCCCGGCGGGCCTGGTGTACTGGGGCAATCGCCGTCTGTCCACCATGCACCAGGAACTCCCCAACGGCAACGGCCTGGGTATGCCTGAGCACATCATCGCGCCGTTCTGGGCAGGTGATAACCAGGTTACGCGCTACAACTCCGGCTACGGCGAGGCCGAACTCAATGCCGGCGTAACCCAGAGTTACACCTACAGCCGCGAGTGGCTGGTACTGGAGTGGGATAACATCGAGCGCGCCAACGCACCGGGTCAAATGGTGGACTTCGAGATGTTCCTGCGCACCCAGATCAACTACGAGCCGGGTGAGTACGAAATGCTGTTTGCGTACGACAACGTAAACCTCGTGGACGACCAGGGCTCCATCGGCTTCAAATCCTACCTCGGCACCGTGGTAAGAGATGGCGATATTGCGATGGATGTGAACGCCGGAACCAGTGTTGCGTTCGACGACGTCAGCAAAGTGGTAGATGGCAATACCGTGGTATGTCTGGACTACTCCGGCCCGGAAATTTCCAAGTTCGCAGTGAACTTCCAGGCCTACGTATCCCAGAAAGCTGCCGGTGCGGTGCACACCATTGCGCTGAACAACGGCCTCGTCGGCTCTGAAAACGAAGTGCTGGAAGTGACCCTGGACGTTACCGGCAACATTCAGCTGTCTCCGGTGGATGACATTGTGCTGGATCAGGGCGAGTCCGCTCAGTTCATCGTGACTTATGCCGACGAAAACAACGTCAGCAACGTTATCGAGCTTCAGGGCGAGGGCTTCAGCTACGAGGTTTCCGGCCACGAGTCCGGTAGCACTGTCACCATTACCGCCGACGGCGGTTTCTCTGGTGAGCAGGAAGTCACTCTGGTGGTTAAGGATTCTGTAGCGCCGAGCGATGCGGCCAGGCAGACCTTCAACTTGACCATCAACAAAGTGGAAACCGGCGAGACCGAAACCCCTGAAGTTGAAGAACCCAAGAAGAAAAAGAAAAAAGGCGGCTCTACCTCCGCGTGGATGCTGTTGATGCTCGGCATCGCCGGCGTCCTGCGTCGCCGTCGTATTTTCTTCCGTTAATCACGGACCAGCTTGCCCGGCTCACGCCGGGCAATTTTTGCGTTCGATCGGGGCCTGCCTGTTTTATCGGTTGGTAAACAGGCAGGCCCTTTTTTTATCCTGTTTCTGAAACACGATCGCGCTGCTGTTGCGCCCTGCAGTCTCCCGCTATTCCTGCCCCCTTGCGAACTCCCAGTCAAAACGCCGCCAATTCTTTTTCGAATTGCCCAGTACCAGATCTCGCACCGCAATCCCCGACGTTCAAAAAACAACCGTTTGTTACGACTTGTATCAGACGGAAGAAAGATGAGGTGGGTAATCGTTAAATAGGGGTTAGCGACTGACAAAAAGACACTTCAGTTCGTTAATCCTAAAAATCAAAACATGCAATAAAAACCGCATGCCCGATTGGTCACGCAAAGTAATTCAGAGGTTGGACAATCAATGTTTCACAAGAAGAAAATGGCTATCGCCGTTGCCTCGGCGCTATGTATCAGCGCCACGGTAGGTGCCACCCAGTCAGATTTCGCTACGGAAAACCTGGCGAAGTGGGCAGCACCCAATCAGCAGAAAACTGTCCAGCCATTAAAACAATACGATTGGGATCAGCAGACCAACCAACAGGTGAAAAAGCAGCACCGCGTTTTCAGCGAAGAGCGCAATATCACCGGTAAGCAAACCTACATCGTGCAGCTCGAGGAAGCGCCGATCTCTGCCTACGAGGGTGGCATCGCGGGACAACCCGCCACTCGCACTCTGGTACAGGCTGCGCGCAACCAGCGCGGTCCGCTCAACCTGAATCAGCCGGAGATCGCCAGCTATCGCTCGCATCTGGAACAGGCGCGCGCGAAGGTATTGAACAATGCGATGACCCAACAGGGCCTCTCTGTTCCGGTCAAAAACGCGTTTACCGTCGCCCTGAACGGTTTCACCACCGAGATGACCCAGGATGAGGCCAAGCGCCTCGCCAAGGTTCCCGGCGTCAAGCGCATTACCCGCAACACCATCAAGCAGCTGCAGACCTTCAATACCATCGAGCAGACCGGCGGCCACGCCGTGTGGGCAAACGGCGCCGCGGGCACCGGCGAAAACAAGGGTGAAGGCGTGGTCGTCGGTATCATCGACACCGGTGTAAATACCGACCATCCCTCTTTTGCCGAAGTGGGCGGCGACGGTTACGTACACACCAACCCGCTGGGTGATCAGTTCCTCGGCGACTGTGTCGACCACCCGGAGATGTGTAACGATAAACTGATCGGCGTTTACTCTTACCCGGAAATTACCGACACCTTCAGCGATCCGGTGTACGAAGAATCCCGCCCGCCGGTGGGTGAGGACTACAACAGCCACGGCTCTCACGTGGCCAGCACCGCCGCCGGTAATATCCTGCACAATGTGCCGTACAAGATCACCAGCAGCGACGTACAGTCCAGCGGTATCGAAACCAATCTGGTGTTCGACCAGATTTCCGGTATGGCGCCACACGCGAATATCATTTCCTACCAGGTGTGCTGGCCGGGCGGTTCCGGCGACCCGTATGCCGGATGCCCAATGAGCACACTGGTTGCGGCCATCGAGCAGGCGGCCATCGACAATGTCGACGTGATCAACTTTTCCATCGGCGGCCTGGAAGAAGACCCATGGATGGACCCCATCGAGCAGGCGTTCTACAACACCGCCAAGAGTGGCGTCTTCATCGCGGTGGCCGCAGGTAACAATGGCCCCGAGTACTATTCCGCAGACCACTCTTCGCCCTGGCTGACCACGGTCGCCGCGCACACCGCCCAATCCGCGGTGGGCTATTCGGATAAAGAACTGAGAGACATGGCCGGTGGCGACACCACGCCTCCGCAAGCCATCACCGGGCGCGCCGTCACTTTTGAAGAACTGAGCGGGGTACTGGTCAATGCCGCCGACTTCACCAACCCCAACGAGCCTCTCAGCTCCTTCCAGGCAAATTGTGACAAGGAGTATCCGGAAGGCTTTTTTGACCTAGCGGACGACCCCCTCACTACCGACATCGACGAAAGCCAGCAGAATGTCATCGTCGTGTGTAAGCGCAGCTCCAAGCCGCTGTACAACAAGGGCGTGAACGTGGCCAAGGGCGGTGCGGAAGGCATCGTGGTGTACAGCCAGGCTTCCTACCAGGACACCTACGAACTTCCCCTCGTTTCCTACACCATTCCGGCCATTCATATCAAAAACGCGGATGGCTTGGAGCTGGTCAAGTGGATGTCTTCCGGCAGCGGTCACTCCGCCACCATTACCCCGGCGGCGGCCCAGGAAGAAAACATAGACGGGCAATACCTCGCCTGGTTCTCCAGCCGCGGCCCCTCCTGGTTCGGCATCGATACTCTGTTTGTCGATGTTGCCGCACCGGGTGTGGATATCTATGCGGCGTCCTCCGACGATCAGCCGTTCACCAACAGCCCGCGCACGTCCGACTGGCAGACCATGTCCGGCACCTCCATGGCCAGCCCGCATGTCGCCGGCGCCGCGGCGCTGCTGCGCCAGTCGCACCCGGACTGGAGTGCGATGCAGATCCAGTCTGCGCTGCTCATGACCGCCGCCAACGATCTGGAATCGGCCATGTTCCTGAACAACTACGCATCCGACGGCTACATGTCCGGGCTGCAGGAGTCTGGCGCCGGCCGCATGCGCGTCGATCAGGCCAACAAGGCCGGTCTGCTACTGGATGAGTCCATTGAGAACATGGGCGCCGCCGATCCGAACATGGGCGGATTCCCCAAGCGCCTGAATACCGCGTATATGGTGGATAACACCTGCGACAGGGAGTGCTCCTGGGTCCGCACCTTCACCGCGACCGAAGACGGCAACTGGACCGCGTCCACCGAAACCTTCACCGATACGTTTGAAATTACCGTAGAGCCGGCCAGCTTCAGCGTGAAAAAAGGTGAGGAAGTTTCGATTACCGTCACCGCCCGCCACAACAAAGACACTGCTTCAGCGGTCAGTTACGTCGCTCCCACCGGCAACCAGGGCCAGGTGGTACTGACCCCGTCCAACAGCAATTCCCCGGTGTTGGAACTGCCGGTGTGGACCTATAAAGACACCTCGGGCCTGCCAGGCTACGTGAAGGTGGATGCGCACCGCACTTCCGGTCGGGTTTCCGTGGGTCCGGTAAAAACCGGCGACATCACCGACTTTACTTCGCATTCATTCGGCCTGGTCAAAGGGGATGTAACGAGTAAATTCCTGTACCCGGACCCCACCGGTGCCGATCCATTCGATAATCCCGAAGATGTACTTGTCACCCTTACTGCGGTGGAAGAAGGCAGCAAGATGATTGCCGCGCATGTGGTTGGCGAAAACACCAACCGCGCGCTGGTCTTCATGGGTATGGACAGCAACGGGGACGGCCTGCCTTCCGACGACGAACTGCTGTGCATGTCCACGACTTACCTGTCGGCCAACTTCTGCACCATCAATGACCCGCTGCCGGGCAATTACTGGACAGTGGTATCCGACCTCGTCAGCGAAAAAGAGGGCCGGGACATCCAGCTGGTCACCGCTGTCGTCGGCCACGACAACGGCAATCTGAACGTTTCCGCGCCGAGCAAGGTTTCCGGCTTTGAAGAGTACAAGCTCGATGTGAGCTACAACCTGCCGGAGATGGAAATCGGCGATTACTACTTTGGCGGCTTTGATGTTGGCAGTAATGCCAACGACGCGGGCAATGTCGGTTTCGTGCCGGTGATCATTACCCAGGTCGACGACGATGTGACGTTCACTTCCAGCAAGCCCACCGCCAAGGCCGGAGATACCGTCGACTTCGCGATCAACGTCATTGCCAACAACGAAGCGGAAGCGCGGGCATTTGCACTGGATGTCGCCTTCCCGGAAGGCATTGAGATCATTCCGGAATCCGTCGTCGCCAGCCACAGTACACCGGCGGAAGTGACCCTGGACAACAATGTCCTGGCGCTGGACGGTGTTCAGGAAACCACTCGCGATGTGGCGCGCAGCTACAAGGTCACCACTTCGAAAAACGACAGCATGTGCTCACTGACAGCGGCGGGCTCCCCCTACCCGGGTTACCTCGACCTGCGTCCGCTGGGTTGGCGCACCCTGGAAGGCGTCGAAGGTTCCTATAGCAGCGGCTTCGAGTATTCGCTGAAGGACCTGATGGCCACCGATGAGAATGTGACCTTCCCGTACTTCAACACCAAGCAGTACGACTCCATCAAGATCAGCCCCGCGGGCACGGTCTACTGGGGCAATCGTCGTCTGCCGTCGATCCACCAGGAACTCCCGGAAGGCCTGAGCTATATGCCATTGCCGGAAGACCTGATCGCGCCGTTCTGGGTCGGCGACCAGACCCTGACACGCTTCGACAGCACCAACAACCAGCACGAGCTCAACGCCGGTGTGACCAACTCCTATACCTGGGACCGCAAGTGGCTGGTACTGGAGTGGGATAACGTCGAGCGCAAAAACGCGCCGGGCCACATGGTGGACTTCGAGATGTTCCTGCGCACCGACATCGACTACGAGCCGGGTGAGTACGAAATGATGTTCGCGTACGACAACCTGAATCTCGTGGACGACAAGGGCTCCATCGGCTTTAAATCCTACATCGGACGCATGATTGTGGATGGCGACCAGCCGGTGGATATCTCCGGCGGTGAGAGTGTTGCCTTCGATAACATCAGCAGTGAAATCGACAACGAAACCGTGGTTTGTATGGATTACACCGGCCCGGAGATTTCGAAATTTTCGGTTAATTTCCAGGCCTATGTATCGCAACAGGCTGCAGGTGCGGTGCACAACATTGCGCTAAATAACGGTCTGGTCGGTTCCGACAACGAAGTGATCGAACTGACTCTGGATGTAACCGGAAATATCCAGCTGTCACCTGTGGATGACATCGTGATGGATCAAGGCGAGTCAGCCAGCTTTACGGTGAATTACGCCGACGAAAACAACGTCAGCAACATTATCGAACTGCAGGGTGAAGGCTTTAGCTACGAGGTTTCCGGCCACGAATCCGGCAGTACCGTCACCATCAATGCCGATGGCGATTTCTCCGGCGAGCAGGAAGTCATCCTGGTGGTGAAAGATTCTGTATCCCCGAGTGATACGGCCACACAGGCCTTCAACTTGACCATCAACAAAGTGGAAACCGGCGTTACCGAAACTCCTGAAGTTCAAGAACCCAAGAAGAAAAAGAAAAAAGGCGGCTCTAGCTCCACGTGGATGCTGTTGATGCTCGGCATCGCCGGCGTCCTGCGTCGCCGTCGTATTTTCTTTCGTTAACCCTGCCCAGCATGCCCGGCTTGTGCCGGGCATTTTTTAAGGCAAAAAAAGAGCGGCCAATTGGCCGCTCAACATTTCTCTCATCAAATTTTCGCTTACTTTTCTCTCACCGTTTTCCGGCGTTACATCAATTCGTTAATGTCTGTTCGCTTACGAATAAGCGGGGCGGTTGTCCGCGAGGGTCAGCCAGCCACGGATCACACGATATACCATCCACACCCAGCTGATCCCCCACACCGCAAAACCAACCAGGATCCATACGGTGGCCCACCCGACCACAAACCATAGCAGGCTGTACCAGAAGGTGCGTATCTGCCAGCGGAAATGGGACTCCGCCAGGGTGCCGCGTACATCGCCGCGCTTGGCGTAGTTGATGATCACCCCAACGAAAAAAGGCACCGCGGTAAAAAGACTGATCGCCTGGATCAGGTAAACCAGGGTGGCGATATCACGACCGGCGCGTTCGCGCTCGAGCTGTTGCGGGGCAGGGTACTGCTCGGACATGGGCACGAGTTCCATTATAAAAGTGAGCGCTTAGTGTAGGCGCAATCTGCCTCGGCGATAACCGTATGCTGCCACGCCCGGTCGCGGCTGCCACGGCGTTTACCTCAAAGCCCACTCCGTATGTACATTATTCTCCCGCCAGGATTTCAGCTGCTGGATAGAAGTACGCATCAGCCCCAATATCTCAGTGCGCTGGTGTCGGCAATATTCTCGCTCGCTGTCGATGGAGAGTCGCGCCGCCAGTGCCTTGAGACGGCTGGCCACCACTTCCAGCCCCACGCCCTCCGCTTCAGCAGCAAGAGCCTGGGCCTGGTGTTGGGCGTCGAGCCAATGGCGGCCAGTCAAAGCACTGGTCAAGACGGTAATCTTTTTCGGCAGATTGGCCAGACGATCGCCCAAGAGTTCGGCGAAGGCCAGATGCCCCAGGGTATCGCGCTGGCGCTCCAGGGTGCTGGGGTTCAGCACCTTGTTGGCGCGAGTGAACTTGCCGTTTGCGGGCGTAATGCTACGCGTTTTCTGTTCCACCCAGCTCAGTAGTTGCGCCAACTGGCTATCACTGGGCTGGGAAGGCAGCACACCGGAGAGGCCACGTCCGGCGTAGCGCTCCTTGTCTCCCTTGCCTACCTGCTCGAGCATGCCAAACATGATCAGGTTGTCATTGGCGAAATCACCGCGGATCTTGCTCGCCGTTTCCACGCCGTCAATCAGCGGTAGATGTATGTCGATCAGCACCAGATCAAAGTTGCCCTTGAGCGCAGCCTCGGCGCCGTCCACACCGTTGGTTTCACGGCGCACCTTGTGCCCGCAGGCCTCAAGTCGCGGGCGCAGGCTGGAGTGTGCGTCATTTTCCACCAGCAGGATCTCCAGCTCGCGTGTGGAATCGTCACTGCCGAGCAATGTCTGGGGCAGGATTGCCCCCGGTGCCTCGTGGATGGCCTGGCCGGCGCGCTGGATCTCTTCAATATTGCTGCGCAGACTGCGGCACTGACCGAGGGCAGCCTCGGCCAGGTGGCGGGTTTCCTCATTGCCACCGCGGGCCAGCAGTCCGAGGGTACTGACCAGGGTTTCCAGGGGTTTGCGCATTCGGTGCCCGGTGAGAGAGAGGAAATCCCGCTGCTCTTCCTCTGCCTGCTCCGTGGAGACCCGCGCCTCTTCGAGGCGTTTGTCGCGCTCCATCAATTCCTGTACCCGCGCCTGTACCTGGCGGAAAAGCTTGGCGTTTTCCGCCTGCAGGTCTGCGACTTTGGCGGCAGCGGCATCTTCCACAGCCTGCAGCTTAGCGCGCACCCGCAGCCACGCGACCACGCTTGCCACCACCACAACCCCAGCTAACAGCAGCCAGATCAGTGATAGTCGGGGTTCCAGCAGCAGGGCTTCGCCGGGGAAGGCAAACGCCAGTGGCGGCGATACTGACAGTAGGCCGCCAGTCAGGATCCGCTGCGCACGGGCAAACGGGGGATGGGTGTTGTGAACTTGGTCTGAGCTGGCATTGGCACAGCTACTACTCGCCGGACGGCAGTAGGTCATGGCATACGTTCCTTGTAACCACTGGTAAATTTCGGGTTAATCCTGCAACCCGGCCCGAACCCCGTGTTTTTTCACCTGCGCCCTGGTGGCGTCAGCAGCAATTATCCGGGGCCCCTGGTCCTGTCCATTACGGCGTAACGAACAGATCGTTTGTATTCGTGGGACTCATGTTCCAAAAATGGTTTCTATCTCAAAGCCCCTGGTCATACAAGCCTATTTTACGCCATAAATCCCGATGGCGATGGACGAAAGATGGTTGGCGCCTTTTTAGTTACTCGAAGTACCTAAGTCAGGAGTGGCGCCATTACACGCAGGCACAGGCCTCAGCTGGTCACGGCGCTGTCCGCCTCAACCCGCCGACTAAGCCACAGGCGGCGCAGGCAGTCGAGATACATGCCGTAGGGGCGGCCGAGAGCGCCGGCGATCAGCATGAAAGTAATACAGGCGGTGGCGATCTCGCCACTGGAAGCACCCCCCAGCAACATATTCAGGATATACAGGGGCAGCTGGAAACTGAGGAATACAAAGGTATCGACGCCGTAGTTGTGCAGGGCGCCGCCGCGGCCGAAACGCCCCACCACCCAGTTGCGGTAGAGGCTGAACGGACGCGCGATCAGCGTGTTGAATACCACCGCCAGCAGACGCACCTTCAGGTGCTCGCTCCAGCTCATGCCAGCCAACACCAGCTCGATGGGGATCGCGATCGCCCAGGAGAAGCTGTTCATGGCAAACACATCCAGCAGCCACTCGTTCCAGCGGGTGCGGCGGTTGCGCTGCTCATTGAACCGGGTGTTGGTGGACTGAGGCGTCTCTACCGGCTGCTCATCCTCCAGGACCATAACGGGCGGCGAGACGGGGATGGCTTCGGTGGCCTGAGACAAAGATTGCGGCGACATGGTGACTGCTGACCCGATAGGCGGCGTGGGGCTTTTGGCGAACGGCCGCGGAACTGTGTTTGAGATGCTAATTGCACATTATTCAACCACTTTTGGTGGCGCCGGCGATTATATCCGTCGGCACGGCAAATACTAGTGGCTGTATATTAATTTTTTGTTATCCAATCCATTACCATCCTAAATACTCAAACAATGAAGGATGGCTAACTCATTATGGAATATTTAGAGACCAATCCATCCTATTGGGCTCAGCCCAAAGTCCCACGCATCCCGTGCCAGCAGGCCAGTGAGCCAGTACACTGCGGGCACTGTGCCATCATATGCGCACATCCCGAGCCCGGCGCCGGCCAATCCTCGCCATCCCAGAGTCACCATTGCCCACACCATGTCACTGAGATTCGCCGTATTGAGCCTGCTGGATATCGAGCCCGGCAGTGGCTATGACCTGAAGCGCCGCTTCGAGCGCAGCGTCAATCACTTCTGGAGTGCCAGCCACCAGCAGATGTACCGGGAGCTGCACAAGCTGCACAGTGAGGGACTACTGGATTGCGCGGAAGAATTGCAGGACGGTCGTCCAGACAAGAAAGTTTACAGCCTTACGGCTGCCGGGCGCACTGCCCTCGAAGCCTGGGCGGCGAAACCCGCCGCAGCACAGAAGATCCGCGACCCCTTTCTGATCCAGGTGTTCGCCGGCCACCATCTGCCCCCGGCGCAGATGCATGCGGAACTGCAACGCCACCTCAACGAGCACCGCGCCACACTCGCCACCTACGAGGCGCAGAACGCGCGCTTTTACCAACGCCCTCCGGAGCAACAGCAGAAGTTGTGGATATCCCACCAGCCACTGTTGCTGGGGATAGAGACGGAGAAGGCCTGGATTGGCTGGGCGGAACAGCTGCTGGCGCGGCTGGATGCGGAAATGGCCGAGGGCGGTGAGACCAGCGCAGGCTGAATGGCCGGCAACCGCACTCTGAGCCCTCCCTCAAACCGCCTCAGAAGCGATAACGCAACGAGGCGCGCAGGGTACGCGGCTCGAAGGTGTGGTAATGGATATCCTCTACCCCATCGGCACCCTCCCCGGGCAAGCGCGACGCGTAAAAATAGTCCACATCGTGGTCGCTGGAATCCAGGGCGTTCAGCAGATCCAGTTGCAGCCGCCAGTTGTGCACATCCCGCCCCAGACGCAGGTTCACCAGCGATGAGCCATCGGACTCCACGCTGGCGTCCTCGATCAAGGGATAGGCGCTGAAGTGACGCAGGTGCACGGAGGCGAACCAGCCGTTGTCACCGCTATAGTTGAGCGCGGCACTGGCCACCAGGGGAATGGCACCGGGGATTTCATCCCCCGCCGGGTCAAAATCCCCGAAGCTCGCCTCGGTATAGGACACCTCCAGCTCGCCGCTGATGCGCTCAGAGGCAAACCAGTAGAGCCCCGCCTCCACGCCCTGTCGCTCGCTGGGACGGCTGGCCTCGGTATTGCCGGCATCACCTACAAACAACAGTTCGGAATCCAGATCCAGCTGCCACAGGGCCAGGGTGGCGTGCAGCTGGTCGGTCACGAACAGCCGTGAACCCAACTCAACCCCGCGGGATTCCACCAGCGGGTCCACCGCATCCACCGCCCCAGCAGACACCGGGTCCACCTTGATCACAGTGCCGCGGGCATCATTGGAGTGCAGGCCCTGGCCATAGCTCAGATAGAACTCGGACACCGGCCAGGGCTGCCAGGCGAGGCTGGCCTTGAGCGAGGATTTACCGTCGCTGCGACGGCCACTGTTGGCGGCGAGCCCGGCCTCCACATCGAAGTCGTAGTGGTCGTAGCGCAGACCAATATAACTGCGCAGGGCGCCACTCCACTGGATCTGATTGACCGCGAAGACTCCCAGGCTGTCTTCCAGCACTCGGTCTTCCCGCACCGTGCCCAGTACCTCGCGGGAGGCGGTGTGATAGAGGCCCACGCGGTCAATATCGTCGCGGCGCCCCTGCAATCCCAGCTGCCAGCCAATTTCTTCCCGCTGCCACTGCTGTGCCAGTTCGAATCCGTAGATACGGCGGTCGTCCCGCTGCTGGAACTGATCGCCGCTGGCCGGGTTATCCAGGAAGTAAGTGAAGTCGGACCAGAGGCTGAAGTCGTAATCGATGGCATAGGCGCTGGCGGCAAGCGCACCGCCCGCCAGCGCACCGGTCCAGCCCCCGGAGAGACTGTAGCGACGGGTGTCGCCGCCCAGGCTCGTATCGAGGGAACCGTAGGCGTCGATGATGCCCTGGTCCACGGCGCGCTCGGGAATCTGGTCCGGGGAGTTCCACTGGTTGTCATAACCCATGAATGTGAGCTGTGCGCGGCCGCCAACAACATCAGCGGATAGCTTGCCGAGCAGGTTGACCTTGTTGACGTCCTCACTGACGTCACTCCAGGGGCCGTCATAGCTCTGCCATTCGGCGGCGAACAGCAGATCTCTGCCGCCGGATTCTGACGAGTCCGCCACCACACCGCGGCGATAACCGTGCTCGCCGAGGCTCAGTTCGGCAAGGCCGCTATCCAGTTTTTCCGCCAGCACAAAACTGGCGGAACCGGCGGAGGAAAAGTCCCCCACTTCCGCGTAGTAGGGCCCCTTGCGGTAACGCAGGCGTTCGACAGTTTCCGGAATGACGAAGTTGAGATCGGTGTAGCCCTGACCGTGGCCGTGGGTGCGCAGGTTCACCGGCATACCGTCGACAAAGGTGGCGAAATCCGTGCCGTGATCCAGATTGAAACCGCGCAGGAAATACTGGTTGGCCTTGCCGCTGCCGGAGTGCTGGGTAGCCACCATACCGGGTACAAACTCCATCAGGTCGCCGGTGCGGATCAGCGGCCAGGCGCCGATCTCCGCCGGCCCCACCTCCCCTTGCGACGCGGAAATCGCCTTGCCATTCAGGTTCAGCTGGCGACCGAGGACCGTAACTTCCTCCACTGACTCCTGTTCATTGACTGAACCGGACGGTGACTGCGCGGCAGCGACAGCGCCGTTGGCGGCAAAGGACAGGATCAGAGCTAGAGACATGCAAACCTCGTTATTTATCGCTATTCATTCAAATGCTGGCGCCGCGGTACGCTAAAAGGCATCCGCGGGAATGTGGCACACCACTTCGATATTGTGCCCATCCGGGTCAAGCACATAGGCGGCGAAGTAATTGTCGTGATATTCGGGGCGCAACCCGGGGGCGCCATTGTCCTTGCCGCCGGCCTGCAGCGCCATATCAAAAAATGACTGAACTGTATCCCGGTCTTCGGCACTGAACGCGATATGCACCGGCGGCGCGGTACTGGAGCCCCCCTTGATCAGCAACTGCGGCTTGCCGCCCCAACCGAACCCCGCCCAGTCCCCCATCTCCATCACCAGCTCGTAGCCAAGTGGCGCCAGTGCAAACTGGTAAAATGCCTTGCTGCGTTGGTAGTCGTGTACGATCAGACCAATATGGTCCAGCATGGGAATCTCCTGTCGTAACCTGCTCCGCGTTTCGGAAACTCAGTATAGAAGCGACAGGGAAAATATCCGGGTGGGATGAAAAATGACGGGGAGAGAAAGTGATTACAGAAAATTTAAATACGAAAGCAGACCGTAAAATACCACCGCAGTACCGCACGCGAGCTGCCCCAAAATCAGCGCGCGGATGGCGGTGGTATAGCGGATAAAGCGACCGTGGGAATTCAGGTCACGGGTAAACACCCGCGCCTGTTCCGGTAACTGCTGCTCCATGGCGCGAAGCCCGGGCACCGCCAGACTCAACAACTGACGACTGCGCAGATCCATGACCCAGAACACCGCAGAGACGATCACCACAAATCCGCCCAGCAGCATCACAATCAGCGGGTGGAAATTCTTTTCCACTGCGGTGAATACGCCGCCATCAACAAACATGGACAGGACCACGAAAAAATTGAATGCATTTAATCGCTGCTCCGCATTGAAGCGGTAGTGCTCACACAGATACTGCTGCTCATTCACGACTGGGGCGCTTCCTTTTGGCGATCACGGCGCCTGCTTGGCGATGATTCCATGTAGCTGGTTAATCTTCTTTACCGCTGCGGATCCGTACCAGGGGTGCAACTCCATCACCAGGCGCCCCGCTTTCACCGCGGGATCGGTTTCTGTCAGCTTGCGCGCCTCTTCCACGGAATCCACATCGAATATGTAAATCCCGCGCAGCTCGCCGCCATCCAGAAACGGGCCTGCCAGCACCAGCACGCCCTCTTCCGCCAAACGCTGGATATTCGCCATATGCGCCCGCTGCAGTTCGGCGGCGGTGGCTTGATCCTGATCGCGGTTGGGCCCGGCCTTCAGCAACGCCATCACGTACTTGTGCATACCGTATTCATCGGCCCCCAACTCTGCCGCCAGCTGCGGGTCAAATGTCGGTTTTGTTTTGCTGGTATCTGCCGCTAACGCAGTTGCGGACAGCATCAGCATGGCCAAGGCTGTGGCAATGCAGTTACGAAGTGTCATGGGCCTGCTCGCTTGTTGTTATTTGGTTCGAGCCTGAACAATCAGGGTACGATCAACACATCGGTATTGGCACGACCGAGTATGCGCTCGGCGGTGTTGCCCAGTACAAAGCCGCGCGGCCCCTTGCGCACACCACGTCCAACGAGAATCGCGCGCGCCTTGTTTCGGTCCACCACGCGGTTGACTTCGGCGGCGGGCTTGCCGGTGACAAAATGGGTTCTGCTACAGGTGACGCCACTTTCGGCGATCACCTTGTCCACTGCCTGTAACAGGGCACCGGTCTGCTCGCGAAACTCGTCCAGGTCGGCCACTTCACTGTGGATCGGCACACAGGCGACCGATTCCAGCTCGGCACCGAGCAACTGGCTGAGCGCGCCTCCGAGGGCGAGCACGCGCTGGTTCAGCTCCACATGCAGGGGGTTGCTCACTGCGGGGTCGAGAGCGGCAACAATGCGGTCGCGCTTGACCCAATGGGTGCTGACGGCGAGCCAGAGGAGAGTTGGTAGGCTTTCGATCAGGCGCCAGTCGATGGAGCCAAAGCCGCCGCGACCGAACTGCTTCTGGGCGGTTTTCACCACCAGGTCGCAGGCGTTATTTTCCAGATATTCGAGGGTCCAGTAGGGGATGTCGTGGTGCCAGGCAACTTCGGCGGTGGAACCAGCTGGAAGTGTGTACTCGCTCTGCAGTGCCTGCAGCCACTTGCCGCGCTCTTTCTCCAATTCCTCACTGATATTCAGAATGGAGCCGGACAGCATGGGCATGGAGACCAGCGGCTCGTACACAAAACTCACCAGATGCAAATTCGCCCCCGACTTCTCCGCCAGTTCCAGCGCCCGCTGTAAGGCGATCTGTTCGTGCTTGGGCTTGTCGAGGATGACGAGAATATTCTGCATGCTGCCTCCGGTGCTGCTTGATTAGGTTCAATACCATTGGGAGCAATTAAATCACCGGTTGGGGGGTTTGTCTGCCTTTCCGCGAACTGATAGTCAGTGGTACGCATTGTTTTCGTCAGGTGGCGCGCAAGCACTGGGTGAGGGTTTTCAGGACCGGGCTAGGCGCCCCCCTTCAACCCATCCCTGTTTGCGACGCTCCTGAAACCCCTCACCCAGCACTTGCCCTTCGCATGAACCGAATGACTACGTAAAAAGTATTGAGTAATACACTTTTAGCCTTCTACCTGAAAATTTCTGCTGCAGCTGTTTCAGGGGAGACTTACGGAGTATTGAGATACGAATTGAAGGTGGAATGCTGGGGATTCGTTTTCGAAAGCGTCGGCGACAGGGACGTCGCCGACGCAGCGTACAGGGATGTATTCACAGCGGTTTCGAAAACGAATCCCCAGTACTCCGCCGCCACCAATCCGGCTAAGAAGGACCAGACGTAGCGACGGAGAACGGAGGTTATTTGTTAGCCCGGTGGTCCACCAACTCATCGACCACCGAAGGATCAGCAAGAGTGGAAGTATCACCCAGAGAATCCAGTTCATTGCAGGCAATCTTGCGCAGGATGCGGCGCATGATTTTGCCAGAGCGGGTTTTCGGCAGGCCCGGGGCCCATTGGATGATGTCGGGCTTGGCGATGGGACCGATCTCCTTCACGCACAGGTCGATCAGCTCCTTGCGCAACTCCTCGGAAGGCTCGCGGCCATTCTTGAGAGTCACATAGCAGTAAATACCCTGCCCCTTGATATCGTGCGGGTAACCTACAACCGCCGCCTCGGCGGTATCCTCGTGCAGCACGATCGCGCTCTCGATTTCCGCGGTGCCCAACCGGTGGCCGGAGACGTTCAGTACGTCGTCGATGCGCCCGGTAATCCAGTAATAACCGTCGGCATCGCGGCGCGCACCGTCGCCGGTAAAGTAGTAACCGCGGAAGGTGGAGAAATAGGTGTCGATCATGCGCTGGTGATCACCGTACACGCTGCGGATCATGCTCGGCCAGCTGGCCTTCATTACCAGCGCGCCCTCACCCTGGCCCTCGATTTCCTGCCCTTTTTCATCCAGCAACGCCGGTTGCACGCCGAAGAACGGACGCGTGGCCGAACCGGGCTTGAGCGCGGTGGCGCCGGGCAGCGGGGTGATCATGTGGGCGCCGGTTTCGGTCTGCCACCAGGTATCCACAATCGGACAGCGCTTCTCTCCCACCACGTGGTAATACCACTCCCAGGCCTCGGGGTTGATCGGCTCGCCCACGGTGCCCAGCAGTCTCAGGGAGCTGCGGTCGCACTTGGTGACGAAGTCGTCGCCGGCGCCCATCAGTGCGCGAATCGCGGTGGGTGCGGTGTAGAAGGTATTTACCTTGTGCTTTTCCACCACCTGCCAGCAGCGGGAGGCGTCCGGATAGGTGGGCACGCCTTCAAACATCAGGGAAATGGCGCCGGCACACAGCGGGCCGTACACGATATAGCTGTGGCCGGTAATCCAGCCCACATCGGCGGTGCACCAGAATACATCGCCCTCTTTGTAATCGAAGGTGTACTTGAAACTCATGGTGGAGGCCAGCAGATAACCCGCAGTGGTGTGCAGCACACCCTTGGGTTTGCCGGTGGAGCCGGAGGTGTAGAGGATAAACAGCGGGTCTTCCGCATTCATCGGCTCCGGCGCACAGTCGGCACTCTGTTCGGCGACGGATTCCCCGTACCAGATGTCGCGTTTGCTGTCCCAGTCGATATTGGCGCCAGTGCGCTTCACCACGATGGCGGTGTGCACATTTGGGCAGTGGGCCAGCGCCTTATCCACATTCGCCTTGAGTGGCACTTTTCTGCCACCGCGCACGCCTTCGTCGGCGGTAATCACCAAGCGGCAGTCGGAGTCGAGGATGCGGTCTTTCAGCGAATCGGGAGAGAAGCCGCCGAACACCACAGAGTGCACGGCGCCAATACGGGTACAGGCGAGCATGGCGTAGGCCGCTTCGGGGATCATGGGCATGTAGATACACACGCGATCGCCCTTCTTCACGCCACGGGCCTTCAACAGGTTGGCCAGGCGGCACACCTGCTCGTGCAATTCCTTGTAGGTGATGTGCTTGCTGTCGGCGGGATCATCGCCCTCCCAGATCAGTGCGGTCTGCTCGGCGCGGGCAGGCAGGTGGCGATCGATACAGTTGGCGGAGACGTTCAGCTCGCCGTCGGCGAACCAGGCTGCGTGGCCCTTTGTTAGATCTTCGTCCACCACTTTGGTGAATGGCTTGCTCCACTGCAGGAAGTCATTGGCTTGCTGGGACCAGAATGCTTGCGGATCTTCCACGGATTGGCGGTACATCCGCTGGTAGTCGTCGCTGTTGACGAGGGTATTCGCGGCAAAGGTTTCGGGCACCGGGTAAATGTGCACTTCAGACATCGTTTTCTCCCTTATTAGTATTATCGGGATGCTGTACGGCCTCACTCAGTGAGGCAGTATTTGCAGATATCGCGGTCATTTAGCGGCCTGTTGCGTTCAGCGATAGGCGCGGCTAAGCGGCGATTTGGTACAGCTATCACGATAAGTTATACCACTGGCGACTGCCGAATGACAACGCTGTCACGAGCCGTGTCGTACCATCATAGCCTGACCACTTTTCGCTTTCCCACTCGATGCTTGGAATACCGTGCCTTTTTTAGGATGGGGAGGCACAATACCCATAAATAAGTGATCACATTTTTGATTTGGAGTAGATATGGCTGCGAAATTGTTGCGGGTGGCGGAAGGTAATGCAGTGCGGGAAGCGGGGCCGGTGGCGCCGGAGAAGGTACTGGCGGGAAATCCGCAGCAATGGACAGAGCATTTCTTTACCAACAAGAAAGAGAATTTCTTTTGCGGCATCTGGTCTTCGGACGCGGGCAAATGGTCACTTACTTACACTGAGGATGAGTTCTGCTACATCATCGAGGGTGAGGCGGAGATTACCGATTCCGAGGGGGTGAGTGAGCGGGTCGTTGCCGGTGATGCGTTCTGTATTCCGGCCGGTTTTAGCGGAACCTGGGAAACGATCGGGTCCGTTAAGAAGTTCTATTCGATTTATGAGGAGTGATTTTTGCTCCGGGGTATCCACTTGTGATACGTCGGTGGCGGCAGAGCACCGTGTGTGGGTTTTCAGGACCGCTGTGAACCCATCCCTGGGCGCTTCGGCGCAAAGTACCCGGCCGCTTTAGCACGGCGCCTTCGGCCCTGTTTGCGACGATCCTGAAAACCCAAACCCGCCACTCAACCTTTACATCTAGTGTTGAGTGTTCGATCTTTTAGCTGCCGATCAGGCCTTTTAAGTGTGCAACCACACTTCGCCCCAATGCGGATAGCGCATAGCCGCCTTCCAGTGACGAAACGATTCGACCCTCGCAGTTTTTATCGGCATATTCCCGCAGTTTTTCCGTCACCCAGAAATAGTCGTCCTCCTTGAAGCGCAGCTGCGCCATATGGTCCTCGATATGGCCATCGAAACCGGCGGAGATAAACAGCATTTGCGGCTGGAATTTTTCCAGTGCCGGCAGCCACTGCTGCTCCACCACCTGGCGCAATGCATCGCCGCCGGCGCCCGCCTCTAGCGGCGTATTGATGATGTTGTCCGGGAGGTCGCCGGTGCCGGTAAAGGGGTAGAGCGGGGACTGGAAGCTGGAACACAGCAGATAGCCCTCGCGACCGGCGACAAAGTCCTCGGTGCCGTTGCCGTGGTGTACGTCGAAGTCGAGGACGGCGACACGGGCGAGACCGTGATGTTCACGGGCATGGGCGGCGGCGATGGCGATGTTGTTGAACAGGCAGAAGCCCATGGCCTTGTCGCGTTCGGCGTGGTGGCCGGGGGGGCGGACCGCGCAGAAAGCGGAGTGGATTTCGCCATTGATGACGCGGTCGACGGCGTCAATGCCGGCGCCCGCGGCATGCAGTGCGGCGGTTAATGAATACGGACACATGCGGGTGTCTTCGTCGAGAACTTCGATACCGTCGCTGGGTGCGCGGGCGAAAATGGATTCGACGTATTCCGGGGTATGCACCCGTTCAAGCTGCTGGCGGCTGGCCTGGGGGGCGTCAAAAAAGCGCAGTACATATTCCATACCGCTGCTGAGCAGTTGGTCCTGGATGGCGTCGAGGCGCGCGGGGCTTTCCGGGTGCTCGTCGCCCATGTCGTGGCGGTGGCAGGCGGGGTCTGAAAAAAATCCTACGGTGGGCATGCTCAGTCCTTTTCTCCGCTCAGTGCCAATTCCAGATAGAGTTCGTCCATGGTATCGCCGGGGCGATAAGTGAAACCGTTGTTTTCAAAAATCGAGAGCATGGGCTTGTTGTCCCGGCGCACGCAGGCAAACATTTTTGCAATACCGCGTTTGCGCGCGATGCTCTCCATTTCTTTCAGCAGTGTGGATGCAATGCCCTTGCCGCGGCGACTTTCCTTGATGACAAATGCCACTTCGCAGCTGTTATCGGCCTCGGAAAAATAATAGCGGCCCACGCCCTGAATCACTTCGCGCGCGCCGTCGCGGTCGGTAAAACACAAGGCCAGATCCCGGCGCTGGTCCACACTCACCAGGCTGCAGGATTTTTCCCGCGACATCTGGGTGACGTGGTGGTTGTAGCGCATCAGCAGGGTTTCCTTGTTGTGGGTGTAGAAAAACTCCTGCAACAAACGCTCGTCCGCTGGCCTGAGTGGGCGCAGCGTATAAGTAATGTCATCGAAAACATACTCCTTCTGCTCCACCGGCCCAAGTTCAGCAATCGAGGTAGGTGCCTGCGCCTGGTATTCCGGCACCCAGTAAAACTCCCGCACCTTCTCCAGCAGCTCCCGTCGAAATTCCGGATGGGCGATCCGGATCATTTCCAGGGTCCGCTCCCGAACACTTTTCCCACGCAGGGAGGCAATACCGTATTCGGTGACGACGTAGTGCACATGTGCACGGGAAGTGACCACACCACTCCCTGGAGTTAGAGAGGCCACAATGCGGGAAATCAACTTGCCGTTTTTATCCTGCGCGGTGGACGGCAGCGCGATGATTGGTTTGCCGCCTTTGCTCAGGGCCGCACCGCGGATAAAGTCCACCTGCCCGCCGATACCGCTGTATAACAAGCGCCCGATGGAATCGGAAACCACCTGACCAGTCAGGTCTACTTCGATAGCGCTGTTGATCGCCACCATTTTTTCATTGCGTGCAATATTTACCGGTGAGCTGACATGCTCTGCCGGGTACAGCTCCACATGGGGATTGCCGTCGACAAAGTCGTACAGCATTTTGGAGCCCATGCAGTAGCTGGTGATGGTTTTGCCCCGGTGAAATGTTTTCTTGCGGTTGTTGATGACGCCGCTTTTCATCAATCGCGCGACACCGTCGGAAATCATTTCCGAGTGCACACCGAGATCCTTGTGGTTACCCAGATAACGCAGCACCGCGTCGTGGACCTTGCCCATGCCAATCTGCAAGGTCGAGCCGTTTTCCACCAGTACCGACACGTACTGACCAATCTGCTCAACGGCCTGATCCATTTCCGGTGGCGGTGATTCTGGTATCGGTGCATCCGCTGTCATCCAGGCGTGGATCTGGTCGCGGTGGATAAAGCTGTGGCCGTTGGTACGCGGCATGCTCGGGTTGATCTGGGCGATAACCTTGGTGGCATTTTTTACCGCAGAGGAAACTACATCCACACTGACGCCGAGGGAGCAGTAACCCAGCTCATCCGGCGGGCTGACCATGATGAGTGCGGCATCCAGTGGCAATACGTTGTCGCTAAATAACTTGGGCACTTCGGAGAGAAACGTCGGCGTGTAATCCGCACGCCCTTCCGCTACCGCATTGCGGATAGACGTTCCACCAATATACAGCGCATTGACGGTAAACAGCTCGGCGTATTTGCGCTCGGCCCAGATATTGTCGGAGAGGGTGAATACCTGTGTGACTTCGATATCGTTGAGGCCACGGCTGTTGGCAATAAGGTCTGCCATCAGCTCGTTGGGGACGGCGGCGTGGGAACCGACGAAAATCCGGTAGCCGCTTTTCAGCAGCTGCGTCCACGGGATCGGATCGCCGGTTTTCGGTTGGGTCAGGGATGACATTGGCTTTGGGGGCTTCCTACCTTTTTGTTGTGTTCATGGTAGGCGGGTGACTTGTCCGTCACAACCCTCTGGCAGACAGAGCCGTAGACTCTAAGCGGTTTTGTTTATAGCAAGGGCGACTTAAAGAAAAATGCTAACGAAGTGGAAAACTTCAATTTGAAGGCATAGTGACCGGGATTGGCTTTCGGAAGCGTCGGCGACAGGGACGTCGCCGACGCAGCGTACAGGGATGTATTGAAGGGGGGCGCCTAGCTCGGTTCCGAAAGCCAATCCCCGGCGCTCTGCCACCACAGGACTACAAAAACCCCAAACCACCGAACTTCAAAAAATCAGGCAGGCTCAGCCATCTGCACTGGGATCGTATTGGTACTACGTTCAACCCGATTTTTCTCATTCAGATAAACCAGTTTCGGTTTAAATGAATCCGCCTCGGATTCCGACATCTGAGCATAGGCCGCAATAATCACACGGTCGCCGACCTGGACCCGACGCGCTGCGGCCCCATTCATGGAGATGATGCCAGAACCGCGCTCCGCCAGAATCACGTAAGTGTGAAAACGCTCGCCGTTGGAAACATTGTAGATATCAATTTTCTCGAACTCGCGCAGGCCCGCCAGCTCCACCAGATCTTGATCGATCGCGCAGGAACCGTCATACCAGAGTTCCGCCTGGGTCACCGCCGCCATGTGCAGCTTGCCCTTCAGCATCTCGATTTGCATACCAGCCTCCCGTTACATACTCAGAGAAACATTGTCGATCAGGCGCGCGGCGCTGGTGTACATCGCTCCCAGCAGCGTGATCTCGCGGTCGTCGTGCGCCGCCGGTTGCAGGTCGCGGCTGTTGCAGATGGAGAAATAATCCACCCGGAAGCCCGCGCTCTCAATGCGGCTTTTTGACTCAGCTTCCAGCGCGGCAAAATCCCGGCGTCCGTTTTCGATCTCCCCGCGTGCCCAGTTCAGGGTCTGGTTCAGAATCGCCACTTTCGGCCGCTCCTCCTCGGTGAGATAGCCGTTGCGGGAACTCATCGCCAGGCCGTCGTCCTCGCGGTGCACCGGCGCCGCCACGATCTCCACTGGAATACACAGGTCCTCCACCATGCGACGGATCACCGCCAGCTGCTGGAAGTCCTTGATACCAAAGATGGCCTTGTCCGGCTGCACGATGTTGAACAGCTTCGCCACCACCGTGGTCACCCCCTCGAAGTGCCCCGGGCGACTGGCGCCGCACAGCACATCGGTCATCGCCGGGCAGATCACCTTGGTCTGCAGGTCCATGCCGTTGGGATAGATCTCGCTCTCATCCGGGTGAAACAGGAAGTCGCAGTTGGCGCCGCGCAGGCGCGCCATGTCCTGCTCCATGGTGCGGGGATACTTGTCCCAATCCTCGTTCAGGCCGAACTGGAGCCGGTTGACGAAAATGGACACGACCACCACGTCACACATGGTTTGGGCCCGCTTGACCAGTTCGATATGCGCATCGTGCAGGTTACCCATGGTGGGCACGAAGCCGATGGTCTTGCCGTCGCGACGGGCCGCCTTCAGCGCCTCGCGCAGGCTGGCCACATGGTGAAAGACTTGCATTGTCGGGATTCCGCCAGAGGTTGCTACGCGCGGCATATTACCCCCCGGCGCGAGCGGGAACAAATGCGCAATTCACCACAAAAAACCGCGGCCTGATTCGGTTTTTCGCGCATTGCCTGGCAAAAGAGTGGATACGGTTCAGGAAGGATTCAGTGTAAAGGGGACAGAATGGCCCCCACAGTAAGCGAAAACACACCGAAGCCGCCCCTGGCGGCCGTGGAGAGCGACCATGAAAACACTGACTTCAGCCTTTATCGCCGCCAGCCTGCTTATCAGCGCTGCCCCGGCACTGGCGGACAGAGACGACCGCCACCACACCAATGACCACAGCCGCAAAATCGCGCAGCAACAGCATGACCGTAGTGATCGTCGCGATGATCGCCGCGAAGACCGGCAGCAAGTGCGCCGCGAGGACCGTCGTGAAGATCGACGTGACGACAGACGCGATGAGCGCCGCGACCATCACAACGGAAAGGACGACCACAAGTTTGTGAAGTACGTCGGCTACGATCGCCGTTACGACAAGAACCGTGACCATGATCGCGGCCGCGGCGACAATCGCGGACATAACCACGGTCACAACTACCGTGGAAATGGTCACGATCACCACGGTCCCTACCGCCCGGTGCAGCTGGCGCACAAACACCGCTACCGCCCGGCGCACTACGGCTATGGCTATCGCTGGACGCGCCTGCCCAGATCTTACGTGAGCGTGACCTTCGCCGGCCTCGGCTACTACTTCAGCGACGGCATATTCTACCGTCCTTATGGCGCAGGCTATGTCGTAGCCCAGGCTCCCGTCGGTGCCTTTGTGCAAGCCCTGCCGGGTACTGCGATAAGCGTCAACTTCGGCGGCCTCAATTATTTCGTGGCCTACGACACCTACTACCGCTGGGACAACCACCGTCACGGTTACCTGGTCGTCGCCAACCCCGGATTTATTTGACGCGCAAAGATCACAGGTTTCTCTCAGGTAAGGATTGTCACATCCAACCCCAACAACCGAATGAAAATTCGGTTATTGCCCAGGCGACTCTCTCGAGTCGCCTTTTTTATTTGTGGCGCCGGAGACTCTTCCTATCACCAGGTTAGTTTTTCGGTCCTATAGTTTAATTTGGACTAAAAAACTGAATAAAAATTTAGTTTTATCCTTTAAAAAACGGCCATGTTTCTTTTCTATAGTTATTGCTTTCCACATACTCAGGCCCCAAGATTCGCGCCCCTGATTATCCTTACCGTCCCTCATTTTACGAACGAGGCGCCATGAAACAGCAACAGATCGAAAACTGGACCTGCGAAGACTCCGCAGACCTCTACGGCATCCGCAACTGGGGTGCTGGCTATTTCAATTTGAACGACGCCGGTGAGATCACGGTTGAGGTAACCAACACGGCCGGCACGACGCATTCCGTGTCGCTGATGGACATCGCCCACGGCGCCAACGAGCGCGGGCTGGGTATGCCGCTGCTGGTGCGTTTCGAGAACCTGCTGGAAGCGCAGGTCGCGCGCATCAACAATTCTTTCCGCAGCGCTATCGAGAGCTGCGGCTACCGCAACAAGTTCCGCGGCGTGTTTCCGATCAAGGTGAACCAGCAGTGCCAGGTGATCGAGGAGATCGCCAAGGTCGGTCGCCAGTTCGGCCACGGCCTGGAAGCGGGCAGCAAGGCGGAACTGATTGCAGCGCTGTCGATCCTCGACAACACCGAGGCACTGATCGTGTGCAACGGTTATAAGGATGAGGAGTTCATCAACCTGGGCCTGCAGGCCCAGCGTCTCGGTGTGCAGGTGTTCTTTGTGGTGGAAACCCCCTCAGAGGTGGACACCATCATCCGCTGTGCAGAGCGCGAGAAAGTGGAACCCAATATCGGTGTGCGCGTGAAGCTGGCGAGCAAGGTGGGCGGTTACTGGAATGCCACCAGTGGCGACCGCAGCATTTTCGGTCTCGGCAGTAACGACCTGATCGCGATGGTCGACAAGCTGCGCGAACACAACATGCTGAACTGCCTGAAGCTGCTGCACTACCATCTGGGCTCCCAGGTACCGAATATCCGCGATATCCGCACCGGCGTGCTGGAAGCCTGCCGTTACTACGCGGATCTGGTGGAGGAAGGCGCTGCCATGGGCTTCCTGGATCTGGGCGGCGGCCTGGCGGTGGACTACGACGGCTCCAAGACCAACTATACCCACTCCAAGAACTACTCCCTGGACGAGTACTGCGTGGACGTGGTGGAAGCCATCATGGGCACCATGGACAGCGAGGGCGTGGAGCACCCGGTGATCATTACCGAGTCGGGCCGCGCGACGGTAGCCTATTCGTCGGTGCTGCTGTTCAACATTCTCGACACCACCAGCTTCGAGCCCATCGAACTTGAGGACGACCGCATCGGCGAGGATTCCCACCCGATGTTGAAGTACCTGCAGCACGCGCTGAAAAACGCGGCGACAAAGAACCTGCAGGAAAGCTACAACGATGCGCTCTACTACCGCGATGAGATCCGCGCGCTGTACCTGCACGGGCAGGTGAGCCTGCGGGACCGCGCGCTGGCGGAAAACCTGTTTTTGCAGTGTGCGCAGAAGATCCGCAAACTGCTGGACGAAGTGGAAGAGGTACCGATGGACCTGCAGGCACTGCCGGAGGTGCTGTCGGACATTTACTACGCCAACATGAGCGTGTTCCAGTCGCTGCCGGATATCTGGGCGATCGATCAACTGTTCCCGCTGGCGCCGGTACACCGCCTGGATGAAGCGCCGACGCGCTCGGCAATCATTGCGGATATTACCTGCGACTGCGACGGCAAGATCGACCGCTTCATCGATCGTCAGGATGTGCGCAAGACACTGCCGTTGCATGCATTGAAGGACGGCGAGGAGTATATTCTCGGAGCGTTCCTGGTTGGCGCGTACCAGGAGACCCTGGGCGACCTGCACAACCTGTTTGGCGATACCAACGTGGTAAGTGTGCACATTGAAGAAGACGGCCATGTGAATTACAGCCGTGAAATTCACGGTGACAGCATTGCCGATGTATTGAGCTATGTTGAGTACTCGCCGCAGGACCTGTTCGAGCGTTTCCGCAAGCTGGCGGAAAGCGCGGTGAAGAGTGGCAGAATTACCGCGCAGCAGCGCAAGGAAATTCTGCACACTTATACGGCGAGCATGAGTGGGTATACCTACTTCGAGAAGTGATTCGTCACGTTAAATAAGTCTCAAGGTAGAAGGTTAATTTCCTTCTATTTTGATTTCGTACTTCGTAGCCTTTTTACTCCTTGGTTACTTCGAAGTGCTGAACGTGATGGGAAGGACCTGCTGGTGGCCCAGTAAAAGGGTACCACCAGCAGACTCGCCACAAATTTGTCTACCAGGTTTCACAAGACCTGAAAGAAGCTAAAAAAAGGGAGAACAAAATGGCCAACGTTCTGATTGTCGGCGCCGGTGGCGTCGGTCAGGTGGTAGCACACAAGTGTGCGCAAGTAGAGGAAGTGTTCGAGAACATTACCCTCGCCAGCCGTACCAAAGCCAAGTGCGACAAAATCGCAGACATGCTGCCGCGCAAAATCGACACCGCGGAAGTGGACGCCGATAACGTGAGCGAAATGGTCGCCTTGATCGAGAAGGTCAAGCCCGACATGGTCATCAACGTGGCACTGCCCTACCAGGACCTGCACATCATGGATGCGTGCCTGGAAACCGGCGTGCACTACTTGGATACCGCCAACTACGAACCGCTGGACGAGGCGAAGTTCGAGTACAGCTGGCAGTGGGCCTACCAGGACAGATTCGAAAAAGCCGGCCTGATGGCGCTGCTCGGCAGTGGCTTCGACCCTGGTGTCACCAGTGTGTTCACCGCCTACGCGAAGAAACACCACTTCGACCGCATCAAGACCCTCGACATCCTCGACTGCAACGCCGGCGATCACGGCCTGCCGTTTGCCACCAACTTCAACCCGGAAATTAACATTCGCGAAATCACTGCGAACGGTCGCTACTGGGAAAACGGCCAGTGGGTAACCACCAAGCCGATGGAAGAAAAGCGGGTGTTTGCCTTCCCCGAAGGCATCGGCGAAAAAGACCTGTACCTGCTGTACCACGAAGAGCTGGAGTCCCTGTCCAAACACTTCCCGGAAATCGAGCGTGCGCGCTTCTGGATGACCTTTGGTGCCAGCTATCTGAAACACCTGGAAGTACTGCAGAACGTGGGCATGACTGGCATCGAGCCGATCGAATTCCAGGGCCAGCAGATCGTGCCGATCCAGTTCCTGAAGGCGCTGCTGCCCGACCCGGCCAGCCTCGGCCCGCTGACCAAGGGCAAGACCTGTATCGGCAACATCATCAAGGGCACCCCGCAGGGTGGCGGCGAAGACAAGATCTACTATGTCTACAACATCTGCGACCACCAGGAGTGCTACAAGGAAGTCCAGTCCCAGGCAATTTCCTACACCACCGGTGTACCGGCAATGATCGGTGCCAAGATGATGATGGAAGGCAAGTGGATGAAGCCCGGCGTGTGGAACATGGAGCAGCTGGATCCGGATCCCTTTATGGCCGACCTGAACAAGTACGGTCTGCCCTGGCAGGAGACCTGGCTCGACAAGCCGTTCGTCTAAGACCGCCAATCCCGGGCCGCAAGGTCCGGGATTTTTGCCAATTGCAGCTGTAAGAAAAATTGTTATGGATTTGACGCCCCGCAAAGACTACTTCGGCGAATTTGACCCCAGCCGTGTGCCTACACCCTGCTTCGTGGTGGATGAAATCGCCCTGCGCGACAACCTCGAAGTCCTGGCCGATGTGCAGCAACGCAGCGGTGCCAAGGTACTGGCCGCGCTGAAAGCGTTTTCCATGTTCAGCATCGGGCACATTGTCGCTGAATATCTTTCCGGCACCTGCGCCAGTGGCATTAACGAGGCGAAACTGGGATTCGAGGAGTACGGTGGCAAGGATCTCGGCAAAGAGGTTCACGTGTTCAGCGCCGGCTACAAGGAGCAGGAGCTGAAGGAAATTCTCGAGTTCGCCCACCATGTGATCTTCAATTCCTTCTCGCAGTGGAAGCGCTACAAGTCCCTGTGCCTGGAAGCGCAGAAGAAGCGTCCCGAGCTGCAGTTCGGCCTGCGTATCAATCCTGAACATTCCGAAGGTCACACGCCGATCTACGATCCCTGCGCCCCCTGCTCGCGCCTGGGTATAGTGCGCTCGCTGTTTGACGGTGAGGATCTCACCGGCATCAGCGGCCTGCATTTCCACACCCTGTGTGAACAGGATTTCAAACCGCTGGAGCGCACGATTGCAGCCGTAGAGGAAAAATTTGGCGATCTGATTCCGCAGATGGAGTGGATCAACTTTGGCGGCGGCCACCATATCACCCGCTGTGATTATCAGGTGGAAGAGCTGATTGCCGCGGTGAAGGCGTTTTCCGAGAAGCACGGCGTGCAAGTGTATCTGGAACCCGGCGAAGCGGTAGCGCTGTTTTGCGGCGTGCTGGTGGGCGAGGTTGTAGACCTGACCTGGAATGGCAAAAACCAGGCGATCCTCGATGTGTCTGCCACCTGCCACATGCCGGATGTGATCGAGATGCCGTACCGCCCGGAAATCACCGGTGCATCACTGCCAGGGGAGTTGCCACACAGCTATCAGCTGGGCGGGCAGAGCTGTCTCGCCGGCGACCGTATTGGCGAATACAGCTTTGCTGATCCGCTGAAAATCGGCGACAAAATCGTATTTGAGGAAATGGCCTACTACACCATGGTCAAGACAAACACGTTCAACGGCATCCCACTGCCTTCGATTGCTTTGTGGAATTCCGATACCGATGAGCTCAGGCTCATTAAAGAATTCGGTTATGAGGACTTTAAGGGTCGTCTTTCTTGATTTTTGATAGCCCGCTGCTTCTCGCTTTTTAGCGAGCTCGGTGGCGGGAAAGCACCGGGTACAGGTTTTCGGGACCGCTGTGAACCCATCCCTGGGCGCTGCGGCGCAAACATCCTGTTTGCGACGCTCCCGAAAACCTGTACCCGGTACTTTCCCTTAAATTCCAATTTAATTACTTCGTAAGGCCATGTGAGTGAGGCTACGAAGGTATACACGCAATGCGAAGGCCGAGTGCCGGGTATCTGTTTTCAAAAGCGTCGGCGACAGGGACGTCGCCGACGCAGCGTACAGGGATGTATTCCCAGGGGGGCGCCTAGCCCGGTTTTGAAAACAGATACCCGGTGCTCGGCCGCCACTAGAGGTTCTATAGGACCACTCAACCTAGAAGCACCAGGCCAAAATTATGCACACCGAAGACCCCAATATTTTCCTCGGCTCCGAAATCGAACAACCGAGGCCAGAAGACGCCCTGTTTCACATCCTGCCAATCCCCTACGAAGAGACCGTCTCCTACGGCGGCGGCACCGGCAAGGGCCCGGCGGCGATCATCGAAGCCTCCCACCAGTTGGAAACCTTCGACAACTTCTCCTCCCCCTGTGAGCTCGGGATCTACACCCGCGAAGCGGTGGATGTCAGCGGCCCCGCCGAGCAGGTGATGGAGAACATCGCCAGCGCCACCCGCGAAATCCTGGCCATGGGCAAAATGCCCGTGGGCATCGGCGGCGAACACTCGGTCACCTGGGGGATCATCAAGGGTTACCTGGATGCCGGGATCACCGACTTCGGCGTGGTGCAGATCGACGCCCACGCCGACCTGCGCGACCGCTACGAAGGCCACAAGCACAGCCATGCCAGCGTCATGCGCTTGGTGTGTGAGGCGGGTATTTCGCTGTTCCAGTTGGGCATCCGCGCCTACTGCGAAGAAGAGATGGACGCGCGCAAGCAGTACAACGTCGGCTACCTGGACGCGCACCAGCTGGTACCGACCCAGGTGCAGTCGTTTGAGCTGCCGGAGAACTTCCCCAGCAAGGTGTTCTTCACCCTGGACATCGACGGCATGGACCCCTCGGTCTTCCCGTCGACCGGCACTCCGGTGCCCGGCGGGCTCGGCTGGTACCAGACCCTGAACCTGTTCGAGTCGGTGGCCAAACAGCGGCAGATCATCGGTTTCGACCTGCTGGAGTTCGCGCCCATCGAAGGTTTTCACGCCTATGAATTCGGGGCCGCGCACCTGCTGTACAAGCTGATGGGTATCGTTCAGCGCAACCAGCGCTGAAATCAACAAACCGGTTCGGTGCATTTTGCGCCGAACCGGTACCTCCCCTGCGGGTAACCGACGCCCGAATTTACCACCAGACTTTTCCACATCCTGTGGATAACTTCCGTGGTGGGCTGACAATTCTTAACGCAGGTGCGGACGTGGCACGTAGCGCCCCTTCGTAAATGCGGTTATTATTTGTTCAATAGTAAGCACTCGCTCGCAGGGGGATTCCATGAACAAAGCGGCCAAATTCCTTTTGTTCGGAACAGGACTTGTCGCGCTGCTCTCTTTTGCCTTCGCGGCACCAGCAGACGCGCATTCAGGCTACCGCGGCCACCATCACGGCCACGGTTACTGGGGCCCGCGCTTTGGCGGCCCGCGTATCGGCATTGGCGTTACCGTGCCCATTCTGCCGGCCGGTTTCGTGAACGTGGCAGTGGGTGGCGTGCCCTACTACTACCAAGGCGGCTATTACTACCGCCCGGCGCCCGCCGGATACATGGTGGTGAACGCGCCCCTCGGTGCGGCGGTGCTGACACTGCCGGCGAGCGCGGTGCAGGTCCAGATTGGCGGATTTACCTATTACCAGTACGGCAGCGCCTACTACCAGTGGCATCCGCATATGGGCCGCTATGTGGTGGTACCGCAACCGGCAACCGTAGTGGCCAGCGCCGCACCAGTGGCTGTGGCCCCGGTGGTGGGCGCGACCCAGCCGGCTTACGCACCGGGCCAGGTAGTGGATAACCTGCCGGTGGGTTACACCGCAGAAGTGATCAACGGTATCCAGTATTACCGCTACGGCGGCCACTACTTTATGCCCACCCAGCGCGATGGTCATGAGGTGTATGTGGTCGTTCAGGTCTGACGACGAGTAGCTGCGATCCCGTTAATAGATCAGAGGCCCTCGGCGGCCAGTCCGTGATAACGGGCGAAATCGCCGAGGGCCTTGTTGTATCCGGACAGCAGAGCGCTGCCCGGCGGACTTCGCCAGTGCAGGGCCTTCACCCGCAACAGGCCCGCTTCCCGGTCCGCCTTCAGGTCCACCACCCCCGCAAAGCCATCCCGGTAGAGGATCGGCAGGCAGAAGTAGCCGAATTTCCGTTTGGGGCCCGGCACGTAGCATTCCAGCTGGTAGTCGAAACCAAACAGCCGCTTCAGGCGTTTGCGCTGCAGTACCAGCGGGTCGAACGGCGACAGCAACCGCACCTTGCGCGGCGCCGCTGGCGGCTCTACCTCCATATCCTCGGTCAGTATCAGTTCCTTGCCCACTGGCAGCAATTCACCGCTTTTCAGCATCCCTTCCACTGCTTGCACAACCAGGTCTTTGTCATGTTTGCGCAGGTAGCTGATCTCTTCCGCACGGCCCAGCCCCTGGGCGCGCAAAAAGCTGCCCACCAGATGGCGTCCGTATTCGGCTTCGCTCGCCGCTGACGTCTTAACATCTGCGGGCAGCAGGCGCTCCGGCAGGTCGAACACCTTCTGGAAGCCCTCGCGGTGGCTCACCATCAGCTCGCCCTCGTGGAACAGCTGCTCCAGCGCTTTTTTCTCCTCGCTCCAGCTCCACCAGCCGCCCTTGGCGCGCACAAAATCACTGGCCTTCAGCGGGCCCTCGGCGCGGATGCGATCCAGTACGAAACGGCACAGCCTGGCGTTCCTCTCGAACCAGTGTTTTTGCCCGTCGCGGATACGATCCATACGGATGCGCGCAAAGCGGTAGTTATCCACAGGCAGGTAGGCGGCGGCGTGGGACCAGTACTCGAAAATCTGCCGCTCACGCTCGGCGCTTTCCAGCGCGCCAATCAGATTAGCCTCTCGCAGCCGCGGCAGACGGACATGCAGCTGGTGCAGATGGGCGCGGGTGATCACCTGAATGGCATCCAGTTGCAACGCGCCCAGATACCCGATCAGGCCGGCGACGTCGCCACTCCACGGGCTGTGTACATACTGCCGCGCCAGCACCAGCGCGCGGGTGCGGTCGGCTGGCAGAGACGGCGCTTTGGTATAGGCTTTCAACTGCTGGTGCGTCCGTTGATCAATTTGGGATGACGAATAAGCTGATCACTATCCCCTCACGGGCGAACCGGTTCAAGTTCCGCGCAGCGAGAAAATAATCGGAAAAACACGGAGAGTTGAATGAACGGCAAGACGCGCCATTGCCCCGCAACAATTACCCGCTGGCTCACCGTATTCTGCCTGGTGCTCGCGAATGTCGCCGCTGCGGAGAACTTTCCGCAGGGACGCTGGGTAGACCTCTCTCACGACTTTGCCGACGACACTATCTACTGGCCCACCGCCGACAAGTTTGCCAAGACCACCGTGTTCGCGGGTGAAACCGACAAGGGCTATTACTACTCCGCCTACAATCTGGCCGGCGCAGAGCACGGCGGCACCCATGTGGATGCGCCGGTACATTTCAGCCGCGATCATTTGTCTGTGGACAGGATCCCACTGCAACAGTTGATCGGCCCCGGTGTAGTAATCCGTGTGGCGGACCGCATCGGTGAGGACCGCAATTACCTGATCACCGTCGCCGATATCGAGCGCTGGGAAGCGCGGCACGGCAATATCGCAAAAGGCAGTATCGTGCTGTTCGACACCGGTACTGCGCGCTTCTGGCCGGACCCGGAGAAATATATGGGTACCGCCGAGCGCGGCGAGCAGGCAGTGGCAAAACTGAATTTTCCCGGCCTGTCACCGGAGGCGGCACAGTTTCTGGTGGAAAAGCGCGAGATAAAAGCGGTGGGTCTGGATACGCCGAGCATCGACTACGGCGCCTCACGCCTGTTCGAAACCCACCGCACCCTGTTCGCCAAGAATATTCCGGCGCTGGAAAATGTCGCCAACCTGACGGACCTGCCGGAAACAGGATTCACGCTGATTGCACTGCCGATGAAAATTCGCGGTGGCAGCGGTGGACCGACACGGATTGTCGCGTTCGTTCCAGAAAAATAACCCCGCTCAGCGGGAGGCAGCCGCGTGCAGCGTGGCCGTTTGCGACTGCCGCTGGGCCAGGGTGAGATACAGCACCTGATAGGTCGCCGGCAGGCCGGTATCGCTGCGCTGCTGCTCGTATGCCGCGGTGAGTTTGCAGAGCTTCTCACGGCTCAGCAATCCCTTGCCCGCATCGCGATTGACGTTGTGGGCACCGATACTCTTCAGCTCGCGCATCAGGGTCTTGATGTTGTCGAAATGCAACACGCGCTGCTCCGTGGTCACCGTGCAATCCAGCCGGTTGTGTTCGCAGGCACGCTGCCACTCCTCCGCCGGCAGGAAGCGATTGACGTGTACGTTGTCGTCCACCGCCGTCCAGCTGCGCTCCAGTTCGCGCAGGGTTCCCGGCACCAGCGTGGAAATCAGTGCATTGGCGCCCGGTGCCATCACGCGGCGGATTTCCGCAAACAATTGCGGCAGGCGATAGCACCACTGCAGCGCAAAGCTGGAAAACACCAGATCGATACAGCCGTCCGCCAGTGGCAGCTGCTCCGCGTCCGCGGCCACATAGCCGTTGCTGACCGGTCGATGGGTGCGGGCGTAACTCAGCATTTCCGGTGCCAGATCCAGTGCAATGATTTCCGCATCCGGGTAGCGCTTGCGCAATAACTCACTGCCGTAACCGGTGCCACTGCCGAGATCGAGAATCCGCTTGGGCGACCTGTTTTCGCCAACACGGTTTTGCGGTTCGCGGTCTATCAGCTCCCGGCAAACGGCGCGTTGCAGATGGGCGGCGGCATCGTAGCTTTCTGCAGCGCGGCCAAAGGCCCGCGCCACCGAGGTTTTATCCATCGGCGCCCGCTGTCCGCTCTCGCGCCCGGAAAAACCGGTTACCAGTGCGGCGATCTCTGCCGGGCGGCTCAGATGCGGGCAGTGCCCCGCCCCCGCAATTAACGCCACCTCGCAGCCCATTTTTTCAATCTCTGTTGCCGCTGCCGACGGGACCAGCGCATCGCCCTTGCCGAAAATATGCAATGCCGGAATCTTCAGCGCGGGCAGCACTGTGCGGTTGTCGAGGTCGCCGAGACCTTCCAGCGCATCGCACCAGCCTTCCGGAATGGATGGTGGCTGCCAGCCCTTGAGGATCTTCACCAGCCCGCGCATATCAGAATCACCGCGGGCTTCCAGCCCACAGAACCGCTGCCAGTTTTTTTCCGGCTGCTCGCGCTGGGCATTACAGAATTCTGCGAACACCTCCGCTTCCATTCCCGGCCATCCGTCGCGCGAAACAAAACTGCCGTTGGCGGCGATGGTGACCAGAGCTCGGACTTTTCTGCTGCGTGCTGCGAGTTGCACCGCGAGCATGCCACCCAGGGACCAGCCCAGCAGCAGGCAGTTTTCCGGCAATTGTGCGTCCAGCTGTTCCAGTAAAATTTCAGTTTTTGGCCAGGGTTCCTGCGCGCGCGCGCCGAACCCCGGCAAATCGAGCGCCACTGTCTCGTTGAAAAAACCATCCAGCTCACGCAGCAGCGGCTGCCAGCAGCGGGAATCCCCACCCCAGCCGTGGATCAACGCAATATTCATACCGTTGCCTCCACCGCAACCAGTGCGCTCACCAACGCCTGCAGCAGGCCGTCGATCTGTGCCTCACCGTGAGACGCGGAAAGGGTAATGCGCAAGCGCGCGGTACCCGCGGGCACCGTGGGTGGACGTATCGCGCCGACGAGATAACCGGCACGCTGCAGCTGCGCACTGACCGCCAATACTTTTTTTTCACAGCCGAGCACCAGCGGCTGTATCGCACTGGTGGAATTTTCCAGCGGCAATTGCAACTGCGCCGCGCGCTCGCGGAAATACTGGATGCGTTTATTTAATGTCTGGCGCAGGGGTAATTCCTGCATCAGCTCCAGCGCCCTCAGACAGCCGGCAGCCAGCGCCGGCGGCATACCGGTGGTGTAGATATAGGTGCGCGCAAACTGAGTAAGGTAGTCGATCAGTGCCCGCGAACCCGCGACAAATGCACCGCCGTTACCGGCCGCCTTGCCGAGGGTCCCCATAACGATGGGCGCCGTATTCTGGTCGAGCCCCGCGGCAGCGGCGCTGCCGGCACAGGGAAAAAACTCACTCCCCATGACGCCAAAGCCGTGGGCCTCGTCCACCATCAGCCAGGCGTCGTACCGATGACACAGCTCGGCCATCTGCGCGAGCGGCGCGGTGTCGCCGTCCATGCTGTAGACGCCGTCGACCGCCAGCAGGATTTTGCCATTACCTTTTTCGCGCGCGCGCCGCAGTTGTCGTTCCAGTGCGGTGAGATCGTTGTGGGCAAAACGCAGAAATTCGGCACCGCTGATGCGCCCGCCGTCGATCAGCGAGGCGTGATTGAGCTTGTCCTGCACCACATAATCGCCGCGCCCGATCAGCGCGTTGATTACACCCATGTTGGCCATATAGCCGCTGCCAAACAATAGCGCCGCTTCGCGGCCGGTGACCTCGGCAATTTTGTCTTGCAGTTTTTGGTGGACTTCGAAATGGCCATTGACCAGATGGGAAGCGGTGGCACCGGCACCGAGCAGAGCGCCGCGCTGCTGGGCGGCTATCACTTCCGGATGGACGGCGAGACCCAGGTAGTCATTGCTGCTGAAGGTGACCAGCTCACGGCCGTCGACGATTGCCACCGGCCCGGGGGCGGCAGCCAGTGTTTTATGACTGCGGTACAACTGCTGCGCCCGGCGTTCCGCCAGGCGCGCGTCGAGAAAATCCTGCAGGCTGTTCACGGCATCAGTCACAACGTTTTAAAACTTATGCCTTGGCGGCGTCGTAAAAGAACGGGGCATTCTGCTGCTCGGTAATCTGTGCCTGCAGTCCCGCTTCCACTACTGTCTCGTCCTCGTACTGCTGGTACTCCTCCGGCTTGATGCCGAGGCGCGCGAACAGCTGCATATCCTTGTTGGCTTCGGGGTTGGCGGTGGTCAGCAGTTTTTCGCCGTAGAAAATAGAGTTGGCGCCGGCGAGGAACGCCAGCGACTGCATCTCGTCGTTCATGGATTCACGACCGGCGGAAAGGCGCACGTGGGATTTCGGCATCATGATGCGGGCCACGGCGATACAGCGGATAAACTCAAAGGGGTCGAGGTCCTTGTTGTTTTCCAGCGGGGTGCCGGCCACTTTTACCAGCATATTGATCGGCACGGATTCCGGGTGCTCGGGGAGATTGGCCAGCTGCATCAGCAGGCCGGCGCGATCCTTTTCCTCTTCACCGAGGCCGATAATGCCGCCGGCACACACCTTCATACCCGCCGCGCGCACATTCGCCAGGGTGTTCAGGCGGTCTTCGTAGGTGCGGGTGGTAATGATGTCGCCGTAGTATTCCGGCGAGGTATCCAGGTTGTGGTTGTAATAGTCGAGCCCGGCGTCCGCCAGGCCCCTGGCCTGCTCGTCGCTCAGCATGCCGAGGGTCATGCAGGTCTCGAGACCCAGGGCTTTCACCTCACGCACCATCTGGGTGACGTACTGCATGTCCTTGTTCTTGGGCGAGCGCCAGGCGGCGCCCATGCAGAAACGGGTGGCGCCGCTGGCCTTGGCCGCGCGCGCCTCCTCCACCACCTTTTCCACCTTCATCAGCTTCTCGCGCTCGAGGCCGGTGTCGTAGCGGGCACTCTGCGGGCAGTAACTGCAGTCTTCCGGGCAGGCGCCGGTCTTGATGGAACATAGGGTGCTCACCTGCACCCGGTTGGCGTCAAAGTGCTGGCGGTGCACCAGTTGCGCGGTGAACATCAGATCGCTGAACGGCAGTGCGAACAGGTCCAGCACCTGCTGGCGAGTCCAGTCGTGGCGAACCTCGCCGTAATTGGAAGAAGCGTTGGACATTTGCGGGTTGGCAGTCACTGGGATTACTCTCCTCGGAGGCCACTCGACTCAAGCGTCAATTTTGGCCGGGGATCGGACTTTTCGGTCTGTGAAGGCCTGCAAGTGTAGCGGTGGCCCTTTCGCTGTCAACCGAGAGAACCAGGCAAGGTTTACAAGTCCGCAATTGCGGTGACACGGCCAAGCAATCAGGGAGGATTGCCCCAGGATGCTGCGACTCTTTGGCCAGCTGCTTGACCGCAGTCTGGAATCCAGTCTCGCCCGCTGCCTGCTGTGTGGCGCGAGTCAGCAGATTCATTCCGGCATCTGTGCGCCCTGCCGCAGCGACCTGCCGATCATCCGCCACGCCTGCACCCAGTGCGCGTTGCCGCTCGAGAACACCGGCGACCGAACCTGCCCACGGTGCCTGCAACAGCCGCCACCGCAAAAGCTCAGCTATGCCTGCTGGAGTTATGCCTATCCGGTGGCACAGCTGATCCAGCGCCTAAAATATCAGCGGGACTTCGCCGCCGGGCGCACCCTGGCCGAACTGGCCGCAGAACAGATCGGGCAGAAGCTTCACTCCGCCGCCCCCCCGGATCTACTGGTTCCCATACCGCTGCACTGGCGCAGGCAACTCACCCGTGGCTACAACCAGGCGCAGCTGATCGCGGATATCCTCGGCAAGCACTGGCAGGTCCCTGTGGATAACCACGCCCTGCGCAAGGTGACCCGGACCGACAGCCAACAGCAGCTGCGCCGCAACGAACGGCTGAAGAATCTTGCACACAGCTTTGCCGCCTCTTCCCGGGTGCAAGGCTTGCATATCGGCCTGGTGGACGACGTGATCACCACCGGCGCCACTCTCGAGGCGGCCACCCAGTCACTCCTGGACAGCGGCGCAAGTCGGGTGAGTGCTTACGCCCTGGCCAGAACCCCTTGATATCCAGCCAATTCCCCCCTCTGACCATTCGGTACCCTAGTACACATTCCTAGACCGGGCCGACCCGCGGCGGCACAATAGTCGCCCTTTGCAGCCACTGTGCAAAAAATCACCGGCTGCTAACGTTATAAAAGAAGCTCGCCGAGCAGGCGTGAAGTACGGGATTTAGCATGATGAGCGAATACAAGATGCCCCGGGGCATTGTGATCAGCGGTACCGGCCTGTGGACCCCCCCGGACACCATTACCAATGAAGAGCTGGTGACGGCACTCAATACCTTCGCGCAAAAGTACAACCGCGAAAACGCCGCCGCTATCGAGGCGGGCGAGCTGGAAGCCAAACCCTTTTCCTCCGCGGAATTCATCGAAAAGGCTTCCGGTATCAAGAGCCGCTATGTGGTCAGCAAGGAGGGGATTCTCGACCCCGAGCGTATGCGCCCCTACCTGCCGGAGCGCGCCGATGACGAGCTGTGCCTGCAGGCGGAAATGGGTCTGAAGGCGGCCAAGCTGGCACTGGAAAAGGCCAACAAGAAACCGGAAGACATCGATGCGGTGATCGTCGGCGCCTCTTATCTGCAGCGCTCCTATCCCGCCATCGCCATCGAGATCCAGGGTGCACTCGGCATCGACGGCTTTGCCTTCGATATGGAAGTCGCCTGCTCCTCTGCGACCTTTTCCCTGCAGCGCGCCGTAGACGCCATCAGCTCCGGTTCCGCCAAGGCGGTGCTGGTGATCAATCCGGAACTGGCGTCACCCCAGGTGGATTACACCGATCGCGACAGCCACTTTATTTTTGGCGATGTGGCGGTGGCCTCGGTGGTTGAGCGCAAGGATCTCTGCAACGCAGACACCGCGTGGGAAATCCTCGGCACCAAGGCGAAGACCGTCTTTTCCAACAATATTCGCTCCAACTTCAGCTACACCGCCCGCGCCGCGGATGTCGACCCCTATGGCGACGGCAAGCTGTTCCGCCAGAATGGCCGCAAGGTGTTCAAGGAAGTCTGCCCGATGGCCGCTGAACACCTGGAGAACCAGGTACAGGAGCTGGGCATGACCCCGGCCGCCATCGATCGCTGGTGGCTGCATCAGGCCAACATCAACATGAACAACCTGATTGCAAAAAAGCTAATGGGTGACGACGCCAGCATCGAACGCGCGCCGATCGTGCTGGACCGCTTCGCCAACACCGCCTGCGCGGGTTCGGTGATCGCGTTCAATCTGCACAGCGATGATCTGCCGGTAGGCAGCAAGGGCGTGATCTGTTCTTTCGGTGCGGGCTATTCCATCGGCAGTCTGGCGCTGGAAAAAGTCGCGGTTTAATTGACTGCCCTTGTCCGGGGGCTCGACAACATCGGCCCCCGGCTTCCCCTCCTCAAATCCCACTGTGTAATGCCAGCCTGGCTAAGGCTTCGGCAGCACCTGTCGGGCAAGCTGCGCATAGTCTTGCGTGGTGCGAAACGCCGCCAGCTGCGGATCCACATTGAGGAACACCAGTGAATGTGAGCGCTGGTTCCTCGCGCGCTGCAGCCAGCGATCCACCTCGGCCAAATCTCCCAAAGCGAGATAGGCTTTGGCCATTTCGTAAGACGGCAGATACCCACCGGAGAGTTCGAGTTCCGCCAGCTGGTCGCGGGCTTCCTGTTCATCCCCCGCCAGCGCCAGTGTCCGCGCCAGCGAGGCCACGCCGATGGCACTGCCGCCGGAGCGCGCTACATTTTCCCGCAGGGAATCCACAGCGCCGGAGAGGTCACCCATGTCTTCGAGCGTCCAGCCTCGCCACAGGTAAATGAGTTCGAAATCCGGATCCAGCTCCTGCGCCAGCGCCAGCTGTTCCATTGCTGCCTGGTGAGACCCCGCGTGATACAGCACCCAGCCCAGGGCGGCATTGGCAATCAGTGACAGCGGGTCCAGCTCGGTGGCCCTGCGCATCTCCCGCTCCGCTTCCGCAAACCGCCCCGCCGCCACCAGCAGGTTCGCGTACCACTGATGCGCCTTGGAGGAGTCCGGCTTGAACGCGATCGCCTGCAGGAAGCGCGCTTCCGCCTCCGCCAGATCCCAGTCGTAATACAGCGCCACATAACCGAGATTGGCCTCCGCCGAGGCATTGACCGGGTCCAGCTGCAGGGTGCGGCGGGCGGCGCCGCGGGCGCGGGTAAACGCCTCGGATGGCGGCAGGTAATCGTAGAAACCCAGTACCGCGAGAGCGTCCGCAAGCCCTGCCCAGGCCGGTGCGTACTCCGGGGCGAGCGCAATGGCCTGCTCGAAACAATCCACCGCCGCATGCAGATCGCGTTCCGAACGCTGGTGCCAGTAGAAACGCCCCTTGAGATAGTTGTCGTAAGCGGCGGGAGGAATCCGGTCCGGCTGCAAGTTGGCCTCCACGCCACTCTGCAATTCACCGGCCAGTGCACTGGCAATCTCCAGCGCGATCTCCTCCTGCACCGAGAAGATATCCGTCAGCTCCCGCTGGTAGCTGCGCGACCACAGTTGATAACCATTGCCGGTGTCGATGAGCCGCACATTGATGCGCAGCTGTTCTTCATCCCTGCGCACGCTGCCCTCGACCAGCGCATCGGAATTCAGCTTCTCACCGATGCTGCGCGCATCGAGACCGGACTGCTGCAGGGCAAAGGAGGAGGTTCTGGAAACGACATGTAATCCGGGAAAACCGGACAGGCGATTGAGTATGTCGTCGGCGAGACCGTCGCTGAAATAATCCCGCTGGTAGTCATCACTGGCGTTCACAAAGGGCAGCACGGCGACGGAATTGAAGTGCCGGTCCGCACTACTCGGAGCAACAAAATAAGGTGACAGCAAATAACCCAACACAGCCAGCAGCATCAGCGCGCCCACAGCGACCGCGGGACGCACAAAGTGACGCGAAACTCCCGTTTCGATGCGCGCGGATTGCTGCTCGGCAGTCGGCTTGACACTCTGCTCGATACCCGGCTCTGCTCCCTGCACAACCACCGGAGCGATAAATCGATAGCCCTGCCTGGGTATGGTTTCCACAAAGCGCGAGCTGCGCGCCGAATCATTGAGGGCCTGGCGCAGTTTCCGCACCAGGGTATTGAGGTTGTCATCGAGGATGCCGGTGGCGTCATCCGGCCAGAACTCACGGTAAATCCGTTCCCGGGTCACCAGCGCCCCTGGCTCCGCCAGCAGCAGGGACAACAGGCGCAGTGGTTGCTCCTGGATCGCCACCTTCTTGCCACGACGCAGCAGACGGTTTTTTTTATTGTCGAGTTCGAACTCGCCGAAACACAGTGTCGTCATATGCCGCCCCGAATCCGGTCTGCTGCCGTTTCCGCACAGTGTGAGCAGTTCATTTCTACTGCTAACGCCTTGATTTAACGGCAATCACCAGTTCAGGTAAAGGTCAGGAGGGAATTCATTGTGAGCGCGACCAGTGGCTGCTTGGATAACGGGCAGACCTCATACAGCAATCGAGGTTGTTCACCGAGCTGTTATCCAATGAAAATTTTCCCCACAGGAGATACTCCCATGCGTTACTCACTGATTGCATTTGCCTTACTGATTGCCAGCGCCACCGCGTTTTCCGCCGACAGCCACCAGTACATCATCGAACGCACCATTCCCGGCGCGCAGAACCTCACCCAGGACGAACTCAAATCCATCTCGCAGAAGTCCCGCGCGGTGTTGGAAACACTGGGGCCGGATATCAAATGGCAGCAGAGCTACGTCGCCGAAGACAAGTTTTATTGCGTGTATCAGGCCCCCAACAAGGAGATCATTGCCAAGCATGCCAAGCTGGGCGGATTCCCCGCGGACAAGATCGTCGAGGTCAGCGGCATCATCGGCCCGCAAACTGCCTCGGAATAAGCTGCGGGAATAAACCGGCGTCTCGCCCCGGGGCACACCGTGCTCCGGGGAAGTGATGGTGTTGGTGGTATCCGCCAACCGCGTTAGCATAGCGCCCCAATTTGTATGAGCTTCCCGAGGCTCACCGGAGCGCCGCCATGACCGACATGACCGAAATGTCACACCCCTACGATGCGCTCACCCCGGACCGGGTGATCGACTGCGTTGAAAGCGTCGGCCTCCTCTCCGACGCGCGCATTTTTCCACTCAACAGTTACGAGAACCGCGTCTACCAGGTGGGAATCGACGAGGCGCAGCCTCTGATTGCCAAGTTCTACCGCCCGGGGCGCTGGACCGACGCGCAGATTCTAGAAGAACACAGCTTCGCGCAGGAGCTGGCAGAGGCGGAGATTCCCGTGGTGGCACCGCTGGAATACAACGGCCGCACCCTGCATGAAGCCCATGGCTTCCGCTTTGCGCTGTTTCCGCGCCGCGGCGGGCACCAGCTGGAACTGGATAACTTTGACCACCTGGAACAGGTGGGCACCATGCTCGGGCGCATCCACGCCCTCGGCGCGGCCAAGCCATTCGACCATCGCCCGTCGCTGTCACTGCAACACTTTGCCCGCGACAGTCGCGCGTTCATTCTCGCCGGTGATTTCCTGCCGCGGGAAAATCGCGAAGCCTACGAGACCACCACCGCGCACATCATCGAACGCATTGCGCCGCTGTTCGAGCGCGAGTGGACCACCCTGCGTCTGCACGGCGACTGCCACAGCGGCAACTTCCTGTGGCGCGACGACACGCCCTGGTTTGTGGATCTGGACGACTGCCTGCAGGGCCCGGCGATCCAGGATATCTGGATGCTGATTTCCGGCAATCGCGCCGAGCAAACCGCCTACCTCGACGCGGTGGTGGAGGGTTACGAAACCTTCTACGCTTTCGATCCACAGCAGCTACAGTTGATCGAGCCGCTGCGCTGCCTACGCCAGATGCACCACGCGGCATGGCTGGCGAGGCGCTGGCAGGACCCGGCGTTTCCACGCGCCTTCCCCTGGTTCAATACCGCGCGTTACTGGGCGGAACATATACTCGCACTGCGCGAGCAGCTGTCGGCACTGCAGGAGCCGCCGCTCACCCTCGGTGCGGTATAACCGTAGCGGTGTAACAGGTGCCATGTAACAAGTAAAAGGAGCTGTTCAGAATGGAAATTCTCATGCCTGCGGTAGCGCAGGACCAACTGTGGCAGCAGATCCGCCAGGATGTGGCGGTGCAGGTGGAGCGGGAGCCGATTCTGGCGAGCTTTCTGCATGCCACCATTCTCAACCACGGGACCCTCGAGTCGGCGCTGAGCTTCCACCTCGCCAACAAGCTCGACAGCCCGGTTGCGCCAGCGCTACTGATCCGCGAGGTGATCGACGAGGCACTGGAAGCGGACCCCAGCATTGGCCTGGCAGCGCGCGCGGACCTCGCCGCCATCGAACAGCGCGACAGCGCGTGCCAGTCGCTGTACGAGCCCTTCCTGTTTTTCAAAGGCTTCCACGCCCTGCAGGCCTGGCGCGTGGCGCACTGGCTGTGGCAACAACAGCGCCGTTCGCTGTCACTGTTCGTGCAGCACCGTATCTCGGTGGTGTTCGGGGTGGATATTCACCCGGCGGCGCAACTGGGCCAGGGGATTCTGCTGGATCACGCCACCGGCATCGTCATCGGCGAAACCGCGGTGGTGGAAGACAACGTCTCGATCATGCAATCGGTAACCCTGGGCGGTACCGGCAAGGAGTCCGGCGACCGCCACCCGAAGGTGCGCTGTGGCGTACTGATCGGCGCCGGCAGCAAGATCCTGGGCAATATAGAGATCGGCCGCTGCTCGCAGATTGCCTCGGGCAGTGTGGTGTTGAAAGCAGTGCCGGAGAAAGCCCTGGTGGCCGGGGTACCGGCGAAGGTGATCGGCACCGCCAGCTGCGAGCAGCCGGCGCTGTCGATGGACCAGTGCGCGCTGTCGCAGGTGGATCAATTGGGCTGATTCTGCTGTCACAGGTTGCGAACAATGATACGCCCAACAACCGGCAAGACTATCCTGTAACCATGAAATACAGTCTCAGCGCCAAGAATCTCGTGTGCCGTAACCTGGAAAACAAAGCCGGGTACTGCGCCGATCTGCTCAACCCGCAACAGAGCAAGGAAATCACCGGTCTGCTGCGCACCGACAGCGGCCTGCTCTCCACCCGTTTCAACCAGGTGGTCAGCAATGCGGTGATGCAGCCGCGCATCCTGCAGCGATTTGTGGTGGATTATTTCGCCGAACGCCACAGCCCCTTCTCCCTGTGGCACTGCGCCAACAAACCGCTGGACGACGAGGCGCTGGCGGAGTTGCAACTGGTCCGGCAGGCGCCGGTGATTGCGATGGCGGCGGAAGTGAAGCAGCTCGCCACCGATGAGAAATCGCTGGAGGGGCTGGAGATCAAGGCGGTGCACAACGCCGACGACCTGCTGGCCTACGGCGAGCTGATCGCGGAAATGCAGAACTGCCCGCGGGAAACCGCCCAGATCAAGAAATTCTACCGTCAGCTCGCCGAGTTGCCGGAACACAAGCACAGCCGCCTCAAGTACTTCCTCGGTACATTTCAGGGCAAACCTGCCGCCACCGGCTGCCTGTTTTCGTCCGCCGACGCCCTCGGCTTCTATGACCTCGGCACCCTGCCCGAATACCGCGACCGCGGAATCGGCAGCACCATGGTGCAGCACCTGGTCAACGAAGTGCTGCGCAGTCACCACAAACACGCGGTGGCACTGGTGGGAGAGGACCAGCAGGATGTATGGCTGAACGTCGGCTTCTACGCCGTCGGCGAAGTGGCCCGCTATGACTTTACCCCCGAACGCGGCAGTGCCCACATCGTCAGCGACGCGGAAAACAGCCCCCTCGACGACGATCGCCAGAGCGCCTGATTCCCGCGTACCCGGACAGCACCTATCGGGACATCACGCCCGCTCGATCGGAAACGCAATCACCTCATCGATGCGGCCTGCACCGCAGGCCAGCATCAGCAGACGGTCAAACCCCAGCGCCACTCCCGCACAATCCGGCAGCCCCGCTTCCAGTGCCTGTACCAGGCGATCCTCGAACGGATACACCGGCTTGCCGTTATCTTCGCGGTAGCGGTGGTCCGCCTCGAAGCGCCGCTGCTGCTCCGGCGCATCTGTCAGCTCCCAGTAACCGTTCGCCAGCTCCATGCCCTTCACATAAGCCTCAAACCGCCGCGCCACCGGCACCCCCAGTTCATCCTCCTCCACCCGCGCCAGCGCCGCCTGGGTCGCCGGGAAGTCGTACACCAGCGTGATCCCGTCACCCATATTCGGCTCGATGTGATGGCTCATCAGCAGATCCAGACACTCATCCCGCCCCGCGGGCTCAAACGACAACTCCAGCACCCGCGCCACCTCCGCGCGCAGCTCCTCGAACGATGCCCGGTGCGGATCTACCCCGATATGCTGCAGAAACAGCGCGCGGTAACTATAGGAGTACACCTTCGGGATTTTCAGCACCCACGACAGCAACTCCCCAACCTCGATCATCAGACGATGGTCATCCCAGCCCACCCGGTACCACTCCAGCATCGAGAACTCAGGATTGTGGCGACCACCGGCCTCACCGTTACGAAACGCCTTGCCGAGGTAGTAACAGTCACCGATACCCGCTGCCACCAGGCGCTTCAGCCCGAACTCCGGACTGGTCGCCATATATGCCACCTCGCCACTGCAATTCGCGGTGATCGAATCGATGTGCGGATCGCTGGTGGCACGACGGGAGAGGATGGGCACATCCATCTCCAGCACCTGGCGCTCGCTGAAAAAGCGACGGATATCGGCCAGCAGCGCTGCGCGGCGACGGAGATTGTCGAGAGAGGCAGTGGGCTGCCAGGAGGAAATTTCGGGCATGCAAAAAAAATCCAAAAAACTGGATGCGGATTCAGTTTAGTTTCCGAAAGGCACAGAAATCAGAATTGAAGGCGAGGCGCCGGGGATGGGTTTTCAGGAGCGTCGCAAACAGGATGTTTGCGCCGCAGCGCCCAGGGATGGGTTCACAGCGGTCCTGAAAACCCATCCCCGGTGGCTCGCCGCTACCGCACCAAAAGAATGGCGAAAATGGCAGCGAGCAAAGATCAGTCTTCCTTGGCGCGACCCAGGTATTCCGCAGAGCGGGTATCCACCTTGATGGAATCGCCGATCTCCAGGAACAGCGGCACTTTTACCACCGCACCGGTCACCAGGGTCGCCGGCTTGGTGCCGCCCTGAGCGGTATCACCGCGCACGCCCGGATCGGTTTCCGCGATTTCCAGAATCACGTGGTTGGGCGGAGTCACCGCCAGTGGCGAGCCGTTGTACAGGGTCACGGTGCAGATATCCTGCTCCTTCAGCCACTTCGCCGCATCGCCTACGGTACTGACATCCGCCTGATGCTGTTCGAAAGACTCCGGCTCCATGAAATGGTAGAACTCGCCATCGTTGTAGAGGTATTCCATCTCGCGGTCCATCACGTCCGCGGACTCCAGGCTCTCACCAGAGCGGAAAGTACGCTCCCACACGCGACCGGTCTTCAGGTTGCGCAGCTTCACACGGTTGAAGGCCTGGCCCTTGCCGGGCTTCACGAACTCATTCTCCACAATGGAGCAGGGGTCGCCGTCCAACATCACCTTCAGACCGCCTTTGAATTCGTTAGTGGAATAACTAGCCATGGGTTCCTCGAAATATCAGCATTCTGCCGTCAGATTGATTAAACTTCGCGCGCCCCACACCGGGTCAGACCAGTAAAGATACCCGTCAAAAAAGCAGTACCGCCGCCGACCGCGCCAAAAATAGCCGCCTATGATACAGCACGCCCAGCCCACCCGTGAAATTAGCAGCATCGAAATCACCGCCAGTGGCGGCGAATCGTTGCCCGCGCGCCGCTGGCAGGACGAAATGGCCGATCTGGTCACCGACCCGCGGGAACTGCTTGAACTGTTGCAACTGGCCCCGGAGCAACTGCCACAACTCAGCGCCGCCGCCGAGCTGTTCCAGCTGCGGGTACCGCGCCCGCTGCTGCGCCGTATCCAGCCCGGCAACCCGCGCGACCCGCTGCTACTGCAAGTATTGCCCACCGCTGCCGAACTGCAGCCCACCCCCGGTTTCAGCGACGACCCGCTGGAAGAGGCCAATGCCAACCCGGTACCGGGTGTAGTGCACAAATACCGCGGCCGCCTGCTGCTGATCGCCGCCGGCCAGTGCGCCGTCAACTGCCGCTACTGCTTCCGCCGCGCCTTTCCCTACAGCGACAACCACCTGAACCGCAACCAGTGGCAGCAGGCGCTGGACTATATCCGCGAACAGGCGGACCTGCGCGAAGTGATCCTCAGTGGTGGCGATCCGCTGGTAATGAACGATCGCCAGCTTGCCTGGCTCGCCGGCGAGCTGGCGCAGATCCCGCAGCTCGACAAGCTGCGCATCCACACCCGCTTGCCCATCGTGGCGCCGTCCCGGGTCAACGAAGAATTTCTCGCCTGGTTCGCCGGCAGTCGTCTCAAACCGGTACTGGTACTGCACTGCAACCACGCCAATGAGATCGACGGCGAGGTGCGCGCGGCGCTCGGCAAACTCAGGGCCGCCGGAGTCACCCTGCTCAACCAGTCCGTATTGTTGAAGGACGTGAACGACTGCGAGGATGCGCTGGCGGAGCTGTCGGAAACCCTGTTCGACGCCGGCGTGCTGCCCTACTACCTGCACCAGCTGGACCGGGTGCAGGGAGCGGCGCATTTCGAAGTGAGTGACGAGCGCGCGCTTGCCCTGGTGGAAGCCATGCGCCAGCGCCTGCCCGGCTATCTGGTGCCAAAGCTGGTGCGCGAGATCCCGGCGGAAAAATCCAAGACCCCACTGTAACGGGCAGCCACACGCCAATCAGCAAAAAAGGGCTAGCCCAAAAGAGCTAATTGGCGCCCGCTTCACGAATCTTCAAACCTTTTTTTGGCATTAAATACGCATTTTCGTCGCAATATACCTCTGACACATTTGTGTATATCCGGGCGCCTTTTATACTGCAGGCACATAACACCCGGTTATTCCCATGCAGGATGCAGCAGAACTAGAAATCGGGCATCGCGCCCATCCCGGCAGTGACGCCTCGGGAACTTCAGAGACCAACATCGACGATCGAGCCAGAGCCGACAGCACCGGAATCGACACCGATCCGGACAGCGTCGCTGCTGCGCACGTTTCGCGCACCGATCAACCCGCCCAGTCCGTCGGCGGCAAAGCCGCGCGTGCGCCCAGCGCCCAGGAAAAACTCGCCACCGGCCCCCGCGACCTGACAGCGCTCACCTGCGGCTGCCGCAACCACCGCCAGCTAAGGCGCTGGATTGACAGCCTCCTGCAGCAAAACCCTATCGACGGCAAAGCCCAGCGCAATGCCGGCACACTACGCAGCCTGCTGGCGGAAATAACCCGCTGGAACGCGCCAGCGCGCCTGCGCCTGGCGAGCCTCGAGGTATTGCGCCCGATCGTGGCCGCCCACTGCGATGCCTTGACGCGGGCCACTGCCGACAGCGGCGGCTCCGGACCACACCCCCAGGAGCAGCGCCGCGACCTGCTCATCGCCGCGATCCTGTTTCAACACCAGGCGCTGGCCTACACCAGTGTTTGCCTGCAATTGGTATCGGAAGAGCCGCACACACTGTTTTTCCGCCGGCACCTGGCTCGCGCACTGCACCGTGGTATCGACAGTTACCGCAGCCTGGTGCAGATCAGCAGCCACTTCTATCTCGCCACCCCCAAAAGCGGCTGGAGCCGTATGCAGCAGCTGGTGCAGCTGGCCCGCGAGCAGCAGTTGGACCAGCGCAGGGTTTTGGACCCGCTGGCGCGCACCCGGGCCAGCGCCAACCGCTTTACCCGCGGGGAAAAGGTCATCCAGCCCTACCTGCAGTCCGCGCTGTTCGCCAGTGCGAACCCCCTGCAACTCACGGTTGAAGACCAGCGCCAGCTGTGGTCCTGCTGTGCGCGCTGGGCCTCGGGCGCGAGACTGCAGGATCAGATCAACCCTGCGGTCCGGAGCCTACTGGCGAACCTGAGGCTCGACCAGGCGCCCATTCCCGCCGTGCGCCTGCAACACACCCGGGTGGACCTGAAACATTTCACCGCGCCATTCGGCTGGTCCATCGACCTGACTGCCCCCCTGCGACAGCTGCAGCGACGCCTGCGACGACCCGGCAAGCTGTCGCCGGACTTGTTGAGCCGGGTGCAGGGCCTGTGGGCGGGGGAAAAAGGCCGCAGTGACCAGCGCACCCCGGTGGATATCCGCTGCGAGGTGATCCTCGGCATCAGCGCTATCTGCCACCACCTGAAACAGGGCGACGAAGTGGCCCCGGAGTTGGTTGCAGCTTTCGATACCCGGGACAGTGCGTCCCGCAGCAAAAACCTGGTGATGGAGGTGGGCTCGATCGACTTCCACACCGGTCGCGCGCTCAAAGACTACGAGGTGTCGGTCCCGGATGCGTATTCCAGCGCACTGCCCAGCGCCCCCTCCACCGCGCGCCAGACCGATAACGCGCGCGTACAGAAGCGCTACCAGCCAATCCCCGCGACCTTGCTCAATACCAGTGACAACGGTGCTGGCCTGCGGTTGCCACCGGACATCCAGGGACGCCTGCACAGTGGCGACCTTATCGCCGTGCAGGTAAAGGAGCGCTGGGAAGTGGCGCTGGTGCGCTGGCATTACGGACTGCCGGACCAGTGCCGCGTGGGCGTGGAACTTCTCGGCGGCTACACCAGTGCGGTGCGGGTACACCGGTACACTAAAGACGGGCGCCGCACCGGCCCGATGGCAGGGCTGCTCACCGGCAACGCGGGATTGCCCCCGGAGCTGGTACTGCCCACCCCGCTGTTCCAGAGCGGCGACAGCGTGGACATTGTCGCCGCCGGCCAGACCCGCAACGTCACCCTGCATCAGCGCAGTATGACTACCGGCAGCATCGCGATTTTTGAGTTTTCCTGAAGGGCGGACGCAACGGGCCCGCCAGCGGTTTTTTGTGCGGAATTGGGGAACCGTATCTCAGACTGTATTCCCCACACTTGTGCCCGCGGCCCGCGGCAGACACACTACCGGGTTCGCGGCTGATCGCAGGAGCACCTGGGCCGCCCTGCGCGATAGATTCCCGACAGATCCCAGGTACGGCATGGAAGCGGTATTAAACAAACAGACAGCACCGCCGCAACGCAGTACAACAGGAATACAATGAGCAGCGACAACACCATCCGCCTTCTTCTGATCAACGACAACCCGGCCGAAGCACAGCGCCTGGTGAGCATGCTGCAAAACGCCGGCCGCCCCAACCGGGCCCAGCACGTGGCGAGCGAGGCGGCCCTCACCAAACTCCTGCAGGAACACACCTGGGACCTGCTGATCGCGACCGAGCTGAGCAAACAGGTAGCGGCAGCCAACGCCATTCGCACCATCAGCAAACTGCAGAAGGATGTGCCCACCATTCTGCTGAGTGAGCGCGAGGGTTCACAGCCGGCGGTGGAAGGACTCAAGATCGGCGCCCGCGACGTGGTCACCGTAGATGAAGACCAGCACCTGTTGCTGGTGATCCAGCGCGAACTCACCGCCCTGGAAGAGCGCCGCAAATCGCGCCTCAACGACCGCCGCTACCACGCCACCCTCAAGCGAACCCGCGAGCTCCTCGACAGCTCCAAGGACGCCATCGCCTACGTATCCGACGGCCTGATCGTCTATGCCAACGACTCCTTTGCCGAGCGCTTCGGTTTCAAGGACCGCGACGATGTGGAATACCAGCCGCTGATCGACATGCTCACCGAGGGCGAGCAGCCGGATGCCCGCGAGTTCCTGCGCCAGTGCGCCATCAGCAACAACGAAGTGGAAGCCCGCGAGTGGCGGTTTACCGCGCGCACGGTCAGTGGCACACCATTGCCCACACGCGCCGAAGTGCTCTCCACCGTGTATGAGGAAGAGCGCTGCCTGCAGGTGCGCATTGCCGCCAGCAGCGGCAACACCGAGGAGCTGGAAGCCCAGCTCAGCGAAGCCAAATTCCGCGATGCCGCCACCGGCCTGTACAACCGCCAGCGCTTTGTACAACTGCTGGACAATGCCATCCAGTCCGCCGCCGGCTCCCAGCGCACCGGTGGCCTGATGTATATCGAAATCGACCGTTTCGAGGAGTCCGTTCAGCAGATTGTCGGCGTCGCCGGTGCCGACGACCTGCACAAGAAATTTGCCGAACTGCTGCAGTCCAGTATGCGCCGCGGTGACGTCACCGCCCGCTACGGCGAGCAGAGCTACTGCCTGTTGATGCCGGAAACCACCCCGGACAGTGCCGAGTCCCGCGCCAGGGAATTACTGCAGAAAGTCGCCGACACCATTTTTGAAGCCGCCGGCAAAACCCTGCACATCACCGCCTCCACCGGTATCTCCCTGCTGAGCGAAACCTCCGGCAACGCCGACAAGGTATTGGAACAGGCCACCAAGGCCCACAGCCAGGCCGTGACTAAGGACAACGGCAACACCTTCGCCCTGTTCGAGCCCGACAGCGAAACCCAGGGCGACACCGATACCTACCACCGCGCGCGCGTCACCCAGGCGCTGGAAGCCGGCAACCTCAAACTGCTGTTCCAACCGATTTTGAGCCTGCAGGGCAGCGGCGAAAAAATTTACGAAGTGCTGGTACGCCTAGTCGACGGCAAGGAGCAACTCGCCCCAATGGCCTTCCTCGAGGCCCTCGGCGACGCCGGCCTGTCCAGCAAAATGGACCGCTGGGTAATCCTCGCCGCAATGAAAGCCGCCGCCGCGCAGACCGCCAAAGGCCAGGACGTCTCCCTGCTGCTGCACCTCACCGGCGCCTCACTGAAAGACCCCAGCCTCCCCGCCTGGCTCGGCGTCGCCTTCAAGGCCTCCAAGGTGGCGCCCAAAGTCGTCACCTTCCAGCTGCGTGCCGAAGACATCAACAGCAACCTGCACGCCGCCCGCGACTTCGCCAAACAGATACAGGACATGGGCTGCCGTATCGCCGTGTGCCAGTTCGGCACTGGCTTGAGCCCGTTCAAGGCGCTTGAGCACGTCAAGGTCGACATCGCCAAGATCGACGCCTCGTTTGTGCGCGAAGTACAGGATGAAGGCGAGGACAGCGAGGCCCTGGTCAAGCTGGTCGGACAGCTCAAGGACATCGACACCAAAGTCATCGTCCCCCACGTCGAACAGGCCAGCATGCTGCCCACCCTGTGGCAGTCCGGCACCGACTACATCCAGGGCTACTATGTACAGCCACCGGCGGATGAGATGGACTTTGATTTCAGCCTGGACTGACCGGAGCTAACAAAGCCAAAAACGAAAGGGCAGACGCCGGATTTCCACGTCGCCCTTTCTGTTGGTTATTCTGTGCCGCGACGAATTTACCCAATTCCCAATTCTCACCTACAACAATCACGGAGCCCTGCATGCTGCCCCAATTGTTCAACCCGAGCCTCGGCCGCCTGATCGGCACCGGACTGCTCGCCTGCAGCCTCGCCACCCTCACCGCCTGCAGTAAAAGCGACGATAGCGCCCACCAGAAGCAGATCGAAGAGCGCCCGGCAGCCAGCCAGAATGGCGACCAGATCCCCGACAGCGTCACCGACTACAAACCCGAGAACCTGCAGAAAGACGCACCGCTCGCCTCTGGTGCCGAGCCCAAGTCCGGCGTCGACTACCACTCCTTCGCCAACACCGACGACTACCGCGTCAAGCACCTTGACCTCGACCTCACCGCCGACTTCGACAGCAAGGTTCTCAAGGGTGAGGCCATTCTCGACATCCAGCGCCTCACCCAGAAAAACCCGGCGCTGATCCTCGATACCCGCGATATCGACATCAAAGCCGTGCGCGCCGGTGTCGGCAGCAATCTACAGGATGTGAAGTTCAGCCTCGGCAAAACCGACCCGCACCTCGGCACCCCGCTGAAAATCGAACTGCCCAAGGGCGCCAACAGGGTCGCCATCCAGTACCAGACCTCCCCCGGCGCCTCCGGCGTGCAGTGGCTGGAGCCGCAGCAGACCGCCGGCAAGAAGCACCCCTTCCTGTTCACCCAGGCCCAGGCCATCCACGCGCGCAGCTTTATCCCGCTACAGGACTCACCCCAGGTGCGCATGACCTACAAGGCCACCATCCACACCCCGAAAGATCTGCGTGCGGTAATGAGCGCCAACAACGATCCGGACTCGGAAATGGATGGCGTATTTGAATTCGATATGCCCCAGGCGATTCCGTCCTACCTGATCGCCATCGGCATCGGCAACCTGGACTTCAAGCCCATGGGTGAGCGCACCGGCGTGTACGCCGAGCCCGAGCTGCTGGAAGCGGCCGCCAAGGAGTTCGAAGACACCGAGTCCATGCTGGAGGCCACCGAGGAGAATTTCGGCCCCTACCGCTGGGACCGCTACGACCTGCTGATCCTGCCCCCGAGCTTCCCCTTCGGCGGCATGGAAAACCCGCGCCTCAGCTTCATCACCCCCACCGTGATCGCCGGTGACAAGAGCCTGGTGGCACTGATCGCCCACGAGCTGGCCCACTCCTGGTCCGGCAACCTGGTGACCAACGCCAGCTGGCGCGACCTGTGGCTGAACGAGGGCTTCACCACCTACCTCACCAACCGCATCATGCAGCTGGTGTACGGTGACGACCGCTACCAGATGGAAATGGCACTGGGTTACGACGACCTGAAAGCGGACCTGGACGACCGCGAGGACAAGGACGAGATCATGGCCATCGACATGCGCGGCCGCGATCCGGACGAAGTGTTCTCGAATATTCCCTACGAGAAAGGTTCCCTGTTCCTGTACGAACTGGAACAGAAGGTCGGCCGCGAGAATTTCGACAAGTTCCTGCTCGGCTACTTCAATAACTTCGCCTTCCAGAGCATCACCACGGAAGATTTCCTGAAGTACCTGAACGACACCCTGTTGAAGCAGTACCCGGACAAACTGAGCGCGGAGCGCATCAACCAGTGGGTGTTCGAACCGGGCATTCCGGAAGGGGCCCCGCACCCGCAATCCGATGCGTTTACCAAGATCGACCCGCTGCGCCAGCAGTGGCTGAACGGCGAGATCAAGGCGAGCGACATCGACACCAAGGGCTGGACCTTCCACCAGTGGAAATATTTCCTCGACGGTATGCCGGAAAAACTGAGTGAGGAGCAGCTGAAGGAACTGGACAGCACCTTCAATCTCACCGAGTCCAAAAACAATGAAGTGGCGTTCAGCTGGCTGATGATCGCGGTGCGCAACGACTACGCCCCGGCCAATGCCCGCCTGGAGGAATTTCTGATCGGCATCGGCCGCAACAAGTTCGTGCGCCCGCTGTACCGCGCGATGATGGAAACCGGCAAGGAAGACGAGGCCAAGCGCATTTTCGAGAAAGCCAAGCCCGGCTACCACCCGCTGACCGTCAAGGTGAACAGCAAAATCATTTACGGTGACGACGGCGAGTAACCGCCGCCCCCTTCGCCTTAGCCTTCGCCTCCGTCCACTTCCGCTGCCGCGGAAGCGGCCGGAGGCAAGTCACCGCAAAACTCCCTACTCCTGCCTTTTCTCTCTACCAATCTGGTCCAGATGTTGCTGCAATACGCGCAGCAGAAACTACCCGGCCCTGTGCATATAAAATCGCCACGTAAAAAAGCCGGGATATAAACCATCGTTTCGCAATAAATACACTGATCAGACACCGGTCCAGTAATGACCCCGGTCTCTGTGCCTTGCAAATCAGGTACCCCCCGACACATGAAAACGACCGGCGTACTCAGCCCTGTTCTCGCACTGTTCTTCACTTCCGTTATCGCCACTTCCGCCCTGGCTCAGGGAGGGGGCGAAAGCAAACCGGTACCCGTGCGCACGGCTGCGGTGGAACAGGAACAGATCTCCAATCCTATCGAAGCGCTGGGTACCGCCAATGCGTGGGAGTTTGTCTCGCTGCGCGCGGCGGTTACCGAACATATCAGTCGCATTGCGTTCGAGAGCGGGCAGCAGGTCAAGGCCGGGGATGTACTGGTGGAACTGAGCCACGCCGAAGAGCTGGCGGAACTGGCCGGCGCCCGCGCCACCCTGCAACGCCATCAGCGCGATGCACAGCGCCTGCGCGGGCTGGCGGGCAAAAACCTCGTCACCCGCGAACAACTGGAAACCGCGGACACCCAGGTGGCGGAAACCCGCGCACTGATCGACGGCCTGCAAGCGCGCATCGATGACCGCATTATCCGCGCGCCGTTTTCGGGCCAGCTGGGACTGCGCAATATCAGTCTCGGCAGCCTGGTAACCCCCACCACGGAAATCACCACGCTGCAGGATATTGCCCGTCTGAAACTGGACTTCACCGTGCCCGAGCGGCAACTTTCCGCGATCGATGGAGGTATGGCCATCGAGGCCGTCAGCCAGGCCCACCCCGGACAGGTATTCAACGGTGAGGTGATGATTGTGGAGGCCAGGGTGGATCCGCAGACCCGCGCCTTCACCGCGCGCGCGCGCATCGACAACCCCGATGGACGGCTGAAACCGGGCATGCTGCTGCGGGTGCGGATTATCAGCGATCCCCGCGACGCCCTCACCATTCCCGAGGCGGCGCTGGTGCCACTGGCCGGCGACCAGTCTGTATTTGTGGTGGAGCAAACCCAGGGCGGCCACGTGGTACGCCAGCGCGAGGTACAGCTGGGCCACCGCTATCCGGGCAAGGTGGAGGTACTCGCCGGCCTGTCCCGGGGAGAGCAGGTGGTCACCCGCGGCACCCTGCACATCCGCGATGGCCAGGCGGTAGAGGTACAGACTGAAAGCGAGGCTGGCGCGCAATGATCATCAGTGATACGGCGGTCAAACGCCCGGTATTTGCCCTTGTCCTGTCGCTGCTGCTGGTGGTATTCGGCCTGATCAGCTTCGAGCGGCTGCCGCTGCGGGAATACCCGGACATCGACCCACCCATTGTCTCCATCACCACCAACTATCCGGGTGCCTCCGCCGATATCGTGGAGACCCGTATTACCCGCCTGATCGAGGACCGTATCGCCGGTATCGAGGGCATCAAGACGGTGAGCTCATCGAGCACCGACGGGCGCTCCACCATCTCCATCGAATTCAACATCAACCGCGATGTGGACGGCGCGGCCAACGATGTGCGCGACCGGGTGGCCGGTGTGCTGAACAATCTGCCGGTGGAGGCGGATCCGCCCGAGATCGAGAAGGTCGACAGCAATGACGACGTGGTGCTGTGGCTCAACCTCACGTCCGATCGCATGACCATTCCCGAGCTTTCCGACTACGCCAACCGCTACCTGGTGGATCGCTTCTCGGTACTGGACGGCGTCGCCCGGGTGCGGGTGGGCGGTGCCAAAGACTTCGCCATGCGAATCTGGCTGGACCGCGGCGCAATGACCGCGCACAACATCACCAGTGCAGATATCGAGCGCGCGCTGCGCGCAGAAAACCGCGAGCTGCCGGCGGGTTATATGGAGTCCAGCGATCGCCAGTTCACCCTGCGCCTGCAGCGCCAGTTCCAGAGCGCCGAGGACTTCGCGCGTCTCGCCGTCGCTACCGGCGACAGCGGCCATGTGGTGCGGCTCGGCGACGTGGCGCGGGTGGAACTGGGATCGGTGGAGGAGCGCTCCACCTTCCGCGGCAACGGCGAGCCCATGGTGGGCATCGGTATTACCCGCCAGTCCACCGGCAATATCATCGCCGTCGCGGACGCCGCCAAGGCGGAGATGGAAAAGGTCAACAAAACCCTGCCCGAGGGCATGCGCTTAAGCCAGAGCTACGATTCATCGGTGTTTGTGTCCGAAGCCATCAGCGAGGTGTATTCCACCCTGATCACCGCGGTGATCCTGGTGGTGCTGGTGATCTACCTGTTTCTTGGCAACTGGCGCGCCACTCTGGTACCGGCAGTGACGGTGCCGGTATCCCTGATTGCCACCTCCATCCTGCTGTACGCCTTCGGTTTCAGTATCAACCTGCTGACCCTGCTGGCACTGGTGCTGGCCATCGGCCTGGTGGTGGACGACGCGATCGTGGTGCTGGAAAACGTGTTCCGGCGTATGGACGAATACGGCGAGCCGCCGCTGCTTGCCGCCTATCGCGGCACCCGCGAGGTGGGTTTCGCGGTGGTGGCGACCACTCTGGTACTCGTCGCCGTATTCGTGCCCATCACCTTCCTCGAAGGTGACATAGGCCGGCTGTTTTCCGAATTCGCCCTGACCATGTCCGCGGCGGTGATTTTTTCCTCCATCACCGCGCTCACCCTGTCGCCCATGATCGCGGCCAAATTTATCCGCCCCAGTGATCAGCAGAGCCCGGTCACCCGCTTTATGGACGACAAGCTGACCCGCATCCAGCACAGCTACCGCCGCGGGCTGGACGGCATCCTGCGCCACCACTGGATTGCCGGCTGTGTATTTGTGGCGGTGATGGCATTTGCCGCGCTGTCGTTCCGCCTGATTCCCAGCGAGTACGCGCCGCGGGAAGACCGCGGCGCCTTCTTCCTGCTGGTGAATGGCCCCGAGGGCGCCAGTTACCAGTACATGCAGGAGTACATGGACATCATCGAGGCGCGCATGATGCCGCTGGTGGAAAAAGGTTATGTACGCAGACTGCTGGTGCGCTCGCCGCGCTCCTTCGGCACCTCCGCCACCTTCAATACCGGCATGGTGATCTTCACCCTGGCGCCGTGGGGTGAACGCCCCTCGGGATTCGAGCTGATGAACCAGGTGCGCGCGGCGGTGAGCGACCTGAGCGGGGTGCGCGCGATACCCGTAATGCGCCAGGGCTTCGGTGGCGGCCTCGGCACGCCGGTGCAGTTTGTGCTCGGCGGCAGCAGCTATCCACAGCTGACGGATTGGCGCGACCAGCTGAACCGCGCGCTGGAAAACACCAACCCGGGCCTGTTGGGGGTCGACTGGGATTACAAGGAAACCCAGCCGCAGCTGCGTATCAATGTGGATTACGAACGCGCTGCGGATCTCGGGGTACAGATCAGTGACGTGGGCACCACACTGCAGACCATGTTCGGCTCGCTGCGCGCCACTACCTTTATCAACAGTGGCGAGGAGTACGACGTGATCCTCGAGGGGGAACGCGAATTGCAGCGCACCCCGGACAGCCTGGACAACATCTACGTGCGCTCCAGCACCAGCGGTGCGCTGATTCCGCTGCAGAGCCTGGTGGAGGTCAGCGAGTACGCCGACTCACCGCAACTGCAGCGCTACAACCGGGTGCGCGCCATTACCCTGAATGCCAACCTGGCGGACGGGCTGGTACTGGGCGAAGCGCTGAATTACCTCAACACGCTGGTGGCGGAAAACATCGACGGCACCCCGGTGATTGACTACAAGGGCCAGTCGAAAAGTTTCGAGGATTCCGGTAGCACCATTCTGTTTGCGATCCTGCTGGGCGCACTGGTGGTATTCCTGGTACTCGCCGCCCAGTTCGAGAGCTTCGTGCACCCGCTGGTGATCATGTTTACCGTGCCACTGGCCATGGCCGGCGCGCTGGCAGGCCTGCTGCTCACAAATCAGACCCTGAACATCTACAGCCAGGTGGGGTTGATCATGCTGGTGGGACTCGCGGCCAAGAACGGCATTCTGATCGTGGAATTTGCCAATCAGCTGCGGGATCGCGGTATGGAGTTCGGCCAGGCACTGCGCCAGGCCTCGGAAACCCGCCTGCGCCCGATCCTGATGACCGGTATTACGACCGCCGCGGGCTCACTGCCGTTGCTGCTGTCCTCCGGCGCCGGCTCGGAAACCCGCGCGGTGATCGGTACCGTGGTGTTGTTCGGGGTACTGGCGGCGACCCTGTTTACGGTCTACATCGTTCCGGTGGCCTACGATGTGCTGGCGCGCCGCACCGGTTCGCCGGGGCAGGTTGCACGTGAGGTCGCGGAGCTGGAATCGGAGCACCCAATCACACAACAAGATTGAGTGGCGGCATTTTTTGCGCCGGACTATCACCTCCGGCGCATTTCTCTTAATCTCTTGCGCCCGACCGCAACTATTTTTCGCCAGCGGTCGTCTAACTGGCATCAACCCGGAAGACACAGCAACTCGCATACAGGGAATCCCATGCGCAAGCTCACCGCAACGGCACTGGTAATACTCATGGCACTGGCCGCGGTCGCCTGTGACCGGGATGTGTGTTACCGCGATGGTGAGCGGGAACGCAAGCCTTCCATTCCCTTTGCCAGCATCAGCAGCGACTTCGCCCCGGTACTGGCGCTCGCCCAGCCGTTCTGAACATTACTCTGCAGACTCACCCAGTAACGCACTGATCTGACGGTCGTTCAGACCAAACAGATACAGCGCCGCATCCAGCCCGAACCCATCGATGGCCTGTGGCGCCTCGGCGCGCACTTTCGGCTTGGCGTGGAAGGCAATTCCCAGCGCCCCCAGCGACAGCATCGGCAGATCGTTGGCGCCATCGCCGACCGCAATCACCTGCTCCAGGGGCAGCTCCAGCTCTGACGCAATTTGCTGCAACAGCAACGCCTTGCGCGCGCCGTCCACAATCGGGTCTATCACACCACCGGTGAGCGCGCCGCCGTTGAATTCCAGCTGGTTGGCGTGCACAAAATCCACTGCCAGGTGGTTGTCACGCAGATAGTGGGCAAAGTAGGTGAAGCCGCCGGAGAGGATGGCGGTTTTACAGCCGAGCGCGCGCAGCGCCAGCAACAGGCGCTGGGCTCCGGGCATCAGCGGGATGCGCGGGGCAATTTCCGCAAGGCTCGCTTCGGTGAAGCCTTTCAGCAGGCTCATGCGTTTGCGGAAGCTCTGCTGGAAATCCAGCTCGCCGCGCATCGCGGACAGGGTGATCTCCGCCACCTGGTCGCCGACGCCGGCGATCTTGGCCAGCTCGTCGATGACTTCCGCCTGGATCAGGGTGGAGTCCATATCAAAACAGGCGAGCCTGGGCGCGCGCTGGGTGTGGCCCGCCTGCAACGCCAGCTCCAGTCCCAGTTCCTGACCGAGCTCGAGCAACGCCAGGCGCGCGTCGTCGAACGCGATATCCCCATCCAGCTGCAGGCGCACAACGCTGCACCCCGGGCGGGCGGCGAGGATATCCACCGCCACTACCTGCCAATGACATTCGCGCAGAAACTCCGCGAGTTTCTGCAGCTGCGCGCCCTCAATCTCCATCGCCAGCAGGGTAAGACACCAGGGCGCGGTGACCGCCGCCGGGGTATCGCCCACAGCCTGCAGTGCGAAGCTTTGCTGGCACAGCGCGGCCAGGGAGGAGAAGAAAGGGGAGTGAGCGTTTGCTTCCATGTCTGACTCTTGGACTGATTATTGCTGGATTCTGCCTGGGATGGCCGCCGCGATTGGGAAATCACCGCGGCCGGAAATAGCTGCGCATTATAGCCCGGCGCGTTTTTTCGCTGAAGAATCGCGCTAAAATCAGCGCCATGTACTGATCGCGATTGATAACAAGATGAAAAAACTCCTCGCCAGTCTCACTGCACTGTCCACCGGCCTGCCCCAGTGGCTCGCCGGCCTGAATCGCAACCAGCAGCGCCAGCTGCTGGCCGCCACCATCTGGCTGACCCTCGCCGGCTTCTGTCTCGCCACTCTAGGCCACGCCTGGGGCCAGCAGAAGGCCGCCGCCACCCTGCGCGACCGCGCCAGCGCCACTGCTGCAGCCAAGCTGCTGGCGAGCCAGAGCCTGGAACAGATCGTCGCCGGCGATCGTATCAGCCTGCAGTTGCTGGCCCAGCAGGCACTGGCCCTGCCGTCGATACGCGGTGTCACCATCCAGGACGTGGACTCCAGCCCGCTGGCACAAGCGGGCGAGCGCGACCGTGGCGAGATGATCACCGAACCGGTGGTACTGCACGACAGCCTCGCCGGCAGTGTGGCACTGAATATCCAGCCCGGTGCCTCCGCCGGCTATCCCTGGGCCAGCCTGTTGCTGTGCCTGATCTTCGCCCTGCCGTTCAGCGCCGCCTGTGCGCTGGCGGTCACCCAGTTGCAATCGGCGCAGCCGCACAAGCGCAAACCGCTGCTGGTCCCCAGGGCCCAACCCAAACCGCCACCGGAAGTAACCGCCGGTCTGTACCTGCGCCCGCTGAACTGGGCGCAGCTGGGCAACCAGCTGTCGCGCAACGCGCTGGACAGCCTGCAGGTGGAACTGGAACAGCGCCTGCAACTGCTGACCCGTATCTACGATGCGCGCCCGCTGCCCAGCGCCGGTCCCGCCGTGGGGCTCGGTTTTGCCGGCGACGACGCCGCCTTCCGCGCGGTCTGCGCCGGCCTGCTACTGCGCGGCCTGCAGCAATCCAGCCGCGCCACCGGCCTGCAGTTGGCGCTGGCGGTACTGCCCACCAAACCGGAGCAATTCGACCTGAACGGCGAGCAGCTGCTGAGCCAGTCCCGGGGACTGACGCTGCACCCGCAACTGCAGGGCGACGAATCCCTGGAAAATCGCATCCAGTGCCACACCACCAGCTGGGGAGCGGAGGTTACCGGGCTGAATCCCAAGCTGCAGCAACTGCTGGATAACCAGCTGCAGCAGCTGGTTTCAGCCTAACCCGCCGGCCTTTAATTACTTTTTGGTTGTTGCTATTCACCGAAAATCTTCGTGATCTCCGATTCGCGACCCTTAAATACCTTCCACTTGGGTTTCGGTTTATTGCCTGCCAGTTTTGGCCGGTGATCGGATCGAAAGTTTAAGAAAGTTGAAAGGTACACCCGCCACTCGGCGTGGAGGTTTTCATGAAGCGTTCATTCGCAGGATTAGCAGGTGCTCTGGGGGCTGCGACCTTGCTGACGCTGTCCGGCTGCACCAGCATGGAGAACATGACCGGCACCACAACGGCCATCAATCCGGACAAGCGGCCGGGTTATTACAGTGTCCAGGGCCGCTACTACCACTGCCACGACAACGGCCACTGCCATAACGTGCGGCATGCCAACTACTACATGCGCGGCGGTGACTACCGCATGGATATGCGCCCATCGCGTATCAACCAACCACGCTGAATCGCATTTCACTATCGAATCCGTCCCGGTGTAACCGTGCATCTGGCTGCGCTACGCACCGGCTGTCTGTCCGCGGAGGTATCCTCATGAACAGAATCGTCAAGAAAGGCCTGCTGGCCGCAACCGTGCTCGGCGCCCTCACTCTGGGTGCCTGTGTATCCGATGGCTACTACAGTTCCGGTAGCGTGGGTTATTCCAGCTACCCCTATTCAACCCCCTACGTCTACCCGTCCGGCAATGTCTCCTTTTACTACTCATCGCCGCGCTACTATCGCTACGGTGCCTATCCCCGTTACTACCGCGGTGGCTACTACCGCTATCACGGCCGCCACTACTACAACCGTCCTTACAACCGCCCCTACCATGGCGGCCACTATTACAATCGCCCGAGCCACGGTGGTCACTATTACAACCGCCCCGGTCGCCCGGGTGGTGCCTACCATCGTCCCGCCGGCCGTCCGGTACACCGCCGCTGAGGTACGCAGCTAGCCTCAAATGCCCAAGGTATGACGGCACACGTCATACCTTGGTCATACAGACCCAGGACTCCCGCCGCTGCTAGGATTTCTCCAAAGAATGAATAAGCATGCGGGAGTTTGCCGTGCAGCCCAATCAGCCACACACCGTACTCATCACCGGTTCCACCAGCGGCATTGGCCTCGCCATTGCCCACTGTTTCGCCCGCGCGGGGCACCATGTGATGCTCCACGGACTCACCGATGCCGATACCAGTCAGGCACTGCTCGCAGAATTTTCCGGTTACAGCGGTCGCACCGGCTTCAGCGATGCCGATATTTCCAGTGAAGCCGGCTGTGCCCAGCTGGTGTCCGAAACCCGCGAGGCCATCGGCAACCCGTCCGTGCTGATCAACAACGCCGGTATCCAGTTCACTGCGCCGGCCCACGATTTTCCCGCAGAAAAGTGGCACCAGATCCTGGCGATCAACCTGAGCGCCGGCTTCTTTCTCGCCCGTGACGTACTGCCCGCCATGCGCTCGGCGAACTGGGGGCGAATCATCAACATCGCCTCGGTCCATGGCCTGGTCGCATCCGAAAACAAGGCGGCCTACTGCGCGGCCAAGCACGGCCTGGTGGGGCTCACCAAGGTACTGGCACTGGAAAATGCGGACTGCAATGTGACCGCCAATGCGATCTGCCCGGGTTGGGTGGAAACACCGCTGATCCAGCCACAGATCGAGGCGATTGCCCGCGAGCAGCAGTTGGATATGGACACGGCACGTGCGCAACTAGTGGGCGCGAAACAGCCAGTGGCGAAAGCCACCAGCCCTGAAGCCATCGGTGAGTTGGCGCTGTATCTGTGTGGCAATTTCGCCAGCACCATTACCGGTGCGTCCCTGCCGGTGGACGGTGGATGGACCGCGCAGTAGTATCTTTTGCACCCGGTTCTTTCATTCTTCAGGGTGCTGCCGTGAATTACCAATTACTGATCGCCGATGATCATCCGCTCTACCGCGATGCATTGGCGACCACACTTTCCAATCATTTCCCGAATTCGGATCTGCTGCAGAGCGAGGATCTGGATTCGACGCTTCAGCGTCTTTCCCAGTCTGAAATCGATTTATTGCTGCTGGATTTGAATATGCCTGGCAGTGAGGGCTTCAGCGGGCTGGCACGCATCCGCAATGATTTCCCGGCGGTGCCGGTGGTTGTGGTATCCGGCAGCGACAAGCACACGGTGGTACAGCAGGCCGCAGGCCTCGGTGCCAGCGGCTTCCTTTCCAAAACGGCGCGACCGGATGAGATTCTGCAGTGTATCGAGTGTGTACTTGCGGGAGACCAGTGGTTCAGCGAAGAGGCCTTGCAGGCGGAAACCGAATCTGCCCTGGCAGAGAAACTGAATTATCTCACCACGCAGCAGCTGAAAATATTCCAGATGATTGCGCAGGGGATGCTGAACAAGCAGATTGCTTTTGACCTGGACATCACCGAGCCCACGGTAAAAAGCCACGTCACGGCGATTTTGCGCAAGCTAGAATTGCGGGATCGGAAGCAGTTGATTCGTGAGGCTCAGGCGCTGATTCAGCTTTAAGCACTTCGTAGCTTTTTCTGGGAACTCTGAACTCAGCTCTGTGGCGGTGGATCGCCGGGTACGGGTTTTCAGGACCGAGCTAGGCGCCCCCCTTCAACCCATCCCTGGGCGCTGCGGCGCAAACATCCTGTTTGCGACGCTCCTGAAAACCCGCACCCGGCGCTCCTCCTTCGCTTTGAGATTCCACGCTTCGTAAGCAGTGCTCAACTCACTTACGAAGGAAATTACTTTGAATTGAAGGGCAGGTGGCGGGGATCCGCTTTTGAAAGCGTCGGCAACAGGGATGTTGCCGACGCAGCGTACAGGGACGTATTCACAGCGGTTTCAAAAGCGGATACCCGGTGCCTGACCGCAAAAAAAACCAGATCAAAGCACCTACCCATTGAGCTAGACGCCCCGTAAATACTCAGCAATATGGCGATATAACTGCCCACAGGCATCCGGCACTAAATTCTCGAGATTCAAAAACGCGTGAATCATGTCGTTAAAGTGCAAATGCTCGGCATTGGCGCCACCGTCACGCACCTTGCGCACATACTCCACGCCCTCATCCCGCAGCGCACAAAATTCCGCAGTAACCACCAGCGTCGCCGGCATTTTGCGCGTGAATTCCCCATGCAGCGGTGATACCAGCAATGGATTCTCCGCATTCTGAAAATAATTCTGGAAATACCAGTGAATTTTCTCTTTCTCCAGCAGGTAACCACGACCATTTTCCTCAATGGAAGGGGTCTGCATGGTGTAATCCAGGCTGGGGTAAATCAGCACCTGGGCATCGATATTGTGTGGCTGGTGTTGCAGCAAACGGCTCGCCGACGCGCACAGGGCGCCGCCGCCGGAATCGCCCATCAAAATCCAGCGGCCATTGTGGGGAATGCCCTTGCGATCAAGTGCGCCACCCAGATGGCGCACCACGCTGAGCAGATCATTCAGGGCCGCTGGATAGGGATTTTCCGGGGCGACCCGGTATTCCACCGAAATCACCCGGCGCTTGCACGCCTCGGCGATCCGACGGCAAATCGGGTCGTAGACGCTAACGCTCCCCGCCATATGACCACCGCCGTGACAGTAAATGATCGCGGCACCGTCGACCGGATCTCGAGGCTGATAAATCCGTGCCGGCACCGAGTATTCGCCGCCGGTGACCAGCGTATCCGACACCGCCATTTCCGGGCCCGGCTCGACAAATGTGCGGGTCAGGTTGGCCAAGCTTTCGCGCGCATTTACCGGCGTGGCTTCGAAGCCGGCGGCTTTCAAATTTGCTATCTGGGCATTGACCGCCACCAGCCATTCTTCAAGCTTTGGATCAAGCTGTCGCATTGTCGGCCTCCAGGTTCTGCACGTCGGCTTTTTTGCCGCTCTCCGGTAACAGGAAAGAAAAAACAAACAGTGACGCGGAACAGGCTACCGCGAAGTAGGCCGCCGTTGCCGGCTCTCCGGTAATGTCCGCAAGTACCCCGGCACCGTACATCAGCACCGTTTCCACCCCGTAGGAAATGGACCAGAACATGGCGAAGGTGACGGTGATTTTTGCCGGTGTCATGCCCGGCAATTCCTGCGGCAGGGTTACCAGCGCGGTCATCGGCAGGAACATGCAGAAGCCGGCCAGGGCAGCGGCACCGTAGGCAATAATGGGGTCGCGACTGGTGACCATGAGCGTGGCAAACACCACCAGTGCGAGGCCGGCGTAGCGCAGTACCGGCAGACGCAGCGGATAGCGTTTGGTGACGATGATGCCGGCCACGGTACCCACCATGCCCGCAGCAATCATGACCGCGGAAAGGTGGTGGCTAGCTACCGCAAAGCCGTCGATCAGCGGAAAGAGTGCGAACACCGCGATATAGCAAAACAGCACACCGCAGTACGCCAGCGGAAGCCACCAGTTGAAACTCTCCCGGGCGCCCTGCTTGAACCCGTAATTCTCCACAGGCTGGCCGCCGCTGCCGGACAACGGGAAGTTCTCCGCGCTGAGCCACCACAGCACCCCCAGCGCCAGCACCATCACGCCGTAGAGCACCACCAGCGACTGCCAACTGCCAAACCAGCTGAGCAGGGTAGTGGTGGTTAGCAGCGCCAACAGGTTACCGGTATTGAAGGCCGCGGCGTTGATGCCGTTGATCAATGGGCGTTCACCGGCGGAGAAATAGTGCAGTACCACCGGCGCGAAATACACAATGGCCAGGGCGCCGCCGAGACCGAGGGCCAGGCGCGACAGCAGCCATTCGCCGTAGCTGCCCGCCAGCGCGCCGAGGCCGCCGGCGGCGATCAGAACGATCGCAATGGCAAATGCGCGCTTGGCACCGAGACGCATCAACAGCGCGGCGGCGGCGAGGTTGCCGATGATCTTGGCAATGGTGATGACATTGCTGCCCCAGGTGGCATTGGCGAAGCCTTCCTCGCCAAAGGATGACTGGATGGCGGGGGTTAGGATCGCCCCGGACACCCAGCTCGCCGCGAACAGCGCATAGGCGCTGAACATCAGTATTTCCAACAGGTATTTTTTCATCGCTCGGATACCTTATTTTTTTAAAACCACTCTCCGCCAGACTGCGTCCAGCACAACGGCTTGCCTATACGACCTTGGTCGCAGTGGCCCCGTGGCGGGAATTCTTGCGTTGCTGCAACAGCGCGCGCAGCGCCGCCGGGCGCAGGGGTTTCTGCAGGAACTGCCAGCCGGCGTTGTGCGCGCGATTTTTTACCGTATTGGTGTTTTCAGCGGAGATGATTACGCAGGGGATGCCCCCGCCCCAGCGTGAAAGCAGTTCCGCCGCCAGGTCGATACCGTTGTCGCCATCGTCCAGGTGAAAATCCATCAACAGCAGATCCGGCTCCGCCGCCGCCAGCGCCTCGGCGCGGTTGCGCGCGCAGTGCACGGTGCAGCCCCAGCCGCCAAGCAGTGCCGCCATCGCCTCGAGGATCGAGGGCTCGTTATCCACACACAGCACCTGCAGGTCCAGGCGGGCACCGCGGCCGTGGGCGGCGACGAGATTCGGGCGCGGCTCCACCCTGGCGCTGGCTCGCGCCAGTCGCACCCGGAACACACTGCCGCGCGCGGGAATCGAGGAGAGGCTGATGGGGCTGTTGAGCAAGCGGCACAGGCGCTCCACGGTGGCGAGACCGAGACCATAACCGTGCTGGCGGGCAGTACCGCTGTCGCTGTCCTGGGGGGTGAGACGGCAGAACTCGCGGAAAATGGCCTGCTGCTGTTCGCGCGCGATACCCTCCCCGGTGTCCCACACCTCGAGGGAAATGTCCGCGCCGCGTTTGCGCGCCGCCACCAGCACACCGCCGCGGGCGGTGTACTTCACCGCGTTATCCAGCAGGTTCTGCACCACTCTACGCAGCATTTTTTCATCGCTGTGAACCCACAGGTGGCTGCGGCGGTAGCGCAGGCGGATACCGCGGTTGCCGGCGGCCACCCGCGCCTGGGCCACGGCGTCGTCGAGGATGCTGTCGAGCGACACCGCAGTAAAGCTCGGGCGGATGTCCCCCGCATCCATGCGCGCGATCTGCAACATGTCGGTGATCAGCTGTTCGGCGGAGGCGAGCGCGCGATCGGCACGGGTCAGCAGCTGGCGGCTACTGTCTTCCAGCGGATGGCCGGCGAGGGCGTCGATAAACAGGCGGCTGGCGTTCAGCGGCTGCACCAGGTCGTGACTGGCGGCGGCGAGGAAGCGGGTCTTGCCGGCACTGGCGGCCTGTAGCTCGCGGTTCAGCCCCTGCAGCTCATCGTTGACCGTCTCCAGCTCGGCGGTGCGGTGGGCCACCTTCTGCTCGAGAGAATTGCGAATCTCGGTGAGTTCCGCCAGCGCGCGCTGATAGTCGGACACATCGGTATAGGTGGTCACGAACCCGCCGCCGGGCAGCGGGTTGCCGCGGATTTCCAGCACGGTGCCGTCGGTACGGTTGCGCTGTACGCGGTAGGCGGTGCCGTTGCGCAGGTGTTCCACCCGCTTCTGCACATGCTCCTCCACTTCACCGGGACCGCACTCGCCGCGGCTCGCGTTGTAGTGCACCAGCTCCGCCACCGGACGGCCCACGTAGATCATTTCCGCCGGGTAGTGGAACAGCTCGAGATAGCGGCGGTTCCACGCCACTAGGTTGAGGTTGGCATCCACCACCGAGATACCCTGGTCGATATTGTCGATGCTGCTCTGCAGCAGGCCGCGGCCGAACTGGTAGATGTCCGATGCCTGATCCAGTTGCTGCGCGGTGATTTCCGGCTCGCTCAACTGGCGTACCAGGCGCTGCGCGCTGGTACTGCCAACGATGCCGGCGAGAATTTTTTCCACCGTCTCGCGATAGCCCTGGGCGGTGTCGTGGGCGTCCGCTGCCACCGGCTTGCCCTCGGCATCCAGTGATGTCAGCGCGCGGCCCGCGGCATCCTCTCCCACAAAGCGCGCCAGCAGCTGGCGCAGCCGCGTTTTATCCACAGGTGCCGATGCCGCCGCGGTACCGCCGGGCAACCAGCGCCCCTGCAGCAGTGACACCCCCACCAGCGCGAGTGCGTTGAGCCCGAGGCCAAACACGCAGCTGGAGGTCAGTGCATTCCAGTCTAAGCCCAGTGTTGTGGCGATAAGATCCGCCTGGCCGAGCGCTGCGGGCAGCGCCGACAGCCCCCACACCAACGCGCCGATCAATAGCCCCGTGATCACACCGGCGGCGCGCAGTCGCGGCCAGCGCGCGGGCCAGGTCACCGCGGCGACCATCGCCGGCGCCAGCTGTCCCACCAGTGCCAGCGACAACAAACCAAACGTACCGAGGCTGACACCGGAGCCGATCAGCTCGCTCACCCCGAATGCCGCCAGCATCAGCAACCCGATGATCACCCGCCGCACCCGGCGCAGGTCGCTGCCGAGCGCCACACCCGCCGGGCGCTGTTGTAGCCGCGTGAGCAACCAGGGCACCACCATGGTGTTGGCGATCATGGTGGACAGGGCGATGGTGGCGATGATCACCATACTGGAACCGGCGGAGAGGCCGCCGATAAACGCCAGCAGTGCGAGCCAGGGCGTGCCGCTCTCCAGCGGTATTCCCAGTACAAAGCGTTCGGCATTGGTGTAGCTGTCGGGCAGCCACAGCAGGCCGCCATAGCCCACCGCCAACACCGCCGCGGAGACCAGTGCGAGATACAGGGGGATCAGCTTGCGCACCGGGCCAATATCCCGCTCGTCGTCACTCTCGATCATCAGGATGTGGAACTGTCGCGGCAGACAGAAGATGGCTGCCATTCCCAGTACCACCACCGCCAGGTAACCGGTATCCGCCGGGCGGGCATCGACGATGGCCGCCACCCGCTCACTGGCGAGCGCACTGCGCGCCAAGTTCGCAGTACCTGCAAAGGCGGAATCGACAACAAACCAGGCCACCGCCACCAGTGCGCCGATCTTCACCAGTGCCTCGAAAGCCACCGCCAGCAGCATGCCGTTGCGGTGCACGCTGCTGTCGATATGGCGGGTGCCGAAAAGCAGCGCGAAGAGCCCGAGGGTAGCACCTACTACCGCGGTCACCACCGAGGCGCTGTTTTCGGTGTGCCCGACGCTGTCCGAGCCCACTCCGCTATCGGCGAGCAGCAGGAAGCTGTCCGCCACCGCCCGCAGCTGCAGGGACAGATAGGGCACGATGGCCACGACCGCCAGCAGCGCCACCGCCGCCGCCAGCCACTGAGAGCCGCCGTACTGGGCGCTGATAAAGTCCGCGATGGAAGTGGAGCCCTGCTGCTTGGACAGGCGCACAAAGCGCATCAGCAGGGGCGCACCAAAGATCAGCATCAGGCTCGCGCCGACAAAGGTGGGGGGCAGCAGCCAGCCCTCGCTCACCGCCTGTGCGGGCACGCCAAAGAACATCCAGGCACTGGTATAGGTACCGGCAAGCGCCAGCAGCAGGGGTTTGATGGGCCGGATTTGGGCAATAGGCAGCCGGTCGCCCCAGAAGGCGATGGCGAACAGCAGCAGCAGATAGCTCAGGCCCACGGCGGCCAGCAGGGTAAGGCTGAACAATTGGCGCCTCATTCGTTATTCTGTTTATGATTCAAGCCTAACCGATAGGCGGGCGGCTGTCCTGTCCGTGGGTACACCCGCTCGTCATACCTTGGTCTAGCAGGCAAGGACAAAGACAGCAGCTACAGTGCAAGTCCGAAACTTACATAAAAACCATAATCTGGTGATCGGAGAGAGTCATGCGCAAATTAAACAAGTTCAATCCCCTTGCTGTGGGCGTCATGATCGCCTGTGGTGCCAGCTTCTCCTACGCGGATACCCAGCTGGAAGAAGTCACCGTCACCGCGCAGAAGCGTGAGCAGTCCCTGCAGGAAGTGCCGGTGGCGGTAACCGCCTTCGGCGAAGACGCCCTGATCGAGAACGGCGTTGCCGACCTGAGCGATATCCAGAAGCTCACCCCCAATACCACCCTGCAGGTGAGCCGCGGTACCAACTCCACCCTGACCGCCTACATTCGCGGCATCGGCCAGCAGGATCCGCTGTGGGGCTTTGAACCGGGTGTCGGCATCTACGTGGACGATATTTACGTTGCCCGCCCGCAGGGTGCGGTGATGGATGTATTCGATGTTGAGCGCATCGAAGTACTGCGCGGTCCGCAGGGCGCCCTGTACGGCAAAAACACCATCGGTGGCGCGGTCAAATACGTGACCAAGAAGCTGAGCGGCGACACAGAATTCTCCGTGCGCGGTGGCATCGGCTCCTATAACCAGCGCGACCTGATCCTGAGCGGACAGACCGGGCTTTCCGAAAAGGCCGCTGTAGGCTTCGCCGTCGCCAGTTATCAGCGTGACGGCTACGGTGAAAATATCCATACCGGAGCCGACAACTACAACAAAGATATTCTGAGCGGTCGCGTATCGCTGGAATTCACTCCGAACGACGATCTGTGGGTACGGGTTGCCGCAGACACCACCAAAGACGACTCCAACGCACGCTTTGGCTACCTGATGTCCAATGCGCCCACCGGAGACGAAACACCGCTCGGCAATGTTTACGACCACGAATCCAATATGCCGTCGGACAACTCTGTTGAGACTGGCGGCATCTCCCTTGTTGCCGAATGGAAGGCGTCCGACAGTATCACCGTGAAGTCCATGACCTCCCGCCGCACCGGCGACACGGTAACCAATATCGACTTCGACTCCATCAATCGCCCGGACTTCGACGTTCCCGCCTACTACGAGGACGAGCAGTTCACCCAGGAATTCCAGCTCAACTGGTCCGGTGACAAGGCGAACCTGGTAACTGGTATCTACTACTACGACGGTACCGCAGAGGGTGGTTTTGATGCTGTGCTGGGTATGTATGGTATTACCCAGAACGTCAGTGGTGCGGTGGATACCCAAAGCCTGGCCGTTTATGCGAACTACGAGTACGCCCTGACCGATGCCCTGAACATGACTCTCGGTGGCCGCTACACCCGCGATGAAAAGTCTGGGGACGTGTACAAGGCGAACTTCCTCGGCCTGTACTCTCCGATGTTTGCCGATCACTACGACGGCACACCTGCCTCGGCCACTCCCTACGCGGTTCTGACCGATTACAGCAACAGCGACGAGTGGGGTCAGTTCTCTCCCAAGGCCGGCCTGAATTACCAGATCGACGAAGACACCATGGTCTACGGCAGCTTCAGTTCTGGCTTCAAGAGCGGCGGCTTCGACATGCGCGGTGACGCTTCCGTTAACCCGGAGACCGTGGATGGTTATGACCCAGAAACCGCTGATACCTTCGAAATCGGTATCAAGACCCAGCTGCTGGAAGATCGTGTGCGCCTGAATGCCACCGCGTTCCACACCAACTACGAAGATATGCAGGTCACCGTCCAGAGCTTCTCTGCGGCGACCCAGAGCTTCTCCAGTGCGGTGTTGAATGCGGGTGAATCTGAAATTCAGGGTTTCGAACTGGAGATGATGGCAGCCATCACCGACCGTCTGACCTCCAACCTGGTACTGGGCTACACCGATGCCGAGTACATCGAGGTAATCAACGCTGGCGAGAACATTGCCGACCTCTGGGACAATTTTCAGTACAGCCCGCAGAAAACCGCTCTGGGTCAGCTGAGCTACGCGATGGATATGGCCGGCGGCGAACTGGTGCTGAACGGCTCCGTTTCCTACCGCGACGGCATCCAGATCTACGCTGCGCCAAGCGTGCTGGATGAAGGCTCCGTCACCCTACTGGATGCCGGTGCTACCTTCTTCAGCGGCGACGGCAATTGGCAGGTTTCACTGCAGGGCAAAAACCTCGGCGACGAAACCTACCGCAACGCTGGCTACAACGCTTTTGGCTGGGTCACCGGCTACTACGGCGCACCGCGCACTGTTGCTCTCACAGGTAGCTACAACTTCTAAGTCATGTCTTTGACGTCATCTTGAAACTGCATTGCACTTTCATTGATTGGGGCCCACCGGGCCCCTTTTTTATTTTGCGTTCCCTCCGGCTCACTCAACCCCTGTCGCAACAAATCGCTTTCCGGCGCAGGCTTAAACAAATTGGCGCCTAATTTCACACTTTGGCGGCAGCCTCTTCTAACCTGAAAAGAGAGGGCGGCAGTGACGCCGCTTCTCGGACCAGCCATCGAGGTATCAGCGTGCAGAAATTGAGAAGTATTCTGCTGGCTGTGGCGATCGCGACAGGAGTTGTTGCCGGTTGTACATCAACCGAGCCCAGGGAAAGTCACGCAGACCGCGCTTTCAGCAGCGCGGTCCCCCCCCATATGGATCCGGCGTACCTCTCCGTGAGGTCATCCGATCGAAGGCCCCGCGGCGGCAGCCGCGAGGCGCCCCGTTCATTGAATGTCAACGGCACCCGTTTCCGCTGCTTCGAGCAGGAACTGGACTCGAAAATGGTGGTGCGCTGCGTGCGCCAACCCGATTAATCCCGCCGCCCCACACCCGGCGCAGAACAATTCCGATTTATGCGACCGCCTCCACGTCCGCTTGGCGCGGTAAACCTCTCGCCCTGCGCTGGACTGGCTAAGCTTGATTTAACTGCCAGCAGGGAGCGGCCAACGCCAAGGAAAGGGGAAGGGCATGAACAAAGTGGTTCCGGTGTGGTTTATTGGCCTCGCCATCGTAATCGCGGGCTGTATGAATATGGGGGACAAGGAATCAGGCCCCAGCCAGACGCCCGGCACGGTGAGCAGTGTATGCGGCGACAAGTGGGAGCTGCGCCTGCTGCGCATCAACGGCCAGGCCATCCCCATCGACCAGCCGCGGGAGTTTACCTTTCTGTGCAGCCCCGGCGGCGAGGCCATGGGCAAGAGCGGCCTGAATACCTATCGCGGCTCCCTGCAGGTCACCACCAATGGCGGACTGCTGTGGGACACTGCCAGCTTTGCCTCCACCAAAATGGCGGGTCCGCCACAAGTGATGGAGCAGGAAAACCAGTACCTGCGGGCGCTGTCCGGCACCCGCCAGGCGTTTGTGAAAAGCGGCGGCGGCCGCCTGATCCTGCGCGACGTGTCCGGCGATATCTATATCGAATACATCAAGGCGGGGCTTTAGCAGCCCCGCCCACATTACAACACTGACATTACCCGCCAAAATTGAGAGCGGTTGGGTCACAGACGCCGGCAGTCAATTGATGTTAAATGGCACAAACGGCCACCGGATGGAATCATGCTTCCCCTGTTTCAGTTGCCCCTGTTCCCCTCATTCCGCCCCGCGCACAAGGCCACCAGGCTAGCCGCGCTTTGTTCGCTGTCGATGACTCTTTTTGTTACCGGCTGTGGCAGCAACAGCAGCCAGCCGGCGGCGATGGCCGAGACCGTAGAAAGCGGTGTTTGTGAACGAGAGTGGATTCTGGAAAACCTCTCAGTGGATGGGCGCGAGCACAAGCAGCGCATGTTCTGGCAGAAGATGTGGCGCGACCGCCCCTATTTCACCTGCGACAAGCTCGGCTTCGTGCGCGGCAGTGCCGGCTCCAACCCCTACCTCGGCAAGTTCGAACTGGCGGATAGCGGCAGCATTCATTGGCTGAAGCCGCCGAAGATTTCACGCATGGTGGGCCGCCGTGACAGCGGCGAACTGGAAAAAGATTTCCTGCTGGCCATGCCCCGCGTCACGCACGCCCGCACCAGCGGCGACACCCTGATCCTCGAGGGCAGCGACGGCACCCGCCTGGAGTTCAAACCGGCGGGCTATCAAGCCGTTCAATAAAAAAGGCGGCCACTGGGGCCGCCCAAACTATTCAAGAAGGGTCTCCATTCGCAGGGCGAATGTCGATTCCAATCCTCCAACTGGAGGAGCCCCCAAACTTGGAAGCATAAAATCACCAATAAAATTGGTGCGATGCAAAGAGAGAAGAACAACGAAAACTTAAGCGGCTGCGCGATGAAACAGCCGGACAAGCGAAATTTCGTTGTGGGGGTAGATTAGTTGTCAGACGTGACAAACAGATTACGAAACCCCAGAAAACTACTGCGCGTGTGCCTGACAGCGTCCGGCGGTGCTCAGCATGCTCATGTATCGCTCATACACTCCGCTGCCTCCGCTCCGGCGGCCACTGTCAGCCACCCGCTCGCTACGTTTTCAGGCGTTTCGTGCCCTTAACTAAGGACGGGTACGTCGCTGGTGCTGCTCGAGATTCTGCTGGCGCTTGCGTTCGCTCTTGCGCAACAGCACATAGGTGGCACCGAGGCCGCCGTGCTGTTTCTGCGCGCTGTGAAACGCGAGCACTTCCGGCAGCTGCGGCAGCCAGGCGTTGACGCAGCTCTTCAGCATCGCCGGGGTTTTACGCCCCTCGCCCTTTCCGTGCGTCACCAGCGCGCAGCGTACATCCGCCTCCATACAATCGCGCACAAACTGGTAGAGTGCGCTGCGCGCCATATCGACGGTGTGGTGGTGCAGATCGAGGCGCGCATCGATGGTGTATTTACCCAGGCGCAGGTTGCGGTAGACACCGTTCTGCACACCGTCGCGCTTGAATTCAATAGGGTCGTGGGGCTCGACGGGTTCGACGTACTCGCCACCAAGCGGGTTCAGTTCGCGGTAGGTCTGCGCGGTAGCGGCCTCGCGGCGGGCGCGCTGGTTCAGGGGATCCGCAGTGTCCTTCTTTAGCGCACTCTCACGCTGCTTGGGCGCCAGTGGCTTTACGTCACCAAGCGCACCCATGGCGCCGTGAAACTCGTCCAGATCAGTCTTTTCCACACTATCCCCCGCATACCTCTCTCACGCACCGGCAAACGCTCAGGGATCGAGAAACAGATCCACCGCCAGTTCGCCGGCCTTGGCGGGATTGTGCGCATATTGGGTGAAATCTTCCACCCCGCGTTCGTGCAACAGTACTTCGTCGATCAGCTGGGCGCCGTTCAGCCCCTGGTTGCGGGTGATCAGCACCTCGTAGGCGGCATCCGCCATCACCCCCGGTTTGCGGCTCTGGTCGAACATTTCGCGACTGCCAACGGCGAATTCGATCGCGGCAGTGGCTACCAGGGTGCGCGGCCACAGGGTGGCGACGCTGATATTGGTTTTGCTCAGCTCCTCCGCCAGCCCCAGGCTCAGGATGGTCATGCCGAATTTGGACAGTGCGTAGGGTGCAAAGGGTCCGAGCCAGCGGGGTTCGAGATTGAGCGGCGGCGACAGACTGAGGATGTGTCCACACTCCGCCTGCTTGAGATAGGGAATGGCGAGGTGCGCGGTGAGGTACACAGCGCGCGCGTTGATATCCAGCATCAGGTCGTAGCGCTTGGGCGGGGTGGACTCGACGTTGGTGAGATTGATGGCGCCGGCGTTGTTGATCACCGCGTCGATACCGCCGAAGGTGTCGGCAGTCTTTTTCAGCGCCTCCGCGACCTGGTCCTCCTCGCGCACATCCACCTGCATGGGCAGGGCCTTGCCACCGGCAGCCTCGATTTCCGCGGCCACGGTGTAGATGGTGCCGGGAAGCTTTGGGTGCGGCTCGGCAGATTTGGCGGCGATGGCAATGTTGGCGCCATCAGCGGCGCATTTGAGTGCGATTGCGCGACCGATACCGCGGCTGGCGCCGGTGATGAAGATGGTCTTGCCCTTGAGGGCGCCGGTGTTTTTGGTGAGGGTGATCTCTTCGCTCATACAGGCGCTCCGTTGGGATTAGCTGGCTTTGCTATCAGGCCCTATTGCGGTTGTGGCTCCGACACCACCGCAGGGCTATAGATGTCTTTGAAGGTCTGCGGCATCCGCTTGGGTTTGCCGCTGGAGAGCTCGATACACACCATCTGCCAGGTAGCGCGCAGCACCAGTGCCTCGTCGCTGGCGCGAAACACTTGGAACTTCCGGGTCATGTTCAGCCGGCCGTCCACCATGGTGAGCCAGGTGCCGATCAACAGCTCGTCGCCCTCTCTGGCGGCCAGTATATAGTCGTACTCCGCCTGACGGATTGCCATTCCCCGGTCCATAGACTGGTAATTGGTGACATCCAGCCCCAGCTCGACACTGTGGGACCAGGCCGCGCGCTCACACCAGCGTACATATTCGGCGTTGTTGGCATGGTGCAGACCGTCGACATGCTCGTGTTCCACACGGACTTTGTAGATATAGGGTTGGGGGAAATCCCAGCTCATTGGGCACTCCGTTTTATGGATCGTTGCGGCACTGCTACCTGGTGGGCAATTGCGAGACACGGGCTAGGCGCCCCCCCTCAACCCATCCATGGGGGCTCTGCAAAAACATCCTGTTTTTGAAGGTCTCGCAAACGCGTACCAAGCATCAGCACCTTCGCGCATGACGATAAGGCTACCAGATACAAAAAAGGCCCCCGAAGGAGCCTTTTGTGCAAAAAACGCGACTTAAGCGTCGGTTTTCTCTGCGCCTTGCGCGGCGGCCTGTTGCTGGGCCTGGTGCAGGGCAGCGGCGAACAGGGCGTCGAAGTTGATCGGCGGCAGCATCAGGGCCGGGAAGGAGCCTTTGGTTACAACGTTGTCTACCACTTCGCGTGCATAAGGGAACAGGATGGTCGGGCAGGCAGTGTTCAGGGCCTGAGCCAGCTGAGCGCCCTCGAGGCCCTTGATCGCGAACAGGCCAGCCTGCTGAACTTCCACCAGGAAAGCGGTCTCTTCTTCCAGTTTCACGGTGATGGTCAGGGTCAGCGCCACCTCGTAAAGATCTTCGTCGATCTTTGCGGTTTTGGTGTTCAGCTCCTGGTTTACCTGCGGTTTCCACTGCTTTTTGAAAACCTCGGCACCCATCGGGGTTTCGAAGGAGAGGTCTTTCAGGTAAATGCGCTGCATTGCGAATTGGACTTGTTGTGCTTCTGCGTTCGCCGCAGCGCCGTTGAGTTCTTCAGCCATGTTAAAGCCTGTTATTAAATTAGTTTGTAGACTGCCTTCCCTGAAAGAAGACTCCCTGTATGGGTCTTACTTATGGGGGCCTCGAAATACCCTTTCAAGGCGTGTGTGCAAATTTCTCGGCTGAATTGATCGACCGGGGCGGCGTTCGTCACGCCAGCAGCCTGTCGAGTTCGCCGCTGCGCTCGATGGCCATCAGGTCATCGCAACCACCCACATGGTGGCCGCCGACCCAGATCTGCGGCACCGTGTGGCGACCGGCCTTGGCGGTCATCTCCGCGCGCAGAGCCGGCTTGCCGTCCACGGCAATTTCCTTGTAGGGGACGTTCTTGTTGTCCAGCAGGTACTTGGCGCGGATGCAGAAGGGGCAAAAGCGGGTGGTGTAGATGACGACTTCTTTCACGACCGGAAACCTCTTCGCGATGTAAATCTTGCCGATTCACTCCTTTCTCGGGAGCGGATCAGCCCTTCACCAGTGGCAACTTCTGGTTTGCCCACTCGGACATGCCACCCTCGAGACGACGCACGGTGTAGCCCGCCTTTTTCAGCTGGCGACCGACAGGACCCGCGTGCTGGCCCAGCTTGTCCGCCAGGATCAGGGTCTTGTCTTTATAGGGTGCCAGTTCGCCCATGCGCTTTTCGATCTCACCGTGGGGGATGTGGATCGCATCCACGATATGCCCGGCGGTGAATTCGGCGCGGTCGCGCAGGTCGATCACCTTGGCGCCGTCACTATTGATCAGCAGGGTGGCCTGATGGGCCGATGCGGGCTTGCCCGCCTTGATCCGCTCGGAAATAGCCAGCGCGTAAATCAGCGCCACCAACAGGCTCACCAGCAGCCACTGCTCGCTGATAAAGACGAAAAAATCCAACTCCGCCCCCAAAATCTCTGGTTTGTTGTTCTGTTTGCGACCACCGACCGCTCGGTCGGTCACGTTTGCGCCGGGCATTGTAATTCAACAACGCCGACGGCCCGAGTACCGGCGACTCGAATAAAGAAGCGCCTGCGACCCGGATACGGAAAGGCGCGCAGTATACACGAGAATGACCATTTCTTAATCAACCTTTTGCCGGCTTTATCGTGGCAATAGCTGCGCAAATACTGACCTCGATGGGGCAAACAGGTTAAAATCCGCCACCTGCGGTACAACTCGTTCAAGAGTTCCGTCCTCCGGCAGTGAAGCCGAACGATCCACCACCCATTCAACCCAAAGGATTCTGACCCCATGGCAACCGAGTCTTCGCCCAAACGTCCCCTGGTACTGCTGATTCTGGACGGTTTCGGCTATAGCGAACACGCCGAGTACAACGCCATTGTGGCGGCGAATTCCCCGGTATGGGACCAGATCTGGGCCAGCCGCCCGAAAACCCTGATTCACACCTCTGGTATGGCGGTGGGCCTGCCCGAAGGACAAATGGGCAACTCCGAAGTGGGCCATATGACCCTAGGCGCCGGCCGCGTGGTGTACCAGAACTTCACCCGCATCAACAAGGCGATCAAGGACGGCGACTTCTTTACCAACCCGGCCTACACCGCCGCGGTGGACAAGGCGGTAGCCAATAACGGCGCGGTACACATCATGGGCCTGCTGTCCGATGGCGGCGTGCACAGCCACGACGACCATTTTGTTGCCATGGCCACCCTCGCTGCCCAGCGCGGCGCCAAAGCAGTGTATATCCACGCCTTTACCGACGGTCGCGACACCCCGCCGCGCAGCGCGGAAACCCCGCTGGCGCGCCTGACCCAGGTGTGCGACGCCCTCGGCACCGCGCGTATCGCCAGCCTCAGCGGCCGCTACTTTGCCATGGACCGCGACAACCGCTGGGATCGCGTGCAGCCGGTGTACGACCTGATTACCCAGGGCAAAGCCAAATACCAGGCGGACGACGCCCTCGCCGGTCTCGCCGCCGCCTACGCCCGCGATGAAAATGACGAATTTGTGGCGCCGACCCTGATCGGCGAACCCGCACCGGTACACGACGGCGACGCACTGATCTTCATGAACTTCCGCCCGGACCGCGCGCGCCAGCTGACCCGTGCGTTTACCGATGCGAACTTCGACGGTTTCGAACGCGCCGTTACCCCAAAACTGGCGGACTTCGTGATGACCACCGAATACGCCGCGAATATCAACGCCAGCTGCGCCTTCCCGCCGGAGAGCCTGAGCAACACCCTCGGCGAATACCTGCAGAATCAGGGCAAGACCCAGCTGCGCATCGCCGAGACAGAAAAATACGCACATGTGACCTTCTTCTTTAGCGGCGGCCGCGAAGAGCCCTACAATGGTGAGGAGCGTATCCTGATCAAGTCCCCGGACGTGGCCACCTACGACCTCAAGCCGGAAATGAGCGCGTTCGAGGTAACCGACCAGCTGGTGGCGGCCATCAACAGCGGCAAGTTCGACGCGATCATCTGCAACTACGCCAACGGCGACATGGTCGGCCACACCGGCGTGTTCGAAGCGGCAGTGAAAGCGGTGGAAGCGCTGGACGTATGCGTGGATCGCGTCACCAAGGCGGCGCTGGCGGCCGGCGGTGAAGTGCTGATTACTGCCGACCACGGCAACGTCGAGGAGATGTTCGACGGCGAGTCCGGCCAGGTAAGCACCCAGCACTCCACCCTGCCGGTGCCCTTCGTCTACATTGGCGAGCGCAACGTCACTATGCGCGACGGCGGCAGCCTCGCGGATGTGGCGCCCACCATGCTGTCGCTGATGGGCCTGCCACAGCCGGTGGAAATGAGCGGCGAGCCGCTGATCAAGATTAATTAACCCGGGGCCGCAAGCCCCTGCAACGGTGTCACTCTAATAATGAAATTTTCCGGGTTTGTCCTCGCCGCGCTGTTGTCGCTCGCCCTGATCCCCGCCGGCTTTGCGCAGGCGGCCGATGAAGAGCAACAGGCGCGGCTGGCGGAAATCAAGCAGCGCATCGATACCCTGCAGCGGGAGCTGAACCAGGTAAAAGGTGAGCGCGACCAGTTGCTGAAAGACCTGGAAGCCAACGAAAAGGACATCTCGGAACTGCTGCAGCGCATCGACAAGATCAAGGCGGACATGAAAAGCCGCGGCGACAAGCTGCAGGAACTGAAACAGGAAGAGAAACAGCTCGAGGATTCCCGCCGAAGTATGCAGCGGCGGGTCGAGCAGGAAGTCGCCGCCGCTTACCGACTCGGTCGCCAGGAGCAGATCAAACTGCTCCTCAACCAGCAAGATCCCCAGCACATCGCCCGCCAACTCCGCTACCACGACTACTTCCTCAAGCAACGCAGCCACGTCATCGACGAATACGTCAGCACCCTCGACCAGCTCTCCACCGTCAGTTCCGGCATCCAGCGCGAACAGGACACCCTCGCCCGCGAGCGCAGTCAACTGGAAGAAAAACACCGGGCGCTCGCCAGCGCACAGAAGAACCGCCAGCGTACCCTAGACAAACTGGCCTCACAGCTCGCCAGCAAAAGTGGCGAACTGGACCAGCTCAACAGCGACCGCAGCCGCCTGCAGCGACTGGTGGACGAAGTGGGCCGTGCCATCTCCAGCCTGATCAACCCCAGCGACCAGACGCCCTTCGCCAAACAGCGCGGGCGTATGCAGTGGCCGGTTGCGGGCCGCCGTGCCAATGCCTACGGCCAGCGCCGCGCCAACGGTATCAGCTGGACCGGCGTAACCATTCGCGCCAATGAAGGTAACCCTGTCAACGCCATCCACCGCGGCCGCGTGGTGTTTTCCGACTATCTGCGCGGCCACGGCATGCTGATCATCCTCGATCACGGCGACGGCTATATGAGCCTTTACGGCCACAACCAGTCTCTTACCCGCGCCATCGGCGAGTGGGTGGAGCGCGGGGAAACCATTGCCAAGGTCGGCAACACCGGCGGCATGAGCCAGCCAGGTGTGTATTTTGAAATTCGCCGCAACGGCAAACCCCAGGACCCCACCGGCTGGTGCCGCGGCTGATCCCGGCGCCTTCCACCTACCACATTTTCTCTGTGATTTTTCATCCCACAGCCTCGCGTTGGTGCACTTGCCCGCCAACTTCAAACCCGGCCGGAGCGCCGGGTCTACAATTCTTGTGAAAACCCCGAGTTCGCAGCCGAAGGAAGGGCGCCCGTAGACAGTAACGATAAATGCCAAGGACGTGCAGATTATGTTCACCCGCAAAACGCTCGCCAGCCTGATAGGCGTGGCAGCTCTTACCGCCCTGCCGCTGATGGGACTCAGCCAGGGCGGCAGCAGCGAGCGCCCCTCGCTGGAAGCGGAGGCGCGCCTGCCTCTGGAAGACCTGCGCAGTTTCGCCAAAGTGTTCGAACAGATCCGCCAGGGTTATGTGAACGAAGTGGACGACAGCACGCTGCTGGAATACGCCATCAAGGGCATGCTGCAGGGGCTGGACCCACACTCCGCCTATCTCGACAGCCGCTCCTTCGACGACCTGCAGGCCAACACCACCGGTGAATTCGCCGGCCTCGGAATCGAAGTCGGGGTCGAGGACGACTACATCACCATTATCACCCCCATGGACGACACCCCTGCCGAACGCGCCGGACTGCGCGCCGGCGATGTGATCCTGCGGCTCGCAGGCAAATCCATGCGCGGCGTCAGCCTCGATGAGGCGGTGGAGAAAATGCGCGGGCCGGTGGGTTCCGCCGTCACCCTCACCATCGGTCGCAAGGGCCACAAGGAACCGTTCGACATCACCCTCCAGCGCGACAAGGTGCGCGTGTACAGCGTGCGCGGGGAAATGCTGGAAGATGGCTACGGCTATGTGCGCATCAGCCAGTTCCAGCTGGACACCGGCGGCGACCTGATGCGGGCGATGAAGAAGCTGCAGAAACAAGGCGAACTGAAAGGCTTGGTGATCGACCTGCGCAACAACCCCGGCGGTGTATTGCAGTCGTCGGTGGAAGTGGTGGACGCATTTCTGGAAGACGGTCTCGTGGTCTACACCGAGGGCCGCAATGAATCTTCCAATCTGCGCTACTCCGCCAGTCCCGGCGATGTCACCAACGGCGCACCGCTGGTGGTACTGATCAACGACGGCTCGGCCTCCGCCGCGGAAATTGTCGCTGGCGCCCTGCAGGACCACCGCCGCGCGGTGGTAATGGGCACCGACAGTTTTGGCAAAGGCTCGGTGCAGACGGTCATCCCGATCACCGACGACCGCGCCATCAAACTCACCACTGCACTCTACTTCACCCCCAAGGGCCGCTCGATCCAGGCTCAGGGCATCAAGCCGGATATTACCGTCGAGCGGGTACAGGTAACCCGCCTGGATGGTGTTGCCCGCACCACCGAAGCAGATCTGGCAGGGCACCTGGGCAACGGCAACGGCGGCAAGGAGAGCGGTGGTGAAGACCGCAAGCGTGCCAAGGCCGGCCGGGACGACTGGTATGGCCGCGACAACCAGGTATTCGAAGCGCTGAATGTGCTGAAAGGGCTGAATCTGTACGGGCACCGCGCGCCGGTAAACGGCGAAGGGAGCAACGCACCTACAGTGAAGGATCAGGTAGCGCAGATTCGCGCGGAAGACCTGTAAAACCCGGCGACTTTTGCTCACACCGGCACCCTGCTGTTGGCTAGTCTTTTAACAGGAGTGCCGGTTTTCCGTTGTGGGAAATTGCGGCTATCGCAGCAGTATCAATCGCCGTGCGACACCGCATCCGGTGTCGCACAAGCAGTAGCGAGGAAGTCATGCAGCAGTATCGTCGTGGCGAACTGGGAACCCCAATCCCGCCCCGTGCCGAACGTTTTTTCAAGGTCGACAACGACTGGTATTTCACCGTGCGCGGCGGCAACACTTTCGGGCCTTTCCCGTGCCGCGAAGCGGCGCAAAGCGCGGTGGACCACTACCTCAATCCGCTGAAGGAATATTCCGGCAACGTGCGCCCGTTCGGCAGCTTGCGCGGGCGCCGCTGGCGCAACGCACGCAAGTTCTGACGCCGGGCGAACACCCTCGCCGTATTAAATACGCATTTCGATACCGGCATTCTGCATAAATGCCTTGGCCTCGCCGATGGTGTACTCGCCAAAGTGGAAAATACTGGCGGCCAGTACCGCGTCGGCACCACCTTTCAACACGCCGTCCGCCAGGTGCTGCAGGTTGCCGACACCGCCTGAGGCAATCACCGGCACCGAAACCGCATCGCTGATGGCGCGGGTCAGGGCCAGGTCAAAACCGTTCTTGGTACCGTCCCGGTCCATGCTGGTCAGCAGGATTTCACCGGCGCCGTAGCTGTCCATTTTTTTTGCCCACTCCACCGCGTCTATGCCGGTGGGTTTGCGCCCGCCGTGGGTGAAAATCTCCCACTTGGGCTCTTTGTCATTGCCCACCTGCTTGGCGTCAATGGCGACGACGATGCACTGGCTGCCGAAGCGGTCGGCGGCCTCGCGCACGAATTCGGGATTGAACACCGCGGCGGAGTTGATCGCGGTCTTGTCGGCGCCGGCGTTCAGCAGGTTGCGGATGTCCTGCAACGTGCGCACGCCACCGCCGACGGTGAGCGGGATAAATACCTGGGAGGCCATTTTTTCGACGGTGTGCAGGGTGGTGTCGCGGCCCTCGTGGGTGGCGGTGATGTCGAGGAAGGTTACTTCGTCGGCGCCGGCCTCGTTGTAGCGGCGGGCGATTTCCACCGGGTCACCGGCATCGCGGATGTCGACGAAGTTGACGCCCTTGACGACGCGGCCGGCGTCGACATCGAGACATGGAATAATGCGTTTGGCGAGGCCCATGAAATAATCCCTGCTGTTACTTGGTCCAGTTGTCGCACAGTTCCTGCGCGGCGCGCAGGTCGAGTTTGTCTTCGTAGATGGCGCGGCCGGTGATGGCACCGTAGATCCGGGTTTTTTCGTCGCCAGCTTCCAGCAGTTGCTGGATATCTTCGATGCTGCTGACGCCGCCGGAGGCGATGATGGGGATCTGCACGGCGCGCGCGAGTTCCAGGGTGGATTCGATATTCACACCCTGCATCATGCCGTCGCGAGCGATGTCGGTGTAGACGATGGCACTGACACCACAGTCCTGGAATTGTTTGGCGAGTTCGGTGGCCTGTACGTCGGAGACTTCGGCCCAGCCTTCGGTGGCGACGAGGCCGTCTTTGGCGTCGAGGCCGACGATGATGTGGCCCTCGAATTCACGGCAGGCCTCTTTCACCAGTTTGGGATTTTTTACCGCGGCAGTGCCGATGATGGTCCAGGTGACGCCGGCGGTGAGGTACCACTCGATGGTTTTGAGATCGCGGATGCCGCCGCCGATCTGGATGGGGTACTGCGGGAACTGGCGGGCGATGGCGTTGACGGCGTCGGCATTGACGGGGTTGCCGGCGAAGGCACCGTTGAGGTCGACGATATGCAGGCGCTTGGCGCCCTGGTTGAACCAGTGTTCGGCGGTGGCGACAGGATCGTCGGAGAAGACGGTTGCATCTTCCATTTCGCCCTGGCGCAGGCGCACGCACTCGCCGTCTTTCAGATCAATGGCTGGGATTACGATCATTCTGTTTAACTTCCTGTTTGGTGCACCGGAGTTTTATTGTGGCCCGGTGGCGGCCGAGCACCGGGGAAGGGTTTTTGGAACCGCTGTGAATACATCCCTGTACGCTGCGTCGGCAACATCCCTGTTGCCGACGCTTCCAAAAACCCTTCCCCGGCACTCGGCCTTCGCGTAAAGATTTTTACTTCGTTAGCGTTCGCAGTCTCAGCGACTCTGCCAAAACGACTTAAAAGGAACCGTTCCAGCTCACGAAATTTTTCAGCAGCTGCAAACCGGCATCCGCACTTTTTTCCGGGTGGAACTGGGTAGCGAAAATATTTTCCCGTGCGACCGCAGCGGCGAACTTCACACCGTAGTTGGTCTCGCCGGCGACGGCGTCGTTGTTTTCCGACGGCACGTAGTAGCTGTGCACGAAATAAAAACGGCTGCCGTCTTCAATACCGCTCCACAGCGGGTGGTCGATCTTCTGCTGCACCTGATTCCAGCCCATGTGCGGGACTTTCAGGTGAGTACCATCTTCATACAGGTCCTTGCCGAAAAACTTGACCGGCTGCGGGAAGATGCCGAGGCAGTCGATACCGCCGTTTTCTTCGCTGTGGGCCATCATGATCTGCATGCCGACGCAGACGCCGAGAATAGGCATGCCGGATTCGATGGATTCGTTCAGCAGGGGGACGAAGCCGGGGCGGATGAAACCTTCTACGCAGTCGCGGATGGCGCCGACGCCGGGGACTACCAGCCGGTCTGCGCCGTGGGCCTCTTCCGGGGTGGTGGCGAGGACGATTTCATCGTTGGGGGCGACCTTCTGCAGGGCGCTTGCAACCGAGTGCAGGTTGCCCATGCCGTAGTCAAGAATGACTATCTTCTGCATGGCCACGCTCTTACAGCACGCCTTTGGTGGAGGGCATGGCGCCTTCCATCCGCGGGTCGGGGGTCAGTGCCATGCGCAGGGCGCGGCCGAAGGCTTTGAATACGGTTTCGATCTGGTGGTGGGCGTTGAAGCCGCGGATGCAGTCGATGTGCAGGGTCACCAGGGCGTGATTGACGAAGCCCTGGAAGAATTCGTAGAACAGCTCGGTATCGAAGTTGCCGATGCGCTTCTGGGTGAAGGGCACGTTCATGGTGAGGCCGGGGCGGCCGGAGAAGTCGATGACCACGCGGGACAAGGCTTCGTCCAGGGGTACGTAGGCGTGGCCGTAGCGGGTCATGCCTTTCTTGTCGCCGATGGCCTGATTGATGGCCTTGCCCAGGGTGATGCCGATGTCTTCCACGGTGTGGTGGTCATCAATATGCACGTCGCCGTCGCAGGTGATGTCCATGTCGATCATGCCGTGGCGGGCGATCTGGTCCATCATGTGCTCGAGGAAAGGCACGCCGGTATTGAACTTGCCGGTACCTTTGCCGTCGATGTTGACGCTGACCTGGATCTTGGTTTCCAGGGTATCGCGGGTGACGCTGGCGGTGCGCATAGGTTCTACATCCTTGATTGCGAGGCGGAGCTGGCCCCTGTGGCCGGCCCTTGCGACAGAAGGCGCGAATTATACGCCCAAATGGGGCGAAATTTGGCCGATAGTCTCAGATGAAACTTGATTCGTCATACGGATCAAATATCATACGGCGCATGACTATGTACTCCCGCCACAAGACCCCGGTATGGGTCAGCTTTGTGCTGCTGTTCGCGCTGATGCTCGCGCAGCCGGTGCTGGCGGAGCATATTCACATCGATGACCAGTCCCACAAGCTGTGCGACCTGTCCCATAACCACACGCCCGCACCCGTGGGTAGTGAATTCTCCTTTGTCACCGAAGACCTGGCGCCGCTGTATATCGAACAGCAGGCCCCGGTAGCCCTCGACTGCCAGCCGGAACGCCAGACCGCCCGCGGCCCGCCCGCAACCCTGTCACTCAGCTAAAAAACCATTTTTTTGCATTTCCGGCACCGGCCTTTGGGTGGCCGCTGCCCGTCCGTGACAGGAATAAACAACAATGTTTTCTGAAAAGTACCGAGTAAACACTCTGGCGCTGGCTATTGCCTGCGCATTGTCTTCTGCTGCGTCCTCTGCCGTTTCCGCCGAGACTACCGCCGATAAGCGGGACAATCTGGAAGAAGTGAACGTCACCGTTTCCCCCCTGGCCAAACCCGCCGACGCGGTGGCCGCACCGGTGTCCGTTCTCGCCGGCGATGAACTGCGCAAGTCCGCCGCTGCCACCCTGGGCCAGACCCTCAACAGCCAGCTGGGCGTTGCCAATGCCTCCTTCGGCGGTGGCGTGGGCCTGCCGGTCATCCGCGGCCAGAGCGCCAACCGGGTCAAGGTGCTGAACGACAACCTGGATGTGGCCGACGCCTCCAACACCAGCTCCGACCACGCTGCCAGTATCGAACCGCTGCTGGCCAATAGCATCGAGATCCTGCGCGGTCCGGCGGCCCTGCGCTACGGCAGTGGCGCCATCGGCGGGGTGGTGAATGTGATCGATGGTCGCATTCCGACCCAGGTGCCGGAAGAGATCGAGGGCGCGGTTGAAATGCGCCACGACACCGCCAACAGCCAGGACGCCGGGGTCTTCCGTCTACAGGGCGGCGCGGGCAGCCTGGCCTGGTACCTGGATGGGGTCTACCGCGACAACGGCAATACCCAGATCCCCGGCCTCGCCATCCGCGAGCACGAGGAACACGAGGGCGAGGAAGAGGCTCACGAGGAAGAGTTCAACACCGATGGCTATGTGGGCAACACCAATGCCCGCGCCAAGAGCGGCAGCGCCGGCCTGTCCTGGGTGACCGACAGCGGTCTTATCGGTCTGTCGGTCAATCGCCTGGAGAACAACTACGGCATTCCCCTCGGCACCCACGCGCACCACGAGGAAGAGGAACTCGGTCTGGAAGAGGATCACGAGGAAGAGGAACACGGCGAGGAAGCCGTGCGTATCGACCTGGCCCAGACCCGCTACGACCTCAAGGGCGAGCACGACTTTGGCGATGACTACTGGGACAAACTCAGCTTCCGCGTCGGTCACAACGATTACGAGCACGTCGAGATCGAACACGGCGAACCCGGCACCCGCTTTACCAACAAGGCCTGGGAGAGCCGCATCGAGCTGACCCACGACGACGGCGGTGAATGGCGCGGTGCCTATGGCCTGCAGCTGTCGCGCAAGGACTTCGCAGCGATCGGTGACGAAGCCTTCATCCGCCCGTCCATTACCGACAGCATCGGCGCCTTCACCATGAAGGAGCGCGAGTGGGGCAAATGGCACCTGGACCTGGGCGCGCGCCTGGAAAATGTGACCGTGAATCCTGAATACGGCAGCGACAAAGACTTCGGTCTGGTCGGCCTGTCCGGCGCCATCCAGTATTTCCTCGCCGAACACCAGCACCTGAGCCTTGGCCTCACCAGTGCCGAACGCGCCCCGGTGGCCGAGGAGCTGTTCGCCGACGGCGCCCACCTGGCGGAATCCCGCTACATCATCGGCAGTGAAAGCCTGGACAAGGAGAATTCGCTGAACCTGGAACTGGGCTATCACCACCACAACAAGGAGGCGTCCGGCTGGCACGCCGCCAAGGTTGAGGCCAGCGTGTTCTATAACCGCATCGGCGACTACATCTATGCCGCCAATACCGGCCTGGAAGATGAGGAGAGCGAGTTCGCCATCTATGGCTACGAGAACCGCGACGCCACATTCTACGGCGCCGAGGCCTCGGTGCAGTTCCCGCTGTCTGAAGCCCTCAGCCTGACCCTGTTCGGCGACAGTGTGCGCGCAACTTTCGACGACCGCATCGCCGGCCAGTCCAGCGAAGTGCCGCGCCTGCCGCCGCTGCGCTTCGGCTTTGCCCTGGGTGGCGACTACGACAACTGGAACTGGCAGTGGCGCAACACCCGTGCCACCGCTCAGGACCGCCCCGGCGCATTCGAGGAAGCCACCGAGGCCTACACCCGCATGGACCTCACCGCCCAGTACAACTTCAAACTGGCGGGCAACGACGCCGTGCTGTTTGCCAACGCGCGCAACCTGCTGGACGAGGATATCCGCAACGCCACTTCTCTGTTGCGGGACTTCGCGCCGGAACCGGGTCGCAGCATTGAAGCGGGCGTAAGGTTTCATTTCTAACCGGCAACTGCTTCAATAGTCCGCATCTGCGGCGCCCGCGAAACTCTCTGCAACATTGTTCGCGGGCGCCGTCCCTTTCTCGACCATTCCAGAATAAGGATGTCCCCTGTATGGCCTGGATCAAGCGCGGACTTATCACCCTCGTTGTTCTGTTTATTCTCTTCGCCGGTGTAATCGCCTGGTTCCTATCCGGTCTCGACGCCAACCAGTACAAATCGAAAATCGTGCAGCTGGCAGCGGACCAGGGTATTGCCCTAACCCTGGACGGCGATATCGGCTGGCAGCTGTGGCCAAATATTGCGCTCAAGCTCGAAGGCGTGAAGCTGGCACCGCTGGCACTGCCCAGTGAATCCCTGCTGGAAGCCGACAAGGTGGCGGTGGGCGTGGCGCTGATGCCACTGCTGGACAAGCGCATTGAGGCCAAGGAAATCGTCTTGGTGAGTCCCCATGTGGCCCTCACCGTGGACAAGAACGGCAAAGGCAACTGGGAACTGATCACCGATGCCATGGAGGCCAAGGCCAAGCTGGACGAAAAGCAGAAGCAGCAAACCCCGCCGAAGCTGGAAGTTGCCAAGCAGGAAGAGCCTGCCGGTGAAGGACTGCAGCTCGCACTGGAACAGCTGCGCCTCGAAGACGGCATCCTGCACTATTCGGACAAGCAGACCGGTACCGAGTACGCCATCAACAAACTGCATATTTCCGCCGACAACCTGGTGCCCGGTGGCAAGCCCGGCGACGTGCGCCTGCGCGCGGAGCTGTCGGGCAGCGAATTCCCCGCGCCGGTCAACCTGGATATCCACAGCAGTCTTGCCATCGATGAGGGCCTGAACGGCCTGCGGGTGCAGCCGGCCAACATCAAACTGACCGGCGCCGAGGGTGCGGAAGCGGAGATCAACCTGCGCGGCAATGTGCGCCGGGCCAAGGCCGATGCCCCCTGGCAGATCCAGCTCAACCTCAACTTGGACGTGAACCCCATCACCGGCTGGCTTGCCGCGGTGGGCAGTGAATACACGCCCCAGAGCAGCAGCGCGATGAAGAAGCTGCATATCGATGCCGACATCAGCGGTACCGACAAGCAGATGAATCTGGAGCCGCTGGAGCTGTCACTGGACGGCCACAAGTTCAACGGCAGCGCCAGCTATCAGGCGGGTGACATCCCCAGCGTCTCCCTGAGTCTGAAAGGCGGCGAGCTGAACGTGGACGACTACCTGCCGCCGCCGGTCGCCGCGCCGGAGCAGACTGAACTGAGCGCGGATATGGCCGCGGCGCAGCCGGTGCCCCTGCCGCTTGAATCCATGCGCGGCTTCAACGCCAAACTGGACCTGACCCTCGACAAGCTGCACGCGCTGGACTTCGAGATCGACAAGCCCGAACTGGCCGTGAACGTGAACAACGGCCTGTACCAGCTGAACAAACTGGCTGCCGGCCTCTACGGCGGCACCCTGAACAGCACCGGCGTGTTCAACGCCCGCGGCAAATCCGCCCGCGGTGAGCTGAGCGGCGCCCTGTCCGGGGTGGAAATCTCCAAGGTGCAGGAAGCGCTGTTCGCCAGCGATGAACCGGAAGCCGCGGACCAGAAGAAGGTCACCCTGTCCGGCAGGACCGACCTCACCTGGGTCGCCCAGACCAACGGCGCCGACTCCCTGGCCCTGCAGAAAAACCTGCACGCCGCGGTGCAGCTGAATGCCGCAGAACTGGCTCTGGCACCCTTCAATCTTGAAAAGGGTATGTGTCAGCTGGTGAGCTACGCGGAAAAAACCGCGCTGCCGGAAAAAGAGTGGCCAGCCCAGACCCGCCTGCAGGACCTGCGCGCCAGCGTGAACCTGGCCGGCGATGTCGCGAAAGTCGAAGGCATCAATGCCGGTATCGAGAACATCGCCCTCACCGGCGACGGTACCGTCAACCTGGAACAGCAGGGCTTCGACTTTGCCCTCGGCCTCGCGCTGGTCGGCGACAAGACCTCCGGTAACGGCTGCTCGGTACAGAACGACCGCTGGCGCAACCGCGCACTGCCGCTGCGCTGCAAGGACAAATTCAGCGAAGCCGGCGCCGGCAGCTGTAAGCCCGACAGCCGCCGCCTGGACGACCTGATCCGCGACGAGCTGAAGTACAAGGCGGAGAAGAAGTACGGCGACAAGGTGGAAGAGAAAACCGATGAGCTGAAGGACAAGCTGAAAAGCAAGTTCAACAGCCTGTTCAACCGCCAGGAAAAAGAGGAGCCGACTCCGGAACCGACTCCGTAACCTACAGGCGTCTTGTCATCCCGGCGAATGCCGGGATCCAGCACCGCCCCACCAGCCGCATCAATGGATACCGGCATTCGCCGGTATGACGAAATCGCATAACGCAGTAGCATGGGCACCCTTCGCGGTGCCCATTTTCGTTTTTGCTCATGCCGATCAATTCTTCCATCAAACCCAAGACACCCGCCCGCTTCCAGCAGGCGCTGTTCAAATGGTTCGACCAGCACGGCCGCCACGACCTGCCGTGGCAACAGGCCATCAACCCCTACCGGGTTTGGGTGTCGGAAATCATGCTGCAGCAGACCCAGGTAACGGCTGTCATTCCCTACTACCAGCGCTTTATGGAATCTTTTCCCACGGTGCAGGCACTGGCCGCCGCCAGCCAGGACCGGGTGCTGGCCCACTGGAGCGGCCTCGGCTACTACGCCCGCGCGCGCAATCTGCACAAATGCGCACAGACGGTGGTGAATGAACACGGCGGCGAGTTTCCGCGGAATGTCGAGGCACTGGCAGAATTGCCCGGTATCGGCCGCTCCACCGCCGGTGCCATCGCCTCCATCAGCATGGGGCTGCAGGCATCGATTCTGGACGGCAACGTAAAGCGGGTACTGGCCCGTATTCACGCCGTGGCAGGCTGGCCGGGACAAACCGCGGTGGCCAATGAACTGTGGGATATCGCCGAACGCTACACCCCCGCCGAGCGCACCGGCGATTACACCCAGGCGATGATGGATCTGGGGGCAACCCTGTGCACCCGCCCCCGCCCGGCCTGCGAGCGCTGCCCGTTCGCGAACCACTGCGTCGCCCGCGCCCAGGGCAACCCCACCGACTATCCGGGCAAGAAGCCGAAGAAGGAAAAACCGGAGCGCCAGACTACCCTGCTGCTGATCGAGCACGACGGCGAGCTGTATCTGGAACAGCGCCCGGCGAGCGGACTGTGGGGCGGGCTGTGGATTCCGCCACAGCTGGAAGACGATGACGGCGGCGAGGCCAGCGCCCAGGAGTGGCTGGCGGCCCAGGATCTGGACGCCCGTGAAATCCAGCCGTTGCCACTGCTACGCCACACCTTCAGCCACTTCCACCTGGATATCCACCCGGTGTGGATAAGTCTGCCGAGCAAGCCCACGCGGGTGGCAGAAGGGGCCAGTGGCTGGTATAAACTGCGCCAGCTCGACCGGCCCAGATCCGCACAGGATCTCGGATTGCCGGCCCCCATTGCCAAGCTCGTCAAACAGCTCGTGGCGCTCCGGGAGCCTTTGTTGGCCCCGTGCTAGAAATGTTAGGAGAATCCATGTCCCGCACCGTCTTCTGCCGCAAATACCAACAGGAACTGGAAGGCCTCCCCAACCCGCCCTTCCCCGGCCCCAAAGGTCAGGACATCTTCGACAACGTCTCCGCCAAAGCCTGGCAGGAGTGGATGGCCCACCAGACCATGCTGATCAACGAAAAGCGCCTGAACATGATGGAGCCATCCTCCCGCGCTTACCTGGCCGATCAGATGACCAAATTCTTCAGCGGCGAAGCCTACGACGCCGCAGATGGCTTCGTCCCGGAAGACAAATAACGCCAGAATCCCAACAGATTCGCGCCGCGAAGCGACCGTTCACAAACCCCAAAAACTATTTATCAATCAAGGGGTTGACTCCCCCGAACAGAGCGGGTTTAATACGCGCCTCGCTACCGGAGACACCCCGGAAAACAGCGAAGCCCAGATAGCTCAGTCGGTAGAGCAGGGGATTGAAAATCCCCGTGTCGGTGGTTCGATTCCGCCTCTGGGCACCAAACAAACTAGCCTCACCCGCAAGGGTGGGGCTTTTTTGTTTGGCGTCTGGAGGTGGCGGAGAACCACCGATGTGGTTCGACTAATCGCGCCAGCGATTTGCAACGAGCGCGCCAGCGCGAAGCCCGCAGGGGCAGAACAGCCCTTAGGCTGTTCTGATTCTTCCGCCTCTGGGCACCATGCAGCTTGCCGGATTTTCTCCGACTTGCTCAAAGGCCAGTAACCGCAAGGTTAACTGGCCTTTTTGCTCTCTCAGAAATACGAACGTCCGCTCCCTGCATAACCACAATTTGTTGATAGCGTGTGGGTACGACGCCCCCTCACAATTTCGTACCCATACATATTAAATTTTTCCACCTACACCTTTGAACTTTTCCACAAACGCAGCGATTTTTTGGAAGACGCTCTGCTTCTTAGTCAAGTATTGCGGGTTTAAAGGGCTCATCTTGGGAAGAATGGCGTTGAGCTCTGTTCCGGCGTCACTCGCATATTCCCGCTTGAGCGAAGTGGTGATATAGCGCCGGGCTTCTTCGGCATTCAAGCCCTCCGCGTTAATCAGCTCCTCGGCTTCCCGTTGCTGTTCGCCTTGGGCAAAGGCAAAGAAGGCTTCGATCACGCTGGCTTTATCACCAATCTGGTCGAGGTCAGTTTGATTGATGAAGTCTACCAACAGGCTTTCTTTGGCACGGTTGCCAAGGCTGGCTCGAATCACGCGACGGACTTCACCGACCAAATCGGCTTTGCTTTTGGTTTTCTTGTTGTGCTCGAAGATCAGTTCCAGAATGTAGTCAAGGTTGATCTCTTGTGACTTGAGCAGGTCCACCTCAAACACCACGTCGCCCCAGTCGATGGTGGATTTGTCATTTTCGTCGGCTGCCTTTTGGCGCCGTTGCCATTCGCGGATGTCGTTGTAGGTCGAGCGATAATCCTGAACTTTGCGTTCGGCAGGCAGGCGTATGGTTTGTAGCTCAGCCAGCTTTTCATCATCCAGATAGTGCTCAGCTTTAAAGGCTTCCACCGCCTCCGGGTCGTTCATATCCACGTTTTGTAGCGCCTTCAAACTGGCAAACTCGTCATAGTTTTGCAGGATGTTTTCAACCCGCAGGTATTCACCAAAGAGTTTGGCAAAGGCCTTCTTGTCCGACTCTTTCTCAATATTGGCAGGATCAGGGAAGCGTTGTTCTAACTCGCTGACGACTTCCATAAAACCACGCCGCGCTTCACCGGTCACCACATCGCTAAAGCCCTCCATGTACTCTTTGTAGCTTTTTTCCAGAACCACGTTTTTGGTGTTTTTATCGCCAAACAAGGTAATGGCATCGACGGTGGCCTTCTCCAAATCACGGAAGGTCACGATATTGCCAAAGGTCTTGGTGGCATCATAAATGCGGTTGGTACGCGAGTAGGCTTGCAATAAACCGTGGTAACGCAGGTTTTTATCGACAAACAAGGTATTGAGCGTTGGTGCGTCGAAGCCCGTTAAGAACATCCCCACCACAATCAGCAGGTCGATCTCTTTGCTTTTAACCCGCTTGGCCAGGTCGCGGTAGTAATTCTGGAAACCGTTACTATCAACGCTAAAGTTGGTTTTAAAGAAAGCGTTATAGTCGCCAATGGCAGCGCTTAAAAACTCCTTGGCGCTGCTGTACATCGCCGACACTTCAAAGCTCTCATCCGCAATATCCCCAATGGCGTCTTGCTCTTCATTGGCAGCAAAGGAGAAGATGGTGGCAATTTTCAGGGGTTTGTCGCTGCTCGCTTGCAACTGATTGAGCGATTCATAATACAGTTTCGCCGCATCCACGCTGCTGACCGCAAACATAGCATTAAAGCCTTTGCCCCCAGCTTGCAGGCGATGTGTCTTCTGGCGAAAGTTGTTCAGTAGATACTGCGATATTTCACGAATCCGTTCTGGGTGCAGCAAGGCCTGCCTGTTCTCCAGAGCACTCAGCTTTTTCTCATCCTGCTCGGTTTCTATTTCCTTGAACTTCGGGCGTACATCGTTGTAATCCACCTTGAACTTGAGCACTTTCTCGTCGCGGATCGCATCAGTGATCACATAAGAATGCAGCTCTCGCCCAAACACGCTGGCGGTGGTTTCGGCACCCAAGGCGTTTTGCGGAAAGATAGGCGTGCCGGTAAAGCCAAACTGATAGAACCGCTTGAACTTCTTATTCAGGTTTTTCTGTGCCTCACCAAACTGGCTGCGGTGGCATTCGTCGAAGATAAATACCACCTGCTTGTTGTAAATAGCCAGATCACCTTCGCTCTTCATCAGGTTGTTGAGCTTCTGAATGGTGGTGACGATGATTTTGTTGTCGTCTTTATCCAGATTGCGTTTGAGGCCAGCGGTGCTATCTGAACCATTGACGCTATCCGGCGAGAAGCGCTGATATTCCTTCATGGTCTGGTAGTCGAGGTCTTTACGGTCGACCACAAAAAACACCTTATCGACAAACTCCAGCTCGGTGGCCAAGCGTGCCGCTTTAAAGCTGGTTAAGGTCTTGCCAGAGCCTGTGGTGTGCCAGATAAAGCCGCCGCTTTCGGGGTTGCTCCAGTTCTTGGCCTCAAATGAGCTTTTAACTTTCCACAAAATGCGCTCGGCTGCGGCAATTTGATACGGGCGCATCACCAGCAGCGTATCGCTGACATCAAATACCGAATAATGCAAAAGCACATTCAGTAATGTATTTTTCTGGAAGAAAGTGGCAGTAAAGTCTTTCAAGTCTTTAATCAGGCTGTTATCCGCCTTCGCCCAGTTCATAGTGAAGTCGAAGCTGTTTTTGGTGCGCTGGGTCGTGTTGGCGAAGTAGCGGCTATCGGTGCCATTAGAGATCACAAACAACTGCAAATATTTATACAGCGAATTCTCACTGTTAAAGCTCTCTTTGCTGTATCGGTGTACCTGATTAAAGGCTTCGCGAATGGCCACGCCGCGCTTTTTAAGCTCAATTTGTACTAGCGGTAGTCCATTCACCAGAATGGTGACATCGTAGCGGTTGGCATGACTGCCGGTCTGCTCGAACTGCTTGATCACCTGCACCTTGTTGCGGGCAATGTTCTTTTTATCCACCAAATAGATGTTTTTGATGCGGCCATCGTCAAACACAAAATCATGAATATAATCATCGTGAATATTGCGGGTTTTATCGACAATGGTGTCGCTGGGCTTGTCCAGATAAGTTTCGACAAAGCGCTTCCATTCGCCCTCCAAGAACTCCACGCTATTCAGTGCTTGCAGCTGTACCCGCACATTGGCCAACATGGCTTCAGAATTATTCAGCGCAGGCAAATATTCATAACCCTGGTTGACCAAATCCTGAATCAGCTCCCGCTCCAGGTCGCCTTCGCTCTGGTAGCTTTCGGATACCCTCCATTCCTGGGTGTATTTATCGAGTACGATGAAACGGTTCGACTCGGAGATAGGCTTGGTGTAATCAACCATTTTGTTCTTCCTGCTGCCAAAAGCCGTAATTTCTGACCAAGTGGTTCAGCAGCAAGCGTACCGTGTTCTTTTCAGGCCCACTGGGTTCGGCGACGACTTCATTCGACAATGTTGAATGACTGGTAAATTGAATAATACGGTTTAAATATGCCTGTTTGTCATCGGGCAAGAGTTCTGACCATTTGGGATAACCGAGAAAGCTCGCCGTCTTTTCATACAGGTTACGTAAAAGCGTGAAGTGGTACTTCTGCACGGTGTTTTCAGCGATGGCTTTTTCCAGTGTCTGCTTCAAATACAGGTGATAAGAGAAGCTCTTATTGGAATCGCCGTGCTTATCCAGCAGTGCAAAAGAGCCATCCTCAAACCTCTCCAACAGATAACAGGTTTTACTGTTTAGCTCGTTGTAGAGCACGTTATAAAAAAGTGGGCTGTGGGTGGTGATAATGAACTTCAAGTTTGACTTGCTGGACTTGATCAGCCCAGCCAAGTTAACGGCCAGCTCGATCAGGTGATTTTCATCCAATGAACTCACCGGGTCATCAATAAACACATACTCCAGCTGATCAAACTGCCTGGTCTCACGATTCTCTTGCTCTGCGACATTGAGAATGGTAATCACCTGATCCAACAGCGTGTAGAAAACACTCCAGATAAAGTTACTTTCTTCGCCTTTGGATATTTTCAGAGGCTCTGTGCCTTTATCATCGCCTCGCTCCAGCGTAAAGGTGACTTCGGCATAGTCTTCACTGAAATGGGGGGTTAGCTTGTCATTGGCGAAGTGTTGGAAGTACTTAACGATATTCGCATCTTGCCCCAGGTCTTTCAGCAACGTCAGCAACCAGTCGGTATAGGTGTTGGGCTGAATTTTCAGTTTGGGGGCAGCATCGCCTTCTAAATCGTTGTCCCAATAAAAGAGATCTTCGGTGAAGGCGTTGTAGTACAGGATTTTCTCCCGTGGCGATATGGCTTCGTCATCTTCGCCATTGCCTTTAGGTGCAACAAGCTGCTTGAACTCACGAGACAGGCGGGTTTTGCCCGTGCCGTTGAATGCGTAGATCAGCTGCACTTTAGGCACTTGCGTGACCACTTCGACTTCAGTGGTTTTCTTGTTCTTAACCGTTCTAGGCGTATTTAACTGCTCCGCAATCTGCTTTAGTGTCTTGCTCATCTCAGGCCGCCACTTCTGAGTTCGGTTTAGGGAAGCTCAACAACAAATCGCGGTAATACTCGTATTGCTTCTGGCGCAGCTCAATTTCGCGGGGCAGACCTTCGGTGATGGAGCTAGTTAAGGCGTCAAATTTGTCAAGAACTGAAACAATTCGCTCTTTTTCTGTTGGCGAAGGGTTTGGTATACGGATGCTTTCCAAGTTTTTCTTGTTCAGTTTCGGTTGTGCAGCACCAGAAATATAGGGCGTCAAATCAATACTATTCAGGTAATACTCAACGTATCTTCTCTCTGCATAGGTGTCGATTTTAAGCACATGGGCATGATTATTAACCCAGGTTTTGCCGCTGATACTAAATGCTATTGGTGTATTTCGCGCCAATAGATTTGCACCATCTTCAGAAACGAGCAAAAAGTCGCCATCGAAAATATAGTCTTTAACGTAATCGACAATTCCAGACGCACCGTAATACGGAATATTGCCTGCTTCCCTCAAACCGCTCGTGATCGGCTTTCTTTTTGAGTCGAGGTTCTCGGCCAGTTCCCCCAAGGTCTTCCATTCCACCTCCCCTTCTTCAAAACTCAACAACTGGTCGCGATAGTAGTTGTATTGTTTTTCGCGTAGGTTAAGCTCGGCGGTCAACTCGGCGGTCAACTCGGCGGTTATGGCGGTAAATGCGTCCAGAATGCGGACGACTTCGGCCTGGATTTCCAGAGATTTTTTGGGGTTGTCTGGGCAGGGGATGGGGATTGAAATCTTGGCCATATCAGTCGCAGAAACATCAATAACTTTTGTACCTTTTGCCAACTTCCGTTTTTCGCAAAAAAAAGCAGATGTTTGCGTGAAATACGCAAAGTACTTACCGATTATAAGTTGACCTGGCTTAAAGATTGTTGCGTGACCACCTGTCACCGCTTGAGGCTTGCCCAAATAAACTAAAGCTTTCCCAACATCCTCAAGGTTTTCGCTTGTATTTGTAATTACGACATCGCCAGTATTTACCTTTTTCAGCTTCTTAGCAGCTTCAGGTGAAACAAAAGATATTGTCGTTTCCGTTGAAAGGCCGTAATAAGTGTAAATCTGCCCATAATGAATAGCGGGAACACCCGATTCCGTAAAGTCAGTTTTTGGTAAGCCGTTTCCACGAACTAACTCACCCAACTCAACCAGCGGCCTCCACTCCACCTCAACCCCATCCAGCAGCTTTTCCATAAAGCTTAACTCGCTCATGCGTCCTGCTCCTCACCCTCAATTTCCGCCACGATCGCATCGATGTCTTGGCGCAATTGGGTAATCTTCGTGACGGTGGTTTTTAGTTCGGCATTGAGCTGGGCAATATCCACCACTTCGCGAGTGTCTTTGGCTGCTACATAACTGCTGACGGACAGGTTGTAATCGTTAGCGGCTACCTCATCAAAGGGCACTGACCGGGCGAAGTGATCGCCGTTGGCTTTGCTGTCAAACACCTCCATGATTTGCTGGATATGGGCATCTGTAAGGATGTTGTTATTTGTTTCTTTTTTAAATAAACCACTGGCATCAATGAATTGGGTATCGGTACTGGTTTTGTTTTTTGCCAGCACCAGAATATTCACGGCGATGGTGGTGCCAAAGAACAGGTTAGGGGCCAGCGAGATCACGGTTTCCACATAGTTGTTATCCACCAGATACTTTCTGATTTTCTGCTCGGCCCCGCCGCGATAAAAAATACCGGGGAAGCAGACGATGGCGGCGCGGCCTTTACTGGAAAGGTAACTGAGCGCATGCAGTACAAAGGCAAAGTCGGCCTTAGATTTGGGTGCAAGCACACCGGCAGGAGCAAAACGCTCGTCGTTAATCAGGGTCGGATCGTCTGAGCCTATCCACTTTACCGAATAGGGTGGATTAGAGACGATGGCATCAAAGGGTTTCTCGTCGCCAAAGTGCGGATCGATAAGGGTGTTGCCCAGCTGGATATTGAACTTGTCGTAGTTGATGTTGTGCAAAAACATATTCATACGCGCCAGGTTGAACGTGGTGTGGTTAATTTCCTGGCCGAAGAAGCCCTCTTCAATAATGTGGGCGTCGAAATGCTTTTTGGCTTGCAGCAGCAGTGAGCCAGAGCCCGCTGCTGGGTCATAAATTTTATTGACGCTGGTTTGCTTGTGCATGGCCAGCTGGGCGATGAGTTTTGAGACATGCTGCGGGGTGAAGAACTCGCCGCCCGATTTACCGGCATTGGCGGCGTAATTGGAGATTAGGAATTCGTAGGCATCGCCAAACAGATCAATATGGCTACCTTCAAAGTCACCAAACTCCAGCCCTGCCACGCCTTTTAGTACATCGGCTAGGCGCTTGTTCTTATCTTTTACGGTATTGCCCAGGCGGTTACTGGTGGTATCGAAATCGGCAAACAGGCCTTTAATATCCTGCTCGGAAGGGTAACCACTGGCCGAGGCTTCGATAGCCGCAAAGATGGCCGCCAGATCGGTATTCAGGCTTTCGTTCGTGTTAGCCGTTTTCGCCACACTCTCGAACAACTGGCTGGGGTAAATAAAGTAGCCCTTGGTTTTGATTGCATCGTCTTTGATGTCGGGCGTGATCACGCTGTCGGACAATTCGGCGTAGTTAAAGCTGTCATCACCGCCTTCAATATAGGCGGCAAAGTTTTCGCTGATAAAGCGGTAAAACAGGGTGCCGAGTACGTATTGTTTAAAGTCCCAGCCGTCTACAGCGCCACGAACATCGTTGGCAATGGCCCAGATTTGGCGTTGCAGAGCGGCGCGCTGTTGTGAACTTGTCATTCGGTCGTTCCTGTTTACATTCGTTTGTTCGGTATCGTTAAGGGGTTTGCCTGCAGAGCGTCAACCCTGGCGGCAGTGCTGTTTATGCGTATTTCAGCTCAAGTAGTTCACCTACCTGGCATTCGAACAGCAAACACAGCTTTTCAATAGCTTCCAGATCCACCTTTTGGGCCGTCTCTTTGTAGAGCAGCGTTATCGTGGCGCGGCTGAGCCCCGTTTCTCTGGCAACGTCAGCAACGCGCATCTTGCGCTCACCCATCATGCGGGCGAGATGGCAGTGGATCATGGTTGTGCCTCTAACAGCTTGATTTTTTTAGTTACGCAGAAGAATACCACGCACTTTAAATTTGATCGGTATTTTTTAAGTTAAAGTTAAATTTTTTAACCTTAAATTTGAAGAAAGACTGGATCACTATTCAATCTTCGCGAAGGTGCGCGTACTTTACGCAATGTGGTTAGCCAATGTCCTAACCGAAGCCGACACAGGCGTTCAATTAAATCAAGGGCAATTTGACCTTAGATTCCTTCCTCAACCTCTTCCTGCCGCAGAGCCAGTAGGTTTTTCAGGTTCGGAATTTCTGGCCGGAAGGTTTTTTCGATCCGGGATATGTGACTTGTCAGCCAGGCGGCAATACGGGGCCATTCGTCGGAGTTGAAGCCGTCGGCCGGGGCCTCATAGCTGATTCGACAGGCCTTTTTATTGTCCAGGCGCTCCCAGTCCAGCGGTGCGCCGAATTTTGAGTCGAGCTCTTCACGGCGACTTGCCAACTTGTCGAACAAGTATTTGTTTTCTTCCTGGCTGCTCCGCGCGATGACAAATTCCACTCGCATGCAGTTGCGACCAAATACCACGATGTAGACCACACCACTCAGCCCCGATCCGGTGCTGCTCCAACCATCTTTGCTAGGATTAACGTTGTCGTACAGACGACAGTCGCTCTCGCGCACAGTGTCGATAAACACTCTCCAGAATTTCTCCCGGGCTAGATGACGGTTGGCTACGGTGCGCTCGTTGGACTGCTCTTCCTGCTTCTTCTCACTGATGCCGATCATGTATTCCTCGGCCTCCTTTACCGGGATGATCTGATCGAGCTTGAGCAACAGCTGGTCGCCCATGGCAAAGGGCACCGCCTTAATGCACTGGATACGAATGCGGTGTTCCATTAGCCACAGCGCAGTGGAGGTGACCTCGCGGCGGAAATTGGCCGCGACAAAAATGATGCGCTGATCCGAACCGGGGTTGAGGATAAGCTCGTCAAACTCGAATTCGTTGAAGAAATCTGCCAGGCGCTGCTGGGCATTGTCCCCGCCCTCATATTTGTCCAAGTACTTTTGGTAGATAGCGACAATCTGACTTTTGGTGAGCCCAGCGCAGTAGGAGGCGTACTTGAGGGCCTGCCAGGTGACATCGCGACCCGAATCATCAAGCTTGTTCTCAATCACCACCAAGTGACCCTGCTTATCCAGGGCTAACAGATCGAGGCGCTCTCTGGTTTCGTCGAAACCGTCGAACTCCTTCTGGATAATCAGCAACTCCTCACCGAGCACTTCCGGATTCGTAGCAATCCACTCCTGCAAATGATCTCGCTCCCGGAAGCCCAGCTCCGAAAATTTCCGTTCTTGCAGTGGGAAGATACGGTTGGCAGATTTGTCGATTTGGTACATTTTCAGGCCTTATTCGTCGCTTCTTAATCTAGCTGCACTTAATCAGTGGAGTGTTGCTGTTGTGGTCCACAGCTAAGTCGGGCGAACAGAAACGTAGATTTTATTGCTCAGAATTTGTTCACCACTAAAGCGATAGACCGCCGGTTGTCGACCAGACGAATATCTCGCAGTCGATTCAACTCCGGAAATTCAGGTCCGAAGGTACTCACCCGTATTTATATTCACGATTAATCGGGTCAATTTGCTCGGGTGTTTAAAAATGGCATTTTCATCTTTTATTCCAATAAGCTTCCACGATTTGGCTGCCTTTTGGATCACCTCTGCAGCTTTGCACTGCATAAGTTTTTGCAGTTCTTCGACCGGGTTGAAACCGTTGGCCTCTGCAACCTCAACGCCGTCGGCAAGCACCGCAAACCATTCATCGGCTTCCTTTTCAAAGCCCTTGATCGGGTAAACCTTCTCTTCAAAGCGTTTTATTATCCATTTTTCAGCCGTTGGATCCTGGGGTTCCAGAAGCACAACAAACCCAGGCATACCCGACTTGATCGACTCAATATGTTGAATTCGCTCGCGGTATCCGGGACTTCCGTAATCATCCCGATCGCCGAGTACATACACGCGGCGCCCATCGTATTCGGGTACCCAGCTGCGCAGAAAAACGGCCTTTTCATTTTCAGCGCCCCAGGACCACTGAATGTTTTTAAGGGGCGCCTGAAGCACCTTGGAGAAGTAGTCACTGATATTCATGGATGGAGCTTTTCTTCTTCTAATTTATTTTTAACTTTGGAACTATCAGATCCTTAGTCGCGTCCTCTGTACGCTGCCGCAACCAGGAATCGAGCGGATTGAGCACTTAGCTATCGGCCAATCCAAAAACCGAGAACACCATCACGATTTACCTGCGAAAAATTAACGGATAAACGGCTATTTGTCACCGCTTTAAACGATGGCGAGAGCGTGTGTAATTTATCGAGCAATATTTGTACAGGCACTTACTTTATGCCGCCCAAATTGTATATTTCCCGAGCAATCGTACTTATGAACGGCATTTAGGCGTACGACAGGATATGTCGCATGTGAATGTCGGATATATGCGGGATTTACCGTCAATGCTCGTTAGCGCGATCGCTAACCTGCGGTCAAAGCATCACAAGGCACAAAAATCCAGCCCTCGCCTTGTGGTGTTTCTGCATCAGGCTGGAATAGGGCGTCAGGCTGAAATTGAAAGAGCCACGCCACCAGAGCACAGAGCAATGCATCGCGCTTGTCTTCATGGTCAATTCCATAACCAAACCCCTTGGTTTCCCAAGTATCTATCTGATTAGTGGCCGGCATGTGGCGGTAGGGTTGCAGCATTTCACGCACGAGTGACGACGGCTTGCAGGCCGCGGGGTAAGCCTCGAACGCAGTAAGGTTGCTGCTGTTGGTCCAGACACCTGCAGACGGATTCGTAGGTGCGAAGCGGGCCAGCGTATGCATGCCCTTGGTGGCCTGGCTGCCGATCATATCCTTGACCGGAGAGAGAGGCCTCAAGCCGCGCTGAAATAATATCCGCTCGGTGTGACGGAACAGGTAGGGGTTGTCAGCCGATGCTTCTATAGATCCAGCCGCCCCTTGACCGGAAATCAGCGAGCGGAAGGCCTGCGAAAAACCCAGTGGTGTGTCGATCGCCAAGATTACCGATTCTGGACTGCCGGCAACTTCAACCTGACAGTATTTCAGAAGTGCCTGTATCCACTCCTGCGTATTAGTGGCCTCATTGATCGACTGGCGAAGGTTGCCGCGCCATGGCTGTCCCAGTATGTTTCGCTCCCTATCCAGCACAACCAAGGCATCACGGCTGCTGGCATTGCGGTCGCAGTTCCAACCACCAACATCCCAACCGATAAATAATGGACCTGTGTATGTGCTGTCGTTCATCGGCTAGAAATCGCTATTTCAGTGAATTTTTCTTTGGTTTAGGAATTACCAGAAAACTCTGCTGTTGCTGTCGTTTAATAATGGGGAGAATACCCTATCGCCGCCACTTGCATGCAGTGGTGAAAATAATTGGGAGAACCCATGGCTACCCCCTCTGAAATACTGCAGTTCTGGTTTGGCTCAGATCAGCTGGAAGCACCGGCAGATGAAAAGCATCAGCAACTGTGGTTTACCCGCGATGAGGCCTTTGATCAGGAGATTGAAGAGCGATTCGGACATCTGGTGGAATCTGCCATCGCCGGCGAACTGCACAGCTGGCGGGAATCCCTGGCCGGTGAACTGGCGCTGGTGCTTGTGTGTGACCAGTTCACGCGAAACGTCTACCGGGGCAGCGCGCGCGCATTTACAGGAGACTTATTAGCTCTGGAAGTCGCTCTCGCGGTGATCGAGAGGGGTGATGACCTTCGGCTGGGGCTATTCCAGCGAGCTTTTCTCGGTATGCCGCTGGAACATGCCGAGAGCGAGCACATACAGCGCCGCTCCGTGGACTATTTCAACCGCCTGCGCATGGATTATCCCGACGGCGCCAGTGGCGCCGCCAAGGCCGAGAGCTTCTATCAATACGCCCTTGCCCACCAGAAAGTCATCGACGAATTCGGGCGCTATCCCCATCGCAATGGGCCGCTCGGCCGTGAATCGACCACTACGGAGCGGGAATGGCTGGAACAGGGAGGTGGCTTCTGATGGATATGCTCTCCTGGCTGACTCTGGCGGGAATCTGTGCGTTGGGTGCCATGAGCCCCGGGCCGAGCCTGCTGATTGTGCTGCGCTGTGCTGCAGCCGGTCCCCGCCAGGGGCTGGCGTGCGCCGTTGCCCACGGCGGGGCCGTCGCGCTCTATGCGTGCCTGACCGCCTTCGGCCTGGCCGTATTGGTCACACATATACCCATGCTGTTCGCCATTCTCCAGTGGGGTGGAGCTGCCATGTTGGTGTATCTGGGCTGGAAGGCCCTGCGCGCTCCCGCCCCGAGCAACGCGGCGACGAACAACCCGACGCCAGAGTTCGTTTCCACTTCGCGAGCGGCACTGCAGGGCTTCGGGATCGCATTCTTCAACCCCAAGGTTGCGGTCTTTTTTACCGCGCTGTTCAGCCAGTTCGTCTCGGCCGAGCAAATGCTCGGCACCAAACTTGGCATGGCTGGCCTGGCTGCCGGTATCGACGCAATCTGGTATTCACTGGTTGCCCTGCTGGTGACCCTGGGCAGCGGGCGTGGCTGGCTCAGTGCAAACGCCGCCCACCGCCTGCAGCAGGTATTTGGTGTGCTGCTACTTGGGCTCGCCGCGCGATTGGTATTCAGCATCCAATAATTCGTGACCTTGTTCAGAAACAATTCAGTCTGAACAAGGCAAACTGTTCACCATCTACCCCTCACAAAGATAAGGTGTCTCCATGAACAAAACCCTTCTCGCCGCAATCACCGCTCTTGCTGTTGCTGCACCGGCACTGGCCGACAGCCCCGCAGCTACCGACAAGAGCAAGCATGAACACGCGCAAATGGAAGCGCACCAAGAGCACAATGCCAGTGAACAGGCGCAGGCAAAGGCCGAGCCCTACCGCCTGAACGAAGAAGAGAAGCGCGCGTTTGCGGAAAAGAAAGCCAAGCGTGAACAAGCTGAAGGCCAGCACGACGGCAAGAAGATGGACAAAATGGCGCGCAAGCCTGACGGAAAGATGCCGGAAGACAAGCAGCCCGAAGAAAAGCTGAAAGGCAAAGAGAAGCAGCTGGACAAGAAGATGGAGCAGGAGCGCAAGGAGCTGGATAAAGGTTCCGAGCAGGGCCAGGCTGCACGCGAAGAGCACAGCAAGAAATGGTGGCAGTTCTGGAAGGACTGATTTCCATCCTGCCCTGAGCCGCTAATAAAAAGCCCGGAGAATTCCGGGCTTTTTCATTTCACATCAAGCTATTCCGCAACCAGCGTCTCACAGCGGTAGTGACTGGCCCCATCGGCGCTCAGCTCCGCTGCCAGCGGTGGCAGCAGCGCTTCCATCTGGCCGCGCAGGGTCCAGGGTGGATTCACCACGATCATGCCGGCAGACGTCATACCGTGGCCCGCCTCATCGGCCCGCACGCCCAGTTCGAACAACTGGATATTGCGAATACCGGAAGCCACCAGCTGCTTTTCCAGCGCATCGATACGGTGGCGGTCCACCACCGGGTACCAGAGTGCGGTGATGGCGTTGGACATTTTGCGGTGGATCAGCTTCAGCGCATCCACCACACGCTGGTAGTCGTCCTTCTGTTCGTAGGGTGGGTCGATCAGTACCAGCGCACGGCGCGAGCGCGTGGGCAGCAATGCTGACAGGCCCTTGAAGCCGTCTTCCTCGCGCACCTGACACTGGCGCTGGCGGGCGAGGTTTTTGCGCAGGTGCTCCGCGTCTGCCGGGTGCAGCTCGAACAGCCAGGCCTTGTCCTGGGCCCGCAGCATTTCCGCGGCGATCAGCGGCGACCCCGGGTAGAACTTCAGGCCACCCTCCTGGTTCAGGCCGGCAATCAGTGCCAGATAATCCTGCAAACCGGGCAGGTCGCAATGGTTGTAAAGCCTACCGATACCGGTCATGTACTCGCTGTTCTTGCGCGCCATTTCCGAGCCGAGGCTGTAGAGTCCGGCGCCGCCGTGGGTATCGATATAGTCAAACGGCGTGTCTTTTTTCTGCAGGTAGGAAATGATTTCCATCTGCACGCAGTGCTTGAGCACATCGGCAAAGTTGCCGGCGTGAAAACCGTGGCGGTAACTGAGCATGGGACTATCCGGGGAATTTGTGGGAAACCCGATCACTGCGGCGGCAGTGCGCAGCGATTGGAGAGAAGAGCTTAGATCAAATATACGACCATTTGCGGCATAGGCTCACCTCGGGGGCGGCGACTTTAGGGGCCTTTGCGGCCCCTGACAATCATTTTCTGCGCAGTCTGGCCCGCTCAGAACCACATGGACCAGAATAGCCTGACCACATGGGCATTGAAGCTGTAGGTGGGCTCCTCGCCAGGCAGCGCCTGCGTCGCGCGCGCGTCGCGGAAGTTATCGTAGTCGAACATCATGTAATCCCAGTAGAGATTGATGCTGCTGCGGCGATCAAACAGGGACCAGCGCTCCGGCAACTGGTAAGAGGCGCCGATGCCGATCGCGGTGCTGCTGAAATCACTCAGCTCCTTGTCGCGGGCGCGAAAGCTGGTGGCGTTCACATACGGGAACAGGTCGCTGTAAAAGTCCGCGCCGGTCTGCTGATAGAAACGCAGCTTGCCCTCGAGAATCAGGTCTTCTGTTTCCAGTGGATGGGTGTAACGGAATTCCAGATTGTCCGCATCAATACCCCAGCTGTCGGCGTAGCGGCGGTATTCACTCTTGATCGCGGCGCGGTACGGCAGCCGGTATTTGGCCCGCAGTGCCACCGCGTCGCTGTTGCGGGTGGTGGGATAGAGCTCCGCCTGATAGCTGAAGCCGGTACCAGAGGTCGGGTCGAGATAGCGCACGCTGCGGTAGGGATTATTCAGAAAACCGTCGTCCGCCACGGTTTCCACGCTCAGCTCGGCGATCAGTTTGGTGGTGAGGATCTGGCTCCAGCCGAGGGCGTAGCGGCGGTGCTCCGCCTGCTCAAGGAAATTGTCATCGCCGTTGCGCATCACGTCGTCACTACCAAGGCTCACGCGCATGGACAGGGTGCTGAGGTCGCCGAAGAAATCCTGCTTGATGCCGAACCCCACGGTTTCCGCCTGGTAATCGTCTTCGCTGGAATTGGTGTAGCTGAGACTCATGGTGGTCTTGTCCACCAGATAGTCCGCTCCCAGAGAAAACTCATCCCGCTGTTCGGAATAGGGGCTGGCGGTGGCCTGCACGTCAATGGAGGCACCGGAAATCATGTCCACGTAATAGTTGGCCGACAGCGAAACCGAGTTGCCAATATTCTTGCGCACCAGCACCGAGGGACCATCGATGGTGACACCGCCGCCACTGTAGGAGTGGTACATGGTGTCCGCGCGCTCTTCCGGCAACACCGCAGCAGTGGCCCAGGCAGAAAACAGGGAAAGCGCAAGCGCGCCGAAAATTTTTCTGCAGTTAGTTACAGCCACAACCGCCTCCCGAACCACCTTCTGCTCCGCGTGCGGCTTCTCGCGCTTCGTACACGTGATTCATATACCCCACCGCCACTGGATCCCGCTCGAAACTCATGATCGGGTCGGCGAGGTAGTGCCGTTCGTAAGGTTTGACCCAGGGCTCCGGCATCATGGTTTCACAACCAGTAAGGAACGAGAAAATAGTCAGCAGCGGTAACGACTGCAGCACGCGCTTGATCATGGTTTATTCCCGGATCAGTTCCTTGATGATTTTTTTGTACTCGGCCTCATCGCCACTGCGGTAGCCCTTGTGCACATAGCGCACATTGCCGTCGCGGTCGATGAACACGGTGCTCGGCATGGCTTCCACACCGAACAGTTTGCTCACACTGCTCTCGGAATCGAACAGCACCGGGAAATCCACCGGGATCTTGTTCAGCATCGCCTGCGCGTCTTCGCGGTTGGCATCCACGTTCACACCCCACACCTTGAAGCCCACGGATTCGTAGCGCGCGTGCAGGTCGTTAAGCAGCGGCATTTCCTCGCGGCAGGGACCGCACCAGGAGGCCCAGAAGTTGAGCATGATTACTTCGCCGCGCTGTTCGCTCAGTTTCAGGTTGCCATTTTTAAGCGAGGCGAGCGTGAAGTTGGCGGCGGGAACATTGGCCGATGCGGGCGCGCCCACCAGCAGGGCGGCACTGGCGCAGATTGCGGCGATAAAGTTGCGCATGGAATTCTCCGGTTTTTTTTGCGTTTTGTTATTGTCGATTCAATCTTCAGAAATAGATCGAAACGCCCATTTGGGCAGAAATATTATTGGCATTCTGCGGCTCACCGAAGATCTCGTGCTCAAGAATGTGATCCCGTACGTCAAATCGCAGCGCCAGCCAATCCTGCGCCAGCATGCGGATGCCGACACCCACGTTGTAGGTGAAATACTCCTCATCCGCGAAGCTGGTGTTGCCGATACCACCGATCAGGTACAGGTTGCTGTTGAGCGCCCAGCGGTCGAGGATGAAAATTTCACCCGGCAGAAAATTCCAGGCCAGCGACAGGTTGTACATGGAGAGATCGCGCTCGTCGTCGGTGAGCAGCGGCGCGCTGCCGCTGAGCCTTTCGTAGCTGGAAAGCCCCAGCTCCGACTGCGCGTAGCCAGCCTCCATGAAAAAGTCTTCGCTGATGTGATAAGCGAGACTGCCGCCGATCATGCGGTTGGTACCGAAATCTTCCATGCTCAGAACACCGCCCAGGTAGACGGTGAACTCGAAGTCCTCGCTGTCGATCTTCGCCTCGTGAATTTCGCGGCGCTCCAGATCCGGGGAAATGATCTCGTCGATCACCTCATCGCCCTGGGCCAGGGTTACCGCGGAAAAGCCGGCGAGGGAGAGCGCGCAGGCGAGTTTTACATAAATACGTCGAATCCCAATTTCCATTCGACTATCTCCTGATTGGTTTCCCGCGAGGTGAGCAGGTAATGATTGGCAACTTCCGCGCGCAGGGCAAAGCGGCGGGATAAATAGGTGGTCACACCGACGCCGGTGAGCATGGTGCTGTCCTGGCGATCTTCGGTGGCGACGATGGTGGCGTTGGGGGATGTGATATTGATCCCGGTGCCGAGCAGAAAGTATGGCGAGATCCGCCACTGGGGGAACGGCTGGTGCAGCAGCGCCACCTGGTAGGTTTGGCTGTCGGAGTAGGCACCGATGGTCTGCGCTGCGCGCAGTTCTGCGGAAATATTATCGGTAAAGCGATAACCGACAGACACCCCCAGCGAGTTGGCACCCTCGAAATCGCCGTAGACGAATCCGACCCGCAAACCCTGCTCGCGATAGTCGTCGATGCCGGGAGTGGGTACCGCCACCGCTTCGCCATCCGGGGTGACGATCTCATCCAGCTCGGCAATTCTTGCCCAACCGGTTTTGCCGGTGCGGGTCATCACCTTGACCCAGTCGGTGCGGCGCTTCAGCAGCCACAGCGGCTCGCCGTACTCCGCCACATGGTCGATCACATAACCGCGACCGGGACCGGTGTAGAGATTGAGATATTCCGCCCCGACGATGACCTGCTCGGTATCGAAAGGAAGGTTTTGCGGTAGGCGTTCACCGAACTGGTTGGCGGTGAAGCTCTCGGTAACAGATTGTTTTTTGTCCTGGTCCGCCGCGCCTGCCTGCGCGGCGAACAAAGCGCCGGCAACAAGCAGCGCCAGCTCAGGGGCTTTTTTTTTCGAAAGCCTTGTCATACTTCAGTTGACCGGTGCATCAAAGGGGTTGTTGTAATACTGCGCACCGATATCCAGCCATTCTGAAATCAAACGCAATTCCGCCGCGGACAACTCACCTTCGTGCACACCGCCCGCTGCAAACACACTGAAGAAGCGACTGGCGTTGGCACCGGCGGTATTCATGATCCGCTCAATATTCACCGTCACCATAACAGGAATCGGGTTACCATCAGAATCGAGAACGAGATCACCATTTTCATCCACCTCGAACAGAGGATTGCCGTTGTCGTCGGTGTCCTGCACCAGCACGTTCTGAACCGCACCATCGCGCAGCTCCTCGGTGGGATTGTCGAAAACCAGTTCGACATAGGACGTGCTGAAGTTGGTATTGACCCCGGACTGATCCGCGCGCAGATCCAGCTGCCCCGGTGGCACCTGGGACATACCCGCGGCATCACGGTTGCTGTGGCAACCGGTGCAGGTGTGGTCTTCCAGCACATTGCCAAGGTCGTCGGTGAGCTGTCGCGGCAGATCCCAGATCGGTTGGATATGCGTGGGGTAGTGGATAACGCTGCGACAGTCGGCACTCCAGGTGCTCTGGCAGGCGACGCTGGTCGGCACCGGGGTTTGCAGTTCGCTCATCAGCAGCGCACTGCTCGGGTCTTTGGCGCGCAGCGCCGGGTCGGTCCACTGATCGGAAAATTTCAGGTCCCCTTCCAGCGACGGATTGCCGGCAATCCGAGCCAGCAGCTGTGCCATGGTCTCACCCATGTTCGCGCTGAGCGCAGGCTCGGTATTGGCAAAGGGCGCACCGCTTGTCGGGGCGCCGGCCCAGACGGAAGCGGGTTCTTTGTCGGTGCGACCGTGGGCCACTTCGCTGTCGCGACTGTGACACCCCTGGCACTTGCGGATTTCACCGGCGCGGAACTGCAGCCAGTTGTTGTGACGACCGACGATACGGCGGCCGTTGGCATCCACCACGGAAATCGCGAGCGGCATATCGGCCGGAACCTTTACCCGTACCGAGCCGTCCGGCTGGATCGGGGTGTAGCCGATGATCTCCCGCATCAACTGCGCGCGACTGCGGCCGAACGCGGCGCGGTCAAAATCCAGAGTATCGCGATCCGGAATCCCCACCGCCTTGACCACCCGCAGGAAACGCGCCGGGCGCTCGGCGGCAGAGGTCTGCAGCGGATCTGCAACCGCGGCGATATCCAGCGCGGCAACGCCGTCGAAGTCGTACACGCTGCGGATATCCAGAATCGCGAGCCCTGCGTCGTACAGGTCGCGGTCGATATCGATACCGGGTATCGGCTCGGGAATAAACGCCGGTACCGGACGGGTATCGGCGGTAACCGCCTCGGAAATCATCTGGCCCTCTATCGGCTGGATAATCGGGCGCTGGGTGCCCTCTTTATAGTCGTAAATCCACAGACCGTAGAGCGGGTCGGCGGGGACGATCCCCTCCGTCGCCAGCCAGTCGTCGGTGCATGGCTGCGGTAGTTCCGTTGCCGGGTCGATCACCCGACACTCACTCCAGCTCACCAGCAGGCGGCTGGTACCGTCGTGGAAGGCCCAGGCGTTGGCGAACAGGCCGTGCGGGGAGAGACCGCCGTCGGTGATGACCTGTTCGACGGAGAGGGATTCCTGCCCCTGCAGCACACCCTGCTGTTCCGGTTCGCTGTAGGCCTCGGTGAAATTCTCCGCGTCGATCACCACCATGTCGCCGCCGTAGGTAATTCCCTCCGGCGAGCGCAGGGTGACCAGGATGCGCCCATCCGGCATCTGCTGGGGTTTGCTGAACGCCGCCGGCACCGGACCGCTTTGCGGGTCGGCGCTCGTGCCGGTGGCCTGGCTGTGATAGCCGTAGTGGAACTGCAGGTCGGTGCCATCCGGCTTTACGGTATAGAGGCTGAGCCGGTCAAGTGTGCCCATATTGTCCCAGCGGCTGAACAGAACGCGTCCGCTGGCGAGCACCGTGGGGGAAAGATCGTGGCTCTGGTTGTAGGAGATCTGCCGGATATTGCTGCCGTCCTGCTCCATCACATGCAACACAAAAGCGGGCTCTTCGAGATCTTCCGCCAACGCAGAAAACTGCGGTTTGTTGTCGTCGAGCAGCAGCGCGCGGGAGCGGCGCTGGCGGGTGGAGGTAAACACGATACGACCGTCGGGCAGGAATGCGGGGGCGATATCGTCGCCCTCCTCGGCGATCAGGTCGGACGGGATCGCGCGCTTCAGCTCAGCTGATGCAAAATCGTACAGCCAGATGTTCCAGCTCGGCTGCTCGTCGTCATCCAGCCCCTCGATATTCGGCGCGCGCATGGCAAACGCCAGGGTTTTGCCATCGTGGGAGACCGCCAGATCTTTCACGTCATAGCCGCCTTCGAACACGATGCCGGCCGCCTCGTCGCTGACGAACAGGTCCGTGGTCAACACCCGCTCCGGGGCACTGGCAGTGGCACGATCCCGCAACACCAGTTCCGCCCCGGGATTGAAGGTCGAGGGCGCATAGATATCGCTGCCCATCAACACGCCGTCTTCGTCGCGATTGAGCGTACGGCGCACATAGACCACCGGGTAATCCACCACCACCGGATCTTCCGCCTGCTCGCCACCGCCGAGCCCGGAGCCACCACTGCCGCCGGAACATCCGGCGAGCACCGCTACCGCCAGGGGTGCGATTGGGGACAGCAGAGAGCTTATGGAAAGGCGTCTCGCGCGCGCGAAAAACGTACAAAAATCGTTCAAGAAAAATTCCTCTTTCCCGCCGGTTTCTCAGTACTCACTTACCTTGGTGACCGCGGGATAACTGGACTCGTGTCTGGCGATATTCACCAGTGGCATTCTTCCGAATTCTCGCGACAGAAGGCAATTGCCTCAAGTCACGCACACGATTTTTGCCAACCACAACACGGTTTAAATTTTTGCCGCTGGCGAAATTTTGCGCGTAACTTACTATCGATCACCGGTTACAAGACATAAAAAACTGCGCAGGTAAAAATGTGCAGTGAGAACCCAAACGCGAAAAGCACCATGAAAATAAAATCGCCCCCTGCGCGCCTGCTGCTCGCAGCGATTACCAGTATCGGCGCTTCCCTTGCGCAGCCCGCGCTGGCCGGCCCGGAAGAACAGGCCGCGCAGATTCACAGCCGCATCACCGGTGTGAAGCCCAGCGTGGCAACACTGACGCAGATGGCTGAACTTATCGCCGCGGACAAGGCGGGTGACGCCGCCTACCTGGCGATGCAAAGCGATGCATTCTACAACGTGACCCTGAAAAACCTGGTCACCCCCTGGACCAGCCGCGACGGCGACAACTTCGCCCCGCTGAACGATTACACCGCGACCGTAATCGGCATGGTGCGCGACGATGAGGACTTCCGCGAGATTCTCTCCGGCGATATTTTGTACACCGGCGCTTCCGGCCTCGGCCTGCCCGCGTACAGCAACAGCAACAACAATCACTACGTCGAACTGGAAAACAGCGGCTACCCGCTGCAGACCGCACTCGAACGTAAAACCCAGTCATCCGTCACCGGACTGCCCAGCGAGGCCACCGCCGGCGTCATCACCACCCGCGGCGGCGCCAAGGCGTTCTTCTACGCTGGCACCAACCGTGCCATGTTCCGCTTCACCCTGATGAACCACCTGTGCCGCGATCTGGAGCAGGTACACGACACCTCGAGGCCACCGGACCGCATCCGCCAGGACGTCAGCCGCAGCCCCGGCGGTGACAGCCGCGTGTTCCAGAACAGCTGCATCGGTTGCCACAGTGGCATGGACCCAATGGCCCAGGCCTTTGCCTATTACGACTACGTGTACGACGTGGACAACGATCCTACCGGCGAAAACGGCCACCTCGATTACAACGGTGCCGGGCAGACCGATCCAGCCACCGGCACCCGGGTCAAGGCCAAGAACCACATCAACAGCGCAACCTTTGCCTACGGTTTTGTGATACCCGATGACAAGTGGGACAACTACTGGCGCGAGGGCCCCAACATGCACCTGGGCTGGAGCAGCGCACTGCCCGGTTCCGGCAACGGCGCCAAGTCCATGGGACGCGAACTGGCCAACAGTGAGGCCTTCGCCCAGTGCCAGGTCACCAAGGTGTTCGAACAGGTGTGCCTGCGTGCACCGGAAGACCAGCAGGATCGCAACCAGATCGACAACATCACCGCGAGTTTTACCGGCAATGGCTACAGGCTGAAGCAGGTCTATGCGGATGCCGCGGTTTACTGTGCGGGAGAATAACCAGATGAAAACCAAAACCGCACAAATCCAACTGCGCTTAAGCGCACTGTTTGCGCGCCCGCACCTGCGCAGGACGGTACTGCTGTCGAGCGTGTTCGCATCGGCGTTACTGGTGGCCTGCTCTGGCGGCAGCGGCCAGTCCACGGAAGAGTTGCCGAATACCAATCCGGACACCGGTGACACCAGCTATTCCGGGCCGGCGCCGGAAAGCGAAGACGTGCAGAATTACAAACGCTATATCTGGGACAACCTGGCGGCGGAAAACCGCTGTGGCAGCTGCCACATCCAGGGCAACCAGAGCCCGCGGTTCGTGCGCAGTGACGACATCAACCTCGCCCACGGCGAAGGCCGCGAGCTGGTCAATCTCGGCAGCCCGGCGGACTCCCGCTTTGTCACCAAGGTGGCCAGCGGTCACAACTGCTGGCTCGCCAGCCCCGATGCCTGTGCGGAAATCATCACCAATTACATCGAGGAGTGGGCTGCGGCTGCGGGCTCGGTGGTCAGCACCATTACCCTGACACCGCCGCCCGAGCGCGAAGTCGGAGCGAGCAAAAGCTTCCCCGCCAGCAGCGGCAACTTTGCCACCACCGTTTACCCGCTACTCACGGAATACTGTTCTGCCTGCCACAGCGAAAGCGGGGAAACCGCACAGCAGCAGCCCTATTTCGCCAGTAGCGATGTGGACCAGGCTTACGAGAACGCCAAGGCGCGGATGGATCTGGACAATCCGGAAAACTCCCGCTTTGTGGTGCGGCTGGACGCAGAGCACCACAACTGCTGGAGCGACTGCGCTGACAACGCCGACACCATGGCCGCGGCGATCCGCAATTTCGTCAACGGCATCGCGGTTACCGAGGTAGACCCGGCGTGGGTAACCAGCAAAGCGCTGTTCCTCACCGACGGCGTTGTCGCCAGCGGCGGCGGGCGCATCGAGAACAACGCCATCGCCCTGTACGAATTCAAAACCGGCAGTGGCACCACCGCTTACGACACCTCCGGTATCAACCCGGCCATCGACCTGAACCTCTCCGGCGATGTGGAATGGCTCGGCTCCTGGGGCATCCAGCTGAACGGCGGCAAGGCCCAGGCGGCCACCGCCACCAGCAAGCGCCTGTTCGACACCCTGAGCGGCACCGGTGAATTCTCCATCGAGGCCTGGGTGGCGCCCGCCAATGTGGTGCAGGAAGGCCCGGCGCGGATCGTCAGCTACTCCGGTGGCAACAGCATCCGCAATTTCACCCTCGGCCAGGCGATGTACAACTACACCTTCCAGAACCGCAACGATGCCAGCACCAACGCCGACGGTTTGCCCGCGCTGATCACCGACGACATGGCCGAGCGAGTGCAGGCAACGCTGCAGCATGTGGTGGCAACGTTCGACCCGATCAATGGCCGCCGCCTGTATGTGAATGGCGAATTTACCGGCGATGCGGATCCGGTGGCGCCGGGACTGCTGTCCACCTGGGACGATACCTTCGCACTGGTACTCGGCAGTGAAGCCTCCAATGAATTTGCCTGGGCGGGCTCCATCCGCCTGCTGGCGATTCACTCGCGCGCGCTCAGTCAGGACGACATCCTCAGCAACTATGAAGCGGGCGTCGGCGAGAAATACCTGCTGCTGTTCAAGGTGGAAGAGCAGACCAATGTGCCCCAGGGCTACGTGATGTTCGAGGTGCAGCAGTACGACAACCACGGTTACCTGTTCAGCGCACCGAAATTCATCACCCTGGAAGACGGCGTGACTCCGGACGGCGTGGTGATCCAGGGTATGCGCATCGGCATCAACGGTCGCGAGGCCGTGGTGGGGCAGGCCTGGGCCAACCTCGATACCACCGTCACCGCCGGCCAGTACGATCCGGCGAGCGGGCAGAAGCTGTCACCGCTCGGCACCATCATTTCCCTGGAAAAGGGTCCTACCTCGGATGAGTTTTTCCTCACCTTCGAGCGTCTCGGCAGCGAGGAATTTGTGCGCGTGGAAGCCACACCCGCACTGCCCGCGGCACCCGCAGACCTAACCCCGCAACCGCGCATTGGCATCCGCCGTTTCGAGCAGATCCATGCGGCCCTGTCTGCGGCGACGGGCATTTCCAGCGCGCACCCGGCGGTGATGGACACCTGGGAAAAGGTCAAACAGCAGCTGCCGGTGGAAGCCGATGTGCGCGGTTTCCTCGCGGCACAGCAGATGGGCATCACCCAGCTCGCGGTGAAATACTGCAGCACCCTGGTGGACGACACCGCCAAGCGCGCGAGCTATTTCCCCGGGTTCGATTTCAGCGCGAGTGCGGCGAGTGCATTTGATAGTGACGCCAAGCGCGCACAGATCATCGATCCACTGCTGGAAAATCTCCTCGGCCGCCCGATCACCTGGCCCGCGGCCATCGGCGGACACACCGCGCAGCTGGCAACTGCACCGGATGAAAGCACCGTGCGCGCCGAGCTGAACGGCCTGATCGACACCATGACCGCCTGCGGCAGCAGCTGCAGCGCCGATCGCACGCCCACCACGGTCAAGGCCACCTGCGCCGCGGCCATGGGCAGCGCAATGATTTTGATTCACTGATAACCGGCGCTTACGCTCTCGGGAACTGAAGCAATGAGCAAGAAAAAACATTTCGAACTGGATCAGCCGCTGCGCCACCCGGACCACCACCGGCCGGTGAGCCGTCGGGATTTTCTCGGCCAGGGCTTCCGCGCTGGTATCGCCACCGTACTGGGCGGTTCGGTTTTCAGTCTGTTTGCCAACCCGCGTACGGCCCACGCTGCGCTGTCTCCGGATCTCGAAGCCATGCGCACCCTCTGCGGGGTCAGTGCCAACGGCGCCGGCAAAATCCCGTTTATCTGCTTTGACCTCGCCGGCGGTGCCAATATTGCCGGCTCCAACGTGCTGGTGGGCAAGCAGGGTGGCCAGCTCGATTTCCTAAGCACTTCCGGCTACAGCAAACAGGGCCTGCCCGGCGATATGGCGCCGTCCGTTACCGACGCCGCCGGCAACTCCTTTATCAATACCGACCTCGGCCTTGCTTTCCACAGCGACAGCCAGATGCTGCGCGGCATCCTGGAGAAGGTTGCCCCGGGTACCGCCGGCGCCATCAACGGCGCGGTGATCCCGGCGCGCTCGGAAAACGACACCGGCAATAATCCGCACAACCCCATGTACGGTATCAACCGCGCCGGTGCCAATGGCTCGCTACTTGCATTGATCGGTTCCCAGACCAGTGAATCCGGCGGCAACTCCATGGCGCCCATGGACCTGATCAACCCGGAAGTGCGCCCGACCAAAATCGACCGCCCCTCGGATGTAACCGGCCTGGTGGATGTTGGCGATCTGGTTGGCCTGCTCAGCCAGGAAGATACCGTTGCGGTGATGGAATCCATGTACCGCATCTCCAACGCCAAGCTCGGCAAGGTCAACACCCGGGTCAGTAACGACGCGGTGATCAAGGACCTGGTGAAGTGCGGTTATATGAAGAGCGCCGATCTCGCCGACCGCTTCGGTAACCCCAGCGCGCTGGACCCGGCGCTGGACCCGGATATTGTCGGCCCCGGTGGAATTTTTTCTTCCGATGAATTTTTCGGCGATCGCGAATTCCAGAAAACCGCCTCCACCATGAAGCTCGTGGTCAATGGCTACGCCGGTGCCGGCACCATCACCATGGGCGGTTACGACTACCACACCGGCGACCGCGCCACCGGCGAAATCCGCGATCTGCGCGCGGGCCGCTGTATCGGCGCCTGCCTGGAATACGCCGCACGCGTCGGCCAACCGCTGATGATCTATGTCTTCAGCGACGGCTCGGTATTCAGTAACGGCATGGTGGACGATTCCGCACAGGGACGCGGCAAAGGCGTATGGACCGGCGACAACCAGCAGACCGCTGCCTCCTATTTCCTGGTTTACAATCCCGCCGGCCGCCCGCAGTTGCTCGGCGGCACAACAGATGAACAGGTCCGGCACCAGCAGATCGGTTACATGCGCGCGTCCGGCGATGTGGAAACCGCAGGCAGCCCGGCGGCCAATAACGTCAACCAGCTGGTGCAAACCGTGGTGCTGAACTACATGGCGCTGCATGGGGAACAGGGCAGTTTTGCCAGCCTGTTCCCCAACCACGGCCTCGGCAATGCCAGCCTGATGGACAGCCTGACGGCGTTTGCGCCGATTCGATAACAGAGAGCGATGTACCCGGTGCGAATATTCTTTTTCATTGCCGCGTTGTTTGCGACCAGTTCAAGTCACGCCGACTGGCACTACGACAAACAGGCAATCATGGGCACCGAGGTGCACCTGCAGTTCTGGGTTGACGACGACAGCAGGGCGCCCGTAATCAGCCACGCGGTAATGGACGAGTTCCGCCGCATCGATGCCGCGCTGTCGCCCTATAAAGAAGACAGTGAGCTTTCCCGGGTTAATCGCGAAGCGGGTAAGGGCGCGGTCAAAATTTCGCAGGAACTGGCGGATATTATCCAGAAGTCGCTGTACTACAGCGACAAGACCGGCGGTGCGTTTGATATCACCTTCGCCACGCTCGGCAGCCTGTACGATTTCCGCAAGGGTCAGAAGGCCGATCAGAAGATCACCGACGAACTGTTGCCGGCGGTAAATTTCCGCCATGTCGAACTCGATTCGAAACAACAAACTCTGGTGTTCCGAGATCCGCGCACAAAAATTGACCTGGGCGGTATCGCCAAGGGTTATTCCGTAGATCGCGCAGTCTCCATTCTGCAAAGCTTCGGGGTGCAAAATGCCAGCGTAAGCGCCGGCGGCGATGCGCGCCTGCTGGGCGACAAGCGCGGCAAACCCTGGCTGATCGGCATTCGCCACCCGCGCGACCGCAGCAAAAATGCTGCGGTAATTCCGCTGGAAAATACCGCCATTTCCACTTCGGGCGACTATGAGCGTTTTTTCATCGACGACGACGATCACCGGGTACACCATATCTTCAACCCGGCAACAGGCCAGCCAACGGAAACCGATACTGGTGATACAGGCAGCGACCAGGACAAGCTGATCAGCGTGAGCATCATCGGCCCCCAGGGCTTCGATACAGATCCGCTTTCCACCAGTGTTTTCGTGCTCGGCAAGCAACGGGGACTGGCACTGATCGAACAATTGCACAATTTTGAGGCAATTGTGATCGACGCCAATCACCGGATGTTTTTCAGTAGTGGTCTGCAGCAGTAATTGCTAACTGAGTCACACCGAATATGTGGGTCCCTGCGATAATCCGGGGACATAACGAAAATGGATATCCAGACTTCATCATGTTTTCCCCGCGCCGTTTCAGCACTCTAATCGCCTCCCTGACCCTGACCTGCGCAGCCTGCGTATCCGCACAGAACGCCGACTTTTCCTCAGATAGCCTGGAAAACCTGAAGCAAGAAGCATTAAGACTAAACAGGGACTTGCTGGTACTGGAAGAAGACCTGCTATTCCCGGCGCAGAGCCAGGTAGCGGTTTACGTTTCCATGGACGTCGGTCATTTTTTCGACCTGGATTCGGTCAAGTTGCATATCGACAACAAACTGGTGGAAACCCATCTCTACACCGATCACCAGAAGCAGGCCCTGATCCGCGGCGGTATCCAGCCGCTGTTCAAAGGTAATCTGAAATCCGGTGAGCACACCATCACCGCCTATTTCACCGGTATCGGCCCTGAACAGCGGGAGTTCAAGCGCGCTGCCACCCTCGAATTGAAAAAGTCCGACGAGCCCGCGGTGATCGAGCTGCGCATTTCCGATTCCGGCGGCAAGCAGCAGCCGGAGTTCGAAGTGATCGAATGGCCGGCGCCCTGAGCCGGACATTGCCATGCCGCTTCCCAACTCCACCAGAACATTCCTGTCCCGATCGCCGTTGGCGCTGGCGCTGGCGCTGGCGCTGGCGCTGGCCATTGTCGGCGCACTGATCGCGACGGCACCGGTTTTTGCCGACAGTGATGTCGAGCAAAATGCCGAGTCGCGGCCCGCAGTTCAGGGCAAATATCAGGAAACAAAAGCACCCGCGCACAAGTTCCAGCAGGCGCAGGATATGCGCTATGGCACGGCGCTGTACCACTATTTCCAGGGCGACAGTTTCGACGCGCTGAGCACCCTGATGGTTTCGGACCTGCGCGGCGGCATCCGCTATCACGCCGACAACGCCCAACTGATCCGCGGTGGTATCAGTCTCGCGTTCGGCCTGGAGAAACAGGCTGCGGCGCTGTTCGAGCAGCAACTGCAGAAAGCGGATACCCAGGGCGACCAGTCACGCCTCACCCGCTACCGGGAAATCGCCTGGCTGAAACTGGCGGAACTCAGTTACCGTCACCAGAACTGGGATACCGCCGCGCTGCAGCTGGAAAAGTCCGGCGCGATGCACCAGACCACCCTCACGCTCAATCTCGCGATTCGCGGCGGTGATCTGCCGCAGGCGCGGCAACTCCTCGCCATGGCGGATCTGCCGCTCGCGGAAAAAGTACTGGGACACAGCAACCTTGCCGCGGCATTTGCCCGGCAGCAACAACTGCCGGAAGCTGCGGCAGAGTACCGCCGCGCCGTCGAGCTGGTGGAAGACGAGCTGACAGAGCCCAAGGTCGATGCACAGACCGAGGAAGAGCTGCGCATTCTGCGGGACAAGGCGCGCATCGGTGCCGGCTTTGCACTGGCGATCAACGGCAGCTTCCCGGAGGCGGCACAGGAGTTCAGTGCGGTACGCCTCGACACCCCCTGGTCTGCGGATGCATTGCTTGGCCTCGGTTGGGCGTCGGTCAACAGCAGCGATTACCAGAAGGCGGTGGACGCACTCGCCTATCTGTTCCGCGACAACCCGCTGTCACCCCAGGTGCAGGAAGCCATGCTGGCGCTGCCTTACAGCTACGAAATGATGCACCGCCCCAAGCTGGCACTGCAGGCCTACCGCGAAGCGGAGCAAAAATACCAGCAGGCGCTGGACGATCTAACCAACCTGCATGGAGCCGCCGCGCAATTGCAGTTCGCGGAACTCGACGTGGATGGGGATATCGACCTGCGTCGCTACGGCTGGCTGGAAGATGCCGCCACCCCCGCACTTATCCGCATGAATCAGCCGTACCTGCTGCAGATGATGCAGAGTGACCGCCTGCAACTGCAGCTCTCGGAATTGCGCGACCTGCGCCAGCTGAAGCGGGTGCTGGAACAATGGCAGCAGCGGCTGCCGGAATTCCACACCCTGATCGACGAGCGCGAACAGCGCCGCGTCAATATCGTGCGCGAGCACGACAGCGCCCAGTACGACCAGCAGGTGCAGTTCGCACAACAGGAGCTTGCGCAACTGCAAGCCTCCCTCGCGCGCATCGAAGCCGAGCAGGACGGGCTCGCGATGCTCGCCACTGAAGGCGGAGAAGACGCCGAATATCTGCAGATGTTACGGGATGCCGAGGCACGCTACGCACGCCTGAGCGCCGCCGGAAAATCTGGCAAGTACCAGCAACAGACACTCGCCCGCGCCCGCGGCATTCTGCAGTGGCAAGCCTCCGAGCAGTATCACGACAACCTGTGGCAGAAACGCAAGGCCATCGCCGCTCTCGAAGAACAACTACAGCAAGCCGGGCGCCGCCAGCGCAAGGTTGCGCGCATTGCCGCCGAGGCACCGCAGCTGAACCTGCTCGCGGGCAGTGTGGATGACGCCGGCCTGCGTCTCGCACAACAGCACAGCGCCATCGAGCGCGCCGGCGGCGCTATTGAAGCCCAGATCCGGCAGGATATGCAGCTCGCGCTGAGTAGTGCCAAAACCCGTGTCGAGCAGTACATGGCCCATACCCGCCTCGCCATCGCGCGCATCCAGGACGCCGCCATGCAGGGCAAGTATGAGCAACCCGCCCCGGTCGAGGCCCTTAAAAAAAATACTGACGAGCCCGGTGACGATGCCGTGACCGAGGTGCAATCTTGAAATCCGTACGCCCTCGCCATCGCTACAAACAGCTAGCCCTGGCGGTCTGCACTGCCGCCTCCCTTGCCACCCTGGCCGGTTGCGCCAGCCAGTTCGATCCAGGCACCACGCTCGCGCGCTTGCCGGTCAGTAAATTGCCCGAGGAGCCGAGCATCGAATTGCCGCAGGTAGAACTGCCGGCATTGATCGACAGCTACGAAAAAGCGCTGGCGGCCAACAGCGATCCAAAAACCCGCCGCCAGATTCAGCTACGCCTAGCGGATCTGGAAATGGAGCGTCTGGAGCAGCTGCAGGCAGACAACCCCGCCATGGCGGTGGCCTACGGCAATGCCGTGCGCCACTACGAAGAACTGCTGCAGACCTCCGCCGATGACGATTACCTGTCCTACCGTCTTGCCCGCGCTCGCGCGCTGGACGGCAATACCGGCGGCTCGTTGCAAGCGCTGGAAACCATCGTCGAAACTGCACCGGAATCCCCGTTTATCGCCGAGGCCCTGTTCCGCCGTGGCGAGGCGGCCTTCGGTCGCAAACAATACCGCGCGGCGGAACAGGATTTTGCCGCGGTACTGGCCGAGGGCGACACACCCTTTGCGCGCAATGCCCGCTATATGCTGGGCTGGAGCCAGTTCAAGGACGCGCGCTACCAGGACGCCAGTGAAACATTCCTGACCCTGATGGACGATTTGCTGGGTGAAACCCAGCCGCAAAAACGTCCACTGGAACAACTGCAGCAGGGCGAGCGCCGCCTCGCCAATGACACCCTGCGCGTACTGGCGCTCGGGTTTAATTACCTGGGCGGTGCCGAGGTGATCGCGACGTTCAAACCCGAGACTGGTCCCCGCTCCTACCATCACCTGCTGTATCAGGGCCTCGGCGACTGGTACGCGGAGAGTGAGCGCTACCGGGATGGTGCGCAGACATTTCTCACCTTTGTGGAGCGCTACCCGCAGAGCCGCGAGGCACCGGAGATGCACGTGCGCGCGGTGGACATCCTGCAGCAGGGCAATTTCCCCAGCGAGGTGTTGCCCGCCAAGCGCGAGTTCATCACCCGCTACGGAATCCGCAGCCAGTACTGGCAAGCCGCAGACGATGCGCAACGCGGACAGCTGAAAACCCATCTGAAACCCTGGCTGGAAGAGCTGGCCCGTTTCGATCACGCCCGCGCCCAGGCGCTGGCCAAGGAAGCGGCCAGTGCTGCGAAACAGCCCCGCGTTGCCGACAAGGCACTGCGGGAATCCGGCGAGGCGTTCCTCGCCGCGGCCAGTCTCTATGGCGAATTTATCGAGACTTTTCCACAGGATGAGAAAGCCCCCGAACTTACTTTCCTGTTGGCGGAAAGTCTGAGCGAGGCGGGCCAGTATGTGCTGGCGTTCAAGGCCTACCACAGGGTCGCCTGGGAGTTTGCCGAGGAAACCGGCACGGTTCCGCCACAGGCTACCGAAGCCGGCTACGCCGCCATCCTTATCGCAGACCAGGTCCACAAGCGGGAGAAGAATCCGGAACAGGCCAGCCTGTGGCTGGATCGCAAAATCGAGACCGGCCTGCGCTTCGCCGATACCTGGCCCCAGGACAACCGCGCGCTGGCGGTGCAGCTGGATGCGGCACACAACCTGTTCGAACAGTACCGCCACCAGGAAACCATTGCCGCGGCGGAAAAGGCCGCGGCGTGGCAGCCAGCACCGAATGCGGCACAGCGTCGCAGCATTCTGCTGCTGCTCGGCCACAGCTATTTTGAAGTCGACGATTTTCCCGCGGCGGAAAACGCCTACACCCAGCTGCTGTCCGGTATGGCCTCCACGGACCCGGAATATCTGAACACCCGCGACCGCTTGCAGTCGTCCATCTACAAGCAGGCAGAGCTGATCCTCAAGGAGGTCGAGCTCACCAGCGACAGCCTGGCATTTGCCGCACCCACCGAAGAAGCGATCGCGCTGTTGCTGCGGGTGCGCCAGAGCGGCCGCTCTGCCATCGCCGCCACCGCCCAGTACGACGCCATCACCCAATTGGTGCGACTGCAGCACTGGCCCGAGGCACAAGCCGAACTGGCAGATTTCCGCCAGTATTATCCGGATCACAAACTGACCCCGACGCTCGCCGCCAAAGCGGTGGCCATTTACCAGGGCATGGATATGCCCGAAGCCGCCGCCGACGAGCTGATGGCGCTGGCCAACCACGATTCCGACCCGGAGGTACGCCGCAGCTCGCTTTACCTCGCTGCCGAGCAGTACGAACAGGCTGGCAATACCGCAAAAGCGGTCGATGCCTATCGCCAGTACACCCGCCAGTGGCGCGAGCCGGCGCTGCAGAATCTGGAAGCCCAGTACCAACTGGTTTCCCTGTATGCAAAAGCCGGCAACCACAACGAGCGCAATCTGTGGCTCAAGAGCCTGTCCGGCAACAAGGTCTCCGAACCTCGCGGGCGCTATCTCGCCGCCTTCGCCCAGAGTGAACTGGCGGAACAGAGCTACGCGCACTTTGAGCGCCTGACACTGACGCTGCCATTGAAACAGAGCCTGAAAAACAAGAAGCAGGCGATGGAATCCACGGTGGCGGACTACAAGAAAGTGCTGGATTTCGGCATTGCCGAATTCACCACTGCCGCCAACTTCCGCCTGGCGGAAGTCTACCGCCAGTTGAGCCGCGACCTGATGGATTCCCAGCGCCCCAACGGACTGAATCCGCTGGAGCTGGAACAGTATGAAATCCTACTGGAAGAGCAGGCCTTCCCGTTTGAGGAGAAGGCGATTGAATTGCACGAGGCAAATATCCAGCGCACCGCCGATGGCGTGTACGACAAGTGGGTGAAGAGCAGCTTCTCCTCCCTGGAAAACCTGCTGCCAGCGCGCTACCGCAAGCCGGAGTCGACCGAGGAGTGGAGTGATGAGGCCTACTGATATGAAAAACGTATATCGCTTCGCTGTTGTCGCGACGCTTGCCGCACTGCTGTCTGCCTGCGGCAGTAGTCCGACACAACCGGATATCGCCGATGGCGCCGAGCCAGCGCTGGATGAAAATGACCAGCGCGTGGTCAGCCCGAACCCCTATCTCGCGGAACCCGCCAATGTGCCGGCGGAGGCGCAGCAGGCCATCGCGCGTGCGCGGGATTTTTTTGGTCAGCAACAGTACCAGGCAGCGGAGACAGAGCTGCAGCAGGTGGTGGCCCAGTGGCCGCATCTTTCCGGTGCCTGGCTGAACCTGTCGAAGGTGCAGTTGAAGCTTGAGCAAGTGGAACAGGCGGAAGCAAGCCTGCGCCAGGCGGTAGCCGCGAATGAAAAGAATGTGTACGCGTGGAACTCTCTCGGGGTTTTACTGCGTGACCAGGGCAAGTTTGAAGATGCCCGTGTGGCGTATGAAAGTGCGCTGGCACACTGGCCGGATTTCGCCATGGCGCACCGCAACCTGGGCATTCTGTTTGATCTCTACCTGCACAAACCGGAACAGGCCTTGCATCACTACCGCGAAGCGCGCGCGATTGAGCAGGCGGAAGACAAGGTGCTGGCGGGCTGGATTGTGGATCTGGAACGGAGAATGTAAGTCATGCAGAAACTGATTCAATTTTTTGCACTATTGCTGCTGTCCGTTTCGTTTTCCGCTTTTGCGCAGGACGAGGGCGGTGAGGTGATCACGCTGGAATCCACCATTGTGGGCAGCCAGGAACAGCCCAAGGTGCTGTACATCATCCCGTGGAAGCAGGCCACCAGCCTGGAAAAAATCGAAAGCACCATCCACAGCGCCATCGACCACAGTTTCCAGCATCAGGAATATTCTGAACTGAAGCGGGAAATAAAACTGGTGCAGCAAAACCAAAGCGACAACTAAACAATAGAAACAAGTAAAAACACCAAGTATCTACGAAGTAACAAAATACTAACGAAGTACAGAAATACGAATAGAAGGCCGAGTGCCGGGGATTAGTTTTTGAAAGCGTCGCAAACAGGGATGTTTGCGACGCAGCGTACAGGGACGTATTCACAGCGGTTTCAAAAACTAATCCCCGGTGCTTGGCCGCCACAGGACCAGCTAAGTCGGTTCACTCCCAGAATCTACCAAGAAAGCCCTGTAAGAAAACCCGGTGGCGGTGCTGCCACCGGGTATTGGTTCGCAAGACACGCCGTAAACCCATCCCTGGGGGCTCTTCCGCGAGGTCCCTCTCGCGGAAGGTCTTGCGAACCAATACCCGGTAGCATCCCCTTCACTTAAAAGTTCAATATTTTTTATTCACAAGAAATCTTTTCGTCCCGGAGATTTGACCATGGAGTTTTTCAACACACTGCTGCGCTTTTTCCAGAACGGCGGCGCATTCATGTATCCCATCGCGCTGGTACTGGTGATCGGACTGGTACTCGTCGTCGAGCGCTGGGTATTCCTGTCCCGCGCCAAGCTCGCCAACCGTCGCGCTTACGGCCAGATCCTGCCGATGATGCAGCAGCGCAACTTCACCGCCGCACTCAAGTTCGCGCAAAACGAAAAAGCCCCCATGGGCCAGCTCGTTGCCGCCGGTATCGCCACTGCCCAGCACGCGCGCAAGGATGAAAACATCGCAATGGCAATCGAAGAGAGCATCCTCGAAGCCGTGCCGCGTCTGGAAAAACGCACCAACTACCTGGCGACCCTGGCCAACATTTCCACCCTGCTCGGCCTGCTCGGCACCATTATCGGTCTGATCGCCGCATTCACCGCGGTGGCCAACGCAGAGCCCTCCGAGAAGGCGGCCATGCTGTCCTCCAGTATCTCCGTGGCGATGAACACCACCGCTTTCGGTCTGATCGCCGCCATCCCGCTGCTGCTGGCCTACTCCATGCTGCAGAACAAGACCAATGAGATCATCGACAGCCTGGAAATGGCCGGAGTGAAATTCCTCAATCTGATTACCCTTACCCGCAGCCAGAAGGCAGACGCTCCTGTAGCGGCGCGCCCGACAGCCAAGGCCGAAGCCATCGCTTGAGTGGCACGAGAAACGTAAACGCGTAATCAGATAACAAGAGAGAGCCATGGCTATCCGACGCAGGCTGGAAACCGATCCGGAACTGGACATCACCTCGTTCATGAGTCTGATGACTGTTCTGGTCCCCGTATTGCTGCTGAATATGGTGTTTTCCCATATCTCCGTGCTGAACCTGAACCTGCCCGGTCTGAGTGACCCGAGCACTACCCAGGAACAGAAGGAAAACCAGCAGCTGGAATTGGTGCTGCGCGCCGATTACATCGACATCAACTATCCGGCGGGAATTCGCGTAAAGCGTATTTCCAACCGGGACGGCGAGCCGGATTTCAAGCTGGTGTCCGATGTATTGCAGGAAGTGAAGCGCAGTCTGCGTGAGAAGGATATCGACAAGAAAGATCTGGTCATCCTCTCCGAACCCGGTACGCCTTACCGCACCCTGGTAACCGCCATGGATACCGCGCGCTCGTTCCGCGCGGTGGTGGCGGCGTCGGTGGTGGACGCGGAGCTGTTTCCACAGATTTCCCTCGGCGATGCACCCCTCGAAGAAGGGCAAGCGCAAGATGACCAGCTGGCAGGCAACGGACTATGAAAGCGACGATCGGCGGCAAGCTGAAAGGGCGCAAGCAGCGCCGGCATAAGGAGACCAAGCTGAACCTGGTCTCCCTGATGGATATTTTTACCATTCTGGTTTTCTTCCTGCTGGTGAACTCTTCCGATGTGGAAGTGCTGCAGGCAGACAAGACCATCAAACTCCCCGACTCCACCTCCGCCGAGAAGCCGGAGACCACCACCGTTGTGCGTGTGAATGGCGACCAGTTACTGGTGGGCAACCGCATGGTGGCGAAGGTCGCGGATATTTCCGCACAGGACGAGCAGATCAAGCCGCTGCTGGACGAGCTCAAGTATCTCGCCAGCCGCGCGGAGCCACTGCCGGAAGACAAGCAGGCGGCAGGACGCCCGATCACCATCCTGGGTGATGAGGAAGTGCCCTACGCGCTGCTCAAGCAGATCATGAATACCTGCGCCGCGGCGGACTATCGCGATATTGATCTCGCGGTCACCCAAACATCAGCACAGGACCCGGCGGCGCCCGCCGCTGGTCAGTAAGGGGAGCATAGCCATGTCGACTACCGCTACCCCGGCTCTGATGCCGTGGCACTACTACAACTCGCTGCTGCCCTGGGCTTCCACGGAAGAAGAGGACCAGCGCTTTGTAAAATTCCTCAAGGCCGGCATCGTCGCCTTCGTGATTGTGGGTGCACTGTTTACCTTTATTCCTGCCCCGGAGCTGACCCGCGAGCAGAAAGAAAAGCTACCGCCGCAGCTGGCGCGGGTGATTCTGGAAAAAAAGGAACTGCCGAAGCCGGTTGAAAAGCCCAAGCCGAAACCGGTGGAAAAGAAGCCAAAGCCCAAGGAAGTCAAACAGGAAAAACCCAAGCCGGTTGAAAAGCCCAAGCCCGAACCGGTCAAGACGGTAAAACCGAAGCCGCTCACGGAAAAGGCGCCGGCGGCAGAAGTGGCCAAGGCCAGGGAAAAGGCGGCAAACAGCGGACTGATGCAGCTGCAGGACGACCTGATGGATATGCGCGACAGCCTCGACGTATCCCAGGTGGCCAACGCCAACAGCCTCGCCAGTGGCGCCGCCAATGCGCAGAAGATTGACCGCTCACTGATTTCCGACAAGTCCAAGGCATCCAGCGGCGGTATCAACACCGGGCAGCTGAGCCGCAATACCGGCGGTTCCGCGCTCTCCGGGCGCGAGACCACCCAGGTGGAAGTGGCCGAAGCCACCGTGGCGGCGAAGTCCAGTGCCAAGGAAGCCCGCCGCGAGCGTGGCACCCGCGGCGAGGAGTCCATCCGCCAGATCATGGAAGCCAACAAGGGCGCCATCTTCGCCATCTACAACCGCGCACTGCGCCAGAACCCGACACTCGCGGGCAAGGTGACGGTGAAACTGGTGATCGAGGCCAACGGCACGGTTTCCGCAGTGAGCCTGGTAAGCAGTGAACTGGGTGACGAGGACCTGGAGCGCAAACTGCTGGCGCGCATCGGCCTGATCAACTTCGGTGCCGCCAACGTGGAGAAGTCGACCCTCAACTACTCCATCGATTTCCTGCCGTCCTGATTACTGGCAGAACCCGCGCAACCGGATGTTTTCCGGTTGCGCCCTTTCTCACTCCCTGCCAAGCACCAAGCACCACCCACCCAGACTTTCCTGTCTTATCTCCCCAACTGCCACGAATTCCGGCGCAACCCCGCAATTAATCGTGCAAATACCGCGGGCGGCAATTGCAATTCCGGTGACGCTTCTGGTACAAAAGTCCCACAATAGTTGTGACGAAGGTCGCATTTAGGAAATAGTTTTTCATCCTCTTCTGAAGCAGCAGGTTTGGCTCCGGAAGTGATAACAACAATCTTCCAGGACAAACCTGTGGTGGACGAGACACAAGCCCGCAAGCCCAGAACCGAGCTACTCAAAGGCGTCTGGGCAAGCCGCGCGGAAATGCTGGCACAGGGCAGGACCGAGCTATCCGGGTTCCAGATCGATGAACTTATGGGGCATATTTTCAGCAATGGGCCCTGTTACCACTATGTGTTCGACCCGTTCGACCTGAGCTTTCTGTATATCAGTCCGCAGGTGGAGCAACACCACGATCTCAGCCTGGAAAACATTACCTTCCAGGACATCCTGGACCAGATCCACCCGGACGATATGGCGTTTGTCGCCAGCGCAGAAGCCACCGCCCTCCGTCTGGTGAGGGAGCGGATCGGTCTGAAAAAAATTACCCGCTATAAAATGTCCTACTGCTTCCGCTTCAGGGCACGCGATGGCAGTTACCGTCTGTTTAACCATCAGGCCATTATCCTGACCACGGATGACGAGGGCAGGATTGGCAAGTCCCTGAACGTGCATACGGATATTTCCCACCTCACTACTGAAAATAACTACCGACTGTCGCTGATTGGTATGGATGGTGAGCCTTCCTATCTCAATATCGAGGTGGATGATCAGGCCGATACCCCACAGCCGAGCCCGCCCCTATTCAGCCCGCGGGAAGTTTCCGTGATTCGGCTGATTTCGCGCGGTCTCACCAGCGCGGAAATTGGCAGCGAGCTGGCGCTGTCGGAATTCACGGTTAAGAACCATCGCAAGCGAATTTTAAAAAAGGCGGGATGCCAGAACATGGGGCAGCTGTTTGGAAGCTGTATGGTCGAAGGACTGATTTAAACCAACGGACAACCCTGTTTTGCAACAGGCGTTCGATATGGCTGCCGGCGATTTCACACGGACTGCGTGAAATGCGGAATTAACGACGAGAAAATGCCAAAAATATAAGGACCATACGGATGGAACCTGGGGATCTGCAGCCGGAACAAAACCTGATTCATCGCGCCTGGCGCAATGTGCCGGATTTCTTTGCCAAGCAAGACATCTCGCTGCAACGCAAAGAAATTGACGAGTTCATCGCCACCACATTCAGTACCGGTGCTGCCTATTATTACGTGCTGGATTTTTTCAATATCCATAAGCCGATGCTGGTCAGCAGATCTGTTGAACAGATTCTGGGGCTCGACCCATCGACCACTACCATTCAGTCCATCATCGAGCGCGGACATCCCGAAGACCTGTCTTTCGCCTCCGCTGCCGAGGAATCCGCACTCAGGATCCTTAACAGCCAGATTGGTCGGGATCAGGTGAAGAACTACAAAATTTCCTACTGCGGACGGCTGCGTACCCGCGACGGCAGCTATCGCATGTTCAACCACCAGGCACTGATCCTGGCCACGGACGATGCCAACCGGGTTTCCAAGGTGCTGAGCATCCACACGGACATTTCCCACATCACCACCCGCAACAATTACAAACTGTCGCTGTTGCACCTGTTCGGTGGCCAGAGCTATCTCAATATCGACGTATTCGATGAAAAAATGCAGCTGATCGGCGCACCGTCCCTGTTTACCGAGCGGGAGATGCAGATAGTGCGGCTGCTGGCAGATGGAAAAACCAGTGTGGAAATCGCCGGGATACTCAGGATTTCACAGCACACGGTAAAAAATCACCGCAAGAACATCCTGAAAAAGGCGGACTGCAAAACCACCGGGCAACTGGTATCAAAAGTACTGGTGGAAGGTCTGGTGTGACTCTGTGCGACTTCCGCACCGCCGCGCGCATTACTCACTGCAGCAGCCAGCGCTGTCATTTAAATAGCGCATTTTTTTGGACGCAATTTGAATTTTAGTCGCAAATATTTGCGGGTTTTGGCCCCAAAGAGCTATTGTCCGCGAAACAGAGTAAGCGCAAGCTAACTCCTGAGCACACCGGTTTCCCGTCAGGGCACGCCGGTGGGAATGGAAACCTCGCTCACCAACAAATTCTCATCCTGTGAGTTGGTTACAGCCGCAAGGCTGGCTCTGGGTAGGCCGGGATGGCTTGCCGCAGAGCATTTTTTTGCCTTCCTTTTTGCCGTGCACAGGCACTCAGTTCAGATCCGCCGCATACCGGCGCAACAGTGCCAGCGGGACAATCTCCAGCGCGCGCTGATGGGTGCGCTGCAGGTAAACCCGCGGAGCCATCTCCGCTTGCTGCGCCTCCAGCCAGCGCGCCGCACACAGACACCAGCGATCACCGGGATTCAGCCCGGGAAAGCCGAATTCCTCCACCGGGGTGCTGAGATCGTTGCCGCGCTCGCGGGAAAAATTCAGAAATTCCTCGCTCACCTGCACACACACGGTGTGGGAACCGAGATCCTGGTCATTGGTATTGCAGCAACCATCGCGGAAGAACCCGGTCAGCGGGTCGCTGCTACAGGGAATCAGTGGGTCACCGAACACATTTTTTGATTCGTGCATTTCCATAGTGATTGCCATACTCATTCTTCCTGTTCTTCGATCAGGCGCATATCCACCAGTTGCCAGCGCAACCCGTTGCGCTGCAGAAGCAGCTGCACGCTGGATCTTTCCCCGCGATTTCCACACAGCACTTCGACGGTGTTCAATCCGCTGAATCGCCAGTGCTGCAGCTGCCAGCGATGCCCGTCTTCATCCTCTGGTGACGGCTGCGGGGCCGGTGTAGGGGGAGGCGGAGAGCGGCGGCCGCTGCCGAACGCACCTTCGAGTTCGCGCTCAAATTCTTTCCAGTCTTTTTGCCCCTGGATCAACTCGGAAATTCCGCGGGGGCTTATCAGGCTGTCGATCAGGGGGCCGAGGAAAAGTTCGGCGCCGGCGGAAAATATGCTGCCCAACTCCGGCGACAGATCCTGGCCCATCGATGTCCGCACGTCATCCAGCAGGCGCCCGCGGATATTAGCGCGCAGCTGCGGGAAATCCACGTAGCGCTCCATGGTATCCAGATCCTGGCCCTGCGCCGCCTCGATCAGTTTGTGGGCGGAATACCAGGGCAGTGCGGCGTACACCAGCCCCAGCAGCACCACCAATAACACCGCGCGCAGCGTCCACTTGCCCATAATTCACCCTAACCACACAGTTGCAAATGCGGCTAATAGTACCCCCGCCACAGAGCGGATTACAGGCACTTACAACAGCGGGAATACCACGCCAGACCTGTGATATGGTTGCAGGCCCTGTTGCCGGAACCGGGCTCTCAAGGGAACACCGGTTGGCGGAGTACTGCCGGCACAATAATGACAAGAAAGATCGATCAAGGAATTTCGACCATGAGTGATATCTACAGCGCGCCCCAGGCCGAACTGGCGGGCGATGACAACAGCAACGGGAATATGGGTTCCATCCCCAAGGCCCTGGCGGGGGACTATCAGGTTGCCATCGGCGATACCCTGAATGAGGCATGGTCCCGCACCAAAGGTAACAAGGGCACCGTATGGCTGGGTGTTCTGCTGTATTTCGTGGCCTACATCGGCATTTCCGTGGTGGCCGCATTGATTACCGGACAGTCCTTTACCGATCCCGACGCCAACCAGGGGGTTGGCGCAGTCCTGTCCAACATCATTATTGCCGCCGCCAGCGCGCCGCTGGGTGCGGGCATGATGATGATCGGCGTCAAGATCGCCCGCGACGAGCAGGTATCCGGCACCGAGGTATTTGCCTATTTCGACAAAATTCTGCCGCTGGCCGTGGCCATGGTGCTGATGTACATCCTGGTTGCCCTGGGCTTTGTTCTGCTGATCATCCCCGGCGTCTATCTGGTAATTGCTTACATGATGATCCTGCCACTGATCGTGGACAAAAACCTGGGCCCCTGGCAGGCACTCGAGATTTCCCGCAAAGCGGTTACCAAGCACTGGTTCCCGGTCTTCGGTTTCATGATCGTGCTGGGCCTGCTGTATTTCGCCGGCTTCCTGGCACTGGTCATCGGCCTGATCTGGGCCATTCCGACCCTGAGCATTGCCTACGGCATCCTGTACCGCAATATGTTTGGCGGTCATGAAACCAATCCGGAAATCTGATTTCCGCAGCGGCGGAGACGGCTTCATCGCGAGGTCTCTCCGCCGACACCTTTCGTCGCTTCAGCAATAGCAGTTCCCGATGAAGAACGCCTCCACCACTCAGTCGCCCTCCGCCCCCCCGTCCTCGGCGGATCTCGAACCCGCGGGCCTGGATACCCTGTATGCCATCGAAACCCCGGAGGGAATCGACCTGACCGCACAGGTTGCGGGTCCGGTACCACGGATACTGGCCTATTCGGTAGATCTGTTTTATCGCACCCTGATCCTGATCGCCCTCGGTATCGCACTGGCATTTGCCGGCAACACCGGGATTGGCATCTGGCTGCTCGGGTCGTTTCTGCTGGAGTGGTTTTACCCGGTTATTTTTGAAGTTTTTCGCGGCGGCCAGACACCGGGCAAACGCGCCTTTGGCCTCACGGTGGTCAATGACAACCTCACCCCGGTCGGCTGGGGTGCCTCCATCATGCGCAACCTGCTGCGTTTCGCGGATTTCCTGCCGTTTGGCTACTGTGCCGGCATTTTGAGCATGACCTTGAGTCGCCACTTCCAGCGCTTGGGAGACTACGCGGCGGGCACCATCGTCATCTATCGCGCACAGAGTGCCAAATCCACCGCACTGCCAGATGTCGCACCCGCGCCCCCGCCACGAGGCCTTACCCTGGAAGACCAGCAGGCCATAGTCAGCCTCACGGAGCGCGCAGGTGTGCTTAGTCAGGCGCGCCAACAGGAACTGGCGGACCTGCTGCAGCCGATTACCGGCAAAAATGGCGAGGCCGGATTGCGGCAACTGTACGCCATCGGCCACTGGCTGTTGGGGGCGCGCCAGTCCCGCGATAATCGCGACGCCGACAAGCAAGGTGGCAACAGGCAGACGGGACAGGTCGGGACAGAGGCGCGCACAGAATGAAACAGCGGGATTTTGAACAGCGCCACCAACTGCTGTGGCAGCAACTGGAAAACTGGCTCGCGGGTTACCAGAAAAACGTGGTTATCCAGGCGAGCGCGGACAATAGCCCGCCGCAGATCGAGGACATACCCGCGGCCTATCGACGCCTCTGCCAGCACCTGGCCGTCGCCAAGGAACGCCATTACACCGGCAACCTGGTAGCGCGCCTCAACCAGCTGGTTCTGGCCTGCCACCAGCGTATCTATCAGCAGAAGTCCGTATCCAGAAGCCGCTGGCTGGACTATCTATTCGAGGGTTTTCCCGCTGCCCTGCGCGCGCAGTCGCGCTTTGTGTGGCTCGCCTGCGCACTGTTTCTGGCGCCGGCACTGGTGATGGGTTTTGGCTGCTATTGGAACGACGCACTCATTTACGCGGTGATGTCGCCGGAACAGGTCATGGAGGTTGAAGCCATGTACGACCCAGGGAACCGCGTACTGGGTCGCGAACGGGGTTCGGATTCCGACCTGATGATGTTCGGCTTCTATATCAAGAACAATATCGGCATCGCCTTTCGGACTTTTGCCACCGGCATGCTGTTCGGCCTGGGATCGATTTTTTTCCTGTTGTTCAACGGCGTATTTCTCGGGGCCATTTTCGGGCACATCACCCGGGTCGGTTTTGTCACCACGTTCTATCCGTTTGTGATCGGCCACGGCGCCTTTGAACTCACCGCCATCGTATTTGCCGGCGCGGCCGGACTGCGCCTGGGGCACGCCCTGGTAAATCCCGGAAATCTCAGTCGCCGCCAGTCCCTGCGCGAGGCCGGGCACGACGCCATGAAAATCATGTACGGCACTTTTCTGATGCTGGTGATTGCCGCGTTTCTGGAGGCATTCTGGTCCTCCAGTACCGACGTGAGCATTGCGATAAAGCTGCTGGTGGGCGGCTTTTTCTGGCTGCTGGTCATCACTTACTGCTGCCTTGCCGGGCGCCGTACCGCGCACGGGGAGAGCAGAACGTGAATCTCGATAAACTGGCGGTGCACGCACGCCTGCGCTCCAATTGGGAATCCGTCGATCTGGGCATATTGCTCGCGCGCCGACACTGGCTGCAGATGACCCTGCTGTGGCTCATTCCCGCGGCACTGCTTTTTGCGCTGCTGGCCGCGCTGTTTCCCCACAGCCCCAATATGGCGATCTTTGTGGTGTGGTGGCTGAAGCCGCTGCTTGAACGCCTGCCCCTATTGGTGGTCAGCCGGCAACTGTTCGGCGAGCAGCTCACCCTGCGCGAGGCGTTTGCGATGTTTGCTCGCGCCAACAGGCGCGACTGGTTTGCCTGGCTCAGCTGGCGCCGCCTCAGTTTTACCCGCGCCTTTGATCTGCCGGTTACGGTACTGGAAAACGCCACCGGCAGGGTGCGCAACACGCGCCTTGCGCTGCTGCACCGCAATACCGCCGGTACCGCAAGCTGGCTGCATATCGTCGCTGTGCATGTGGAAATGATTCTCGGCCTTGGTGTGGTGGCGCTGGCACTGCTGATGCTGCCGGAGCAACTCGACATCAACTGGTGGTCGCTGCTCAGTGCAGACGCAAATGTTATCCAGTGGCTCGGCAACGGCCTGTCCCTGCTGATCATGGCCAGTGTTGCGCCCTTTTACGTATGCGCCGGCTTCATGCTGTACATCGGTCGCAGGGTGGAGCTGGAAGCCTGGGATATTGAAATTCATTTCCGCAAGCTGTGCGCACGCAAAGAAGCCGCCCTGCGCTCGCCGGCAAAATCCCGTGCAACACCAATTCCTCGCAGCGGCGTTACCTCGGCGCTGCTGTGCGCGACGACTCTCGCCCTGTGGACATTCCTCGCCTCGCCGCAGCCGGCAGTTGCGGACCCGGTCACCCCCAGCCAGGCCCAGGATCTCATCGACGAAACCCTGGCCGGTGACGACTTCCACCTGCGGGAGGATCAGGGCGGCTGGCGGATGCGCAAGCACGAAACGAGCGAGTTCCGCTACCCGGAGTGGTTCATAGCCTTTATCGAGTGGCTGGAAAACCTGGGCAGCGACGACGACGAACCCGCCGACGAAGAGTCGACCAGCAGCGAGCTCTGGGCGCTGCTGGCCGGCATCATCGAACTGCTGCTGTGGGTTGCGGCTATCGCCATCACCCTGTGGCTGCTATGGCATTACCGCCACCACCTGCGCGGTCTGCTGGGCTACCGCCCGCGCCGGAAAGTGGTGGAAATCCAGCGCCCCGCGACCCTGTTTGGCCTGGACCTGCGCCGGGAGAGCCTGCCGGACGACATCACCGCGGAAGTGCTGCGGCTGTGGCGCGCGGGCGCGGAGCGCGAAGCTCTCGGGCTGCTGTATCGCGCCAGCCTGTCGGACCTGATTTCCCACTACGACTGCCCGTTCCAGGACCATCACACGGAAGCGGAGTGCGCGCAGCTGGTGCGCGAGGAGTCGCAACAGGACCGGCGTCTCCCCCCTGAGCTGGTGCAGTTTTTCGGCCTGCTCACCGCTTCGTGGCAACGCCTGGCTTACGCCCACAAGGCGCCGGCAACCGCGCAACTGGAAACCCTGTGCACGCAGTGGCAGCAGGTGTTTCGCAACGAGAGCGGGGAGGTGCGCCCGTGAAGTTGAGCCGCATCGCGATAATTTCACTTCTGCTGCTGCTCGCTGGCGGAGGCGCACTGTTTCTGTTGCTGTTCGAGCGCTACAGCGAAGAGGTGGACCTCGGCTTCGGCACCGAGGCCCAGCACAATCCGTTCCTGGCCGCAGAACAGTTCCTCGAACGCATCGACATTTCCCACCGCCGCGCGGACAACATTGCCGCCCTGTCCACACTCGGGGAGGACGATGCGCTGTTCCTCGCCAGCTCCAGCCAGATCTACAACAGTGAGCGACTGTGGGAACTGCTGGACTGGGTCGAAGGTGGCGGCCACGCCATCGTCGTCGCCCACAGCAGCGGTGGCGACAACGAGCGCGACCTGCTGCTGCAAAAGCTCGGGCTCCAACTCACCCATGGCGACACGGACCTGTATTTCAATCAGCAGGTGCGCGAAGTATTCGGTGAGGACGCCGGCAAGCTGCGCAACAAAACCGCCAGCGAGCTGATGCGCGAACACAACCGCAAACTGGCGGACCCCAAATCCGACAGCGAGGATGACAGCGAGCAGCGCGCCGACACCCCCGAAGTGGAGGAACCCGCAGCGCCGCGCAATCCCGATATCGACCCCGACCGACTGATCAACCGCACCAGTGACAGCGGCACCAGTTACGAACTGTATTTCAACCCGCGCAGGGTGTTTACCCACGAGATGATGGGACAGGGCACGGATATCGATGTGGACGGCAGCCCGCTGCACTGGGTGCCGTTCCAGAACATACCCACCCAGTCGCCACTGGTGTTTTACGAGCGCGGCCGCGGCCGCCTCACCCTGCTGACCGACGGCGACATGTGGCACAACCGCCGTATCGGCGAATTCGACCACGCCTACTTTCTCGCGCATCTTGTGGGCGAGCGCGACCTGGTGATGATCACCCGGCCGCGATTCGACAGCCTGGGCACGCTGATCAAGCGCTTCGCGCTGGAGTTCTTTGTCGCCGGGCTGCTGGCCATCGCCGCGTGGATTGCCAACCGCAGCCGCCGCTTTGGCCCGCTGGTCCCGGCGCCGGCGAGTGAACGCCGCTCGCTGGTCGAACATATCCGCGCCTGCGGGTATTTCTACTGGCGGCAGAACCGCGGCGAAGCGCTGTTTGAACAGGCACGGGCACCGCTGCTGCAGAAGCTCGCCGGCCACAGCGCGGACCGGCTGACGCCGGAAAAATGCCGGCAGCTTGCCGAAACCCTGGCAGCGCGCACCGGGCTTGCCGCCGGCGATATTTTTCACACGCTGTGGGGCGCCGCGCCCCACAGTGAAGACGATTTCACCGCGCGACTGCGCAGCATTCAGATCATCGAGGCCGCCCTATGAGCGATTCCACCGACCAGACTGCGGAACTGCATTCCGATACTCACACCGATCTGCAGACTCAACCGCAGACCGAAGTGCACACCGAAATCGGCTCCGAAACCGAAGACCGCTGGCAGCACGCGAGCGAGCGGGTGAACCTGCTGAGAAACCGCATCAACCAGGTGGTGATCGGCCAGCCCACGGTGGTGGACCAGGTGCTGATCGCGCTGCTCGCCGGCGGCCACGTGCTGCTGGAGGGGGTGCCGGGGCTCGGCAAGACCCTGCTGGTGCGCAGTCTCGCCAGCGGTTTCGGTGGCGACTTCCGCCGCATCCAGTTCACCCCGGACCTGATGCCCGCCGATGTCACCGGCCACGCCATCTACCACATGGCAGAGAGCCGCTTTGAAGTGCGTCGCGGCCCGGTATTCACCAACCTGCTGCTGGCGGACGAGATCAACCGCGCCCCCGCCAAGACCCAGGCGGCGCTGCTGGAAGTGATGCAGGAACAGCAGGTGACCATTGACGGTGAGACCCACGCCACCCCGCGTCCGTTCATGGTGCTGGCCACCCAGAACCCGGTGGAGCAGGAGGGTACCTACCCGCTGCCGGAGGCAGAGCTGGATCGCTTCATGCTCAAGATACTGATCGACTTCCCCAGCCAGCAGGCGGAGGAGCTGCTCACCGCCGCCGCCAGCGGCGGGCAAATCGAGCAGCGACTGCGCGACACTGTGGAGCCGGTGTTCGACGCCGGGGAATTGCAGCAATTGCAGGCGCTGGTACCCCAGGTACAGGTGGACCAGCAGGTACTGAGCTATGCGGTGCGCCTGGTGCGCGCCACCCGCGAATCCTCCCAGTTGCGCCGCGCCGCCGGCCCCCGCGCCAGTATCGGCCTGATCCTGGCCGCGCGCGCCCACGCGCTGCTGCAAGGGCGCGACTTCGTACTGCCGGACGATATCAAGGCCATGGCGGTTCCGGTGATGCGCCACCGGGTGGCGGTATCGCCAGATATGGAAATCGACGGCGAGACCGCGGACTCGGTACTGGCGCAGATCATTGAGTCGGTGGAGGCCCCGCGGCTGTGAAGCCCTCACCCCTGCTGATCCGCCTGCTGCTGATTGCCTGTGCCTGTGCGCTGCTGGTCAGCGCCGCGCGTATCTGGTGGCCCGCGGCCGCCGGCCTGCTTACCAGTGCCTGGTGGCTGGGGTTCTGCGTACTGGCAATGGCCAGCCTGCTGGATTTCGCCACCGGCCGTCACAACCGCGGCCTCAGTGGCCGCCGCCGGCTCCCGGGCAATCTCGCGCTCGGGGTGGAGCAGCGCATCGGGCTGACCCTGGTCAACGGCGGCACCCGACCGCTCTCCCTGCTGGTGACCGATCAGCTGCCGGCACAATTGCGCGCGCAGGGGCTGCCACTCGATATCCAGCTGCAACCGCAGCAGGAAATTGCGGCCCACTACAGCGCGACCCCGGTGCGCCGCGGCCTCGCCGTATTCGGCAAGATTGAAGTGCTGGTGAGCTCGCCGTGGAGCCTATGGCAGAACAAGCTGCTGCTGGGGGATACGCAGGAGATCAAGGTCTATCCGAATTTTCTCGGTATCTCGTCGCTGCAGGCGCTGTCCACCGAACAGACCCTGCGTTTTCTCGGTGTGCACCAGCAGCAGCGACGGGGCGAGGGTCTCGATTTTCGCCAGTTGCGCGAATACCGCCTCGGCGACAGCCAGCGCCAGGTGGACTGGCGGGCCAGTGCGCGCATGCAAAAGCTGATCAGCCGCGAGTACCAGGACGAGCGCGATCAGGAGATCATCTTCCTGCTGGACTGCGGCCGGCGCATGCGCGCGCGCGACGGCGACCTGAGCCACTTTGACCACGCCCTCAACGCACTGCTGCTGTCCGCCTACGTGGCCATCCGCCAGGGCGATGCGGTGGGCCTGCAGTGCTTTGCCGGCAGCCAGAGCCGCCTGCCGCCGGTCAAGGGCGAGGGCGGCATCAACCTGCTGCTGAACCACGTCTACGACCTGCACTCGGGCACCGCCCACAGCGACTACACCGCAGCCGCGGAACAACTGCTGGCGCGCCAGCAGCGGCGCGCGCTGGTGATCCTGCTCACCAATGTGCGGGATGAAGACAGCGAAGATCTCACCAGTGCTGTGGCACAGCTCTCCCGCCATCACCTGGTCATGGTGGCGTGTTTGCGCGAGCGCGTGCTGGACCAGGTGCAGGATCAGCCGGTAGTGGATTTTGACAGTGCGCTTCTGCACAGCGCGGGGCGGGATTTCGCGCGACGCCGCGGACGCCTGCTGCAGCAGCTGCGCGCGCGCAACACCATCCTCGCCGATGCGCTGCCGTCGCAAATGCACCTGTCCCTGGTGGAAAGTTACTGGCAGCTGAAACGCAGTGGTAAACTCTGAGCGCACCTCCGCCCCTTGCCAATGCAGGCTCCGCTAACGTGAACGCCAGACCCGCAACTGCCATCCGCCCCTGTCTGCCCCCGTGGCTGGCAGTTGTGCTGCTGGGCGTGTTCCTCGCGGTGCGCGGCCTGGTGCCCGCCGGGTTTATGCCGACGGCGGTGGCCAGCGGTGGCCCCTACCAGCTGTGTCACGGCGACAGCCGCAGCGCACTACTGCTCAGCCTGGCAGTACCGGCCAGGTCCAGTGACAGAGCGCATGGCGGGCATGGACACGAGCACGGACACGCTCAAGCCCCCCAGGCGAGCCAGCACCAGCACGACGACGCCACCGCCCAGGTCTTTTCCGACAACCACTGCAACTTCTCCAGTGCAGGCGCATCCATCGCCACACGCGCGGATCTGCCCTGGAGCCCGCTGCCCGGATTCGCGGCACCCGCACCCGCGGCACCGGTCGCCCGCAGCCACGACAACGACTATCTGTTCCCACCCGGTCGCGCGCCGCCCATCGCTTCGATTCTCGCCTGAAAAATCCGCCCCGCAGCCTTCCGCTGATGTGAAATTCCGCACCGCCTTTGCACCGGTGTGGATGTGCGCATATGCGTCGTATATGCGTCTGCGGGCACATATATCCCGGATGAGTCAGTCTGGCCGCGGTACTGCCGCCGGCCGCTGGCTCGCCGCATCGAGAATAAGCAATGAAAAAAATTCACACCCAGGCACCGCTGACCGCGGGTGCCCGACAATATTCGCCACTGGCACTGGTGCTCGCCGCCTGCTGCGCCTGTAGCGCACAGGCCGAACCCCTGAAAACGAAATCCGGGGAATCAGAACACGAGGCAATGGAGCAGATGGTGGTCACGGCGGTGAAGACCGAACAGCCGCTGAACATCACCACCGACCCCAAAAAACCCCGCCAGCCACTGCCCGCCAATGACGGCGCGGACTACCTGAAAACCATTCCCGGCTTCTCGGTAATTCGCAAGGGCGGTACCGACGGCGATCCGGTGCTGCGCGGCATGGCCGGCTCGCGGCTGTCGATGGTGCTGGATGGGGAGTCCATCCTCGGCGGCTGCGCCATGCGCATGGACCCGCCCACCGCGTATATCTTTCCCGAGACCCTGGACCAGATCCGGGTGATCAAGGGTCCACAAACGGTGAAGTACGGCCCCGGCAACTCCGCGGGTGTGGTGCTGTTCGAGCACGACCAAGAGCGCCCGCAGGAGACCGCGTGGGACCTGCACGCCAGCCTGCTGGCGGCGAGCGCCGGGCGCACAGACGGCCTGATCGATGCCGCCTACGCCACCCCAGAGTTCACCCTGCGCGGCAGCGCCACCTCCGCTTCCGCAGATGACTACCAGGATGGTGACGGCGTCACCGTGCACTCCCGTTACCAGCGCTGGAACGGCCAGCTCGGCTTTGCCTGGACCCCGGACGACGACACCCGCATTGAACTCAGTAGCGCCCGCAGCGACGGCGAGGCGGCCTACGCCGACCGCGGGATGGACGGTGCGAAATTCGCGCGGGAAAACGTCAACGTCAAGCTGACGCGCAACAACCTGTCGGAGCTGGTGACGTCCGTCGAACTGCAGGGCTACTACAACTACGTCGACCACGTGATGGACAACTACACCCTGCGCGAGCCTGCCGGCGCCACAATGATGGGAGGGGCGACGGCAATGGCAATGAACCCGGACCGCGAAACCCGCGGCGGCAAACTGATGCTGACCCTGGCACCGCGGGGGGATCTCGAACTGACTGCGGGCATCGACACCCAGCAAAACCAACATAGCAATCGCAGCAGCATGAACCAGAGCGCGGTGGACTACCGCAATCTCGAGCGGATCGCGGATGCAGAATTTTCCCAGACCGGCGTGTTTACAGAGTTGAGCTGGGAGCTGTCGCCGGGCAACCGCTGGATAAGCGGCGCGCGCGTGGATGACTGGCGACTGCGGGACCTGCGCGACAACGTCGCACTGTCGATGATGTCGTCCATCGCCAACCCCACGGCGGGCCAGAAACGCGAGGAGTCGCTACACTCGGGCTTCACGCGCTTTGAGAAGGCGCTGCAGACCAATGCAACCGCTTCAGCCACGGTTTACGCGGGTCTCGGCTACACCGAGCGCTTTCCCGATTACTGGGAAGCCATTGCCAAGGAAACCGAGGATTCGGTAAGCGCACTGGATATCGCCGCGGAAAAAACCAGCCAGCTGGATATCGGTTTCATCTACCGCACGGAAAAGATCGAAGCGAGTCTGTCCGCGTTCGCCAATATCATCGACGACTACCTGATGATTCAATCCGGTTTCAGTAAGATGAGCGGCGGCATGGGTGGTATGAGCAGCACCCGCACTACCACCATTGTGCGCAATATCGACGCCCGCTCCTGGGGCGTGGAAATGGATCTGGGCTACCGCCTGAGCGACCACTGGCGCACGGAACTGACCCTGTCATCGGTGCGCGGTGCCAACGAATCGGATGGCACCACGCTCGCACAACTGCCGCCACTGGAAACCCGCGTCGGCCTGTATTACCAGCAGGCGCAGTGGTCCGGCGGCATACTGTGGCGCGCGCTCGCCGCGCAGGATCGGGTGGATATAGGCAGGGGCAATATTGCCGGGCAGGATTTCGGGCCCACGGATGCGGCAAATGTGCTGTCGCTGAATGGTGACTGGCGCCCGTCAGTGGAACTGCAGGTGACCGCGGGCATCGACAACCTGCTGGATGAAAGCTACGCGGAGCACATCAGCCGCGCCGGTGCCGCGATCCCCGGGTTCGACCAGCTGACGCGGGTCAATGAGTCGGGACGCACCCTGTGGATGAAAGCGGTGTATAGCTTTTAAAGAAATGAATTAAACACGTGAATTACGGCCGGCGCCGATCGCAGATCCGCCGGCCTTTTTTATGCCGCCCGCTCAGAAGCGATAACTGAAGTTGACGGTGAGCGTGCGCAAATGCCCGAGATCGAAGCGCCGCTCGTAATCCTCGACGATGTCAAAGTAACGGACGCGTTTGCTCACATTGTTGTAGTTGTACTCGATGGACGTATCGAAATCCTGAGTCCAGTTATAGCGGTAGCCGACACCGGCATTCCAGTAGTTGTCGCTGCTGTCGTTGTTCACGTCATACAGGATGCCGTGCTTTTCCACGGTGCCCACATCAAACTCACCGTAGTTCCAGCCCACCATCCAGTACAGGCACTGAACATCGCAGGTGAGGGTGAAATCCACCTTGGCGCCGATACCCCACTGATCCACCGACACACGGCCGTCGTCGAAGTTGGTGTAGCGCAATTCCACCTGCCACACACCGGCGGCGGGCGTGACGCCGATACTGGCGTAGCCGGCGAAATCCCGGTCGTCATTGATCTGCAAATCACCGGCACCGAGACCTATGGTACCGATCACGCGATATTCACCGTTGCAGTAGCCGTCGAAGGGATTGTTCCACTGGGCCAGTGCGGCACTGGAAGCAAACAGGGCCAGAAGGAATACCAGACCTTTCATTGTCACCATCCTTGGTTAAAAAGTTTAAAAACTTTTTCAAATACTGCTTATTGCTGTTGTCACACCACACTTCACAGCGATGCTTTTGCTGCCCGCTGTGGCATTCAGGAATTTGGGCGCAGCTCGTTGCGCTGGATGTCGATAATTGCCCACACGCCGCCGACAAAGGCGGGGTTTTTACGCAGTTTTTCGAGTTCACCGGGCACCGGTGGCGGATCGCCCACGGCCTGCAGGTCATCCAGTCGCTGGGCAATGGTTTCCGCCATTTTCTGCAGCGCGCCCTCGAGGGTTTCACCGCGGCAGTGGCAGTGGGGAAGATCCGGCGCTATGGCACCGTAACCGGCAAATTCGATGTTATGAACCACGACCGGATAGCGCATGGGACTTTCTCTTTTACATTAAATTTATTTCCCACCAAGCGTAGACCCAATTGTCGAAACTTGAACAAATTTCTCAACAAAGGAAATATTTTTACGACGCCGGTATCCGACGCGACTGAATATGGAAAAAGTATTCGCAATACACGGTAATTTAACGGCACAAATTCCACGGGTACGGGTTTGTATATACGGATATTTCGCCCGCGGCCGCCGGGGCGACAACACTGGTGACACCCGGACAGCGGCTGCGGGCAACGCGCAAAAAAATCCGCGGAGAATTCAGCGGGGAATACGCCCGAGCAGGGCGCGACGGGAAAAGATCATTTCCCGGTAGGTCTGGATCAGCGAAAGGTCAGGGGATTCATCTGCGCCCTGCAGGTCTTGCATCTGGCGCGACAGCCAGGTGATTTCGGTCTGCAGGCGGAAGCGCAGCGCGTGGGTATCCGCCTCACTGATATTCACATGGCTACTGATACCGCGGGTACTGGTCATGGCGTTCCTCCCGGTCATCTATCGATCGTCCCCGGCAGTCGCCAAAAACCACGTGACTGCCGGGATACAGGATAAAGCCTAGACCAGTTTCGCGGGTTTAGCCCACGCTCGCTCAGCCGAGCAGCAGGGATTTCCAGTCGTAGGCGCGATCGCCGATCACATAGAAGAAGGGGTTCAGCAGCGCGTCTTTCTGGTTGTAGCGCAGCAGCGCAAACTGCGCGTCCACCACAACGCCGCCGGCGGCCTCGACCACCGCCTGCGCGGCAGCAGTATCCCACTCGCAAGTGGGTGCCAGGCGCGGGTACAGATCCGCAGCACCTTCCGCCACCAGGCACAGCTTCAACGAGCTGCCCATGTTCTTGAGCCCGGTTTCACCGAGGCTGCCCTCGATACGCGCGAGCAGTTCGTCCACCGCACCGGCACCATGGCTGCGGCTCGCCACCACCTCGATCGGCTGCTTGCCGTCGAGACGCGGCTGCATTGCGCGCACCTGAATGGCCTTTTCACCTTGCGCATCCTGCTTGATCGCGCCGAGGGATTTGCCGCCGGCGTAGGTGATGTCCAGCACCGGCACGTGCACCACCCCCAGCACCGGCTCGCCGTTTTCGATCAGCGCCACATTGACGGTGAACTCGCCATTGCGGCGGATGAATTCCTTGGTGCCGTCCAGCGGGTCGATGATCCAGTAGCGGTTCCACTGACCGCGCACATCAAATGCGGGCAATTTGCCTTCTTCGGAGAGCACCGGCACACCGTCCAGCAGCTGCTCCAGCGCGGGCGCGAGAATCTTGTGTGCGGCCAGGTCGGCGGCAGTTACCGGGGAGTCGTCGGACTTGCTGTCCACCGCGATATCACCGCTGGCGTTGTACACCTCCAGGATCGCCTCACCGGCTTTTACCGAGATGGCGATGACCTGATCCAGCAGTTCCCTGTTTACGACGTTTTCCATGATTCCCCCGATTCTGATTCTTTAACAACAAAGCGGGAGATTATACGCGTGCCACCGCCAGGCGCACGCGCAGTCGTTTTCAGTGATTCCCTAGGCGCTGAACAGGTCTTCAATGGACAGATAGCGCTCACCGGTGTCGTAGCTGAATACCAGCACCCGGCTGCCCGGCGCCAGCTCCTGTTGTTTCTGCTTGAGCGCGGCGAGGGAGGCGCCGGAGGAGATACCCACGAAGATGCCTTCCTTCAACGCACACTGGCGCGCCATCTCAAAGCTGTCCTCCTCACTGACCGGGATGGTGCCATCGAGGATGCCCTTGTTCAGTACCTCCGGCACAAAGCCCGCGCCGATCCCCTGCAGGCGGTGCATACCCTTTTCCTTGCCCGCGATCACCTGGGACTTCTCCGGTTCCACCGCAAACACCTTCAGGTTCGGCATGGCATCTTTCAGCACCTCACCACAGCCGGTGATATGCCCGCCGGTACCGACACCGGTAATCAGGTAATCCAGCCCCTCGGGGAAGTCCGCAAGGATTTCCCTCGCCGTGGTAGTACGGTGCGCGGTCACATTGGCGGGGTTGGTGAACTGCTGCGGCATCCAGCTGTTGGCGTTCTGCGACAGGATTTCCTCCGCCTTGGCAATGGCACCGGGCATGCCGTTCTCCTTGGGAGTGAGCACCAGCTCCGCCCCCAGCGCTTTCATCAGCTTGCGCCGCTCAATGGACATGGACTCCGGCATGGTCAGGATCAGCTTGTAGCCTTTCACCGCGGCCACCATCGCCAGACCAATCCCGGTATTGCCGGAAGTGGGCTCGACGATCACACCGTCTGGCCTCAACACACCAGATTTTTCCGCATCCTCGATCATGCTGAGTGCGATGCGGTCCTTAATGCTGCTGCCGGGGTTGAAGCGCTCCACCTTCATCCACACTTCGATATCATCCCGGAACAGGTGGTTGATACGCACATGCGGGGTGTTGCCAATGGTTTCGAGGATATTGCTGGCTTTCATCTGTCGCTCCCTGATAAGACGATAAAGAGAATGGATACTGATTGGACGGGCGCCATATTTGCTCCGCCACCCGCTTTCGCGAATACTCGCGCAAGAATACTCCCCCCACTACAAAGATAAAAACCAGGAGACTCCATGAACGACCTAGCGATGAATCCGGACCGCCACACCGATGCAAGCCCGACGGCGCTGCCGCAACCGGCCACCCTGCTGTTTGTGCTGGTGGCGGCGCTGTATATGTTGCTGGACGCCACGGGGCCCAAGGCCCTGTGGATGGCGGCACTAAAGATAGTACCCATTGGCATCCTGGTGTGGCTCGCCGCGCAGCGGCTCACTGGCGGCACCCGCGCACTGTGCCTGCTGGCCTTGGGCCTCTCTGCCCTCGGCGACGTACTGCTGGCGATCCCCTTTGCCAACCACTTCCTGTTCGGCCTCGGCGCCTTCCTGCTGGCACAGCTGACCTACACCGTGACCTTTGCCCGCAGTGGCAAGCTGAGCCTGTGCCTGGCCGGGCGCGCTTTTGCGGTGCTGGTGGCGGTTGTGCTGCTGGGTAACCAGGTACTGCCGGGAGCGGGCGAGCTGGCGCTGCCAGTGGGGCTGTATATCCTGGCGATCAGCGCCATGGCGATATCCGCCGCCGCCCACCGCAGTGGTTCATCACTGTTGTTCGCCGGGGCACTGACATTTATGGCCTCCGATGCGCTGATTGCGATCAACCGCTTTGTGGACCCGGTACCGCTCGCCGGCACCTGGATCATGCTGACCTACTACGCGGCGCAGGCGCTGCTGGTGGTGGGGCTGATACGCGCGGATTTGGCGGCGCGCCAGGCTTAGTGGATAATGACCGTTGTTTTTTTGTACAGCTCCGTTACCGGAGCTGTTTGACGAGGGCTGTGCGACGAGATGGTCACGCTGGATTGGAGCCGGATCGACACGGTGCTGCTGGATATGGACGGCACCCTGCTGGATCTGCACTACGACAATCATTTCTGGTTGGAGCACCTGCCGCAGCGCTATGCGGAGGTGAATGGCATTTCGCTGGTGGAAGCGCAGACGCTGGTAATGCAGAAGACCGACGCGCTGCGCGGCACTCTGGACTGGTACTGCCTGCGCTACTGGTCTGAGGCGCTGAAGCTGGATGTGCCGGCGATCTACCGCGAGATCGAAGACCGTATCGCACTGCGCCCGCACACGGACAATTTCCTGCGCAGTCTGCGGCAGATGAACAAGCGCGCGCTGCTGGTGACCAATGCACACCCGGATGGCCTGATGCATAAGCTGGAAGTGACCGGGATTGATCAGTGGCTCGATGAAATCATTTCCTCCCACGATCTGGGGCATGCGAAAGAGAGTGTACTGTTCTGGCATTCACTGCAGGAGCGCCAGCCGTTTGACCCGGAGCGCACGCTGTTTGTGGACGACAACCTGCATGTGTTGGGTGCGGCGCGGGAATACGGTATTGCGAATCTATTGTGTATTCGCCAGCCGGACAGCCGCAGTCCTTCCCGCGAGATTTCCGAGTTCCCCGCAATTCACGATTTTGATGAGATTTTGGGAGCGCGCTGAGGTTTTTGGGGCACCCCGGAATTACCTGCTGTGGCGGCGGAGCACCGGGTGCGGGCTTTCAGGACCGCTGTAAACCCATCCTTGGGCGCTGCGGCGCAAACATCCTGTTTGCGACGCTCCTGAAAACCCGCACCCGGCACTCCGCCTTCGCATCGCGAATTTGGCTTCGTAGCAATTGTTTTTGGTTAGAAACTTAACTGATGGACAAGGTTCGTATTGATAAGTGGCTTTGGGCCGCGCGATTTTTTAAAACCCGCAGTCTCGCCAAACAAGCGATTGAGGGTGGGAAAATTCATGCTGATGGCCAGCGAATCAAAGCCAGCAAGGAAATTTCTCTCGGGATTACCCTGACCATTCGCCAGGGCTTTGATGAAAAAATCGTGGAGGTAATTGCGCTTTCCGATCAGCGTCGCGGAGCGGATGTTGCGCAGACGCTTTACCGGGAAACGGAAGACAGTATTGCGAAGCGCGAACAATTTGCGGCTGATAGAAAGGCAAATAACGCAATGATCCAGAGCGAACGCCCTAACAAAAAACAGCGCCGGCAAATCCACAAATTCATTCGTGAATCACAGGATTAGCGCAAAGTACTTTGCTTACGTAGTGCAGGAATTAGATGCGAAGGGCGGGGGCCGGGGATGGAGTTTCAGGATCGTCGGCAACAGGGAAGTTGCCGACGAAGCGTACAGGGACGTATTCACAGCGGTCCTGAAACTCCATCCCCGGCACCCGACCGCCACAGCACCCCAAACTACTGCACGCCAATCAGAGTGCTAAACTCCCCCAAACCAACGAATAACCAAGAAGCCGCAATGAAACATCTGCTGAAGATCTGCCTGCTGATTCTCTGTTTCACCCAGCTCGCCCACGCCGACAGTCGCGAGCACGAGCAGCTCAAGCGTTCGATCATCAAGATCTACACCACTGCCGCCGCGCCCGACTACTTCAACCCCTGGGCCCTGCTTAACGCCCAGCAACTGTCCGGCTCCGGCGCCGTTATCAAAGGCAAGCAGATCCTCACCAACGCCCACGTCATCGCCGACGGCAGCTATATCCAGGTCCAGCGCCACGGCGACGCGCAGAAATTCCGCGCGCGGGTCAAATTCGTCTCCCACGACGCCGACCTCGCCCTGCTCACTGTGGACGACGAAACCTTCTTCGACGACACCCGCCCGCTGCCCTTCGGCAGCCTCCCCGAACTGCAGGAAGAGGTCACCGTCTACGGCTACCCGATTGGTGGCAAGTCGCTGTCTATCACTCGCGGAGTGCTATCCCGGGTAGAACACCAGTACTACGCCCACGCCGAGAGCTATCTCATGGCCGGCCAGATCGACGCCGCCATCAACCCCGGCAACAGCGGTGGCCCGGTGATCTCCAACGGCAAGATCGTCGGTGTCGCCATGCAGACCAACAACAGCAACGGCGCCGAAAACCTCGGCTACTTTGTGCCGCCGAGCGTGATCGAGCACGTGCTGCAGGATTCCGAAGACGGTGTGCACCAGGGCTTCCCGGAACTCGGCGCGGTGACCCAGAGCCTGGAGAGTCCGTCGATGAAGGCCGCGGCCGGACTCGAGGAAGACCAGGAAGGCGCGCTGGTGGTGCGGGTATTTGAAGACGCGCCAGCGGCGCAGGTGCTGCAGGCGGGAGACGTACTACTGCAGGTGGACGGCTTCGATATCGCCGCCGACCGCACCATCGAGTGGCGGGAAAACCAGCGCACCAACTACCACTATGCGGTGGATCACCACCACGTGGGCGAGCAGCTGCCGGTGAGATTCTCCCGCAATGGTGAGATCCATAACGCCGAGATCACCCTCGCCGCCACCCCGCCCTCACGCTCGCTGGTGCAGGGGGAAAAGTTCGACCAGCGCCCGCGCTACTATATCTACGGCGGCGTGGTGTTTGTGCCGCTGAACATGAACCTGATCAAGCGCTGGGGCAACAACTGGCACTCCAAGGCGCCGATTGAATACCTCAACGCGCGCAACCAGTGGTCGAGCCCCGAGCAACAGGAACTGGTGGTGGCGCTGAAGGTACTGCCGGCGCCGGTGAACCTCGGCTATCACGACTGGAAAAACTGGATCATCGAGTCGGTCAACGGCGAGCAGGTCCACGATTTCCTGCAGTTCGCACAGCTGATGGAGTCCAGTGAAGGGGAATTCGTCGAGCTGCGGGACAGCTCCGGCTACCGCATGGTGCTGGATACCGCCGCCGCCCGTGAGCAGCAGCCACTGATCCTGCAGACCTACCAGATCCCCGAGCGCCACTCCCAAGGCCTGTTTGGCACCCTGGCGGAACGCACCGCCGCGGAAGCGCTCGGCCAGGTCCAGTAACTCCAGGTCCGGTAACGTTAGGAATCAGGGAAGGAATCCGTGAAGTATTCTCTGTCACTACTGGCCGGTTTCGCGCTGGCCTTCAGTACCAGTGCTGACGAGCTATACCGCTGGGTAGACGCGGAAGGCAAGGTTCACTTTGGCGACCGCCCGCCAGTTGAAGCCAAGGCGGAATCGCTGGATGGACGACTCAAGCCCATTAACGGTGCCGACCCCACCCTGCGCCAGGATTTCCCGGATACCGCGCGGTCGCGGCAGATCGAGCAGGAATACGCGGCACGCAAAGAGTCCCAGCAGTCGCAAAGCCGGCAACAGCAACTGAACGCCTGCAAGCACGCGCGCCGGCAGCTGCAGATACTGAAGGGGCGGGTGTATTTCGTGGATGAGAACGGTAAAGAATCCACCGTCAGCGAACGCGAGCGGCAGCAGGAAGCGGTCAAGCTGGAAGCGCAGATCCGCCAGCACTGCGGCTGAGCGGGCCACGGCAGGCGGTTTCCCCGCGCCATGCTCGCTAACATTAGTCGCTAAGATTAAAAGCTGCCCATTGAAGGTCATCGTATTTGGACGCGGCAGGCCCTAAAATCGCCACCCCCAAATTTTCAGCGAGGCACCCAGTCATGTCCGACCAGTTGGAACGCTTTATTTTTTCCAAGCACGACGTGCGCGGCCAGTTGGTCACACTCACCAAGGCCTACCGGGAAGTGCTTGAGCAAAACCACCTGCCACTGCCGGTGCAGCGGCTGCTGGGCGAGTTTCTCGCCGCCTCCTGCCTGCTCTCCACCACGCTCAAATTCGAGGGCATCCTGATGCTGCAGGCCCGCGGTGAAGGCGACGTTCCCCTGCTGGTAGCGGAATGCACCAACCACAGCGATGTGCGCGGCCTGGCGCGGGTCGCCGAAGGTGCGGAAATCAAACCGGATGCGACCCTGCGCGAGCTGGTGGGCAACCGCGGTGCGCTGGTGATCACCGTGGAACCGCAGGAGGGTGAGCGCTACCAGGGCATTGTGCCACTGGAGAAAGACACCCTGGCGGAGTGCCTGGAGGATTACTTTACCCAGTCCGAACAGCTGAAGACCCGCTTCTGGATAGAGTCCAACGCCGACACCGTGGGCGGTATCATGCTGCAGGTACTGCCGGGCAACAACGCCGCCACGGAAGAGGAAAATGCCGACGCCTGGGAAACCGGGGTGCACCTGGCCTCCACCGTCACCGCCGATGAGCTGCACAACCTGCCCCACGACCAGTTGCTGGTGCGCCTGTTCCACGAGCTGGAACCGGCGACCCTGGGCACCGCCAATATCCGCTTCAAGTGCAGCTGTTCCCCCGAGCGCAGTGCGCGCGCGCTGATCGCCATGGGCCCGGAGGATGTCTACACACTGCTGGAGGAGCAGGGCGGGGAGATCACCGCAGACTGCCAGTTCTGCAACCGCACCTACCGCTTCGATCGCGAGAAGGTCGAGGAGCTTTTCAACGCCCCGCCGCACACCCTGCACTGACCCCGCTGACCAAAAGCGCGCCCATGGCGCGCTTTTTTGTACCTGCCAGTCACAAACCGTTCCAGCGATCGGTTCGCTTGCAGGCAAGTTTCTGACTGTAGTTGAAACTACAGAACCATCAATATTCCCCAAATTTATGAAGTAAAAAAACTACATCATAATTTTTGATGAAAAACAGCGAAATATTTTCCTGACAACGCTGTCTTTGATCAAAAAATGTGCGGTTTTTCTGTGATCATAATTTGAAGTTTGCCATAATGCGCCGGCGCGCGAGGTTTGGCCGCTGTACCAACTCGCGAAGGCCTTGAGTTTGTCGCGATATTTGGCGGCACCCCCTACTATTTATTTCAGTGATACAACTTTCATGGGTAATAAGCGAATGGCACAGCAAGTCGATACGGTGCAGGTATTTTCTAACCTTTCCGCCGCGCAACTGGTGGAGCAGGCTCTGCAGCGTGGCGAGGGCCACCTCACGCACACCGGTGCTCTGTTAGCCGTTACCGGTGCGCGCACCGGCCGCTCTCCGGCAGACCGTTTCGTGGTGGAGGAGCCATCCACCGCCGACAGCATCGAGTGGGGCAGCGTGAACCGCGCGTTCCCGGCGGACAAGTTCGATGCACTGTGGAGCCGTGTGGAAGATTTCGTCGCCAGCCATGACAGCTTTGTACAACAGCTGCACGTGGGCCAGGACGAGGATCACTACATTCCCGTGAAAGTGACCACCCACACCGCGTGGCACAACCTGTTCGGCCGCAACATGTTTATCCGCGCCGAGCAGTACAACCCGAAAGGCAAAGAAGAGTGGCGCATCCTGCACGCGGCCAACTTCGAGTGTGACCCGTCCCGCGACGGCACCAACTCTGAAGGCTGCGTGATCATCAACTTCGCCCAGCGCAAGGTACTGCTGGCAGGTATGCGCTACGCCGGTGAGATGAAGAAGGCGATGTTCTCCGTGCAGAACTTCCTGCTGCCGGAAAAAGACGTGATGCCGATGCACTGCGCGGCCAATGTGGGCAAGGACGGCGATGTGTGCCTGTTCTTCGGCCTGTCCGGTACCGGCAAGACCACCCTGTCTGCAGACCCGGAGCGCTACCTGATCGGTGACGACGAGCACGGTTGGGCCAAGGGCGGCGTGTTCAACATGGAAGGTGGCTGCTACGCCAAGACCATCAACCTGAGCCAGAAGAACGAACCGGTGATCTGGGATGCCATCCGCTTTGGCGCCATCGTCGAGAACGTGGTGACCGACAGCGCGGGTGTACCGGACTACGACGACACCAGCCTGACCGAGAACGGCCGCTGCTCCTACCCGCTGGAGCACGTGGAAATGCGACAGCTGGAGAACCGCGCCGGCGAACCGAAGAACGTGATCTTCCTGACCTGTGACGTGACCGGCGTACTGCCCCCGGTAGCCATCCTGTCCAAGGAAGCGGCTGCCTACCACTTCCTGTCCGGCTACACCGCGCGTGTAGGTTCCACCGAGCTGGGTGCGGAAGCGGGCATCAACCCGACCTTCTCCACCTGCTTTGGCGCTCCCTTCATGCCGCGCGCGCCGCGCGAGTATGCGGACCTGCTGATGAAGCGCATCGAGGGCTTCGACTCCAAGGTATACCTGGTGAACACCGGCTGGACCGGCGGCTCCGGCGAGAAGGGCAAGCGCTTCCCGATTCCGGTCACCCGCGCGGTGGTCGCGGCGATCCAGAACGGCGCGCTCGACAACGTCCGCACCGAGCACCTGGACATCATGAACCTGGAAATCCCGCTGGAAGTACCGGGCGTGGACAAGTCCTACCTCAACCCGCGCAATGCCTGGGCCGATTCTGCGGCCTACGACGCGGCTGCGAAAAAGCTGGCGGCCCTGTTTGCCGATAACATCGGCAAGTTCGCGGTCAGCGATGCGATCAACGCGGCCGGCCCCAAGGCCTGATAGCGTATCGATCTAGCGAAAAGGCGGTCACTGTGACCGCCTTTTTTGTGTCCGCCAGCCCGCCACTGGAGAGCTATAGTTTGTGGAGGGGCGATTCCCGGCAATCGTTTTCCCGTCGCCCCCACATCATTAGACCAACAACGCAAACAGGCAGCGGGCATGCCGTCAGGCAATCCACTTTCCACCGTCAAACGCCGCTACGACCATCTGTCCCCCAGCCAGCAGACCAACTGGTGGGTGGTAGTGGGTGTGGCCGCCTTGCTGCTGGTGTTGTTGCTGGGCCTGTGGGTTTACCTGCAGTTCCAGGCGCGGGAAAAGCCCTACACCGAGCTCAAGGGCTACCGCGTCGCCACCGCCGCAAGCCTCAAAGATTTCCTGCGCACCGGTGCCAACCGGCGCGAGTTCGACCAGTTTGTGCTGTTTCTCGAGGAGGCGGGGGTGGCCGATACCATCGAGCCCGAAAACCTGCTGCGCCAGGGTTCCGACTGGCTGGACATCAAAGAGCCGCCGTTCGCCATTCCGCCGCGACAGCAGTGGCCGAATATCGTCGCCACCCTGAAGCTGATCCGCGATGAAGTTATCCCCAGCATCGGCCCGGTGGATATCGTCTCTGCGTTTCGCACCGAGACCTACAACCACAAGGCGGGGGGCTCGCAAAAGAGCAAGCACCGGACATTTTGCGGTGTGGACCTGGTACCGCGCTCGAATATCGGCCGCACCGAACTGGTCGAAGAACTGCACAACCTGCACGCGCGCCTCGGCCCCGCCAGCAATATGGGGCTCGGCATCTACAGCGGCGTGCGCTTTCACGTGGACACCTGCGGTTATCGCCGCTGGTAGCTGAGTCGTCACCAGCATGGATATCAAAGAAACCCCGGATCACGAGTTTGTCGATATTCACATCGAGCGCCGACGGGTGATCTGGATCAGCGCGCTGGTGCTCGCATGCTCCCTGGCACTCATCGTGCTGACGGTGGAAAAAGTACGCGAGCTGGCGGAGCGGGTGGTGCGCCCGGTGGAATATATTCCGGTACCCGAGCCCGAGAGGATCCCGATCACCCCGGAAACACCGATGTCGTTCAAGATAAAAGGCTATCCCGCGGCCTCGGTGGGCGCGTTTGAAAAATTCCTCGACGAGGACAACAACCGGGAACAGTTTGTCAAACTGAAATTTTTCCTCGACACCAAAGGGGTTGGCGACGTGCTACCCGCGTTCGTACTGCTGCGCCAGGGCAGCGACTGGCAGAAAGTGGGCGAGCCCCCGTTCGCCATTCCACCGGAGCGCAGCTGGAAAACCATGGTGAACACCCTGGAGGTGATCAAAAATTTTGTGGTGCCGGAAATCGGCCCGGTGGTGGTGCTCTCCGGCTGGCGCACCTCCAAGTACAACGCCAAGGCCGGGGGCGCGCGCTCCAGTAAACACCTGCACTTCTGCGGCCTCGACATGATTCCGGAGGCGGATTACACCCGCAGTGAACTGCTGCCAAAACTGCGCAAGATCCACCAGCGCCATGGGCGCAAATGGAAAATGGGGCTCGGCATCTACAGCGGCATCCGTTTTCACGTGGACACCTGTGGTTACCGTCGCTGGTAAGCACCGCGCTATCTGGTTACATTAGCGGCTCATCGTCCGACGCATATAGCACGCGCATAACAAAAATCAGGGAGCCGGCAGTGCAGGAAAAACTGGAAAGACGTTCATTTATTTTCACCCTGCTACTGGTAACCGTCGCCTTTGTACTGCTGCTGCAGCCGTTTTTTACCGCAATTTTCTGGGCCTGTGCGGTCGCGCTGATTTTCCACCCGCTGTACCGCTACCTGCTGCACCGTTTTCCCAAATGGCCAAACCTCACCGCGCTGCTGACCCTGTTGCTGTGCCTGATCGTGGTCGTGATCCCGGTGCTGTTGGTGGCCAGCTCGTTTGTCAGTGAGGCGGTGGACCTGTACCAGAGAGTACAGTCGGGTGAGATCAACCTCGGCGCCAAGGTCGAGCAGGTGCGCGCGGCCTTCCCGGGTATTAACGCCGCACTCGAGCGCTTCGGTCTGGATTTTGACGGCATCAAGGAGCGCCTGCTGGGAGGACTGATGACCGCCGGCAGCCTGATTGCAAAAAATGCGCTGGCACTGGGCCAGAACACCCTCAACTTTTTTGTCAGCCTCGGGCTGATGCTGTACCTGACATTCTTCCTGATCCGCGACGGCAACGCACTGGTGGCACTGCTGATTCGCGCACTGCCGCTGGGCGATGAGCGGGAAAAACTGCTGCTGGCAAAATTTGCCGAGGTCACCCGCGCCACCATCAAGGGCAATCTGGTGGTGGCGGTGACTCAGGGTGCACTGGGCGGAATGATCTTCTGGGCGCTGGGGCTGCCGGCGCCGCTGCTGTGGGGTGTGGTGATGACGGTACTGTCGCTGCTGCCGGCGGTGGGCGCCGCCATTATCTGGTTCCCCGCTGCGCTCTATCTGTATTCCACCGGCGAAGCGGTCAAAGCCACCGTGCTGATGATTTTCGGGGTACTGGTGATCAGCCTGGTGGACAACATCCTGCGCCCGATCCTGGTGGGCCGCGACACCAAGCTGCCGGACTATATCGTGCTGTTCTCCACCGTCGGCGGACTCATCATGTTCGGCATCAGCGGCTTCGCCATTGGCCCGCTGCTGGCGGCGCTGTTCATGGCGTTCTGGGAAATATTCATGCGCGAATTCATCAGCCGCGACGAACCGCTGCTGCCCCCGGGCGATCAATCCCCCCTGGACGATTTGTCCAAGCCAGGCGGCTCGACACAAACCAGCGGGGACTGATCTATCCGCACGCGCGACTCGTATCAACGGGAACTCAACGCACACAGGTGTTCCCATGATACGAGTCGCTCTCTCCCTGTTATTGGCCATGACACTGCCACTATTGCAGGCCTGCAGTGGGCCGGCAGTTGAAGACTATGCCGGCAACACGCCGCTGTTCACACCCGAGCAATTTTTCAATGGTCCATTGCGCGCGCACGGTATCGTGAAAAACCGCGCGGGCAAGGTAACCCGGCGATTTACGGCGACACTAAATGGAACCTGGAGCAGTGGGCGCGGGTTGCTGGCAGAAAAATTCGAGTTTGATGACGGCGAAATTCAATACCGCAACTGGCAGCTGGAATTTCGACAAGCAAGCGGCAATGAGCGCCACTATATCGGGCGTGCGGAAGATGTAGTGGGTGAAGCGCACCTGGCGGTGAGCGGCAACAGCGCCTTCATCGGCTATGTCCTGCAAGTACCCTACGGTGGGCGCACGATCAATATCAGCGTCGACGATCGCATGTACTTGATTGACGACCATACCCTGATCGGAGAATCGGACCTGAGCAAATGGGGCTTTGACATCGGCGCCATCACGCTGACGATCGTGAAGCTGTGAGCACTTCCTTGTAGCGGCAACCTTATCGTGTGCCGTCGCCACTCTCTTTCATCTGCCTGGCCAGGCTCTTCATCGGCGCCTGGTCCACTACCAGCATCCCCTCGCCGGCGCGGTCGAGATCTGCAATCAGCAGGATCACCAGCGCAAATGCCATGGCCATTGCCAGTGCCACCAGTTTCGAGCCGCTGCCACTGACCCCCAGCTGAAAGCCAATGCCAAACACCGCCAGCGCGGTAATCGCATAGAGCGCCGCCCAGATGGGCGCCGGCACCTGGTATTCCATGCCCACCTGCAGGCGTGAGGTGTGCAGGTCGATGACCTGATTCAGCGGTTCGTAGAAGGCGCGCAGGCGAACGCTTTCGGTACCAGCGGCTATTTCCTTCTCCACCAGCTGCCACAGCTCGCGCTGGATTTGCTCACTGCGGCGGATGTCATGCAGAAAATCCTCCGCACTCATCGTGTGCGGGTCAAAACCGCGCAAGGTTGTGTAATCAAGCAACAGTTGGCGCGCGCGCGCGCGATTGTCCGCGCGCAGAAAATCCGTGCGCAGGTAGGTGGTGCCGATGGCATTGACCTCTTCCAGCAGCAGCGCCTTGCGGTGGCCGAAACGGTCGGCGGTCATATTGAAGGTGAGTGCCAGCATGAAAGCCAGTAGACCGAGAGTGGCGGCCACCGCACTGCCCATGGAGGGATCATCCCGGTGACCTTTGCGGCTTCTCCCGAGCCGGCGCCCCACCAGGTAACCGCAGGCGAGAGCTGCAAGCACCAGCAGGATGGAAGCGAAATACACCCCGGTCAGCGATAAATCAGAAAACGACCTCGTTATGGCCATGTATGTTCCAGAAAAACCCCGTGGTTATGGGCAAGTCTGGACCAGCGCAGAGCGATCTGCCGGCGAATTGTTCTCCGCCGGCAGCGCGGGGAATCAGGCTTTTTTGACGAATTCAGATTTCAGTTTCATCGGGCCGATACCGTCCACTTTGCAGTCGATATCGTGGTCCCCCTCGACCAGGCGAATATTCTTCACCTTGGTGCCCACTTTCACCACCAGTGACGAACCCTTGACCTTGAGGTCTTTGATCACGGTCACGGTGTCGCCGTCGGCCAGCAGATTGCCGTTGGCGTCTTTAATTACCAGGCCGTCATCGGCGTCCGACGCACCCTGCTGCGCCGACCACTCGTGCCCGCATTCCGGACACACAAACAGGTTGCGGTCTTCGTAGGTATAGGTCGACTGGCACTTGGGACAGTGGGGGAGGTCACTCATGAAAGACTCCGGGATCAATACTTGTGGGTAGCTATCTGGCATTAAAGCAGAGATGGATACGGCGCGGCCTCTGGCCGACAGCGCGCAAATGAAAACGGGCACCCGAGGGTGCCCGTGGCAATGATATCGCCGGAGGTGGCGGCTGTCAGTCCTCGCCGCCGCCCATGCCCAGTTCTTTCAGCTTGCGGGTGAGGGTGTTGCGCCCCCAGCCCAGCAGTTCGGCGGCGTCGCGTTTGCGACCGGCGGTGTGCTTGAGGGCGATTTCGATCAGCGCGCGCTCGAACGCCGGCACGGCCTGGCCGAGGATTTCCCGCTGGCCGGTGGCGAGCGCCTGATCGGCCCACAGGCGCAGGGCTTTCTGCCAGTCCTGCGGCACTTCGCTGCTGGCGCTCTGCTGGTGCAGCTCCGGCGGCAGGTCGTCGATGTGCACTTCGCGGCCAGAGGCCATCACGGTGATCCAGCGGCAGGTGTTTTCCAGCTGGCGCACGTTACCGGGCCAGCCGAGGCCGGAGAGGTATTCCTCGGTGTCCTTGAGCAGGATTTTCGGTTCCACCCCGAGATCCTTGGCGGCGATATTGAAGAAGTGTCGCACCAGGCGGGGAATGTCTTCGCGGCGATCGGCGAGACGCGGGATATGGATGCGGATAACGTTGAGACGGTGGAAAAGGTCTTCGCGGAATTTGTGCTGCTCGACGAGACGCTCGAGATTCTGGTGAGTGGCGGCGATGATACGCACATCCACTTTTACCGGGGTGTGGCCGCCCACCCGGTAGAACTCCCCGTCTGCAAGCACCCGGAGCAGACGGGTCTGAGTCTCCGCGGGCATATCCCCGATTTCATCCAGGAACAGCGTGCCGCCGTTGGCCTGCTCGAAGCGGCCGGCGCGCTGGGCGCTGGCGCCGGTGAAGGCACCTTTCTCGTGGCCGAACAGCTCGGACTCCATCAGGTCCCGGGGAATCGCCGCCATGTTCAATGCGATAAATGGCTGGCTCTTGCGCGGGCTGTGGTTGTGCAGCGCCGCCGCCACCAGTTCCTTACCGGTACCGGATTCGCCGTTGATCAGCACGGTGATATTGGAGTGGGACAGACGGCCGATCGCGCGGAACACCTCCTGCATCGCCGGCGCCTCGCCGATGATCTCCTTGTTGCCGGTGCCGTTTTCGATCACCACCGGCTCTTCCGGCTGCTGTTCATTGGCGTGGGCCAGCGCGCGGCGGGTCACCGCTACCGCCTCGTCCACGTCAAAGGGTTTCGGCAGATATTCGAAGGCACCGCCCTGGTAGGCCGCCACCGCGCTGTCGAGGTCCGAGTGCGCGGTCATGATGATGATCGGCAGCGACGGGCGTTCGGCCTGGAAGCGCTGCAGCAGTTTGAAGCCATCGGAACCGGGCATACGAATATCGCTGATCACCACATCCGGTGATTCGCTGTAAAAATCGTCCAGCGCGCGATCGCCATTTTCGTAACAGGTTGTGTCGATACCCGCCCGGGAAAGGGCGCGCTCCAGCACCCAGCGGATGGAGCGGTCGTCATCAATGATCCATACGCGATTGTTCATAATAATTTTCCGGCTCTGTGATTACTTTCTAATAATTTTCGTACTACTGGTTCTCGTCCCCGCCGGCCCCTAATCGTTGGCCAGCGGCAGATAAATCTGGAATTCGGTCAGTCCCGGGCGGCTCTCACATTTGATGAGCCCCCGGTGCTGGTTGATGATGTGCTGGGAAATGGAAAGCCCCAGCCCCGAGCCCTCGGCGCGCCCGGAAATCATCGGGTAAAAAATTCGCTCGCGGATGTCTTCCGGAATCCCCGGGCCGTTGTCGACCACGTCGATACGGCACACCAGCGCGCAGTGGCGACGGCCGATGGTGAACTGTCGCTGCACCCGGGTGCGAATGGTGAGCTCACCCTCCGCCAGCCCGATATTCTCGGCAATGGCCTGCATGGCGTTGCGGGCGATATTCAGCACCGCCTGGATCAGCTGTTCGCTGTCCGCCGGAATATCCGGAATCGAGGGATCGTAATCGCGCTTGATTTCCAGCGCGCCATCGCACTCCGCCTCGATCAGCTGCGCCACCCGCTCGGTGATCGAATGCACATTCACCGGCTGCAGCTTCACCGGCTTGCGCGGGCCGAGCATGCGGTCCACCAGATTGCGCAGGCGATCCGCCTCCTCGATGATGATCTGGGTGTACTCCCCGAGACCATCGTCACCCAGATCCTTCAACTCCCGTTGCAGCAACTGTGCCGCTCCGCGAATTCCGCCGAGGGGATTTTTCACCTCGTGGGCCATGCCCCGCACCAGGTTGCGGGTGGTCTCCTGGGCGGAGAGCAGCGCGTCCTCGCGGGCGATGCGCAGCAGGCGGTCCATGGACTGGACTTCCAGCAGCAGCAGGCCGAGATCCGTAAGCGGCGTCACCGAGTAGTCCACGGTGCACTCTTCCAGGTTGTGCAGAAACCACAGGGCGCGGCGCACGGTGTACTTCTCACCGGTGGCCAGCGCTGCGCGCAGCGCCTGTTCCGGGGAGCGGGATTCCCGCACTACCTCGTCCAGCGGCAGGCCGATGGCGCGGGCGCTGGAGGCTGCCACCAGGTCTTCTGCCGCCGAGTTGAGGTAACACAGCGACAGGTTTTCATCGAGCACCAAGACAGCCGACGTTAGGTTGTCCAGCAGCAGGCGTAACTGGCGATCGTTGAGCATTCGGTCTTCCGAGGTTGCGAGTTGCGATTTGGTTCACTTCTCCGGTTCGCCTAATGGCAGTGCAAAAAGCAAACCAAAATGGCGCATAAACCGGATTCACAGGAAACTTTCAGGGGCACCGAGAAAAGATACCGCCATATTGCGCACCATTATGGTGCGACGATCGAAAAATAGCCAGATATGCCGCTCACAATTGGGCACGCAGACAGAAGCGGCGCCAGGCGCGGCAGCATGGCGGCGAAATGACTGAGAAGAATGACTGAGATGGAGGAAGGGAAAGAGGAGGGGACGTAGTGCCGGACGCCGAAGATGGCGCCCGGCGAAACCGGCGGCGCGTATCAGCGTGGCTGGGGTTTCGGTGGATTGGCAACACCCGGTGCCTGGGGCATTTTGGGCATCTGCGGGGCCTGCTCCGCGGGGAAATCCGGGATCTGGCCGCCGGGACGCTTTACATGCACCTGGATCATCTGCGACTGCGCCAGTGGCCGACCGCTGGCATCCAGCAACACCGCCTGGATGGTGTGAGAACCGCGCTCCAGCGCGGAGATATCCAGGCTGGTGCCGGAAGAAGTGCCGGACCAGCGCTGACCGTCGATCACCGCGTAGAAGGCATAACCGTCGCGGGGCACCGGTTCCAGCGCCACCTGCAGCACGATAAAGCGCTGCCCCGGCGGGATGGTGGCATCGTTGGACGGGCTGACGATGGCGAAATTCACCGGCCCCAGGTCGCCGCGATCCTCGTCACTGCGGGGGGACAGCTTGCGCACCGGCAGGGGCACGGGCAGCGCAATCGGCTGCACGTTGGTGGGGCCTATCTTGACCTTCTCCGCCCTGGAACCCGCGGGTGCGGTATCACTGAACGTGACCCGACCGTCGGGACCGACGATCTTGTAGACACTGGTGCCACTGGAGGATTTGTCATCCTCCGCACCCGATTGCGCGCCCGAATCCTGCAGCGCCATCGCCGGCACCGCCAGCACCAATACCAGCGGGAGCAACCATTTTTTGATGGACCATTTGTTCATGGGCAATCCTGCCTCACTTTTTGTGTTCTGTTGCAATGCTAAGGCTAGCCATCTGCGTCGCAAAAAAAAAGCCCACACCGAAGTGCGGGCTTTCTCGTCATCTTTGCGCCGCCCTCATATCAAAAGCCGGGGCGGTGCCGCGATGATACCTGCGAATTAGCAGGAGTAGTACATTTCGAACTCGACCGGGTGAGTGGTCATGTTCACACGCTGTACTTCGTCACGCTTCAGGGCGATGAAGGCGTCGATGGCGTCGTCAGTGAATACGCCACCCTCGGTCAGGAAGGCGCGGTCCTGATCCAGTGCGTCCAGGGCCTGTTCCAGGCTGGAAGCAACGGTCGGGTACTCGGCCAGCTCTTCCGGCTCCAGGTCGTACAGATCTTTGTCCGCCGGGTCGCCGGGGTGGATCTTGTTCTTCACGCCGTCGAGACCAGCCATCAGCAGTGCAGCGAAGGCCAGGTAGGGGTTGGCGATCGGGTCCGGGAAGCGGGTTTCGATACGCTTGCCTTTCGGGCTCGGCACAAACGGAATGCGGATGGACGCAGAGCGGTTGCGCGCGGAGTAGGCCAGGATTACCGGTGCTTCGAAGCCAGGAACCAGACGCTTGTAGGAGTTGGTGCCCGGGTTACAGATGGCGTTCAGAGCGCGCGCGTGCTTGATGATACCGCCGATGTAGAACAGGGCAGTTTCAGACAGGCCAGCGTAGGCGTCACCGGCGAACTGGTTCACGCCGTCCTTGCTGAAGGACTGGTGTACGTGCATACCGGAACCGTTGTCACCTACCAGCGGCTTGGGCATGAAGGTGGCGGTTTTGCCGTAAGCGTGGGCCACGTTGTGCACCGCGTACTTCAGGATCTGAACTTCGTCAGCCTTTTTGGTCAGGGTGTTGGCGCCAACGCCGATTTCACACTGGCCAGCGGTACCCACTTCGTGGTGGTGTACTTCAATTTCCAGACCCATCTGCTCCATCGCGGCACACATGGCAGCGCGGATGTCGTGCAGGGAGTCGACGGGCGGAACCGGGAAGTAGCCGCCTTTAATGCCCGGACGGTGACCCATGTTGCCTTCGGCATAGCTGGCGCCAGAAGACCAGGCCGCTTCCTGGGAGTTGATCTTGTAGAAGGCGCCGCCCATTTCGGCACCCCAGGTGATGTCGTCAAATACGAAGAACTCGGGCTCCGGGCCCATCAGAACCTTGTCACCGTAACCGGTGGACTTCAGGTATTCCTCGGCGCGCATGGCGATGGAACGCGGGTCGCGCTCGTAGCCCTGACCGGTGATCGGGTCAACGATGTTACAGCGAATGATAACGGTCGGCTCGTCGGTGAACGGATCCAGGAATGCGGTATCGTCAACCGGCATCAGAACCATGTCGGATTCGTTAATGCCCTTCCAGCCAGCGATGGAGGAACCATCGAACATCTTGCCTACTTCGAAGAACTCGCCGTTCACTTCCTTAGAAGGAATGGAAACGTGTTGTTCCTTACCTTTGGTATCAGTGAAGCGCAGGTCTACCCATCTGGCTTCGCTCTCTTTGATCAGTTCGAGCGTCTTTGACATTGCAGTCCTCCAAGAATGAAAAAGTTATGTGTCGCGCCAATTCGCTTTATCTTGTGGCAACAGTAAAAGCAAGGAGTGTGCCAAATTGGGGCAAACTGACTGTGGGCGATGACTGGCGTGCTGAATACGGCGGCAGTGGCCCAATTTGGGACAAAACTGGCCGGGCAATTCCCAGGACAACCCCAAGATAGTCCCAACATTGGTGCTTTCAAACCGCAATATGCACCAATTAAGGGCTGAGAAGTCACGTTAAGCACCAATTTGGTGCCGCAAGCAAATTCCCAGTGGCGAGTTTATAATTCGCCACCTTTGCCGGGAAGCGGTGTACGCGTTCCCGGCTCACATTTCTGTCAATCGCGGTTCTGGCACATCCCTATGCACTTCGTCGTCAAGTTTTTCCCAGAGATCACCATCAAGAGCAACCCGGTACGCAAGCGCATGTCGCGACAGCTTGCGGACAACCTGCGCAAACTGCTGCGCGGGGTCGATGACCGCATCCAGGTGCGCAAGGACTGGGAAAAAATTGATGTGATCGCGCCGGACGCCGTAGCCCACCTCTCCGACCGCATTGAAGAGGTGCTGGCGCACACCCCCGGCATCGCCAACTTCGCGCGGGTACAGCAGTTCCCCCTGGGCGACATGGACGACATGTACCAGAAGACCCTGTCGGTGTGGGGCGACAAGCTCAGCGGCAAAACCTTCTGCGTGCGGGCCAAGCGTACCGGCAAGCACGACTTCCAGTCCCTCGAGGTGGAGCAGTACGTGGGCGGCGGCCTCAACATGAATACGGACGCCGCCGGGGTGAAACTGAAAAACCCCGATATCACCGTGAAACTGGAAATCCGCCACGACAAGCTGAATGTGATCGAGCAGCTGCACCAGGGCCTCGGCGGCTTCCCGCTCGGCACCCAGGACCCGGTGATCTCGCTGGTCTCTGGCGGCTTCGATTCCACCGTGGCGAGTTATTTGACCATCAAGCGCGGTATCCGCACCCACTACCTGTTCTTCAACCTGGGTGGGCGCCAGCACGAGCTGGGGGTAAAGGAAGTGGCGTTCTACCTGTGGGAAAAATACGGCGCCTCGCACCGGGTGAAATTCATCACCGTGCCATTTGACGAAGTCGTGGCCGAGATCCTCGAGCGCATCGACGACTCCTACATGGGCGTGACCCTGAAGCGCATGATGCTGCGCGCGGGCTCGGTGATCGCCAAGGAGCTGGATGTGGATGCCCTGGTTACCGGCGAGGCCATCGCCCAGGTGTCCAGCCAGACCCTGAAAAACCTGTCGGTGATCGACAGCGTCACCGACACCCTGGTGCTGCGCCCGCTGATCACCTCCGACAAGACCGACATTATCCGCACCGCGCGCGAGATCGGCACCGAGGAATTTGCCGCGAACATGCCCGAGTACTGCGGCGTGATCTCGGTGAAACCCACTACGCGCGCGAAGATGGAAAAAGTGCAACACGAGGAAACCCGCTTCGACTTCACCGTGCTCGACCGCGCCATCGGTAACCGCGTGATGCAGAACATCGACGAGGTGATGGAAGACCTCGGTGAAGACGCGCCGGCGGTAGAGGAATTCGCCGCGCCCGGCAATGCCATCGTCATCGACATCCGCCACCCCACCGAAGAGGAAGTGAACCCGCTGGAGCTCGACAACGCCAGCGTGGAGACGATCCCGTTTTACCGCCTGAGCACCGCGTTCAAAACCCTGGATAAGGACAAGCAGTACCTGCTGTACTGCGCCCGCGGTGTCATGAGCAAGCTGCACGCCTCGCACCTGCTGGATGAAGGCTACAAGAATGTAGGGGTCTATCGGCCGGAGAAACCGCAGCACTGAGTTGCTGTGCCCCCAAAGCGCGAGAACAGGCCCGGCTTTCATGCCGGGCTTTTTTTTGCGTCTCCGCCTGAAGCGGCTGCAAACCCGAACCTGTGACTAGACTTGAAGGTATACCTCGATTCGAACCGTTTGGGAGCGCATATGCCGCCAGGTCTGCGCCTGTTTACCTGCTTGACCCTACTCTGTGTCCAGCTGCTCGCTGGCGGCTGCGAGCGCGAGGCGGGCAAACCATCTTCACCGAATCAACATATCGAGCAGCTTTCACAGAGGGATGACACCGGAGCCTCGCAACAAGCCGAAACTACGGGCTCTGCGACCGACAACGCCAGCGCGAACGACGAGAGCGACGACCAACAACCCCAGCAAAAATACGCGGGTCGTCCGGCGGCGAGCGACGAGCTTCGCCCCGAAGCAGACTGGGCGCCGGACACCACCGGCGAGTATCCCATCGGCGCCTACAACAACTACATCGAGAAAGGTGACCTGGACGCGATCAGAAAGCGCGGCAAGCTGCGCATACTGGCCGATATCGCCAATACGGACTCACTGCACCGCGCCGCCACCCAGCAGGACATTGAAATCGAGCTGGCAAAACAGAAAGCGGAAATCCTCGGTCTCGAACCCGTAGTGCTCTATGCGGAGAACTTCGATCAGCTGATCCCGCTACTGATCGAAGGCAAGGGGGACATCATCGCCAACAACCTGGTTCCCACCCCGGAGCGCGCCGCGCTTATCGATTTTTCCAATCCCATGGGCAAGACCCACGACACATTGATTTCCCAAAAAGACACACCGGAAGTGGAAGTCGGCGACGCGCTCAAGGGCAAGACACTGACCGTCACCAAGGGCACGGTGTTTGAAACCCGCGGGCGAGAATTCGCCAAACAGCACCCCGGCATTGACCTGAAGGTTGTGGAGAAAAATTATGTCGAACTTGCCCTGGACGTGTCACTGGGGCATATCGATTTCACCATTATCGATGAGCAAATTTTCGCGCTCGTCAGCCAATTTCGCGACAACCTCAAGAAAAATGTCGTCTTCGAGCGCGAGGACCCACTGGCGATAGGGCTGCGCAAAAACTCCCCGCAACTGCAACAGGCCCTGAACGACGCCATCCGCAAGATCAAGCTCACCAATCCCTACATGCGCCACCTCGGCGACCTGGACAAAATCAAGGAGCGCGGTGTCCTGCGCGCGGTAACGCGCAACCACCCCGGCACTTACTTCATGTGGAAGGGCCGCATAATGGGTTACGAATATGAACTTATGAAAAAATTTGCCAAGTCACTTGATGTGCGCCTGGAAATTATCGTGGCACCGACGCACAAGGAAATCTTTAGCATGGTGCGCGACGGCAAGGCCGACATCGCGGCCAGCCTGATAACCGCGACCAAAGCCCGGGATCTGGCCGGTATGGACTTCGGCCCCGCCTACATGAAAGAAACCGTAGCCCTGGTCGGTCGCCCCGGTGACAAGATTGAAAAACTGGAAGACCTGAATGGCAGAACCATTCATCTGCTGCGCTCCAGCAGCCAATTCGAGCTGCTCATGGAGCTACTCGACAGTCATCCCGAGCTACGGGAATTGAAGATAGATATCCAGCTGGTTCCCGAGGAACTGACGATCCCGCAAATTCTCGATCGTGTAGCCGATGGAGAGTACGACCTGACCATCGCCGATGATGTCACGGTAAGACTGGAACATCACTGGCGCGACGACATCGTCAATCTGTTCGACCTCCATGTCGAAGACAACATCTATGCGTGGATGGTACGGGAGAGCAACCCGCAGCTTCTACAGGCGGTAAACCAATTCTTCAGCGACCCCGAGATCACCAAACTGCGCGACACCCTGTTTCACAAATATTTCGACGAGCCCAAACGAACCCGCAAAGAGATCAAGGCCCTGAGCCAGAAAGGGGAGATTTCGCCCTACGACAATCTCGTGAAGAAATATGCCAAACAGTATGACTTTGACTGGCGACTGATCGTGGCACAGATGTTTCAGGAGAGTACGTTCAACGCCAAGGCCAAGTCCTGGGTCGGCGCTCGCGGCCTGATGCAGGTGATGCCGGACACCGGCAAACAAATCGGGGAAAAAAACCTGTTCGACCCGGAAACCAGTGTGCGTGCAGGGATGAAATACCTGGAGTGGCTACACCGCAAATTCGAGGACAAGGACATCAGCCCGGAAAACATGATGTGGTTTACCCTCGCCTCCTACAACGCCGGGTTGGGGCATGTCTACGATGCCAAGGACCTGGCGGAAGAGAAGGGATGGGACCGGAAAGTCTGGTTCGGTAATGTGGAAAATGCGATGCTGCTGCTGTCGGAAAAAAAACACTACTCGAAAGCACGCTATGGATACGCGCGCGGCCGCGAGCCTTACGACTATGTGCGCAAGATTGTGCAGCGCTATCGTACCTATGCCGGGTTGCTGGAAGCCTACCAACGGCAACAAAACGTCAGCGCGCTTGACTGCATGATGGAGCCAGTCTGGCCCGAATGGTTGCGATCCTATTTCGAGGGCTGCGACACTTCGTCTTTCTCAACGCTGAGCCACCATCCCGGCGGCAGCTACTGAGTCCCCCCAGCGAAAACGCGCGCAACGAAATTGGTCAATCGTTCAAAAACTCCAGAAAGCAGGATGTTCACCTGTATTAAAAAACAAATTTCGACACTTTCGCTGTCGGGCGCCGCTTTGTAACAGTTTGTTACGCTTTTCAAATATGTCCGGAGGTCACTGGAGTGCCCGACGGGACTGTGTTACAAATTGGTACAATTCGCTCAAAATACAAACAGCAATAATTGTACGCGCGCCCGATGTTTCGAATTACCCTAATAATCCTGCTGGGACTGCCGGTTTCCAGCTGGGCCCAGACCGCGCCGGCAACCGAGATTGGCAAGGTTGATGTTTCCGAATGGGAAGTCAGCATCGCTAGCGGTTACGGTTTCCTGGAAAACCCCATTGTCGGCAAACCGGACGGCGAGACCTATTTCCTGCCCTCGTTCAGTTATTACGGCGAACGCTTCTTTGTCAGCAACCTGACACTGGGTTACAGCCTGCTGGAAGAGAAGAATTTCTACCTCGACCTGATCGCCCGCCCCAATGAAGATGGGCTCTACTACAACCTGGACAACGACACCGCAGCCACCGCGGCCGTGTCCAATTTCGCCGTCAAGCTGGAAGAGCCGGGTGTGGCGGAAACCGAGCGTAAAAATTCTGTCCTCGGCGGCCCCAGTTTCACCCTGGTTACCAGGTTTGTTGATGTCTCGTTTTCCTGGCTGGAAGACATCTCAGACGTGCACCACGGCAGCGAAACCCATCTGAGTTTCGACAAACAGTTTTCATTGGCCGGCGGCGCATTCGGTTTCGGAATCGGCGCGATCAAGAAAGATATGGAACTGGTACGTTATTACTACCAGTTCACCCCCGCGGAAGCGGGCATCTATCACCGGCGCTACGCCGTACTGTTTCCCGCTGACGACGCCATCGACCAGTACGCGCGGATCCATTTTAGCTACCCGCTGAGCAAGTACCTCGATTTGCGCCTGACCGCGAGATACAACCAGTTTGATCTCGCTGGCCGCAACCCCCTGTTTATAGAAAATCGCGAAACACTGGATTGGTTCGCCGGTTTGCAATACCGCATTGGTAGCAATCGATGAAACCGCAGATCCTTTTATTTTTCCTGGCAGCGCTTCCCGGGCTGGCGGCGGCCGCGGATTTACATCTGACACCAACGGTGTGTGCGGTGGACGAGAGCGAAAGTCGCTGCAGCATTTCCGTCAATGTTGATTTCGAAGCAGACGACGAACGGCATTATTGCCTTTCCGTCGATAGCAAGGGGCTGATTCGCTGCTTCCACGGTGGAATCCGCGATCTCGAGGTGTATATCAATAGCGACCGGGATATTCGTTTTCAGGTTTCTGCCAGCTCCAGTGCCAGTACCGGTGGCAATACCAGGGGCGAGGACGTTGCCGCGGCAACCCTAAAGATCGCCCACTATCAGCCGAAACGCCACCGGCGTCGTTACGGCTGGGGGCTATTGTGAGTTCGTCGCTGCAACATCAAGCCCGGGGCCCCGAAGTTAAGTACCGGATTCTGCTGCTGGAAGACGATCAGCAACTGGCGTCACTGATTTTGCAGTTCCTGGTGGAGCGGCAATGCAGCGTTTACCATGCGGCGAATGGCAATGATTTCATGAAAGCCATTCACCATCGCCACTACGACCTGATCATTTCCGATGTCGTGCTGCCCGATGCGAGCGGTTTCAAATTGCTGGATCAGTTCCGCCGGCAGATAAACTGTCCGCTGATTTTCCTGAGCGCCCTCAGCTCGGTGGAGGACCAGGTGACCGGCCTGAGACTGGGTGCCAACGATTACCTGGTAAAACCGGTCGACCCCCACCTGCTGTGGGCAAAAATCGAAGCGAGCCTGCGCGCCCACAGAACGCTGCCACCAGCGGACCCCAGTATTTGCTTTGGCCCGCTGACCATCGACCTGGTCACGCGCCAGGCGAAAGTCCGCGACAATGAACTTCCACTGACTTCCACAGAATTCGATCTGCTGCATATATTTGCCGAGCAACCGACGCGCCTGTTGAGCCGCGAATACCTGTTCCGCAGGATGGTCGGACGCGAATTCGATGGCCAGGACCGGGTGATCGATGTGCGCATCAGTCGCCTGCGTAAAAAGCTCGATGCCGTTTGTTATGGTGTCGGTGATGGCGTTGTCATCCACTCCATTCGTGGCCGCGGTTACTCGCTGAACGCCACCAGCGGAATCGACTGATGCGCCTGCAGATGTTGCGGCTGCTCAGTGTGCTGGCGCTGGCACTGGTGGTGGTCTACTCCTCGGTAGCGGCACTTTACAACCTCTACTCGCCTGCTCCGCACGAATACACCATCAGCGCGGCTCAGTTGGCCGCAGTACTGGAGCGCGGCGATACGCCCATCGCGCAACGCTACGCCACCGATGCCATTCATTTTTCCGCGCCACTGCAGCAGCGACTGGCCGCCGGAGAAGTGGTGGGGCTCAACAGTGGCGAAGGGCAGATCCTTTTTTATCACCGTAATGGCGACAACTTGCTGGAAATCGGACCCTTCCCCCACCAGCCGGAGGAGAGCGTCACCCAGTGGCGCATGCTGTTTATTGGCGCGATGCTGGTGGTATTGCTGTTGTTGATCTGGCCCATGTTTCGCGACCTGAACCGCCTGCAGAACCAGGCGATCCGTTTTAGCAAAAAACCGTTCCAGATTCCCGAACAGTTCAATCACCGCTCCACCATTTTCCCACTGGCAGAAACCTTTCGCCGCATGGCCAATATCGTCACCGGTCATTTCGAGATGCATAAGGATCTTGCGCGCACCATTGCCCACGAAATCCGCACGCCGCTGGCGCGCATCAAGTTCCAGCAAGCGCTGGCCGGGCACGATACGCAAAGCACCGAGGTCATCAACCGCGCCACCCGCGATATCGAACAGCTTGTGGAAAAATACCTGAATTTTTCCCGTGTGGAAGTGCACGAGCAGTTCCTCGCGCGCAAATGCATTTCGCTGGAGGACTTTTTCGAAGAGCTCGGTGCTCACCTGGAAATACAGTGCCCGCAACTGGAAATTGCCTACTATTTTCCCGACGGCGAAGCCTGGCTGGAGCCGGATTCCCTCACAATCGCCATCCAGAACCTGGTGGTGAATGCCGGCAAATACGCCCGCGACCGCGTCAGCCTGCGCTTTGAATTTGACAGGGACCACTGCGTTTTCACGGTGGAAGACAACGGCCCCGGACTCGGTGGCGATGCGCTGGAACTCACCGATGCGTTTACCCGCTCGGCCACAGACGAGCAGGGCTACGGTCTCGGGTTGTACATCGTCAAAAAAGTGATGATGTGGCACGAGGGCGAGCTGCGCCTGGATCAGTCACCCAAATTCGGCGGCACCCGCGCCACACTGCGCTGGCCCAATAGAAATTAATTCCGTGCGGGTATTGCCCCGACCACCCGCACAAACAAAAAGGCCCGGACAGGAGTCCGGGCCTTACTGGGGGGATGCGGTTATTCACCGCTGGTTTACTCGATCAAGAGAGTAACTGCTTCACTCCGCTGACGCGGCTTTTTCTTCTGCTGCGCAAGCTTCGGTATCACTGGCTTCGGCATCACAGTCTTCCTGCTTGAAGAAGAACTGGTAGCGCCATTCCTGATCCTGCCAGTCTTTTTCAGACGGCACGAACTGCCAGTTTTTGATCGCGGCCAGAATCGGCTCGGCGAACACCGCAACCTCATCACTGGTTTTGCTTTTCAGCGCAACATCGGCAACGCTGCCGTCGCGCTTCACCGTGAAAGAGAAGAACAGCGCCCCTTCGACCTTGTCTTCCAGAGCCTGCTCGACTTTTTTGTTGTCGGAATAATCCGGGCGTTCGTAGTACCAGAACGACAGGCCTTTCTCGCGAAATTCCTGCTGTTTCTGCAGTCGGTAGTTGTTGCTCTCCGCGTTGCGACATTCACCGAAGTCCGCGTATTTGGAGCAGTCCGGGCGCTCCCAGTCCAGGCAGAACGCCTGGCTGGAGGCCAGCAAGGTAATGGCAGTAAATACAGACTTAACCACGCTTGGCCTCCTCGTAGTAGTGGTACTCCAGTAGCCCCGGGCCGTCTTCCGGCACACAGTCGTTGGCCGGTGCATCTGTAGGCTTGCCGTCCCCGATGTGGCGATCAAAGAAGTTGATCATGCGGCAGTAGATTTCCAGCTGGCTGGTTTTTTCACGGGCACCGTGAAAAGCGCGCGGGGCTACCAAAGTTTCCAGCGGGTGGTTCTGCTTCACCAGCGCATCGCGCATGGCCCAGTAGTGCTCGATGGGCACACGTACGTCGCGGGCGCCCTGTACCAAGAATACCGGTGCGGTAATGCGCTCGGCATTACGGGACGGAGAGCGCTGACGGTGTACTTCCGGATCGGTACCGGTGGCAGCAGCCAGGTACTTGCGGCCGGCTTTGCGCAGGCGGATATCACCGTGGGTGCTGAAGATCGCCATGTCGTACACGCCGACGTAGCCGATACCGCACTGGTACAGGTCCGGCTCTTTGGTTACGCCCTGCATGGCCGCATAGCCGCCATAGGAAGCACCGTAGATACAGATGCGGTCCGTGTCGGCAATACCGGCGTTGATCGCCCAGTTGGTTGCATCGGTCAGGTCGTCCTGCATTTCCATGCCCCAGTGTCCGTACCAATCGAACAGGAACTCGCGACCGTAACCACCGGAACCGCGGTAGTTCACGTGCATCACGGCGTAACCGGCGTTGGCAAAGATGATGCGCTCCTTGTTGTAACCCCAGTAGTCACGCGGGCCGTGCGGGCCGCCGTGCGGCAGGATGATCAGCGGCAGGTTCTTCGCTTCTTTGTTGATTGGCAGAGTCAGGTAACCGTTGATTTCCAGACCATCGCGCGCGGTAAAACGCACCGGGTGGGTCGTTGGTACCTTGGCCGGGTCGATCCACTCCGCCTGGTTGGCGAGGAACTTCAGCGCGCCGTCGAACTGGTTGTAAACGTAGTAGCTACCCGGGTGACGATCGTCGCCCACATGCACCACCCACTCATTGCCGTCACTGGTACGGTTGAGGATCTGGATGTGCTTGTTGGGGAAGGTTCCCTGCAGGCGCTTGTGAGTCTTGGCGTAGTGGTTGTCTTCGTCGATATAGACCACGGTCGGATAGTCGTAGTTGACCAGGGCACCCCAGGGGTTGCCGTCGTCATCGTTGAAGATGCGGTCGTAATCCACCTTCGGGTGACGGTAAACCAGCTTCTTCTCACCGGTTTTCACGTTGTAGCGGTACAGACCTTTGGTGGGCGCATCGACGGTGTCGGTGTACCACATCCAGTCTTTTTCCTTGGTCCAACCCATGGGCTCAAACACGCCATCCTTATTCTGGAATACGGTTTCGTCCCATTCACCAGCGGCATTTTTGGTGGCCACTACGGTCGCATCAAAGTCGTCGGGCAGTTTGCCTACCCAGTGAGTGATCTCACCGTCTTTGTTGCTGATCGGACGTCCCATACGAATCGGGGAACGCGCGATAAGGGTGGTCTTGCGGGTATAGATGTTCAGCTTGTAGATATACTTCAGCGGGAAGTTCAGGGCGCTACCAGACGGGTACACCTCGATGCGGTAATGCTTGTCATCGATCTTGCCGGCCAGCACCGCACCTTCACCGCCGCCGTAATCGCTGGTACCGGTATAAATGATTTCCTTGCGGGAACCGTCAATATTCATTGCCGCAATCTGCGAGGTGCTCGCATCTTCAGCGACCGCGGACTTCATGGTGAAGCTGAACAGTACGCGCTCTTTGTTGGCCCACTGGATCTGGCTGACACCCACGTCACCGGCCATTTCGAGCGTGGACTTCACTTCCATGGTGCGGCGATCGATGATCACGCCATCGGTCATGCCGTCTTCACGGGTGCGACCTGCGGCAAAGTATTTGCCATCCGGAGAGATACGGATGTTGTTGTACGCCGCCGGGCGGAACAGGTCTTCAAACGGAATGGGCATTTCGCCGAGACTGGCAAACGGCTTGTGCACTTGTTCTTTCGCCTCTGCCGGCGCCGGCAGAATGCTCATCGCTGCGACCGCACCGGTAACCACCGCGACGCTCAGCATTGATAAAATTTTCATTGCTTAACTCCTGTGGCCGGTGTCTGACAAAAAATCATCAAACACCGGCCGACACATCTACAGGATTAATCAGTTACTCAGGAAGTAGCTGAAAGAAAGGTTGAGGCTACGGCCAAAGGGCTGCTGCAGGTAAGACCAGTAGTAGGGCCACTGGTTGGTGTAGTCGTCCTGGGGCATTTCATTGGTCAGGTTTCTGACGGTCAGGCCCAGGTTCAGACGTGCACTCGCGGTGTAGTTCGCAGACAGGTTGGCGGTGTAGTACGGATCCATGCGCTCGGAACCAGCATAGTTTTTCACACTGCCCTGGCGCTGGATAAACAGCGACGCACCTACGGAGCGGAAGCCCGCCAGCGGGTTGCTCCAGGTCAGGGTCAGGTTGCTGTTGTTCGCCGGGGTGGACTGGCCACGCAGACCGTTGCGCATTTCAACCGGCTCATCGCCTTCGAATTGCAGCCACTCGTAAGACAGGATATTGACGTACTTGAACTGTGCACCGAAGTTACCGTACTTAGCGGAGTCGAATTTACCGGCAAGGGTCACGTCGACACCTTCGAGTTCGGTGTACTCGTGGTTCTGCGGCTCGATGATGATCTGGTCAACATAGCCGGAAGCGTTGCGTTTCACGCGGCTGTAGACGTCGGCACAGAACTGGCTGGCGCTGTCGAATACACCGGTTTCACACTGCCACTCGGAACGCATCAGGCCAGTGGCACTCTCGGTAACCACGAGGTCTTCCAGACGCACGTTGTACCAGTCAACGGCCAGGCTGATGTCGTTGGTCGGGGTGAGCACAAAGCCGAGGCCGTAATCTCTACCCTTCTCTTCTTCCAGGTCCTCGCTACCGCGACGGGTGGACAGTACGTTGTACACGGAGCAGTTGTCTGCGTTTTCACCGTCGTAACAGTTGTTTGCTACGAAGTCGGCAATGTACTGGTAGCCAGTGGATTCACCGTAAATGTTGAACATGTCCGGTGCGCGGAAAGTTTCCGAAGCGCTACCGCGCAGTTTCAGCATGTCGAACGGCTGGTACAGGAACTTCACAGAAGAAGTGCCGCGGCCGCCGATCGCAGTGGAGTCGTCGTAGCGGTCCATACGGGTGGCGAAGGTCAGTTCGAGATCTTCCACAACCGGAATAAGGAACTCGGCACCGATGGCCATTCGATCGCGGCTGCCACCGGCTTCGATGGCACCCACGTTCAGCCAGCCGTTGCCGTCCAGGTTCAGGGAGCGCTCATCCGGGTTGATACCGCTGGACTGGGTAGCCCAATCACCGACCACGGCGACGGTTACCGGGTTGTACAGGAAACCGAAATCGCTCAGCTCACCCACCGCTTTGATGGTGATGCTGTCGGCGCTGGAACTGGCGTAAGTTGTCGCCTGGCCCATCAGCTCGTCGCGATCCACAGACGCGTCGCGGAAAATGTTGTCCACTAGCTGATTGTCAAAGAAGCTGCTGTTAACCACGTAAATGTCGTTGGCAACCTGCCGTACGTTCTGGGCACCTTCGGTAAACCAGGATGCCAGCGCTTCCTCGCGAATCGCGCCGTACTTCTGCACCATGTCGTAGCGGGCCTTGGAGTAACCCACGTCCCAGTTCCAGGTGGTGTCACCGATCTCGACTTCACCTTCCAGACCCAGCATCAGGGTCCACATTTCCTGATCGTAAGTAGAAGTGGTGTAACCCAGGTCCATGGCAAAGGAACGGCGGACGTCCACAAACTGGGTGCCGTCGCTGCTGATAAAGCGGCCGCTCCAGCTGGATGCCGGCACGGAGCTGGCTACGTCCTGCTTGGAGCCGAGGAAGGTGGCGAAACCACGGATGCTGTCAGTGAACTGATAGCGACCATCGACGAAGGTCGAGGTGCGGTCGAATTCCTGCTGCATGGCGATACCTCTGGAGGCATCGAAGTTACACATGCTCGCACCGTCTTCACCGTAGGTTTCGGTGGTGATCATGCCGCTGTCTTCACAGCTGTAGCCCAGCGGAGAAATCGCGTTGGTGGTGACAGTATTGTCCGCATTCAACTCACTAATGCTCGCGCCAATGCCGGTAGTAACAAATTTGCGATCATCGAGGAAATCGACTTCGTCGGCATATACCGGATCGACAGTGCGCTGCTCCAGGCTGAAGGTTACAGAGCCTTTATCAAACACCTTGCCGGTAATGAAGGAGGTATTTCTGGTGAAGCCGTAACCGTCTTCATAAACGCCTACTTCACCTGTCACCGCGGTCTGTTCCATATCGCGCTTGGTGATGACGTTGATCACACCACCAACGGCGTCGGAACCGTAAATGGCAGAGGCACTGCCGTTCAGCACTTCAACGCGGGACATGGCAGCACCGGGGATGGTGCCCAGGTCAGCGCCGTTCTGCTCGCCGCCGAAGGGCAGTGGGTAGTCGGCAATACGACGGCCGTTGATCAGTACCAGGGTACGACCAGAGCCCATGCCACGCAGGTTCGCCTCGGACGCGCCGACGGTGAAACCGGACAGCAGGTTGCCCGCTTCGCCTTCGCGATAACCGGTGTTGGAAGCCAGGGAGTCGATCACGTCGGCAACGGTGTTCAGACCGCGCGCCTTCATGTCTTCCTCGCCGATAACGGTCATTGGATCCGGACCGTCAAAGGTATTGCGCGGAATCAGGGAGCCGGTCACCACTACGGTTTCGATGGCTTCCGCCTGACGGGCTACCAGGCCATCGGTGGCTTTCTTTTTGTCTTTGGATTGCTGTTCGCTGCTTTCTGCAGCCTTTTCTTCAGCAGCTTCCTGCGCATACAGCGGCATGGAAGCAGAAGCACCCAGCAACAGTGCTACGCAAAGCGAGAGTTTATTTTTTGCAAACATAGTCAAATCCCGTGGGCACACGCCCATCTGAAATTTTTATTAAATCGATAACCGGGGGCGCCGGGCGCCCCCTTTTGGCGATGACAGGCTGTGAATTACAGGCTGCGGGAGATGGACAGGTGGCCGCTCAGACCATTCTTGTCCGTGTCGCCGCTGAACAGGCCAAGGCCGCTCTTAACAGTCCACAGCTTGTATTTGCCATCCACACCGAAGTCGACGCTCATACCATTGCCGGACACATCGCTGCCGAAACGCACACCGTTGGAATACAGGTCGTGGTTGTTGGCAGTGATCACGTCCGTCGCGCTGAATGTGATGTAGGGCATGGCGAAGCCTTCACTCATGGAGAAGGACTTGCGCAGGCTCACACCGGCACGTGCGCGCTTGCTGTTGCCGAGGTCGTAGGCGTAGTTGAAGTTGCCGTCAGAGGAAGTGAATCCATCAATCTCGGTCTTCACGTCGTCCCACTGGGCAAACGGAGTCATCGCGATACCGGACTCGGACAGGTAGTTCCAGCCCGCTTCCAGGCTGAAACCGTGTGCCTTACCGGAAGTCGCCGCGCGGGAATTGACGGAGATGATGTTCGCGTCAAATTCCACGTTCTGGTACATGGCATTGGCGTAGAAGTCACCCATGCCCCAACTACCTGCAATGGCGTAGGTTTCGGTATCAAGCAGCGCGGAGGACTGCTGATCGAACTGGTCGCTGTCCGCGCTACCCAGACCCACGAACGGGCTTACGGAAAGCCAGCTGTCGCCCAGTTTGGTGGAGTAGGTGGCACCGGCGAACTGGCCGCCCAGCTGCTGGGTGAAGCTCAGGTCCTGTGCGTCGAGGTCGCCCTGGCTCTGCATATCGCTGTTGGCGCGGAAGAAACCGGACCAGGCGTGCAGACCTTCAACGCGACCGGTCTCGCTGGCATTCGCCGCGCGCTCGCCGTCGAAGAAGTGGGACGCGGAACGCAGCCAGAAGCTTTCCGCCAGGTGGGACACGGAGCTCGCCGCGGTACCCAGCTGGGACAGGCCAGCGGTGTAATCCACAACCCAGTTGCCATTGTCGTCCTGGTTCAGCTCGGCGCTCAGGATGGTGTCGGCGAAGGCGCCGCCAACCGCGCTCAGCTGTACGGAATCCAGATCCTGGTCGCCATTGACGGTGAGGATACTGCCGGAGGTCAGTGCGCCCTTGCCCTGATCGTTGATCGCGATGGCAACACGCAGGTCGGAATCGACGGTGTTGCCCGCTTCATCGATGGTCTCGCTGGCGGTCAGGTCGCCGTTGATAACGATGCTGTCGTTGCCTTTGGAGCTGACGTCTACCAGGAACAGGCCGTTGTTGCCCTGCACGGTGTTGAACAGCACATTGCCCTTGATGGTCAGCGTGTCACCGGCCTTGCCGTCCATGCTGGAGATGGTCACGTAGCTGCCGTTGGACGAGTAGTTCTGCATCTCGCCTTCGGCACCCAGGTCGATGCTGCTGTCGCCGGAGAACACGATATCGCCGAACACGTTGCGGAAGGTGTTGTTACCTTCGCCCATGTCGATGAAGTCATTGTTCAGGCGGATAACGCCCGCGCCCACCAGGTAGCCTTCGGAATCGGTGCGCACGCCGTTGTAGAAGAAGTCATCACCGCCTCCCATCACCACAGAGCCTTCGATCAGGCCGCGGTTGACGATAGTTGCCGCGAAGTCTTCGGTGGACTGGATTGCAAGGCTGCCTTCGCCGCTGGCAAGGATGGAACCCTGGTTCAGTACAGTACCTGCACGCAGGAATTCTTCACCGGTTTCTGCGTCGATCGCATTAATGGTCGCGGAAGACAGCAGTACACCCACGGAGTCGTGGCCAACGGAAACGGAACCGGTGTTGATTACCTGGGCCAGGGTACCGAAGGCCTGCATGCCCACGGACTCATCACCCACTTTCACCGTACCGGCGTTGGTCGCGGTGGCGTAGTTGGCGCCGTAGTTGAAGTTGGTACCCATGGCCTGGATACCGGTAGAACGGTCACCGGTTACCACCATGCCGTAGTTCTGCACGATACCCTGGGTCTGACCACGGGCCACCAGGCCTGCAGAATCGTCACCCACCATCACGCTACCGGTATCGGACTGCACACTGCGCGCGAAGAACGCTTCCGCGAACATACCCGCCGTTTCGTTGCCACCGCTAATGTCGCCGGTGTTCAGCAGGGTCGCGGTCAGGCCGTTATCGGTGAGGGTGCGCATGCCCGCAGCGATCTCGACATCACCCAGGTTTTGCATCGGGCCGTTGCCGATGCTGATGCTGCCGCTGTTGTAGCCCAGCGACATATAACCGTTCACACCCATACCGGTGGAGTAGTCGCCGGTGCTGATCACGCCGGTGTTGATGGCCGCCGCAGTGTAGTTGTGCGCGAATTCTTCACTCAGGAAGGCACCAGTGGTGAAGACGTTGGAAGACACCACGCCAAAGGCGCGATCACCGGTGGTCACATTGCCGCTGTTGTGGGCCAGTGCGTAGGCATCATTGCCGCCGGCAACCACAGAGGAAATGCCATTGGCGACGGCACCGTGGGCGCCATTGCTTTCAGTGGCCTCCAGCAGGTGGCCGCTGCCAACGGTGATATTGCCTTCGTTGAAGACGGAGCTGGAGCCGTGCCAGCTTTCGGAGCGGATACCATTCGAGACATCACCGGCGAACACATCACCGCTGTTGACCACGTAATGGTTCGCCAGGCCCTCGATACCGAAGTTGCTGACGTTGATCGCGGTGGACTTGATTGTGACCGCACCGTAGGTTTCCGGTGCGCGGCCGTGCACGCCGTTGCCGACGGAAACGGTACCCTGGTTTTCAATCACCACGTCGCCGTATTTCGCCGAGACATTGATACCGCGAGCCATGTCAGACAGGCTGATATCACCGGTATTCAGGATACTGGTGGTAGTCTGCTCGATGCTTTCGTCGATCTCGATCTTGGTGTACTCGTACACCTCATCGATGGCGATTTCGCCGGCCAGGTAGGACTCCATATCCGCCTGGGCACGGGCGTAATTGGCGGCGTTGACCTTGTCCACGGTCGCCTGGCCGTACTGGGTCCACTTGTTGGCGCTGCCAACGCGGTTTGAGCCCAGCGCAGAAACGTTGATACCAAAACTGGTGACGGCAGAGGCTTCCAGCGCACCGTTCTCGTTGTAAGTGGTCAGGTGGCTGGTGTCGGCACCGCCAATGGAACCGGAGTTCACAATAATCACATCGCCATTTTCAAAGCCGCCAAACGCTTCCGCGGTGGCTTCGTCGATGCCGGCGCCGGACTGCTCAACACTGTCCATATCGAACGGAGAAGCAGTCACCTGAACCGCCGCACTGCCTGCGCCATTCAGATAAATGTTGCCCTGGTTGTCGATCACGGTCTCGCCGACACCGCGGGTGGCAATGCCCGTACCCAGCGCGCCAGCTTCGATATCGCCGGTGTTGAGGATGGTCTTGGCACCGTGGCCTACGGCAGTAATACCGGAAGCGCGGTAGGTACCGGACAGGTCGATGGTGCCGGTATTGGCAATAGCAATATCACCGCGGTCGTCGAAGTAGCCGGTGGCTTCCCACTGCACTACTTCTGAATAGTGCTTGGTGACTCCTTCGGTGTAGTAACCGGTCGGACGCCCGATAATATTCAGAATGGGCTTGTCGTAGGTGTAGTACTCACCGTTGGCATTGTGGCTATATATGTTGTCTTCGCGATCGCTCAGGCCGTAGGCCACATTCAGCTCGTTGGCTTCTCCCTCTTCCACGGTGAAGTAGGGCTTGGCAGGGCAACCAAAGAACGGGTTACAGCTGGCAACTTCTACCTTTTCCTTGGTGGCACTCAGGCCTGCGGAGGTGGAAGCGTAGATACCAGCACCGCCAATACCATCAGCGACTTCGATATCACCGGAGTTGACGATGGTAATGCCGGCACCGGAAGGGTTTTTCGCATGGATGGCGACACCGGCCGTACCCACAGAGATGCTACCGCTGTTGCCGATCTCGATGACGCTGTCATTGGAGTCGACGATTTTCGAATTAACGGTGTACTCGCGATAGAAGTGGGTATAGCTCGGGCCCGTCCAACCGCGGAACATGCTCAGGGTGCCCGCAGTGTGCTCAACCGCGTAAGCAGTGCCACTGTCCTGGGTGTTGTAGGTGTAGGAAATGCCGGAATCTACCGCCTGCACCGCGCTGCCTGCACTGATACCGTAAGAGGCATCGCCAGTGGCGATATCACCGCTGTTGCTGATGGCAATGTCACCGCTCTCGGTGAACACATTGATACCCTTGGAAATATTGCCCGCGGTGATGGTGCCCGCGTTCTCAATGGCGATATTGCCTGTGGTGCTGCTGGCGTTGATGCCGCCGGCGAATACCGTGGCCACGTGCACGTTGGCCGGGTCGACGAAGATGGTGTCCTCACCGGTCCACAGACTGATATCGGCAACGCCGTCGCCGTCGACATCGACTTTGTTAAGGACGCCAAAAGGATTCTTGCCAGCTGCCACGATCTCATCGTAGGCGCTGCTGTGTTTTTCAGTGAACGCGGAGTAGTAGGTAACAGACTCACCGCTGCCAACACTGATATCCCCGGTGTTAGAAATGGAAATACTGCCGGCTTCGGTTTCTGCGGTGACCAGCGCACTCACGCCGCCGTCGAACGTTCCTTCCTCGGCAACCAGGAACGTGATCTTGTCCTCGGGGCCGTTTTTGTTCCACTTGTCGTAGTCGGCGCTGTCAGAGTCAACCCCGAGGTGATCATTGATTTCATCAAAGCCGACCTTGATCGGGTTGCCTTCGACGTCGGTGAACAGAATACGTTCACCAGTGGCGTTACCATCTTCGTCCCGCATCACCTCGCCGTTTTCATCCAGCTTCATGTAGCTGTCGAAGAAGTGACCGCCGTCGTTGGAGTTGGCGCTGCCGACACGGATACCCATGTCGTAATAGGTGCGCTCGACACCGTCCGGGACTTCGATACCGGCGTCGCCTTCACGGGCGATATCGCCGTGGTTCTCGATCACAATGGAACCGGTGGCTGCAGTATTTTCAATCGCTGCGGTTACCGAGGAAATGGAAATACCCGCTGCCGTGCTGCCCTCGGCAACCACCACTTTCAAATCGCCAGGAACGACAGTTTCGATTTCACCGTCCACTACGGTGTAGTCCGCTACCTCGTAGTGAATGCTTTCGTCAAACGAACCGCTGCACTGCACGGTATCGCCCGCTGCGGGCGCGCCGTACTGGCCGGGCGCGCAGGCAACTTCTGCCGCTGCGGCGTAGCCGGGTGCACCGACGGAAATTGCGGTCACGGCGGCGGAGGTGAACAGAGCCTTACGAACCGCTGATGTCAGCTGGCTCGGGGTCCCGGGAAAGCCATTTATTGTTACGGCCATAGGTACTTCTCCCCAGAGATTGAATTATTCGTACTCGAGCAAATTTTTTTGTGAGAGTGTCCGAGGCAGTCATAAAAACATGACGGTCGTACAGCAACCCAAGGCTTTCGCGTAACAGTTTGTCAGCATTGTCACCGGGCATACTGAACTGGCAGGTCAGTCAAAAACATTCCTCAAAAGCAGGAATTGCCGGAAAAATGTTCCGAAAGGAGGTTTACAGGACGATCGATCAGCGAGAACAGCAGAAAATACGGAACAGACTGGAAAATACCGATGCAGATTCTGAGGAAGCCGACTTTGTAACAGTTTGTTCGGATTTGTATCAGTGCGATAGATGCGCCCGATACGCTGTGTTACAAAGCGTTTAAATTTCGAACAGCCGTCCAATATCAACAAAATAAGATGTTCAGGTGTACGCTTTTCTGCTTGTTAGTCGCTGTCAGCCCGCTCCGCGCGCTGGCTACTGAAGCGCGGGCGCCTGAATGGAAGCTCAGCTTCGCGGCTGGCCGCGGCGTTATCGAAAACCCCATCGCCGGTAAGAGCGATGGCGAAACATTATTCCTCCCTTCTTACTCCTACTACGGCGACCGCTTCTTTATCAGCAACCTGACGGTCGGCTACACCCTGCTCGAAGAGCGCAATTTTTATGTAGACCTGGTGGCGCAACCTAACGAGGACGGGCTCTTTTACCACCTCGACAGCTCCACCATGACCATGGGGTCCCTGAACGCATTTCTCACCCATATTGGTGGCGCGGGCGAGGCCATCGAGCGGGATATTTCTGTGGTTGCCGGTCCCAGCGTGACGCTGGTGGGCAAATACGCAGACCTCTCGCTGGCGTCTTTTCACGACATAACTGCGGTGCACTACGGCAGTGAGACGCACCTGAGCCTGGACAAGCAGTTCCCGCTGTTCGGCGGCACCTTTGGCTACAGTCTCGGCGCGGTGCAGAAAGATGAAGACCTGGTGCGCTACTACTATCACGTCACCGAGGAAGAGGCCGGGCTGATGGCGCGCGCCTACGCCCGCTATTACCCGCCAGGCGACGTCGTCGATCGCTATGCGCGCCTGCATTTTTCCTATCCGCTCTCGGCCAATTTGGATGTGCGGTTCGGCGCAAAATACACCCAGTTCGATATGGAGGGTCGTCTGCCCCTGCTCATGGATACATCGGAAACCCTGAGTTGGTTCGCCGGTATCCAGTACTCCATCGGTAGTGGGCAATGATGCAGCGCTTCCTGTTATTTTTTCTCGCCCTGCTGGCGATCCCGGCAAAGGCGGCGGAACTGCAGCTGACACCGAGCCTGTGCGCGGTCAGTGAAGAAGAGTCCAGCTGCAACGTATCGGTAAAAGTGAGATTCACGGCGGACGACAGCGAGCGCTATTGCCTGTCGATTATGGGCAAGGGATTGATCCGCTGCTTCTCCGGCAAAACCGAAAAAAACCTGGAGGTCTATATCCACGCGGATCACGACACCCAGTTCATGGTGACCGAAGGCGAAAGTGGCGAGCGCGTTGCTTCCGCCATTCTCAAGGTGGCCCAATATCAGCCCAAACGACACCGACGCCGCTATGGCTGGGGATTGCTATGAACGCTGTAAGCAATGCCAAATGGCAGGAAGGTATAAAACACGCGAATTTGTCCGCGGGTTATCGGATTCTGTTGCTGGAAGACGATGAAGAGTTGGCGCCATTGATCATTCGTTTTCTCGAGGAACGCGGATGCAGCGTGGCCTACGCGGCCAATGGCAGCGAGTTTATGAAGGCCATCCGCCACCGGGATTACGACCTGATCATTGCCGATGTGGTACTGCCAGACGCGAGTGGTTTCCAGCTGCTCGAGCAATTCCGCAACCAGCTCAACTGCCCGCTGATTTTCCTGAGTGCGCTCAGTTCGGTGGAGGACCAGGTGACCGGGCTGAAGCTCGGTGCCAACGATTACCTGGTAAAGCCGGTCGACCCCCATCTGCTGTGGGCGAAAATCGAGGCGCAGCTGCGCAGCGTCGGCAATTCCGCCCCGCCCGCTGCCGGTATCTCGTTTGGCCCGCTGACCATCGACCTGGTGAGCCGCCAGGCCTTTGTGAACGATACCTCGCTGGCACTCACCACCAACGAATTCGACCTGCTGCAGATTTTCGCCGAACAGCCGGCGCGCCTGCTGAGCCGCGAATACCTGTTCCGGCGCGTGATCGGGCGCGAGTTTGACGGACTCGACCGGGTGATCGATATGCGCGTGAGCCGGCTGCGCAAAAAGCTCGACGCAATTGCCGACGGCGTTGCCATTCAGTCCATCCGCGGACGCGGTTATTCGCTGAATACCACCCACGGTAGCCATTAATGCGCCTGCAGATGTTGCGCCTCGTCGGCCTGTTGGCGCTGGCGCTGGTGGTGGTCTATTCCTCGGTGGCCGCGCTGTACAACTTTTATTCCGCCGCTCCCAATGAATACACCATCAGCGCGGCCCAGCTGGCGGAGGCACTGGAGCGCGGCGATGCACCCATCGCACAGAGCTACTCCTTCGATGCGATCCATTTTTCCAAGGAATTGATCGAGCGCCTCGACGCCGGTGAAGTGGTGGGACTGGATACGGGTGCAAACCAGATTCTGTTTTACCACCGCAATGGCAACGCGATTCTGCAAATCGGGCCTTTCCCGCACCAGCCCGCGGAGAGTGTCACTCAATGGCGGCTGCTGTTTATCGGCGCCATGCTGGTAGTGCTGGCACTGCTGACCTGGCCGATGTTCCGCGACCTCAATCAGCTGCAGAACCAGGCCATCCGCTTCAGCCAGAAGCCGTTCAATATCCCCGAGCCCTTCAGCCGCCGCTCCACCATTTTTCCGCTGGCGGAGACCTTTCGCCGCATGGCCAATATTGTCACCGGCCACTTCCAGATGAACCAGGATCTGGCGCGCACCATTGCGCACGAAATCCGCATGCCACTGGCACGGATCAAATTCCAGCAGGCGCTGGTGCCCAGTGATTCCGACAGTGCCAAAGTCATCGACCGCGCCACCCGCGATATCGAGCAGTTAGTGGAAAAGTACCTGAACTTTGCCCGCGTAGAAGTGCACGAACAGTTTTTAACGCGCAAGCGCGTTTCCCTGGAGACGCTATTTTCCGAACTCGCTTCGCACATGGAAGTACAGTGCCCGCAGCTGGAAATTGCCTATTACTTCCCGGACAGTGAAGCCTGGCTGGAACCGGATTCCCTCACCATCGCGCTGCAGAACCTGGTGGTGAATGCCAGCAAGTACGCGCGCGATCGCGTGGATGTGCGCTTTGACGTTGAAGATGAGTACTGCGTGCTGGCGGTGGAAGACAACGGCCCCGGACTCGGTGGCGATGCGCTGGAACTGACCGATGCCTTCACCCGCTCCGCCACCGACGACCAGGGCTACGGCCTCGGCCTGTATATCGTGAAAAAGGTGATGATGTGGCACGAGGGCGAGCTGCGCCTGGACCAGTCACCGCACCTCGGCGGCACCCGCGCCATCCTGCGCTGGCCCAATCGCCGCTAGCTCAACCTCCCGTTTTAATACGGCAAAAAAAAGCCCGGGAAATCCCGGGCCAAAAATGTGTGGCGCGGACACGCCAGCAACAGTTTCTCTCACGACAATCAATAGCAATATCAGTCTTTGGCGTGGTTCGCCGTGCCGTCTTCGAAGGTCACCATGGTGAGGTTTTCCTTGCTCTGCTGGCCGATGCCCATGGGGCAGCGCACGCCCGGCAGCACGGTGAGGTCGAACAGCTCGGTCACCGGGCCGTCGAGACGAATCCAGTGCTCCACGTTGCCGCTGGCAAGGTTGATAAACTGCACACCGCACCAGGCTTCGGAGTCCTTGTCTGCCAGGTTCTGGTCCAGCTGCAGGCCTTCAAAGCGCTCGTAGCGCGGCTTGGACAGGCCGACGATGGCGTAGCCGTCGTGAATCGCGAGGCCGCGCATAAAGCCCGGGCAGAAGGTGTGCGGCACGAAGGATTTGGTCTCGAAATCCACGGTACCCAGGTAGCCGGTGCCACTGTTCAGCACCCACAGTTTGCCATCGGCCCAGCGTGGCGAGTGCGGCATGGACAGCCCCTCGCACACGATTTCGTTGGTTTCCACATCGATGATCACGCCGCCGTTGTCGCGGCGCTCGCGCCAGCCGTCGATGGTGTCGGACTTGCACACCGCAGTAACGTATTTCGCCTTGCCGTCCACCATCGCCAGACCGTTCAGGTGGCAGCGGTCTTCCGGCACGATCTTGGAAATAAATGGCGGTTTCCAGATGGCGCGGAAGCTGTGGGAGAGGCTCAGTTCTGCCAGGCAGTTGTACTTGGTGTTGACGAAAATGATCTTGCCGTCTTTCTGGATACCCAGCTCGTGGATATCCACCTCGCCGGTAAACTGCGCGTTGCGCGGCACATAGCAGGCATCAAAGATCTTGTTCGCCACCTGACCCGGCTGCAGCACGTTTTCAAAACGCCACACCTGGTACAGGCCGCCCATGTAAATGCGCTTGCGGTTGCCGACGATGCCCATGGCGCGCTGGAAAATACGCTCGTGGAACGACAGTTTGCCGCCGGGTTCGGCACCCACCATGTAGACGCGGCCGGACTGGTAGGAGGTGAACGCGATCGACAGCTGCTTCTGGTGCATCCACTGGGACAGACCGGAGGAGCAGGATTTGCGCACCGGCTCCGGTTGGGCCTTCTGCGGCTCGCCGGCGGTGGGCTCGGTCTGCTCGGCGCTGCCTGCGGCCTGGTTTTCCACCGCCTGCGGATTCTGGTCTTCCGCGTTGGCGTTGGCCGCGGCGGTTACGTCTGCGTCACTCATACTCGATACCACTGAGTTGCTTGTGGGCCCGCGCTCGCGAACCCGGTCATTATTTTCGTCTGCCGACATAAATCGGTAACGTGGGACTGTAACGCGCTTGGCGGCATGACCGGCGGGCCCGACTGTAACAGTTTGTAGCCTCCGGGCCCGCGAATACCAAACCGCGCGGTCTCGATTAGAATGCGCCATTTCCGCCAATGGTTTGCCAATGCCCGATTCAGTGTCCCAGCCCACACCAGTTTCCAGCCATTCCAGCGCTCCGCGCGTGGCCATTTTCGGCGGCGGCCCCGCCGGATTGATGGCGGCCGAGGTACTGGCGGCCGGCGGCGCACGGGTCGACCTGTACGACGCCATGCCATCGGTGGGACGCAAGTTCCTGCTGGCCGGGGTTGGGGGCATGAACATCACCCACTCCGAACCCAAAGACGCGTTCCTGTCGCGCTATGGCGCACGCCGCGGGGAGATTGCGCGGCTGCTGCAAGAGTTCGATGCGGACACGCTGCGCGACTGGATCCACGGTCTCGGTATCGAAACCTTCGTCGGCACCTCGGGGCGAGTATTTCCCACGGATATGAAGGCCGCACCGCTGCTGCGCGCCTGGCTCAGGCGCCTGCGGGAGCAGGGGGTAGTTATCCACACCCGCCACCGCTGGCTGGGCTGGAGTGATGACGGCGCTCTGCGAGTGGCGAGCGCGGAAGGGGAACAGTTGGTCGAGGCGGATGCGATGCTGCTGGCCCTCGGCGGCGGCAGCTGGCCGCGACTCGGCTCGGATGGTCGCTGGACCGCACTGCTCCAGGCCCGCGGCGTGGAACTGGCGCCGCTGCGGCCAAGCAACTGCGGTTTCGAAGTGGCGGCCTGGAGCGAGCATTTACGCGAAAAATTTGCCGGCGCCCCGCTGAAAAATGTGGCCCTCAGCCTGGATGGGCAGTCGCCGCGCACCGGCGAGTTCGTGCTCACCGAGGGCGGCGTCGAGGGCAGCTTGGTCTACGCGCTGTCCGCCCCCATCCGCCAGCGCATCGAACGGCAGGGAGAGGCCAAGGTGCTGCTGGACCTGCTGCCACAGATCCCCCTGGAGAAGCTCGCGGGCGCGCTGGCCAAGCCGCGCGGCAAGCAGTCCCTCGCCAAACACCTGCACCGCCAGGCGGGGCTGACCGGCGTCAAGGCGGCACTGCTGCGGGAACTGGCACCCGCCGGGGCCTTTGCCCAGCCCGCGCAGCTCGCGCCCTGGATCAAGGCCCTGCCGATTACCCTGGTGCGCACACGCCCGCTGGAGGAGGCTATCAGCAGCGCCGGCGGCGTGCCGTTCGAGGCGCTGGACGAAGGCCTGATGCTGAAGGCGCTGCCCGGGGTGTTCTGTGCCGGCGAGATGCTCGACTGGGAGGCCCCCACCGGCGGCTACCTGCTCACCGCCTGTTTCGCCAGCGGCCGCAGCGCCGCGCACGGCGTGCTGGCGTGGCTTGCGCAGCGGCAGTAGGTTGCCCGCGGGTAGCCGCGACGCGGCGCACTGCAGCCCAAAACCAAGGAGGCAAAAACGGTCACAATCGGACCCGGCTAATTTTTGCACAAATTACCACTGCCAATTGACACATATCCCCTCTATAATGCGCCCCCAATTTCATCCGCCGGCGCCCAGATTGCCTGCCGCGCAAGGCATCCGACCACTTTCGAGAGTTCCCCCAGTGATAGACAACCTTCGCAACATCGCGATCATCGCCCACGTTGACCACGGCAAGACCACCCTGGTGGACAAACTGCTGTCCCAGTCCGGTACCCTGGACCGCCGCAGCGCCGACTCCGAGCGGGTGATGGATTCCAACGACCAGGAAAAAGAGCGCGGCATCACCATCCTGGCGAAGAACACCGCCATCCGCTGGAACGATTACCGCATCAACATCGTCGACACCCCCGGACACGCCGACTTCGGCGGCGAGGTAGAGCGCGTACTGTCCATGGTGGACTCCGTACTGCTGCTGGTGGACGCGGTAGACGGTCCCATGCCGCAGACCCGCTTCGTGACCCAGAAGGCGTTCGAACAGGGCCTGAACCCGATCGTGGTGATCAACAAGGTTGACCGTCCGGGCGCGCGCCCCGACTGGGTAATGGACCAGGTATTCGACCTGTTCGACAGCCTCGGCGCTACCGACGAGCAGCTGGACTTCCCGGTCATCTACGCCTCTGCCCTGAACGGAATCGCCGGTCTCGACTACACCGACATGGCGGAAGACATGACTCCGCTGTTCCAGATGATCGTCGACAAGGTTTCCCCGCCGCAGGTGGACCTGAACGGCCCGTTCCAGATGCAGATCTCCGCGCTGGACTACAACAGCTACGTGGGCGTGATCGGCGTGGGCCGCATCAAGCGCGGCACCCTGAAGCCGAATCAGCAGGTGGTAATCCTCGACCGCGAGGGCGACAAGCGCAAAGCCAAGGTGCTGCAGGTCATGGGTTACCTGGGCCTCGAACGCGTGGAAGTGGAACAGGCCAGCGCCGGCGACATCGTGTGCATCACCGGTGTGGGCGAGCTGAACATCTCCGACACCCTGTGTAACCCGGACCACCCGGAAGCACTGCCGGCACTGACCGTGGACGAGCCCACCGTGAGCATGACCTTCCAGGTGAACGACTCCCCGTTTGCTGGCCAGGACGGCAAATACGTTACCAGCCGCAACATCAAGGATCGTCTGGAACAGGAACTGATCCACAACGTGGCGCTGCGCGTGGAGCCGGGCGATACCGTGGACAAGTTCAAGGTCTCCGGCCGCGGCGAACTGCACCTGTCGGTACTGATCGAGAACATGCGCCGCGAAGGCTTCGAGCTGGGCGTATCCCGCCCGGAAGTAGTACAGAAGATCGTCGACGGTGAAGTGCAGGAGCCCTACGAGCAGGTCATGATCGATGTCGAGGAACAGCACCAGGGTTCCATCATGGAAGAAATGGGCCTGCGCAAGGCTGACCTGACCAATATGGAAATGGACGGCAAGGGCCGTGTGCGCCTGACCTTCGTCGTGCCATCGCGCGGCATCATCGGTTTCCGCTCGCAGTTCCTGACCCTGACCAGCGGCTCCGGCATTATGACCAGCATCTTCGACCACTACGGTCCGGTGAAGCAGGGCGACGTGGCCAAGCGCATCAACGGTGTGCTGGTGTCCATGGTCAAGGGCAAGACCCTGGCTTACGGCCTGTTCCCGCTGCAGGAGCGCGGCCGTCTGTTTATGGGCCATGGCGAAGAAGTGTACGAGGGCCAGATCGTGGGCATTCACTCGCGCGGCAACGACCTGGTGGTAAACCCCACCAAGGCCAAGCAGCTGACCAACATCCGCGCTTCCGGCACCGACGAGGCCCTGACCCTGTCTCCGCCGATCCGCCACACCCTGGAGCAGGCGCTGGAGTTCATCGAGGACGACGAGCTGGTGGAAGTGACCCCGCACTTCATCCGCCTGCGCAAGAAGATCCTGCAGGAAAACATGCGTAAGCGTGCGAAGAAGTAATTCTTCGGAAAATAAAAAACGGGCCGAATGGCCCGTTTTTTATTGGTGACTTTTTAATTTTTGCCCGCAACTACGCCGGTCGGGTGTTCCTTTTCAGATTTCAGCCGCAGGAAGCGCGCGGCGTTGTCGAAGTAGATGCCGCGTTTCTGCTCCACCGTCAGAAAGCTCGCCGACTCAATCACCTCAATCCCGGCGCCAATGGAACCCCAATAATCCGAGCCGAATACAATGCGGTCGCCATGACCCGCTTCCGTTATTCGTTTCAGGGATGCATGGACCCACTCCCGCGGCACCTTGGACATGGGTGACGTGTCCATATACACGTTTGGGTAGTCATCCATCAGTTTGATTGCCTCACTGACAGATTCATCCCGGATCGTGTGCATAAGAAGAAGGCGCAGATGCGGGTATTTTTCCAGCAAGGGGCGATAGAGCGCGGGGTTGGCGTAATCGCCGTTAAAGTCCGGGCAACAGCCAGCGAGCCGCACCGGACTGTTCGGGGGAGGCCCCTCATCCGCGTGTACAGAAACAGGGATATCGTACTCCGCAGCCAAATCATAGTAAGGCATCATCCGTGTATCCTGGGGCGACACACCGGCATAGACGTTCAGCAGTTCGCCAAGGAACTTGATTCGCCCCGCTTCTATTTCACTGCGCAGCCAGACCAGATCCGGCATGTCTGCCCCCGAGGAAAAACACCTCCAGCCGTTAGGTTCCCGCCCGTTAACACACGGAAAAATGATGCCTGCCCACAATCGCTCGGGAGCGGCCTGCTGGAAACGTAGTGCGTCACTGACCGGTCCGCCCACTAGGCCAAGCTGTACGTCATACCGGTCGAGCTCGGCTCGAAACCAGCGCAAGCTGGCGTCATCGACCGTCTCACCCGGCGCGCGCCGATAGAGACTGGAATTTTCGTTACCGGGGCCCGCGTGCATGTGCATGTCGATGATCGGGCCAACCGCCTTGGCGCCCTCGGGGTTGGCCGCACTGTGCAAGGCCGCAAATAACAATGGCATACAGGTAATCAGGGATTTTATTTTCATTGCATTTCTCTGTCGTTGCTCCGCACACCTTCCGAAGGTACGTGCATAGGGAGGGTTGGCGACTCGGGACTGCAATAACTCCCCTTGTCTTTGATCAACGGAGTCAGGTTCATTGACCTTCAATTTACCGGCTGAGAAATCAATGATTCTGACCCTAATGATCGTTATCCGTCGATACTGGCGGCCCTTACACTGTGGGCGGTGCAGTCGCCACAAATATCGAATTTTCTCCGGCGATTTCCAACAGGCGCTGCAGGTTGGGATGCGAGGCAATGGAGAAGCGCTTGCGGAACTGGCCCCAGGCGGCGGCAACTGCCACACGGTAATCGGCATCATTCAGTTGCCCCGCTGCGGGCAGTGGTGCCGAATCCAGCTCGCTGAGAACCAGTTCAATTCGCTGCTGCTGACGACGGGTGTACACGTTCGACTCGATATCGAGGCCGCTGCGCTCCAGCAGGAAGAGATTGATTGCCGCATCCAGCAGGGTGTTGGCAAGACAGTAGCGATCGAGGGCTCTAACGTCCGGAATAAATACCTGACCGGCTTTCTCACGCACATATTTCACGATCGGCGTGGAGTCGGTCAGCTTCAGGGTACCGTCCTCCAGAAACGGGACTCGCAGGGTGGGCGTGCCCGGGTCCTTGCTGGTATGGATATCCAGTTCCACCATTTCCCAGTCGAGCCCGGATTGCATCAGGGCGATACGGCAATGGCGTACATAGGGTGAAGTAAAGCTGCCAAAAAGTCTCATGCTGCAACTATTCCTGGTTCTCGATAAACGTTCTTGGGCCGGAAAGCCAATGGTCCTCGAAGCTATATGCCGCTCGAGGGGAATCAAGGTAGCATAAGTGCATCGCTTTTTTGGCAACAGGATCCAATGTATGAGTTTCAGAATTTCTATCGGCGTACTGTTGGCTGCAATCTCCCTGGGTGCGGCGGCAACCGAGCAGGAAACGCGCAACCTGGTCGCCCTTGGCGCGCTGTCCTTTGCCGACAATTGCATAAAATGTCATCAGGTCGATGGCTACGGAGAGGAAGCGCTCTACCCCTCATTGCGCGATCCCGAGTTGCTGGCGAACAAACCCCTGCTGATCAGCACCATTTTGCACGGACGCACAGGCAAACAAACCGACGGCAGCGAAGAGCGCCTGATGCCCTCGCTGGATTTCCTGACCAACCGCGAGATCACGGCGATCATTGCCTTTATTTCAAATAGCTGGGGGGATGGTGTGCTGCTGGTAACCGAAGACGATATCAACAAGGCTCGCTGAGTGGATTCATGGATATGACGGGGAGACCGGTCGATCCAGATCAGAAAATACCTCTGCACTCCACCCGGAAACAGCAGTGTGCGGAGTTTTTGCAGTGGGCTCTGCCGGAACTGCGTCTGCGGTGGCGGGGTTACCACGGTGTTCGCCCCCAGGTCTGCAAGCGTCTTTATCGACGCATCACACAACTGGGTATCGAAGACCTGCCCGCCTACCGCCGTTACCTCGATACACATCCGGACGAATGGCAGACCCTGGACGCCATGAGCCGAGTTAGCATCTCCCGCTTTTACCGCGACCGGGCTGTGTTTGACTACCTGGCGGCTACCGTGCTGCCGGAACTGGCACAACGCGCGCGCGCCCGCGGCGCCGACAACCTGAACGTCTGGTGTGCGGGCGCCGGTGCCGGGGAAGAGCCCTATACCCTGGCGATTATCTGGGAACTGCAGCTGCGCGCGGCGTTTCCCGAATTACAGATCAACATCGTCGCCTCCGATGCCGATGCAAACCTGTGTCGTCGCGGCAAGAAAGCCCATTATCCCCAGCGCGTGTTCAAAGATATGCCCGCCGAGTGGCTGGATACGGCTTTATCTGCTGGGGACGGATACTATTGTCTCAAACCAAATATTCGTCGCTGTGTCGAATTCAGAGTTGAAGATCTCCGCACCGGCGTACCCACCGGGCCGTTCGACCTGGTACTGTGCCGCAACCTCGCATTCACCTATTTCAACACCGCATTGCAACACACCACCCTTGAGCGCCTGCAGGCGGCAATGAATCCCGGCGCCGCCCTCGTGCTGGGCATTCACGAGCATCTGCCGGAAGGGTCTTCGGCCTTTCACCCATGGGCGGAAAACCTGCGGATCTACCGACTTTAAAATTTGCCGACCAAGCGATACTGTTGCGAATATTCCGACCGATCGAATTTCACTGGCGATGACCTATTTCCTGCTCGTTCTGGCCACCTTGATCACCAGCCTGATCTCTGGGGTGCTCAGTATGGCCGGCGGTTCCATTCTTATGGGAATCTTCGGATTTTTTCTCTCGGTACCGGCGGCGATGGTTTTGCACGGCGTCAGCCAGACCGCCTCGAATGGCTCGCGGGTGTGGCTGTACCGGCGGCATGTGCAGTGGGATGTACTGATACCCTACACGGGCGGTGCGCTGGTGATCCTGCTGCTGTTTATGCTGCTGAACTTTGTGCCCAGCAAGGGGATCATGTTTCTGCTGATCGGTAGCTTCCCGTTTTTGGCGCTGGCAATTCCGAAAAAGTTTGCGATGGATATCTGTCGTAAACCGGTGGCATTTCTGGCGGGAATCCTGGTTACCGGTGCACAGATGCTGGCGGGGGTGTCCGGGCCGGTACTGGACCTGTTCTATGTAAAAAGCTCACTGACCCGGCACCAGATTCTTGGCACCAAGGCAATTACACAAACCCTGGGGCATGTGATCAAACTGGGCTATTACGCCATGTTTCTGGATCTTTCGGTATCACTGCCAAACTGGTTGTTTGCTGCGGTAATTCCCGCGGCAATTCTCGGCAATACACTCGGTAAAATTCTGGTGGAAAAACTGCACGACCACCATTTCAAACGCATTGGCAGCGCAGTAATTCTCACGGTCAGCGCTGTGTATATTTTCACGGGACTGCAGGAGCTGTTCGGCTGAGTTTACTGCCGGACAAAAAGGCCGGAATTATCCGTAGTTAACCGCCCGGTCCTCAGGCAACCCCAAACATTCCCTGGAGAAGGTAACCCACCGCGAAAGCGATTCCCGCCGCGGTACTTCCCAACAAAAAGGTCCCCAGCCCCGCACGCAACAGGGAACTCTGGAACACCCAGCCTTTCAGCAGGCCAATGGAAAAAAATACCAGGCCGGCAAGCGCGGTGCTGATGGCAAATTTCTGCGTAAAGTTTTCCCCGTTAAAGAAAAACGGCAGCAGCGGTATCAGCCCCACCAGCACGAAGGCCACAAACGTCCACCACGCGGAAGCCAGCGGGTTGGGGTCGATGAGACTGAGGCCGTACTCCTCGCTCAGCATGGTGTCCACCCACAGGGTGCGGTCTGCGGTCACCGTGTCGACGATGTGCTCCAGGTTTTCGCCGCTGAATCCCTTACCGGCGAAAATTTGCCGGATTTCCTCGCGCTCGCCCTCCGGAACCAGGCGGATATGCTGTTCTTCGGTGCGGCGCGCGTGTTCGGCAAAACGCTGCTGGGCGTTGACCGCCTCGTAGTTGCTCACCGCCATACTGACGCCGTCCGCCAGCAGGTTGGCCACCCCCATCACCAGTACCACCAGCGGCGAAAACCCCGCGCCAAAGGCGCCCGAGACGATGGCAAAGGTGGTAATGCAACCGTCGATGGCGCCGAGCACCAGGTCCGACATACGCTCCGGCCGCGGCGGTTGGCCGAGGCGTTGGGCGATATTTTCCGGGCGGTGTTCGTGCAGCAATTTTTGCCGGGGGGAAATTTTCATGGGTTTCAACCGAGGTTATGGCGCCCCGAAAAAGCGTCGCTCCACTTTGCGCCATGTGCCCAGAGCCGCCTCGCTGTGCAGGCATATCGTAATCATTGCGAACTTCTGCTGCACGCCATGCAATACCTCAAGGCCCTGATGGGCGGCGATCTCGTGGGGAAAGCGGTTGGTCCCCGCCCCCAGCGCGGGAAACAGCAGACGTTTGAGGCCGCGCTCTGTCGCCAGCGCGAGCACACTTTCGTAGCACTGGCGCAGTTGCGCCACCGCGAGCGCCCCCCACTGGTCGCCACTGCTCCACTGGGGTGTCACCGTATGCAGCAGATAGTGCACCGGCAGGTTAGGCGCACTGGTAATACACGCCTGCCCCACCGCGCACTCCGGGAGCTGCGAGCACTCACTTACCAAGGCCGCGCCGGCACGGTCGTAGACCTGTGCGGACAGCCCACGCCCGCGAATCAGGTGCTTGTGCGCCGGACATACGAGGGCATCCGCCTCGATAGTGAGAATGTCGTCACAAATCAATCGCAGCTGTGCCATGCCGGTCTCCGCGCCAGTGCTGTTCGCCATTACTATAGCCCTTCGGCTTCGGACGCTTGTCCAAAGCCCTGGGTATAACGGCCGAGGGACCTGGCCGCGATGACAATGCGAACAAGACCAGAGCAAATGGAAACCACTGCAAAGCCCTCTATCCGCAGCCATCAACACAGCACTGATTTCGGCGACCCCATTGCCCAGGTAATGGGCCTTGAGCTGCGCCGCCGCATCCAGGCTTCCGGATATATGCTGATTTTTGCGCTGGCGATTACCGGCGCCATGGGCGTGATCGCGCTGATGGCGGCAGACCTGTTTCTCGCCGGCACTCTGTTCGCGGTGACCGCGGTAATCCTGGGCGCGTATATCGGGGTCAATATCGCCGGCCCCAGCCGCAAGACACCGCTGCTGGTGGGCGCGCTGCTGCTGGTGCTCTACTTCTATCTGTTGCTTTCCGGCGGTGTGAACAATACCGGCCTGATGTGGGCGGTGATGCTGGTGCCAGGGTTTATCAACCTGTACGGCTACAAGTGGGGCACGGTAACCCTCGCCTTTGTCGGCGGCGCCACCGCACTGATCCTGTTCTATCCGGAGTTCCCCGGACTGCTGGCGCAATACGACACCGGCCACCGCGCGCGCTTTATCGCGGTCTTCGGCGCGCTAACCGCGCTCACCGCGATCCTCGACAGCAGCCGCCACCAGACCCAGCAGATGCTGCACAAACTCACTGCGGAACTGGAAAACCACGCCTGCACCGATGCCCTCACCGGCCTCGCCAACCGTCGCGAGGCCTACAAGGCCATCAGCGATCTGGAGAGACGCAATGCCGACCTCGCGGGGCGCTATACGGTGTTGATCGGCGATCTCGACAGTTTCAAGGCCATCAACGACACCTTCGGGCACAGTTTCGGCGATCGCGTGCTGCAAGACGTGGCGCGGATACTGCGCGAAAACACCCGTGCGGACGATGTGGTCGCGCGCTGGGGCGGGGAGGAGTTCCTGATCCTGCTGCCCAATACCGACGTCGCCGGGGGCAGTATCCTCGCGGAAAAACTGCGCGAGAAAGTGGAAGCGCTGAGCGCCACCTATGCGGAGCCGGTCACCATTTCCATCAGTTTCGGCGTGGCCCAGGACAACCCCGCGGCGGCGACCCAGGGTCAGATGCTGGCAGAGGCCGACTCCCGCATGTATCGCGCCAAGAAAGGTGGGCGCAACCAGGTGGTGAGCGACTGAACAGAGGGCCGAAGCCCCAAACCCGGTCACCCTTCCGCTACCGATCCACAGCCCCCTCCCTATAATTTTTGCCAGGCACCGGCTGCGCTTGCGCCGGTGATCACTGCCGAATCGAGGGGAGGTGAGCATCATGAAACTGGTTCCCAGAGACACCGTGCTCAATTTCGATGACTTCGTGGAGCAATTTTTTAACACTGGACAACTCAGCGGTGAGTCCCGCAGCGGCTTTTTCACCCCGCGGGTGGATATTCACGAGAGCAAGGGCAATTACCAGATCAGTGCGGAAATGCCCGGGATTGCCAGGGAGGATCTGGAGGTCACCCTGGAAAATGGCGTACTGACCATCGAGGCCGAGGTGCACCAGAAAATTTCCGAAGGCGAGGAAGAGGGTGGCAAGGTACTGCGCCAGGAGCGCCGTTACGGAAAATTCACCCGCAGCTTCAATCTGGGCGGGGACATCAAGGAGGAAGATATTGACGCGACCTTCAAGGACGGCGTGCTGACACTGACGGTTCCAAAAGCTGAACCAAAGGAGCCCGTCAGTCACCGCATCCAGATCCACTGACGATCCTGCAGCGAAAGCCGGCAATAGTGCCGGCTTTTTCTTACACCATGTGCGGCAGCAGTTTTTCCCTTACCGCCGCCGGGATGGGCGCAGAGGCCTGCTTCTCGTAATCGAAATGCACCATCACGCAGTCTCCCTGGGCCACCAGCTGCTCTTTCTGCCAGACTTCCTGATGCAGGGTAAACGAGGTATTGCCCACCGCCTTCAGGGTGGTGCGGATTTCCACCGGGGAGTAGAGATAGATCTGCGCAACGAAGTCCACCTCCATCTTTTTCAGGATCAGGTTCCACTGGTTCAGCGCCAGATCCGGGTTGAACAGCTGGAAGACGGGTGTGCGCCCCTGTTCGAACCACACGGGTACCACGGTGTTGTTGATATGCCCGAGCGCGTCGGTTTCGCTGAAGCGGGGTTCTACCTGGTAAACGAACATCAATTTCCTCGCAATTATTTACCGTTTTTTGTTCTGGTGATTTAACCAGTCCGCGGGATTTTGCTCCACCGAAAATCGCTTCTGTAAAATTCCGCCATCCCGTAAGACACATTCGGTCAACCGGCGTAGAATGCCGGCTCTGATTCGCCCGGCCCGCGCCAGTTTCGTTTTTTGCGGGCCATCGCCCACAGGATTTTTCGCTGTTTTATGAGCCAGAAAGATAAACGCCCCCTGTACATTCCCCACGCCGGCCCGTCACTGCTGGAAATCCCCCTGCTCAACAAGGGCAGTGCCTTCAGCCTGCAGGAGCGCATCGAATTCAACCTGATCGGCCTGCTGCCGAACAATGTGGAAAGCATCAAGGAGCAGGTGCGCCGGGCCTACCACCAGTATCAGCAGTGCCGCACGGATCTGGAGCGGCATATTTACCTGCGCGCGATTCAGGACGACAACGAGACCCTGTTCTTCCACCTGATCGAGCAGCACATCGAAGAGATGCTGCCGATCATCTACACCCCCACGGTGGGTGCGGCCTGTGAAGAGTTCTCCAATATCTACCGCAACCACCGCGGACTGTTCGTGTCCTACCCGGACCGCGAACACATGGACGATATCCTGCGCAGTGCCACCAAGGAGAACGTAAAGGTCATCGTGGTCACCGACGGCGAGCGCATTCTCGGCCTCGGCGACCAGGGCATCGGCGGTATGGGCATCCCCATCGGCAAGCTCTCCCTGTACACCGCCTGCGGCGGCATCAGCCCCGCCTACACCCTGCCGGTGATGCTGGATGTGGGTACCAACAACCGCACCCTGCTGAACGACCCCATGTACATGGGCTGGCGCAACGAGCGCATCTCCCAGGAGGAGTACGACGAATTCCTGGATGAATTCATCGCCGCGGTAAAACGCCGCTGGCCCAAGGTCCTGATCCAGTTCGAGGACTTCGCCCAGACCAATGCCATGCCGCTGCTGAACCGCTACCGCAACAAGGTATGCTGCTTCAACGACGACATCCAGGGCACCGCTGCGGTGGCACTCGGCACCATGCTCGCGGCCTGCAAGGCCAAGGACGAGGCGCTGTCCAAACAGAAGGTGCTGGTGGTGGGTGCCGGTTCCGCTGGCTGCGGTATCGCCGAACAGGTGGTGGCGGCGATGGTGAACGACGGTCTGTCGGAAGAGAAAGCGCGCAAGCGCATCTTCATGTTCGACCGCTACGGCCTGGTCACCAGCGACATGAAAAACCTGCACGACTTCCAGCAGAAGCTGGCGCAGAGCCCGGAAAAATATCCCCAGGCGTCTGAATGGGACCTGCAGGCGCTGATCGAGCAAGTCAAACCCACCATCCTCATCGGCGTGTCCGGCCAGGGCAGCCTGTTCACCCAGCCGGTGATCGAGGCCCTGCACAAGGGCTGCAAGCGCCCGCTGGTGATGCCGCTGTCCAACCCCACCTCGCGCGCGGAAGCCACTCCGCAGGAAGTGCTGGAGTGGACCAACGGCGAGGCGATGGTCGCCACCGGCAGTCCGTTCAGCCCGGTGGAGCTAAACGGCGAACAGTACGCGATCGCCCAGTGCAACAATGTGTATATCTTCCCGGGTATCGGCCTCGGCGTCATCGCCGGCGGTGCCACGCGGGTGACGGAAAACATGCTGATGGCCGCGTCCAACGCGCTGGCGGAAAACGCGCCGGTGGTGAAGGACGGCAGTGGGGCGCTGCTGCCGTCGCTGTCGCAGATCCGCGAAGTGGGCAAGGCCATCGCCATGGCGGTGGCCAAGCAGGCCCAGGCGGACGGCGTCGCCCCGGGAATCTGCGAAGACAAGCTGGTTAAGCTGATCGAGAAAAATTTCTGGTCGCCGGCCTATCGCCGCTACCGCCGCGTGGCGTTCTGATCGAAAGCCGCAGATCGGCGCAGGCTGGCAAGGCCCGCGCCGATTATTTTTTATTTTTCTTGTTTTCTTTTAATTCACTGCTTTTCCCTTCCTCCTGCGTAATCATTCCCTGCCGCACCTCCGCCCGATCGAGGGCGTGATATTTTTTGCGGATACTGTCGATATCTACCGTTGGCTGCGGGAATTCCATCTTCAACGATTCCAGCGCGCGCACCACGATGTGGGAAATCGCCAGGTTGCGGAACCACTTGTGATTGGCCGGTATCACGAACCAGGGTGCAAAACTGGTACTGCATTTATCCAGCACATCTTCAAATGCCGCGGTGTATTCATTCCAGAAGGGGGCTTCCGCATAGTCGCTGTCACTGATTTTCCAGTGACGCGTCGGGTCCTCGATACGCTTGCGGAAACGCTCCAGCTGTTCCTCCGCATCGATGTGCAGGTAGAACTTCAGTATCAGGGTGTGGTTGTCGGCAAGCAGCTGTTCAAAGTTGTTGATGTGCTGGTAGCGCCCGGACCAGACGCTTTCCGGCACCATCTTGTGTACCCGCTGGATCAGTACATCCTCGTAGTGGGAGCGATTGAAAATCGCCACATGACCGCGCGCAGGCGCCGCCTTGTGGCATCGCCACAGGAAATCGTGGTCGGCTTCTTCCACGGACGGCTGCTTGAACCCGGTGACGGTACATCCCTGCGGGTTCATCGCCCCCAGCACATGATTGATGGTGCCGTCCTTGCCCGCGGCGTCGCGCCCCTGCAGGCAGATCAGCAGTGAACGTTTGTGCTCCGCATACAGTAGATATTGCAGTTCGCGCAGCCGGCGCGCGTATTCCTCGATGACCGGCAGCGCCGCCTCGTGGGTTTTGTGTTCGCCGTGATAGGAGGCATCGATGGCCGCCAGCTTTACCCGGCTGCCCGGTTTAATCCGGAATTCCTCGAAATAGTCCATGTTGCGGCTTTCCTTCGATGGCCTGCGATGGCCTGCGATGCTCAGACTTCCGTAGCGGCGGCAACCACCGCATTCAGGCTGGGATAAATGGCCTCTTCCCCTACCAGCGCACGGACCTGTGCCAGCGCACGGGTGGATTCACCCAGCATGACGGTGGTGAACAGCAGGCGGATGCCCCGGGCAGAGAGTGCGCGATGGAGCTTGGCCAGCGCTTCGGCCGCGGTGAAATCCACATCGTCCACCGCGGAGAGTTCGATACAGAAACAGTGCAAGCGGGGCTCCGCTGTATCGACCAGTTGTGTGACCTCGTCGGTGAGCCGCTGCGCGTTGGCGTAATACATGCTGTGGTTGAAGCGATAGATGATCAGCCCGGGCACCGCCTGCACGCCACTGGCAATGGGCCGCGCACGCCAACCCTCCCCGGCAACCGGCACCAGCAGTACATTGGTGGGGTTATAGCCGTGGCGGGTATGCACCACCAGAGAGAGTGCCAGCGCCAGCATGATGCCCTGTTCGACGCCGATCAAAACCACCGTCGCCATGGTCACTACCGCAACCCAGAATTCCAATGGCCGCGTGCGGTAAATCTCCCGCAGGCCGCGCAGATCGATCAACTCCAGGCCGATCAGGAACACCACGGCGGCGAGCACCGCGTCCGGCATATGCCCGAGTGGCCGGGTCAGAAACAGCAGCACCAGTAGCGCGATCACACCCGCGGTGAGCATGCTGAACTGGGTGCGGCCACCGGCACTGTCGACGATCTGGCTCTTGGTGGGGCTGCCGTTGACCACAAAGGTTCCCGTGAGTGCGGCGCCGAGATTGGCCGCGCTGAGCCCCACAAGATCCGCCTCCTCATCAAAGCGTTCGCCGTAGCGCTCCGCATAGGCGCGGGCGGTGGCGGCGCTCTGCGCGAGAATCACGAAACAGATGGCAAACGCGGTGGGCATAAGCTCCACCAGCAGCTGCCGCTCCCAGTGGATTTGCGGCAGGCCGAAATCCGGAAAGCCGGCGGGGATTTCACCGAGCACCGGCAGGTGTCGCTGCAGGTCCAGCGCCCAGCTGGCAAAGGTCGCGGCAATAACCGCGATCAGCGCGCCGGGAATGCGCGGCGAGCGCTTTTTGCAACACAGGATCAGGATCACTGCCGCCGCGCTGATGCCGATGGCGTAGGCATTGGTCGCATCCAGGTTGCGCACCGCGGCGTGGAGTTTGTGCCATTCGTCGCCCCCCGATACCTGCAGCCCCACCATTCCCGGCAGCTGCCCGAGGGCGACCTGGATGCCGACGCCGGAGAGAAAGCCGATCAGTACCGTACGCGAGAGAAAGTTGGCGAGAAAGCCGAGGCGCACCAGCCGCGCCACCAGTAACAGAAATGCCGCGAATAGCGCGGTCACTGTGGCCAGCGCCACATAGTGCGCGGAGGAGGTTGCCGCGATACCGGCGAGGCCTGCGGCCAGGATTGCCGCGGTGGCCGAATCCGCCCCCACCACCAGGTGACGCGAGGCACCCAGCAGGGCGTAAATGAACAGGGGAACAATCAGGGTGTAGATACCCGTAACCACGGGCATGCCGGCAATTCTCGCGTAGCCCATGACTTCGGGTACCGCGAGTGCCGCGAGGGTGATACCGGCGAGGATTTCCGCCGGTATCTGTCGCACACTCAGGGGTCTGATACCGAGTAGTACCGGCCAGGCCCCCGCAGCAGGTCTGTCATCAATACGCTTGGGCATTGCGCCCGTCCTGTTTACTCCGGGACTTTTAAGCGTAGTTCAGCCCTAAAGCCTGGTTCAGCCCTGTTTGACGCTGTCGATCCAGGCGTTTATACGCTTCTCCAGCAGCGGTAGCGGCAGTGCACCACCACCGAGGACGGTGTCGTGGAAGGCGCGGATATCAAACTGGTCGCCCAGCTCTTTCTCGGCCTTGGCACGCAGTTCCTGGATCTTCAGCATGCCGATCTTGTAGGAAGTGGCCTGGCCCGGCAGGGTCAGGTAGCGGCGCACTTCGGAGCGCACCGCGCCTTCCGGGATGGCGGAGTTATCCAGGAAATATTCCACCGCCTGTTCCTGGGTCCAGCCCTTGGCGTGCATGCCGGTATCCACAACCAGGCGGATGGCACGCCACATTTCCGCGGTCAGGCGACCGAAGTCCTTGTAGGGATCGCGGAACTGGCCCATCTCCTTGGCCAGCGCTTCGGAGTAAAGCGCCCAGCCTTCCACGTAGGGGGTGAAATGCGCCTGGGTGCGGAATTTCGGAATGCCTTCCAGCTCCTGGGCAATGGAGATCTGCATATGGTGGCCGGGGTTACCCTCGTGGTAAGTCACGGTTTCCATATCGGTGGTGGACAGCGCGCTCATGTCGGACATGTGCACATAGTAGGTGCCCGGGCGGGAGCCGTCCGGAGTACCGGGCTGATAGTGCTGGGCGCCACCGGGGACCTCGCGGAAGGCTTCCACGCGCTTCACTACCAGGCCTGCCTTGGGCAGGATACCGAAGAATTCCGGCAGTTTTTTCTGCACGTCATCCAGGAAGCCCTGGGTTTCCGCCAGGTATTCTTTGCGACCTTCATCGGTGTTCGGGTAGTAGAACTGGTCGTCGGTGCGGATGAAGGTGAAGAACTCCTGCAGGTTACCCTTGAAACCCACCTGGTCCTTGATGCCTTCCATCTCCTTGCGGATGCGCGCCACTTCGTCGAGACCGATCTGGTGCACTTCCTCGGCGGACAGCGGCAGGGTGGTGTAAACGGACAGGCGGCTGTTGTAGAAGGCCTCACCGTCCGGCAGGCTGGAAGCGCCCTTGGCCTCTTCGCTGGCATTGGTGCGGTCTTTCTGCAGCCATGCGATATAGGCGTCATAGGACTGCTTGAATTCGCCGTTCAGGGCCTCGGCCACTGCATTTTGCAGATTTGCCGCGGTCTGGTCGTCGATCTTGCCGTCTTTCTTCAGCGCGTCGATCTTGCTGCTGGCATCGGCCATCAGTGGCGCGTCGCCGCCATCGCCAAAGGGTTTGCCGGAAATGACTTTCTGCGCGCGTTCGATCGCCAGGTCATAGGCAAAACGCGGCGGGCGAATACCTTTTTCCGCAGACGCCTGCGCGCGCTCCAGAACCTGTCCCAGCGCGCGACCAGAGGCGCCGATACGGCTGATGTAATCGCGCATGTCCTGCTCGGTGTCCACCTTGTGCTGGTTGATCAGGAAGGTGGGGAACTGATCCTCCGGACCACCCAGCTCACCGGCAAAGTAGCTGTGCTCCCAGAAGGGCTTGCCGGCTACTTCCTGCTCGTACTGGAAAATCCACAGGTCGTAGGATTCCTTGCCGGCGGCAGTCAGCTTGTCGTAATCAAACTTCTGCTTCATTTCCTCGACGGTTTTCGCCTTCCACGCCAGCTTGCGCTCGTCGGCGGCGCGGCTCATATCGTCGATCTTGTCGTACTGCTCCTTGCGGCCCAGGTAGCTGAGCTGGATCGGGCTGAACTGCAGCTCTTCCTCGAATTTCGCGTCGAACCATTCGCCGAGGCGCTTGGTTTCCGCCTCCTGGTCCACTTCAGTAACAGAAGCAGTTTCACCCGCTTGCTGTGTCGCGGTAACTGCACCAGCTTCCAGCTGTGCATCTTTCTTCGGTTCTTCACCCTGCTGACAGCCCGCAATAACGGACGCGATAACCAGACTCAGTAGCGCTTTGCGCATAACACTCGCCTCTTTAAAAAGGTTTCAGAAATTGAAAACGTTCCGGTCGTGCAATACCGGAACGATTCGAAGGATCAAATGGTTTTTTCTTCACGGCCGGTCATTGCCGGCTCGGGTACTTCCTCGTCGGGCGCGGCAGCTGAGTGCGGCGCAATGCCGTCGCTAAGTACCGCGGGATTCGGTCGCTGCAGCTCCTCGCGCAAATCACGCCGGTCGCGCCAGCGGCGATAGCGCGAGTGCACGCCGCGGGTAAAGCGGGTGGAATAATTTTCCAGAATATCCACACCCAACAACACGAACAGGACCAGCCCGGTGATGACCACTGCGGTACCGGGTTTGCCGAATCCAATCAGGGTGCCGATGGACGCCTGCACCCAGATAGTGGCAGCGGAAGTTACCCCCACCACCACACCGTCGCGGGCGAGCATGACACCGGCACCGAGAAACCCGATGCCGGTAATTACCTGGCCGAGTACCCGCGCCTGATCCGCGCCCTGGCCAATAGACACGGCCAGCGCGGTAAAGGTGTAAGTACCAAGCACGATCAGAATGGAGGTGCGAATACCTACCGGTTTGCCCCTGAGCTGGCGCTCGAGACCGATGGCACCAGCGCAGGCCATAGCGACAAGAATGCCACTCCATGCCAGCGGTTCAATGGACAACCAGTTATTCATGGGCCACTTTTTCCCGCGGCTGTTTTTCAGCCTGATTGATGATATGCAGCTCACGCTGCGGGAAAGGAATACTGAGCCCCTCGGCTTCCAGCGCCGGCTTGAGCTTTTTCATCAGCGACCAGTACACGTCCCAGTAATCGTCGGTGGTGGTCCAGGCGCGCAGGTGCAGGTTCACCGAACTGTCTGCCAGTGCGCGCACCGCATAGGCGGGTTCCGGCTCGGTGAGTATGCGCGGCTCTTCCGCCACCAGTTTGCGCAGCACGTTCATACCCGTTTCGATATCGTCGCCGTAGGCAATGCTGGCGATGATCTCGATACGGCGGCTGGCATTGCGGGTAAAGTTGGTCAGGGTCTCGCCCCACACCTTGTCGTTGGGTGCGGAAATGCGCAGGCCGTCCGGCGTGTCCAGCTCGGTGGTGAACAGGCCGATCTTGCGCACGGTGCCGATGATGCTGCCGAACTGGATGGTCTCACCCACGCGGAACGGGCGCAGCCCCAGCAGGACAAAGCCGGCGGCGATGCACTGCAGGGTGTCTTTCAGGGCAAGGCCAACGGCGATACCCGCGGCACCCAGCAGCGCAACCAGGGAGGTGGTGTTGGCCCCGAAAATGTCCAGTACCACCAGGCCGCCGATCACATAGGTGCCCCACACCGCAAGGGTCTCAAGCACCGGAATCAGGGTCTCGTCAATACCCTTCTCACCCAGGCGCCGGATTCCCCGGGCCACGATTTTTGCCGCGATCCAGGTCACCAGCAGGGCCAGCAGGGCCCAGAGCACATTGAGCCCCACGTCCATCACCACCGGCCACAGCTCTTCCAGTTGCGCTTTCAGTCCATCCACAAGTACATCTCCCCTATAAGCAGTTGCCAGAACGAATTTGCACAAGAATACGGCAAGTGAACCGAAGCCGACTAGGCTCCGGTCACACTGCTATCGCGTATTCCTACAGGGATTTCCGGGTTACTGCCCGCTGCCGGAGAAGAAATAGTGCTGGATCAGCTGGAGGATCAGCAGGGTCGTCACCAGCACAAATACGAGATTGCGACGGTTCACGATGCTTTTCTTTCTGCCTCGCTTCTCACCGCGGCCTCGGCGGACGCATCCGGTAAACGCAACAGTCCCTCGCTCACCAGCCAGTCGCGTGACTCCCGCAGCATTTCCTCCAGACTGAGCTCGGTGCCATAGCCCAGTTCGCGCTGTGCGAGACTGCTGTCGGCGGCCGTGCGCCGTGTGAGCATCGCGGCCTTCTGCGGCGTTACCGCGGGTTCACGTCCGGTGAAGCGGGACACAAGTCCGGATAGCGCGGCGATCGCACGGATGGCAAATGCCGGCGTGGTGCGCGTCGGTGCCGGCACTCCCACGAGGCGGGCGATGATGCCGAAAAACTCGAGGAAACTCGCATCGGTGCCGCCGAGGATATAGTTCTGCCCGCAGCGCCCGCGCTCAAACGCACGGATATGCGCCCGCGCCACCGCGCCCGCGTAGCAGAAGGAACCACCGCCTGGGGGCACCCCCGGCAGTGTGTTTTCCGCGAGCATGAAGAAGGTCTGGGCCCAGCTGGATACATCGTATTTGCCGACGATGCCGCAGGGGTTCAGGAACACCGCATCCAGTCCTTTGGCAATCTCTTCCCGCACTGCGTTTTCCGCGTGCATTTTCGAGTAGTGGTAGTGATATTTGGGATCGTTCGCGCACTGCGGACTCTCTTCGCTGAGGACGCCCTGCTGGTAACCGTACGCGGAGATAGAACTGGTGACGATCATCCGGCCCGGCGCCCCTCCACCTGCCAACTGCGCGGCAAAATGCTCGCGCGCCGCGCGTGCGAGATTGGCCGATCCCACCACATTGTCCTGCCACTGCTGGGCGTCGCCGCCGCGCCACATACTGGTGTTGCCCGCGAGGTGAAACACCGCATCCAGATCCTTGGGCAGCGCCGCGCGCAGGGAATCGATGTCATCCAGCGATGCCGCCACCGGCGTGGCACCCAGCTCGCGCAGGCGCGCGACATTCGAGCCGGGACGGTGCATGGCAATAACTTCCCAGCCATCGGCTTTCAATTGTTCAATCAGGTTGGCACCGAGAAAGCCGGTGCCGCCGGTTACAAATGCGCGCATGTTATTTCTCTTTTACTACGAGGACAGTGGATACCGCCCATCAATCAGCGAGCTTACTTAATTTCCAGACCCAGTTCATGGGCGAGAAAGGCGTACTGGTTGGTAAAATCTTCCACCTGCATCCACACCGGTTTACCCGCACCGTGGCCCGCGCGGGTTTCCACCGCGAGATAGATCGGGTTGTCACAGCCCTGGTCCCGCTGCAGCGCAGCGGCAAATTTGTAGCTGTGCCACGGCACCACCCTGTCGTCGCGATCGGCGGTGGTGATCAAGGTGGCCGGGTAACAGGTTCCTTTGCTGGTGTTGTGCACCGGCGAATAGGCGTAGAGCGCGGCGAACTCATCTTTGTTTTCCGACAGGCCGTAATCGCTGGACCACTGGCGCGCGTTGGCAGATGCAGTGTGATAGCGCAGCATATCGAGCACACCGACAATCGGCAGCGCCACCTTGAACAGGTCAGGGCGCTGCACTTCGGTCGCACCGACCAGCAGACCGCCGTTGGAACGTCCCATGATGCCGAGCTTTTTCGGTGAGGTAATTTTTTCAGCAATCAACCACTGGGCAGCACCGATAAAATCATCGAACACATTCTGCTTCTGCAATTTGGTACCGGCCTTGTGCCAGTCGCCGCCGTACTCACTGCCACCGCGCAGGTTCACCATCACCAGGGTGCCTCCCATATCCAGCCAGCCGGCGAAACGGGTGTAAAACTGGGGCAGCTGCGCCGCATTGAAGCCGCCGTACCCATACAGCAGAGTGGAATTACTACCGTCTTTTTTCAGGCCCTTTTTATGTACCAGGAACAGCGGCACACGGGTGCCGTCCTTGCTGGTGAAAAAGTGCTGGCTCACGGTGTAATCAGAAAAATCCGCCGGGTATTTCGGCTGTTTTACTTTTTCACTTTTTCCGCTCGCCACATCCAGCTTGTAGATGCTGGGCGGCGTCAGGAAATTACTGAAGGCGTAATAGGTTTCGCTGCCATCCGGCTCACCGTGAAAACCCTCCACCGTGCCCATACCCGGCAACTGCAGCTCGTACTGCTGCTTGCCAGTGAGGTCGGTAACCACCACCTTGGATTTCGCATCTTGCAGATAATGCAGCACGAAGCGCCCGCCGATCAGGCTGGCGCTCTGCAGCGCATCCTTCTGTTCCGGGACCAGGACTTTCCAGTTGGCTTTCTCCGGCTGGTCCAGATCGATCGCAACAATCTTGCCATTGGTGGTATTTGCATTGGTTTCGAAAAAAAACGTTTTGCCGTTATTGCCGAGATAGGTGTAGAGCGCATCCCAGTCATTCAACAACTTGACCACCGGCGCCTTCTCGTCGCGCAGGTCCTTGTAGTAAATGCCGTTGCTGTCGTAGCCATCGAAGATACCGAAGATCAGGTAATTGCCATCGTCACTGACCTGCGCTTCCGGGTTGCGGGATGGATGATCGGTAATTTCATACACCAGGCGATCGCGGCCCTGGGGCTCGCCAATTTTGTGGAAGTACACCGCCACCTGTTTGCTGTCGTCTGCGCTGCCATCTTCATTGAACGGATAGCGACTGTAGTAAAAACCGGATTCGTCCTTGGCCCAGCTGGCACCGCTGAATTTAATCCCGGTAAGGTGGTCGGGCATCAGGCGACGGGTTTTCAAGTCGCGCACATGGTAATCGGTCCAGTCGGTGCCGCCGTCGGAGGTGCCGTAGGCGAGATAGCGACCATTCGGGCTCACGGAGTAATTCTTCGCGGCGATGGTGCCGTCCTTGCTCAGGGTGCGCGGATCGAGCACGACACCGCCGTCCTGGTATATATCCCGGGTGCTGTAGAACACACTCTGGTCCCAGCTGCCGTCGTTGTATTCGTAGAAAACCTGGCCGGCCTTTTTGTATGGCACGCCGTACTGTTCGTACTGCCACAGTTCGGTGAGGCGGTCGTTGATTTTCTGCCACCCCGGCAGCGCCTTGAGTGTCGGCAGGGAGAATTCGTTCTGGGCGGTCACCCAGTCCTTTACCGGCTGTGATTCCAGGTCCTCCAGCCAGCGGTAGGGGTCGCTCACGCTGGTACCGAAGTAGTCATCTTGCTGCGGGACACTCTTGGTTTGCGGATACGCTACTGCAGCTTTGCCAGTGGCGGCGGTGTAGCTAGCGGCAATGCCACCTGCGACCGCAGCGGCGGCGAGCAGGGCGATGGCTGTCTTTTTCATGCAAGGCTTCCGGTCTGTATAGCGTTATTCGGGGTAACTGCATTTTGGGCTTTAGCCCAGTGGGTGGTCGATGCCAGTTTAAGGAACCTTTACACTCGGCTGCACAGACCCTAAGCGATTCGCGGTCGGGGTTCCAGAGTGCCAGTGCAGTTTAGGGGAGGATTACGATGAAAGGCCTGATCCAGCGGGTAAAACACGCGAAAGTAGAGGTGGACAGTCAATCCGTCGGGGCCATCGACCGCGGTATTCTGCTGCTGCTCGGGGTAGAGGCGGGCGATAGCGAGGAGGCCGCGGACAAACTGCTGCACAAAGTCATGCACTACCGCATTTTCGGCGATGGACAGGGCAAGATGAACCTGAATGTACAGCAGGCGGGCGGTGGTCTGCTGGTGGTGAGCCAGTTCACCCTGGTTGCCGATACCGCAAAGGGCCTGCGCCCCAGCTTCAGCCGCGGCGCGAGCCCGCAGCAGGCGGAAGCGCTCTACGAATATTTCCTGCGACGTGCGCGTGCAATCATGCCAGCGGAGCTACCCGTTGCCGGCGGTCAGTTCGCCGCCGACATGCAGGTGTCACTCTGCAACGACGGCCCGGTAACTTTCCTGCTGGAAGTCTGAGTAATGCCGGCACTCTCCGCCCGCTTACCCAGCTCCTTGAGCTTCGCCTTGCGCGAATCCTTAGCCTCTGCTCCCAGCTGCTCTACCGCAACATAAAACGCCTGCCAGTCGCTGCCGCTGTCTTTGTACAACTGCATAAAGGCCGGCACTTGTGACTGGTATTCGCTCACCAGTGCGAGGGTGGCGTTGTTGGTCTTCTCTACCAACTTTGTGAACTGCTCGTCGTGCTCCCAGCCCCTAGATAGCTCGCGATAACAGTGGCGCAGCTGGCGCAGGGTGCGCGCCTTTTGCTCGCGCTTTGCGTCGTCGCCGAGGCTCGAGGAATAAATTTCCTGCAGCTGCTTACGCGCGGTCACCATCAGACCGTTTACGCGCTGGGCCTGCGCCACACTTTCTACCGCCGGGGCTGGAATCCCCTGGCGGCGGCGCCACTGTGGCAGCGCAATACGCGAAACAGCGGTGGCAAAACTCTCGTTGAACTGGGTATCGCCGGAGATGTACACCCGGCGGTGCGCCAGCTCGTGAAACAGCAGGCCCGCCAGGCGGTCCGGCTGCCAGTCCACAAAGCTCGACAGCACTGGGTCATCAAACCAGCCCAGCGTGCTGTAGGCGGGCACCGGGCCGAGATACACGTCGTAGCCCTGGGCGCGCATGTCCGCGGCCCGCGCTTCGGCATCCGCCTTGTCGAAATAGCCGCGGTAACTGGCACAGCCGGCGATGGGGTAGCACCAGCGCTTCGGCGACAAAGAAAACTCCGGTGCTGCGACCAGGTTCCACAACGCGTACTCTCCCTCGAGCTGGGTAAACTCACTGTAGGCACTGCCTACCGGCAAATTCAGTTCGGCGCCGGCATAGGAACGGATAGCCTGCACCCACTGCAATTGCCGGCGGAGTTTCGCATCGGTCTGCTCGTCGCTTACCAGGCGGTCGATGGGCTTGCGCCCGGCCAGAATCTTGAGCTGGCCGGTGGCGGCCTGGGAGTAGAAGTGGATGGTTTCACAGCCACCGAGAAGGGCACTGGCCAATAGCAAAGCCACACGCCAGCTGCGGCCAAATCCGGTGAAAAGAGCTAGCTTTGTCAGCAGTAGGAAATTTTTCAGGGAGTCGTCCATGCCACCTGTTGCCGCTGTGTCGCTGGTAATTACGCTGGTGCTGGGTGCCGTGCTGTGGATTTACCTGCTGCGGGTCTGCTTTGCGGATTCCGCACCGCTCGGCATCGTCGCCCTGTTTCTGCCACCACTGGCGCTGCTTGCGCTGTTGCCACAGTGGAAGTCGCACCGGCAGCTGTTTGCACTGGCTGTCGGCGTGCTGGGCTGTATCAGCATAGCGGCTATTTTGGCGGCCTGAACACGGCCATTGAAATGGTGCGGAGAATTCCGCACCACGATCATGATTCTTCTTCGGGAAGCTCTTCACGCTTGCCGCGCTTGATCCAGCGCCCGAAAAATACCCCGATCTCGAACAGCAGCCACATGGGGACCGCCAGCAGGGTCTGGGAGATCACGTCCGGCGGAGTGAGCAGCATGCCGACGGCGAAACAGGCGACGATCACATAGGGGCGTTTTTTCGCCAGGTCCGCTGCAGATACCACACCGCTCCAGATCAACACGATGGTGGCGATGGGAATTTCAAACGCGAAACCAAAGGCAAAAAACAGCTTGAGTGCGAGATCCAGATAACTGCGGATGTCCGGCATCACCTTGATATCCGCATCCGCCGAGCTGATAAAAAATTCAAAGATCAGCGGAAATACCACGTAGTAGGCAAATGCCATGCCCGCGTAAAACAACATCACACTGGAAAACATCAGCGGACCGATCAGGCGTTTTTCGTGCTTGTACAGGCCCGGCGCAATAAACGCCCAGAACTGGAACAGCACAAACGGAATGGCGACGAAAAACGCCAGCACGAACGTGGTTTTGAACGGGGTAAGGAAGGGTGAGGTTACCTCGGTGGCAATCATGCCCGCGCCTTCGGTGAGGCGCGCCTGCAGCGGATCGGCGACGAAATCGTAGATGTCGTTGGCAAACGGCGCCATGCAGGCAAAAATCGCGATCACAACCAACAGGGTTTTCAGCAGACGATCCCGCAGCTCGATCAGGTGCTCGACAAAGGGTTGTTCCCTATCACTCATTGATAGTCACTCGAGAAAAATTGATGGTCACCCGGGAAAATCCGCTCATTGCGGCTTGTCTTCCGCCCGGGTCGACTTGTTTTTAGGTGATGCCTGCGGGGCCTCGCTGTCTGGCGCGGCTTCCGGGTCGACTCGATCCACTTCCGCCCAGGCCTCATCTTCCTCGTGCCGGAAGTGGCTGGGATGGTGCGGGTTGAATTCCGGGTCGCCGTGATCGTGAAGGTGCTCGGGATATTCCGGGTCCTCCAGGTCCTCGTCGCTTTCCTCATCCTCCGGCAGATAGTCATCGGCGCGTTTTGTGCCGGCATCCTGCTCGGGCAGATAGTCCTGCGCGGCGCGCAGCTGGTCCGCTTCCAGGTCCGGTTCAGGTACCGGAGCCGCTTCCACTCCCTGCTTCAGCGCTTCCGCCTGGCGCTCCACGTCTTTCAGGTCCTGCGCAAACTTTCGCTCCGCATCCTTGAACGTGCGCTCCATCTCGTCTTTGCTCTCGCGCAGCTCACGCAGCACCCGCTCGTTGTGTAACTCGCGGCGAATATCGTCGGCGCCGACCTCGCGCTCCAGCTCTTCCCGGGCATTGCCAAGAGTCTGCTTGATCTTGGTCCACCAGCGCACGGTGGTGCGCACGGCGTCGGGCAGACGTTCGGGGCCAATGACCACGAGGCCGACGATGCCTACCAATAGCAGTTCAAAAAATCCGATATCAAACACGCGTCAATCGCTCAGTGGCCTGCGGAGGATTATTTGTCCTGGGACTGCTTTTCTTCACTCGAGGTTTTCTGCTGCGGCTTCACACTGTCGTCCTTGCCCAGCAGTTCCGGGTCCTTGTCCTTGTCCTCGTCTTCGCCTTTCTTTTCCTCTTCCTTCATGGCCTTCTTGAAGCCCTTGATAGCACCGCCGAGGTCGCCGCCAAGATTGCGCAGGCGCTTGGTGCCGAAGATCAGCAGTACGATGACCAGCAGGATCAGTAATTGTTGCCAGCTAATACCCATGTGAAATGCTCCTGAAAGTGTTCTTGGTTTTGTGTCGATCCCGCGGTTGCGGGCTTTTAATCAATCCTGCTGGCGCGCGGCCTTTTCTTCCAGCCCTGACAGGCCGAAGCGACGGCCCAGCTCGTCGAGCACCTCGCGGGAGTCGCTGCCCAGATGCGCGAGCATCACCAGCGAGTGGAACCAGAGGTCGGCGGTTTCACCGATCAGCGCCTTGTGCTCGGCGCTGCCCTTGCCCTTGCCCTCGGCATCCTTGGCCGCGATCACCAGCTCAGTGGCTTCCTCGCCGACCTTTTCCAGAATCTTGTTCAGTCCCTTGTGGTGCAGGCTCGCCACATAGGATGCCTCCGCATCTCCCTGCTGCATGCGCAGCCGCAGTACCCGGTCCAGTTGTATCAGCATATTGCTCATGACAGCTTATTTCTTCCCTGCGTAAATGGCTTCCGGGTCGGCAATCACTGGCTGGCGGATCTGCCACTGGCCGTTTTCCAGTACCTGGTAAAAACAGCTGGTGCGCCCGGTATGACAGGCAATGCCACCCAATTGTTCCACCAGCAGTACGATGGTGTCACCGTCGCAGTCGAGGCGGATTTCCCGCACCTGCTGCACATGCCCGGAGGATTCGCCCTTGCGCCAAAGTTTGCCACGAGAGCGCGACCAGTAGACGGCGCGACCTTCCTCCACCGTGAGACGCAGGGATTCGGGATTCATCCACGCCATCATCAGCACCCTGCCAGTTTTCACATCCTGGGCTATCGCGGGCACCAGGCCGTCGCTGTTCCAGCTGACCGCCTGGGTAAAATCGGTTTCACTCACGACTCGCATCCTTACTGCATTCGTTATTGTAGGCTGGACCGTCGGGCTGCCGGCTGTCGTTTTATGCCTTGTTGGCGCGCGGCACCGTGTCCAGCAAGCCGCTCACGGCCACAGCAGCAGGGCCAGCGCAGCCGCTCCCATCGCCCAACTCATTGCCGGCACCTGCGCCAGCAGCCCGGGGGAAGCCAGTAACGCCGCGCCCGCGGCCAGCAAGCCGCCGACGATCATACGCGCGTAGCGCGCCCGTCCACGGCGCCTGCTGCCCGCCAGCTGCTCACTCAGATGCTGCAACTGCGGCCCAAGTTCCCGCCCCTGTTCCAGTGCGGAAAACGCCAGTTGCGGCAGTTGCGGGAATTTTTCCAACCATTCTGGGCCATATCGACGGATTTCACCGAGGATAGTCTTGGGGTGGATGCGCTCGCGCATCCACCGCTCCAAAAATGGATGGGCAGTCTTCCACAGATCCAGCTGCGGATAAAGCTGACGCCCCAATCCTTCGATATTCAGCAAGGTCTTCTGCAACAGCACCAGCTGCGGCTGCACTTCCATATCGAAGCGCCGCGCAGTCTGGAACAGGCTAATCAACACCCGCGCAAAGGAAATCTCGCCCAGAGGTTTTTCGAAGATCGGCTCGCACACCGAGCGAATCGCCGCCTCGAACGCGTTGACCGGCGTATCCCGGCGCACCCAGCCGCTCTGCACGTGCAGCTCCGCCACCATGCGATAGTCGCGGCGAAACATAGCCAGCAAATTGCGCGCCAAATAATACTGATCCTCGCGGCTCAGGCTGCCGACAATGGCGGTGTCGATGGCGATATATTTGGGCCGCTCGGGATGCTCACGGGACACGAAGATATTCCCGGGGTGCATGTCCGCGTGGAAGAAATTGTGCTCGAACACCTGCTTGAAGAAGATCTCCACCCCGCGCTCGGCCAGCAGCTCCATATTGGTGTTCTGCGCCCTGAGCTGCGCCAGGTCGGTCACCGGAATGCCGTGGATGCGCTCCAGCACCAGCACATTCTCGCGGGTATAGTCCCAGTGGACCTCGGGGATATAGAGGAGCGGGGAGTTGGCAAAGTTGCGCTTCAGCTCGGAGCCGCTGGACGCCTCGCGCACCAGATCCAGCTCGCCCTCGATGGTGTGGCGGTAGTCCTCCACCACCTCCACCGGGCGCATGCGACGGCCGTCCGGCAGATAACGCTCAATCCAGCGGGCGATATGGTGCAGCAGTTCCAGATCCTGCTGGATCACCTTGTCGATGCCCGGCCGCAGCACCTTCACCACCACCGCCTGTCCCGGCTGGCCATCTTTATCTTTCAGTCTCGCCGCGTGTACCTGGGCGACCGAAGCAGATGCCAGCGGCGCGCGCTCGAAATCCGCAAACAGCTCGTCCACCGGTGCGCCGAGTGCCGCTTCGATGCGCGCGATGCACTGGTCGGCGGGGAAGGGTGGCACATTGTCCTGCAGCTGGTTCAGCTCCTGCACCATATCCGGCGGCAACAGGTCCGGGCGGGTGGAAAGCAGCTGGCCAAACTTCACATAAATCGGCCCCAGGTCCTCCAGGGCGCGGCGCAGCCGTTCACCGCGGCCCATATTCTTCGCTTTGCTGCCCTGTGGCAGTAACTTCGCCGGCGCCCACAGAGCACGCAGCCATAGGGGCTGGTGCTCTGCAGGGATCAGCTCATTCAGGCGATAGCGCAGGAACACCCGCGCAATGGTCAGACTTCTCGCAATCGGCACGTCTTTACTTCTCCTTGCCGTCGAGCTGGTCCCGGCCTTCAAGCTTGCGGCGCAAAATCTCAATGCGCGCCTCCAGCCGGTCCACCCCCTGGGCAAACCCGGCCACATCTTCCGCAAACGCCTCAAACTGCGCCTGCGGTGGTGTCATCCGCCACTCCTCACTCACCGCCTCCGCGCCCGCTTTTGGTGCAGAACCCAGTGCACCCTTCAGCCAGCTCGCCGCCATGCGCATGCCTGCGCCCAACTGGTGCGCCGGCGCATCGCCGATCAGCTTGGCCAGCGGCTCCTCCCAGTCGATATCGAGATCACGCAGGATGGACTGCAGCTCCGCCAGCAATGCACTGGAACCGCGCACCGTCACCCCCAGCTTCGCCGGGGTGGCATCGCGGTTTTTCAGCAGTTGCAGGAAAGCCAGCGCCGAACCGGACAGTTCCGTGGACACCTCGCCACTCCAGCGGCTGTGCACCTCGATATAGCCGCCCTCATCCTCGTCATCGATAACCAGAAACAGGTTCATGGAAGGCGCGGTGAGATTCACCCGCAGCACCTTGCCCGCCAGCCTGGCGAGGCGTGCGCGGCTGCCCGGGTCATAGCGCAGGGCGGTGTTGATGGCGGTTTCCAGGGTGGCGTCGAAGCCGGCGCGGAAGGTGGGGTCGGTCATATTTATTCTGAAGTCGGTTCAGACTCGGATGCGAAGGTCCGTCTGCCGGTGAGTGTTCGCGGGACCGTCTGCGGCCTAGATGGCCGCAGCCGAGCCCCCATGGATGGGTTTACGGCGTGTCCCGCGAACACTCACCGGCAGACGGACCGCCACAAAATTCAAAATAGAACTAGGGCTTGATGCCCTTGTGCAAAGCCACAATGCCACCGGTCATATTGTGGAATTCGCAGTCCACAAAGCCGGCGTCGCTCATCATGTCTTTCAGGGTTTCCTGATCCGGATGCATGCGGATGCTCTCGGCGAGATACCGGTAGCTTTCCGCATCGTCCGCCACCAGCTTGCCCATGAACGGCAGCAGGCGGAAAGAATACTGGTCGTAGACCTTTTCCAGCAGCTTCGACTGCGGCTTGGAAAACTCCAGCACCAGCAGGCGACCGCCGGGTTTCAGCACCCGCAGCATAGAGCGCAGCGCCAGATCCTTGTCCGTCACATTGCGCAGGCCAAAGGCGATGGTGATGCAGTCAAAGGTATTGTCGGGAAACGGCAGGTACTGGGCGTCCGCCTGCACCGTCTCCACATTGCCGGCAATGCCGCGATCCAGCAGGCGATCGCGCCCGACCTTCAACATTGACGCGTTGATATCTGCCAGCACCACCTTGCCGGTAGGGCCCACAATGCGGGAAAAACGCGCTGTCAGGTCGCCGGTACCCCCGGCGATATCCAGGATCGTCTGCCCCGGGCGCGCCGCCGACAGCTCGATGGTGAAACGCTTCCACAAGCGGTGAATACCGCCGGACATCAGATCGTTCATCACGTCGTAGCGCGCCGCCACCGAGTGAAAAACATCCGCCACCCGCCCGGCCTTCTCTTCGACCGGCACCTGCTGGTAGCCGAAATGGGTCGTCTTGCGTTCCGTCATCTTGCGCCTGCTGTACCAAATTCAGGGCGACATTGTACATGGGGCCGGGCCGCTGGGCACTCGCCGGGAGCGGACAAACCTACACTGAAGGCTCCACTGGAATACCGGAATCCACCATGAGCTACCGTTTTCACCCCCGAAAACCGCCCAGCGAGGAAAAACGGCGGGTCGCCAGAGAACAGATCGTCTCGGCGCTGGATGCCATCACCCAACAGGATGAACCAGAAGCCACCCACCAGGTCCGCAAACACTGCAAGAAAATGCGTGCGCTGATGCGGCTGGTACAGAAAACCGACGACAGTACGGAGCAACTATATCGCTTCGAAAATGCCCACTACCGGGGTATCGCTGAAATACTCTCCGGCAGCCGCGACGCGGTTTCCCTGTACGACGCCCTGGTCAAACAACTGGGGCGCGAGCATTTTCCGGCAACTGCAACGCTGCTCGAAGCGCGTATCGACACCAGCGGTGCACAGGAAGCACTGCAACAGGCGGAGGAGTTGTTGCGGGAGGGCCAGCAACATATCGACAACTGGGATCTGGCGGATCTCGGTAAAAAAGACTTAATCCGCGGCTACGCGCGCAGCCATCGGCGCACATTCAACGCTGCGAATGAAGCATTGGAAGACTATGACATTGTCCGCATGCACACCCTGCGCAAACGGGTAAAAGACCAGTGGTACCACACCCGCCTGTTGCAGCCGCTCAAGCCCAAGAAAATTGGCAACCGCCGTGCGCACCTGAAAACGCTGGCGAGCGCGCTGGGAGACTGGCGTGACCTGCGCCTGTTATGTGACTTCCTGGCAGACAGGGGGGAGGAGCTGAATGGTGAGCTGATACCGCTACTGGACAGTGCCCAGCAGAGGCTGGAGGAGTTGCGGGCAGTGATCGGCCGCGAGTGCGACCGCCTGTTTGCCCGCAAAAGCTGGCAGCGGCAATGCCAAGTAGCGAAAGCCGCAGCCAGGTAAACGCGGAAATACCTATCCCAGCAATCCGCGCGCTCAGTAGACATCGAAGCGCAGCAAGTCCTCATCCCGCGCCCGCCGGCGAATCAACCGCGTATCCTGCTGCCGATCCACCATCACCGCCGCCGCGGACAAGCGACCGCAGTAGTCGTTCATCATCTCCAGCGCATAGGCGCCCACGTCAAACAGCGCCAGCACATCCCCGAGCTGCGTGGCTGCAGGCAGTTCTCGCAACCCCGGCTGATGCACCAACACCTCCTCAAGCAACGCCTGGTGTGCACGTAGCTCCGGCTGTTGCTGCAACAGCGTCTTCACATACCCCTCCCCCTCGATGTCGTAGTAGACATCACTGCTGTCGCACAGCGGCCCGACCACCTTGCACAGATGGGTGTCGACATCGTCGGCGCGATTGGCATTGATCATGTGGAAATACCAGCCGATAAACGCGTCGAACAGCACACTGTAGCCGGCATCCAGATAGTACATCGCCTGCTGGTTGCGCTCTTTTTGCGCCTCGATGCGGGTGAGCAGAACACCGGTGTCGCTCACCATACTGCGGCCCGGTTCGACAATGATTTCCACGGCCTCGCCGAGGGACTCAGTGATCGGCCGAATCAGGGTCTGCGCCAGCATCTCAAAGTCCACATCGGTGCGGTATTTGCCCTGGTAATGCCCGGAGGTGGTCCGCCAGTTTTCTTCGGAGCTGCTGTAATTCTTCGGGAAGCCACCGCCGAGGTTGATATGTTCCAGGGGGTAGGGCAGTAGCTCGCAAACTTCCCTGAAGTATGCAATGAGGAATTCCGCCTCCCTGTGGTAGGCACCGATATCGGTTACCTGCGTGCCGATGTGCGCGTGAATGCCCGTCATCTTGAGAAAGGCAACATTTTCCGCGATGAGCGCGATCGCCTCGCGCTGCTCCGCACGGGTCATCCCGAACTTGGATTCCGAGGTACCGGTTTCCCAGCCTGCCGCGGCGCCGCCCTTGATCTCGGGAACAATACGCAGGGTTACGTTGGCGCGCCGCCCGAGTGCCTGCGCCACCGCGAGAATGCGCTTGAGCTCGGTCAGCGAATCCACATTGATCGCCTTGATTCCCGCCGCAATGACCGTGCGCAGCTCCTCTACAAGTTTGGCGACGCCATTAAAGACCATTTCGCCGGGCTGAAAACCTGCGGTGATGGCTTTGTGGAATTCGCCCCCGGAATTAATTTCGATGGAGAGACCCGCGGCCCTGAACACCTGCAGCACCGCGATATTCGCGTTGGCCTTGCTGGCGAAACACACGGTGGTGTTGCGGTGCACACGGCGGAAATGATTCAGGATGCTCTCGGCGTTGTCACGGAGCTGCCGCTCGGAAAACACGTACAGTGGTGAACCGTACTGCTCCACCAGCGCATTGATGTCGACACCATCAATGTGCAGCTGTCCGTTTCGGCTGGAGAGGTAATCGTTTCTGGCCCAGGGATGCAATGCGGCGGCTTCTTTCATTTTTATTCTCATCGCGAGCGTATAGGTTTCGATTTCGGGTTCGCCAGGCCATGACCTGCGCATTTCCCCGATCTTAGCAATCCATCGCCAAACCTAGCTATCGACTTCGCACGCGCACTGCCCGGCAACGGGGCCGCTGGCACGCTTGTCCGCCACGGGTATTGGACCTACTATCGAGCGGACGCGGTACTTCCACGAATTTCAATAACAAAAAAGCACGCAGGATTCCCGCGTGCGCGGAGACACCGAACCTTGATCACAGCATCCCTGCGCGCCGTCGCCATCCTCGCCTTCCTCGCCTGCCTCCCCTGTGTATTCGCTGCCGCGCCCGCTTGTGCCGGTACGTTAATCCGCAACGCCACAGTGTTTGACGGCTCCGGTGGCCCCGGGGTCGTCACGTCGGTCAAAATTGACGGCGACCGCATTTCCGCAATGGGCGATATTCCACCGCAACCCGACGACCGCATCATTGATGCGAAGGGACTGGTGCTGGCACCGGGTTTTATCGATACACACTCACACCACGAATTCGGCATTGACGGCGCGCCCGCAGCAGCTGAAGCCATCAGCCAGGGCATCACCACCATTGTGGTCGGGCAGGACGGCAGCTCCCCGGATGAGCTGCCGCTCGCGCAGTATTTTGCCCATCGCCAGCAGCACCCGGTGAGCGTCAATATCGCCAGTTATTCTGGACACAACACACTGCGGGAGAAGGTGATGGGCCTCGCCGAGCGCGAGGCCAGCGACGAAGAAATCGGCAAAATGCAGCTACTGTTGAAAGCCGACATGGATGCCGGCGCGCTGGGCCTGTCCACCGGGCTCGAATACGACCCCGGTATCTATTCCAGCACGCGCGAGGTGCTGGCGCTGGCCAGGATTGCCGCATCTGCGGGTGGGCGTTATGCCAGCCATCTCCGCAGCGAGGACCGGCACTTCTGGGAGGCACTGGAGGAACTGCTGACGATCGGTGAGCAGGCGAAACTGCCGGTGCAGGTTTCGCACATCAAGCTCGGCTCGCTGTCGCTCTGGGGGCAGGCCGACAAAGTGCTGGCTCGCCTCGACGCCGCCCGGCGCGCGGGCATCGACGTCAGCGCCGACATTTACCCCTATACCTACTGGCAGTCCACGCTCACTGTATTGTTTCCCGAGCGCAATTTTGATGACCTCGCCGCCGCCGAGTACGCCCTCAGCGAGCTCACCACCGCCGATGGCATGCACATCACCCAGTTTGATGCGCGTCCGGAATTCGTGGGGAAAACCATTGCGGAGATCGCCGCCTCACGCCGTGAGGAGCCAGCCGTCACTTATCTGTGGCTGTTGCGCCTGGCCCGGGAATACAGTCCGGAGTACGATGGTCAGCAGGTCGTGGGGGTCAGCATGAGCGAGGCGGACGTCGAGCGGTTCATCACCTGGGAGCACAGCAATTTTTGCTCCGACGGCGCGTTGAATGACGGGCACCCCCGCGGCATCGGCAGCTTTCCCCGCATTCTGGGTCGCTATGTGCGCGAGCAGAACACCCTCGACCTTGCGCGCGCGATACACAAGGCCACCGGCCTCGCCGCCGGGCACATGGGTATTCGCCAACGGGGCCAGATTTACCCCGGTTATTACGCCGACCTGGTGCTATTTGATCCGGAGCGAATCATCGATCGGGCCACTATCGAAAAACCGGGACTGGCTTCCGCCGGTATATCGACCGTGTGGGTGAATGGCGTGGCGGTGTACCTGGATGACGCGGCGACCGGTGCACCGGCGGGCGTGATCATCAGGCGGTAGGGCCGCGCAACGCCATTTGCGGCGAAGGCCACGCCGCACGGCCCAGAGACAATATTATCTGCCCGGCAACAACCCGCCCGCATGTGCCATCACATGAAACACATAGTTTTGCTCGTGGGTGCCGGACAGCAGCTGTGAACCGGGGCCGCGCGCCCAGATACCCACATCTTCGCCACCGTGGGTTTCCCCCTCGCTCACGATCAATGCCTCCTGGAAATAACCCGGGGCCTGGGTGTCGACCTCGGTGAGATCAACACGGCCAGCACCGACCGGCGCATTCATGCGGGCGTCGGAATCGGTCTGTTTGCCCAGATCGGCGAAGCCGGGGCCGTTGGCGTAGCCGACGGTGGTGTAGGGCTTGCCATCTGCCGCCAGTTGCGGGGTTTTCATCGGTTCGCCGCGCTCGTCATTGCTCACCACCTTGCCGAGAATCGGGTTGCCGCGGGTGGGGTAGCCGGCGATGGTAAAGGTGTGGCTGTGGTCCGCGGTGACGATGATCAGGGTGTCTTTTGGATCGGTCTTGTCCATCGCCACTTGTACCGCTTTGGCGAATTCCACCGCATCGTGCAGCGCGTTGTAGGCATTGCCGGCGTGGTGACCGTGGTCGATACGGCCGCCCTCCACCATCAGGAAGTAGCCGTCCTTGTCTCGGTTCAGCAGTTCAATGCCCTTGGCGGTCATTTCGCTGAGGGACGGCTCACCGGCCTTGTCGTTGCTGCGATCGGATTCGTAGCGCATGTGCGACGGCTGGAAAAGGCCCAGCAGCTTGTTAGTGGCTTTGCTATCGAGCTTGTCGAAGCCGGCACGATCCTCGATATACACCGCATTGTTGCCGTAGCGTTTCTGCCACTCGCTCACCAGGTTGCGGCCGTCCTCGCGTTTGCCGGCAGCGCCTTCCAGATCGGTCACATCCGCGGGCAGGAAGCCGCGACGCCCGCCGCCCATGATCACGTCGATACCGTCACCCACCGGCATTGCCACCAGCTGTGCGGCGATATCCCGGCAGCCTTGCGGGGCTTTGTACTCCCAGTCGCGCTCCGGCACCTTGGCGAAGGTGGCAGCGGGGGTGGCGTGGGTGATGCGTGCGGTACTGATGATACCGGTGGCCTTGCCGCGGGCTTCCGCCAATTCCAGTGCCGTAGTGAGCGGGTGCTCAAGGCCCGCCTTGCAGTCGCCGCGCGCCACGCTCTCGTCCACGCCGATAAAACCGGCCTTGGTCTTCACACCACTCATCAGGGCGCTGGCGGTACCGGCGGAGTCCGGGGTCTGCTGGTTGGTGTTGTAGGTCTTGATCAGGCCGGCGAACGGCATTTTCTCGAAACTGAGCTGGTATTCCTCACCGGTCTGGCCCTGCATCTGGCCGGCGAGAATCCGCGCACCGGTCACGGTGGAGATGCCCATACCGTCGCCGATAAACAGGATCACATTCTTGGCGGCGCCGCGCTTGTTGTTGATCTCCACCTGCGCCGCCTGCTGCAGGCGGTCCTGGGCTTCGCTGAACCAGTGGCTGTTGCGCTGGCTGGCGGACAGACCTTCGGCGCTCACAGAAGCCGAAAGTGTGACGGCGGTAAGCGCGGCGGCGATAGCCGCGCCGATAGATGTACGGATCATGAAACTCTCCCAGGCAAATCAGGCACCCGAGCGGCCAACGGACCGCTAGGGCAAATAATGGCGCCAATTAGACTGGGACGATATTACAGAATGGTGACCGCGGCGGCGACCACCCCATTTCTGCGCTGCTCAGCGGTAGGAGACCACCTCCCGCACCCCGGTCTCCTGCCCCTCGGCCACTTCTCGCAGCAGGTTGTCCCGGGGGCCCAGCACGGCGTCGCGCCCCTCGCGGTAACTCTGCTCCTCGACAATCGCGCGGTAGGCCTTGTTCAGGTCCAGCGCGCGGCGGGGCGACGGCATGATCAGGATATTGATGTCGGTGGCCAGGCGCTCGAGCATGGCCGTTTGCAGGCTGCCATCTTCCGCGAAAAACCGCGCGCGCACCTCGGTGTTGGAGCGGTATTCGTCGGCATTGCCCACCTGCTGCAGGTAGAACGCGTACTCGCCGCGACCGTCTTCCCGCAGCGGCTCGCGGAGGCCCGCCAGAGGTTTCTGGGTCCAGTGGTACCAGCCGCGCTGGAAACTGTCACCGGCATCCAGCTTGCGACCCATGGCAAAGCCGCCATCGACATTCGCGCCGATGGCCCCGTGGCAGCCGGTGCAGGAGGCCAACTCTTCAAACGACTGCGGCCGCAGCGCGCCGTGCGCGTCCTCGATAAATCCGCTATAGCGCCAGCCGCGGCGGTTGCTGACGCCGCGCTCGATATCTCCCACCACCGGTTCGAGGCGGTCGGGGAAGTCATGCGCATCCTTGAGTTCGTCGGCCGCCAGTTCGCGGTGCTGGAAATAATTTACCCAGCGCACCTTGCGCGCATATCTCAGTTCCTTCATGCGCGACGCCATACGCACCTGACCGTCGCTGTCCACATCGAGGTAGCGCACGCTGTGCAGGAATTCGGTACCCAGCGGATAGGAACCAGCGGAAAGAGGCGCTTCCTGGCGCTGCTGGGCGAGGCGCGCTTCGCCCACATAGGACATGAAACGCTGCTCTCGCGGCGCCCAGTCGTAGGCAATTTTGGTGGCGGTGGCGAGCTCGCCGTTCTTGTCGAGATCGACCTTTAGAATGGTCTCATCCACAGCGGCGATCGCCACGTCCGCACGCTTGATCAGCGCCTCGACGATGGCCAGATTTACCCGGTAAACCTCACCGCTGTACTTGCCGCTCTCGTTGTTGCGATAAATTGCCGGCAAACGAATTAGCACATCGTCGGTGGAACCGTTGGTTGGAAAAAACGTGCCGGGAAACGGCGTGTAGGCCAGCGCGCGCCAGCCAGTGAGATGACCGTCGCCGTCGCGGTCGAAACCTTCGCTGTCGAAATCAAATCCCACATCCGGCACATAGCCATCCCATGTTCCGTTGCGGTTGCCATCCCAGTGCGCCGGCAGTTTTTGCGTGAGAGTTTGCGCGAGGGGAATGCTGCCATCCTGCGCGCGATAGTTGTCTTCGCGCACATAGTCGAGGATGGTTTTATCGCTTACAGACGCGAGATATTCACTGCGGTCCTTGAACAAATTGTGCCAGCGATTCTGTCGCGCGGGTTCGGCGAAGTCGTACACCAGCTGCAGGTCCAGGTCGTTGGTGAAATTCGGAGCCTGGCTATTGGTATGACAGGCGTAGCAGGGATTGCTCGCTGGCCTGTCGGCATTTTCGGTTTTGGTGTAGCACTGGGGCGGGGTGACCGCGGCGGGGTTGGACAGGTAGAGGCGGCCAAGATTTGTTGTTTCAGCGGCCGGCTCTTTTGCCAGCGCATTTACACCGAAAAAAAATGGCCCGGAAATTATGGTGGCGGCCAACGCCGCGAAAGAGGAAGCACGCATAGGTCTGACTCGATAAATAGGTCTGACTTAAAAACAGAAGAGCCGAAGCCCCGAAAAATTATCGGGACTCCGGCATTCGCTACACAGCGGGAATTATTCCGCGCTGGTATCCATGGCGGGGAAGGGGCCCACGTAGCCGGTGTAGGCGCGGTGCTCCAGTGAGCCGGGCGCAAGCTTGTCACCGTCGGACTCGCCGTAGGGGTGCTGCACCACGCTCATCAGGTAGCCGAAGCCATTGATGTTTGGGTACCAGTAGGGCGAGGTGGTCTCGGAGCCGTAGGGCGTGGTCTTGATACGGGTGAGGCCGGCGGTGGAATCCGCAGCGTCGACGTCGTCCAGGTTCAGGGACCAGATCACATCGTTCTGGTGGCCGGAGCCGGTGTCCTCACCGATGATCAGGGTGTTGTAACCGGTGATAAAAGTGACATTGTCCGGGTTGGCGATAGCGTCGACATCGCAGGTGTTGCCGGCAAAGGGGCTGTCTACAGCGTATTGCGCGGGAATGCCACCGATCAGGCCGGACATATTGATCGCAACGTAATCGGAGCCGATCTCGCTATCCGCCGCCACGTCCAGCTGGTACACCGCACCACAGGCGTTGGCTTCGGCAATCTGCACATCGCCGGCGCCATCGGTCATGCCTTTGCCCACTTCACTCATCGCCAGATACAGCTTGTTTCCGGCGGGATCGAAGGTCACGCCTTCTTCCTTGCGGAATTCGGTGGAAGCGCCCATCAGCGCGGCGTAGCGGCGGGTTTCCAGGCGCGAGGCAATTGTTTCCATGCCCGGCTTCACGCTCAGGCATTCCTTGTTGCCGTTGGTGGCAGTGGCGATACAGCCTTCGGCGTCCACTTCAAAGATATCGTTGAAGGTGACGGCGGGAACACCATCGGCTCCGTGCACAGCCGCATCGATCTCGGCGTCGGTGGCGTGGCCCAGGGATACCCATTCCAGGTCGGCCGCGCCGAGGCCTTCCGCGGAAGTCTGGTTCCACTTGGCGGCGTAGACGGTACCCGCGCTCAGGTCTCCGGCACTATCGGCGATGAACATATAGAAACCAACGTTGGTGCCATCGTCTGTCATGTACACGGTCTTGCTGTCGGGCATCACGTAGGACAGCTCGAAAGCGAGGCGGCCCATGGCATAGTGCTTGACCAGATCGGTGGTCGGGGCAGCGTCGCCTTCCGCATTGACATTGATCTCGATATTCCAGCCGTAGAAATAGGGATTCCACTGGCTGGGATCGGCGTAGTACTCCAGCATGGTGGCGGAGTAGCCGTCGGCCGCGGTTTCCACACTGGTGGGCAGGAAGCGGGCATCCGGCTCGTATTCTTCGGATGCCAGGTGCGCATTCCACGGAGTTACGGAAGCAGCGCAGTGTACCCAGCCGCCGTCGACGCCCGACTGGTCGATCTGCCACAACTCTTTGGTGGTCAGCTCACCGGTAGTCGCATCCTGGTCCAGTTCCATCAGGAACATGGCACCGGGGCGGGTTTCCATCTGCGATACGGAGAACAGGCGATCGGCCACCGGCAGCAGGGAGGTATGCTCGTTAGCATCGGTAACCTTGATCATGCCGTCGGCGTCGTACAGTGCCTGGCCGGCGGCATCCACCAGCAGGCCGAAGGTCACATTGCCATTTACCACGTCACCGGAACGCAGCAGGGTGTGGAAACCGATCTCGTACTCTTCGCCGTCGACTTCCACTTTCGGTGCCGCGAGGATCTGGCGCTTTTCCTGGTCGGTAGTCGGGGTGGCGACACCGGTAAAACTCAGGGTGCGCGCAGGCGTTTCGCCAGTGCCGTCATCGGGATCCGGAGTCGGCACTTCCACTTCTGGCTCATGGCGGTGGTTGTCGTCACTACAGGCGGGAAGCAATGCAAAGGCAGCGAGAATAACCCCCAGCTTCAAAGCCAGCGGTGTTTTTGAGAACGGAATCATTATGTAAGCCCCCAAGCTTAAAAATATTTTGCGCCGGGGATTTAAACGAGCAGAGGTGACAGTGGCGTGACAGATGGGCCCACCAGTGTGACGGGTGAATGAAGTTTTCGTGAATCGGGATTTAGCTCACAACCGGAAAATTCCGGGTCGGGGATTTTTTTAGCGCTCAACCGATAAATTTCACCGGGCTCACATCCGGATCGCGGCCCTTGCCTTCGTATTTTAATCGCTCGAGATAAGCCTGCCAGTTTGCCTGTTGGCGATCGCACAGTTCGCGCAGGTAGGCCCAGGTGTAGATTCCACTGTCGTGGCCGTCGTCGAAGAAAATTTGCAGCGCATAGCGGCCGGCCGAGGCCACTTTTTCGATACCCACATGCATTTTTCCGCTGACCAGGGTTCCCTGGCCGATGCCGTGACCGCGCACCTCGGCACTGGGGGAATAGACCCGCAAATATTCGGCAGGCAGTTCGAATTCACGATCGGCATAGAGCAGGATGAGTTTTTTGCTGGCTTTGTCGAGGCGAATTTTTTTTGGCGCGGACATGCTTGAATCCGAAAAATTTACAACACATGGGCCGCGCATTGCGGCCCGTGTGTGCATCGAAAATAAAACTGATCAGAGAATAAAGCGCGAAAGATCTTCGTCTTTACTCAGCTCGCCCAGATATTTGTCCACATATTCCGCGTCGACGGTCACACTGGTGTCACCATCGCCACCGGCGAAGGAAATTTCCTCCAGCAGCCTTTCCAGCACGGTGTGCAGGCGGCGCGCACCGATATTTTCCGTGGATTCATTCACATCGTAGGCCACCTCCGCAATGCGGCGGATACCGTCTTCGGTGAAACTCAAATCAACCCCCTCGGTGGCCAGCAGCGCTTTCTGTTGCTCGGTGAGCGAGGCGCTGGGTTCGGTGAGGATCCGCTGGAAGTCGTTGGAGGTGAGCGAGCTCAGTTCCACCCGAATCGGCAGACGGCCCTGCAGTTCCGGAATCAGGTCGGACGGTTTGGCCAGGTGGAAGGCACCGGACGCGATGAACAGGATGTGGTCGGTTTTGAGCATGCCGTACTTGGTGGTGACGGTGCAGCCTTCGATCAGCGGCAGCAGGTCGCGCTGCACACCCTCACGGGAGACATCGGCACCGCTGTTGCCCTGGCGCTTGGCGACTTTGTCAATCTCATCGATAAACACGATGCCGTTCTGCTCGGCGGACTGGATGGCGCGGGTTTTGATCTCCTCGTCGTTGATCATTTTCGCGGCTTCGTCGTCAGTGAGTTGCTTGAGGGCTTTCTTGACGGTGAGCTTGCGCTTCTGGGTTTTGCCCTTGGACATGTTGGAGAACATGCCCTGCAGCTGGTTGGTCATTTCCTCCATACCGGGAGGCGCCATGATTTCGACGCCCATGGGGGAGGCGGAAACGTCGATTTCGATTTCCTTGTCGTTGAGCTCGCCCTCGCGCAGTTTTTTGCGGAAGACCTGACGCGTGCTGGAATCCTTGTCACCGGGTTCGGTGCTGCGCGCGGGGGGCAGCAGGGCGTCGAGCACGCGCTCTTCGGCGGCATCCATGGCGCGCTGTTTGACGGATTCCATGGCGCGCTCGCGCTCGAGCTTCACGGCCATTTCGACCAGGTCGCGCACGATGGATTCGACGTCGCGGCCGACGTAGCCGACTTCGGTGAATTTGGTGGCTTCGACTTTGATAAACGGCGCGCCGGCGAGTTTGGCGAGGCGACGGGCGATTTCGGTTTTGCCGACGCCGGTGGGGCCGATCATGAGGATGTTTTTCGGGGTGATTTCAGCACGCAGTTCTTCGTTGACCTGCATGCGGCGCCAGCGGTTTCGCAGCGCGATGGCGACGGCGCGCTTGGCGTCGTGCTGGCCGACGATATGGCGGTCGAGTTCGTGGACGATTTCTCTGGGGGTCATGGACATGGTCTTTACTCGGATTCTTTTTCGCGTTGCCCTAGCGTGGTTCGCTTTAGAGCTGGTGCGTTGGCGGCGCGGCACCGGGTACAGTTTTTTGAAACCGCTGTGAATACATCCCTGTACGCTGCGTCGGCGACTTCCCTGTCGCCGACGCTTTCAAAAAACTGTACCCGGCACCCCACCTTCAATTCGTAGTCAGTTACTTCGTTAGCAAGTTCTGAATTACCTTGTCAGCAAGCTGGCAATCAGTAATTCAATTCTTCAATCGTGTGATTCTGGTTGGTGTACACGCAGATATCGCCGGCGATTTTCAAACCCTGCTCGACAATGCTTCTCGCATCCATATCGGTGTTGTCCAGCAGTGCGCGCGCGGCGGACTGGGCGAAGGGGCCGCCGGAGCCGATGGCGATCAGGTCGTCTTCCGGCTGGATGACGTCGCCGTTGCCGGTGACGATCAGGCTGGCGGTTTCGTCGGCGACGGCAAGCAGGGCCTCGAGGCGGCGCAGGGCGCGGTCGGTGCGCCAGTCTTTGGCGAGTTCGACGGCAGCGCGGGTGAGCTGGCCGTTGTGGGCCTGCAGTTTGGCTTCGAAGCGTTCGAACAGGGTGAAGGCGTCGGCGGTGCCGCCGGCGAATCCGGCGATGACCTTGTCGTTGTAGAGGCGGCGCACCTTGCGGGCGTTGCCTTTCATGATGGTGTTGCCCATGGAGACCTGACCGTCACCACCGATGACGACTTTGCCGTTCCGGCGTACGGAGAGAATGGTTGTGCCGCGATATTGTTCCACTGGTGCCTCTGCGTTTTCTTTTCAGAAGCACTAAGTGTGGTCGAGGAGGCGAAATTTCAACTTTGCGGGGGTGCGTTTATACTCTGGCGCCTTCTTCTGAGGTCCTGTGGAGAACGCCTGTGGCCCGCATAAAGCGCCGTTATTACACCTTGGTTTTTGCGCTGTTCATGTCGCTGTTTATGTCGACCATGATGTCCGGGGTGATCACCATCATCAATACCGGCGTGACCGAGGGGTTCTTTTCCCGCTGGCTGCACGCGGGGTTGGTGGCCTGGGTGGTGGCGTTTCCGCTGATTTCGATCATTGCGCCGGTGGCGCACTGGATTGCGCGCAAACTGGTGGAGACGGAATAGTCTCGCGCGCTTATCCCTGGGCGGGACGCTTCAACACCAGCGGCATCAGGCGGTGTTCGGCAAGGATGCTCTGCGCTTTGGCGACCTTTGAACGGTTGGTGTAGGGGCCGACGAGTACCCGGTGCCAGGTGCCGCGGCTGTCGCTGGCGGATTCCACTTTGACGTCGAGGTTTGCGAGCATCAGCTGCGCGCGCAGGCGCTCGGCCTCGTCCTTGTCGCGGAAGCTGGCGGCCTGGAGGATGTACACCAGTTCCGGCTGTGCCTCTTCCTTTTCCGCCGGTTTGCTGTCTGCATTGCTGTCGCGCACACGAACCTGCTGGTTTTTGGGCGGCGCAACCTTCACCTCACTCTCTTCCAGCAATTTGTAGAAATCGAATTTGGGTTTGGCGTCCGCCGGTGCCTGCGCCTGGGGCGCGGGTTTGGCACTGGCGACCACTTTGGCCTTTTCGGTCTTGAGGTCACTCAGCAGGAAGATGAACACCGCAAAGCCGCCGACGAAGTTGCCGAGCACGAACCAGACCCAAGCGGGTTTGCCGGAGGATTGTTGGCGGCGGGTGTTGCGGCGGGCCATGACTGCTCTCTTAATCGTTTTTGGCGATCTTTATTCGCGATTATTCTGCGGGCCGGGAATTGTAACGCGTGCGCCGGACGCCGTCAGGCGCACGCGCGGTAGATTCTTAGGACAATTCCTGTGCGTCCATATCCACCGCCCAGCGCAGGCGCCGGTTTCTGTTGCCCTCGGCCCACTGGCAGAAGCGCGCAAGCAACTGTTGCAGCAGGCCGCGCTTGTCGGCGGTGATCTGGATATAGAAGCGGAAGCGGCCGGATTTGCGCTCCAGCAGTGCCGGCACCGGCCCCAGATACTGCAATTCCGGCGAGCTCGGCGCCAGCGCCTCTAAATAGTTACGGGCGTTGGCGAGAAACTCCTCCGCCCAGCGCGGCTCCTCGCACTCGGCGCGCACCAGCGCCATTGCGCGCACCGGCGGCAGCTGGGCGATCTTGCGCTCTTCCAGCAACTGGCGGGCAAAGGCGCCGTAGCCCCGGTTCAGCAGCAATTGCAGCAGCGGGTGTTCGGGGTAGCGGCTCTGCACCAGCACGTGTCCGGGCAGGTCGCCGCGACCGGCGCGGCCGGCCACCTGTTCCAGCAACTGGCCCATGCGCTCGGGGGCGCGGAAATCGGCACTGAACAGGCCGCCGTCGGCGTCCTGGATGACCACCAGCGTGACCTTGGGCAAATGGTGGCCCTTGGCCAGCATCTGGGTGCCGAGCAACAGGCAGGGTTCGCCATTGCGCGCAGGCTCCAGCAGTTTGTCCAGCGCCTGTTTGGTGGCGGTGGTGTCGCGGTCGACGCGGATCACCGGGAAATTGCGGAAGCTGTGGGTGAGGAAGTCCTCACTGCGCTCGGTGCCCGCGCCCAGGGCGTTGAGATTGCGGCTATGACATTGAGGGCAACTGTGCACCTCACGCATGCGGTAGTCGCAATGATGGCAGCGCAGATGGCGGCTCCGGCGGTGCAGGGTGAGCTTGGCGGAGCAGTGCGGGCAGTCGGCAAGCCAGCCGCAGTCATCGCAGGTAAGCGCCGGCGCATAGCCGCGGCGGTTGATAAACACCAGCGCCTGCTCCCCGCGGTTCAGGGTGTCGCCGATGTGCCGCAACACCTGGGGGGCAAAGCCCTCCTGCAGTTGCTGGTGCAGGGTGGGTACCACGCTGATCTGCGGCGGACGCGCATTGCCGGCGCGGTGGCGCAGGCGCAGGTGCTGATAGCGGCCGGACAGGGCGTTGTGCAGGCTCTCCAGCGATGGCGTTGCCGAGCCCAGCAGCACCGGCACATCGGCACTCTTCGCCAGCACCACGGACAGATCGCGGGCGGAGTAGCGCACCCCGTCCTGCTGTTTGAAGGAGCCGTCGTGTTCCTCGTCGATCAGGATCACGCCGAGACGCGGCAGCGGCGTGAAGATCGCCGAGCGGGTGCCGATGACGATATCCGCCACACCGCTGGCGGCGGACAGCCAGGCGCGGGCGCGCTCACCGTCGGCGAGTCCCGAGTGCAGCGCGGCGATGCGGAAATCCGGGAAGCGCGCGGCGATGCGGCGCAATGTCTGCGGGGTGAGACCGATTTCCGGCACCAGCAACAGCGCCTGCTCACCCCGGGCCAGGGCCCGCGCCATCAGGCGCAGGTAGACCTCGGTCTTGCCGCTGCCGGTAGTGCCTTCCAATAATGAAGCGCTAAAGCCGCTGGCGGGTACCGCGTCGATCACCTCGCGTTGCTCGTCGTTGAGCTCGGGTGCGGCTTGCGGTTCCACCTCTTCCAGCGGCGGCGGCGCGGTAGGGCCACTGACCCAGTGCGCCAGATTGCGCTCAATCAGCGCCTTGCACACGGTACTGTTAAGGCCGCGGGCATTCAGTGCGGTACGGCTCTGACGGCCGGTCTTCAACAGCAGCTGCAACAACTCCTGTTGCTTCTTGGCCCGCGCCAATGCGGTCTCGGGCAGGCCTTTGCCTTCGGTGGTGAGCTCCAGCCACTGCTCCGCCCAGTGATCCGAGGGCTTGCCCTTGCGCAGGGCGACGGGGAGGGCCGCGGCGTAGAGTTCGCCCACGGGCGCCTGGTAGTAATCCGCCGCCCACTGCAGGAACTGGCGGCTGCGCGCATCAAAGATCGGCTGGCGGTCGATGCACTCGGTGGCCGGTTTCAGCTCGGCAAGCGGCGACTCCGATACGACGTCCACCAGCACCGCCACCAGGTCGCGATTGCCGAAGGGCACCAGGAAGCGCTGGCCCGGGCACAGGTCGTCCGCACCCAGCCCCTGTGGCGGCAGGTAGTCGAACAGGCGGCGCAGGGGTACCGGCACCGCGAGGCGCAGGATGGCGCGCGCACCAAGTGCGTGTGGCTGTGCGCCCTCTGGTGCGAAATCGCGCACTTCATGCTGCATGTCTTGTTGCGCCCCCGCTGCGGTCAAGCTGCCTCCGTGTGTGTCGTGTCGTTCTGCATACCGGTGTCGTTTGCGAAAGCGCGCTAGTGTACCGGCTCCCGCTGGCGGGTACAGCGACAGTATCCACTGGCGCCGTATCCCACCCAAATTACATCAATTTGCCCGTCAGCTCTTGTTAACTCTAAAAATTAAAGTACTCTGCAAGTATCAACTCTATAAATTAGAGAACTCTATCCAGAATCGCCCGGAACCGCTCACCAACGATCGGCCCGGGTTATCCACAGCCGTATTCGCAAAATTTACCCACAAAGGAATTGTGACCATGACCGACGTCAACAAACTGCAAAGCGACCTGGACTATATCAGCAGCGCCCTGCGCGAGGATGCTACCGCCGGCGGCATCCCGGCACTGTATTTCCTCTGGGGTGCACTTATCGCCATTGGCTTCAGCCTGCCGGACTTCGCCCCACAACTGGCCGGATTCTACTGGCTGGTGGCGGGCTTCGGTGGCGGCTTGTTCAGCTGGTGGCTGGGAGCTCGCCAGAGTCGCCGCCATGGGATCAACAACCCCAAACTGGCCCGCCGTTATGGACTGCACTGGTCACTGATGGGCGCAGCCTTCCTGTTGTGCTTCCTGCCTCTGTTGTTGGGGCGGGTTTCGCCGGAGATGGGCGGCGCCAACTTCCTGTTGGTGACCGGTATCGGTTATGGCCTCGCCGGCGTGCATCTGGAGCGGCCACTGCTGTGGTGTGGACTGCTGATGCTTGCGGCCTATGGGGTGTTGATCACGCTGATGCCCCCCTATACCTGGACCATCACCGGCGCCACCGTCGGCCTCGCCCTGTTCTGGGCCGGCTTCAGCCGCCGCGCCGCACTCCGCACTGCGGGTGGTGAGGCATGAAGGCGCTAGCCGCTCTCGACGCTCTGTTCGAGCACCGCATCCGCCTCGGCGCCTGTGTGCTGCTGGCAAAACACGGCGAGCTGACCTTCGCGCGCCTCAAGGCACAGCTGCAGGCCACCGATGGCAATCTCGGCGCCCAGTTGCGCAAGCTGGAGGAGCAGGGCTACCTCAGTAGCCGCAAGGATTTCGTGGAGCGCAAACCGACTACCTGGTACCAGCTGAGCGACGCGGGCCGGGCCGCGCTGGAGGCGCATATGGCGGCGCTGCGAGCGCTGATTGACGCCAGTGGCACGGGCGTCTGAACCGGCGCCGAACGGTGACGCCCGGGGCACATTTGAACTTGTATCAACGGGCTAATCTGGTAGTATGCGCCGACTTTTTAAACAGCCCGGGGAATTCTCCCCTGAACCAATGACGATTCCGTGCTCAGCAAAAGACTGGGTGGCGGTGTCGAAAAGAGGCCATCATGAAGACCGATATCCACCCGAATTACGTTCAGATCACTGCCACCTGCTCCTGCGGCAACGAGTTCAAAATGGGCTCCACTCTGGGCAAGGATCTGCAGCTGGACGTGTGCTCCAACTGCCACCCGTTCTACACCGGCAAGCAGAAGCAAGCGAGCACCGGCGGCCGCGTAGACCGCTTCAAGAAGCGTTTCGGCAGCCGCATCTCCAAGTAAGTGTCGGCACGCCGCGCACCGGAATGACCCGTTTGTTCCCGGTGACAGAAAAGGCATTCAGGGCTTCCCTGAGTGCCTTTTTTTATGCCTGTTTTTTGCTGCTGGCGACACTGGCCCCCGTCCACGCCGACTGCGTATTGGGCGAGCCGGACGAGGTGGTGGCACTGAAAAAGGTCGTGGACGGCGACACCCTGCGCCTGAAAGACGGCCGCCGGGTACGCCTTATCGGCGTCAACGCCCCGGAGCTCTCCCACGGTGAGCGCAAGGCCCAACCGCTGGCGCGTGAGGCCAAGGAGTTTACCGAGCGCTTTCTCGAGGGCGGCGACGTGGAACTGGTGTACGACCGCGGCCGCTACGACAACCACGGTCGTGTGCTGGCCCATGTCTACAATCACCGCGGCGACAGCCTGGAATCGGCATTACTGGCCGCCGGGCTCGCCTTTCACGTCGCCATATACCCGAACCTGGCGCTCGCCGAGTGCCTCGCCATCCGCGAGCAGGATGCGCGCACCCACAGCCGTGGCGTGTGGGCCCCCGGGGTATGGCCGGTGCTCAAGGCCGCGGACATCAAGCCCGGCGACGGCGGCTTTGTACTGCTCGCCGGCACCGTGAAAAAAGTGGAGCGCAACCAGTTTGTCTGGCTGGAGCTGGACGGCCCGGTGGCGGTCCGCCTCAGGAGCGGACGGGATTATGGCCACCCTAATGGGGACAATTGGCAAGGGCGCAAAATAGAAGTGAAAGGCTGGCTGATCGATCGCGGGTCGAAATATTCATCCCATAATAAGAAAAATAAACGCTGGTTTATTTCTTCAGACTCAGAATTCACTATCGAAATTAGTAGAAAATAACTCTTGCGATCAATTTTTAAGCTTGTGGACCTCCGGTCGTCTCAGTTATTCTGCGGGCCGCGGATAGGGGAGGCGAGCAAACCGTCTTTCCGACAATAAAATCAAGACATCCGCGGTAACCCGCGCGCCCCAGCCACAGAACGCTGGCCGCGCAATCCAGACCAAAGAGATGACACCCCAATGACCTACTCCCTGCGCCAGGCAGCGCTGGATTACCACGCCCTGCCAACACCGGGCAAACTCTCGGTGGAGCTGACAACCCCCGCCCACACCCAGGAAGACCTGTCCCTCGCTTACAGCCCTGGCGTCGCCGAACCGGTGCGCGAGATCGCCAAAGACCCGGAGGCCGCGTACCTCTATACCGGCAAGGGCAACCTGGTGGCGGTCATTTCCAACGGAACCGCCATCCTCGGTCTCGGCAACCTGGGCCCACTGGCGTCCAAGCCGGTGATGGAAGGCAAATCGCTGCTCTTCAAGCGCTTTGCCGACATCAATTCGGTGGATATCGAGGTCGACACCACCAGCCCCGAGCGCTTTATCGAGACGGTGGCCGCGATCGCCAACACTTTTGGCGGTATCAATCTCGAGGACATCAAGGCGCCGGAGTGCTTCCATATTGAGGAGGCGCTGATCCAGCGCTGCTCGGTGCCGGTGTTCCACGACGACCAGCACGGCACCGCCATCGTCACCGTGGCGGGCATGCTGAATGCGCTGGAGATCCAGGGTAAGAACATCAGTGACGTGCGCATCGTCTGCCTGGGCGCCGGCGCCGCTGCCACCGCCTGCTGCAAACTGTTGCTGGCGGCGGGAGCGAAGAAACACCACATCACCATGCTCGACAGCCGCGGCGTGATCCACTCCGGACGCACCGACATCAACGCCTACAAAGGCGAGTGGGCGCGGGATACCGAGATGCGCACCCTGGACGATGCCATCGAGGGCGCCGACGTGTTCCTCGGTGTATCCGGCCCGGACCTGCTCACTGCCGAGCAGCTGGCGCATATGGCGGAGAAACCCGTGGTGTTCGCCTGCTCGAACCCCAACCCGGAGATCTCCCCGGAACTGGCCCACGCCACCCGCAGCGACCTGATCATGGCCACCGGCCGTTCGGATTACCCGAACCAGGTAAACAACGTGTTGTGCTTCCCGTTCATTTTCCGCGGGGCACTGGATGTGCGCGCGACGCGTATCAATGAAGACATGAAGCTCGCGGCCGTTGAGGCGCTGCGCAAACTGGCGCACGAGCCGGTGCCGGATGAAGTGTGCGCTGGCTATGGTGGTGTGGAGCTGAGCTTCGGCCCAGACTACATCCTGCCAAAACCGATCGACCCGCGCCTGCTGCCGGAAGTGGCGGCGGCGGTGGCGAAGGCGGCGGTGGAAAGCGGTGCGGCCAGGTTGCCGTATCCGGCGCACTATCCGTTAAAAGCACTCTGATTGGTTCTTGCCTTGGCCCGGTGGCGATTGCGCCGCCGGGCAAAACATACCAATCCCGACACAATTCTTGAGCCTCCCCCCCTCCACCGCTAAACTCCCCCTCATGTTTGAGCAGAGTTTCCTCCCCGCATGAGTCATGTCTATGTGCTGACCAATCAGCACCAGCTTTTTTTGAGCAAAAGCAACGAATGGATCGACGGCCGCGATAGCGCCCGGTTGTTCCGCACCGAGTACAAGGACGTCGCCATCAACCAGATGTTCGAGGCCAACACCCGCGATGTCACTCTGCGCATCGAGCTGCTCGAATGCGAACTCGATACCAAGAAAAACCCCCAGATCCCCGCCGACGCCCTGTGCGACGAACCGCTGCATGTCCATGCCGGCGAAGTTAGTGAGGAAGCGGCGGAAGAGGGCGGCGACCCGAATGAGCTGCCGCAGCCGGACCCGAGTGAAGTGCCGCCGGAATACAACCCGGAAGTAGATCCGCAGCCCGCGCCGGAAGTGGAACCGGATCTGCAGCCGGAAATCGACCCGGACCAATACCCCGGCGACACACCGGAAATAGAGCCGGAGCAGCCGCCGGAGTCCATCGTCAGCCAGCCCTGACGATATCTTTTACGACCCACACTCCCTTGAGTTGTGATTCTGCGCCCCCACTTAGGCGGGATACGCAGACTACCCCGATCGCGGCATATCCGGCGCAAGCGCCGACCGGCTGCGCACAGGAGATCCCAGTGCCCACATTCAATCTGGCCGAACTGGCCCAGCCGGAAGCCCTGTCCCTGTTAAAGGGCATCCGCCGCGGCATCGAAAAAGAGAGCCTGCGGGTGACTGCCGAGGGCGAACTGGCGCAGACCGACCACCCCCGTGGCCTCGGTTCCGCGCTCACCCACGACTGCATCACCACCGACTTCGCCGAAGCACTGCTGGAGTTCATCACCCCGCCGGTGGCGACACCGGAGCAGGCGCTGGAGAAGCTCGACCAGATCCACCGCTTTACCTACAGCCAGATGGGCGACGAGCGCCTGTGGGTCAACAGCATGCCCGGGCGCATCGGCCGCGATGCGGACATCCCTGTCGCCCGTTACGGCAGCTCCCACAGCGGCACCATGAAGACCATCTACCGGCTCGGTCTCGGCCTGCGCTACGGGCGCGCCATGCAGACCATTGCCGGCATCCACTACAACTTCTCGCTGCCGGACGATTTCTGGCAGTGGCTGCAGGACAAGGAGGGCAGCGACGAGTCCCTGCAGGATTTCAAGACCCGCCGCTACTTCGACCTGATCCGCAACTTCCGCCGCCACTACTGGCTGCTGATCTACCTGTTCGGCGCCGCGCCGGCGGTGTGCGGCACCTTTGTACAGAATCGCCAGCACAACCTGCAGCCCTTCGACGGCGACGGTCGCAGCCTGTTCGCGCCAGAGGCCACCTCCTTGCGCATGGGCGACCTCGGCTACACCAGCGACGCACAGAAGTCCCTGGTGGTCTGCTACAACGACCTGCAGAGCTACCTTGTTACCCTGTGCTCGGCCATCAGCCTGCCGTACCCGCCCTACCACGAACTGGGCGTGAAGGATGCCGACGGCGAATACCAGCAGCTGTCCACCGGCCTGCTGCAGATCGAAAACGAGTTTTACTCGCCGATCCGCCCGAAAAATCCCGCCGGCATGGGTGAAACCGCACTTTCCGCCCTCGACGCCCGCGGTGTCGAATACATCGAAGTGCGCTGCCTCGACCTTAACCCCTTCGTGCCACTCGGTATCGAAGCGCCGCAGATGCGCTTTCTCGACGCCTTCCTGCTGCACTGCCTGCTCAGCGACAGCCCGCAGACCGACGAGGCCGATTACCGCGCGGTGCAGGAAAACCAGGCGCGTATTGTCTACCGTGGCCGCGACCCGGAACTTCAGCTGATTCACAACGGCAGCGAGCGCAAACTCACCGACTGGGCGACGGCGCTGCTGGACGAAATTTCCCCCATGGCCGACCTGCTGGATCAGGCCTGGCAGAGCCACGACTACCAGCGCGCCGTCACTATCCAGCGCGACAAGATCGCCGGCAGGATCCCGACGCCCGCCGCACAGGTGCTGGCGGAAATGCACGAGCACGGACTGACCTTCTTCCAGTGGGCCAAGGCCAAGGCCGAACAACACCGCCAGTATTTCCTCGAGCGCCCGCTGGACGCGACGGAACAGGTGGAGTTCGAGCGCCTCGCGCAAGAATCCCTGCAGAAGCAGCGAGATGTGGAAGCGGCAGACAAGGGCAGCTTCGAAGACTTTCTCGGCCGCTACTACGCGCAGTACGTGTTCTGCCAGCGCGCCCTCTGACCGCACATGAACTACCTCGCCCATCTTTTGCTGTCCGGTCCCGACCCGGACTGGCAGCTGGGCGGGCTGCTGGGGGACTTTGTCAAAGGTCCCCTGAAGGGCGAGCGCCCGCAGCCCATCGAAGATGGCATCCGCCTGCACCGGCGCATCGACCTGCTGAGTGATCAGCACCCCGCCTACCGCTCCGCACTGGCCCGCCTCGGCCCCCAGTGGCGTCGTCTCGGCGGTATCACCCTGGATATCTGGTTCGACCACCTGCTCGCCAGTCACTGGCACCAGTGGTCCGCGGAGCCCCTGGAAACCTTCGTCGACAACTGCTGGTCCAACTTCCGCGAGCGCCGCCAGTGGATACCGGAAAACGCGCGGGCATTTATTCAGCGCGCCGAGCAATTTAAACTGCTGCCCGGCTACCGCGAGGTAGAAGTTATCCAGCGTACCCTCGAGCGCGTCGGCCAGCGCCTGCGCCGCCCGCAGCCACTGGCGGAAATGCTGCCGCTGCTGCTGGCAGACCGCGCTGCGCTGGAGCAAGATTTTCATTCACTGTTTACCGACTTGTCGCAACAGGCTGCACTGTTCCGGCAGCACTCAATCTGACGGCAACAATCCGGAAAAATAATGACCATGACCCTGCCTACTCCCCGCACGACTTTTCTGCTGATGTTCCTCGCTGTGGCGTTCGTACTCGGCACCGCTTTCTATCTGGAATACGCAAAAGGGCTGGAACCCTGTCCGCTGTGTATCACCCAGCGGGTAATGTTTCTCGGGGTGGGGCTGGTGTCCCTGATCGCGTTCCTGCACAACCCCAAAACCATCGGTCGCCGCATCTATGGGCTGCTGGTTTCCCTGTGGGGCCTGGGCGGCCTGTACTTCGCCGGCCGCCAGTTGTGGCTGCAGAGTCTGCCGGCAGACCAGGTTCCCGCCTGCGGCCCCGGCATTACCTACATGGTGGAAATGTTCCCCATGTCCGAAGTCATCAAGACTCTGCTCAGCGGCGACGGCAACTGTGCGGAAGTGAAATGGACCCTGCTCGGCCTGTCCATTCCCGGCTGGGCTGCGGTGGGCTTTATCGGGCTGATCCTGTTCGGCCTGTGGCAGGCGTTCCGCAAGCGCTGATCGACCGTGGCCCGGATCAAAAACGTTTCCCGCTGGCTGCTTGGGGCCGTGCTGCTGCTGGCCTTTGATCTGGCCGGCCGCGGCCTCACCGCCACCTTCGCACTGCCGATTCCGGGCTCGGTGCTCGGCATGCTGCTGTTGTTGTTGGCACTGATGCTCCTCGGACGAGTCCCTTCCGGGCTCGCCATCGTCAGCGAACAGATACTTCGCTTGCTGGTACTGATTTTTCTGCCCGCCTCGGTGGGGATCTACTTTGTGCGCGACCTGACGAGCGGCGACTGGCTCGCGCTGGTCGCCGCCATGGTCATCGGCACCCTGATCAGCTTCGCACTCACGGCAATGATGCTGCAGCGACTTCTTATTGGCAGTGGCAAGCGCCGCCGTGGAGAGCACAGTGAAGGCTGAAACCCTCGGCGCCTGGCAGCAATGGCTGGCGCAGCTGCAGCAGGTAGCCACCGCCTTTGCCGAGCCTCTGTCGGTATCCCATCCCCTGGTGATACTGCCACTGAATATTCTCGGCTTCTGGTTCGGCCTGAAGATTTACCGTCGTGCAGGCACCCCGATATTGCATCCGGTGGTGGGCGGCAGCCTGCTGGTGCTTGCGGGACTGCTGCTGTTGGGCGTGGACTTCCCCGCCTACCAGAGTGGCAGCGGCCTGCTGTACCTGCTGCTCGGCCCCGCTGTAGTCGCCCTCGCAATTCCGCTCAAACAAAACCTGCAGGTGGTGCGCCGGGCCGGCTGGCCATTGATGCTGGGGCTGCTGCTGGGCGCCGTGCTGGCACCACTGGTGGCCGTGTTCATTGCCGCATTGCTCGGCGGCAGCCGCACCGTGCTGGTCGCCCTGACCACGAAGTCCGTGACCACACCGGTGGCTCTGGCACTGGCGCAGGAGCTGCACGGTATCCAGAGCCTCGCTGCGGGCGTGGTGGCGTTTACCGGTATTGTGGGTGCGGTGTGCGGCCCCGGTCTGCTGCGCTTGCTGGGGATCTCCGACGAACGCGTGGTCGGTTTTTCCATGGGGGTCAATGCCCACGCCATCGGCACCGTGCGCGCACTGGAAATCAGCGCATTGTGTGGCGCCTTCTCGGCGCTGGCGATGGGGCTGTGCGGTGCGTTGACCGCGCTCCTGCTTCCAGTCTTTGTGACCATGTGAACCGCTAGACGAATTTTTCGTTGTGGCGTTTTTTTCTGCGCCTTTCTTGCCGGCGAAGGCATAAGCTTCTACATTCCAAATAGGCAGTTGTAGAAGTCACAAAAGGAAACTTGGAGATGTTGGAAAACTGTAAAGATGCGCAGGAGCGGTGGGGCGGTGTCAGCCAGATTATCGACCGCTGGCTGCATTCGCGTCAGGCGCTGCTGGTGAGCTTTTGCCACCTGTCGGAGAAAAAGGAAATTGCCGATGGCGACCGAGAAGTTGAGGCCAGTGTGCGCACCCTGTGCCAGCAACTGGTGGACTACATATCTGCCGGGCACTTCGAGGTCTACGACCAGTTGATTCAGGAAGGTCAGGCGTTCGGGGACAGCGAAGGGCTGGAACAGGCAAAATCTCTCTACCGAGAAATCGACGCCACTACCGACCTGGCCGTGGACTTCAACGACAAATACCAGGAGACCGACGATCTCGAGTCCCTGGCGCAGGATCTCTCCGAGCTGGGTGTCGCGCTGGAAACCCGCTTCGCCGCAGAGGACCGCATGATCGACACCCTGCATACGGTGCACAAGAATCAGCTTGCCTGACATACTTTTCAGGCGAGTATTAAAAAAGGGGCCATCGGCCCCTTTTTTATTGCCAGCTCAATACCGGCTTATTGCCCGCGGAGAAGTCACGCTTACTGCGCGTCGTCTTCCGCAGCGCCTTCGTCTTTGCTGACGTCAGCTTTGTGCAGCTCCACTTCAAAAATCAGGGTGGAGTTGGGGCCGATCTGACCGCCGGCGCCGCCCGGGCCGTAGGCCAGGTCAGACGGGATGTAAAGTTCCCACTTGGAGCCTTCCTTCATCAGTTGCAGCGCTTCGGTCCAGCCCTTGATTACGCCGTTTACCGGGAACTGTACCGGCTTGCCGTTCTTGTAGGAACTGTCGAATTCGGTGCCGTCGATCAGGGTACCTTTATAGTCCACTTCCACCACGCTGGTCTCGGTGGGCATGGAGCCGGTGCCCTCGGTGATCACCTTGTACTGGAGGCCGGACTCGGTGGTTTTCACACCTTCTTTCTTGGCGTTTTCTTCCAGGAACTTCTTGCCATCTTCCAGGTTCTTGTCTGCGGCCGCCTTGAATTCGGCTTCCTGCTTGGCCATCAGCTCTTTCTGCTTGGCCTGCATGTTTTCCTGGAATACCTGGATGACCTGCTGCTTTTCCTCTTCACTCAGACGGGACTCGCGGCCGCTGGCCACATCTTCCAGCGCCATAGCGACAATTTTCGGATCCAGCGCTACGTCCTGAGTCTTGAGGCGGTTTGCCATATCTTCGGCGATGATATAGCTGACCTTTTGCTCCTGGGACTCGAGCTTGATATCCGCGGTGCTTGCAGATTCCTGTTTGTTACAGCCGACCAGTGCAATACCCAGTGCAACCGCAGCAGCCAAAGAAGTTTTATTCATGAGAGTAATCTCTTTATTTCCGTGAAACATTAGAGCAACTAAGAAAATCTACTGCGTGTGCGCATGACGGCGTCCGGAGGTGCTCAGAATGCTCATGTACCGTATGTACATTCCGCTTGCTGCGCTCCGGCGGCCACCACCAGCCACCCACTCGCTACGATTCTTAGAGGTCCCCATTATTTGTATCGAGTAGGGCTACTGATCCGTCCACCCCTCTCTGCTGTTGTACACCTAGACCACTGTGCGCATTGTGCGGCAGATCACAGTTATGTTGAGTCCGGCCAGCGACAGACAAGTCTAACCCATGCAGGTTGAGGCTGCACACTGCCCGGTAAGACGCCAAATCGCGCCGGATGTTTCATTTCCGGATAACTTTTTTCCAACCTCCGACGGTCACTCCCGATCGCGCGAGTAGCAGGACAAAGCAAGTCGCAGGAAAATGCGCAAGATCGACCGGGGATCAGGGATGCACTTCCGAAATAACAGCGCTATTATCAGCTTTCAACCCTGATTTTTTTCTCGGAAAGAAAGGTGGTTCTGCGCTACCGGGAGTGAGCCCAGGGTCCCGTTCAAACCGATTCCGACAAACCCGATTCAACCGCAGGATTTCGACTCATGGCCGCCAAACGCAAAGCCGCTGTATCCATTGCCGATCTGGAAAAACAGATCGCTTCGATCACCACCCAACTCGACAAGGCGCGAACCAAAGACGCGGCTGATGCCGAAAAAGCCCTGAAAAAAGCCACCAAGGATGCCGCTACTGCACAGGCCCAGGTGAAGAAAGCCAAAGACAAACTGGCTGCCGCGCGCACCGCCGCAAGCAAAGCCAAGACCGCCGCTGCGAAAACCTCTGCGAAGAAAAAAGTCGACATGGCCAAGGCCGCCGTCGCCAAACTGGAGAAGTCCGCCAAGGACGCCGCCAAGCTGGCCTCCGATGCCGCAGCGGCTGAGGCTGCCGCTAAACTGGTAGTGAAGACCGCCGAGACCATTCGCAAGGCAGGCGAGGCGGCAGGCAAGAAAGTACTGGGCGCAAGCAAGCCCAAGAAAAAAGTCGCAGCGAAGAAGACTGTGGCCAAGAAGGTCACCGCCAAGAAAACCGCAAAAAAAGTAGCGGCCAAAACTGAGGCAGCACCATCCGGCGAGAAAAAAGCCAGCCCGAAAAAGGCGGCGGCCAAAAAGGCTCCGGCGAAGAAAGCTGTAGCGAAAAAAGCCCCCGCCAAGAAAGCAACAGCCAAGAAAGCGACCGTGAAGAAAGCGGCAGCGGCCGCGGTGAAAGCGGAAGCGGCAGCCACCGAAGCGAAACCAGCGAAAAAGGCCGTTGCGAAGAAAGCCAGCCCGAAAAAGGCAACCGCGCCCAAGGCAAAGACCAAGACCAACGGCAGTAAGCCGGCGGTAAGCACCCAGGAAAAGGCGCCGGCAGTCACCGAGATCACCACTCCCGAGCCGATCATGGGCAAGACCTCAGAGCCGAAACCGCTGATGCCCGAGTCCAGCTCCATCGCGATCAATCCGGTCACTCCGAGCATCACCCCCAGCACCCCGGCCAACAGCCTGTTTGCCACCGAGGAAAACCCGCACTACGGCCCGGAAGAGCACAAGCACAAGTATTGAGTTGGAATTAATGCGCCCGCTCAGCAGTTGTCGGGCGCAGTACCCGGTGTGTTACCGGTGACGGCATCCAGTGGCGATGCCCCGCGGGCGACACCAATGCCGGTACTGTAAGCATCGATCAGGCCCGCCCAGCGGGCCTGTTCTTTTTGCAGCAGACCGTATTGCTGTCCGGCCAACTCCAGCGGCGAGCGGGTTTCCGGCCAAGCCTCTCCATTCAGTTTCCACAGTGCTGCCAGCTGCCGCTGCTCCATACGCAGCTCACTGCGTTTGCACCACTCGTACAGCCAGCCTCCCTTGTTGACCCGCGCGAGCATGCGGCGCAGATTGCGCACGCTGTTGATCATGCGCCGTCGCGGCGCCAGCCCTCGGTCGGCGACCCGCCAGCTCTCGTCACTCAACTGGCGCCCGCAGGCGCTGGTGTAGCTGGCCCACAGCAGCAGACACACGTCCGCACCGCGGGTGTCCTGACACTCGAGCAGAAAGTCCGCTACCTGCGGTTGGCGATAAAACTCCAGGCTGAAGTCCCACAGCGGATTCTGCAGTGGAGAGAGCGGCGGAGATGGAGGTGCGGTTTCTGTCACGATAGAATCCCGGCGTTTTGTTTTCGGATAGCCTAGTCAAAATCCGGCGAATTCAAAGAGGTTTCCATTGATCAATCTGCAAGGCGTTTCGCTGCAGGTGGGCGGGCGCGACCTGCTGCGCGATGCCAGCTGTCGTATATTCCCCGGCCACAAGGTAGGCATTATCGGTGCCAACGGCTGTGGCAAGTCCACCCTGTTCAAAATGCTGTTGAAACAGCAGGAGAGTGATGCCGGCTCGGTCGAGCTCCCCTCTGGCTGGGAGGTCGCGCATATGGCCCAGGAGGTCTCCGCCAGCGACCAGAGCGCGCTGGATTACGCCCTAGACGGCGACCACCGCCTGCGCCAGCTGCAACAGGAACTGGAGGCGGCGGAAGCCGACGGCAGCGACGGCAAGCGCATCGGCGAACTGCACGAACGCATGGCGGCGATCGACGGTTACAGCGGCCCCGCGCGGGCGGCGCAGTTGCTGGATGGCCTCGGCTTTTCCCACGCGGACCAGCAGCGCCCGGTCAAAAGTTTTTCCGGTGGCTGGCGCATCCGCCTGAACCTGGCCCGCGCACTGATGTGCCCAGCGGACCTGTTACTGCTGGACGAACCCACCAACCACCTGGACCTGGATGCGACCCTGTGGCTGGAGCAGTGGCTGCAGCGCTTTCCCGGGACCCTGCTGATCATTTCCCACGACCGCGACTTTCTCGACGCGGTGGTCGACGGCATCGTCAGTTTCGAACAGCAGTCCCTGGTGCTCTACAGCGGCAACTACACGTCTTTCGAGCGCGCCCGTGCCGAGCGCCTGGCACAGCAGCAGGTGCAGTACGAGAAACAACAGGTAGAGCGGGCGCACATGGAAGACTTCGTGCGTCGCTTCCGCGCCAAGGCCTCCAAGGCCAAGCAGGCCCAGAGCCGCCTCAAGGCACTGGACCGCATGGCGGAGATCGCCCCGGCACACGTGGATTCCCCGTTCCGCTTCCGCCTGCCGTCATCGGACAAGGTTTCCAACCCGCTGGTGGACCTGCGCGAGGCGGTCATCGGCTACCCGGGTAAAGTCATCCTGCCGCGGGTTGAGCTCGGTATCCAGCCAGGGCGCAGGATCGGTCTTTTAGGCCCGAACGGCGCCGGCAAATCGTCCCTGATCAAGACCCTGGCGGGCGAGCTGCCGCTACTCGGCGGCGAGCGTCAGTGCGGCGAGCACCTGAAAATTGGCTATTTCGCCCAGCATCAGCTGGAAGCACTGGATTCCAAGGCGTCACCGCTGCTGCACGTACAGCGACTGTCTCCTGACGCCAGCGAGCAGCAGCTGCGGGATTTCCTCGGCGGTTACGGTTTTGTCGGCGACCGCGTGTTCGAACCGGTGGGCGGCTTTTCCGGCGGCGAGAAGGCGCGGGTGGCGCTGGCACTGCTGGCGTGGCAGAAGCCCAACCTGCTGCTGCTGGACGAACCCACCAACCACCTGGACCTGGAGATGCGCCACGCATTGACCCTGGCGCTCGCCGAGTTCCCCGGCGCCATGATCCTGGTGTCCCACGATCGCCACCTGCTGGCCAACACCACCGACGAGTTCATCCTGGTGGCGGATGGCCGCGCGGAGCCGTTTGACGGCGACCTGGAGGATTACAAACAGTGGCTGCTCAGCTTCAAGCGTGAGGAGAAACGTCAAGGCAGTGAAGTCCAGGGTGTAGCGGACAGTAAACCGACAGAGGACAAAAAGACACAGCGCCGTGCCGCCGCCGCATTGCGGGAGCAGCTGAAGCCGCTCACCAACAAGCTCAAAAACATCGAACAGAAAATGGCGAAGGCGGAAAAAGAGGTTCAGGAAATCGAACTGAAGCTCGCCGATGAAAACCTCTATAGCGGCGGCCAGCAGGACGAGATTGCGCGCCTCACCCAGGCCCAGGGACAGGCGCGGGAAACACTGGAAGAGCTGGAAATGGAGTGGCTGGAAATTTCCGAGCAGCTGGAAGCGGCGCGAGACGCCTAGGCAGCAGGGCAATTCCAATCGGCTGAGGGCGGCTGCTCCGCCCTTAGCTAAAAAGAATTACTTGGAAAAGTCCGCCGGGTTGTAGGGCTCCCGCGGGCAACCGTCATCGTTCACGGCCATGCCGAGAGGTGTATTCGGGCACTGGTCCATATAGTCCGGCACGCCGTCGCCATCGCTGTCGATGGGACAACCGCGCGCATCCACATCGATCCCCACCGGTGTCTGCGGGCACTGGTCCAGGTTGCTGTAGACACCGTCGCCATCCCAATCCCTTGGTACCACGTCATCCCGCCACTGGTAGCCGATGGCAAGGCTCACGAAGCCGTCGAGACCACCTTCTTCAACCCCCTGAAAGCCGCGCACGTCACCGCGCAGCTGCCAGCGCGGGGCTAGCCGGTATTTGAGGCCGGCGCCGAAGTTGAGCATCGTCTGGCGGTTGTGCCAATCGTCGGGATAACCGTAGGAATCCTCATCGATGCGTATCTCACCGGCACCCGCCACCACATAGGGCTGCCAGTCGTAATTGCCACAGAATTGGCCGGCGAACTGGTACATCAGGTCGAGGTGATAGTTCTGTACACCCACATCCTCGCGGGTCTCCTCCACATTGACACTGAAATAGTCGTACACACCTTCCACTACCCAGCGGTCAGTGACGTTGTAGCCGAAACCGAAGCCGCCGCCGGCGCTGTCTTCCAGCTCAAAGCCGAAGTAGGGCGTGCCATCGAGGCGCGCCCCATCAAACCAGTAGTAGCCGCCGTTCAGGTATAGATTGAGCGTGCCCTCGCGGTCGGCGAGGGTCTGGGCACTGCACAGCAGGGCGACGCCGCTCAGCAGCAAATTACGCAGGCATTTGCGGGCGGGATTTGGGCTTTTTGTCATTGTGGCTCCGGAGCATCCGTTTACCGGTAGTCTGAAGATAGCACAGCAAGCCCGAGCGCCGGGCTCGCTGCCTATACGTCGTTCGACGCTTATTTTTTCTTGTACAGCAGATCCCAGACGCCGTGACCAAGGCGCTCACCGCGGCGCTCGAATTTGGTCTGAGGGCGGAATTCCGGGCGCGGGGCGTAGTTGCCCTTGCCGGCGGTATTTTCCAGCATGGTTTCCGCTTCGAGTACTTCCAGCATCTGCTCGGCGTAATTTTCCCAGTCGGTGGCCATGTGCATCAGGCCGCCGGGTTTTAACTTGTTGCACAGCAGCTTTACAAACTCGGGCTGCACGATACGGCGCTTCTGATGCTTTTTCTTGTGCCAGGGATCGGGGAAATACAGCTGGAAGCGGTCGAGGCTGCCATCGGCAATGCAGTCGTTCAGCACATCGACGGCGTCGGCCATGTACACCCGCAGGTTTTTCAGTTCTTCCTTGCCGGCGTTGTTGATCAGCCGACCGACACCCGGTGGGTGTACTTCGATGCCGATAAAGTCTTTGTCCTGTTCAGCCTTGGCCATTTCCAGTAGGGAATCGCCCATACCGAAGCCGATCTCCAGCACCACCGGTGCTTCGCGGCCGAACACTTCCTTCGGGTCGATACTGCCGTCGAACAGGGACAGACCGTAAGGTCCCCAGTAGTTATCAAACGCGCGGCGCTGACCTTCGGTCATACGGCCGGCGCGGATCACGTAGCTGCGGATGGATTTCTTTTTGAATTCGGTGCGGTAGGGGAAGTCTTCTTCCTCTCCGGTTTGTTCGTTGATGGGGTCTTCTTGCATCGCTATCTGGTTACCTCGTGGCTTCGAAGCACTGTTCGTTGGGTGCTTCGTAGCTGGTGCTGGGGCGGCCAATCACCGGGTATGGGTTTTTGGAACCGCTGTAAACCCATCCCTGGGCGCTGCGGCGCAAACATCCTGTTTGCGACGCTTCCAAAAACCCATACCCGGCACTTGGCCTTCGATTTGGAGTTTTTACTTCGTTGCTTAGTGTTGCTTACTTTGTGTAGTCGAGGGCGGCGATAAACAGGGCTATCCAGCCGCCGATCATCAGGGTTCCGCCCAGTGGCGTGATCGGGCCGAGCCAGCGTGGGCCGCCGAAGGTCAGGCCGTAGAGGCTTCCGGAGAAAAACAGGATGCCAATGGCAAACAGGGCGCCGCTGACGATCAGTGAGGTTTTCGCGCCCACTTGTTGGATCAGTAGTGCAATGCCGATTAGCGCCAGCGCGTGGATCAACTGGTAATGCACCCCTGTTTTATAGGCTTCCAGCAGGTTTTCCGCGACCTTGTTGCGAAGACCATGTGCGCCAAATGCACCGAGGACTACACCCGTGCCGCCAAAAAATGCAGCCAGCAATAAATACAATTTAGCCATTCAATTTTTCCTTTATCAGATGGCTTACGAAGTAAATCGATTCAACGTGAAGGGGGAGTGCTGGGGGCGGGTTTTCAGGAGCGTCGCAAACAGGAAGTTTGCGCCGCAGCGCCCAGGGATGGGTTCACAGCGGTCCTGAAAACCCGCCCACAGTGCTCAACCGCCACCGAGCCAGCTTCAGAGCACCACAAAAAACCACCAAGCCACCAAGCCACCAGATAAGAAAAAACCGCGCATAAAGCGCGGTTCTTAAATCCGGCCAACTCAAGAGGACTATCAGGCCTCCATCGCCACCCGGACTTTCTTCATGGCGTTCTTTTCCAGCTGGCGGATACGCTCGGCGGAAACACCGTACTTGTCGGCCAGCTCGTGCAGGGTGGCTTTGTTGTCGGTCAGCCAGCGCGCCTCGATGATATCGCGGCTGCGGTCGTCCAACTGCTCCATCGCCATCGCCAGGTTGTTCACACTGGTTTCTTCCCAGTTGTCCTGCTCCAGCATCATTGCCGGATCGTAACGACGGTCTTCCAGGTAGTGTGCCGGCGCCTGCCACGCAGACTCATCATCGTCGTCCACGCCGGCGTCGAACGCCGCATCGTGGGCCGCGAGACGGCCTTCCATATCGTGCACGTGCGCCACGTCCACATTCAGCTCTTCCGCCACCCGCTTGGCTTCCTCATTGGTCAGCCAAGCCAGCGACTTCTTGTGGCCGCGCAGGTTGAAGAACAGCTTGCGCTGCGCCTTGGTGGTCGCGATCTTCACAATGCGCCAGTTGCGCAGGATGAACTCGTGAATCTCCGCCTTGATCCAGTGCACTGCAAAGGACACCAGGCGAACACCCTTCTCGGGATTGAAACGCTTTACCGCCTTCATCAGGCCCACGTTGCCCTCCTGAATCAGGTCGCCCTGGTTCAGGCCGTAACCGGAGTAGGACTTGGCGATGTGCACCACAAAACGCAGGTGAGACATGACCAGCTGACGGGCAGCTTCCAGGTCATTGTTGTAGTAAAGATCTTCCGCGAGTTTCTTTTCTTCCTCGGCGGTCAGTACGTCAAAGCCGCTGACTGTCTGGATATAGGCATTCAGATTTCCGCCCGGTGACAGTGTATGGATCGGCTGCAGACTGGTTCCCATTCAGGATTCTCCTCGTAACTCTCGATTGCCCCGCTTGGCACTTGCTGCCCGGACTAATTCTTACCGGGACCAGTAGTTTGCGGCGGCCTGCTCCAACCGGCCCTTGGCTTGCTCAGCCTCAAAGCGGCACCGGAAGTGCAGAGTTGGCCACAGTGTAGCACCCACAGAAGGAAATGGAACCCCGTTTGGGGCCGCCCGGCGCACCGCGCCAGGCCTTGATTTCCGGTGGGTTAGAGCAGTTATCCACAGGGGAAGTTCCAGGTGGGAGCCAGGCTTTACGAATCTTGACTGACCAGCAGGTCAAAGTGGTGGTTTGACCTGTCCAGAAGAGGTGCGAAGACGACTTAGCGGGGCTGAATCGCCGAAATATGCCGTGCGACTGCCAGCCAGGCGCCGGTCAGGCCGAGCAGTGCCGCACCGCCCGCCAGCCCGAGCAGATAAGTGACCCCAGGGCCATCCAGGCGGAAACTGCTGCCGTAGAGATTCGACAGCCCGCTCACCGGGCCCGCCAGCAGCCAGACCCCGAAACTCACCAGCAGCCACGCAATCAGTCCGCCCACCAGACCGTACACCAGGCCGGTGTACAGGAAAGGCCGGCGCACAAAGGCGTCGGTACCGCCCACCAGCTTCACCACCAGAATCTCTTCACGGCGGCTCTCGATATGCAGTCGAATACTGTTCACCACCACCAGCAGCACCCCCAGCGCCAGCAGGAACGCCAGCCCCAGGCTCATACGGCGGCCCAGTTCCGTCAGCTGCGCCAGCCGCTGCACCCAAGCCATATCCAGCACCACCGAATCCGTCAGCGCACTCTCCCGCAGGCGCTCTGCCAGTGCCTCAAGTACCGCACTTTCGGCGCCGGACGGACGCACCAGCAACACCGCTGGCAGCGGATTGCTCTCCATACCAGCGAGCGCATCCCCCAGACCCGAAGCCTGCTGGAACTCCTGCAGCGCCTGCTCCGGCGAAATGTAGGTCACCTCCGCCACCAGCGGATCCGCACGCAACTTGTCCGTCCAGGCCGATACCGCGTCCTCCTTGGCACGCTTGTGCAGGAACACCGAAATCTGCGGTTGGCCGTCCCAACCGGCCACGGCGCGCTGGAAATTGGTGAGCCCAAGCTGCAGCGCCGCGGGCAACGCCAGTGCAATCGCAATCACCAGCGCGGTCATGCCGCTGGACATGGGCGATGCGAAAAAACGCACCCAGGATTCGTGCCACATCTCTTTGTGGTGGCCCAGCCAGCTGCGCAGGCGATCGCCGCCACTGGTGCGCGCGGTGACAGCGCCGGCGGTACGCGGGCGCTCGGCCGGGGCCTGAGAGGCCCGGGAAGGAGAATTAATACGCTGGTTCACGGCTAGGGTATCCGTCGTAAATCAGTTGGCCCTGCTGCAGGGTCAGGACGCGCTGTCTCATGCGCGCGATCAGCTCGAGGTCGTGGCTCGCGATCAGCACCGTGGTACCCACCGCATTGAAATCGCGGAACAGCCGCATGATCTCTTCCGACAGCTTCGGGTCCAGGTTACCGGTGGGCTCGTCCGCCACCAACACCGCAGGCTTGTTCACCACCGCGCGGGCAATGCCCACCCGCTGCTGCTCACCGCCGGAAAGCACGATGGGATTCTGGTTTTCCTTGTGCAGCAGCCCCACCTTGTCCAGTGCCGCACGCACCCGGCGGCCGACCTCGCGCTTGCTGCAGCCGGAAACCGACAGCGGCAGTGCGACGTTATCGAACACGCTGCGATCGAACAGCAGCTGGTGGTTCTGGAACACAATGCCGAGATTGCGGCGGTAGTAGGGGATCTGGCTGTTGCGCAGCCGATTGAGATTCTGCCCGCCGACGATGACATTGCCGCGGGTAGGGCGCTCGATAGCGGTGAGAAGCTTGAGCAGGGTGCTCTTGCCAGCGCCGGAGTGGCCGGTGAGAAACACCATTTCCGCGCGCTCGATTTCCAGGCTCACGCGCCCCAGCGCGTCCTGCCCGGACTCATAGCGTTTGTTAACGTTATCAAATTGGATCATAAGCGCGCGTTTTTGTTGTTCTTGATTCCGCAGTGGCACTTGGTCGCAGAGCGTACAGGACTTCACGCGAAGGCGCTGATACCGGGTACAGCTTTCTGAGACCTTCCGCGAGAGGGACCTCGCGGAAGAGCCCCCAGGGATGGGTTCACGGCGTGTCTCAGAAAGCTGTACCCGGTAGCAGCGCCGCCACTCGACTAGTTACTTGAGACAATCTCGCCTCAAGCAATAATGATCAGCCCTGAGCCCGATTAAACAGCGCGGCGACAAAGTCTTTCGCCACAAACGGCTGCAGGTCTTCCGACTGCTCGCCGACTCCGATAAAGCGTACCGGAATCCCCAGCTTCTGTGCCAGCGCGAAAATCACCCCGCCCTTGGCGGTGCCGTCCAACTTGGTCAGCACCAGGCCGGTGACACCGGTGGCATTCCTGAAGGTTTCGGCCTGGGAGATCGCGTTCTGGCCGGTGCCCGCATCCAGCACCAGCAGCACCTCGTGGGGCGCGGATTCATCCAGTTTGCCCATCACCCGGCGCACCTTGGACAGTTCTTCCATCAGGTGCGCCTTGTTGTGCAGACGGCCGGCGGTATCGGCGATCACCACATCCACGCCGCGGGTTTTGGCGGACTGGATCGCATCGAAGATCACGGATGCGCTATCCGCACCGGTGTGCTGGGCCACCACCGGCACATTGTGGCGCTGGCCCCATACCTGCAATTGTTCAACAGCTGCCGCGCGGAAAGTATCGCCGGCCGCCAGCATCACCGACTTGCCCTCGTTCAGGTAGCGGTGCGCCAGCTTGCCGATGGTGGTGGTCTTGCCGACGCCGTTGACGCCCACCACCAGGATCACAAACGGCTGCTTGGCCTGATCGATAGCGAGCGGCGCCTCCACCTTGTCCAGCAGGCTCGCCAGTTCATCCTGCAATGCCAGGTAAAGCGCCTCGCCATTGGAGAGCTCGCGGCGGGACACGCGGTCGGTCAATCGGTCGATGATCTCGGCGGTAGCTTCCACCCCCACGTCCGCCATCAGCAGCTGGGTTTCGAGCTCCTCCATCAGGTCTTCGTCGATCTCCTTGGCACCCAGGAACAGGTTGCCCATACCCTCGGCAAACTGGCTGCTGGTGCGCGCGAGACCGCGCCGGATGCGGGCAAAGAAACCCTCTTTCTTCGGCTTTTCCTGGGGTAGGGCGATTTCTGCCGGAGCCGGCTCAGGCTGCACTTCCAACACCGGCGGCACGGATTCCGGTACCACTTCAGGAGCGGATACATCGGCCAGCTCCGCCACCGGATCAAACGCCGCCTCCGGCGCTTCTTCCACCGAGAAATGCTCCCCTGGAGGTTGCGGCGGTTGCGGTGCAACTTCCGGCTCGACAGCAGTATCCGCCTTCAGGTTGTCCGGAATCTCAAATACCGGCTCTTCCACCAGCGGGTTCTGGGCTTCCGCCTGGGTGGGCTCTCTATCCCCGGATTCGCCCTCGGGCTTCTTTTTGCGCAGGAAATCAAAAATCATCGCGTGTGGATTCTTTGACAGGAAATCAGTGACTGACGGGTGCCGACTGGCGGCCGGCCGCGGAAAGGCGCTAATCTTAGCACCGCTGACCGCTGACTGTTTAGCAAACAGTCGCGCCCCGTCCCATTCGCCTGCAGTAAAGATTTGTCCCCCGGAAGCCCGATGTCCAGAAGACCGCCCTCGAAAACGAACAAGCCGGGCACTGCCCCCACGTCCCAGTTGCGCATCATCGGCGGGCGCTGGCGCGGGCGCAAAGTGGCGTTCGCGCCGATTGAGGGGCTGCGCCCTACCGGCGACCGGCTGCGGGAAACCCTGTTCAACTGGCTGCAGTTTTACCTGCCGGGCGCCCGCTGCCTGGACCTGTTTGCGGGCTCAGGTGCGCTGGGGCTGGAAGCCCTGAGCCGGGGTGCGGCGGCGGTGGACTTCGTGGAACTCGACCGCGGCGCAGCGCAGATGTTGCGCCAGCAGCTGGAGCTGCTACAGGCGGACGGCGGAAAAGTGCACAATTGCCCGGCAGAGGTATTCCTGGCCCAGCCCGGGGATGCCTGGAACCTGGTGTTTATCGACCCGCCGTTTGCCGGCGACTTGTGGCAGAGCACCCTGCAGGCTCTGGTCGACAGCGGGCGCATTGGGCCCGGCACCCTCGTTTACGTGGAATCACCGCGGGATACTCTGATCGCCACACCACCAAGCTGGCGGCTGGAGAAGGAAAAGCAGGCAGGGCAGGTCTGCATGCGCCTGTTTGCCGTCTGATCTCTGCGCCAGACCCATCTGATCCCCTCGGGTTCAGGGATTTTTTGAGGGAAAGCGCTAAATTGTTTAAGATGCGCGTCCCCTCTGGCCGGCAAGGCGATTTGGCATATGAAAAAAGTGGTTTACCCGGGTACTTTCGATCCCATTACCAATGGTCATATGGATCTGGTGGAACGGGCTGCGCGTCTGTTCGATCACGTGGTGGTCGCCGTTGCCGCGAGCACTCGCAAGAATCCGCTGTTCACCCTCGAAGAGCGGGTGGAACTGGCACAGCAGGAGCTGTCGCATCTCAACAATATCGAGGTGATCGGTTTTGACATCCTGCTCGCGGACCTGGTGCGCCAGCTGGATGCCAACGGGGTGGTGCGCGGCCTGCGCGCGGTGTCCGACTTTGAATACGAGTTCCAGCTTGCCAACATGAACCGCCAGCTGGCACCGCAAATGGAAAGCCTGTTCCTGACTCCGGCAGAACACCTCTCCTATATCTCCTCCTCCCTGGTCCGTGAAATTGCCTCCCTCGGCGGCGATGTCACCAAGTTCGTGCCGCCGTCCGTGCAAAAGGCGCTGCAGGAAAAATTCAACCGCCAAGCCCCCTGAATACCCTCTTGAGTTTCGGACCTGAACCCCGTTTGATTCAGGTCTGATACACTCGGGCGATCCCGCGCAGGCAACATCGGATCGCCCAGTGAACAGATTTCAGCTTTTCCCTCTCTCCTCTTTCCTTTTTTCCGCCGCGGCGCTCGCATCGCTGCCGCCCGCCACGCCGCAGGAAGTACAGCCGGAAATCGCCACCGGGCGCAGCGAGATCAAGTCTGCCGTCGCCAGCAAATATATGGCGGTCACTGCCAACCCCCACGCCTCCGCCGCCGCGGAACAGATGCTGGCCAAGGGCGGCAGCGCGGTGGACGCGGCGATTGCCGCACAGCTGGTGCTCGGGCTGGTTGAGCCGCAGTCCTCCGGCATCGGTGGCGGTGCCTTTATGCTGAGCTACCGCGCGGACCAGAAAAAACTCTACTCCTACGACGGCCGTGAAACCGCGCCGATGGCGGTGGACGAAAACTATTTCATTCGCGACGGCCAGCCGCGGGGTTTTCTCGACGCGGTGATCGGCGGTTTCTCCGTGGGCGTTCCCGGCGCGATGCGTATGCTCGCGCTCGCCCACCAGCGCGACGGCAAACTGCCGTGGAAAGACCTGTTCCAACCCGCCATCGAACTCGCGCAACAGGGCTTTGAGGTTTCCCCACGCCTGCACGAGTTACTGGAACAGATGCCGCGGGTGGCGGTGCGCCCGGCAATCAGTAATTACTTTTTCGGCAAAGACGGTGCACCACTGCCAGTCGGCTACCTGCTGAAGAACCCGGAATACGCCGCGACCCTGCGGCAACTGGCGAAAGAAGGCGTGCGGCCTTTTTATGAAGGGGAAATCGCCGAGGCCATCGTTGACGCGGTGCAGAACGATCCGGAAAACCCCGGCAAGATGACCCGCAAGGATATGGCGAGCTACCGCGCCAAGATGCGCGAACCGGTGTGCAGCGGCTTCCTCACCTATGAAGTCTGCGGGGCGGCGGCGCCGTCTTCCGGCGGCACCACGGTGGGCGCGCTGCTCGGCATGCTGCAGCATTTCCCACTGGACAAATCCGCTGTGGGCAGCGCAGAGCTCACCCACCTGTTTGTGGAAGCTTCGGAACTCGCCTTCGCCGATCGCAATACCTACTCCGCCGATCCCGATTTTGTGGAGGTGCCGACGCAAGCCATGGTGGCTGCGGACTATCTCGCCGCACGCGCAAAACTGATCAACCCGGCCAAAGCCCAACCGGCCAGTGCCGGCGACCCGGCGGGATTTGCCGACAAGCGCCAGGTTGCGCAGTCCCCGGAATTGCCGAACACCAGCCACCTGTCGATCATCGACCAGTACGGCAACGGTGTGAGCATGACTACCAGTATCGAGACCGGCTTCGGCTCGCGCCTGATGGTGAAGGGCTTCGTGCTCAACAACCAGCTGACGGACTTCTCCTTCGTGCCCACAAATGCGGACAAGCAGAAGGTGGCGAATCGCATCGAACCCGGCAAGCGCCCGCGCTCCTCCATGTCACCCACGGTAGTCTTCAATAAAGATGGCAGCCTGCGACTGCTGGTGGGTTCCCCCGGCGGTTCGCGCATCATCGACTACACCGCGCGCACGATCCTTTATCACCTGGCCAAGGGCATGCCCATCGCCGAGGCCATCCACGCGGGCAATATCACCGCGATTGGTTATCAGGTGGAGGTGGAGCCGGAAGCGCTTGCCGATACTGAATTGAAAAGGCTGGAGGACATGGGCCACACCGTGGTGCAGAAGGAACTCAACAGCGGCATTCACGCGATCGCGCTGATGGACGGCAAACTCTATGGCGGCGCCGATACCCGCCGCGAGGGCAGCGCGGTCGGACTTTGATCAGCGCTGGCAGCGAGGGCAGAAGAAGGTGTTGCGCTGGCCGATGATCTGTTCGCGGATGGTGCCGGGACAGCGCGGGCAGGGCAGACCGGCGCGACCGTAGGCATTCAGCTGCTGGGCAAAGTAGCCGGGCTTGCCGTCGCCACCGACAAAATCCTTGAGGGTAGTGCCGCCCTGTTCGATGGCGGCGGCGAGGACGGTTTTGATCGCCTCGACCAGACGCTCGTAGCGGGCGCGGGTGATTTTGCCGGCGGGGGTCTGCGGGCGAATGCCGGCCATGAACAGAGCTTCACTAGCGTAGATGTTGCCTACACCGACGACGATGCGGCCATCCATGATGAAGCTTTTTACCGGAGCTTTACGACTGCGGGACGCGTTGAACAGGTAGTCGCCGTGGAAGTCGTCACTGAGCGGCTCGGGGCCGAGATGGGCGATAAGGTCGTGGCCGGCGATATCTTCGGTGGTCCACAGCAGGGCGCCGAAGCGGCGCGGGTCGTGGAAGCGCAAACGCTTACCGCTGTCGAGCAACCAGTCGATGTGGTCGTGTTTTTGCGGCGGCAGGTTGCCGTCGACCATGCGCAGGCTGCCGGACATACCCAGGTGCCAGATGGCCATACCCTTGTCGGTCTGCACCAGCAGGTATTTGGCACGGCGATCGAGGTGCTGGATACGTGCACCCTGGATCTTCTCGGCAAAATCCGCATCCACCGGCCAGCGCAGGCTGTGTTGGCGGATTTCACACTGCTTCACCCTCCGGCCTTCCAGATGGGGGGCCAGACCGCGCTTGGTGGTTTCTACTTCTGGTAACTCGGGCATTGTCTGGGTTCCGGGTAGCCACTTATAGGGTTACGTGGCAGCTCCGCTACCGATGACCTTTTGCCAGACACGCCGTGCACCCAGTCCGGCCGCTCCATGCATTCACGGCGCCTTCGGCCCATGGGGGCTCTGCAAAAACATCCATGTTTTTGAAGGTCTGGCAAAAGGTCATCGGTATCGAAGCCTTCGCATCAGAGCTCTCAGTTTTTATCAGGCACAAAAAAGCCCGGAAAACCGGGCTTTTTCGCGAACAGTCAGGCAATCAATTACTTGATTTTGCCTTCCTTGTACATAACGTGCTTGCGAACAACGGGATCGTATTTTTTGATCTCCATTTTCTCAGGCATGTTGCGCTTGTTCTTGTCAGTGGTGTAGAAGTGGCCGGTACCGGCGCTGGAATTCAGACGAATCTTGTCACGCATTGTTCTATCTCCAATCTGCTGCTACAGCAGCAATTAAACTTTTTCGCCGCGCGCGCGCAGCTCAGCCAGTACGCTATCGATACCTTTCTTATCGATAATGCGCATGCCTTTAGTGGATATACGCAGTTTAACGAAGCGCTTCTCTGCTTCCACCCAGAAACGGTGGGACTGCAGGTTCGGCACGAAGCGACGCTTGGTGCGGTTTTTGGCGTGAGAAACGTTGTTTCCGGTTACCGGGCGCTTGCCGGTTACCTGACATACCTTGGACATCTGATTGGCCTCTTTAAAACTCTCGTGCCCTCAGCGCTGAGGCGGGGCAGGGACTAAATTCGTTATCCAGCGGACCGCGGGATCTGTATAGAATCTGGCCCGGCCGCAAAGAGCGGCGTTTTATACCAGAACACCCTAGGGGGGGCAAGTTTTGATCAATCTTTTTACTGTCTGCCCAGACACTTTGAGTCGAAGATAGAAATCTGACTCACTCCGTGGCTACGGAGTCAATAACGCGATGCGAAGGCGGGGTGCCGGGTGCGGCTTTTCGGGATCGTCGCAAACAGGATGTTTGCGCCGAAGCGCCCAGGGATGGGTTGAAGGGGGGCGCCTAGCCCGGTCCCGAAAAGCCGCACCCGGTGCCCTGCCGCCGCCGGACTAGCTAATAAACCCCCACCTATAAAAGTCCCCTCTCGGCAAAAGAGCACCCTTCCCCCTCGCCGACAATCAAGTGATCCAGCACCCGGATATCCACCAGCGCCAGCGCCTCCTTCAGCCGTTGGGTGATATGAATGTCAGCGTGGCTCGGTTCACTCACCCCCGACGGATGGTTATGGGCAAGAATAACCGCCGCGGCCCCCTTGGCCAGCGCCGCCTGCACCACCTCGCGAGGATACACACTTGCCGCGTTCAGCGTGCCCTCAAACAGTTCCTCATAGGCAATCACCCGGTGCTGGCTGTCCAGAAACAGGCAGCAGAACACCTCGCGGGTGCGGTGGCGAAGCTGGGCGGCCAGATAGTCACGCACCGCCTGGGGACTGGTCAGCGCATCCGAGCGCTTCAAGCTCTCCGCCAGATGGCGGCGCCCCATCTCCAGCACCGCCTGCAACTGCACAAACTTGGCGTCACCAAGCCCCTTGCCGGTACAGAACGCCTTGCGATCCGCCTCCAGCAATGGCCGGAGCCCGCCGAAATCAGCCAGCAACTGCCGCGCTAGATCCACAGCCGACACCCCCGGTAACCCGGTGCGCAGGAAAATCGCCAGCAGCTCCGCATCCGACAGCGCCTGCGCGCCCCTCGCCAGCAGTTTTTCCCGCGGGCGCTCCTCCGCCGGCCAATCCGTAATCGCCATGATTTCCCCTCCCTGGATACAGTAAACGCTCACTTCCATTGCGAGCCAGACTGCGCCGCCAACGGGCCATATGGCCTGGCGCGCTAAGATGGTAATCTTACGTGTTCTCAGAGTTCCGGAACCACCGAATATGCCCTCTCTGGCCGATAAACGGATACTGCTTGGCGTTACCGGCGGCATCGCCGCCTACAAAAGCGCCGACCTGGTACGCAGGCTCCAGGATCGCGGCGCCACCGTGCGCGTGGTCATGACCGCTGGCGCCCAGGAGTTCGTGCGTCCGCTCACCTTTCAGGCGCTCTCCGGCAACCCGGTGCACACCGACCTGTTGGACCCCGCCGCCGAGGCCGCCATGGGGCATATCGAGCTGGCCAAATGGGCGGATGTAATCCTTGTCGCCCCCGCCAGCGCCAGCGTGATGGCAAAGCTCGCCGCCGGCATGGCCGACGACCTGCTCACCACCCTGTGCCTGGCCACCGAAGCGCCGGTGGTGCTCGCCCCGGCCATGAACCAGGCCATGTGGCGCCACCCGGCCACCCAGGCCAACGTGCAGACCCTGCAGAGCCGTGGCGTCGCCCTGCTCGGGCCCGATGCCGGCAGCCAGGCCTGCGGCGATGTGGGACCCGGACGTATGCTGGAGCCACTGGCGATCGTCGATGGGCTGGTGGACGTCCTCGCTCCACAACAGCTACTCGCCGGTAAAAAGGTCACCATTACCGCCGGCCCCACCCGCGAGGCTCTGGACCCGGTGCGCTATCTCAGCAACCACAGCTCGGGCAAGATGGGCTTCGCCATCGCCGCCGCGGCCGCCCGCGCGGGCGCCGAGGTCACTTTGATTGCAGGCCCTGTGCGCTTAGCCACTCCGGCCGGGGTAAAACGCGTGGATGTCGTCAGCACCGATGACATGCTCGCCGCTGCCGAACAGGCCGCCGACGACTGCGACCTGTTTATCGCCGCGGCCGCGGTAGTGGATTTCCGCCCCGCCGTGGTGGCCGCGCAAAAGATAAAGAAGGAAGATGGCAACGACAGCGATGTGCTGCAGCTGGTGAAGAACCCGGACATCGTCGCCACCATCGCCGCCCGCAGCGACAAGCGCCCGTTTGTGGTGGGCTTTGCCGCGGAGACTGAAAAAGTCACCGAGCACGCAGAGAGCAAGCTCACGCGCAAGAATCTCGACATGATTGTGGCCAACGATGTGAGCGACCCGGAAGGGGGCTTCAACAGCGACCGCAATGCCGTGATAGTGATCGACCGCAGCGGCCAGCATCCGCTGCCGGCGGCGCTGAAAACCGAACTTGCCGCCGAGCTGATTGCGCTGATCGCGGCCAGGGCGTTTGCGAAGTAATAAATACAAGCTGTAAAAACAACAACACACAAGATTCAGAAATTACTGAACCGGTCAGGGTGCTGGTCTGGGAAGACTGGGGAGACGTAAAACCGTCGTGGCTTCAATTATTCAATCTGCAAAAAAACCGCTGTGGCACAGCGGCCTGACACTACCCGCGCTGCTCGTAGCGGCGGTGTGGTTGGGCGGCAGCCACTTGCTGATGACCAAAGTGGTCGAAGGACACAACGCCGACAGCGTGTACCGTGCCGCACAGCAGGTGGCCGACGGCCATGCGCTGCAGCTGCAGCAGTTTTTTGCCCAGCGCCAGCAGCAATTGCGCGGGCTGGAGCTGCAGCGAAAATCCAGTATCAGCACCGGTGCCGCCGAACTCAGCCAGGCATCGCTGCAGTTTTTCACCCCGGACCAACTGCAGGTGGGCGCGGGCCAACCGCCGCTCAATTTCGCCCTGGTTGACCTGTTGAAGCGCAGCCGCGACGAGGGCGAGCAGAAACCTGAGTTCCTGCGCGACAGCCAGAACCGCTGGCAGCTCTACAGTGCCCGTGCGGAGGCAGACGGCGCACTGCTGGTGAGCCAGCCGTTCGGCGTATTTGAACGCGCCCTCAGCCAACTGGACCAGAGTGCCGGCGGCATCCAGATCAACCAGCAGTTTCCCGATGGCCCGGCGCGGCCGCTGTGGAACTCTCCCCGCCAGGCCAGTGACACTCAGGCCGGCGGCACCCGCGCTGCCAGCGCCGCCGTGCCCGGCACCTATTTGCAGGTGGCTTTTAGCCCTTCGCCGGCTTTTGCCGCCGACCACAGTATTTCCGCTGCGTTGATTTACGCGCTGGCATTGCTGGGCCTGCTGGGTAGCCTGTTCGGATTGTGGAAACTGATGCCCGCCGAAGGCAGTGCGGCGCCGTGGGAGAAATCCGCGCGCGGCAATCGCGCATCGGCCCGGAAAGGCCTGCGCAAGGAAGACCTGCAGCAAGCGCCGGTTTCCAGGGAAAATATCAGCACCGCGGTGGCCGCAGCCCCAGCACCGGCACCGGCTGCACCGAAGAAGCCGGATCACGGCGAGCTGATGCGCACCCCGAGCACAGAGATCCCCGCCCACGTATTCCGCGCCTACGATATCCGCGGTATCGCCGGTGACGAGATCAACGAACCCTTCGCCTACCAACTGGGGAGGGCGCTGGGCAGCATTGCGCTGCAATCCGGTGAAAGCGTGCTGTTGGTGGCCCGCGACGGGCGTAACAGCAGTGAACTGCTGCGCGATTGCCTGATCGAGGGAATTCTGGAAAGCGGCTGCGACACTGTGGATCTCGGCCTGGTGCCGTCACCGCTGCTCTACTTTGCCTGCGCCCGCAGCAAGAACGCCAGCAGCGGCGTGATGGTGACCGCAAGCCACAACCCGGCGGAGTACAACGGCTTCAAGATCGTGATGAACGGCCGCCCGCTGGCGGAGGAAAAACTGCAGGCACTGCGCCAGCTGATGCTTTCCGGTCAGTTTGCCGGTGGTCAGGGCAGCCACAACTTCCAGGACGTAAACGGCCTGTACATCGATGAGATCTTCAACGACGTGGCGCTTGCCGGCCAACCCCATATCGTTATCGACGCCGGCAACGGCGCCACCTCGGAGCTGGCGCCGGAACTGTTCGAACAGCTGGGTTGCCTGGTGGAAACCCTCTACTGCGAAGTGGATGGCGACTTCCCCAACCACCCACCGGACCCTTCCCGCCCGGAAAACCTGCGGGATCTGATCCAGGTGGTGAAAGGCGAGGGTGCCGACCTCGGCATCGCCCTCGATGGAGACGGCGACCGGGTTACCCTGGTCACCGGCAGCGGCCGCATCGTGTGGGCAGACCAGCTGGTGATGCTGCTGGCACGGGACATTCTCGCACGCAATCCTGGCTCGGATATCGTGTTCGACGTGAAGAGCTCCCGCGCCCTCGCCAACCTCGTGTCCCAGTACGGCGGCCGCCCGGTAATGTGGAAAACCGGCCACGCGCCGATGAAGACCAAGATACTGGAAACCGGTGCGCTGCTCGGCGGCGAGCTCTCCGGGCACATCTTCATCAAGGACCGCTGGTACGGGTTTGATGACGGTATCTACGCCGCCGCGCGTATCCTCGAGATCATGGCGCTGCGCGAGCAGAGCCTGGACGAGCTGCTCGATTCCCTGCCGCAGATGGTCAACACGCCGGAAATCCTGCTGCCGGTCGCGGAAAGTGCTAAATTTGCGCTCATTGACCGCCTGCGCAAAGAAGCCAGATTCGACAACGCGGACCTCAACACCATCGACGGTCTGCGCATAGAATTCGCCGACGGCTGGGGCCTGGTGCGCGCCTCCAACACCACCGCCGCGCTGACCCTGCGCTTTGAGGCCGACGACGAGGCCGCGCTCGCGCGTATCCGCGCACTGGTCGCCGAACAACTCCACAAACTCGATCCCGCCCTGGTGCTGCCCTAGGTACCTTCAAAGGTGCCTAGGGCAGCACCAGGGCTGAACCTCCCGCTCATGCAGTAAGGAAAACGCTATGTCACTGGATCAGAAATCCGCCCTGCGCGTCGCACAGGTACTCAATGAAGCGCTGCCCTATATCCAGCGCTTTATCGGCAAGACCGTGGTGGTCAAGTTCGGCGGCAACGCCATGGTGGACGAGGAGCTGCAGAACAGCTTCGCCCGCGATGTGATCCTGATGAAACTGGTGGGCATGAATCCGGTGGTGGTGCACGGCGGCGGCCCGCAGATCGGCGACCTGCTGAACAAACTCAGTATCGAATCCCGCTTCGTGGATGGCATGCGCGTTACCGACAGCCAGACCATGGATGTGGTGGAAATGGTGCTGGGCGGCACCGTGAACAAGCAGATCGTCAACCTGATCAACAAAAACGGCGGCCGCGCCGTGGGCGTAACCGGCAAGGACGGGCTGCTGATCCGCGCCAAAAAACTGCGCCGCCAGGAAGAGAGCGCCGGCCTGCACGCCTCCGAAATCATCGACATCGGCCACGTGGGCGAAGTGGAGAGCGTGAACACTGACGTGATCGAGATGCTGATCAACAGCGATTTCATCCCGGTGATTGCCCCCATCGGTGTGGGTAGAGAGGGCGAGTCCTACAACATCAACGCCGACCTGGTGGCGGGTAAGATCGCCGAGTACCTGAAGGCGGAAAAACTGATGCTGCTCACCAACGTGGCAGGCCTGCAGAACAAGGAAGGCAAGGTGCTCACCGGACTCTCCACCCTGGAAGTGGACGGCCTGATTGCCGACGGCACCATCTACGGTGGCATGCTGCCGAAGATCGCCTGTGCGCTCGACGCGGTGAAAGGCGGCGTGACCTCCGCGCACATCATCGACGGCCGCGTTCCCCACGCAGTGCTGCTGGAGATCTTCACCGACAGCGGCGTCGGCACCCTGATCACCAACACCAAGCGGGCCTCGTAAATACCCGTGTTACACGTGACTTTTGTCACATTCCCGTTGTTAACGGTCACTAACAATTGATGCCGTGGCGCCGAATCGTTACGATTCTGGCGCCGGTTAACAGGCTTTCAGCAAATTCCAGCGGGCTTCTGACACTCCCCATCCGAGAATCGCTGCCGAGCCAACCAACGAGAACAAAACCGGCACAACAACAAAATCAGTTCCCGGCTGAATATCCCGGGTAAAGGCAGTAAATGAGCAGCGAAAAAATCAATCGGCGCCAGCAGATACTGCAGGCGTTGGCCCATATGCTTGAAGCCAGCCCCGGCGCCCGTATCACCACCGCGGCACTCGCCAAGGAAGTGGGTTTCTCCGAAGCGGCGCTCTACCGTCACTTCCCCAGCAAATCCAAGATGTTTGAAGGGCTGATCGAATTTATCGAAGAGACCATCTTCAGCCGCATCAAGATCATCCTGCAGGACGAGCCCACCGCGCTGGTCCGCTGCCAGAAGATCCTGCACCTGGTGCTGGCCTTCTGCGAACGCAACCCCGGTATCACCCGCCTGCTCACCGGCGACGCTCTTACCGGCGAAACCGAGCGCCTGCACAGCCGCATCCTGCAACTGTTCGATCGCCTGGAAACCCAGCTCAAGCAGATCCTGCGCGAAGCGGAGCTGCGCGAACAACTGCGCCCTGCCATCCCGCTCACGGCCGCTGCCAACCTGCTGCTGGCCAGCGCCGAAGGCCGCATCGTCCAGTACGTGCGCAGCGGCTTCAAGCGCCGCCCCACCGAATTCTGGGCAGAACAGTGGCCGGTACTGGTTGCCGGTTTCTTCAGGGAGAGTGCGCTGGCCGCGCAGAACTGAGCGATAAAAAAGCCGGCTTATTTGCCGGCTATTTCCTGATAGCGGCTTGCCGCTTCGTCATACTCGCTGTTGATTGTCAGCGCCTCTTTTTCGCGCAGCGACAACCGCTCGCTGACCACCGCAACTTCCTTGCGCAGATTCTCAATGCGCTCCAGCAGTTCCGGGGACACAGCGCCGCCGTTGCGCTGGGTGCGCGCGGCCACGGATTCTTCACTCTCGATCTGGCGGCTGAGGGAGGAAATATTGGATCGCAGGATCGCCATATCCTGCTGCACGATGGCGAGTTTGCGCTTGCGCGCAGATTCGATGTCGGCAACGCTGTTGTAGCGTTTGAGCAATTGCAGGTCCGCCTCCTCGCGGGCCTCGCGGCGCTCCTTTTCCGCCAGCTGCTTGCCCGAGAGCTCAGGTTCCACCACTTCCAGTACCCGGCCGGAAGGGGTCATCACCTCATAGCCTCCGGCCACGTAGCGGGGAGGCACCATATCATCCAGCACCTGTACGCCGTGTTCGTTGGTATAGCGGTACAGCTTCTTGCCGTCCCACCCCTGATCTGCAGCTCCGACATCCAGTGTCAGAAGGGCGCCGGTCAGTGCCAGCGCTAGTGCGATTTTCACGCCTGCCTCTTTATTGTTTATGCGCCTGTACCTTGCGCAAAATTCAGCCAATGGCGACCATCCCTTGCGCCCGATAAACATATGACGGGCCGCGAGCCTTATTCCTCAGAATCTAGCCCTTCGAACCCACGCCATAGCGCTGGCGGTAGTCGATGATCCGCTGCAGCAGCTCCTCGCTTGCAGCCTGATCCTTAAGATAGGAAATAATATCGTCAAGTTCCACAATGCCGATCACAGGAATACTGTATTCCTTCTCTACCTGCTGGATCGCGGAGAGCTCGGATTCATCGCCGGCCTTTTCCTGGCGGTTCAGGCCGATCACCACACCGGCGGGCTCGGCACCCTGGGCGTTGATGATCTGCATCACCTCGCGCACCGCGGTGCCGGCGGTAATCACATCATCAATGATCAAAACCTTGCCTTTAAGCGGCGCACCCACTAAGGTTCCGCCCTCGCCGTGGTCCTTGGCCTCTTTCCGGTTGTAACAGAAGGGTTTATCTACGCCTTTCTGCGCCAGTGCCACCGCGGTCACCGCACCCAGCGGGATGCCCTTGTAGGCCGGCCCGAAAATGACATCAAACTCCACTCCAGAGGCAATGATCGCCTCCGCGTAGGCATTGCCCAGAGCGGCGAGTGCTGCACCGCTGTGGAAACGGCCGGCATTGAAGAAGTAAGGGCTCTGGCGCCCGGATTTCAACGTAAAATCCCCGAAACAGAGCACATCGTGCTCCAGGGCCAGTTCAATAAAGTCGCGCTGGTACTGCTGCATGGCAATTTGATAACTATTGGCTAAGGTGAAGGATAACCCCCTAGGATTGGGGGCGGCGATCATAGAATGTTCAGACGAATAAAGACTGCAATTTTACACAGTCCGCTGGTAAGGGGCTAATAATGCGAATAGTGAGTTTGTCCGTGGACGGAGTGCACCAGGCTGCACAACGCGGGCTATACGACTGGCTGGCAGATCAGGACGCGGACATCATCTGTCTGCAGGATCTACGCTCACTGGAACCGGAACTGGATCATCCCATCTTTCATCCGGACGGTTACTACAGCTACTTCTTCGATTCCGGAACCCCCCACGAAAACGGCGTCGCCATCTATACCCGCGCGCAACCCAAGGCACTGATCTACGGTATGGGCTTTGCCAATGGCGTCGATATGTACGGTCGCTACCTGCAGGCCGACTTTGAGCGCCTGAGTGTCGGCTCGCTGCTGGCACCGGTGGCTACAGATGAAGCTTCACTGGAAGTGAAAGTGCAGTTTTTCGACGACATGCAGGCGCACCTGGCCAAGATCAGTCGCAAGCGCCGCGACTTCATCTTCTGCGGTAACTGGGGCATGGCACACCGCCGCGCCGACGTGGAGAACTGGCAGGACCACCAGGACACCCCCGGTTTCATGCGCCACGAACAGCGCTGGCTCGACCAGCTGTTCAATGAGATTGGCTACGTCGACGCGTTCCGCAGGATCGTGAAAGACGCCGACGAATTCAGCTGGTGGCCGAGCGGCAAGGTGGGCGAGGGCGACGGCTGGCGCACCGATATGCAGATCGTCTCCCAGACCTTGAAAAACAAGATCGAATATGGCGCCATCAACAAGAACGTCGAGTTTTCCAGCCACCTGCCGGTGATCATGGATTACGATCTGGAGGTCTGACCGCCTTCATCGCCATCGAAAAAGGCGCACCGGTAAATCACCGCTGCGCCTTTTTTTGTGGTTGCGGATTACCGAATCGCTAGTGAATTCGGGAGTCCCTAAGCTTCACATCCGCATCCCGCCAGGCGCGCTTGAAGCGCGCATCGATCAGGTCCGCCTCGTCGCTTTTGTGCTGCGCTCGTAACGCCTTGGCGAGGCCGAACAGCGCCCAGCCATTGTCCGGACGCCGCTCCAGGTCTTGCCAGTACACCGTCTCCGCCTCCCGCGGCTGTCCTGCCTCCAGCAAAACCGCACCCAGCGCCAGACGCGGCGGGTAGTGCCATTCCGCGGGTTCGGTATACACCAGGCTGTCTTCCAGCAGCACCGCCCGGCTCAGGTGATTGACCGCAGAATCGTAGTCTTTGCGCGCCGCCGCCAGCTCACCAGCGAGCACTTCCGGCGCAATGGAAAGAATCTGTTTGGCGCTGTTGGGCGAGAACATCGAATAGTCGAGCGCGGGGCTGGCGGCAATTTTCTGGACCTGTTCCAGCTCCGCCTGCGCCTTGTCGAGTTGTCCCTTGCCGATAAAAGCCAGGCCGCGGACATAGTGCCAGGCGCCGTTAAGGAATTGATCCTGCGGCGGCTGGGGCAGGGCCAAGACCTGATCCCATTTGCCAAACCGCGCCAGCGACCAGTAGGGAATCACGCGGAAACCGGCGAGCATCGGCATCGCCGCCAGGCTCTCATCGCTGATCTGCTCCGCCGCCTTGTTGGCCGCGTCGATGGCCGCGGCACTGCGCCCGCTCGCGGTATTCGCAAACCACAGGAAATGGATGTTGTGCGGGTAGTAAGCCATGGGGTAGATGCCCTGGGCGCGGCACTGGGCGATGTAGTCTTCATCCGCGGCAATGGCCCGCTCATTGGTTGCCACCGAGTCCGCATAGCGCCCCACACGCTGATAGATATGCGCGGGCATATGCACGATATGCCCGGCGCCAGGCATCAGGTTTTTGAGAGTATCCGCCGCCTTTTCCGCCCGCTCCGGCGTATCGGTCGGTTCGATCAGGTGAATGTAGAGATGCAGCGCCCCCGGATGCTCCGGGTTTTTCGCCATGACCTTTTCCAGCAGCGCAACGATCTGCTCGGTACCCTCGTAGGGAGTGCCATCGCGCATCCAGTAGTTCCAGGGGCGCAGGTCCATGATGGACTCGGCATACAGGGTCGCAATATCCAGGTCTTCCGGATACTGCTCCGCCACCTTGCCCATGGCCGCCGCGTACGCGGCATCGGCCTTGCCGCGGTCGCTGGGATCACCGGTATAGCGTTTTGTCAGTGCATCGATCAGTGCGCGCTCGCGCGCGTTTACGCTTTTTTCCAGGGATTTCGCCTTAAGCACCAGTTCCCGCGCCTTCGGCTCCGCCTCCTGATCCATGGGCACGTTGATGTTGGGACCCAGCACCAGCGCCTGGCCCCAGTACGCCATGGCGCAGTCCGGGTCCAGGCGCGCGGCCTCACGGAACGAACGCCCGGCTTCCGCGTGGTTGAAGCCGTAGGCGAGATTGACCCCCTGATTGATGTACTGCTGCCCCTTTTCCGATGCGCAACTCACCGGAAAGGTATGTTTACCGAGGTTCTGCAGGCGGGGCGCGAGACTGCCGCTGGGCGAGGGTTTATCACCGCCCGCAGGCTCTTGATAGTGTTTGTGGTGGGTACTGGACTCCTGACTGGAATCCGGACGGGCTTCCTGGGTGGCTTCCTGGGCAAATGTGTGCGCACTACTCATCAGCAGCAAGGCAAAGGCGGAAGCCTGGCAAAGTTTATCCATCGGCTCTCTCACTATCCCTGTTATCGATTCTGGAATCATCTTCCGGGACGCAATCCACCCCGGGGGTATGTGAGAGAAGCCTATGACAAAACAGGCGGGACTCGACCACCCCGTGGTGGCAAGGCCTGCCTGATTTCCGATGTTGGCGCCCGCGCGCCCGATTAATTTAGCCGTGGCTGGCGATCCCTGAATTACTCCGCCAGCGCCTGTTTCTGCAGCGCGATCAACTCGTTGATGCCCGCCTTGCCCAGCGCCAGCATTTCCGCAAACTGCTGCTCGGTAAATGGCGCACCTTCCGCGGTACCCTGCACCTCGATCATGCCGCCATCTTCCGCCATCACCAGGTTCATGTCGGTGTCGGCGTTGCTGTCTTCCGGGTAATCCAGGTCCAGTACCGGCACCCCGTTGTAAATGCCGACGGAAATCGCCGCCACCATGTTTTTCAGCGGATCGGTATCGATCATTTTCTCCCGCTGCATGTAGCGCAGCGCATCCACCAGCGCCACGCAGGCACCGGTGATGGACGCGGTGCGGGTGCCGCCATCCGCCTGGATCACATCGCAGTCGATGGTGATCTGGTGCTCGCCCAGCAGCTTCAGGTCCACCGCCGCGCGCAGGGAGCGACCGATAAGACGCTGTATCTCCACCGTGCGCCCGCCCTGTTTGCCGCGCGCCGCCTCACGGCCCATGCGGGAACCGGTGGAGCGGGGCAGCATGCCGTATTCCGCGGTAATCCAGCCGCTACCCTTGCCGCGCAGGAAACGCGGAATGTCCGCCTCAACCGACGCATTGCAGAGCACCTTGGTATCGCCGAATTCCACCAGTACAGAACCCTCCGCATGGCGGGTGTAATGGCGGGTAATGCGCACATCGCGCAGTTGCTCTGGTTTGCGGCCGCTCGGTCGCTGCATATAACACCTCATGTTTTCTGGAATGGGATAACGGAATCCTTCACGGCCGGCCATTATAGCCAGCAAAACCGGCAATCACCCTGTGCTATGCTTTGCCGCTCTTTTTCTACCACCCAGCATTTCTGGAGCACGGCAGTATGGCTAACAACAAAGTGCGCAGTATGACCGCCTTCGGGCGCGCGGAAGTCAATTACTCCACCGGCACCGCGGTGTGGGAGATGCGCTCGGTCAACCATCGCTACCTTGAGCCGCACTTCCGCCTGCCGGAAGCGGCCCGCGCACTGGAGCCCAAGCTGCGCGAACTGCTGCGCAACACCCTGAACCGCGGCAAGGTGGAGATGAGCCTCAACCTCAAGGCCAACAGCGGTGAAGTGGCCGGTCTGCAGATCAATCAGGCGCTGGTGGACGAGCTGGTCAAGGCCGCCAAGCAGGTGGCACCGGAGAGCCAGCCGCTGAACCCGCTGGAAGTGCTGAAGTGGCCGGGGGTGATTGCCGAACCGGAAACCAATGCGGACGAACAGGCCAGCGCTATCCTCGAAGGCTTCCGGCAGGCGCTGGCCCAGGTGGTGGAAAACCGCGAGCGCGAGGGCGCGGAACTCGCCGGCTTTATCGAAGCGCGTATCAAAGGCATCAGCGAACAGGTCACCACGGTGCGCGCACTGCTGCCGCAGATACTGCAAAACCAGCGGGAAAAACTGAAAAGCCGTTTGCAGGAACTGCTGGAAGAAATCGACAAGGACCGTATCGAGCAGGAAATTGCGCTGCTGGCACAGAAGGCCGATGTCGATGAGGAACTCGACCGCCTGGATGCCCACATCACCGAAACCCGCCGCGTGCTGAAAAACGGAGGTCCCATCGGCCGCCGCCTGGATTTCCTGATGCAGGAATTCAACCGCGAGGCGAATACCCTGTCGTCAAAAGCGGTGGTGACCGATACCACCCAGGCGGCGGTGGAGTTGAAGGTGCTGATTGAACAGATGCGCGAGCAGGTGCAGAACATCGAGTAACGGACACAAGGACCGCGACCAGATGTACCGCGACGCGCCCACCAAACGAACCTTGCTACTGGCCAAGCACTGGCCCGAGCCCGCTTCCACCGCCGCCGGTCGCCGCACGCTGGATATTCTCGAGCTGCTCGCCGAGGCGGGCTACGAAATAGAGATCGCGAGCCCGGCGCAGCCCACACCCTTTCAGGCCAAAACCGGTTACGGCGAGCACCAGATCGAGGTCAACGACAGTGGCTTCGATGACTGGGTGCGCGCGCTGAATCCAATGTTGGTGATCTACGACCGCTTCATGATGGAGGAGCAGTTTGGCTGGCGGATGCGCGAGCAGTGCCCGCACGCGGTTACAGTACTCGACACCAGCGATTTCCACAGCCTGCGCGAGGCGCGCCATGAAGCACTCAAACACGGCCAGCCGCTAAACCTGTTTCACCCCATCGCCGAGCGCGAGATCGCCGCCATGGCGCGCTGCGATCTCACGCTGATGATCTCGCGGGTCGAGGTGGAACTGCTGAAACAGCACTTCTGCCTGCCCGACTGGCTACTGCACTACCTGCCGTTTCTGGTGAAGCAACTGCCAGATTTGAAAACTCTGCCGGGCTTCGATGAACGCCAACACCTGGCGATGATCGGCGGCTTCAAGCACGCGCCGAATCGCGATGCCACCATCTGGTTTGCCGAGCAGGTCTGGCCGCAGCTGCACCGGCTGCTGCCCGGTGTCGAGTGCCATGTGTACGGCGCCTACTCGGATCACGCGATGCATCGACTCAGCGACCCGGCGACGGGCTTTCGGGTACACGGGCGCACCGACGATGCGCTCGCCACCCTTGCGCGCTACCGACTGAACCTGGCACCGCTGCGTTTCGGTGCCGGGCAAAAGGGCAAGATTCTCGATGGCTGGCTCAGCGGCACACCGACGGTCACTACCCCCATTGGCGCCGAATCCATGGCCCCTGCGGATGCCTGGGGTTATGTACTGAGCGACAACCCCGATCAGTTTGCCGCAACCACGGCGCAGCTATATCAAAACCAAACCGCTTGGCTCGGCGCGCGCGATGCCGGGCAACAGGCGCTGGCATCTGAATTTTTTTACGAGCACCATGCCGCTGCGTTTATCGCGCGCCTCGAGAGCATCGCGGAAAATCTGCAAGAACATCGCAACCGTAATATCTGGGGGCGCATTTTGCGGCGCACCGAACATCGCGCCGAGGAATTTATGAGCCGCTGGATCGAGGCCAAAAACAAGTTGGCGGACATGTAGAGCATGTTTTTATGTTGCCCACCTGCGACCCAAGGCTGATCTCTCCAATCATTTCAAAAAAAAAGCCGCAATAGTTGCGGCCTTTTTTATTGTCAGGAACCAGACTCCTGCGCGCCATCGAAAAACGAGAACCCTTTAGCAAAATTTTCCATAAAGAGAACGTCAGCACCAATTAATTTCTAAATTTGGCGCAAATTACAAAACATTACCTTCCCTTTTTACTGTGGGCGCGGCCTTTCCCATCGTCAAACCAGTACCCCGAAAAGAAGACCACAACAAAATTGCCAGGCAGATTTCCGGGGTCACCGCTCAGGAGTTCCGTGGTGTGATTACCGGCGGTCCTATCCAGCTCCGCCGATAAAAATAATCAAGGAGAAATTCTCAACCATGAAATTTTCAGCATTTGTGAAAAAACGCCCCGGCGCCGTGCTCGGCGCGGCGACTCTGCTTTTCAGTGCCACATTTGGCGCGAGTTTTACCGCGTATGCGGTGGAACCCGAGTTGTCCGCCATGGCGGTTGCGCCGGCGGAAGTGGTGACGGATCGCATTATCGTCAAATACAAAAATTCCATGGCGGGCGCCAATGCCGCCGCCATGTCACAGACCGCTCTCGATCGCACGGCCCAGACAGCCGGCCACCGCTTCCAGCAAATGCGCCGTCTTGCTACCGGCGCGCAGTTGCTGAAACTGGAAAAACGCACCAGCAAATCGGAACTCGATGCCATCATCAGCCGCCTGCAGCAGGACACCGAAGTGGAGTACGCAGAACCGGATCTGATGATGCATGCACTGGCCACCCCCAACGATACCTACTACAGCAATCAGTGGCATTACTATGAATCTGCGGGCGGCCTGAACCTGCCGGCAGCCTGGGATACCACACAGGGGGAGGGTGTGGTAGTGGCAGTGATTGATACCGGCTACCGCCCCCATGCGGACCTGGCGGCGAATATCCTGCCCGGATACGACATGATCTCCGACACCTTCGTGTCCCGTGACGGCGATGGCCGCGACTCGGATGCCTCGGACCCCGGTGATTGGACTTCCACCAACGACTGCGCCACCGGCTGGCAGGCCACCAACTCCAGCTGGCACGGCACTCATGTCGCCGGCACCATTGCCGCGGTTTCCAACAACGGTACCGGTGTTGCAGGTGTGGCCTACAAGGCCAAAGTGGTGCCGGTGCGCGTGCTCGGCCGTTGCGGCGGCTACACCTCGGATATCGCCGACGCGATTATCTGGGGTGCAGGCGGTTCGGTTTCCGGTGTGCCCAGCAACCCCTATCCGGCCAAAGTGCTGAGCCTGTCCCTGGGTGGCAGCGGCAGCTGTGGTAGTACGACCCAAAACGCCATCAACACCGCACGCAGCTTGGGTGCTACCGTGGTGGTGGCCGCGGGCAACTCCAATACCAACGCATCCAGCGCCACCCCCGCCAACTGCTCCGGCGTGGTCACCGTGGCTTCCGTGGATCGCAGTGGCGGCCGCGCCTGGTATTCCAACTACGGCAGCGTGGTGGATGTGGCGGCTCCCGGCGGTGATACCTCAGTTAGTGCAAATGGTGTGCTGTCCACCCTGAACAACGGCACCACCACGCCGGGTAGCGACGTCTACGCCTACTACCAGGGCACCAGTATGGCGACGCCCCACGTATCCGGTGCCGCAGCGCTGCTCTATTCGGTGGACGGAAGCCTGACCCCGGACAGTGTGGAAAGCATTCTCAAAAGTACAGCCCGCAGCTTCCCCGCCACCTGCAGCCAATGCGGTAGCGGTATTGTCGACGCCGCCGCGGCCGTGGCCTATGCATCCGGCGGAGGAAGTAGCAGCAGTAGTAGCGGCGGAAGTAGCAGCGGCGGAAGCAGTGGTGGCAGCGGTGAGGCGAGCGGCTGGACGGAGACCGGATTGTCGGGCAGTCGCCGCAGCTGGAAGCACTTCACCCTGGACGTAGATGCGGGGATTTCCACCCTGGATGTCAGCATGTACGGTGGCAGTGGTGACGCCGACCTTTACGTGCGTTACGGCGCCCAGCCCACCACCGGCAACTACGACTGCCGCCCCTATCTCACCGGCAACACCGAGAGCTGCAATTTCAGTAGCCCGGCGGCGGGCACCTGGTACATCAGTATCCGCGGTTACACCGCCTATTCCGGGGTTACCCTGCAGGCAGAGGCGACACCCTGACCGGGCTGGGATTTACCCGTTTCTGATCGACTAATACTCCGCCCTTAGCTTGGCCGGCATTCGCCGGCCTTTTTTGCGGCTTTTCCCGCGGTTTATTTTCCCGCCTCCAGCACGATCCGATAGCGCGCTTCACCGCTATGCAGGCGCGCAAATGCCTCATTCACCTTACTCATCGGGAAGTGCTCCACTTTCGGCGCAATGTTGTGGCGCACGGCAAATTCGAGCATGTCGGCGATGGTGGCGGGGCTGCCCACGGGGGATCCCGAGACCTGGCGCTGGGCCATCAGCAGGTTGAACACATTCAGATCCAGCGGTGCCGTGGTGGCGCCCACAAAATGCAGGCGGCCGCGGGGTTTCAGTGTCGCGAGATAGGTATTCCAGTCCAGCTTTACGTTGACCGTGGAGATGATCAGGTCGAACTGGCCGGCGGCGGCTTTCAGCGCCTCCGGGTCGCGACTGTTCAGGGTGTGTTGCGCCCCCAGCTCCAGGGCCTCGTCGCGCTTGCTGTCGCTCGAGGTAAATGCGGTGACATCGCAACCCCACGCATTCAGGAACTGCAACGCCAGATGGCCGAGACCACCAATGCCGATCACCGCGGCGCGGCTGTTGGGTTTGATATTGAACTGCACCAGCGGGTTGTACACGGTGATACCGGCACAGAACAGAGGGCCGGCGACTTTCGGATCGAGCCCGTCGGGTATCGGTACCACGCTGTCGGCGCTGGCCCGCACCTTGTCGGCAAAGCCGCCGTGGTGGCCGATGATGGTGGGCTGGGCCTGGGCACAGAGATTCTGGTTGCCGGTGTCGCACTCGCCGCAGTGGCCACAGAAGCCCGAGTGCCAACCGAGACCCACACGCTGGTCTTTTTTCAGGTGGGTCACGCCCTCGCCCAGGGCGGTGATGCGACCGACCACTTCGTGCCCGGGCACCACCGGGTAGGCGGTCATGCCCCACTCGTCATTCACCACACTCACGTCGCTGTGGCAGAGGCCGCAGTATTCCACCGCGATTTCCACCTGGTCCGGGTTCAGCTGGCCGGGGTCGTAACGGAAGGGTTTGAGTTCGGCACCGGCGCTGTCGGCGGCATAAGCGTTGATCATGGTGGCTCCCGATGGTCTGTGGGTCTTTGAAATCGGTAAGTGGTGGAAAATAGCGTACGGATTTCGGAATCCGGTCTCTCGTGGACATTGTTCATGTTGCGGCCTGTGGCAACATTACCCGCGAGGTCAGAACAACGATAACGATATAGTCAAATTCCGAGGTACCCGTGGGACTCGTCACTGCCGCCATTCCGTTTTTCCTGCTCGCCGTACTGATCGAACTCGCGCTGGACCGCTGGCGCGGCTGGGGGCTTTACCGCCTCAACGATGCCATCGGCAGCCTCGGCGCCGGAATCCTGAGCCGCATTCTCGGCCTGGTGCGGGTGGGCATCCTGGTGCTTATCTACATCCCGCTGTACCAGTGGCTGCAGCCGGTTTACCAGAGCCTCGGCATCAGCTGGTCGCTGGAGAATCCCTGGCACCTGGTGCTGGCGGTCATTGCCTACGACTTCTGCTACTACTGGAAGCACCGCATCAGCCACGAGATCAACATCTTCTGGGCCGAGCACCTGGTGCACCACCAGAGTGAGGACTACAACCTCACCACCGCACTGCGCCAGTCCAGTGACCTGGTACCACTAGGCTGGATCTTCTATCTGCCGCTGCTGCTGATCGGCATGCCGTGGGAACTGCTGGTCACCGCCGGTGCCATCGACCTGATCTACCAGTTCTGGGTGCACACCCAGAAATTCCCCAAGGTGCGTTGGATGGAGTGGATTCTCGTTACCCCCTCCAACCACCGGGTGCACCACGCCCAGAACAAGGTGTATGTGGACCGCAATTACGGTGGCGTGCTGATTATCTGGGATCGTTTATTTGGTACTTATCAGGAGGAGCTGACTGAAGAGCCCTGTATCTACGGGGTGCGCAAGCCGCTCAATACCTTCGATCCACTGGCCGCCAACCTGCAACACTTCCGGCGCATGTGGCTGGACGCGGTGTACACCAAGAACTGGAAGGAAAAACTCACCCTGTGGTTCCGCGCCACCGGCTATCGGCCGGCGGATGCAGAGGCGGCGATGCCGGTGCCGAGCGGAGACCTCGACAACTTCCACCGTTTCGACCCGACCATTGCGCGCGGCCTGCGCTGGTACGCACTGGCACAACACCTGATTTACTCCGCGGCCACGCTCGCGCTGCTGCAGTACAGCAAAACACTGGGCTACGGCACCACCGCGCTGCTGGTGCTGATGCTTGTTGTGGGGTTGGTGGTGAACGGGCGCATCCTGGATGGTGAGGGGCGCACCCGACTGTGGGAGCTGGGCCGTTTGATCGCACTGTTCGCAGCCTTGCCGCTGTTGCCCCAGGCAATTTGGGCGGCGGTAGCCGGCTACAGCCTGGTCAGCGCTGCGCTGTGGTGGCGGTTGGTTTTTGCGCGCAAAGACGATACAGTCACCTCCGTTAGTCATTAACGCTAGGAATCCGCAGTAGCCCGGGCTTCCCCAAAGTTCGGGTTGAGATTTCGCAGGCACCCCCGACCGGTTTCGGCCCGCCTGTCTCCCCGTGACAGACGGTCCGGAAAAACCCAACACTTTTGCCCCCAAGCACCGGTCGGGGGGCTGCCTGTTTACCGTTCACACGCCGCCCCCGGCATTCGTTATAATCCCCGCCCATCAATTACCACTCACCACAGCAGCAAGGTTCGCCGTGTCCACAGGTACTCTCTATACGGTCTCTGCGCCCTCCGGCGCTGGCAAAACCAGTCTCGTGAAGGCGTTGATCGAGGCCGACACCCAGGTCACCGTATCCGTTTCCCACACCACACGGTCCATGCGCCCGGGTGAAATCGACGGCATCAACTATCATTTCGTGGACCGCGATGGCTTTTTGGCCATGCTGGAGGAGGACGCTTTCCTCGAGCACGCGCAGGTGTTCGAAAATTATTACGGCACCTCCAAGGCGTGGGTTGAGGAAACCCTCGCCAGCGGCCGCGATGTGATCCTGGAAATTGACTGGCAGGGCGCCGAGCAGGTACGTCGGCTGATGCCGGAGACCTTGGGGGTTTTCATCCTGCCGCCGTCGCAGCAGGCACTGCTGGAGCGTCTCACCGGGCGCGGCCAGGACGATCAGGCGGTGATCGACAAGCGCATGGCGCAGGCGATCAACGAGATGTCTCACTATGTGGAAACCGATTACCTGATCATCAACGACGATTTCACCACCGCGCTCGGTGAACTGCGCGCCATCATGGTCGCAGAGCGCCAGCGGCTGGTACGACAGCAGGAGCGCCACACCGCGCTGTTGCAGTCGCTGTTGCGGACGCAGTAACACACACCAAGCAGGCTGAACTCTCTGCGAAGGCGTCGATGCCGGGAACAGTCTTGTGAGACCTTCACCGCCATGGATGGCGGTGCAGAGCCCCCAGGGATGGATTCACGGCGTGTCTCACGAGGCTGTTCCCGGTAGCGACGCCGCCACTAAACCGCCAGAAAGCACCAGTCTTGTCGACTGTTCGATTTGCGTACACCGCGCGGTCCGGTAGAATAGCTACCCCCAATCCGTCCGGGCTACTCCCTGCGGACAACAGAATTCGCCAATTTTGCCCAACCGGGCGAACCCACACTGGAACAGAAGATATATGGCACGTATTACCGTTGAAGATTGCCTCGACCACGTAGACAACCGCTTTGAGCTGGTGATTGTGGGCAGCAAGCGCGCCCGTCAGATCGCCACCGGTGGCCGCGACCCCTTTGTGCCGGAAGAAAATGACAAGCCCACCGTGATCGCCCTGCGCGAAATCGAAGAGGGCTTCGTGGACGCCAGCATCCTCGACGAGCCGGAAGACGAGCCTGTGCGCCGCGCTGCGCCGGCGCCGGTATTCCTGTCCGAGCAGGACCTGTAATTCCGACACCGACGTTTTGATGCAGGATTTGCAGGAAATCTAAGAGGCGAGCGCGGCTTTGCACACTATCGACAGTCTGGCCCATCGCCTCTCGTCCTACCTTCCCCCCGACCAGATCCAGTTCGTCCGCCGCGCCTATTTCTATGCGGAGCAGGCCCACGAGGGCCAGACCCGGCGCTCTGGCGAACCCTACATTACCCATCCCCTCGCCGTCGCCACCATCCTGGCGGGCATGCATATGGACGCCCAGAGCCTGGCCGCGGCCATGCTGCACGATGTCATCGAGGACACCGGCATCCCCAAAGCGGCGCTGGCGGAGCAGTTCGGGGATGAGGTGGCGGACCTGGTGGACGGGGTCTCCAAGCTGACCCAGTTCGAGACCGACAGCCCGGCGGAAAAACAGGCGGAAAACTTCCAGAAGATGGCACTGGCCATGGCGCGGGATATCCGCGTGATTCTGGTGAAGCTCGCCGACCGCCTGCACAACATGCGCACCCTCGGCTCGCTGAAGCCGGAAAAGCGCGCGCGTATCGCCCGCGAAACCCTGGAAATCTACGCCCCCATCGCCAACCGCCTGGGTATGAACGATGTGCGGATCGAGTTCGAGGACCGCGCCTTCTTCGCCACCTATCCACTGCGCGCCAGCCGGCTGCGCGCGGCGCTGGTCGCCGCCCGCGGCAACCGCAAGGAGCTGCTCGAAAAGATCCAGAACGCGATCGAACTGCGCCTGGAGCGGGAAAAAATCGACGCGCTGGTGATCGGCCGCGAGAAGCACCTGTTCAGCATCTACCAGAAGATGCGTTCGAAGAAGAAGTCGTTCAAGGAAATCATGGACGTCTACGCCTTCCGCATCATCGTCGACAGTGTGGATACCTGCTACCGCACCTTCGGGGTTATCCACAACCTGTACAAGCCAGTGATCAGCGAGTTCAAGGACTATATCGCGATCCCCAAGTCCAACGGCTACCAGTCCCTGCACACGGTGCTGCTGGGTATGCACGGTGTGCCCATCGAGGTGCAGATCCGCACCAAGGAAATGGACGAGATGGCCAACAGCGGCATCGCCGCCCACTGGCTGTACAAGTCCTCCGGCGATGAGGTACTGAACACCGGCGGCACCAGCCAGGTGCGCGCGCGCCGGTGGGTGCAGGGCCTGCTGGAAATGCAGCAGCGCGCCGGCGACTCGCTGGAATTTATCGAAAACGTAAAGATTGACCTGTTCCCGGACGAAGTTTACGTGTTCACGCCCAAGGGCAAGATCATCGATCTGCCCGCCGGTGCCACCGCGGTCGATTTCGCCTATTCGGTGCACACCGACATCGGCAACTCCTGTGTGGCGGTGCGCATCAACCAGCGCCTGGCGCCACTGTCACAGCCGCTGGAGAGCGGCCAGAAGGTGGAAATCCTCACCAGCAAGAATGTGCAGCCAAACCCCAACTGGCTCAATTTCGTGGTGACCGCCAAGGCCCGCAGTGCCATCCGTCATTTCCTCAAGCACCAGCGCCACCACGACTCCATCGCCCTGGGGCAGCGACTGCTGGAAAAGGCGCTGGTGAAGTTCCACCTCAAGATCACCGACCTGACGGAAGAACAGGTCCAGCGCGGGGTGAAGGAAGCCCGCTGCGAGAGCTTCGACAACCTGCTGGAGGAAATCGGCCTCGGCAACCGCGCCGCTTTTTCAGCCGCCAAACTGCTGGTACCGCCGGGCACCACCGAAACCGAAGCCAGCCACATTTCCTCTCCGCTGACCATCGACGCCCAGGAGGGCATGATGATCAGCTTTGCCCGCTGCTGCCGCCCGATCCCCGGCGACACCATCATGGGCCATATCAGCTCCGGCAAGGGCGTGGTGGTACACAGGGACAGCTGCCGCAATGCGGCGGAATTGCGCGAGCACCCGGAAAACATCATGGCGGTGAACTGGTCACCGGATGTTAAGGGGGAATTCCTCGGCGACGTGCGGGTTGAAGTCGAATCCGAGCGCGGCATCATCGCCCGTCTGGCGACGCGCATCACGGAGGAGGGCGCCAGCATCGAGCAGATCCACGTGGACGAGAAGGATGCCCAGCACAGTGTCATCGCCCTGACCCTGGAAGTCGCCAACCGGGTACACCTGGCACGGGTGATGAAACGCCTGCGCAACCTGCCCGCCGTGCTCAAGATCGCGCGCCCGTAATCCCGCCCTTAAAAGCAACGCAACGAATTAGTTCCGGGAGAGTCCGCCGCTACTGGCGGATGCTTGTTGCGGCTGATTTGTTAAATTCGGTAGGGATTTGCGCGAATTTTTCCGGATTGTGGATGGGTTCGCATATCGTTATCGACAGCCCTACTTTGCTCCCCAAACCCCATAAACCGCGCTATATTCTCCGGCTTTCTTTTTCAGCAAGCAGGCCCCTATGGGCCCGGAGAAGTAACCCATGCCCAACCGCGCCGTGATAAAAACCGATAAGGCACCGGCCGCCATCGGCAGCTACTCGCAAGCAGTCAAAGTCGACAACACCATCTACCTGTCCGGCCAGATTCCGCTGGTACCGGAAACCATGGAACTCATCTCCGATGACTTCCGCGAGCAGGCGGTGCAGGTTTTTAAAAACCTGCGCGCGGTGTGTGAGGCCGCAAACGGCTCGCTGGACCACATCGTAAAACTGAACCTGTACCTCACCGACCTCAGCAACTTCGCCACCGTTAACGAAGTGATGGCTGAGCTGTTCACCAAGCCGTTCCCGGCGCGCGCTGCGGTAGGTGTTAGCCAGCTGCCGCGCGGTGCGCAGTTCGAAGCCGAAGCGGTGATGGTGATTTAAGCGGAAAGTGCAGCGCCGCTCGGGGCGGGCGGCGCGCAGACGAAAATTCAGTGAAGGGAATTTTCGGAAACGGAAATCAGTCGTTTTCCAGCAGGGTGCTGTAGCCCGCGCGGTAATCCGGATACAGCATTTCATAGCCGCTTTCCAGCATGCGCTTGTTGCTCAATTTCTTGGAGCGGCGCTCGCTGGTGGGCACCTCCTCGCGCAGGTGCGCACTGGTGTATCCCATGGACTTGGCCAGCCAGCTCTGCAGCTCATACATGGGCACTGGCGTGCAGTCCGCACCGATATACAGTTTCTCGATCGCCATGCCTTTTTTCTGGCCTTCAATCAAGTGCGCCAGGAAACCCACCGCATCGTCCACGTGAATCCGGTTACTGAACTGCGGCGGTGAGGGCGGTGCACAGCGTCCGGCGCGCACCTGTGATAGCAGGCGGTCGCGTCCGGGGCCATAGATACCGGCAAAGCGCACCACGCAGGAATCCACCACACTCTGCTGTACGATTTTTTCTGCCGCCAGTAATGCCTCGCCCTGAAAGCTGCTGGGCAGTGGCTGCGAGCGCTCGTCCAGCCACTGGTCACCGCTCTGGCCGTAGACGCGGGAAGAGGAAATCCACAGGAACAGGCGCGGTGGTTTTTCCATGTCCGCGAGGGCCTGGCGCATGGCGCTGGCGGTTTCCACATAGGCGCGTTGGTAGGCCTGCGGGGTACTGGCTCCGGGAGTGAAGGTGGCGATAACGATATCCGCACCTTTGCCGAGATGTTCGTGAATATCTTCGACCCGGGTAGCGTCACCGCGGCGCCAGTTGACGACATCGGCCCGGCGCTTGCGTGCCAGCGCCTGCAGCGGATTGCGCCGCACGCCGAATACGTCGTACTCCTTGCGATCCAGCTTCAGTGCCAGACGGGTTCCCAGATCACCGCAGCCGAAGATCCAGACTTTTTCCTTTGCCATAACCGCTTGAATCAACCCCCAGGTCCGAACGCCGGCCCCGAATACGCAGTGCCGCAATCGCGCCGGCACTCATTTTTAAGAAGAATGTGAGAATAATTGTGAATTACAGCGGATTCTCAGTCAGCAGACCTATTTATAACCTGTTTGCCCATCGCAATCTGTGAACGGGGCCTACAGCGTGCTGTGGGCCCCTGCACTCAAAATTCCACGTCTGCGTCAGCGCGATTTCACCAACCGGTAGACAAACAGCAGGACAATGGCGCCGATCACGGCGGTGATGATATCACCTACCGAGAAACCGGTGACCGGACCGCCGATACCCACCATATTGCCGAGCCAGCCGCCGATTACCGCACCGACGATACCGATGATGATGGTGACAATCCAGCCGCCGGGGTCAGGGCCCGGCATGATCCACTTGGCCAGCGCTCCCGCGATCAGGCCGAGAATAATCCAAGACAAGATTCCCATAGCGATTCTCCGCTTTGTGTGTATTGAACACTTGCCCTTACACGTATAGCAAAAAAAGCGTCACGCCACCGCGAAGGGCGCAAGTTAATAGCAAAAATTACTATCCATAAACCCGGCTAATAGCATTTTTTTCTGGTTTGTGACTTTTACACACCCGCCCAGCGGTTTTACTGGCCGCTCGGGGGGGTTTATGAATAAACTCTATCGCCAAGTTTTCCTTGATTGCGTTTGCCATGACACTGAACGAGTTGCGCTACATCGTCACCCTGGCCCAGGAGCAGCATTTCGGCCGCGCCGCCGAGCGCTGTTTTGTTAGCCAGCCGACCCTGTCCATCGCCGTCAAAAAGCTGGAAAAAGAACTGGGCGTGGCCCTGTTCGAGCGCTCCAAGACCCGGGTACAGGCCACCCCACTAGGGGAGCGTATCGTCGCCCAGGCACAGCTGGTACTGGAGCAGTCGGCGGCGATCAAAGATATCGCCAGCGCCGGCAAGGATCAGCTGAGCAGCCCGCTGTCGGTGGGTGCCATCTTCACCATCGGGCCCTACCTGTTCCCGCATTTCATTCCGCAACTGCAACACCTGGCACCGCAGATGCCGCTGTATGTGGAGGAGGGCTATACGTCCACGCTGCGCGCGCGTCTGCGCAAGGGCGAGCTGGATGCGGTGATCATCGCGCTGCCGTTTACCGAGCCCGACGTGGTCACCCAACCGCTGTACGACGAACCCTTTGTGGTGCTGATGCCCTCGGACCACCCACTGGCCAAGTACGATGCCCTGAGCCCCGAGCAACTGTGTGAAGACAATGTACTGCTGCTGGGCGAGGGCCACTGCTTCCGCGACCAGGTGCTGGAGGCCTGCCCGCAACTGCAGCAGTCCATCGAGAGGGAGGCCGGCAGCGGCCACATCCGCACCGCCGCCGACGGCAGTTCGCTGGAGACCCTGCGCCACATGGTGGCCTCGCGCCTGGGCATCACCGTGCTGCCGCTGTCCGCCGCCGCCGCTTCCCAGTACGCCACCGGGGTGCTGGTGACCCGTCCTTTTGTGGCGCCGGCGCCCCAGCGCACTGTGGCACTGGCATGGCGGGCGAGCTTCCCGCGCCACCGCGCCATCGACATGCTGCGCGACGCCATCAATCAGTGTCAGCTGAAGAGTCCGTGAGCCCCAGTTCCGACCACAGTCAAAAACCGCTGGCAGAGATCCCCGTCACCGCGCTTAAAGGTGTCGGCGCCAAACTGGCGGAAACCCTCGCCAAGCTGCATATCAGCTCGCTGCAGGACCTTCTGTTCCACCTGCCTGCCCGCTACCAGGACCGCACTCGTGTGGTCCCGCTGGCGGGCCTGCGCCCAGGTATGGATGCGGTTATCGAGGGTGAGGTGCGCGCCGCTAACGTTATGCTCGGCCGCCGCCGCAGCCTGGCCGTGCGCCTGCAGGACAGCACCGGCAGTGTCACCCTGCGCTTTTTCCACTTCACCGCCGCACAGAAAAACCGCCTGGCCCCCGGCACCCGGGTGCGCTGCTACGGCGAGGCCCGCCGCGGCAGCGCCGGCGTCGAGCTGTATCATCCAGAGACCGAAATTCTGGGAGAGGATATTTCTCCCACCGCCGACACGCTCACCCCGATTTACCCGCTGACCGAAGGCCTGGGGCAGGGGCGACTGCGCGCGCTGATCGGCCAGGGACTGGATTGGCTCGCCGAGGGCAACGTTACCGAGCTGCTGCCGGCGGAACTGCTGCCGAGGGCCCTGCAAATGCCGCTCGCGGGCGCCCTGATGTATCTGCACCAACCGCCGGCGGACGCGGACCTGGAACAGCTGGCGGAAGGCCAGCACCCGGCGCAACAGCGACTGGCACTGGAAGAGCTGCTGGCCCACCACCTGAGCCTGCTGGAATTGCGCCGCAGCGCATCCAGGGTGGAGGCACCCGCGCTCCCGCCCAATGCCGCACTGGAGCGGGATTTTCTCGCGCGCCTGCCGTTTGCCCCCACCAATGCGCAGAAGCGTGTTGGCAAAGAGATTGCCGACGACCTCGCCCGCTCGGTGCCCATGATGCGTCTGCTGCAGGGAGACGTCGGCGCCGGCAAGACCCTGGTGGCCGCACGCGCCGCGCTGCAGGCCATTGGCGCCGGCTTTCAATGTGCGGTGATGGCACCCACGGAAATTCTCGCCGAGCAGCACCGGATCAATTTCTGCGGCTGGCTGGAGCCCCTGGGTATTAGCGTGGCCTGGCTCACCGGCAGCATGAAAGCGTCCGAGCGCCGCGCGCAGCTGGCGACCATCGCCAATGGCGATGCGCAGCTGGTGGTGGGCACTCACGCCCTGTTTCAGGAGGGGGTGGAATTCCACCGTCTGGCGCTGGTGATCATCGACGAACAGCACCGCTTCGGTGTGCGCCAGCGGCTGCAGTTGCGGGAGAAGGGCTCGGTCGAAGGCACTCATCAGGGCCAACAGCGCACCCAGCCGCACCAGCTGATCATGACCGCCACCCCGATTCCCCGCACCCTGGCCATGTCGGCATTCGCGGATCTCGATTGCTCGGTAATCGATGAATTGCCCCCGGGGCGCCAGCCCATCAACACCGTGGCCATCTCCAGTGAGCGCCGCTACGACGTGATGGAACGGGTACAGAGCGCGGTGCGCGAGGGTCGCCAGGCCTACTGGGTCTGCACCCTGATCGAAGAGTCGGAAACCCTGCAGGCGCAGGCCGCGGAATCCACCGCCGAAGAACTGGCGGACACCCTCGACGGCGTGCGTGTGGCACTGGTACACGGGCGCATGAAACCGGATGCCAAAGATCTGGTGATGAAAGCCTTCAAGGCCGGTGAAGTGGACCTGCTGGTAGCCACCACCGTGATCGAGGTGGGCGTGGACGTGCCCAATGCCAGCCTGATGATCATCGAAAATCCCGAGCGCCTGGGTCTCGCACAGCTGCACCAGTTGAGAGGGCGCGTCGGCAGGGGCAGTATCGCCAGTCACTGCGTGCTGATGTACTCCACCCCGCTGTCCGCCAACGGTCGCGCCCGCCTGCAGGCCCTGCGCAGCCATGCCGATGGCTTCGCCATTGCTGAAGAGGACCTGCGCCTGCGCGGGCCCGGAGAAATCCTCGGTACCCGCCAGACCGGTGAGATCCAGCACCGCATCGCCGACCTGCAACGGGACGCCCACCTGCTGCCTCTGGTGCAGAAAATCGCCGCCGCACCTCGCCTGGACGACACTGCGCGCACGGCGCTGGTACGGCGCTGGCTGCACAACAAGCCGCGTTTTGCGGAAGCTTAGTACATTCGTACCAACAAAGATTATTCCGCCAAATCACCTGTTTGTTTTTTCCATGTTTTGGGAACTGTTCCTCCTTTTCTCACAGCACCGCGCATTGCATAGACCAATTGGTCAGGTTTGGTCACCAATTTTTTTGCACTCACGCCACAGCGATGGCAGCCTGCTCCAAAAGGCCTATTCAGGCCGCTAAAACAGCAGGGTGACCCAGTCACCGGAGCCGCGCCTCGGCCGTGCCGAGTGAGACCAGTAACGTCCAGCGATCGCGCAATTCACAGGAAGATTCTTTTGAACAGCTTTTTCAAGCACCATCTTGTTTCCACCACCGGCCGCGTGGCCCTCTGCGCCCTGTTGACGCTTAGCGCATCACACGCCCAGGCTCAGGGTCTTTTCGGCGGCAGCGCCGACAGCCCGCTGCCCGAAATCACCCTGGCGCGCACGGTAGTTGCCGCGGACATACCCACACCGCTGCAGGGCAACGATATGGAAGCACTGCTGGCGCAGGCCGCTTCCGGACAGGGACTGACCGCTGCGCGGGACGCCGCCACCCGCGAATTCAGCGAACAGCTGCGCAACAAGCTCGACGCCGCACTGCGCGCCTTCTTCACCGACGAAGAGGTACCACTGGGGGCCAGTAATAGCTCGCTGACCTTGTACAACTTCTTCGATATCTCTGTGGTCAAGCAACTCAGCGGCCTCAAGAATAATGGCGAGCACGAACTGGAACGCGGCAACCTGAGTGCCAGTGGCGATTACCATTTTCGCCTGCAGGATCCGAGCGGGCAGGTAGTGCTGGAGAAGCGCCTGGATATCGCCGACCTGCGCTTGAAGGGCAGCTACCAGGTCAAAACCTACAGCAACGGCCAGGAAGCGGAAGACAGCACCCCGGCAGAGCTGGAGAAGTTGCTCGACAACCTGGTGACACGCGTTATCAACCGCATCGAAGACGATCTGGAAGCAGACAGCCTGCGCAAACTCGCCGGCGGCTGATCCTGTACCGGCGGTGGATACCCGATTATCCGCCGCCGCAAAGGTACCGCTGTCCCCCCTGCACCTGTTCCTCCCGCAAGCCTCCCCCGCAGCGCACCCCCCCCAAGCGCTACCCCAATTCATAATTTCTCGCCGAGATGCTGTGCGCAAAAAAGACTACTACTGACGCAAAAGTCACGGAAAAATTTTGCTCTCTGTAGCGATAAATGGCAGCCTGTCATGGCAACTTCATAAAAAACAGAGCGAAGCCATTCGCCAAGCTGCACCCAATACATCCCGGTATAAAAAAGAAAACAGGGAGAGATGAATGAGAACCTCGACGTTGCGCAGACTGGCTCTCGCCGGCCTGCTGAGTATCGGTTTTTGCGCCCAGTCCCAGGCCCAGAGCGGTTTCTGGGGAGGCGACGAACATACCCCAAGCCTGGTTATTGCCCCCACCCAAATCCAGATCGATGTGCCCATGCCGGTTTCCAGCGGCAACCTGGAACTGATGCTGGCCCAGGCCGGCAGCAACGGCGGGCTCGCAGACCTCAAACAGCAGGCGATTCGAACCTACACCCAACACCTGCACAGCGAACTGGCCAGGGAACTGTACGAATATCTCGACGATGAAGAGGTGCCGCTGGTGCAGGAAAATGGCGTGCTGAATCTGCAGAACACGCTCGATCTGAGGGTGATAAAAAACCTGGCCGGCATGAAGCCCAAGGGGGATTACGACCTGGAGCAGGGCAGTGTCGCGATTAGGGGCGAATTTCGCTACGCACTCAGCAACCGCAACGGTGTCGCGCTGCGCGAGCAACGAATCAGCATCGACGATATGAAGATCAGTAGAAAATACCTGACACGTATCTACCACGATGGCCGTGAAAGCGATGACAACACTGAAGAGGCCATCAAAAAGGCACTCAGCCAAATGGTCGAACGACTGGTGGAATCCATGGAGGAAAACCTGGAGGCGGACCAGCTGCGGGAAATGGCCACGCTGTAGCGCCGTTGCATACGCTGTACAGTGGACAAACAAAAAGGGCTGCAATTGCAGCCCTTTTTGTTTCGGGTTCGGTATCAGGAAATGGCGGAGCGCCCGCGCTCTTGGCCGTTGTCCATCACACTGTGGTAAGTGTCATCATTGAAGGTGTCGAGATGCAGCGCGCCCTCGCTCTTGGCCACAATCGCACTCACCACCGCATCGCCGGTAATGTTCACCGCGGTGCGCACCATATCCAGCAGGCGATCCACACCCATCACGATGGCGATCCCCTCCAGCGGCAGGCCCACCTGCTGCAGCACCATCGCCAGCATGATCAGGCCCACACCCGGTACACCGGCGGTGCCGATGGAAGCAAGGGTCGCGGTCAGGATCACGGTGAGATAGCCCATCAGGCCGATCTCGATGCCATACAGCTGGGAAATAAATACCGTCGCCACGCCCTGCATGATCGCGGTGCCGTCCATATTGATGGTGGCCCCCAGGGGAATGGTGAATGAAGCCACCTTGTTATCCACACCCAGGCGCTTTTCCACGGTGGAAAGCGTAACCGGAATGGTGGCCGCTGAAGATGCGGTACTGAAGGCAAACACCATCGCCGGGCGCATCTTCTTCAACAACTTCACCGGATTCAGGCCCGACAGTAACTTCAGCAGCAGGGGGTAAACGCCGAAGGCGTGCAGCAGCAGCGCGCCCAGCACTACAAGGAAGTACTTCAGCAGCTGCAGGATCGCGTCCAGGCCCAGCTGTGCGATCTTGTTCGCCAGCAGTGCGAACACCCCATAGGGCGCAAATACCATCAGCACCGATACCATGCGCATGATCACTTCGTTCAGGTCATTGAAGAAACCCGCGATGCGCTGCCCCGGCTTGCCACTGCGGGAAATTGCGTAGCCCATCAGCAGCGCGAACACGATGATCTGCAGCATATTGCCCTTGGCCATCGCGTCCACCGGGTTGGTGGGGAAAATATTGACCAGCATTTCCGACAGCGGCGGTGCTGGTTTCGGCTCGAACGTCGCGCCCGTGGCCATTCCCTCCATGCCCGCGCCGGGCTGGATTACCAGCGCCAGCAGCAGCGCCAGCGAAATCGCAATCGCGGTGGTCACCAGGTACAGCAGCAGCGTCTTGCCCGCCAGCACCCCGACACGACTGCCCTCCGACAGCGCGCAGGCACCGCAGATCAGTGACACCAGTACCAGCGGCACCACCATCAGCTTCAGGGAAGCAATAAAGATCTTGCCGACAATGTCGAACAGGCCATTGGTCAGGTAGTTGTTGATGAACCCGGTAACACCTTCACCGAGGATCTGGCTGGTATTTAAGAAATTGAACAACAGGCCGACCGCGATACCCGCGATCATGGCCAGTACGATTTTTTTGGTGAGCCCCATGGTCCGTCCTGTTTTTATTGCCAGCTTCTGCGCGGCTTTACTTACTCGTGGCTGGTACTATATCGGCAGCGCCCGGGTCGGGCAAAACCCAACCATTTCCCCAGCGGTTTGGTCGGGTACAATGCGGTCATATTTGAACCGTCGCGGAGTCACCGTTGTACCACTCCCCATTTGAACCCATCGGCGACTGGCACCCGCATCCGCTGGATACCCTCCACGGACAAACGCCACCGGAAGCGCTGCTGCCGTGGCTTCTGCACCCCGGCTCACTCACCGCCGCGCTCAAACACCACAGCAGCGGCGAGTTTAGCGTACAGATCCTCAACCAGGGCTGGCAGCAACCGCGCCTCGAAGAGCGCCGCGCCCTCAACCTGCGCGATAAATCCCTCGCGCTGGTACGCGAGGTCCTGCTCTGCGGACGCGGCCAACCGTGGGTCTACGCCCGCAGCATACTCCCCGAGCGCTCGCTCGCCGGCAAACACCGCCACCTGCGCAGCCTCGACAACCGCCCGCTGGGCGAACTGCTGTTCAGCCGGCCTGACATGCGCCGCGGCCCCATCGTCCTCAACCAGCTCGCGCGCAATCCCCAATCCTCGCTGGAAGCGCTCGCCGACATGGCTCCGCGCGCTTGGGGCCGCCGCTCCACCTTCTGGCTCGGCGACAAACCCCTGCTGGTTGCGGAAACCTTCCTCAGCAGTTTCAATCCCCATAGCCCGCCCAGCGCCTGAGCGGGAGTGAATTCCGGGAAAATCCAATGCAAGTGATCAGCCAACAGATACAACAGCGCTGGCCGCAGATACTGCCCTACTGGCAGCTGGCCCGTCTCGACCGCCCCATCGGTTCACTACTGCTACTGTGGCCCACCTGGTCGGCACTGTGGATCGCCGCGAAAGGCTGGCCCGGTCTGCATCTGTTCGCAGTATTCACCCTCGGTGTGATCCTCACGCGCGCCGCCGGCTGCGCCATCAACGACTTTGCCGATCGCAATATTGACGGCCATGTGAAGCGCACCAACCAGCGCCCGCTGGCCACCGGTGCAGCCACCGCCAGAGGCGCTCTGCTGCTGTTTGCCGGGCTGATGCTGCTGGCGTTCCTGCTGGTGCTCACCACCAATCAGCTTACCGTGCTGTTGTCGCTGCCGGCGCTGGTATTGGCCTTCTGCTACCCCTTCGCCAAGCGCTACACCCACCTGCCGCAGGTGGTGCTCGGTGCCGCCTTCAGTATGGGTATCCCCATGGCATTCGCGGCGGTGCAAGGGGAAGTGCCGGCGGTGGCCTGGCTGATCTTTACCGCCAACCTGCTGTGGACCGTGGCTTACGACACCTTTTACGCCATGGTGGACCGGGATGACGACCTAAAAATTGGCGTCAAATCCACCGCCATCCTGTTCGGCGACATGGACCGGGTGATGACCGGCAGCCTGCAGGTTATGGTGGTTTTTGCGCTGCTGATGCTGGGCAGCCGCGAGGCGCTGGGCGCGCTGTATTACTGTGGGGTGGCGATTGCCGCGGCGCTGTTCAGCTACCAGCAGTGGCTGGTACGGGATCGACAACGAGACCCCTGCTTCAAGGCATTTTTAAACAACAATTTGGTCGGCGCGGCGATTTTTTTGGGTATTTTTTTCCACTTCCTCGCCAGTTGAAGTTGGCTTTACCCGGCAAAGTCGTGATTGCCAAACACCTGTCATATATTTGTCATTAAAGTGACGTTAAATGGCCACTCTGAGAAAAGTCAGTTAAGTGACACCAACCAGTTAGGGTATGGCAGGCAGATGCACAGCAAAACGATCCTTATAGTCGACGACGAAGCCCCGGTACGGGACATGCTGCGAATTGCGCTGGAGATGGCGGACTACCGCTGCCTCGAGGCGGAAAACGCACAGACGGCACACGCGCTGGTGATCGACGAGAAGCCGGATCTGGTGCTGCTGGACTGGATGCTGCCGGATGTATCCGGGGTTGAGCTGGCCCGCCGCCTGAAGCGGGATGAGCTGACATCCTCGCTGCCGATCATCATGCTGACAGCGAAGGGCGAGGAGGATCACAAGATCAAGGGCCTGGAAACCGGCGCTGACGATTACATCACCAAGCCGTTTTCTCCCCGCGAGTTGGTAGCGCGCCTCAAGGCGGTGCTGCGACGTACTGGCCCGAGTGCACCGGAGGAGCCGCTGACCGCGGGCGGCCTGGTGCTGGACCCGATCAGCCACCGGGTGACGATCAATGGCCAACCGGTGGATATGGGACCCACGGAGTTCCGTCTGCTGACGTTTTTCCTGTCGCATCAGGAGCGCGCCTATACCCGTACGCAGCTGTTGGACCATGTGTGGGGCGGCAATGTGTATGTGGAGGAGCGCACCGTAGACGTGCATATCCGCCGCCTGCGCAAGGCGCTGACCATCGACGGCCACGAGCGCTATATCCAGACCGTACGCGGCACCGGCTACCGCTTTTCTGTACAGACCGTGGAAAGGGTGTAAGCTCCTTCTCCAGATTTGTGTGACTCCGTGGAGAGTCCAGTGGCGGCCGGCCACCGGGTATGCGTTTTTGAAACCGCTGTAAATACATCCCTGTACGCTGCGTCGGCGACGTCCATGTCGCCGACGCTTTCAAAAACACATACCCGGCACCCGACCTTCGCTTAGAATTCTGCGGACTGCTTTTCAGTCTGCGGAATTCACCCACCTATTCAGATGGCCCAACCATCATGCTCGATCGAAGTATTGGCGAGTTCTCGCGCTTTATCGTTATCGCCCTAGGCACCACCATCCTCGGTTTCTCCAGTGGCCACTGGTGGATGTCGCTGTGTGCCGGCCTCGCCGTGTACCTGTTTTGGCTGCTGTGGCAACAGAACCAGTTCGATCACTGGCTGAGCAACGGCCGCCGCGGCCCGGCGCCGACAAGCTTCGGGGTGTGGGGGGATATTTCCGACGATTTCTATCGCATGCAACGCCGCCACCGCAAGGAAAAGCAGAAGCTGCACTCCATGCTGCGCCGGGTACAGGACAGTACCAGCGCGCTGCGCGAGGGCATTGTGGCGCTGGAGGACGAGGGGAATCTGGCTTGGTGGAACCCGGCAGCGGGGCAGATGTTGCGGCTGCAGGCGGATGACGCGGGCCAGCCGCTGGTCAATTTCGTGCGCGATCCACGATTTGTGGAGCATATGTACAACCGCATGTTCGGTCGCGGCCGGCCGTCGCTGGAGCCGATTACGCTGCCGGCGCCGGGGGATGACTCCCGCATCCTGACTATGGAGGTGACGCGCTTCGGTCACGATGAGGCGCTGGTGATCGTGCGCGACGTGACGCGACTGCACAATCTCGAGCAGATGCGGCGGGATTTTGTGGCGAACGTTTCCCACGAGCTGCGCACACCGCTGACGGTGATTGCGGGTTATCTGGAAACCCTGCAAATGAGCGGCCAGGCGCCGCGCAACTGGGAACGGCCACTGTCGCAGATGAGCGAGCAGACGGTGCGCATGACCGGGCTGGTAAATGATCTGCTGTTACTGGCGCGACTGGAGACGTCCGAGCGCGAGAGCGGCCGCGACAAGGTTTCGGTGCGGCAATTGATGGAGCAGGTAGCCGGTGAAGCCCGGTCATTGAGTGGCGGGCGTCACGAGATTTCGGTGGAGTGCATTGAAGACTGCACGATTACCGGCACATCCGGGGAGCTGCACAGCGCATTCGCAAATCTGGCGTTCAACGCGGTCAAATACAGCCCGGATGGCGGTCCCATTGAGCTGCGCTGGCGGCTGGATGCGGCCGGTGGACATTTTTCCGTGAAGGACTGCGGTATCGGCATAGATCCGGTACACATTCCGCGTCTCACCGAGCGGTTCTACCGCGTGGACGCAGGTCGCTCGCGGGAGAGCGGCGGCACCGGCCTCGGCCTTGCCATCGTCAAACACGTGCTGCTGCGCCACGGCGCCAACCTCTCGGTCACCAGTGTGCCCGGCCGCGGCAGTACGTTTACCCTCAATTTCCCCACACAGAAACTGACACTGACCAATTCGGCCTGAGTCTTCAGCCCTGTGGCAGCCAGGACAGTGAGAGCGCTGTGATTAAAAAAGGCCCGCGAGGGGCCTTTTCGGAAACCGGGGTCAGTTCAATTCCTCGAGCGTTCGCTCTTCACCACCGGTGCGATAGCGCACTTCACCATCGCTGACGGGAACCGCGGTTCTAGTAATGGTGATGTGCACCAGCTTGCGGGCACTGTCGCGGATCAGCAGATGTTCCCGCCCCTCGTCGTCTGCCGGCAGGCTGTGCTCGCCGGTGAGGCCGTCGCGCAGGGCACGCAGCTGCGGTACGTCGCGATAGCGGTCCAGGTCTTTTGATAGTTTGTACTTCATGCGCTCGGACTCCTCCAGCGCAGCGGCGGTTTCGCGGTATTTGGCAAAGAAAAAGACCGCGGCGATGCCGGCGAAAATGGCGAGGGTTGTTTCAAACCATGGGGGCATAGTGCGCTCCTGTATTCCTGATTCTGTTGTGTTCCGGTGTCGGGCTCAGGCCCGCCAAACCAGCAATTGGTTATGGGCGGGCAGGAAATTGTTTTCCGTTCTGCGCAGCCCCTGCGCCTCTGCGAGCTGGTCCAGCCACTCGAGATCGCGAATCCCTCGCAGCGAGTCCTGCTCCTTCAGCCACACATCGAAGTCCGCATTGCCGGAGCCGATATAGTTGCCGGCGATTTTCATCGGACCGTAAACGATCAGCTGACCGCCGGGCTCAAGCACCTGCGGCAGGCGCGCGAAGAAGCTCTCCACTGCACTCGCCGGCATGATATGCAGTGTATTGGCGGTAAACAGCGTATCCACGCGCAATTGCGGCCATTCCCCGGTAACATCCAGCGGCAGCGGCGGCGGCAGGTTGTCGGCGGGGCTGCTGGCGAGCCACGCCTGCACTTCGTGCAGATTCTGCACGCGCTCCGAGGTCTGCCAGAGCAGATGCGGCAGGCGCGGGGCAAAGTACACCGCGTGCTGGCCGGTGCCGCTGCCCACTTCCAGTACCCGGCGACTGTGCGCCAGCAGGCGCCGCAGCTGCTCGAAAATCGGCTCGCGGTTGCGGCCGGTGGAAGGGGCATCGGGCAGTTTTACATCGGCCATAAGTTCACCGCCGGTCGTCAGGCCGGCTGCTCATCCCGCAGAAACACCCAGTCATTGCCTTTGGAGTGCTCCTCACTGAAGTAGTAGCCAGCGACGTCGAAGTCTTTCAGCTGCGCCGCCTTTTTGACCCGGTTGTCGATGGCCCAGCGACTCATCATGCCGCGGGCTTTTTTGGCAAAGAAGCTGATCATCTTGTACTGGCCGTTTTTCCAGTCCTTGAAATGCGGGGTGACGATGTCCGCCTCGAGGTTTTTCGGCTGCACCGACTTGAAGTACTCGGTGGACGCGAGATTCACCAGCTCCCGGCTTTTCAGCGCCTTCAATTGCTCGTTGAGCGCCGCGGTGATTTTGCCATCCCAGTATTCGTACAGGTTCTTCCCGCCCTTATTGGCGAATTTGGTACCCATCTCCAGACGGTAGGGCTGCATCAGGTCCAGCGGGCGCAGCAGGCCGTAGAGGCCGGAGAGCATGCGCAGATGTTTTTGCGCAAAGTCGAAATCGCGCTTGTGCATGGTCTCGGCCTCGAGACCGGTATACACATCGCCCTTGAACGCCAGCAGCGCGGGGCGGGCGTTGTCGTCGGTGAACGGCCGTTTCCAGCTGTGAAAGCGATCGTAATTGAGCAGGCCCAGCTTGTCGGAGATTTTCATCAGCCCGGAGATATCCTGTGGGCTCAGTACTTTCAGCTCTTCAATCAGTGCGGCGGACTCTTTCAGGAAGTCCGGTTGGGTGGTTCCCAGCGCAGGGATGTCACTCTCGTAATCGAGGGTTTTGGCTGGGGAGATAACGATCAGCATACAGCAAGCTCTAATTCAATTTGTGGCCGTATGGGGCCCAAGAAAGCGTAGCGAGCGGGTGGCTGGTAGTGACCGCCGGAGCGCAACAACCGGAGCGTACATATGTACGTGAGGATTGTGAGCACCGCCGGACGCCGCCAGGCGCACGCGCAGTAGCTTTATTCCGGTTTGAGGATGTCCTGCCACCAGTTGAGCGGCGTCTGCCCATCCACCGGATCGTACACATTGCCGTAGTACCAGACACTGTTGGCGCCGTCGCACGCACTGTTGAGGATCTGCTCAATTTCGTCGAAACCGCAGCTCACGTGGATGCTGTACACCAGCAGGCGCGGGCTCTCCATATCCAGTTCGCCGCCGAGTTTCTCGATCTGCGGAGTCAGTTGATCAGAGAGCTTGGTGCTGTCACTGCGGCAGAAGACCCGCACCGCCAGATTGCCGGAGCGCTTCACCAGGTCGAAGCCCGGCTTTTGTGGATCCTGGCGGTTGATCTTGATGGTGTCGCCGCTGGCGATGCCCTTGATAAACGCAGGGGAGCGTACCAGCTGTACGCTGTCGTCCTCGTTGACCTTGACCTGCAACCGCTCCACCACCGGCTCACCATCGGGATTGGTACCGGCAAATAATTCGATAATCTGCAGCGCGGTCGTCATAACCTCATTCTCCGGACTGTGTACAATAATCGGCCTTGAATCCGGCCGCGGCGCCAACCGCGGCCTTGTCAAAAGATCGAACATTATACAGGGAGAGACCTATGATTCCGCGTTCAATTGCAAACCGACTGCTGGCCACGGCGATTGCGGCCTCTGTGACCGCCGGAATCGCTGGCTGTGCGGTCAACCCGGTTACCGGCAAAAAGGAACTGTCGCTGATGTCGCAGAGCCAGGAGGTGGCACTGGGCGCGCAGCAGTATCCGAAGGCGCAGCAGACCCAGGGCGGTGAATACCTGGTCGACCCGGCACTGCAGTCCTACGTCAGCAACGTGGGCCAGAAACTGGCGAAGGTCTCCGACCAGCCCCAGCTGCCCTACGAATTCGTGGTACTGAACAACTCGGTGCCCAACGCCTGGGCGCTGCCGGGCGGCAAGATTGCGGTAAACCGCGGCCTGCTGGTGTTGCTGGAAGATGAAGCCGAGCTGGCCGCGGTGCTAGGTCACGAAATCGTGCACGCCGCCGCGCGCCATTCCGCCGCGGCCATGTCGCAGCAGCAGATCCTCGGTGCCGGCATCGCGATCCTCGGCGCCACCACCCAGAACACCGGCTACGGTGACCTGGTCTCCCTCGGCAGCCAGTTCGGCGGTTCCGCCTACATCGCCAAATACGGCCGCGACAACGAGCTGGAGTCCGACCGCTACGGCATGAAATACATGGCCGCCGCCGGCTACGACCCACAGGGCGCGGTGCGCCTGCAGGAGAAGTTCGTCGAGCTGTCCAAGGGCAACCAGTCCAGCGCGCTCGAAGCGCTGTTCGCGAGCCACCCGCCGTCCCAGTCGCGGGTGAATGCAAACGTCGAGCACGCGAAGAAGCTATCTGCGGGCACAGCCAACCGCACCCAGTACCAGAAGGCGATTGCGCAGCTGAAGCGCGATGCGGATGCCTACAAGAGCTACGACGACGCCGTCGCCGCGGTGGGGAAGAAGGATTACGACCGCGCACTGACACTCACCCGCCAGGCCCAGAAGCTGCAACCCAAGGAGGCTTCCTTCTACGCCTTGGAAGGGGATTTGCTGGCGCAGAAAAAACAGTACACGGAAGCGCTCGCGTCCTATGAGACCGCAGTGCAGAAAAACCCGACCCTGTTCTCCAACTGGCTGATGCGCGGCATGTTGAACGCGCAGCTGAAAAATTTCACCGCCGCTGAGCGCGACCTGAGCCGCTCCACCCAGTATCTGGATACCGCGCACGCGCACTACTACCTGGGACAGGTATACGAACAGCAGGGCAACACCAAGAATGCCTTAAGCCAGTATCAGATCGCCGCGCAGGACAGTGGGGATATTGGCACCAAGGCGCAGGCACGGGTGCAGGAACTGGGTAATCAGGGATAATAATTTCCAGTTGCCGGAAGCAAAAAAAAGCGGGCGAATTTCTTCGCCCGCTTTTTTTATGGGTAATTTCCGAAAAGAAATTACAGCTGAACGGTTACGCCAATGCGGAACATATCCAGATCGTCGAAATCGCGGTTGGAGCCGTAGGCCACTTTGGCGGCAACATTGCGATTGAAGAAATGGGTGGCATTGATTTCGTAATCTTCCACCAATTCGTCGTATGCCACGCCTACAGAGGTGTTTTCGTTGAAGTAAAACTCCAGCGCACCATTCCAGTAGAAGTCAGCACCGTCGGTATCGGTAATACCCAGTTCCGCGGTCAGGTACTGGCCACCGGACAGGGCGGTGAAGTACTTGGAGGAAAGACTGCGGTAATCGAAACCGTCATCAATTTCTGCGGTGAAGCCGATGTAGTCGGTGCCGCTCAGCTGGTGGTTGTATTTACCACGCACGTATACCACGGTGTCTTCATCTTCCATTTTCTCCGCTTCTACTTCGGCGAGCAGGTCGGGAGAAAACAGGAAGCCAGCACCGGCGCTGTATACATTGGTGGAGAACACATCGCTGAACTCACCAAATACCTTCCACTGACCGGTGTAGTATTCGCCACCGAAGGTCACGATTTCATCTTCGACCGGACCGGCATCGACAGACGCAACGCCGCCGTAGATGTTGCTCACCGGCAGAATGTAGTTGAATTCTTTGCGCGGACCCAGGGTGTTCAGGGCTCCGAAATAGTACTGAGACTGAACGCCCAGAATGTCGACGTCTGCACCGCGGTAATCGCGATTTTCATAGTCAGCGTCGGTGAAGGAGTTGTACTGTTCTGCAGCAGCGAAGGCAGAAACCAGCATGAGCGGAAGAGCTGCAAACTTGAACTTCATGGAAGTGTTCCCTGTTTAAATTACATCTGTACGTTTAAATCTGTACTTTCGTACCCGTACCCATTTTTTGCCCTTGGACAAAGGCGGCGCGGATTCTAAGCAATGGAAAATTTCAGTGCAACGATAAGTGTTAAGTGTGACAAGCGTCTCAACTATCGCGTGTTTTCCGTAATGTAACTACAAGTGCAATTACGGAAGTGTGCGCATTCTGTGAGGCGGCGACTGAACCAATGCTGAATAAGACTTAACGAGAGAAAGTGCGCGGCGACTGGCGGTGGCGGCAGAGGTTTTCCAACCCAGTGAAAAACGGCAGCAAGCCATTCCCAATCCAAGCCGGTGCGAAAACACAAAAGGCCGCAATAGCGGCCTTTTGTAAAATTATTTCCAGCGTATTTTTTCGGGATCCGAAACACCGATGGAATCAATATGTGAATCAATCCGCAGTTAGCGCAGATTTTTTTTGTTGCCGTGACGGATGTCCGCGCCTTTCACCAGGTACACCACCTGCTCACAGATGTTCTTGGCATGGTCGCCGATACGCTCCAGTGAACGCAGGGTCCACAGCACGTTCATCACCCGGGAAATACTGCGCGGGTCTTCCATCATGTAGGTGATCAACTCACGAATCGCGCTGCGGTAATCCATGTCCACCTGCTCGTCTTCCGCCAGGGTTTTCAGCGCGGCTTCCACATCGAAGCGGGTGTAGGCGTCGAGGGCGTCGTCCAGCATCTTGCGCACGGCGTTGGCGATATGGCGGATCTCGGTGTAGCCGCGGGGCGCGGTGCCCTCGTCGGTGAGCGCGATGGCCATTTTCGCGATCTTGCTCGCCTCATCGCCCATGCGCTCCAGGTCGCGGGCGTTGCGGATTACCGACATCACCATGCGCAGGTCCGATGCCGCCGGCTGGCGTTTGGCGATAATCAGGGTGGCGTGCTCGTCCAGCTCCATTTCACAGCGGTCGATTTCCTCTTCCACCTGCAGCACCTTTTCCGCCAGCTCGCTGTCGGCGTTGGCCAGTGCGTCTACCGCATCCGCTACCTGACGGGCGACCAGGCCGCCCATCTCCAGCATTTCCGTCTTGAGGCCTTCAAGCTCCTCGTTGAACTGGCGGGAGATGTGTTGATCGAAATGCATTTCCATAATCTCTGTGGGCTCCCCCCAACCTTAGCCGAAACGGCCGGTAATGTAGGCTTCGGTGAGTTCGTGCTCGGGATTGGTGAACACGGTCTCGGTATCGTTGACTTCCACCAGCTTGCCGAGGTGGAAATAGGCAGTGCGCTGACTCACCCGCGCCGCCTGCTGCATGGAGTGGGTGACGATGGCGATGGTGTAGTTCGCGCGCAGCTCGTCGATCAGCTCTTCGATTCGTGCGGTGGCGATCGGATCCAGTGCCGAGCAGGGCTCATCCATCAGAATCACTTCCGGACTCACCGCGATGGCGCGGGCGATACACAGGCGCTGCTGCTGACCGCCGGAAAGGCCGGTGCCGGGCTTGTCGAGACGATCTTTGACCTCATTCCACAGACCGGCGCGACGCAGGCTGTTCTCGACGATTTCATCGAGTTCCGCACGGCGGCTGGCAATGCCGTGAATCTTCGGGCCGTAGGCCACGTTTTCGTAAATGGACTTGGGGAAGGGGTTCGGCTTCTGGAACACCATACCCACCCGCGCACGCAGCGGTACCACATCCACTTTGGGGCCGTAGATCGCATCGCCGTCGAGGCTAAGCTCACCTTCCACGCGACAACCCTCGATGGTGTCGTTCATCCGGTTCAGGCAGCGCAGGAAGGTGGATTTACCGCAGCCGGAGGGGCCGATCATCGCCACCACTTCATTGCGGCCGATATCCAGGCTCACGTCGTGAATCGCCTGGGTTTCGCCGTAAAACACATTGACGTTGCGCATGCGCAGTTTGGCGTCGTCACAGAAGGGGGTGCCGACGGTCTTGATGTTTTCCGCTCTGGTCTTCACAAAATTCTGCTCCGCGGTTGCGTCTTCGGCGGTTGCTGCCGGGCCCGCATTCAGGGTCATGGTACTCATGGCTCTATCTCGTTCGCTATCTTACGCGCTTTCGCTTACCAGCGGCGCTCGAGTTTCTTGCGCAGCCAGACTGCGCAGGTGTTCATGGTGATCAGCACGGCCAGCAGCACCATGATCGCCGCGGAAGTGCGCTCCACAAACGCGCGCTCCGGACTGTCGGCCCAAAGGAAAATCTGTACCGGCAGTACGGTGGACGGGTCGGTGACGCCGTGGGGCACATCGACGATAAAGGCCACCATGCCGATCATCAGCAGCGGTGCGGTTTCGCCCAGCGCCTGTGCCATACCGATGATGGCACCGGTCAGCATGCCCGGCATCGCCAGCGGCAGCACGTGGTGCAGTACAACCTGCATGCGCGAGGCGCCCATGCCCATGGCCGCTTCGCGGATGGATGGCGGCACCGACTTGAGAGAGGCGCGGCTGGAAATGATGATCGTCGGCAGTGTCATCAACGTCAGCACCAGGCCGCCCACCAGCGGCGCCGAGCGCGGCAGTTCAAAGAAGTTGATGAAGATTGCGAGGCCCAGCAGACCGAACACGATGGACGGTACCGCGGCGAGGTTGTTGATATTCACCTCGATCAGGTCGGTCCAGCGGTTTTTCGGCGCGAATTCCTCGAGGTAAATCGCCGCAGCCACGCCGATGGGGAAGGACAGCACCAGCGTCACCAACAGCGTAAACAGCGAACCTACCAACGCCGCACGAATGCCCGCCTGTTCGGGCTCGCGGGAATCGCCGTTGGTAAAGAAGGTTTTATTGAAGCGCTTTTCCATCTCACCACTGGCGAGCAGCGCATTGATCCAGCCCGCCTTCTGCTCGGAAGTGCGGCCGAGAAAACCCTCCTTACTCTTCGACAGGCTTTTCACATAGGTGTCGACGTCGTCGTCGGCGTTCACCCAGATGGTTTCGCTCTGTCCCAGCAGCCCGGGATTACGCTCCAGGCGCTCGCGCAAATCGAAGCCGGCTCCGCTGGAGACCAGCGAATACAGCTCGCGCTTTTCCGAGCGACCGCTGACGTCCGGAAAGCGCTCGCGCAGGGCATTGCGGATCACACCGTCGAAATTCGCCCACGCGAGGCTCTCGTGGTCCACCTTGTCGATGCCGAGTTCCGCCGGGTCGTAATTGACCTGCAGCTGAATCTGGGTCTGCACAAAGGCACTGGCGCCCTTGCTGATGATATCGGTGAACAACACCACCACCGCCAGAATGCCGAACGCGATGCTGGCGATGCCGAGGCCGCGAAACAGTTTTTCCTTGCGGTGGCGGCTGGCAAGCCGTTTGGCGATTCGCTCGCGCACCTGTTGCTGCGTCAGGTTGGTTTGGGTCAGATCAGTCATACTGTTCCCGGTATTTTTTCACTACGTACAGGGCGATAAAGTTCAGAATCAGCGTGCTGATAAACAGCATCAGGCCGAGGGCAAACGCCGCGAGGGTTTTCGGGCTGTCGAATTCCTGGTCGCCCACCAGCAGGGTCACAATCTGTACCGTCACGGTAGTGACGGATTCCAGCGGATTGGCGGTGAGGTTGGCGGCGAGACCTGCGGCCATCACCACGATCATGGTCTCGCCAATCGCGCGGGATACCGCCAGCAGCACACCGCCGACGATGCCGGGCAGGGCGGCGGGAATCACCACCTTGCGCACGGTTTCAGATCTGGTGGAGCCGAGTCCCAGCGCACCGTCGCGCAGGGATTGCGGCACCGCGTTGATCACATCGTCGGACAGTGACGATACGAACGGGATGATCATTACCCCCATCACCAGGCCCGCGGCCAGCGCACTCTCACTGGACGCTTCCAGCCCTACCGATTGGGCCAGGTCGCGAATGAACGGCGCTACCGTCAATGCGGCAAAGAAGCCGTACACCACTGTGGGTACACCGGCGAGAATTTCGATCAGGGGCTTGGCGAAGGCGCGCACCCGTTTGCTCGCGTACTCGGCGAGATAGATCGCCGACATCAGGCCCACCGGCACTGCCACCAGCATCGCGATGGCGGACACCATCAAGGTTCCGGTAAACAGCGGCACCGCACCGAACGCACCACTCGAGCCCACCTGGTCTGCGCGCAGTGCCATCTGCGGGCTCCAGTGCAGTCCGAACAGGAACTCGGAAACCGGCACCGCCTGGAAGAAACGCACGGATTCGAACAGCACCGACAGCAGGATGCCGACGGTAGTAAAGATCGCGGCGCAGGCGCACATCAGCAGAATGGCGCGCAACACCTTTTCCACTTTTTCCCGCGCGCGCAGCTCCGGGGTTACCCGCAACAGCGCATAGGCGCCCAGGCCAATGGCCAGAATCAGGATCAGTGCGGTCTGCAGCCACTGGCCGCTCTGGCGCAGGCTGTTCAGGTGCGCGGCGGCCGCGCTCAGCTGTGGCGTGGCCTCGCCGACAAGATTGCCCGCCGCCAGGTTCTGGATCTGCGCGTACAGCAGGTTCTGCCCGGACAGGGATTCCGGCCGGTCGGTGACACCGCCCAATACCAGAGCGCGAATGATGGCGTCGTCAAACGCCAGCCACACGCCGAGGATGACCAGCGCCGGCAGCCCGCACCAGAGCGCGGTGTGCACGCCGTAATAGCTGGGCAGCGAGGCCAGGCTGCGGACACCGCCGCGACTGCGGGCGGCACTGATGGCGCGGCTGAAGCCGGTGCCGTAGGCCACCAGGATCAGCAGCAACAACAGGGCAAAGAGTGTGGGAGTCTGCATCGAATCGCTCGGTTAACTCACTGGATCATAAACGCCGGCCATTATGGTCGCTTGCGGCCGCATTTGCATGGCGGTGAAAAACCGCGCTCTTTTATACGGAAACGGCCAAGCCCTCAGAGGGCTTGGCCGGTAAATCCATCTACCTGTGGACTGCGTTTATTTCGCAGCCAGATTAGTCAGTGCATTCAGCTTGCGCACATCGCCAGCGACCTGCTGACGCTTGCTGTCCTGCAGCGGGATCATACCCTTGTCCGCAAGGTAGCCATCTTCACCCCAGGCGCGCTCGCTGGTGAATTCCGCCAAGAACTGCTTGATGCCTGGTACTACGTCCACGTGGGCTTTCTTCACGTAGATGAACAGTGGGCGGGATACCGGGTAGCTCTGGTCGGCGATGGAGTCAAAGGTCGGCGCCTTACCCTCGATCAGGGAGCCCTGTACCTTGTCGGCATTCTGGTCGAGGAAGCTGAAACCGAAGATGCCCAGGGCATTGGGGTTGGCAACCAGCTTGTTCACGATCAGGTTGTCGTTCTCGCCCGCTTCAACGTAAGCGCCGTCTTCGCGCAGGTTGTGGCAGATGGCCTTGTAGGTGTGGCTGTCGGCTTTTTCCTTGGCCTTGACCCAGCCGAACTGCTGGCAGCCACCTTCCATCGCCAGCTCGGCGAAGGCGTCGCGGGTACCGGAGGTCGGGGGCGGACCCAGAACCTCGATCTTGTGTGCCGGCAGGGTGGGATTCACGTCTTTCCAGGTTTTGTAGGGGTTCGGAACTACGGTCTCGGAACCATCCGGGTTCGGCACGTCTTTCGCCAGCGCCAGGAACAGGTCCTTGCGGGAGAGTTCAAAACGCTGGTCGCTTTTGGCGTTCGCAATCACGATGCCGTCGTAACCAATCTGCACTTCCACTACATCCACGCCGTTGTCGTGGCACATGTCCAGCTCGGACTGCTTGATGCGACGGGAAGCGCCGGTGATGTCCGCGGTGTTCTCACCCACGCCCTGGCAGAACAGCTTCATGCCGCCGCCGGTGCCGGTGGATTCCACCACCGGGGTCTTGAACTGGGTGGAGCGGCTGAAACGCTCGGCCACCACGGTGGTGAAGGGGTAAACGGTGGATGAACCGACAATGCTGATGTGGTCACGCGCCGCCAGGGCAACGTTGGATGCCGCAATGGTCAGGGCCGCCAGGGCCGAGGCCAGAACTTTCTTGCTCACAGAACGGTTGTTCATAGCTATCTCCAGAAGTGGTCGCCAATTAGGTCAAAAGGACTGTACGCGGCGCATACTATTTCGAACTGGTGACGATTCTATGAATGAAAAGTTACAAACAGATTACAGTCGCACCCCGGTTTTCTGACTGAATTTCGTCCAGTGGTTTCAATCTGCTTCGCCACGTGCGCTCGACAGAACCCACCAGCTACACAGGTTCACCCCCGGCGCTGGCGCAATCCTTGACCAGAAGGTACGCTCTCGCATCAATAACAGAACAATAAAGATGATCTGAGAGACCTCCCATGAAGTTTCTGTTGCGCGCCGCCAACGGCCTCGACTGCTTCACCCGCCGCAGCGGTCACCTGCTGGGCTGGTTGACCCTGGCCATGGTCCTGATACAGAGCCTCGTCGTCGCCCTGCGCTACGGCTTTGACGGCGGCTCCCTCGCCCTGCAGGACACGGTCACCTACCTGCACGGCGCCGCCTTTATGCTCGGCCTGGCCTACGCACTACAGGCTTCAGCCCATGTGCGGGTGGACGTGTTCTACCGCACCCTGTCTGCCCGCGGCAAGGCCTGGGTCGATGCGGTGGGATGCCTGATTTTCCTGCTGCCGCTTTGCACGTTTATTGCCGTTGGCGGGTGGCACTTCGCCGCCAGCAGCTGGGCTGTGCACGAGACCAGCAACAGCGCCGATGGTCTCGGCGGCGTCTACCTGCTGAAAAGCCTGATTCCGCTGGCTGCGGCCACGCTGGCTCTGCAGGGCGTCAGCCAGTTCGCCCGCGCGCTCAATACCCTGATGCAGCTGGAAACCGACAGCCGGCAGCAACCGACGCAGTCGCCGCGCGTTTCGGCAAGTGAACAGCCCCCGGTATCGGTGCGGGAAACCGCCGGGGAGGTGGGCGCATGATGGAACTGATTCCACTGCTGATGTTCGTTGCCGTGTGCGCGGCTCTCATGCTCGGCTATCCGGTGGCCTTCACCCTCGGCGGCACCGCGCTGCTCGCCGCGGGCCTCGGTATCGTCGGCGGAGTGTTCGACGCGGAACTGCTGCGCGCCTTCCCCGACCGCCTCTACGGGATCATGCAGAACGGCACGCTGATGGCGGTTCCGCTGTTCGTGCTGATGGGTGTGATGCTGGAACGGGCCCGCATTGCCGAGGAGCTGCTGGTCAATCTGGCGAGGGTGTTCTCCGGCATCCCCGCCGGCATGGCGGTATCCGTGGTGGTGGTGGGCGCGCTGCTCGCCGCCAGCACCGGCATCGTCGGTGCCACTGTGGTCACCATGGGACTGATGTCGCTGCCGACCATGCTAAACCGGGGCTACTCGCCCAAGCTCGCCACTGGCACCATCTGTGCCACCGGCACCCTCGGCCAGATCATTCCGCCCTCCATTGCCCTGGTGCTGCTGGGGGACACATTGTCGAATGCCTACCAACAGGCGCAACTGAATCAGGGCATTTTCAACCCCAAACCGGTGAGCGTCGGTGACCTGTTTGTGGGCGCGATCATTCCCGGACTGGTGCTGGTGGCGGCCTATATCCTGTATCTGCTGTTTATCGCCAGACACGAGTCTGCACAGGAGCGACAGCGGCAAGAAGAAGTGGATCTGGTGGAAACCCTGAAAAGCCTGTTCCCGCCCATCGCGCTGATGCTGCTGGTGCTCGGCTCCATCATCACCGGTGCCGCCACGCCCACCGAGGCCGCGGCGGTGGGCGCGCTGGGGGCGGGCATCCTCGCCTGGGGTCGCGGCGCACTGAACTGGGCGCGCGCCGGGGAAGTAGGGCAGAGCACCCTCCAGGTCACCGCCATGGTGTTCGCAATCCTGATCGGCGCCTCGCTGTTTTCCCTGGTATTCCGCGGATTTGGCGGTGAGGAAGTGGTCACCCACTTCTTCAGCAACCTGCCGGGCGGTGTCATCGGCGCCACCCTGCTGGTAATGCTGGTGATCTTCCTGCTGGGCTTTATTCTCGACTTCATCGAGATCACCTTCGTGGTGGTGCCCATTGTCGGCCCGGTACTGCTGGCCATGGGACTCGACCCGGTATGGCTTGGCGTGATGATTGCACTAAATCTGCAGACGTCGTTCCTGACGCCGCCATTCGGCTTCGCGCTGTTTTACCTGCGCGGCGTAGCGCCGGTAGAGGTGACCACCGGTGCCATTTACCGCGGGGTGGTGCCGTTTATCGCGATTCAGTTGCTGGTGATGTGCCTGCTGGCACTGTGGCCATCCCTGGCCACCTGGCTGCCGACTTATCTGGCCTCGTGAACTGGAACGGCGCTCATCCGGGCTAAAACGGCGTTTACGTGGGAAAGATCAGCACAATATGCTGATGTCATGCGGGAATTCACGCACGGAAGTCTGGCTAATTTGTACCCACATTGTGCTAGAATGCGCCACCCTGACGGCAGGGCGCCAATTTGTGCGCCGCATGTATTTGTTAGCAGCCGGCTGTCGGGCCAATAAATCTAAGAATTGTGAGCACTCGCGATGTCCGCCATTGATGAAGAACCGCAACCCAGCGGCACCCTGACCCTGCAAACCCAGTCCATGCCCCGCGACACCAACCCCCAGGGTGATGTTTTCGCCGGCTGGCTGATGTCGCAGATGGATCTCGGCGGCGCCATCCTCGCCCAGAGCATCGCCCGCGGCCGTGTCACTACCGTCGCCGTCGGCAGCATGGTGTTCCTGCGCCCGGTACCTGTCGGCTCCACCGTAAGCTGCTACGCCGAAGCCATCGAAGTGGGGCGCTCTTCCATCAAGACCATGGTGGAAGTCTGGCTGACCCGGGTCGACACCGGCGAGCAGGTGAAAGTGACCGAGGGTGAATTCGTCTTTGTCGCCATCGACGATCGCGGGCGTACGCGACCGCTGCCCTGAACACAGACTCAGCACTGCAATTCAGATTTGAACACCGGCGTATTTCCCTGGGGATGCGCCGGAGAATTCCCGTTCTGCGCGCGAAGCTCCCGAGCGGCACACATTCAATCGCGCACGGCTACCCCCTCACATCTTTCCCCGCACACACTTTTTAACTGCCGCCTTTCGCGGTAGCATCCCTCGCTTCGCACAATTCAATCAGACACGGATATGTCGATTTACCAGCTCACGGACAACCGCGGGAATACCTACGCTATTTCCTCCGGTCACTGGCTAAATTCCACCGGCCCGGACCAGTACCGGGGCGCACTGGATGCCCTTCCACATTTGAATGGCGATGAGCTGTTCAGAGCGGAACAGGCCGTTTTCCACTTTCACAACACCGAGCTTTTTCAGCGCTTGCGACATCGGCTGGGCAATGGCTGGGAATTTCACCCGCATCCGCTTCCTTCCGCCACCGCCCTTCCACTGCAACTCCAGGGCAGGTGGGCGCTGATACTGGACGCCATTTATCACGGCGAACTCAGTTTCAGCAAAATCAATTCGACCAAACAGAAGCCGGCTGAAAAGCCCGAGGCGGACAACCGGGGCGTTCTCCGCAGCAAAATTCGCATTGCGCTCGCCGGCATCGTCGCCGCAGAAAAGGCCGAGGCCGCCCACCACACACAAAACCTGCGCAGGGAGACCACCGTAAACCGCGGCATGATCTACACCGGCGCCTTTCTCACCGGCCTGTGGGACGCCGGTACAGATTTGACCCAGTGGCTAAAAGACGTCAACGACTGCCTCAATCCGGTCCAGCGCAGCCTGCGTGGAATTCAGGCCAGCTACCGCGCCCTACAGAAGACGCGGAGCAACAATACCAGTTTCCTCGAAGCCTGCCGGGATGAACTGGTTACCGCCGAGAAGCGCGAACTGGTGCAGGTTCTGGGCTTCGATCCCGGCAGCATCACCAGAGAACAATTCGACCGCGCCTTGGAAATCGCGGGCATCATTTGGGAAGATGTCGCACTGCAGGCAGACCTGCGTCGCTTTGTGAAAGATTACGCTGCCGCGCAGCACGCGCTAGAGATTACCGAGCTTTCGGGTGGTGCCGCGTTTGAGGTGTTGTTCACCATAGTACTTGCGGCGGTAACCGCTGGAGCCGGGCTCGCGCTGGGAAGCTCAAATTTAACTCGGCACATGGTAAAATTCCGGCAAGTGGGAAAATTTCTAGAAAGTTTCGCCGAGAATACAAAAAGCCTACGTTCCATGTCGAAAAAATTTTCGCACTTGGAACATAAGAAAGCCCAGGTCACACTAGACGAACTCCCAAAATTAGACGTTCCGCCCCCAATCAATGACTTTGGAATAAGTCGTCCTGCCAGTGTTAAAAAATCAAAAGATAGCTCTGATATAAAAGTTCAGGACCTGGAAATCAAAGAAACAATACTTCAAGCAAGAGAGCGCCAAAAAAGGATGCTTGAAGATAACATAGGGTTCAATGTTAGCCCGACAGAATGGGATGAGTACCCCACAATCGGTCGTAACGGAACATTTATTTCCGACATGCAAGGAATTACGGACGTTCTCGGGAAACTTCCAGAAAAATCACCAGCAGTAATTAGCAAGAAAAAGGCGACTGAGCTGGAAGAAGCCTTTGGGCTGACTCCTGGAACGTTGAATGACGGCTTTAAAGTTCGAAAAATTGAAAACGTAATTGATAGGATGTCGCGAAGCCCTTTAGAAGGTAATGAATATTTTCTAGGCCCAGGGAATCACCTTCCCGGTGGCGCACCTGAAATTGTTATTGACTCAATCCCGACTACCGACGGGAATGGTGTCTCCACTTTATTAGAGGTATACGTACGGTGAACCATGTAAAAATTAGTGCTTATGTACACAAAGCTGATGGGAAAACCATTTCCGTAAAACCGATATTAAAGCCTATCGAAGAAAAACTTACTTCAATTGGATTTTCATTAGACCCAAAAACACATAACTACATGTATGAAACAAAAGACAAAAACGACAAAGCAACGATATTTGAAAAACTCAGGGATCTCAATGTTGCCTTTGCAAGCGGAAGAGAATGGAGTCCTGCCGAAGTTTTTGAATACCTTCGAGAAAGTGGTCTTGTTGGTGGGAGTTTTGTAAGGATAAGCTGGCGCAATCAAAATGATTATTATTTTTCTGACAACCAATGAATGGTTGAATTTTAATTTACGCTCTGTACCCCATATAAAACCAAGTCCGCTTCCGGTACCTATTGTGCGCGCAAATACAGCGATGGTTTCACAGGCTAACTAACGTACGCATCGAAAATTCGCGCACATCGCCCAAACTTGCTGATTATTTTGGCCCGGTGCCAATGAGCCGATCAGACGAGCCCTGATCCTGAGAAATTCCCATTGCCCGGTAAACCCCCGATACCACCTCGCCGTAACGGCCAGTCGCAAATAAATCCCCGATAAATTTTCCCGAATTGGATCCCGACTTGATAACGGGTGAATGCTTCTTGTTGGTGAGCAGCACAATACCAAGATTGTACTCAGGGTCGATGATCGTGAGGGTGCCGGTCCAGCCGGTATGCCCGTAGGCGCGATTGCTGGCGTATTCCCCGAACATCCATTGCATGCTGGCATTGCCATTGGTGCGCCAGCCGAGGGCAAAGGTGGGATCGGCTTCCGCGGGGGAGGTAAATTCCGAGATGGTCTGGCGATTAAACAGCGAAACTGAACCATAGCCGCCACCATTGAGCATTACCTGGAGCAGCACCGCCAAATCTGCAGACGTGGAGAACAAGCCCGCGTGACCGGACACACCCGCCATGGAATAGAACGCCTTTTCGTCGTGCACCTGGCCGAGCAATGTGTCGGTACGGATATTGGGGAATGTGATACTACCATCGCGGGTGTTGCCCTGAAGCTCCGTCGCTGCGAAGTCTGCGGGCGCAAAGCCTTTTTGCAGGGGATTAAAACGCGTGTGTTTCAACCCCAGTGGCGCGTAGATGGATTGCTCCACATATTCGTCAAGCATCTGACCAGTAACACGCTCGATAATCTCACCGAGCAGCATGTAGTCCACATCGCTGTAGACGTTGGCCGTTCCCGGTGGGTAAGCCAGTGGTGTCTGTGAAATCAGGCGTGAGGTGACACTTCTGTCCTGCGAGTAAAGCGATTTTGCCACGGCTTGATTGTGATATTGCGGGTCGGGCATAAACCCTGCGCTGTGGTGCAGGATATCCGCAATTCTCAGTTCGTTTTTACCCTTGATGGCATCGGATTCCTGGTCGCGAAATTCGGGCAGGTATTCGCGCACGTTTGCCTGCAAATCCAGCCGACCTTCGCTGACGAGTTTCTGCAAGGCAAAATTCGTCGCATACATTTTTGTGTTGGACGCCAGATCAAACAGCGTGCCTGTGGTCATTGGAGCGAAATTTTCCAGCGGTTTTGCACCGGAGAATTTCTGCCGATAACCGTAACTGGTATTTTTGACGACTTTCCCATCCCGAATAATAAGCAGCACCGCACCGGGAAATCCCGCAGCCACATCGCGGGAAATCAGGGCATCGAGCTCCTGTAGCTTGCTTGAAGAAAATCCGGCGTCCTCCGGTGCACTTGGCGGGTGTAGCTCGGGAAAATGCAGGGGCTGCGCGGGCGCGGCGAAACACTCGGAAGCAACAAATAACAGCACACCGATCGCGACCTGAATGAAAGTGCGCTCAACCAGATATTTCATATGGCCCCTTATGTTGTTTGATATTTCGCCAGCAGTGGGCTTAAGGTGTTCAGAAGACTGAAGTTAACCGCATTGCCAACAAAAAAAAAGGCCGGCAAAGCCGGCCCTTTTTAATGGTTTGAGATACGACACCCACAACGCGGGTGCCGCATTCGATCACATATCAACGCAACGCGAGCTTGCGACGACGGATCTGACCCGCTGCGGCGAGCAGGGCCAGCAGGTAGTACACGGAACCACCTTTTTTCTTCTTCTTGGGTTTTTCCTCGACTACGACTTCCTCAACCACAGACTCATCCACACCGTCGGATACCACGGTCAGGGTGAAGGTAGTGGAGGCCGTATCACTCGGGAACAGTGCGTCCGTTACCGTGACGGTGACTTCGGTGGTGCCATCGAAGTTTTCTGCCGGCATCAGGTCGAAGGTCGCACCGGACTCATTGCCGTGAACGTCGGCGGTGACGTTGTCACCGGTTACGGTGATGACGTTGTTGCCGTTGTCATTGTCGGCGTAGAGCACGGTAATACCCTTCAGCACTTCGTCCTCGTTCACCTGCTGATCGGCAATTTCACCCAGGGTGATATTGCCGGGCACGGTGATGTCGGTAACGACCTGCAGAGTGTCGAGACCGTCAACGGCATTGGCTACGTCGATGGTCTGCACGGTACCGGTTGCTTCGCCTTTCACGCGAACCTGGAAGGATACTTCGAAAGCCGAAGTTTCCGGGCCGCGGTAGTCAAAACAGAACACCTGGTTGTCGTGGAGTACGTCGTACAGGTTGCCACTGCCGATGTTTGTGGACAGGTCTCCGTACTTACCATAGCCACCGATTTGCGTGGTCGGTGATTTGAGGCCGCGGACACCGGCCGAGGCGCCATTGCCCACAGTGCGGTAGCCACTGACCTGGGAGCCCCAGTTCAGGTTGTCGTAGGCCAGGTACATTTCGTACGCGCCTTCACTGTGGTTGTAACCGCGGCTCAGGATGAACTCCACATCGAAGTTGTTATCCGTGGGCTGCATGGTGCTGATGTCCAGGTTGCTCAGGCGGTCCCACTCGACAAACAGGTGGTTGTCGGTAAAGGCGAGGGTAGTGCCGGAGTTCACCTCGTCGTCGTTGCTCGGGTTGTACGGTGCGCCGAAGAGCACACCCGGTTCACCGAACCAGAGGCCGCCGACGACCTGTACCGGGGTACCCCACTGATAGGGGCGCTCCTCACCAAACCAGGTGTTGGAACCGAAAAAGCTCAACATGCCGTTGAGATCGATGGCGCCATTCGGGTGCACGAACAGACCATCGCTGGCGATAGATGGTGCCTCTTTGTTCATGTAGAACGCGTAGTCACCGAACTCCGGCCAAACCCAGTTGAACGGCAGCGGGGTGGGGCCTTCCGTGTAGGTGGTGCTGAAGAAGGAGCTCGGGTAGATACCCACTTCCTTGAGGTCGATGTAGCCACCATTACCAACGCCCACGTTCGGAGTACGGCACATGCTGTCGTCGCGCGAGTTGGTAACCACGTACTCCGGTTTCCAGTCCACGGAGCTGGGCTGTACACCGGTCACCTTCAGTCCGTTTGTGGTCTCTTCCACACCACTCCGGTAATCGCTGTGGGTAGTGGCACTGCCGCTTACCAGTGTGAGGCCTTCCGGCAGTTCGGTGGCCAGTTCGAAGCTGCGGTCATAACCGGACAGGTTCGGCTGCACCTTGATGGTGACATCCACTACATCCCCGGCGCGTGCGCGGGTCTGGCTGCTCTCGATCGCCACATCATTGTCACCGCGGATGATCTTGAACGGCACCATGCCCAGGTTGCCCGCGTTGGCGGGGCTGCTTCCCAGATCGAAGGCGCTGTAGAAGAACTCGCCCTTGGCCAGGCCCAGCTCCTGCCACTGGATGCTCGCATCGAATGCTTCACCGGTGGTGGTGCTGGACGGGATTGCCAGGCTCATGTCGCTGTCCTGGGTAGCACTTACCACGCCGGTAGCCACGCGGAAATCATCCACAAAACCTTCCGCGCTGTACGCGTGGTTCTGCCAGACGATCCAGTAGTTGCCGGCTGCCGGGTAATTGACGTTACACCAGTCTTTGCCATCGGCACTGCTCAGGACAGATTTACATACGGCTTCGGTATCGTACTGCGGGATACCGTCACCATTCAGGTCGATACCCACGTACAGGCCCAGCTGGCCGTAGCGACCGTTTTCGCGAGCCTTGTCGCTGTGCAGGTTCTCGATGACCTCGGCAATCAGGCGTACCGAATTTTCCGGAACGGAAACCCAGGACACATGTACCGAGGGATCCTCGACGTCACCGGTTACCGTAAACAGGTTGGAACCGTTGCCGTTGGCGCGCTGCTGTACCTCAATGGTCTCAATGGTCGGTGCGGTTTTGGCAAAAACGCGCCCAGTGAGCTGCGGCGCATCACGGGTTTCGAGGCCGGACAGTGTGTATTTGTCCTGTTCGCGGTGCGCGGTAATGTCGACGCCGATCGGCAAGTCACCTTCCGCCAGTACCATCTCCATCGGCATGCGCGCGATGCTAGTACCCGGAGTGGCAGCGTTTTCGATCATCACTTCACCGAACACACTCAGGCCGTAGGGGATATCGGTGAGGGTCTGGGAATCGACCCACTTGCCGGTCATCACGATGGACTGCTTCTGACCTTTTTTCAGGCTGAAGGTCGCCGGGCTCGCGCTCAACGCCACGCTGGCCTCACCGGTCTTGGTGGAAACGTTCCAGGTGCCATCGACGGTGGCCTCGACGGTGCGGATCCAGGTGCAGGTGAGACGACAGTTAGTGTCGATCATGTAGGGGGTGTTCAGCGCACCGACGTTGCCACCGTTGGCCGGGTTGGCTTCGAGGTACTGTTCCACCGGTACGTCCATGATCAGCTGCGCATCGATCGCCGCCGCCAGATCCAGTCGTCCGGAACCGGTCGCCCAGCTGTTGGCCACCTGATTTTTATCGGCGTCAAACACGTCCGCCATTGCGGTCATCTGCAGTGCAGACTGGATTTCCGCCGGGGTCCAGTCCGGGTGCGCCTGGGTCATCAGCGCCAGCGCACCGGTAACGTGGGGCGCGGCCATGGAGGTACCCTGCAGGGTATCCCAGTCCGCAGAGAAAGGGGTTTCGCTGAAGGGATGTTCGTCGGCGTAGGCCGCGTAGATGGCCACACCCGGCGCTGCCAGGCTCGGCACCATCACTTCGCGGTTTGCCGCGATAGGGGAGGGACCGCGGGAGGAGAAGTCCGCCAGCTGATCGGCGTTGGCCGGATCGATGCGGCGCTCCACGGTAGCCGGGCTCAGGGTAATCATGTGACCGCGCTCAGAAGTGCTGTCGACCCAGTCCTCCAGGCCGTTGGCCGGGTAGACCCCGTTCCACTGGTCGTAGGTGAAGTGCACCGACGGCAGCTCATAGAGCTCGGGCACGGTGCCCTGGTCGCGATCGCGGTTGTACATGATGAAGCCGTCCGCGCCACCGGCCTTGACGATCGTCACCTTGGCGGTGCGCGCATTGGCATTGGGGTCGTTGGCGGCGTGGCGCTGACACACCACAAACACATTCACGCCGCCGTCGGCCGCGGTGGCGCCGGTGGCCGGATCTGTGATCGCCGTACCGTCCTTGTAGAAATCAAAGGTACCCGGCGCGTAGGGGGTGGCGCAGTAGCCGTTGTTGTCTTTCACACCCTCGGCATCGGCGTAGTCCTTGGCCCACACCACCACACCGGTGATTTCTTCCGGGTTCAGCGAGCCGCCGACGAGGCCGGTCTCGGCCCAGTCCGGTACTTCACTGCCAGCGGCCGGGTCGATGAAACCGGCATAGCTCACCGCGGTTTCAATCGCCATCTCGCGGGTATGGGTGGTCGCCGCGACGCTGGTCAGCCAGGGGGACACATGGTTCGCGGTCAGGAGTTTCGGGCCCGCGTTGCCGGCTGAGGCCGCCACACTGATACCCGCTTCGCGCGCCGCCAGGAACGCCAGCTCGGTAGAGCTGTTCCACGGGTCGACACCGCCGCTGATGGAGTAGTTGATAACGTCTACGCCGTCCTGGATGGCCTGCTCAATACCGGCCACCAGTGCATCCGCCGGACAGCCGGCTTCCGGGTAGCAGACCTGGTAGGAAATGATGTTGGCGTGCGGCGCCATGCCGGACACTTTTTCGAACTTGAATCCGGTATCAAAGCCGTCGCTGGCCTCGGCCGCTTCCGGCAGCACATAGGGTGCGTTGTAGATCACGTTGCCGGCGACGGTGCTGGCGGTGTGGGAACCGTGGCCTGCGTAGTCCTCACCGATCGGCGGACGCAGAATCGGGCCCGGGGTACAGCCACGGGCGGTGCAACGCTCGGGACCGCGGTAGCTGTCGGTAATGGTGGGGTGGGACCAGACACCGATCAGCTTGCTGTTACACAGCTCGGCCTGGCCATCTACCGCACAGTCGTGCAGATAAATGTCGCTGCCCAGCGGATTCTGCACGGTGTAGCCGTCGTCGCCGGTGGCGGCGAAGGACGGGTGGTCGGTATTCACACCAGTATCGAGGATACCAGCAACGATGCCCTCACCCATAAAGCGGCCGCCAACGGCATTGTTGCCTTCCCAGGCGGCACCGGCGCCAACAAATTCCGGACCCACATCGGTATCCAGCTCGTAGATGCGTACGCGCTCCACGCCCGCCACGTTCGGCAGCTGGGACAGTGCCTCGGCTTCATCCTGGGTCAGTTCTGCGGTCACCGCGTTCAGCGCGACCTGGAAACTTTCCAGCACCTGCAGGTGGACACCTTTGCCGGCCGCCTGGCTAACCAGCGCCTGTTGTTTGGATTGCAGATGGCTGGTGTAGGCGTTCAGCGTGCTGTTGCCGCGGGCTTTGACGCCGGTTTTCAGCAAATCCTTGGTGCTGGCCAGGCCGTCGACACCACCGTCGTACACGGCAGCAGGCAGGTCCTTCAGGCGCACGAAATATTTGTACGTACCGGTGAGGCCTTCCTCACGCAAAAATTTCTGATTGGTGCGTGCATTTTGGAGCTGGATATTGGCTCCATTATTTTCCAGCACCTGGTTTTTCTGATATTGCGCCTTGTATTCCTGGTATACGGGCAGGCTCAGATCCAGTGTCTTGAGCTCCGCCTTTTCCTGCCCTGCCGCGTGAACGCTGTGCATGGCCCCAAGACTGTACAACGCGGCAGCGACGGCGCTACTCAGCGTTTTTATCTTCATGGCTACTCCCGAGAGATTATTTTTTATTTCAATTTGCTGTCACTAACCCAAAACAGCAGAGGCCTCTCGATGCTAAAGAACCGGGCGCCGTGGCAGTTACCGATAAACTGTTACAGTTTGTTACGGCGCTGGTTTTCAGCCTTTTTTGACACAATAGGGAGGTAAGGGAAGAACAGGAAAAAATTGGTGCGGGCAATTAGCGGATTTCGAAAAAAAGAAAAGGGCCGACAAGTCGGCCCTTTTTAAGCGTGGAGTGTGGCAACCGTCAGCCGGTTGCACACTCAGGTCATGCGTCACCTATTAGTGCAGAGTAATTCTGCGGCGACGAATCAGGCCAGCCACTGCAAGCAGGGCCAGCAGGTAGAACATGGAACCACCTTTTTTCTTCTTGGGTTTCTCTTCAACCACGACTTCTTCCTCAACCGCAGACTCATCCACGCCGTCGGAAACCACGGTCAGGGTGAAAGAGGTGGAGACGGCGTCGTTCGGGAACAGCGCGTCGGCAACGGTTACCGTCACCTCAGTGGTGCCGTGGAAGTTTTCCGCCGGGATCAGGTCGAAGGTGGAACCGGACGCGTTACCGTGAATTTCAGCGCTGATGTTGTCACCGGTTACAGTGATCACGTTCGCACCGTTGTCCTCGTCCGCGTACAGCACGGTGATACCCGCAAGCGTTTCGTCCTCGTTCACCTGCTGGTCGGCGATCTCACCCAGGGTGATATTGCCGGGGACGGTGATGTCCGCGGTTACCTGCAGGGTGTCCAGTCCGTCGACGGCGTTGCCAACGTCGATGGTCTGCACGGTACCGGCAGCCTTGGCGTTTGCGCGCACCTGGAAGGTGATTTCAAACGCTGAGGTTTCCGGGCCACGGTAGTCGAAGCAGAACACCTGGTTGTCATGCAGCACCGACGGCAGGTTGCCGTTACCGATGGCGGTAGACAGGTCGCCGTTTTCACCGAAACCACCGAACGCGGTCGCCGGAGATTTCAGACCACGCACACCGGCGGTGGCATATGTACCAACGGTCAGTGTACCGGCGAGCTGGGAGCCCCAGTTCAGGTTGTCGTACGCCAGGTACATCTCGTAGGCGCCGTCACTGTGGTCGTAGCCGCGGCTCAGGATGAACTCCACATCGTAGTGGTCGTCCATCGGCGACATCGGGTTAGTGGACGGATCGATACGGCCAATGCGGTCCCACTCCACGATCAGGTGGTTGTCGGTAAAGGCCACGGTGGTACCGGAGTTAACCTCGTCGTCGGCGCTCGGGTTGTACAGCGCACCAAAGACTCTACCGGCTGCGCCGTACCACATACCGCCGACTACCTGGAACGCGGTACCCAGGGTGTAGGGATACGGGGCGAACGCGGCGTTGGAGCCATAGCTGCGGGACATCAGGCCGTTAAGGTCGATGGCGCCGTTCGGGTGGATGTAGATGGAGTCGGTCAGCAGCGACGGCGCTTCGGTGTTCATGTAGAAGCTGTAGTCGCCAAAGCCCGGCCAAACCCACTCGAACGGGAACGGGATTGCGCCGTCGGTGTAGTTCTCACCGAAGTAGTCACTCGGGTAGATACCGGCCCGCTTCAGGTCGATATAGCCGTCGCCGAGGCCCACATCTGGGGTACGACACATGCTGTCTTCCAGAGAGTTGGTGATGACGTACTCCGGTTTCCAGTCCACAGAGCTCAGCTGAGCACCGGTGACGGTGAAACCATTTTCGGTTTCCACTACGCCGCCGAGGTATTCACTGCGGCTGGCGGACACAGAGCCACTCACCAGGGTCAGGCCTTCCGGCAGAACACTCGCCAGCTCGAAGCTGCGGTCATAACCGGACAGGTTCGGCTGCACCTTGACGGTCACGTCGACCACATCACCAACGCGGGCACGAGTCTTGCTGGTCTCGATATCCACATCGTTGTCGCTGCGGGTGATCTTGAACGGCACCATACCCAGGTTGCCAGCATTGGTCGGGCTGCTGCCGAGGTCGAAGGCACTGTAGAAGAACTCGCCCTTGGCCAGGCCCAGATCCTGCCAGTTGATGCTCAGGTCGAACGCTTCACCCACTTCCGCGCTGGACGGCAGAGACAAGCTCAGGTCGCTGTCCTGCTCGGTGGTGACCACACCGGTGGCAACCTTGAAGTCATCCACAAAGTCGCCGCTGTACGTGGCGTGGTTCTGCCACACGACCCAGTAGTTGCCCGCCTGCGGGTAGTTGATGTTGCACCAGTCCTTGCCATCGCCACTGGCGAGCACGGACTTACACACGGCTTCGGTGTCGTACTGCGGAATACCGTCGCCGTTCAGGTCGACACCCACATACAGACCCAGCTGGCCATAGCGGTTGCTCGCGCGGGTCTCATCGCTGTGCAGGTTTTCCAGCACTTCCGCGATCAGGCGCACGGCGTTTTCCGGTACGGAAACCCAGCTCACATGCACTGTCGGGTCTTCAACATCGCTGGTGTATTCGAACAGGTTGGTACCGTTGCCGGTGGCACGCTGGTTGACCTCGATGGTCTCGATGGCGGGCGCCACCTTGGAGAACACGCGGCCGGTGAGCTGCGGGGCATCCTTCACCTCAACCCCGGACAGGGTGTACTTGTCCTGGTCGCGGTGCGCGGTGATGTTGATGTCGGTGGGCAGGTCGCCCTGCGCCAGGTTCATTTCCACCGGCATGCGCGCCACGGTTTCACCCGGGGTAGCGGCGTTTTCAACCAGTACTTCGCCAAACACGCTGAGGCCGTAAGGCACGTCGTGGATGCTCTGGGAGTCGACCCAGCTGCCGGTCACTACCACGGTCTGCTTCTCGCCCGCTTTCAGGCTGAAGGTGGCCGGGGTTGCGCTCAGCTTCACACTGGCCTCGCCGGTTTTGCTGGAGATGTTCCAGGTTCCATCGACCGTAGCTTCCACGGTACGGATCCAGGTACAGCTCAGGCGGCAGTTCATGTCGATCATGTACGGGGTGTTCAGTCCACCTGCGTTGCCACCGTTGGCCGGGTTGGCTTCGAGGTACTGTTCAACCGGTACATCCATGATCAGCTGGGCGTCGAGCGCCGCGGCCACATCCAGACGTCCGGAGCCGGTGGCCCAGGTGCTGGCTTTTTCGTTGCGCGCGGGATCCCACACTTCCGCCACGGCAGTCAGCTGCAGCGCAGACTGGATTTCCGCCGGGGTCCAGTCCGGGTGAGCCTGGGTCATCAGCGCCAGGGCACCGGTGACGTGGGGCGCGGACATGGAAGTACCCTGCAGGGTCGCATAGTCGCCGGAAGCGGCGGAACTGAACGGGTGTTCATCGGCATAGGCCGCGTAGATCTCCACACCCGGCGCGGAGATGCTCGGGGACATCACTTCGCGGTTTTCCGGGATCACGGAAGGCCCGCGCGAGGAGAACTCTGCCATCTGATCGGCCGCGGCCGGATCGATACGGCGCGCAACGGTTGCCGGCTTCAGGGTGATCATGTGGCCGCGCTGGGTGGAGTGGTCGACCCAGTCTTCCAGGCCGTCGTCCGGGTAAACACCGTTCCACTGCTGGTTGGTGAAGTGCACGGACGGCAGCTCGTAGACCTCGGCAACGGTGCCCTGGTCGAGATCGCGGTTGTACATGATGAAACCGTCGGCACCGCCCGCCTTGATGTTCGCGACCTTCGCGGTACGCGCGTTGGCGTTGGGATCGGTGGCCGAGTGGCGCTGGCAGACGACGAAGACGTTGACACCGCCATCGGCGGCGGTGGCACCGGTAGCCGGATCGGCAATCGGGGTGACGCCGTCTTTGTAGAAGTCGAACGTGCCCGGCGCGTACTCGGTCGCACAGTAGCCGTTGCCGTCTTTGACGCCAGCGGCATCCGCGTAATCCTTGGCCCAGACCACCACACCGGTGACTTCTTCCGAGTTCAGGGAGCCGCCCACCAGTCCGGTCTCGGACCACTTGGGCACTTCGCTGCCGGCGGCGGGGTCGATAAAGCCGGCGTAGCTGACAGCGGTTTCCACCGCCATTTCACGGCTGTGGGTAGTCGCGGCCACGCTGGTCAGCCACGGCGAGGTGTGGTTGACGGTCTGCAGGGTGGGGCCTGCGTTACCGGCGGAGGCGGCAACACTGATACCCGCTTCGCGCGCGGCGAGGAATGCCAGCTCGGTGGCGGAGTTCCAGGGATCCACACCACCACTGATGGAGTAGTTGATGACGTCTACGCCGTCCTGGATCGCCTGTTCAATACCGGCTACCAGCGCATCGCCGGGACAGCCGGCTTCCGGGTAACAGACCTGGTAGGAAATGATGTTGGCGTGCGGTGCAACACCGGAAATCTTGTCGAAATCGAAGCCGGTATCGAGACCGTCGCTGACCTCGGCCAGCTGCGGCAGCGAGTAGGGCGCATTGTTGATTACGTTACCGGCAACGGTACTCGCAGTGTGGGAACCGTGGCCGTTGTAGTCTTCGCCGTATGCCGGACGCAGCATATCACCCGGGGTACAAATGCCGCGGCGACAGACTTCAGGACCGCGGAAAGTATCGGTAATCGTTGCATGAGACCAGATACCGATGAGCTTGCTGTTACACAGCTCTTCTTGTCCATCTACCGCACAGTCGTGCAGGTACACACCTTCACCCAGCGGGTTCTGTACGGTGTAGCCATCGTCGCCGGTGGCGGCGAAAGAGGGGTGGTCGGTGTTGACGCCGGTATCCAGGATACCCGCAACAATACCTTCACCCATGTACTTGCCGCCAATACGGCTGTCGCCGTTCCAGGCAGCACCAGCACCGACAAATTCCGGACCGACGTCGGTCAGCAGTTCATAGATGCGCACGCGCTCGACGCCGGCAACATTCGGCAGCTCGGACAGCGCTTCCGCTTCATCCTGGGTCAGCTCTGCAGTCACCGCGTTCAAGGCTACCTGGAAGCTTTCCAGAACCTGCAGGTTAACGCCTTTGCCGGCGGCCTGGCTCACCAGGGCCTGCTGCTTGGACTGCAGGTGGCTGGTGTAGGCATTCAGGGTTTGATTGCCGCGCGCTTTGGCGCCGCTTTTCAGCAGGTCCTTGGTGCTGGCCAGACCTTCAACGCCACCGTCGTATACGGCCGCAGGCAGGTCTTTCAGGCGCACGAAATATTTGTGCGTGCCGGTGAGGCCTTCTTCGCGAAAAAATTTCTGGTTGGTACTGGCATTCTGGAGCTGGATATTGGCCCCGTTGTTTTCCAGCACCTGGTTTTTCTGATATTGCGCTTTGTATTCCTGGTAAACCGGCTGGCTCAAATCCAGAGTTTTGAGCACCACCTTTTCCTGACCTGCAGCGTGAACGCTGTGCATGGCCCCAAGACTGTACAACGCGGCAGCTATTGCGCTGCTCAGCGTTTTTATTTTCATGGTCACTCCTGAGAGTTTATTTTTTATTTGTTTTTCGCTGTTACAAAACCACAACAACAGCAAAGGCCGCCCGATGCTAATTAACCGCAGACGTCAGGAGTTACTGATTGATTGTCACAGTTTGTCACCGCACCTTTACAAAGCGCACAACTGTCATATTAGGGAGGTAGGGCACTGTTTTCGCGCGATGCATGGTGCATTCGGATGCCTGACTTGCACCAAAACGAATCACTATCTGGTCAAAAAAAACGGGGCCCGCTGGCCCCGCTTTTTGCTTGCATAAGTGTCCGATCCCGGAACGGCTTGATAGCTTTAAGTCCGTCTAATCAGTCACCCAGCCCACAGCACTTTTTGTATTTTTTACCACTGCCGCAGCTGCAGGGCTCATTGCGCTCGGGAATCTTGTCGAGTTTGACCGTACCCTTTTTGTTGAGCAGGGCCGTCAGTTCCGCAATGGATTCAACTGCGCCCTCACGGCTATCAATACTGACCTCTGCGTATAACTGTGCGTCGGCCACCAGTGCTTCCACTTCCCGTTTGCGCTCTTCACTGGTCACTACCAGTGGCAGCGGATATTTCTTGCTGCCGGATTTCGCGGAGGCCTTGGTTGCAAAACCGAATTTGACATGGTTTTCCCGCGGATCCTGGCGGCCTTTGTAAAAAAATTTGCGGTTCGACATTAATTAATCCAAATGACGGTAAAAAAGCTGCAACCAATTATGTTCTGGTCACAATCAAAAATATCCTGGTTTAAACCCCCGGCGGGGTGGATTTAATCGCGGCAGATTGAAGCAATCGGTTTGGCAGAAGGCTATTCATATTCCGCTTCAAGGATGCGCTGCTGCCGCTCCTGCTCCTCGCGCATCACGGCTTTGATTTCTTCCAGCACGCCGTCTACATCGGCACTGTCGCTGTCGTCTTCAAACTCGCCGCTGAGCACAGTATCCGGCGTCAAATTACCTTCGGCGTACAGCGCCCAAATTTCCTTGGCGTACTGCGTGTGCAGTAGCTCGGGGGCAAATTCACCATAGTAGCGACGCATGTTGTTCACATCGCGGGCAAACATTTCCCGCGCGCTGTTGTTGGCGGCGGCATTAATAGCCTGCGGCAGGTCGATAATCACCGGGCCGTAATCATCCACCAGCACGTTAAATTCGGACAGGTCGCCGTGCACAATGCCCGCGCAAAGCATGAGCGTAATGTAGTGCATCATCAGCGCGTGATCTTCGAGCGCCTGCTCTTGCGACATGATCACTTCGCCGAGCCGCGGGGCGACATCGCCCGCCTCGTCGGTGACCAGTTCCATCAGCAGTACACCATCGACACAACCGTAGGTTTCCGGTACGCGCACACCGGCGCGACTCAGCCGGGACAGGGCGTCGATCTCGGCATTTTGCCAAATCTCTTCCTGTTGTTTGCGGCCGTAGTTGGAACGCTTTTCCATGGCCCTCGCCTGGCGTCCGCTGCGCACTTTCCTGCCCTCCTGGTACTGGGCTGCCTTTTTGAAGCTGCGTTTGATCGCATCTTTATAGACCTTGGCACAGCGGATATGGTCACCACAGCGGACAATGAAAATGTCGGCTTCTTTGCCACTCATCAGGCGGCTGATAACTTCATCGATCAATCCGTCATCGACGAGGGGCTGCAGGCGTTTTGGGGGTTTCACGGTCTTCAACTGAATAGGGGATGGAGCAGGCCGGCATTATGACACCAAAATCGCCCAATAAATAAGCGGTATGCGCAGTCTGCCCCGGGGGAAATTCTGCAGAGCGGCGAGCACCAGCGAGGCATTCCGGTTAAGCCCCGCTGGCCGGATTTTTTTCCTAATTTTTATGCAAAAAGTGGCAATTCCTGGTGACTGGCCTTCGGATTAGTGATCCCGGGTTTTGTAATACGCCTCTTCACTGATCCGGTGGTAGGGGATGACCTGGGATTCAAAGTCCTGAAAGGCCTGGTAGATACGCGCAAATTGCGGATCTTTCGCCGCGGTTTCCTGCATGATCTGGTCGTTGATGGTTTTCAGGTGGGCGATGACATCGTCTGGCAGTTTGCGCAGCTCCACCCCGTGCTCGCCGACCAGCTCTTTCAGCGCGCGATTGTTGCGTGCGGTGTACTCGTCGAGCATGTCCTGGTTGGCGTCGCGGGCGGCGGTGCGCACGATGGCCTGCAGGTCCTTCGGCAGTTTTTCGAACGCGGTCTTGTTGATGATGATCTCTAGGATCGAACCGGGCTCGTGCCAACCGGGGTAGTAATAGTATTTGGCGATCTGGTGGAAGCCGAAGGCGAGATCGTTGTAGGGGCCTACCCATTCGGTGGCGTCTATCACGCCGGTCTGCAGGGCGGTGTACAGCTCGCCGCCGGGGATGGTCACGGCAGTGCCACCGGCGCGGTTCAGCACTTCACCGCCGAGGCCGGGGATGCGCATCTTGAGGCCTTTCAGGTCCTCGACGGAATTGATCTCGCGGTTGAACCAGCCTGCCATCTGCACACCGGTGGAGCCGCCAGCCATGGGGATCAGGTTGAACGGCGCGTAGAGCTCCTCCCACAACTGCAGGCCGCCGCCGTAGTGCAGCCAGCCATTCATTTCCTGCGCGTTGAGCCCGAAGGGCACTGCGGTAAAAAACTGCGCTGCGGGAATCTTGCCCTTCCAGTAATAGGCCGCGCCGTGGCCCACCTGGGCGGCGCCATCGGAAACCGCGCCGAACACACCCATGGCCGGTACCAGCTCGCCAGCGCCGTAAACCTTGATCTTCAGGCGGCCGTTGGACATCTGGTCGATTTTTTTCGCGAAGCGCTCCGGCGCGCTACCGAGGCCGGGGAAATTTTTTGGCCATGTGGTGACGAGTTTCCACTCGAAGGTCTGCTGGCCGGTATTTTCAAGCGTTGTGACCTTCTGTTCCTGATCGGAACGGGAAACGACGAGTGCGCCGAAGGTGAGCACCAGCAGGGCGAGCAGGCCGAGAATGACGGGCGGATACCAGTTTATTTTTTTCATGTCCGTTTGAATTTTTATTGTTGGTTTTGTTACGTCATCCCGGACTTGATCCGGGATCCAGTGGGACTGGCAGGGTCTTTATCGTTACTGCCAGTCCTGTAGATTACTGGATCCCGGCCTGCGTCGGGATGACACTGGGCATTAAAGAGGTTGCAATTTGGCCATGGAGACCACCAGCCACTTGGCGCCGGCATCATCGAAATTGACCTGTACCCGCGCGCGCGGGCCGCTGCCTTCGAACTGCACCACGGTACCTTCGCCGAACTTGGCGTGGTCCACGCGACCACCCAGCGCCAGCGGCGGCAGGTCGTCGTCGAAGTCCGGGGCGGCGTCAGAGTACGGATTGATACCGCCGCCGAACTTGCCGTAGTTCGGCTGGAACAGAGGCTTGGAAACCTCGGTCTTGAGGCGCACCTCGTGGATGTACTCCACCGGGATTTCGTTCACAAACCGCGACGGTTTGTTGTAGGTCTCGCTGCCGAACAAACGGCGGCACTCGGCGTAGGTGATGTACAGCTTCTGCATGGCGCGGGTGATGCCCACGTAGCAGAGGCGGCGCTCTTCCTCCATGCGTCCGGGCTCCTGCGCGGACATCTTGTGCGGGAACAAGTTTTCTTCCACCCCGGCCATGAATACCAGCGGGAATTCCAGGCCCTTGGCCGAGTGCAGCGTCATTAGCTGCACCGCGTCCTCGAACTCGTCCGCCTGGCCCTCGCCGGCGTCCAGTGCCGCACTGTCGAGGAACTGGTTCAGCAGCGGCACTTCCTCTTCCTCCACCACTTCGCCGTCGGCGTCGGTGGCCTGGGGCGCACCATCGAAGGCGCGGCAGGCGCTGACCAGCTCCTGCAAGTTCTCCACCCGGGTCTGGCCTTTCTCGCCTTTTTCCTTGCTGTGGAAATCCATCAAACCGGTCTGTTCGATGGCCATCTCGGCGATATGGTCGAGGGTCTTGTCGATGCTCTCTTCTTCCAGCGCATCGATCAGACTGAGGAAGCCCGCCAGCGAACTGCCGGCGCGGGCCGCCAGCACTTTCTGCTGCAGCATCTTCTCCGCCGCCGCCCACATGGAACTGCCATGCTCGCGCGCGAACTCGCGCACCATATCCACGGTGCGCGCGCCGATGCCGCGGGTCGGGGTGTTTACCACCCGCTCGAACGCGGTGTCGTCATGACGGTTGGTGAGCAGGCGCATGTAAGCGAGCGCGTTCTTGATCTCCAGGCGCTCGTAGAAGCGCTGGCCGCCGTAAATGCGGTAGGGCACCTGTTCCCGCAGCAAACCTTCTTCCAGCACCCGTGACTGGGCGTTGGAGCGGTACAGGATGGCGACGCTGTCGCGGCGGTTGCCGTCGCGCACCCAGTCGCGGATACGCTCGACGATAAAGCGCGCCTCGTCCTGCTCGTTGTACGCAGAGTAGAGCGCGATGGGCTCGCCTTTCTCGCCCTCGGTCCACAACTCCTTGCCGAGGCGGCCGGTGTTGTGGGCAATGACCGCGTTGGCGGCGTTGAGGATGGTGCTGGTGGAGCGGTAGTTCTGTTCCAGGCGTACCGTCTGCACCGCTTTGCGGTCCAGCTCGAAGTGCTGGATGTTTTCGATCTTGGCGCCGCGCCAACCGTAGATGGACTGGTCGTCGTCACCAACGGCGGTGATATGGCACTCGTCGCCGGCCAGCAGGCGCAGCCAGGCGTACTGGATCGTATTGGTGTCCTGAAACTCGTCGACCAGGATGTAAGGAAAGCGGCGGCGGTAGTGGGCGAGAATGCCGTCGTTATTCAGCAGCAATTCGTGGGCGCGCAGCAGCAGCTCGCCAAAGTCGACGAGACCGGCGCGCTGGCAGGCCTCTTCGTAGGCGGCGTAGATACGCACCATGGTCTGCAGCCAGGGGTCGCCACTCAGCTGGATGTACTGGGGGCGCAGGCCTTCGTCTTTCTGTGCACCGATCCACCACTGGGTCTCCCGCGGAGCCCACTTCTTATCATCGAGCCCCAGCTCGTTCTGCACCCGCTTGATCAGGCGCAGCTGGTCGTCGCTGTCGAGAATCTGGAAATTCTGCGGCAGTTTGGCTTCCTGCCAGTGAGTGCGCAGCAGGCGGTGGGCTAGCCCGTGGAAGGTGCCCACCCACATACCGAAGGTGTTTACCCCCAGCAGCTCCTCGATGCGCCCGCGCATCTCGCGCGCGGCCTTGTTGGTAAATGTCACCGCCATGATGGAGTAGGGCGATGCGCCCTCGACCATCATCAGCCAGGCGATGCGGTGCACCAGCACGCGGGTCTTGCCCGAGCCGGCACCGGCGAGAACCAGTTGGTTACCCGGCGGCGCGGCTACGGCCTCGCGCTGGGCGTCGTTCAGGGGGTCTAAAAGTTCAGATACGTCCATGGGCGGCGATTGTATCAGAGGAAAGAAAAGGAACCTGTTTATATGAACAGGTTTTTGATGACCAACTGAACCCGGATGCGAGGGGCCTGATGCCGGGTACGGCTTTGCGAGACCGTCTGCGGCCTGGATGGCCGCAGCCGAGCCCCCAGGGATGGGTTGAGGGGGGGCGCCTAGCTCGTGTCCCGCAAAGGCAAACCCGGTAGCAAGCCCGCCACTGCGCCTCCTACAACGTCCATCAGCGCTCGCCAGCATCCCGCCATGCCGCTAAACTGCACGACTTGAACCAGAGAAGGTAATGTCGTGAAGCCAGCGGAAGTCACGCAGAAAATCAGCGAACAGCTGAGCTCCATGCGCAAATCTGAGCGCAAGGTTGCGGAGTATATCCTCGCCAACCCCGGCGAAATCATTCATATGCGCATCGTCGACCTGGCCACCGAAGCCCAGGTGAGTGAACCGACGGTCGTGCGCTTCTGCCGCGCCGTGGGCTGCTCCGGATTCCAGGAATTCAAGCTCAACCTCGCCCAGCAGCTGGCCTCCAGCCCCAGCTTCGGCCAGATCGCGGTCACCGAGACCGATACCATCGCCGAGTACAAGCGCAAGGTGTTCGACTCCACCGTCGATACCCTGCTGAACGTGCGCGACAAGATCGACAACCGCGCTCTGGAGGCGGCCATCACCGCCATCGCCGCTGCCAAACGCGTCGAATTCTTCGGTTTCGGCGCCTCAGGTGCCGTAGCCGCCGACGCCAAACACAAATTCTTCCGCCTGCAACTTGCCGCCGCGGCCCACTCAGACCACCACATGCAGAGCATGTCCGCCATGGGCATGGAGCCGGGCGACGTGGTGGTGGCCATCTCCCAGAGCGGACGCACTTCCTCGCTGCTGCGCTCCATGGAAATGGCCAAGGCCCAGGGCGCCACGGTGATCGGCCTGGGCCCCAGCGGCTCGCCTGTGACCCGAAAGTCCACCATTCCACTGGAGGTGGACGTGGAAGAGGACATCGAGCTGTACACGCCGCTGTCCTCGCGCATCGCGCATCTGGTGGTGATCGACGTCCTCGCCATCGGCGTGGCACAGCGCAAGGGACCGCAGCTGCAGGAGCACCTGCTAAAACTGAAGAAGGGGCTGTACAACCTTCGCGAGGAAAAACACTGATCAAGGCGCGATATGCAGGGAAGCAGCGACGAACAGCCGGAAAATTTCTCTGACGCCGAGAGTCTCGGTGCCACCGAGAGGCGCCTGATTCTCACCGCAGCCCTGATCCAGGGGCTTGCGCTTTACGCACTCAAGTTTTTCGCCGCTGTCGACACCTGGTCGCCGGTGTGGCAGTACCTCTGTTACACCCTCGCCATCACCATTCCGCCGCTGGTGATCGTCACCATCGCCCCGCGCCTGGCGCGGGGCTACTGGTGGGTGATTGCAGGCTACGCGGTGTTGCTGGCGCTGCTCGCCGGTTACCGCGGCTACCAGTGCACACCTGCTGAACTGGTGCCTTGCGGTCCTCCCCTTGAATTCGTGCCGACGATCATCATTGCCACCTTTATCGTCGCCTTCCTGCTGCGCGCCTGTGCTACCGGCGTGGAGCGACTACAGAAGCCGCAGTATTCCGCCCTGTTTCACTTCTCTTGGGACAACGCCCTCACCGTCGGCCTCACCCTGGTGTTTACCACCATTTTCTGGCTCATCCTGTTCCTGTGGCAGGCGCTGTTCAAGCTGGTGGGCATCCCGTTTTTCAGCGACCTGTTCTGGAAGGACTGGTTCTTTTACCCGGTGACCTGGCTGGTGGCTGGCTGCGGTGCGATTCTGTTTCGTTCCCAGCAGAGTTTTGTACTGACCCTGAAGCGGCTGCTGCGCACCATGCTGGTGGCGCTGCTGCCACTGCTGGCGGTGCTCACCATTGTGTTCCTCGCCACCCTGCCATTTACCGGCCTGCAACCCATCTGGGATACCGGGCACGGCAGTGCGCTGCTGCTATGGTTGGTGGCACTGCTGCTGTTTTTTACCAACGGTGTGATCCAGGATGACTTCCCGTTTGCGCGCTATCCCAAGTGGATCAACCGGCTTTTGCTGCTGGCGCTGCTTGTGGCACCGTTTTACACGGTGTTCGCGCTCTACGGCCTGTGGTTGCGGATAGCCCAGTACGGCTGGACCCCGGAGCGATTGTGGGGATTTGTGGTGGCGCTGACCCTGGCGCTGCTGGCCACCAGCTACAGCCTGTCGATCCTGCGCCGGGGAGAACACTGGGCGGAGTGGTTGCGGCGGATCAATACCGGGCCGGCGCTGTGGGTACTGGCGGTGTGCCTGATTACCCAGTCGCCGCTGGTGAATTTCTGGCGCATCAGCGCGGACAGCCAACTGGCGCGCCTGCAGGACGGGCGCACAGAGCTGGCGGATTTCGATTTCTTTTTCCTGCGGCAGAAACTGGGACGACCGGGGCGCGAGGCGTTACAGACGCTGGAGAACTTGCCGCAAGTACGGCAAAACGACGAGCTCACGGCTTATGTGCAGGAACTGAAGGGAAAAACCGAAGGCATCCGGAAACTGCGCGAAAACCCGCTGCAAGCGCAGGCCCGGGAGCAGGATTTGCGCCAGATCGCTGTGCTGCCCGAAGGTGCACCGCCGCCAGACCGTGCCGTGCTCGAACTAGAGGCGCGATCCTGTGGCGAAGAGCGGCACTCCTGTCTCTGGCTGGTACAGGATCTGGACAGCGATGGAAGTCCGGAGTACTTGCTGTTTCGCCACAACGAGAGCGGCAATGGTGACCGCCACTGGCTGAGCATTACCGCTTACTCCTCCGGACCCAAAGGCTGGGTCTCCATTGGCGGAAACAACCGCGATACCGATGAATCCTTTGCAGATCTAAAGACCCGGCTTGGCAGTGGCCAATTCGGCCTGCGACCGTCCCGCTGGCAGAGTCTTTATCTTGGAGACGAACTGCTGTTCGATCCGACGCAGTAACGCCGGCCCGGCTAAAACTTCTTCACCGTTCTGGAACCCATAGCCGTCGCCAGCTAAGATGCCGGCGCTATCCAGTTCCCGCACCACGCCGACTAAGCTTTCCACAGCGCGGGCGCGTTCACCCGCAGATTTTATCCGAGTAGTTATGCCCCCGAATTTCTTCGATGCCAACGGCCAACCACCGCGCTGGCTCGCGCCCTGTCTCGCCGCGCTGGTGGCGTTGACGCCCTTTGCCATCGACACCTACCTACCGGCGATTCCCGCCATGGCCGAGGCGCTCGGGGTCGAGGTGGCGCTGATACAGCACTCGGTATCCAGTTACCTGCTGGGGTTTGCGGTGGGCCAGATATTCGGCGGGCCGCTGTCGGACCGCCTCGGGCGCATCCTGATTGGCACCATTGGTCTGGCGATGTTTATCGCCAGCACCACCATGATCCTGTTCACCAACAGCGCCGAGATGCTGGTGGCACTGCGCTTCTGCCAGGCGGTGGGGGGCGGCTTTGCCACGGTGATCTGCGGTGCCATCGTGCGCGACCTGTACCACGGGCGCGACGCGGCGCGGATCATGTCGATGATCGCCACCATGATGCTGATCGCGCCGATGGTGGCCCCGGTAATCGGCGCCACGCTGCTGCGTTTTGGCGACTGGCACGCAATCTTCATTTTCCTGCTGGTGTATGCGGTGGCAATGATCGTGCTGGTGCGCGGGATACTGCCGGAGACAGTGTCGAAGTTCCGCCGCGCGCGCCGCCAGCGCGAGTCCCGCACCACACTGTTTCGCAATTACGCCCAGATCTTCCGCTGCCCGCGGGCACTGGGTTTCCTGTTCGGGCAGGCGCTGGTGAGCGGCTGTATGTTCATCTACATCACCACCGCACCTTTCGTATTTATGGAACGCTTTGGCGTGTCCTCCTCGCAATTCCCCCTGATGTTCGGCAGTTGCGTGCTGGGACTCGCCGTAATGATGCAACTGAATATCCGGCTGCTGAGGGTGTTCGAGCCGCGGCAGATACTGCTGGCGGGGATGATGCTGCTGACGCTCGCCTGCGGGCTGTTGCTGGCGAGCACACTGTATTTCGGCAATAGCCAGCCGCTGCTGGCGTGGATGGCGCCGCTGGTGATGGCCATGGGCAGTATCGGGATTATCGCCCCCAACTCCGCCGCCTGTTACCTGGAGTTCTTCCCCAAGATCAGCGGTACCGCGAATGCACTCTATGGCGCCTCGCTGTTTATTTCCGGGGGACTGCTCGGCGGCCTGGTGAACGGCATCCACACCGGAACCCTGGTTCCCATAGCCGGCGGCATGCTTTGCTGCGCGGCCGCCGCGCTGTGCATGGCGCTGTTTGTGGCCAGGGCATGGCAGCCAATCGAGATCGAACAGCGGCGCTGAACCGCGTTCAGAGTAACCCCTCTTCTTTCAGGGCTTTTTGCACTCCCGGGCGCGCCGCCATGCGCTCGGCAAAGGCCTTGAGCTTCGGCCAGTTGCCGGTATCCACACCCACCGTGTCACACCAGCTGTACACGGTGAACAGGTAGGCGTCGGCAATACAGAATTCACTGCCCATCAGGTAGTCGCCGGCCAAGCGCTCTTCCACAAACTGGAAGCGATTGCCCAACCGGATTTTCGCGCGCTCTTTTTCCCCGTCGGAACCATTCCAGAACAGCGGGACAAAGGTCTTGTGCACCTCGGTGGAGATGTAGTTCAACCACTCCAGTACCCGGTAGTGATCCAGGGTGCCGTATTCCGGCGCCAGTTGCGCATCCGGTTTCTGCTCCGCCAGAAACTGCACTATGGCGGGCCCCTCCGTCAGCACTTCACCGCCTTCCAGCTGCAGTGCCGGCACATAGCCTTTGGGGTTGACCTGGGTGTAGTCGCCGCCGCTTTCGGTCTGCTTGGTCTGCAGGTCGACCTTGCACAGCTCGAGCTCGATGCCCGCCTCACAGGCAACGATATGCGGGGAGAGGGAGCAGGCGCCGGGGGAATAGAACAGCTTCATGGCTTTTCCTCAGGCTGAGAGCCTCAAATATTCAGCCGCGACCGTGGGGTGCGGCGTAATCCAGTTCAGGCCCCACCGGCACAATGCCGGTGGGATTGATGTTCCGGTGACTCGCATAGTAGTGGGTCTTGATGTGGTGGAAATCCACCGTCTCCGCCACCCCCGGCCACTGGTACAGCTCGCGCACAAAGCCCCACAGGTTTGGGTAATCCGCCAACCGCTGTTTATTGCACTTGAAGTGGCCGTGGTACACGGCATCGAAACGGATCAGCGTGGTGAACAGGCGCCAGTCCGCCTCGGTGATGCGCGCACCGGTGAGGTAACGGTTCTGCTGAAGGCGCCTTTCCAGTTGTTCGAGCACCTCGAACAACCGGTGGTACGCCGCCTCGTAAGCGGATTTGCTGGTAGCAAAACCGGCGCGGTACACGCCGTTATTCACATTCTGGTAGACCAGCTCGTTAGTGACATCGATATCGCCGCACAGATCCTGTGGATAAAAATCCTGCTCGTCCCCAGTGAGTCCGTCGAATGCAGAATTGAACATGCGGATAATCTCCGCCGACTCATTGCTGACGATACACTCGCGCTCCTTGTCCCACAGCACCGGCACGGTGACGCGGCCGGAGTAGTCCGCGCGGTGGCGGGTGTAAATCTGGTGCAGGTATTCGCTGCGGTAGAGGTCATCGCCGCTGCTGCCCTCGTCGCGATTGAAGGTCCAGCCGTGTTCCAGCATGTAAGGGCTCACTACCGACACACCGATATAATCCTCAAGCCTTTTCAACCTGCGAAAGATCAGGGTGCGATGCGCCCAGGGGCAGGCGAGGGACACGTAGAGGTGGTAGCGGTCTTTTTCCGCCACAAAACCGCCCTCGCCACTGGGGCCGGCGTTGCCGTCGGCGGTGATCCAGTTGCGAAGCTGGGCGGCCTCGCGCTCGAACTCACCGCCGGATTTGTCCGTGTCGTACCAGCGGTCCTTCCACTCGCCGTTTACCAGCAGTCCCATGTTCGCGCTCCCTTACCGTCATAGCCGCGAGCATGTTTCATCGGTTTTTCACCCTGGCCATGGCGTGGTCAAAGCTGAAGCGGCCGGCACCGGTGCAGGCGAGAAGCAGGAAGCCACCGGCGATGGTGACGTTTTTCATGAACATGATCTGTTGCATCTGATCGCCGGGGACATTGTGGAACAGCCAGGCGCTGGCGATACAGAAGGCGGCCAGGGCCAGCGCCACCCAGCGGGTCCAGAAGCCGAACAGAATCGCCAGGCCCCCACCGAACTCCAGCAGGATCACCAGTGGCAGCAGGATTCCCGGCAGGCCGGCGGATGCCATGTATTCCTGGGTGCCGGCGTAGGCACCGATCTTGCTGTAACCGGCGACGATAAACATCACCGACATCAGAATGCGCGCGAGAAGCTTGCCAAAATCACACAGAACTCCGTTGTTCATTGCTGAATCCTCAAGTGATTTCCGTTGCGGAAAGTGTATGGAGTGACAACGCTGTTCAGTGTAGTTCGGGTTTTCGAAACTAAAACCGCATAAATTCGTCCAGAATGGACGAATTTATCGATCGGAAGGCAATTAAGGAATTCGGCCGTGCGCCGCTTGGCAGCGGATGCTGCGGCAGTGGCCTGTGAGATCAGATTGCGGTGGTCGGCGGGTAATATCCCGACAGTATCTGGTCCATGACCCACGAGGCTTTTTGCCCGTCCTGACCGAGCGAAGGGTGACGGAGATTGCCGCGCAGGTGCTGGATCATATTCTCGATATGGAAATACTGGATATTTTCCGGATTGCTGATGTCGGCACGCTCGACGCCCGCCGCCGTCTCGAGGACAAACGGGCCAGACCCAAACACCGAGAAATGAATACTGCCGGCGCTGCCAGTAATGATGACATCGTCGCAGCTGGCGCCCGCCCCGAAGTTCCAGTGTCCCGAGCCGGTGATGCCGCTGTCGAAAATCCAACAGGCCGCCACTGCATCCTCTGCCGGATACAATCCCTGCTGGTTGGTGGCAATGCCCTTGGCAGCGGAGATGTCCCCAAGCAGATAGATGAACAGGTCCAGTCCGTGACAGGCCAGGTCGACAAAATGGCCGCCACCGGAAATCTGCGGATCGGTGTGCCAGTCATACTCCCCAGATAAAGCGCGCTCCGAAGGCGGGCGGGAATAACCCCAACTTACGTGGCGAACCGCACCGATCTTTCCGGCATCCAGCCATGCCTTCACCTGGTTAAAGCGGGGCAGGGAGCGACGATAGTAGGCCACGAACAGCTGTGCGGATTTGCCGGCAAAGGCGTCGAGGATTTCCCGGCACTCGCTGGCATTCAGCGCCATCGGCTTTTCGATGCAGCAGTGCTTGTTGGCGCTGGCGACCTGCAATGCATACTGCCGATGGCTGCCCGGCGGCGTGGCGATATACACCGCGTCCACCTCGGGGTCGTGAATCAGCGCTTCGGCCGACTCATAGTATTTCGGCACCGAGTGGCGCCGGGCGTAGTCGATCAGTTTTTCCCTGTCCCGGCGCATCACCGCGTATAGGCGCGAGCCGGGCACCTTGCTGAAGGCGGGGCCGCTCTTGACCTCGGTGACATTGCCGCAACCGATGATTCCCCAGTTGATGTCACCGCTATTGTTGCGCATCACGCCCTCCCGCCTGCCAATCTGTTGCGCAACCGCAACTTCGAAAACTCGCTATTCAAACGGTGGCAGCCCCTCGCGCAGCGCCCGCAACAGCAGGCAGGCCGCGGGACCTGCGCGATCCTTGTCAGCGTAAATCAGGTAGACGGTGACATCCCGCTCCCAGGGCTCCTCGGTGCGCAGCGGCAGCAGCCGGTCGGCAGACAGGGAATCGCGTATGCGCGTCTGTGGCAGCCAGGCGAAGCCCAGCCCGCGCTCAATCAGTTCGATGGAGGTGTGCACATTGGTCACGGTGATGCGCTGGTCGGAGCCGAGCCAACCCGCATCCTGGCGATTTTTCAGTGCGGAATCGCGCATCACGATCTGCCGCGCGGTTTTCAGATCCTCGCGGTTCACTGGACGCCCCAGCTGGTGCAGGGGGTGGTTTGGGTGCGCGACTGGCACGAACTTCACCCTTGAGACCGGCTCGCCGACAAAGCCCTGGGGCACGCGCGCCGACAGGATGAAATCCACTTCCTGCTGCAGCAGCAGTTCCTCGGCGCCGGAAAGCACCGTCTCTCTGATCTCCAGGCGGGTGTGGGGGAATTCGCCGGCGAAGCGCTCCACCGCATTGAGCAGCGCCTCGTAATCGAACAGGACATCCACCGCCAGGCGCAGGCGCGCCTCGGTGCCGGCGGCGAGACTATCGGCCACCGCCTCCAGTGCTTCCGCTTCATCCAGCAAACCGCTGGCGCGGTTCAGTAGCACGCGCCCGGCTTCGGTGAGTTCCGCCTTGCGCCCGCGCACTTCGAGCAGGGGAATTCCGAGACTCTCCTGTAACTTGTGCACCGCGTGATTGATAGAAGACTGGCTCTTGTGTACCGCGTCCGCTGCCTGGGAAAAACCGCCGTGTTCCACCACTGCCTGAAACATACGCCACTGTTCCAGCGTTACCTTCGCCATAGACTGTCCTTTGTCTGTTGCTGTTTCTGCTTCTGTTTTGTGATGCCGCGCGCCCAAATGACCTGTCGAGCCATTCGAATATTAGTTGCGATTATTTGCCATTTTCTGGCGATTTTATCGGCCTATACTGCCGGAAACAGAGGAGCAGGACCATGGATAAATTCACACAGAACAGCGTTTCAGGCGCCGCTGTCCGCCGCGCGGCGCGGGTAGTGGCGGGTCAACCATCCGCCGATGGTGCCGGAGTGAAGATTCACCGGGTTGCGGGCTTCCAGTTCCAGGATTTCAGCCCCTTCCTGATGATCGATGAAATTCGCTCGGAAAATCCCGACGACTATATCGCCGGTTTTCCGCCGCACCCGCACCGGGGCATCGAGACCCTGACCTATATGCTGAGCGGCGAGTTCGAGCACCGCGACCACCTTGGCAATCGCGGTGCAATCGCCCAGGGTGGCGCCCAGTGGATGCGCGCCGGGCGCGGCATCATCCACTCGGAAATGCCTTCGCAATCCAAAGATCCGGGGGCGGGCGGCATGCACGGTTTCCAACTGTGGATCAACATGGCCGCACAGGACAAGATGAGCAAGCCCGGATGGCGGGATATCCAGCCGGAACAGGTGCGCGAGGTGCCACTGGATGAGCGCGGCTCGCTGCTGCGCATACTTGCCGGTCAGTGGCAGGTGCATGGACAACCCGAGAATGGCCCACTGCTGGATGCGGCCGCAGAGGCCGCAGTGGCGGATATTCGCCTGGCGGCCGGCGCGCAAATCGACCTGGGTATATCGCCGGAACACTCGGTGCTGGTGTACATCTATCGCGGCGCACTGGATACCGGTCGCGGCGTGGTAAATCGCGGCAATCTTGTGTTGTTTGGCAGCGGTGAATCATTACAATTGCGCGCGCCTGAAGACGCACCGGAACAGGGCGCAGGGATGCTGGTACTGCACGGCAGACCGCTCAACGAGCCGGTAGCGCACTACGGTCCCTTCGTCATGAACACCCGCGAAGAAATCGAACAGGCCGTGCGCGACTACAACAACGGCACGCTCACCGAGTAATTTCTATCGGATAGATTTACTCATCGAGTTGGCGCGCGCTCAACCCCGCTTTTTGTAGGAGCCCTCCCGCGGGCTCCTACAGTTAGAGGTAATCCCCCGCATCGCACCGGAGACCCCGCGCCCACATGGACGTCTATTACACTTTTTGCTTTCTCGCTGCTGTCTCCGTGTTTCTCGGTTTCCTCAATCAATATGTACTGCGCACCCAGACTACCATCGCCATCACCGCGGGCTCGCTGGCGCTGTCACTGATCGTCATCGGCCTCGGCAAACTGGAGATCGTCGAGCTGCGGGATTGGGCGGCACAACTGCTGCCGCTGCTGAATCTCGAAGACCTGCTGCTCAAAGGCATGCTCGGCTTCCTGCTGTTCGCCGGCAGTTTGCACATCGACCTGTTGATGCTGCGCAACCAGAAAGTGGAAATCACCTTGCTCGCCATTTTCGGCACCCTGATTTCCACCTTCGCGGTCGGCTACATGATGTATTACTTCTTCGGTTTTATCGGCATGCCGGTGGAACTGGTGTACTGCCTGCTGTTCGGCGCGCTTATCTCCCCCACGGACCCCATTGCGGTGCTGGCGATCATCAAGAGCATGAAGGCGCCGGAGCAGATTTCCATTCAGGTGGAAGGGGAGTCACTGTTCAACGATGGCTTCGGCATCGTGGTATTCGCAGTGATCTACGCGCTGGCCTTCGATGGCACCGAACCGACGCTGCCCGCCATCAGCCACTTGTTCATGGTTGAGGCGCTGGGTGGTATCGCCCTCGGTCTGGCAATCGGCGCACTGTTCCACTGGCTGATCTGCTCCACCAACGACCACAGCCTGGAACTGCTGCTGACCCTGGTGATCCCCACCGCGGGCTTTGCCACTGCCAACATACTCGGGGTTTCCGGTGCACTGGCGATGGTGGTCTCCGGCATCATCATCGGCAACTACACCCGCGAGCGTGGCTTCTCACGGGTGAGCCAGCACGAGCTGGATCACTTCTGGACCATTACCGAGGAATTCCTCAACGGCATCCTGTTCCTGCTGGTGGGTCTGTTCCTGATCACCATCAACCTGCAGCCGATCGACTTCGTGTTGATTGCGGTGGCCATCGTGGTGGTGCTGCTGGCCCGCACCCTGGCGGTGAAAATTCCGTTCCTGATCCTGAAGCGCCATCGCAAATACCATCCCTACACCGAGCGCATCCTCGTCTGGGGCGGGCTGCGCGGTGGCCTGGCACTGGCTCTGGCGATGTCGATTCCCGCGGGCCACGTGATTGCCGGCGACCACGACCTGCGCCACCTGTGGATCGTGATGACCTACGGCGTGGTACTCTTCTCCATCGTGGTTCAGGGCTCCACTATTGCCCCACTGATTCACCGCAGCCGCGCAGCGGTCTTCCCGGAGGGCGATCCCGCCATCCCGGCAGACTGATGTTCCCGTCGCAGCGGCTGCTAACCCGATAACTGCAAAGAGCGTTCATGCCGCACGATAACTACCTGCTACAAGCCGTCATCTTCCTCGCCGCTGCGGTGATTTCCGTGCCGCTGGCCAAACGCCTGGGCTTCGGCTCGGTGCTCGGCTACCTGGTAGCAGGGGTGCTGATTGGCCCACACGCCTTCGGCCTGGTGGGCGACACCAGCGACGAGATGCACTTCGCGGAGTTCGGGGTCGCATTGATGCTGTTCCTGATCGGCCTGGAGCTGCAGCCGCGCAAGCTGTGGTCCCTTCGCGGCGCCATTTTCGGCACCGGCGGCGCGCAGGTGCTGATCACCGCCGCTGCAGTTTGCGGGCTGGCGATGGCACTATTCGGCTTCAACTGGCGCACCGGTACCGCTGTCGGCCTGATTCTTGCGCTGTCCTCCACTGCAATCGTGTTGCAGTCACTGTCGGAAAAAAATCTGCTCAAGACCGAGGGCGGACGCAATGCGTTCAGCGTGTTGCTGTTCCAGGATATTGCGGTCATCCCGATTCTTGCGCTGCTGCCGCTGCTGGCGACCGTGGAGGTGGCCAGTAACCCGGAACACCTGCAGGGCTGGGCCTATGCCCTCGCGGTACTCGGTGCCATTGCCGCGCTGGTGCTGGCGGGGCGCTACCTGCTTACCCCGCTGCTGCGGCTGGTGGTGGGCGCGCGCACCCGCGAACTTTTCACCGCCTGCTCCCTGCTGATTGTACTGGGTGCGGCCGCGGTCATGACCTGGCTCAACCTGTCGCCGGCCCTCGGCACCTTTATCGCCGGCGTGGTTCTGGCGGAGAGCGAGTTCCGCCACGAGCTGGAAGCGGACATCGAGCCGTTCAAGGGCCTGCTGCTGGGACTGTTTTTCCTCGCCGTCGGCGCCAACCTGGATCTCGCGCTGGTGATGCAGAAGCCGCTGCTGCTGCTCGGGCTACTGGCGATGCTGGTGCTGGTGAAATTCGCGGTGCTGTTTGCACTGGCGCGGGTGCGTGGCATGGCACGGGGTGAGGACTGGCTGTTTGCGGTATCCCTGGCGCAGGCGGGGGAGTTCGGTTTCGTACTGCTGGCCTTCGCGAGCCAGAACCAGGTGCTGCCGAGCGATGTCAGCAGCCTGCTGATCGCGCTGATTGCCCTGTCCATGGCCTTCACGCCACTGTTGTTGCTGGCCTATGAACAGCTGATCCAGCCGCGCTACTTCACCGGCCCGCGCACCCCGGATATTCCCGACAGCGCCCCCCAGGACGATGGCTCCCCGGTGATCATCATCGGCTACGGCCGCTACGGCCAGATTTCCGGGCGCCTGCTGAATGCCTGCGGCTTCGACACCACCCTGCTTGAGCACAACGCCGAGCAGCTGGAGCTGGTGCGCCGCTACGGTATCAAGGCCTACTATGGCGACGCCTCGCGCGATGACCTGCTACACGCGGCCGGTGCCGACAATGCGAAGATCGCCATCCTCACCCTGAGCGACCAGGCCGCGTCACTGGAGATCGTCAGCCGTATCCAGAAGCACTACCCACACATCACCATCCTCGCGCGCGCGCGCAACCGTATGCACCAGTACGCATTGATGGAAGCGGGCGTGAAATACATCTACCGCGAAACCGTCGACAGCGCGCTGGAGATCGGAGCCGGCGCGCTGCAGTTATTGGGCTATTCCTACCACCGGGCCCACAGGGCCGCACGCAAATTCAAACAGCACGACCAGCGCATGCTGGAATCTCTGTTCCCTTACTGGCGCGACGAATCCCAGCACATCGCGCAGACCAGGATCTACCGCGAACAGCTGCTACAAGCGCTGCGGGAAGACCGCCGCGACCCGGACCTGCATCTGGATCATCACTGGGACAACAAGCGCGTGGGTGCCGGAAAAGAAGAGCAAAGCAAAGGCGGCAAAAAGGGGCGCAACAAGACCGGGATTATCAGACCGGGGCTGTAAGCCCCGCGCCTTCGGTCCGGTAAGGTTTACCAGCGGAATCAGTGCAGGGTGCGGCCGGCCTGGCGCACCAGTTCCGACACCGCGTGATGCGCCTGGATAAACACCTGGCGGATGAAATTCAGGGTCATCTCCGCGCCCTCGCGAATCACGATACCCAGCATCTGCGCCATACGCCGGATCAGGCGCAGCACCCAGATGGAAATATCCTTGGCCAGCTGCAGACCCTTGCTCATCAGCATGGCGAGGCGGTCCAGCAGGGTAAAGGTGGTACTTCCCGCCATCACTACCGCAATCCCCGTGAGATTGATCAGCTTTTTCACCACCCACAGAATCGCCGCGCTCAGCAGCCGCGCGGTGTTCAGAGTAAACGAAACCACGCCGTCGGCCTTCAGCCAGGCTTCGATACTGGAATCGAGGAAATCCTGGGGGCGGCGTGATTTCAGTTTGGGCCAGTCCAGCGGCTGATTGTCTTCCCCTCTGGTGGATTTGGCATACCTGTCCATGCTGTGAAATTCCCACGGCTTCAGGTGCAGGCCGGAGGGCAGCAGGAAATCGCCGTCACCCCCGTCGGGGACATGGAAAAAAGGCCAGGTCGGCACCATTGGTACCGGGTCAGTCTGGTGGTAGACCCGGTAGATATTAGCGGCGCCTATCCGTCGCCCGGTTTTGGCGGCGTAGTATTCAAGGCCGACCCGCGGCGATCCGAAAGTATAAAGCTTCACCTGGCGCCCTGAGTGCGACTTCAACCAATCTGCCGTCAGGGTCGCCAGTGCACCACCAAGGCTGTGGCCGACGCAGTGGATAGTGTGAACATTGGTAGAAAACTGCGGCAACTGATCTACGAATGAATTGAACGTGGACAGAAAGCCCTGGTGAACCATACCGCCGGTTTTCGCGCTCTTGAGTCCCGCATTCAGGTCCGTCAGGCCATCCATCAGGCTTGCAGTACCCTTGATCGCAATAACAGCTTGATTCTCATAGGCGCTGCCGGATTTCCCTTCCGCTGCCACAGCCATCATGTGGGAGGTCTGCAGGAGAATGCCGCCGGTTTTCCCGGTCAGCCCGCTACTTTGCAGTTTCCGGTCTTCTCCCAGCTCCAGATAATTTTTGAAAGTGGTATAGAAAGCACTTCTGGTTTTTTCGTTTTTTACCGCATAAACACCGGAAGCGAGACGCGCAGCAAAATTCGGGTCCAGCTCTGACATAACTATTTCCCTGTTTCGGTTATTTACGTCACTTCCAGTGACAGCTGGTGACCAGAATCGTATCGAAATCTTCTACGGCTACCGGCTCGCGGGTAAGTTCGCATTCAAGATCTAGCGGATGGCCGCCCAGTTCAGAATTTTTTCCCGGGCTCATCTTGCTATTGACCCAGATCTCGTATTCTTCCCCTTGGAATTCAACATTGACGACCTGAGCCGCCACAAACTGCACGGGTAAAAGCTGGCTGAGGGAACGCTCCTTGACTTCCGGCAGGGTGACTCTGCCGCTCTCGTCTGCGGTGAATTCATCAACCTTCTCCTTTTGCCATTCGACAATTCTCGTCACCTTGGCATTGGCCGCCGGGTTACCCTTGTGCGTAATTTTCAGGTTCATTCCGGAGAAGGTGTAGGCCTTTCCAATATCCAATACCGCCATACAATAGCCACTCGCTGGTAGGAGAATAATTAACAGAAATATTTTTTTGAAAAACATTTTGTCCATTGATTAACGCCGTTATTTCCAGGTGCAATTGGTTAGAAATGAATTCCGAAAATCCGTCACCAACCGCTGTTCATCCGAAAGCTCACACTTCATTGTCATCGGGTTCCCATCCAGCTCGGAGTTATTTTGTGGCCGCCGTTTGGCGTTGATCCAGATCTTGAACTCCTGGTTGGAAAACTGCACAACCAGCACTTGTGAAGCCACAAATTCCGATGGAGTAAACTGCATGATTGAGCGTTCGCGCACCTGTGGGAGAACGACTACTCCACTGCTATCTGCAGTAAACTCATCCGTGAGTTCCTTTTGCCAGCGAATCCGTCTTTTGACGACAGCGCCGACCGCCGGCACACCCTGACAGGTAATTTCCAAGCGCATTTCAGAAAAGGTGTAGGCCTTACCGATATCGGTAAACAGCATGACAAGTGCAAAGGCAATAATGAGCAATGCCCAGAAGGGGATTCCAAGTTCCTGCAAGTTTCCGCTCCGTGGAAAAGATAGGATTCGGAACTTTAACGGACTTATACCGGCATAAAAACCGCTAATTTCAGCGTTTATTGGTACGAAAGTATCAGTTTTTACGAATAGCGGGGGCTACAGAAATAGTGCCAGAGTCGAATTTCTAATTTATTTTTATTGGCACGGATAATTTCACCGTTCGATAGTCAATTTTTCGCGGAGGCACCGCTCTCGGCCGGTGTCGCAAACTGGCGGCGCAGGTAGCCCAGCAAGTTTTTCAGGTCTTGTTCTCCCAGCTCGCTGGCGAAGCCGGGCATCATTTTTTCTTCTCCATTCACCGTGCGGCTTACGCCTTGGAGAATGGCCTGGCGCAGGTTGTGGTCACTGGCCGCACCCACGGTGGAGTTGTGTACCAGTGAGGGATAGTAGCCATCTCTGCTGCCGGTGCCGTCCACAGCGTGGCAGCTGGCACACAGGCCGAGATACAGGCGCGCGCCGTCGGAGTGAAGTATGGGGCTGCGGTCTACCGCCAGAGAATTTCCCCGCTTGATGATCACATCGCTGGCCGCGGAGCCCAGCTGCTGGCGCGGATGCCTGGCGCCGCTGTTGATGGGGCGGATGCTGCGCAGGTAGGTGACCATGGCGGCGATATCGCTGTCGGTCATTTTCGCGAAACTGTTTTCCACGGCTTCCGCCATCGGGCCGCCGGCCTGGGCGAGGCGGTTTACGTGGCCGGTTTTCAGGTACTGGGTGAGCTGCTCAGCGCTCCACTGGCCGATGCCACTGACCGGATGCGGGGTGATGTTGTAGGCCCGCCATCCATCGAACACCGGGCCGCCACTGAGGAAGCCTTTGTCCGTTTCATCGTAGGCCTTTTCCTGGAACGCGATACCGCGGGGAGTGTGGCACTCACCGCAATGGGTGAGGCCCTGCACCAGATAAGCGCCGCGATTCCACTCATCGCTCTGCTGCGGGTTCGGTTTAAACGGCTTATCCGGCGCGAACAGGTAATTCCAGACCTTCAGTGGCCAGCGCGCGCTGAGCGTCTTGCGCACGGTATTGGCGGGTGGATTGTCGTGTACCGGTTCCACCCCGAACATGAAGTAGGCGTAGAGTGCCGCGATATCGTCGTCGGTAATCTTCGCATAGGCCTCGTAGGGCATGGCGGGGTAGAGATTGCGCCCACCTTTACCAATACCCCGGCGCAGTGCACCGTCGAATTCCTCCAGCGACCAGCCGCCAATACCACTGTTGGCGTCCGGGGTGATGTTGCTGCTGTATATGGTTCCGAGCGCAGGTATCGCCATGGCGCGACCACCGGCAAAGACCGGACCCCCAGCGCGGGTGTGGCAGGCCCTGCAGTCGCCGGCAACGGCTAGATAGCGACCTTTTTCGATCAGTTCAGGTCGGTTCAGTTCGCGATTGACCTCCTCTTGTGCGGCGATGTCCCAGATTTCCTGTGCGCGGACCCACGCCAGCGGAGAGAGCGCAAAAAGTATCGCTGCGAGGGCAATGGCGGACCTCATCCGCCTCCCTCCCGGATCAGGGTGTCAGCGAGGCGCAGGGCGAGGGCGGCAATGGTCAGGGTGACATTGACCGTGCCAACGGTAGGCATCACCGCGCTGCCGGCGATAAACAGGTTGGGATGATCGAAGGTGCGACAATCCTTATCCACCACGGAATCGGCCGCGCTCTCACCCATGATGGTGGTGCCACTGATGTGGTTATTGGGCGCGAAGTCATCGACAAACGTCACCTCGGTGCCACCCAGCAATTTGGCAATCTCGGCATAGGTCTCGCGGGTGTGGGCGGTACTTTTCACTACATAATCGTCGATACGATAGGTGATTTCCGGCCTCGGTATACCGCTGGCATCGTTTTCCGAAGTGCTCGGGCGGATGCGGTTTTCCGGGTGCGGCAGCAACTCGTGGAAGCTGTTGAACTCCACATAGCGCGCGGCGCGGTCGCGGATACGCTCGGTGAGTTCGGGGGTGTCGATAGGGTCGCGCTGTGAGAGTACATGGCGCGCAGCTTTTTCGATCGCGGAGATATTCGACAGGTGCAGCTTCTTGCCGGCGTATTGCGCACGGAAGGCGCCGTCGCGAAAGCCAATGACCGACGTCATTTCCTGTGGGCCGCGCCCCGGCCACAGGCGCTCGTCGGCATAGAAGCGCACCCCGGTGCCCGGGTGGTCCATCAGGTTCCTGCCCACCATATCCGAACTGTTGCCGACCCCGGTGGGGTGGTTGCGACCGTGGGACATCAGCATCAGTTTCGGTGTCTCAATACCGTTTGCCGCGAGAATAAATTTCTTGCCGGAGATCCGGTAATTGTTGCCCGCCGGGTCCTTGTACTCGGCGGCAACGATTCGATCGCCCTCGCTCACCAGCCGGTTCACCACCGCGCTGTGGATAAGTTCAGCACCGTTTGCCTCCGCCTTTTCCACATGCACGATGCCGTTATACATGGCACCGATCGGGCAGATGGGCATGCAGTTGTTGTTGCCGCAGCAGGTGGGCCGGCCGTCGTAGGGGCGGCTGTTGCGCGCCACCGGTTCGGTCACCACCCGCCACTTTGGATTGTGCTCATTCATGCGCGTTTTCACCCGCGCCTCGTTGTAGGACAGCGGCAGTGGTGCCATGGGGTAGGGGGCGCTGCGAGGCGAGCCCAGCGCTTCATCCTGCGGCCCCCACACTCCCAATTCCTGTTCTGCGCGCAGGTACCAGGGTTCCAGCTCGCTGTAGTCGATAGGCCAATCGCGGCCTACGCCGTACAGGCTTTGCAGCTTGAAGTCGCTGGGCAGAAAGCGCCAGCAGGAGGCGGCCCAGTGCCATGTAGTCCCGCCCACCGCGCGGATGTACTGGGAATTGAATTGGTGGCTGCCCTTCAGAATCAGGTAGTCGTTGGCGAACGCCCCATACTCCGGGTGCGGCGCCCAGGGCGCCGAGCGGTAGGCCGCCATGAAGTCGGTCTTGTCCGGCTGGTTGCGAAAGCGCTCCACCGTCTGCCAGCGCGGCACCCGCGGGCCCGCCTCCAGTATCAGTACCGATTTCCCCGCCCGCGCCAGCTCATTGGCAACCAGAGCGCCGGCCACGCCGGAGCCGATCACCACATATTCCGCTTCGACGCCTGCCAAGCCTAATCCCTCCCGCCATTTACCGAAGGCGCACTGGCCCAGTCACCGGGCCTGCCGGTGCAGTAGGAGGGAACGGGAAGCATATCCGCGGTGAGTCGATACATCAGCGCGCGCTCGAAGGTCACCAGGGTCTTGCCCACGGTACCGAGATACCAGGCCGCAACGATCAATTGCGCCACCGGTGAATGCCGGTCGCCGTAGCCCGGGTCATCGGGGAACAGATCCAGCTGTTGCGGAAAACTGGGGTATTCACTGTTGAGTGCCGCCAGCAATCTCGCCGCCACCCGCTGATCCAGGTGCGTATTCACCGGCAGCGGGCTGAGCAGCTTCTGGGAAATGGCAAAAAACTTGCCGAGACGCGAACTGGCTTCCTTTGCGTCACCGGGCAGGTTCGTCTGCGCCTGCAGCAGTGCGGCGGGACAAACCGCCAAGGCGCCTCCCACAACCAGTTGGGTGCACAGAAACCTTCTCCGATCGGAAAAGGGGGGACCGGAATAATCGGTTGCAGCCGCGACGGCCTCGCCGCGACAGGATTCGCAAGAACTCACACCGCCACCACTGTGTGTATATCAATCAGCTTCAGGCAGTATAGATAAGCCCCGCATGCCGGGCCCATTGGGAAATGAGTCCCCTAAAGCGGCCTGAAAGGGAACATAGTTAATGGCGTGACTACCGCGCAGGGGAGGGCATTCAGTCCGGTGTGATGGGCGACTGCTCCACCAGAATCAGCTCAGCGGTAGCAAAGCCCAGTTCACCGGCGCGCTCGAGAAAACGCTGTTTCACCGACTCATCCACCGTGGGCGTGCGCGACAGCAGCCACAGATAGGAACGATCCGGCCCGGAAACCATCGCGTAGCGATATTCTTTGTCCAGCTCGAAAATGACATAGGAGCCGTAAAAGGGCCCGAAGAACGAAACCTTCAAGTGCCCCACATTCGGCGCGCCGACGAAATACGCCCTGCCGACAGACTCCTTCCACTTGGCCTTCTGTGCATCAAAGCCGCGGTTGACCACCTTCACTCCACCGTCATGCCGCAGGGTGTACTCGGCGGTAACCCGGCTCAACCCGCGCTCGAAGGAGTGATCCAGGCGCGCGATTTCGTACCATTTGCCGAGATAGCGATCGATCTCGAAATTGTCGATCGGCTGAACCCCCTCGGGGATTCCTGTGCAGGCAGACACCAACAGGGACACCGCCAGTAAACACCAGGTTGATATTCTTGCCATCGCTACTCCGAAAATGCACTGATACGCCCCATGGCAGGGCGGGAATTCACTTACGCAAGAAAAATAGTCAGAAAAAACACGCACTGCCGGGCATTTACTGAATGCCGGTATCAAGAATTTTCGTCGTATTTTCGAATATCGCACCGGCTTGACCACAGTATGAGCACCCGTTAATTTAGGCGCCGCCGTAAAGGGCTCTATGACACCACAGGGCAGTGCGCGGCCTTACCACGAGGCAATGCCTTTGGCGGTTTACTTCATATGCCAACAATTTATTGAAAACACATAATGAATAAAAAATTTCTGATTCCCGCGCTGTTCATTTTCGCACTACCGACCGCTGCTCTCGCCAAGCCCCAGGGCTTTTATGCCGGCGTTCACTATGGTGGTATCGACGGCTCACCCGCTGGTAGCGGCCCAGGTTTCAATATGGGTTATCAGGGTGACAGCGGCTGGGGCGTCCACGGTGAATTTACCCGGGACACCCTGGTGACATTTGGCGGGGTTTTCGGGACCTATCGCACGTCTGGTGACGTCTATTTTCTTGCCAAAGGCGGCGTGGTGGGCGGGCGCAGCACAAGCGGAATTGCCGGCGGTGTCGGTATCGGTGTGAATGCCGGTTCAGCCTTCAATGTCGAGCTTGATGCAAACGCATACGGTGACAGAGGCGTAGCCAATCTGCGCCTGAGTTACAGCTTCTGATAGCTGCCGTTTACAAATTGACTCCATCTGAGAATGCGCGGGATATAAATAACAGCGACAGGCTGCTTTTTACCCGCGCATTTTTAAATTCGATTTCCATACCATTTCCACGTACGTGGATATCCGCCTTACACACAACGGATAACAGATCTCACCTTCCTCTGGGTGGTCTCAAGACTTCTTCCATGGATTTGCAGCGCTGAACGTCGCGACGTAAAGCTCCTCTACTTTTTCCCTGGCCCAGGGTGTTTTCCTCAGAAACTTCAGGCTGGATTTCACCGAAGGGTCATTGCGAAAACAGTTCACCGGTATGCGCTCGGCGAGCCCCTCCCATCCGTAATGGTTTTCCAGCTCGAGCACGATGGTCTCCAGCTTGACGCCATGCAGGGGATTGTTGGGCTGATCGTGATGCATGTTTTCCTCGCTCTGCAGTCACCGCCACTCTGTGCATGGCGGATCTCATTGGCTTTGGCGCCAAAATTCTCTGAATGTTTCCACTGGTGAATTTAACGCAAATTCATCCAAACAGACGAAGCTATTTTCACCGCCCCTTACATACTGCCCATGATCCGACCCCTGTTGGCTGGCGGCGCAGGTAGTAAAGGCAGACGCTGTGCGCCCGTGGCCCGATCACTCGATAAAGATAATGAAACGATGAGAGGGAAGCTCCCGATGGCTACTAAGCATACGTACGACAATCCTTTCCTGCGCAACCTGACCGTAGCAACTACCGCACTGGCGGCGGCAATTGCCGCGGCGGTGCCGTTCGCGGTATCCGCCCAGGAGGCGCGCCAGCTGGAAGAGGTGGTGGTTACCGCCCAGCGCCGCGAAGAAAACCTGCAGGAAGTGCCGGTGGCCGTCACCGCGGTCACCGGCGACGAGCTGGCTGCCGCCCAGGTGGACAGCATTGCGAACATCCAGCAGATCTCCTCCAGCACCCGCTTTGCGGTGGTCAACAGCGCCGCCAACAGCGCCAATATCGTGATCCGCGGTATCGGCACCGTGGGCAACAGCCGCGCGTTCGAGGGCGCGGTGGGCGTGTTTGTGGACGGTGTCTATCGCACCCGCGCCGGCCAGGCCATGCAGAACTGGCTGGATATGGAGAGCCTGGAGATTCTGCGCGGCCCGCAGGGCACGCTGTTCGGCAAGAATACCTCCGCCGGCGCCCTGATCCTCAACAGCAAGGCGCCGACCACCGATGACTTCAGCGTGGATTATGAAGTGGGGGTCGGCAACTACGGCAACCAGCTGGTGCGCGGTGCCACCAACGTGCCACTGAGCGACAAAGCGGCCATGCGCGTGGCCGCCATCTGGGGCAGCGAAGACGGCTATATCGAGGACCCCAACGGCGGTGAATACAACGGTCGCGAGCCTCGCGGCGCCAAGGTTCAGTTCCTGTACCAACCCTCAGAGACCTTTTCGAGCCGCCTGATTATCGACTGGTTCGACGAGCAGAATAACTGCTGTTACGGCCAGGTGGACGCCATCGACGGCCCCACCCAGCCATTTATCAATGCACTGGTACTGGCGCAGGGCAAACAATTGCCGTCGGAAAATCTGAAGGACTACCAGCAGGTGCTGAGTAACCCCACCGACCAGTCCATCGACGACAAGGGCGCGGTACTGCACATGGCCTGGGAGCTGGACGGCGGGCGCACGCTCAAGTCCGTGTCCAGCATTCGCGACTGGCGCATCTCCCAGCAGGGCATGGATGCGGATTTTGTCGGCGCCAATATCCTCTCCATCAGTGAATCCCTCAGAACCAAGATGATTTCCCAGGAGTTCACCCTGAATGGTGATGTGGAAAGTTTCGGTCCCTTTTCTGGCGGCGACTATGTGGTTGGAGCGTATTACGCCGATGAAGACATCGATGCGCACCACGAACTCTGGTGGGGCGACCAGGCACAGTTCTACTGGGATACCCTGTTTACCCAGCTCTATGGCTTTCCCGCCGGCACCGTGGATGCCACCGAAGGACAGTGGAGCGATGTGGACATGCCCGCAGACAGCCGCTCCCACGCCGCCTTTACGCACTGGAACCTGGACGTCAATGAACAGTTCGGGCTGACCGTTGGCCTGCGCTATTCCCGCGACGAGAAGAACGGCGCCATGTTCCGCAATGCATTCACCCCCGCGCCCAACGCCGTATTCCGGGTGCTCACCGCCCAGCCCGGGCCGGAGTTTGACGATCACTACGAGGAGGACGCCTTCAGCGGTTCGCTGTCAGCGCAATACCACTTCACCGGGCAGGTGATGGGTTACGCCTCCTACAGCCGCGGTTACAAGTCCGGTGGGGTGAACATCGACAACAGCGGCGCCGGCACCAACCTGAACAACCCGGAAGAGGTTCCCGGTGCGATACCGGGGGATCCAACCTACCGCGCCGAATATATGGATGGCTACGAGCTGGGCCTGAAAACCGAATACTGGAACGGGCGCGCGCGCAGCAACTTCGCAGTGTTCTACAACGACATCGAAGACCTGCAGCTGGCGCAGTTCCAGGGCACCCGCTTCAGTGTCGACAATGCGCCAGAGGCGACGGTCTACGGCCTGGAGCTGGAAAACCAGTTCGTGTTGAACGACACCTTTTCGCTGATGTTTGACCTCACGCACCTGGCGGAAGCGCGCTTTGGCGACGATCCGGTATTGGGCATTCTCGCCGACCGCGAATTTGCCATGGCACCGAATCTGTCTGCGAACCTGGCTCTCGATTTCGAGCGTCCCATCGCCACTGGCCTGAATCTGTTTGGCCGTGTGGGGATGGTGTACAACTCCGAAATCTATTCCAACACCTCCAACAACCTTAAGGTCGACGCGCAGAGTGAGTACGCCGCGAATATCGGGCTGCGCCCGGATTCCACCAGCTGGTCGCTGTCTGCCTGGTGCCAGAACTGCAGCGACAACCGCTACGCCAGCGTGCACTTCGACTCGCCACTACAGGCGGGGGACTACAATGCGTATGTTTCCTATCCCCGCACCTACGGTTTGACCCTGCGAGGCAGTTTCTGAGTTTGATGGAAGACGTAAGACACGCGTATCGCACGTGGAACAAAGAAGTCAGGTTCGACTTCGGTCAACCACAGGGAGAAGAGGCCCTTGTCCCTGCGGACTCCGTAACCTGGCGCATTTTCAAGAACCCGGTGTCCATGTTTGTCGGCGGTGTCACCGCCGTCATTCTGGAGCTGGCAGAGGCGCGGGTGCGCGACGGCGTGTGGAACAACACGACGTTTCGCACCGATCCCCTCGGCCGGCTGCGTCGCACCGGGCTTGCCGCGATGGTCACCGTGTACGGGCCGCGCAGCAAAGCCGAGGCGATGATTGCCGGGATACGCCGAATGCACGGCAACATTTCCGGCATCACCGAAGATGGTCGTAGCTACAACGCCAACGACGTGGAGCTGCTGAACTGGGTGCAGGCCACCGCCAGCTTTGGTTTTGTGGAGGCCTACAGCCAGCTGGTAAAGCCGCTGTCGCTTGCGGAAAAGGATGACGTATACCGCGAGGCTAGGGTTCCCGCCACGCTGTATGGCGCCGTTGGCGCGCCGGACTCGGTGGCGGCGCTGGACGAACTGTTCGAGCATATGCGCCCGCAATTGCGACCCACGGGCATCATCGACGAGTTCCTCGAACTGATGCTGCGCACGCCGATATTTCCCCTTCCACTGCGGCCCTACCAGCGCATGCTGGTGCGCGCCGCCGTGGATATCCTGCCGGGTTGGGCACAGCAATCGCTGCAGCTCCAAACCCGCTGGCGCCTGAAAAACTGGGAGCGACGTCTGATAAGGCTTACTGGTCGCCTGGCGGACCGGCTTGTAATCAAGGCCAGTCCAGCGGTACACGCCTGCCAGCGTCTCGGGTTACCGGAAAATTATCTCTACCGTAGCGCCAGAAATGTTCAGAAATAAGAATCGAAAAAAAATCGCCCGTTTGTGCGCGCATGAAGATCACTGTGAAATCGCTCGCCTGATTATTTGCGATGGTTTCTTGTGGGATTTCAACCGCGCACTGGAGCTGGCCCTGTTCAGGACATTCGCCTCGCCCAGTATCAGCGGATTGCTTGCGCGCACCGGCGAATTCACCAGCAACGGGCAAAAGCGCTACGACGATACCTCACTGCTGATGCTGCAGCTGTTGCGCTTTGGCTACGACAGTCCGGAGGGCCGTTCCGCACTACAGAGGATTAACCGCACCCACGGGTATTTTTCCATCCGCAACGAAGACTACCTGTTCGTACTTTCCACCTTCATGCTGGACCCCATCGACTGGATCCAGCGCTACGGTTGGCGCAGATTGAGCGAAAACGAACAGGTCGCGCTGTACGTTTTTTGGCGCAACGTCGGGCAGCGCATGGCAATACAGGATATCCCCCCATCGCTGAACGCCATTCGCCAGTTCAGTGAACAATATGTGCGTGACCACTTCACGTTCAGTAGCGCCAATCGCTCGGTATCCAATGCAACGCTTGCGGTTGTGCAATCCTGGCTGCCCAAGCCATTTAGATATTTTGTAAGACCGGTATCTGCGGTGCTTCTAGATGAAGCGACCCGCAATGCCGTGCAGCTGGAGTCCCCAGGCCGCTTTTATACAACAGTGGTACCGTTGTTACTGAAATTGCGGGCAAAGTGGCTTGCGCTATTCGGAAGTTTCGGAGAGCCGATCTGGCCCAACGGTTACCGGACTTACCCAGGGGGCTATGACATAGCACAGCTGGCGCCAGAACGACTGTTAAAACTCGAACGCGATAATGTAAAGCACAAAACAGTACAAACTACGGATTAGTTGTTTATCTGTATTTTTTCGTGTCCATACTAGGCCAGTGCCAATGGAAGAGCCAGGCTATGCGTATTCTCGCCCTGATTCTACTTGCTCTGCTCAGCACTAAAACAACTGCAGAAGAATGCACCTGCCCACAGGAAAAGCCGCCCCAGCAACAGCCATTTATTCCAGATAATCTTTACGATGAAGTTCCTGAATACACGCGCGGTGAGCGCGAGCTATATCAGGAGTTCCGTCTTTATCGGGCTTACCTGGATCAGAACAGCACATTGCTGGACAGCTTTTTCATCGGCTGGGCAGACCTCAATCCGCCGATCACCGATCGGCAACTGGACGGGCTGCCGAAAGCCTTCCGCTTCACCTACGAAATATTCAAGGATTTTTATCAGCCCGCAAACCTCGGACGCATCGGGAAACCTGAGTGGGGCACCGACCAGTTCACCGGCGTAAAATACTATGTAATACAGAACAGCATCGACGTGAACGTCTATCGGCAGTTAAAACAGGATCGATATCCTATTGATCCCGATAATATCGTTTTCGAGTCCACTCTCCACAATTTCCGCCCTCAGATTCAGGGCAACAAACTCGCGCTCATTCTTACCGAGGAGTACAAAAACCGGTTGTTAATGTTTCTCGGTGGAGAATCCACGCCAGCAGGCCAGGGCAACATCATGGCCCCGGCAATGGCGATTGGAGAAAGCAACAAGCGACTGCAATTCCTCAATCAGTATTTGAAAATTTACCACGGCCACTGGGGAGGGTGGCGACTGGTCACAGACCCAACCATCAGCCGGATCGATTTCAACGGTGACCTGACCAGGGCCATTGTCCATTTCGAGCTGGTTTACCAAGGGGGAGAGGCTGAGTACGAAAACAAGGACGGGAAGTGGATACTCAAGGAATCGCGGCTAACGTGGATCACCTGAGCCCTCCAGAATTCAAAGGCCTGGTAGCTGTACTTTTTGGCGACTCTGCGGGGCCAGAAATCCAAGGCCGTGGCTATATCGGATGTGCTGAATTGCCGGTCGCCGCAGGCGGACGAAAGCAAGATCATTGCCGCCAATGCACTGCGTACAGCGCAGGCCAAGCTGGAAATCCTGGATTACTGCACCGGTACACAACTACGCATTGTTCCTGGTGAATGAGGCGGACAGGCGGATGCTTGTTCTATTTCGTTTACTGCTTCGGTGATTGACGCTCGAAAAATTCCAACATATCCCTCTCTACAGGCGCCTTAAATTCCAATAGCCAGCTGAGAGACCCGATCATATCGATATGGTCCACGTCATCGTAAATGTGGGCTTCCACAGCGCCGCCAGACTTCTCGATTTTATCTCTCAGCCGATTCAGGTTGCGCTGAATCACATCCTTGTCGTCGGCGCCATGTAACAAAAGCATCGGCGGCTCATCGCCGCGGATAAAGGTCGGCACCTGCATATTCGGATAATTGTTCGGCGGGCCGAAAATGTCTTTCAGATCTTCCGCTTCCGGTATGAAATCATAGGGCCCGGCCAACCCGGCAAAGGCAGTGACGATGGAAAGCGGCTTGCCCTCGGTTTTCAGATACTCGGGATTGGCCGAGACCAAGGCACCCATATGTGCACCGGACGAGTGGCCCGAGATATAGAAGCGCGAGGTGTCGCCGCCATAAAGATGTATGTGATCGTGTGTCCAAGCGACCGCCTTGGCAGCATCTTCGACAAACACCGGAAATTTCACCGCCGGATACTTGGAGTAGTCCGGCAGCACCACAATATAGCCGGCGTCTGCAAATGTTTTGGCGACAAATGCGTACTGCTCTTTTTTGCCAAAGGTCCAGCGCCCGCCGTAGAAAAACACCAGTACCGGCGCCGGGGCGCTTGTTTCCTCCGGCAGGTAGATATCCAGCTTTTGCCACAGCTGCGGACCGTAGCTGATATCCCGGTGCACCTCTGGGCCAGCGAATTTCACCGGCAGGTTGGCAAGAAAAAATGCGCCCGAGGAGCAGGCCGACAGCAACACCGTCGAAATACTAGCGATCAATACCAGGGTCAGTCTGCGCAACATCGATTTCCCCCTGTCGGGAAAGGAAGACGTTAAGCATAACAACTTATTCAACGGTCACTGATTTAGCCAGATTCCGCGGCTGGTCCACATCGGTACCTTTCAACAGCGCTACGTGATAGCTCAGCAACTGCAGCGGTACCGTGTACAGAATTGGCTGCAGGCTCTCCGGGGCATCCGGCACTTCCACCACGGTCACGCCAGGCTCGCTCTTGAATCCCGCCTGCGGGCTGGCAAATACAAACAGCTCTCCACCGCGGGCGCGCACTTCCTGCAGGTTGGACTTGAGCTTTTCCAGCAGCTCGTCGTTGGGGGCAACGACGATCACCGGCATATCCGAGTCCACCAGCGCCAACGGGCCGTGCTTGAGTTCGCCGGCGGGGTAGGCTTCCGCGTGGATGTAAGAAATTTCTTTCAGCTTGAGCGCACCCTCCAGCGCGATCGGGTATTCCACACCGCGGCCTAAAAACAGCGCGTGATTTTTTTCCGCGAAGGCTTCACTGGTGGCCTGCACCAAAGCGTCGAGACCGGTGAATTTTTCCATCAGTTTTGGCAACTGGTGCAGGGCGCTGACCAGTACCGCCTCGCGCTCGCCGCTCATGCCGTTGGCCTTGGCCAGCGCGATACAGAAGATCTGCAATGCTACCAGCTGGGTGGTGAACGCCTTGGTGGAAGCGACGCCGATTTCGGGGCCGGCCTCGGTCATCAGGTGCAGTTCGGATTCGCGCACCAGGGAGCTGTTGGGCACGTTGCAGATGGTCATGGAGGCGAGGTAGCCGAGTTCCTTGGCCTGGCGCAACGCGGCGAGGGTGTCGGCGGTTTCTCCCGACTGGGAGATGGTGACGAACAGGGTACCCGGGCGCACCGCGGTTTTGCGGTAGCGGATTTCGCTGGCAACTTCCACGGAGCAGGGCACGCCGGCCCAGTCTTCGATCCAGTAGCGCGCGACCAGGCCGGCGTGATAGCTGGTACCGCAGGCGACGATCTGCACCTGTTTTACGTTCGGCAGGATTTCATTTGCGGCGGTGCCCAGTGCCTGGGACAGCACCGAGTGTTCACCGATACGGCCGGCCATGGTGGCTTCCACCACTTTTGGCTGCTCGAAGATTTCCTTCTGCATATAGTGGCGGTAGCGGCCCTTGTCGGCGGCGTCGTGGCCGCCCTGCAGTTTGTTCACCGGGCGGCTGACTTCTTCACCGGTTTTGTCCCACACCGCTATGCTTTCGCGGGTGACTTCGGCGATGTCGCCTTCCTCCAGAAAGATAAAGCGGTCGGTTACCTGCTGCAGCGCCATGGGGTCGGAGGCGATAAAGTTCTCTTCGATACCGACGCCGATCACCAGCGGGCTGCCGAGGCGGGCGCATACCAGACGCTCGGGTTCGGTGGAGCAGACGACGCCGAGGGCGTAGGCCCCGTGGAGTTGTTTGGTAGCGGCGGAAACGGCCTGCAACAGGTCGCGGCCATCTTTGGCGAGGTCGTGGATCAGATGCACGACGACTTCGGTATCGGTTTCGGACTGGAATTCGTAACCCTTGGCGATGAGCTGGTCGCGCAGTTCCTGGTAGTTTTCGATGATGCCGTTGTGCACCAGGGCGAAGTTGCCGGAGGTGTGCGGGTGGGAGTTTTTGTCCGAAGGTACGCCGTGCGTGGCCCAGCGGGTATGGGCGATGCCGAGCTGACCGGCAGTGGGACTGTTATCCAGCGCGGATTCGAGATCGGCGACCTTGCCCTGGGTTTTGCGCAGCTGCAGTTGGCCATCGCCGTTGACCAGGCATACGCCGGCGGAGTCATAACCGCGGTATTCCAGGCGGCGCAGACCTTCCAGCAGGATTCCGGTGACATTGCGCTGACCGAGAGCGCCTACGATTCCACACATTTCTCTAACCTCAATAATTTGTTGTTACTTCACGTCCGCGCAAATCACGCGCAGGCCTCTGCGTTCCAGCTGTGCACAAACCTTGTCGTCAATGCCGCTGTCCGTCACCAACGTCCCGAACATGTCCCAGCTCAATTCCAGGTTGGGTATCCGCCGCCCCACCTTGCTGGATTCCGCCATCACGATGACCTCACGTGCGACTTCCGCCATCACCCGCGAAAGGCCGATCTGTTCGTTGAAGGTGCAGGTGCCGCGCTCCAGATCGATGCCGTCGGCACCGATGAAGGCCTGGTCGAAGTCGTATCCGCGCAGTACCTGCTCCGCGACCTGGCCCTGGAAGGCCTCGAAGTGCGGGTCCCAGGTACCGCCGGTCATCAACAGGGTCGGTTCGTTTTCCAGCTCCCGCAGTTGGTTGGCCACATGCAGGGAGTTGGTCATCACCACCAGGCCGCGCTTTTTGTCCAGTTCCGGGATCAGGCCGGTGGTGGTGCGGCCGTAGTCGATGACGATGCGGTTGTGGTCGCGGATAAGCTCCGCCGCGGCGCAGCCGATGGCGCGCTTGGTCTGGGACAGGGGATCTTCACCCACCAATTCCCGCGGCAGCGGGATGGCGCCGCCGTGGCGGCGCAACAGCAGCCCGCTGTCCTCCATCGCCGCCAGATCCTTTCGAATCGTAACTTCCGAAGTTTCGAACTGGCGCGCCAGCTCTTCCACGCTGGCTTCGCCGGCGTCATTGATATGCCCCAGTATCTGGTGGCGGCGCTGTTGGGTGTTGCGTTTGGACATGGAGCGGGGTGCAACCCTTATCTTTCGTTTCGAAACCAAAGGATAGCGAATCGAAACTTAGCTTGCCAACCCGAATTCAGGGTTCTGTGAGAAATTCACTCAATTTTTTTAGGAATCTGGCGAGTTCACCGCCCGTGACCGCGCGGTGGTCGGCGGTAATGGAGAGCGGCAGCAGTTTGCGCACCCGCGCCTTGCCCTTGTGGGGCAGCACGGCCTTGTGACTGCGGCCGGCGCCGACGATGCATACCAGCGGCGGCACCACTACCGGGGTGGCGAAGCGCCCGCCGAGGCTGCCGAAGTTGGACAGATGAATGGTGGCGCCCTGGAGGTCTTTTTGGGGGATGCTGCCCTCGCTGGCCTGTTGCTTGAAGCGGAATATTGCCGCCAGCAGGTCTTCGTCGCTGTGGGCGGCCACGTCCTTGATCACCGGCACGAACAGGCCCTTGGGGGCATCCACGGCGAGGCCGATATTCACCGGGGCCTGTGGTTCCAGGGTGTCGTTTGTGAAATGGGCGTTGAGGTTGGGTTCGCTGGCGGCGGCGTGGGCGATGGCGCGGAGCAATCGCAGGGTGGCGTTGGTGCCCTTGGGCCAGTCGGAAATATCCACCTCGTCGCAAAGGGTCATGGGGCAGACAAGATCGCGGCTGCGGCTCATGGCCAGCGCCATGGCGCGACGAGCGGGCTCTGCACTCGTGCCGGTGGCGACTGCCGGTTTGGCTGTATCCGCTACCCGTTGCGCAGATACTTCGCCCGTCCCGGGGAGCGGCTGGCCGGCGGCGTTACGCACCTCGATTTCGGTGAAACGGGAACCGACGGGGTGGAGCCTGGTGAGATCCACACCCAGTTGCCGCGCCAGCGCGCGCACCGCGGGGGTAGCGCAGCGGGGGCGATGGGAAACGGGGCGCTGCTCGCGCGCGAGAGCCTCGCTGCCGGATTCGATTTTGCCGACCACGGTGCCGGAATCCGCCGGCTTCGGTGCTGCGGTCTCGCCACCGGACTGCTGGAAGCCGATCAGCGGCTGGCCGGTTTCCAGGGTTTCACCCTCGGCGGCAAACAGTTTTTCCACCCTACCCGAATAGGGTGACGGCACCTCCACCAGGGCCTTGGCGGTTTCCACAGTAACCAGGACCTGGTCGGCAACCACACTGTCGCCCTCCCGCACCTGCCATTCACGGATGGTGGCGTCCGGCAGGCCTTCGCCGAGGTCCGGCAACTTGAAGATTTTCACCGGCCGCCCTCCCGCACATAACCCAGTGCTGCGCGCGCGCCGGCAAGTATCCTTTCCACCCCCGGGAGATAGACCTGTTCCAGCTGGTAGTAGGGCATGACGGTGTCGTAGCCGGTAACCCGCTGCACCGGGGCGTCCAGCAGGTCGAAGGCGTACTCCTGGATCTGCGCGGCGATTTCCGCACCGAGCCCGCCAAAGCGCGCGGCTTCGTGCACCACCACACAGCGACGGGTTTTCTCCAGCGAGTCGATGATGCTGTGGATATCCAGCGGTTTCAGGGTCGCGGGGTCGATGACTTCCGCCTCGATGCCCTCTGTGGATAACTGCTCGGCTGCGGCCAGGGTTTCCTTCACGCTGGCACCCCAGGCAATCAGGGTCAGGTCGCCGCCCTCCCGCAGGACGAAGGCGCGGTCCAGTGGCAGCGCTTCGCCATCGTCCGCCACCGGCTGCCTGACGGCGCGGTAAATACGCTTGGGCTCCAGAAACAGCACCGGGTCCGGGTCGCGGATGGCGGCCAGCAACAAGCCGTAGGCGCGCGCGGGGGAGGAGGGCACCACCACGCGCAGACCGGGAATGTGCGCGAATATTGCCTCGGTGCTCTCGCTGTGATGTTCCGGTGCATGAATGCCGCCGCCATAGGGCGCGCGATAGACGATGGGGCAGCTGAGCCGGCCGCGGGTGCGATTGCGCATGCGCGCGGCGTGACTGAGGATGTGGTCGAGGCCCGGGTAGATAAAGCCCATAAACTGGAATTCGGCCACCGGCCTCAGCCCCTGGGTCGCCATACCCACGGCGATGCCGGCGATCATGTTTTCTGCCAGCGGTGTGTCCAGCACCCGCTCCGCTCCGAATCTTTTCTGCAAGCCATCGGTTGCCCGGAATACACCACCGTTGGCACCGATATCCTGCCCGAATACCACCACCTGGGGGTCATTGGCGAGTTCGTAGGCCAGTGCCTGGGTGACCGCTTCAACCAGGGTGATGCTGTTTGCCGACTCCCCCATCTATTCCCGTGCCCCCTGTAGTTCTTCGCGCAGCTGGTCGTACTGCTCGTAGAGGCCTTCCGGCAGCTGCGCGTAGAGATGATCGAAGATGGCGGTGGCCGGTTCCGGCGCGCGCGACTCCCAGCTGTTCAGCGCCGCCTCCATGGTCTGCGCCAGCTCCCGCGCGAGATCCTGCTGCTTGGCATCGCTCCACAGCCCTTCACCGCGAAGATAGGTCTCCAGCCGCGCGACCGGCTCCCACTGCCAGGCCTGCTGCAGTTCTTCCCCGCTGCGGTAGCGGCTGGCATCGTCGGCGGTGGTGTGGTCGCAGAGTCGATAGGAAATGGCCTCGATCAGCGCCGGCCCTTCGTCACTGCGCGCACGCCGCAGCGCATCCCGTACCGCCCAGGCCACCGCCACTACATCATTGCCGTCCACCTGCAGCGCCGGGATTCCGGCGGCGATCGCCTTCTGCGCAATGGTGTGGGTGCTGGTCTGCGCACTGCGCGGCACCGAAATCGCCCACTGGTTGTTGTTCACCACGAAAACCACGGGCAGTTTCCACACCCCGGCGAGATTCATCGCCTCGTAGAAATCCCCCTTGGAAGTGGCACCTTCGCCGGAGCTGGCAACGGCCACCTGCAGCGGCGTGCCGTGTTGCTGATGGCGATATTTGAGCGCAAAGGCGACGCCGGCGGCATGCAGCATCTGGGTGGCAATCGGGATGCAGATGGGCAGGTCTTGCGGTGCGTGCCGGTAGTTCTGCCCGCGCTCATCGCCGCCCCAGTTGGCGAGAATTTCCTCGATGGAGACACCGCGCTCCAACAGGGCGCCGGTTTCCCGGTAGTAGGGGCAGTAGACGTCCTCCGCCATCAGGGCGTTGCCGGTGGCGACACCGATGGCCTCCTGGCCGAGGGTGGAGGGGTAGGTGCCGAGGCGGCCGGTACGCTGAAGCTTTACCGCGCGATCATCCACCAGCCTTGCCAGTTGCATTTGGCGGAAGCTGTGGGTGAGCCAGTCGGGGCTGGCGAATTCCGGCAGGGATTGGGTCGCGCTACCCTGTTTATCCAGATATTGCAGCCAGGCGATATCGAAGGAAGCCTGCAGCTGCAGGCGAGGTTTGTGCATCGGCGGGATTCCTTTCTTTCCGATGCGTGCAAGTGTAGTTGTTGGGGGCGGCTTGTTTTAGCGAGTTTTAAAGGTCGGCACCCGGTGGTTCGGCGCCACCGGGTGAGACTCAAAGCGGCAACGTCCGCTCAGGACTTCTTGACGGGTCGCTGCCACCCGGAAATATTCCGCTGCTTGCCGCGGGCCACCGCCAGTTCGTCAGCACTCACTTCTCGGGTAATGGTGGAACCGGCGCCCACGGTCGCTCCGGCACCGATTTCCACCGGAGCCACCAGCGCGGAGTTGGAGCCGATAAAGGCCCGGTCCCGAATCGTGGTCTTGGACTTGTTCACACCATCGTAGTTACAGGTGATGGTGCCGGCGCCGATATTGACGTCTTCCCCGACCTCGGCATCGCCGATGTAGGACAGGTGGTTGACCTTGCTGCCGCGGCCGATTTTGGCTTTTTTGGTCTCAACGAAGTTGCCCACCTTGGCGCCGCTGGCCAACTCGGTGCCCGGGCGCAGACGCGCAAAGGGGCCGATGGTGCAGGCCTCGCCAACGGTGGCGTCTTCGATGATCGAATTGGCCTCCACTACCGTGCCGGCCGCCAGCTGGCAGTTTTTCAGCAGACAGTTCGGGCCGATTTGCACGCCGTCGCCGAGAGACACGTCACCTTCGAAAATACAGTTGATGTCGATGGAGACGTCGGCGCCACAGCTAAGTGACCCGCGCAGGTCAAACCGTGCCGGGTCCAGCAGGGTGACGCCCGCGGCCATCAAGGCAGCGGCATTGTCCCACTGCAGCGCGCGCTCCAGTTCCGCCTGTTGCGCGCGACTGTTGACGCCGGCGACTTCCACCGGATCATCGGCCACCACTCCGGTCACGGCGATGTTCTCGCGTACCGAGCGCGCGATCACGTCGGTAAGGTAGTACTCACCCTGGGCGTTATTGTTGGAGAGTTCCGGCAGCCACTGCGCGAGTAAATCGGCGGGAGCGGCGAGAATGCCGGTGTTGATCTCATCGATCTCGAGTGTCGCGGCGTCGGCGTCTTTCTGCTCCACGATCGCCTGCACCTGGCCGGACTGATCGCGCACGATACGTCCATAGCCACTGGGATCGTCCATCACCACCGACAACAGCGCGGGGCCGCTGTTCGACGCCTGCAGCAGGTTTTGCAGGGTGGCGGTTTTGACCAGTGGCACATCGCCATAAAGCACCAGTACCGTGGCACCTTCCCTGAAATAGGGGATGGCCTGCGCGACCGCATGCCCGGTGCCCAACTGTTCGGTTTGCTCGACAAACTGCACACCGCTATCGACAAAGCGCTCGCGCACTCTCTCAGCGCCGTGACCGATGACCACGGTAATCTCCACATCACCTAATGCCTTGGCCGCGTCGATCACCCGCCCCAGCATGGGCACGCCACCAATGGGGTGCAGGACCTTGGGGAGGTCGGAACGCATACGGGTGCCTTTGCCGGCGGCGAGAATGACGATATCGATAGCCATGAAATTCCTACAAGTGCGGAAGCTAAATCTTAGAATGGCCGCGAATTGTGGCGACTTCGCGTCAATACCACAAGTTGCGCCCCCTATCAGGGCAAGAATTGCCACTAATATCCCAGAGTCTACTTCGAATATTTACCAACATGGTTTGGGGTTCAGAAAATGGAGACTCGGGGGCTGTGGCTGTCGATCGTCGGTTGCCTGATCATGGCGGCACTGGGTTTCGGTTTTTCCCACTGGACCGGTTCCGAGGCCATTTTTCTCGACGGCGTCTTCTCCCTGGTGAACTTCGTCATGTCGCTGGTGATGCTGGCGGTTTCGCGCATCATCCGGCGCGATGCCGATCGCCACTTTCCGTTTGGGTATGCGAGCTTCGAGCCGGCATTCAATGTACTGCAAAGCATGGTGATTCTCGGGGTCATGTTGATGGCGTTGTCTTCCGCCATTGCGGCGCTGTATCAGGGTGGGCGTACTCTGGATGCGGGCAGGGCTGTCATCTACGCGGCGATCGCCAGTGTCGGCTGCCTGGCGGTGTATCTGGTGTTGCGCCGTATCGCCCAAAAAACCGGCTCCACCATGATCGAGGTGGACGCCTTTGCCTGGATGATGGACGGCGTACTCAGTGCGGTGGTGCTGTGTGCCTTTGCCCTGGTGTGGCGCTTTGGTGATGCACTTGGCGGCTGGCTGCCGTTTGTGGATTCCTGGTTGGTTGTCGCGATGGTGCTGGTCATGTTGCCGGTACCCGCGCGAACCCTGTACCGCAACCTGATGGAAGTACTGCTGGCATCCCCACCAATCGATGTCCAGCGCGAGATTCGCCGCGCCTTCCGCGACGCAATGGTGGATATTCCGGGACAAAACTGGTCCCTCAGCATCGTCAAAACCGGTCGCTCGGTATACCTGCATGCGCGTATCCTCCTGGATGAAGGGCACCAGCATGCCTGTATAGATCAGGTGGACGAGTGGCGCGAACTGCTCACCGAGCGTATGGCGGAATTCGTTGCCGAACAGGAGTTTGATGTGGTTTTTACGACAGATGCTTCCTATCTCGGCTGACACAGGCAGCACCTGCGGCGTCCGGGTATCCTCGCGATCAGCGTATCAGCCGGTACAGCCGGTTGTGGGCGCAGCAAATTCCAGTGAAATTTACACAACCCGAGGATTATGCCGTTCGGCGCAGATCCATTGCCTTTTCCTGTCATTCCCGTAATTTGATCCCGGGTTTACCCTTTGGACCTTCTGCGAACAAGTTGCAGTGAACAGTACAAGAGCGGTGCCATCAGTGCCGCCGAAGACATAACGATAACCCCGCACACCTGGGAGCCATCCATGATCGACCATTTCAAGGCCAGCAAACTGGCGCGCCTGATCGGCAGCGCCGGTATTGCTCTGGCATTGCCTTTCGCCGCGCAGGCGGAAGAGAGCGCCAAAGACGCCGATAAGTGGGATGTGAACAATCCACCCTACGAGTTCAAGTCTGTGCCGCTGGACACCCGTGAGACCACCTGGAGCAACCTGGATATCAGCCCCGACGGCAAGAGCATCATTTTCGACATGCTGGGGGATATCTACGAGGTGCCGGTGGCCGGTGGTGAGGCCCGCGCGCTGACCAATGAAATTGCCTGGAATACCCAGCCGCGCTTCAGTCCCGACGGCAGATCCATTGTGTTCGTGAGCGACCGCGATGGCGCCGACAACATCTGGGTGATGGACCGCAACGGCGCGAACCTTCGCCAACTGACCACCGAGAAGGAAAACCTGGTACATGCACCCAGCTGGTCACCGGACGGCCAGTATCTGGTGGCGCGCAAGGGCTTTATGTCCGGCCGCAGTATTCCCGCCGGCGAAATCTGGATGTACCACCACGGCGGTGGTGAAGGTCGCCAGATCAAGGCGCGCCTGGGCGGTGACATCGCGCAGAAGAACATCTCCGACGCGGTGTTCTCACCGGATGGCCGCTACATCTATTACACCATCGACACCACCCCGGGCACCGTGTGGGAGTACAATAAGAACTCCACCCAGCAGCTGTTCGCCATCAACCGCTACGACCTGAATGACGGCAAGGAAGAGACTTTCGTCTCCGGCCCCGGCGGTTCCATCGCGCCCATGCCTTCCCCGGACGGCAACAAGCTGGCGTTTGTCCGCCGCCAGGATTTCAACACCTCGCTGTTCGTGAAGGACCTGCACACCGGTCTGGAAACCCCGGTCTACAGCGGTCTCGAGCGCGACCTGCAGGAGACCTTCGGTTCCCACGGCAACTATGTGCAGTACGACTGGATGCCGGATGGCAAATCCCTGATCGTGTGGAGCAAGGGCAAATTCCTGCGCATTGCCGCCGATGGCAGCAGCATCGAGCGCGGTGCGCGCGAGATCGTTGCCCACATCAAGACCGAGAAGAAAGTGGCCGCAGCGGTTCGTTTTCCCGTGGATGTGGCGCCCGAGCAGTTCGACGTGAAGATGATCCGCTGGGCGCAGAAGTCGCCGGACGGCAAGCAGATCGCTTTCCAGGCCCTGGGAAAGATCTATATCCAGGACGTTAACAGCGGCGAACGTCGTCGATTGACCGGCCAGGATGAGTATTTCGAGCTGTATCCCAGCTGGTCCCGCGACGGCAAGCAGATTACCTACGTGACCTGGGACGATGAAAAGCTCGGCCAGGTACGTGTGGTTTCCGCGCGCAACGGCCGCGGCAAGACCATCACCAAGGAGCCCGGCCTGTACGTGGAGCCGAGCTTCTCCCCCGACGGTGAACTGGTGGCCTTCCGCCGTTTCACCGGCGGTTACCTGCTGAGTCCGGAGTACTCCCTCGAGCCCGGTGTCTACCTGGCCGACGCCGACGGTGACTGGCAGCGCCGCATTGCCAAGTCCGGCTACGAGCCGCATTTCGGTGCCGACAGCGACCGCGTCTACTTCTCCGATTTCGTGTACGCCGACGGCGGCAAGCGCGTGTTCAAAAGTGTGGACACCAACGGCAAGGACGAGCGCGAGCATTTGTATGGCGCCGAGATCACCTCCTTCCGCCTGTCCCCGGACAGCCGCTGGGTGGCATTCACCCAGGACTTCAAGGCCTACGCCGCACCGTTCATGCACACCGGCAAGTCCGAAGCGATCGGTCCCAACGCCACCGCAGTGAAAGTCACCCAGGTGTCCAAGCGCGCCGGTGAGAACCTGCACTGGTCCGCCGACAGCCAGACCCTGGGCTGGGCCCACGGCCCGAAACTGTACCAGCGCCAATTGAAGGACGCGTTCGACTTCGTCACCGGCGCCCCGGAGCAACTGCCGGAGCCGGTAAGTGAAGGTATCGACCTCAGCTTCCCGCAGAAATTTGCCCACAGCGACAAGCTGGTGGCCCTGACCGGTGGTACCGTGGTCACCATGCGCGATGCGGAAAAGGCCCAGGAAGTCATCGACAACGGTGTGGTGCTATTCCGCGGTAACCGCATTGTGGCGGTGGGTGCCGCCAGCGAGGTGGAAATCCCTGTTGGTGCCCAGCGCATCGACGTCACCGGCAAGACGGTGCTGCCAGGATTGGTTGACGTCCACGCCCACGGCGCCCAGGGCCGCGAGGAGATCATTCCGCAGCAGAACTGGAACCTGTACTCCAGCCTTGCGTTCGGCGTGACCACCATTCACGACCCATCCAACGACAGCAGTGAGATTTTCTCCGCCGCGGAAATGCAGAAGGCCGGCATCATCAACGGCCCGCGCATTTTCTCCACCGGTACCATCCTCTACGGTGCCAAGGGTCCCGGCTACCGCGCCAAGATCAATAGCCTCGAAGACGCCGAGTTTCACGTGAGCCGCCTGAAGGAAATGGGCGCGATTTCCGTGAAGAGCTACAACCAGCCTCGAAGGGAGCAGCGCCAGCAGGTGCTGGAGGCAGGCCGCAAGCACGGCATCATGGTGGTGCCGGAGGGCGGCGGTAAGTACCAGCACAATATGAACATGATTGTGGACGGTCACACCGGCGTCGAGCATTCGCTGCCGATTGCCAATATCTACTCCGACGTAGAGCAGCTGTGGAGCCAGACCAAGGTGGGTTACACCCCGACCTTCGTGGTGGCTTACGGCGGTCTCACCGGCGAGTACTACTGGTACGACCATACCGACGTTTGGAAAAACGAGCGCCTGACCCGCTTCACCCCCGACTTTATCGTCAACCCGCGCTCCATCCGTCGCGAGAAGTCGCCGGATAACCACTACAACCACTTCAATGTGGCGCGCCACGCCAAGCAATTGCGCGACAAGGGCGTGACGGTGCATATCGGTGCCCACGGCCAGCGCGAGGGCCTCGGTGCCCACTGGGAGTTGTGGATGATGGAGCAGGGCGGTTTCACCCCGTGGGAAGCCTTCCGCGCCGGTACCATCGACGGCGCCCGCTACCTGGGCATGGACATGGATCTCGGCAGCCTGGAAGCGGGCAAGCTGGCGGACATCATCGTGGTCGATGGCAATCCGCTGGAAAACCTGCGTCAGTCCGAAAACATCAAGTACACCGTGATCAACGGCAAGGTGTTCGACGCGGCCACTATGGATGAGGTAGACGGCGAGCAGCGGTTGGCGTTCTTCCACGAACGTTTACCAGTGAGCGCCATGCCGACACCAGCCGCGGAAGCAATCCAGGAGAAACAGGAACGCCACCACTGGGTACACTGATCCGTTTCTGCTGTTGAAACAAAAAGCCCGCAGTTTTTGCTGCGGGCTTTTTTATAGGTTTTTTCCGGGATTATCTGGCCTGCTGCAGAGCCTTTTCCGCGGTAGTGCGCAGTTCATCCGAGTGCGACCAGGCCACTACCCGCTGCAGATATTCGCGAGCCAGTTCCGGCTTGCCCAGATGCGCGAGATAAAAACCGATCGCAGAATTCATGTTCAGGTGATTTGGTGCCTGCTGATAGGCACTCATCATGATCTGCAGTGCCGGCTCGCTTTCCCCATTCAACTGATAAACGGTCCACAGGCAGCGGTAGCCGGGCAAATAGTCCGGCCCCATCTCCACGGCGATTTTCCCGAATTTCACCGCCTGCTGGTAATAGTCCTCGCTCCATTCGCGGGTAAGAGACAGGGCCTGCAAGCGCAGCAGGTAATACTGGGCGAGATTTGCCGCGGTCAAATGGCTGATCTGGCCGTGCTCGCCGATTTCCTTCGCAACCCTTTCGCCGAGCTTGTAGTTCTTTCCCTGCGCTTCAATCACCGCCATGGCGGTGAGATTTTCCTGCCAACCAAGACCCTGCTGTTCGCTCCGTTTCAGGTAGTCCATGGCGAGTTTCGGCTTGGCGAAATCCGCGGCTTCACTTGCCAGCAGAAACAGGCGCTCGTTTTGGTTGAGGGTGCGGCGGGGTATGGAGTATTGGTATTCGGGAATATCCAGTTTGTGGCGATGAATGTCATCGCGCATATAGGCGAACATCTCCCGCTGGATTTCTGCGATGGGCTTGCCGAAGTGTTCCGCGAAGATCTCGAAGGGGTTTTCTCCCGCCGCCACCGCCTTCAGGTAGCCGGCGGTGGCGGCACGGTAATCCGGATGGCCGGCGTTATAGCCCAGTTGCAGGTAGTGGGTAAGGAGCCAGGCGCTGGCGTAATAGTTGTTCCAGTAGCGGCTGTTGTCCTCACCGTTTTGTGCGGCGAGTGGCGACGGTGCCAGCAGTTGTTTAATGGTCAGAGGGTCCTCCTCTGCCCAGGCACTCAAACGCCACTCCGGCAGCCCGCCGACCACGACGTCTTTTCGGCGTAGCTCGGCGCTCGCCAGCAATTCGGCAAAGCCCTCGGAATACCAGCGCGGGTAGGTCAACCCGCTGCGCTCGCGCATCAGGTGATGCACATACTCGTGGAAAATCAGGCCGGATCCGGAAATGCCGTGGTCGCCATCGCGGGAGAGAATGAACGGTCCCTCCCAGGTCTCCCGGTACAGACCGGCTATTTTGCGGTCGCCGGTGAATTTTTCGAATTCGGCAGAATCGCGAAAGTGGAATACCCGCAGGTTTTTGTTTTCCGGTATTTCTTCCTGACCGGTAAAGAAGAGGGCTGCACGGCGGAAGCGCTCCAGGTCCCGCATCAGCGCATTGACCCGACGCTCGGGGACATCGGAATAGACGGTGAAATTTTCTGACTGATATTCGTACCAGTCAGCGGCAGCTACGCAGGTACTGAGCAGCGCCATCAGTAAAAAGAACAACCCCCGCATACCACCGCCTTCAGTATTTCACCGGTTAAAGCTGGATCGAGTTCCACACATGAAATCAGGCACTGGCAACCAAATCCTCAAGCCAGGTGCGCAACCTGCGCGCTTCTTTTTCGCCGGCCTCAATGGCCTCTGCCGCGCGGGAATAATCGTTGCCACCGATGTCGCCAACCTTTGGCAGAATCAGTACATCGGGCGGTGCACCCATCATGCGCGCACGCTTGTGGCGGCGCTCGAGAATTTCCATGGCCCGGCGCATGGTGTCGAACATACCGGGCGGTGTGAGCTTTGGATCGCGCTTGATACGCAACTGGGAAAGCTGCTCCCTGCCTTGTTCAACCAGCCTGGTAAATCCTTTGACCGGACCCGCCGCACGCTCCGTCATGTGCATGCCACCGGCAAACTCGATGCTCTCGGCCACCAGTTCGGTTTCTTCCTCGCGGGATGATTTCGCACTCACGGCGCGCCGTACTTCACCGTGCTCGCGGTCCAGTAGCGGAACCGTGTCTTCGGTGACATCTACCGCGATGATCTTGCTTGCCCCCATCGCCCGACACACATCAACGGGTACCGGATTTGACACGGCGCCGTCCACCAGCCAGCGGCCCGCCAGCGCCTTGGGAGAGAGAAGCCCGGGAATGGAGCAGGATGCACTGACCGCATCCTGCAGATTTCCTTCCTGCAGCCAGATCTCCTGGCCACTGTGCAGGTCGGTGGCAACCGCGGTAAATGGCAGGGGAAGATCTTCGATATTTTCGAAGTCGAAATCCTCGAAAAATGCACGAAATGGCTTGATGCCGCCGATTACGCCGCCGTTGAGCGACCAGTTGATATCCAGCAGCGAAAATACCCGCCAGTTATCCAGCTTCCGCGCCCACTCTTCCAGCTTGTCAAGCGCACCAGCGGCATAGGCGGCTCCGACAAAAGCACCCATGGAGGTACCGGCGATGACCTGGGGGCGAATCCCCATTTCATCCAATTCTCGAAGCACACCGATATGCGCGAATCCTTTCGCAGCACCGCTTCCCAGTGCCAGCCCTATACACGGCTCAATAATGGGTTTATTCACTTCATTTCCCGCAAAGAAGCGTTCCATCTGGGAACATAATCACAAGACACTTCGCAGCAACATGCGATTTTTTGGGTGTTACGCCCGTTAATTTGCGCTGACAGCAGACTCCTCCTGCTGTTCTTGCAACCGGGCGAGAAGATTTTTCGCCTTGGTGCGATCTCGCCCTGGGTGCGACCAGGCTAAAACCCGCTCAAGAAACGGTGCTGCCAGGTCCAAACGTCGCGCATCAGCGAGGTAGAAGCCGATTTCTTTATTAATAAACAGACTATCGGGATTGAGCTGATAGGCATTCATCATGGTTTTCAAAGCGGTCACTGGCGCGTGAGGATTTTTTTGAGCCCTCCATAGAACACGGTGTGCTGCTATTGAGTCCGGGTTGAGGGAGGTAGCTATTTGACCATAGTTTACAGCCCAATCTTGCAAGCCATGGTCGGATTGCCCGGTCTTGCGAATCTCATCTAGCTTGTCCATAAAATAATGCGCCAGATTCATCGCAGTGCGATAGTCATCAATGTCTCCCGGTGCGGCCCGACGACTAGCACGCAGATTGGTCATAATTTTTTCTGCTGCGCTTAGTGTTTCAGGTGTATTCGCATGATTTTCCAATACTGCGATCAATGCGAGCGCAGGATGCCAATTTGGTTTCTGTTTTAGCGCTTTATCCAGGTATTTACGGCTTAGCTGTTCTTGACCTACTTCAAATGCCTTATCTGCCAACAGGTAGTAGCGTTCATGATCAGGGATTTCTCGGTGTCCTATCGGCTTATCGTATGCAGGACTGGTAAAACTGGCACCACGTATCCCCCTTCTTCTGTACTTCCTGAGCTCCGTTTCCATGGCGTCTGCGGACACACCGAAGTGATCTTCGAATGCGGTTATTGGTTCCGCTCCGTTATGCACCGCGAGCAGGTAATCCCGGGTTTGTTTACGGTAGGACGGGTTGTCAGCAAGATCTCCCAGCTGCAGGTAGTGCGTGAACAGCCATGCAGAACCGTAAAAACTCTCCCAGTAACTGCCACTAGAAGCGTCAAAATCTGGTTGTAGCAACTCAGGAACGGCCAAAGGACCCCTGAAAGCGCGGCCATCAAATACTGGCCGACGCCATTCGGGTACTAGACCCAGAGAAATTTGATCACGCTTTAGCGTGGCACTCGCCAGAAGTTCTGCAAAGCCCTCTGAGTACCACATAGGGTAGGTCATATTGCTGCGCGCACGCATAAGGTGGTGGACGTATTCGTGAAACATTACCCCGCTTCCCGGAATACTCCAGCTAGTTCCCTTCTGGGAGAAGATTAGTGGGCCATCCCAGGTTTCCTGGTAAAAACCCGCTATTTCCCTTTTATCGGTGAAGCCCTGGAACTCAGAGCGGCTGTTGAAATGAAAGATCTGTAATCGACGGTCTTCAGGTACGTCAGGCAAGCCTGTAAACATCAATACTGCGGCACGAAAGCGTTCCATATCCTGTAGCAGGGACTCTGCATGGCGCGTTGACACATCACTATAGACGGTGAAGTTGTCTGAGCTGTATTCGCTCCACTGGCGCGCAAAACCCGTTGGAACATAGGCAACGGTGGTAATTAACCACATTAATAAGAATTTCTTCATCCCTAAAACTCGATCCGTTTTTATTATTTGCCCGTTAATTTAAACGCCAAATTCCCGGAGCGGCAAATTTTGGGCACAAAAAAAGCAGCCGAAGCTGCTTTTTTGACCTGCTGAATTGCAGATTTACTTGCCGGCTGCCTTGCGGATCGCCTGCAGGGTGCGCAGGCGCGCTTCGGCTTCGGCCAGTTGCGCGGAAACGCGGACGTAGTCGATATCCGCCGGGGCACTGCGCAGGGCGTGTTCCGCCTCTTCGCGAGCCTTGCGCGCCGCTTCCTCGTCGATTTCGCGCTCGGCGAGATCGGCGAGCACGGTCACCACATTCGGCTGGATTTCAACAAAGCCGCCGCGCAGGAAGTAGACCTCTTCCTCACCAGTGTCCTTGATGACACGGACCGGGCCCGGCTTGAGGGCGGTAAGCAGGGGAGCGTGACCATAGGTAATACCTATCTCACCCTCTACGCCGCTCACAACCACCATCTTCACCAGACCGGAGAAGAGGGATTCCTCTGCGCTAACAATGTCGCAATGTACAGTCATAGCCATAAGGCTACCTCACATTCTCAGCTGTTTGCCTTGTGAAACCCGAAAAAATTTCCGGGTTTCACACACGTGCCTTACTTCTTGTTGGCTTTCTCGACGGCTTCGTCGATGGTGCCGACCATGTAGAAGGCCTGTTCTGGCATGTGGTCGTAGTCGCCGTTCAGGATGCCCTGGAAACCGCGGATGGTTTCTTTCAGGGACACGTATTTGCCCGGAGCACCGGTAAATACTTCCGCTACGTGGAACGGCTGAGACAGGAAGCGCTCGATCTTACGCGCGCGGGCTACGATCTGCTTGTCTTCTTCAGACAGCTCGTCCATACCCAGAATCGCGATGATGTCCTTCAGCTCCTTGTAGCGCTGCAGTACAGACTGAACGCCGCGGGCACACTCGTAGTGCTCCTGACCGATTACCAGCGGATCCAGCTGGCGAGAGGTGGAGTCGAGCGGGTCAACAGCCGGGTAGATACCCTTGGCGGCGATGTCACGGCTCAGTACTACGGTGGAGTCCAAGTGCGCGAAGGTGGTCGCAGGGGACGGGTCGGTCAAGTCATCCGCCGGTACGTATACCGCCTGGATAGAGGTGATGGAGCCAGTCTTGGTGGAGGTAATACGCTCCTGCAGAACGCCCATCTCTTCCGCCAGGGTCGGCTGGTAACCTACCGCAGACGGCATACGGCCGAGCAGTGCGGATACTTCGGTACCGGCCAGGGTGTAACGGTAGATGTTGTCGACGAACAGCAGTACGTCACGGCCTTCGTCACGGAACTTCTCGGCCATGGTCAGGCCGGTCAGGGCCACACGCAGACGGTTGCCGGGCGGCTCGTTCATCTGGCCGTAAACCATCGCTACCTTGGACTTGGCGAACTCTTCGACGTTTACAACGCCAGCTTCCTGCATCTCGTGGTAGAAGTCGTTACCTTCACGAGTACGCTCACCTACACCGGCGAACACGGACAGACCGCTGTGCTCGGTGGCGATGTTGTTGATGAGCTCCATCATGTTTACGGTTTTACCTACACCGGCACCACCGAACAGACCAACCTTACCACCCTTGGCGAACGGACATACCAGGTCGATAACCTTGATGCCGGTCTCCAGCAGTTCGGTGGAGCTGGACTGCTCTTCGTAGGTCGGCGCAGCGCGGTGGATAGAGGAGCGCTCTTTCTCACCGATGGGACCACATTCGTCGATGGGGTTGCCCAGTACGTCCATGATGCGGCCGAGGGTCTCTACGCCCACCGGTACGGAAACCGGAGCGCCGGTGTTGGTTACCGCGAGACCGCGACGAACACCTTCAGAAGAACCCATGGCAATAGCGCGAACCACGCCATCGCCCAGCTGCTGCTGCACTTCCATGGTGAGGTTCTTTTCCTCACACACGAGTGCATCGTATACGTTCGGTACGGCATTACGCGGGAATTCCACGTCGATGACCGCGCCGATAACTTGCACAATTTGCCCGTTACTCATTTCCCGATCCTCAAATTTCAAATCTTTACTCGGCCGCCTCAGACCGCCGCGGCGCCGCCAACAATTTCGGACAGCTCTTGGGTAATCGCTGCCTGGCGCGCCTTGTTGTAAACCAGCTGCAGTGCGTCGATCAGCTCACCGGCGTTGTCGGTGGCGCTCTTCATCGCAATCATACGTGCAGCCTGTTCACACGCTTTGTTTTCTACAACCGCCTGGTACACCTGGGAACGGATGTAGCTCACCAGCAGACCGTCGAGCAGTTCGACCGCCTCGGGCTCGTACAGGTAATCCCACTGGTGCTGTTGCTCATCTTCTTCCTTCTTGAGCGGCAGCAGTTGCTGGATTTGCGGCTTCTGGGTCATGGTGTTCACGAATTCGTTGGACACCAGGTAGAGACGGTCGATATCACCGGCAGCGAGACGGTCGATCATCACCTTTACCGGGCCGCGCAGCTGCGCTTCTTGCGGGGCATCGCCCACATCCCGTAAGGCGGCGACCACGTTGCCACCGATGTTTTTGAAAAAGCTGACCGCCTTGTTGCCGATCGCGCAGATATCCACGCCAACGCCCTGTTTGCTCCAGGACTGCATATCGCGGATGGCCGCCTTGAACATGTTGATGTTCAGGCCGCCGCACAGACCGCGGTCGGTGGATACCAGGATGTAACCCACGCGCTTGACTTCACGCTCCTGCAGGTAGACATGCTGGTATTCCGCCGAGGCGTTGGCCACATGACCAAGCACCGCGCGAATGCGGCTTGCGTAAGGGCGCCCCAGTGCCATGCGATCCTGAGCCTTGCGCATCTTGCTCGCCGCGACCATTTCCATGGCCGAGGTGATTTTCTGCGTGCTCTTGATGCTGGCAATTTTTGTGCGTACTTCTTTTCCGCCTGCCATAGTCAGTTACCTTTTGCCGGATTAGTCCTGCAGGGGAGGGCGAGCCCACCCCTGCACACGGGTACTTACCAGCTACCGGTAGCGACGAACTTCTCGATTGCAGCTTTGAAAGCGCTGTCGATCTCGTCGTTGTAGTTACCGGTGCTGTTCACTTGCGACATCAGCTCTGCGTGCTCGCTATTCATGTAAGCGTGCAGGGCGGATTCGAAGTCCAGTACCTTGTTGACTTCCACGTTCTTCAGGAAACCTTTGTCCGCAGCGTAAACGGAAACCGCCATCTCGCCGATGGACAGCGGAGAATACTGCTTCTGCTTCATCAGCTCGGTTACGCGCTGACCGTGGTCCAGCTGGGCCTTGGTCGCTTCGTCCAGATCGGAAGCAAACTGGGAGAAGGCTGCCAGTTCGCGGTACTGAGCCAGAGCGGTACGGATACCACCGGACAGTTTCTTGATGATCTTGGTCTGCGCGGCACCACCTACGCGGGATACGGAGATACCCGGGTTGATAGCGGGACGAACACCGGCGTTGAACAGGTCGGTTTCCAGGAAGATCTGACCGTCGGTAATGGAAATTACGTTGGTCGGAACGAATGCGGAAACGTCACCCGCCTGGGTTTCGATGATCGGCAGCGCGGTCAGGGAGCCGGTTTTGCCTTTCACTTCACCGTTGGTGAACTTCTCTACGTACTCGGCGTTTACACGCGCGGCGCGCTCCAGCAGGCGGGAGTGCAAGTAGAAAACGTCACCCGGGTATGCTTCACGGCCCGGGGGACGCTTCAGCAGCAGGGAGATCTGACGGTAGGCCCAGGCCTGCTTGGTCAGGTCATCGTAAATGATCAGGGCGTCTTCACCGCGGTCGCGGAAGTACTCGCCCATGGTGCAGCCGACGTAGGGCGCCAGGAACTGCATCGCAGCCGGGTCAGCAGCACCAGCAGCAACCACGATGGTGTGGTCCATGGCGCCGTGCTCTTCCAGCTTGCGTACTACGTTGGCGATAGAAGACTGCTTCTGGCCGATGGCAACGTAGATACACTTAATGCCAGTGCCTTTCTGGTTGATGATCGCGTCGATCGCTACCGCAGTCTTACCGATCTGACGGTCGCCGATGATCAGCTCACGCTGGCCGCGGCCGATCGGGATCATGGTGTCGATCGCTTTCAGACCGGTCTGTACCGGCTGGTCAACGGACTGACGGGCGATTACGCCGGGGGCTACTTTTTCCACCGCGTCGGTCAGCTTGGTGTTCAGCGGACCTTTACCGTCGATCGGGTTGCCCAGTGCATCCACCACGCGGCCCAGCAGCTCCGGACCAACCGGCGCTTCCAGGATGCGGCCGGTGCAACGGCACTTCTGGCCTTCAACCAGGGACTTGTAGTCACCCAGTACAACAGCACCAACGGAATCGCGCTCCAGGTTCAGCGCCATACCGTAGACGCCGCCCTCAAACTCGATCATCTCACCGTACATCACGTCGGCCAGGCCGTGGATGCGGATGATACCGTCGGATACGGAAACAATGGTGCCCTCGTTCTGGGCTTCGGTGCTCACATCGAGATTGTCGATGCGGCTCTTGATGATTTCACTGATCTCGGAGGGATTCAGTTGCTGCATGCTCTGTTCCTCGATTTCCCGGCGGGCTGCGCCGGCCGGGAAGGTAATTTAGGAGTTCATCGCCTCGGCGAGTTTGGCCAGTCGGCCGCGCACGGTACCGTCGATCACCGTGTCGCCGGCGCGAATGATCGCGCCGCCCAGCAGGCTTTCATCTACCGCGCTGTGCAGGTGCACCTCGCGGGAGAACTTCTTGCTGAGTGCCAGGGTGAGGCGCTGGGCCTGCTCTTCGCTGAGGGCACGGGCGGAAAGTACTTCCACTTCCAGAGTGGATTCCGCGTCCGCTTTCAGGGCTTCGAACAGGTGGGAAATTTCCGGCAGCAGTGCCATGCGGTGGTTTTCCGCCAGCAGCTTGATGAAATTCTGCTGCGACGCACTGAAGTCGCCGCACACCGCCAGGAATTTTTCCGCGCGCGCGTCACTGGTCAGCTGGGGATCATCCAGCAGTTCGCCGATCTTTTCGTTCTGGCTGACCGCTGCTGCGGTTGCCAGCGCAACGCTCCAACCGGCGAGGTCGGAGGCTTGTTGCGCGTGGGCAAAAGCCGCTTTCGCGTAAGGCCGGGCCAGGGTGCTGAGTTCCGCCATGGGTTCCTCGCTTACAGCTCGGCTGCCAGTTTCTCAATCATGTCATCGTGCACTTTGGCATCGATGTTGACCGAAAGGATTTTCTCGGCACCGGCAACAGACAGGGCGGCAACGCGGGAGCGAAGTTGTTCCTTCGCGCGGTTCACTTCCTGTTCGATTTCGGCCTGTGCAGCGGCTTTCAGGCGATCGCCTTCTGCGCGTGCAGCCTGCTTGGCTTCCTCGACGATCTGGTTGGCGCGCTTGTTGGCACCATCCAGGATCTCGGCAGCCTGGGCTTTGGCTTCTTTCAGTTGCTCGGCAGCTTTGCGCTGGGCCAGCTCCAGGTCTTTCCCGGCGCGCTCGGCTTCCTGCAGGCCGGTAGCAATTTTCTGCTCACGTTCCTGCATAACGCCCATCAGGGCCGGCCAGACAAATTTCCAGCAGAACCATACGAAGGCGAGAAAGGTGATCGACTGGCCGATCAGAGTCAGGTTGATATTCACACCGACACCTCTTGCTCTTTCAAAAAAGGGTTAAAGGGCAATTGGAACGGGGAATTAACCAGCCAGACCAGGAGCAACCGCGAAAATCAGGTACATGGCGATACCAACACCGATCATCGGAACGGCGTCAAGCAGACCGGCCATCAGGAACATTTTGCCCTGCAGAGCGGGAGCTTGTTCCGGCTGACGTGCAGAACCTTCCAGCAGCTTGCCACCCAGGGTGCCGAAACCGATAGCAGTACCCAGAGCGCCCAGACCGATCAGCAGTGCAGCAGCTACGTATACCAGACCTAATGCTTCCATTGTTTTCTCCAAAAGTAAGTTGAGAGTTGTTGAAGTTGAAAGTGAATGAAAAAGTTAAAGTACAAACGAAATCTTTGCGCCCGACAGGCGGGGCACGACCTTACTGGTCGTGCTCGTGTTCATCTTCCCGGTTGTGCGCCATGGCCATGTACACGGTGGTCAGCACCATGAACACGAAGGCCTGCAGGGTGATAACCAGGATGTGGAAAATGGCCCAGCCCATCTGCAGCAGCGCGGCACCCACAAAGCCCAGCACGCCCACGCCAAACACGATGGCGATCAGGATGAAGATCATTTCACCGGCGTAGAGGTTTCCGAACAGACGCAGACCGAGGGAAACCGGCTTGGCGATGAGGGATACCGCTTCCAGCAGGAAGTTGAACGGGATCAGGAAAATATCCACATACCACTTGCCGGAGTGGAAGGGGTGCAGGGTCAGCTCTTTCACAAAGCCCATCAAACCCTTCTCCTTGATGCTGAAGAAGATCATCAGCACGAATACCGCCAGCGCCATACCCAGGGTGGCGTTGAGATCGGTGGTCGGTACCACTTTGAAGAAGACGTGCTCATTGCCTGATGCGACTTTCGCCAACTCAGGCAGCCAGTCCACGGGGATCAGGTCCATCAGGTTCATCAGGAATACCCACACGAAAATGGTCAGCGCCATGGGGGCGACCATGCGATTGGTGTGTGGGAAGGTTTCGCGAACCAGCTTGTCGATGAATTCGGTAACCAGCTCGACAAAGCTCTGGAAACCGGAGGGTACGCCGGCGGTGGCATTCTTGGCCGCGCGGGCAAACAGGAAACAGAAAAGCAGACCGAGACCGATGGACCAGCCCAGGGTGTCCAGGTGAACGGCCCAGAAGCCCATGTCGGCAGCTTCCTGACTGCTGTGGGCAATGGTCCAGGTGGAGTCGGTCAGCACACTACCGTCGGCACGGGTATAACCCGCGGGAAGTTTACCGTACGCAAGATTTTGCAGGTGGTGCTGGATATAACCCGTCGCGGTTTGTTCGGCAGCCATAGTTCCTCAACACGTTCTAAGATAAAAAACTTTTCGGGAACCCCTGTCTGCGCGGGCAATCACTTCACATGCCCTTGTCTCTGCGCAGTCACTCTTCAGGGGTTCCGCGGCCGCCGCTACTTGGTTGCATGCAGGCGCGCCACGAGAATCCATTGCAAAATCACGCACAAGCCGTAGCTGACAAACAACACCGCTGGATTGAGCGGTTTGACGGTGGCGAACACTGCCGCAAATCCCGCCAGGGTCAGCACAAACTTGCCGGTTTCGGCGCGGTAGAAACTGGCTACCGTGCGCTGGCTTGCGCGCGCGCCGCGCAGCTGGCGGCGACCTTTCAGCAGGTCAGCGCCTCTTCCCAGCAGCTCAAACGCGCGCAGGCCAAAATACAAATTCGGCAGCACACAGAGTAGGCCACCGAACAGGGCGGAGATGGCAACAATACGCCCCTGTGTCAATTCGAGCGCCAGCGCAGCCAACAACACTACTGCCAGCTGAATCAGCGAAATCTTGACTACCGGGGGATTGCGCATAGGCGGGAACGGGCCAGCCAGTTTCTAGTTTCCGCCCAAATTTTGGGCGTGCGAATTATGTCGGAACAGGGCCGCCGATTCAACTGGCAAATCCCGTCAGATGGTGTGGCGTTCGCGGTCTTTTACTACAGAAGATCGCGATAGTGAGCGCACACTAACAATCTCGAATTTCGACGCCATAACGCAATTGAGGCGCCAAAGTGGCGCCTCAATTTGGTGCAACATTCTGCATTGGAATTGCAGATTTATTACGAAACCGTTGCAGCAGTAACGTTTGCCGCGAAGGGAGCTCAGTCTTCGCTGTACCCCAGGTGGGCAAGAATCCCATCCAGTTCATCGAGACTGGTGTACTTGAGCACCAGTTTGCCGGCACCTTTTTCGCCGTGATCGATGCTGACCGGCACTCCGATTTTTTCTGCCAGACGCTCGGTCAGACGGCGGATATTCGGGTCAACTTCCAGCTTTTTCGCCTTGGGTTTGCCCGCCTGCTCCTGGAAGCGACGCACCAGGGCCTCGGTCTGACGCACGGTCAGTCCGCGATCCACCACCATGCGTGCCGCCTCACGCTGCTCGTCACCGGCCAGCCCCAGCAGGGCCTTGGCATGACCGGTCTCGATGTCGCCGCGCTCCAGAAAGGTCCGCACCTCATCGGTGAGCGTGAGCAGGCGCATCAGGTTGGTAACCGCGGTGCGGGATTTACCCACCGCTTCCGCCACCTGCTGCTGGGTGAGTTCAAATTCGTCCTGCAGGCGCTTGAGGGCGACGGCCTCCTCGACCGGGTTGAGGTCTTCGCGCTGGATGTTCTCGATCAGCGCCATGGCGATAGCGGCTTCGTCGGAGACGTCGCGGATCAGCGCCGGGACCTTGTCCAGCTCCGCCAGCTGAGCGGCGCGCCAGCGGCGCTCACCGGCGATGATTTCGTATTTGTGCTCACCGATGGGGCGCACCACGATCGGCTGCATGATGCCCTGGGCGCGGATGGAATCCGCCAGTTCCTGCAGGGATTCCTGCGGGAAGTCGCGGCGTGGCTGATAGCGGCCGCGCTGCAGGAATTCGATCGGAAGCTCTTTCAGTTCCCCGTCCACGCGCTCGACGATATCGCCCTGGCGCTCGCCGGTGGCGACGGCAATGGCCTCGCTGACATTGTTGCTGATCAGGTGGGAAAGTCCTTTCCCGAGGCCTTTGCGTTTCGCGGCCATAAGTCTTTTACCTCGGTCTTAAACCGCTTCCGCTACGGTGCGGGGACCACTGTTGTGATTATCGTGCTTGAGCGTACTTTCGCGGCGGGTGATCTCGCCGGCAAGGGCGAGATAGGCGATGGCGCCCTTGGAGCTGCGGTCGTACTCCAGCGCCGGCTTGCCGAAGCTGGGGGCTTCCGCCAGGCGCACGTTGCGGGGAATGCAGGTGCGGTAGAGGCGGTCGCCAAAGTATTGGTTCAACTGGTCGGACACGTCGCCAGTGAGGCTGTTGCGCGGGTCGTACATGGTGCGCAGGATGCCTTCGATCTTGAGGCTGGGATTCGCCGCCTTCTGGATCTGGGTGATGGTGTCGATCAGCGCCGAGAGCCCCTCCAGCGCGTAGTACTCGCACTGCATGGGGATCAGCACACCGCCGGCGGCGCACAGCGCATTGACCGTGAGCATGTTCAGGGACGGTGGGCAGTCGATGATGATGTAGTCGTAATCGTCACGGATCTCCACCAGCGCCTGGCGCAGGCGGGATTCGCGACCGTCCATTTCCAACAACTCCACTTCGGCGGCGGTCAGGTCGATATTCGCCGGCATCAGGTCGTAGCCGCTGGACGTGGGGACAATGGCCTTGCGCGGCGGCAGCAGGCTGGCGAGCACATCGTAACTGGAGAGTTGCAGGTCGCTCTTGTCGACACCGCTGCCCATGGTGGCATTACCCTGGGGGTCGAGGTCGATCAGCAGCACCCGTCTCTTGTTGGCGACAAGTGAGGCCGAGAGGTTGACGCAGGTGGTGGTTTTTCCGACACCGCCTTTCTGGTTCGCTACCGCAAAAATCTTGCTCAAGGTTCTGGTCCTGTTATTCCCGACGGCGCAGCTTCCTCTGCACGGCCGGGCTCGCCGCTAGGCCGGATGCACCGGAAGACGCGGCAGCTAAGCGCACTGGCGAATGTCGGCCCGGTGCGCTGGTGTTGAATACACGTTTCTATTTCACGTTCTTGGTCGATGACGCCTGACGGTACATTCCGGGGAATCCGCCGGCGCATGGCCGGTTCACTCCGCGCGGGAGAGGACGATCAGATGGCGCTCTGCATCGCAGCCTGGCACTTGCAAGGTGTGCAGTTCGTCGACCTTAATCTCTTTTGGCAATGCACTCAACTCATCTTCCGGGAGCTTGCCTTTCATCGCATAAAACCTGCCGCCGGGAGCGAGCAGGTGTTCACTGCCGGTAATCATGTCCTGCAGGGAGGCAAACGCGCGGGATACGACACCGGCGTAGAGCTGTTCCGGCCGGTATGCCTCGACGCGCTGGTTGACGACATTGATATTGTCGAGCTTCAGCTGGCTGGCGACCTGAAACTGGAAGCGGGATTTCTTGCCATTGCTGTCCAGCAGGCTGATCGGTCGCTGCGGGTGCATGATCGCCAGGGGAATCCCGGGTAGGCCGCCGCCGGAGCCGACATCGATCAGCGGGGACTGGTCGTCGGCGCTGGTGCCACACAGGTTCACCACGCTCAGGCTGTCGATGATGTGGCGCTCGAGCATTTCCGCCGGGTCGCGCACGGCCGATAGGTTGTAAGCGGCGTTCCAGCGGGCGAACAGGTCCAGATAGGCCAGCAGCTGGTCCTGCTGTTCCCGTGTCAGATTCAGGTTCAGTTGCTCGGCGGCCTGGTTCAGGCGGGGGCGGAAATGTTCCATCGACTCAAACCGCCTTTTTGCGGGTCAGCAGGCCGCGCTTCTTCAGCTGGATCAGCAGCAGCGATACCGCCGCCGGGGTCACTCCCGGCACCCGTCCGGCGCGCGCCAGAGTATCCGGGCGCGCATCGGAGAGCTTCTGAATCACTTCATTGGAAAGCCCGGAAACTGCGGCGTAGTCAAAATCAACCGGCAGGGGAGTGTCTTCATAGGCCTGCAGGCGCTCGATTTCATCGCGCTGACGGTCGATGTAACCGGCGTATTTGGCGGAAATTTCCACCTGCTCAGCCACCTGTTCGTCGCTGACGGGCTCCCCCTTGAGGCTTGCCACGTCCTGGTATTCGAGCTCGGGACGCTTCAGCAGGTCCATCAGGCTGTACTCGCGTGCCAGTGCCTGCGGTAGTTTCTGCTCGACAAGTTGGGCGGCGTCGGTGCCGGGCTGAACCCAGGTGTCTTTCAGGCGCTGCTGTTCGCGCTCGATAGACTCGCGCTTGTCGCAGAAAGCCTGCCAGCGCACGTCGTCCACCAGACCCAGCTCGCGCCCCTTTTCGGTCAGGCGCAGGTCCGCATTGTCCTCGCGCAGCAGCAGGCGGTATTCCGCGCGGCTGGTGAACATGCGGTAGGGCTCTTTGGTGCCGGAGGTGATCAGGTCGTCCACCAGTACGCCCAGGTAGGCCTCGTCACGACGGGGCGACCATGCGTCCCGGTCCTGCGCGTTGAGCGCGGCGTTGGCGCCCGCCAGCAACCCCTGGGCGGCGGCCTCTTCGTAGCCGGTGGTGCCATTGATCTGACCGGCGAAGAACAGGCCTGCAATGAATTTGGTTTCAAGCGACGGCAGAAGGTCCCGCGGGTCGAAGAAGTCGTATTCGATGGCGTAGCCCGGGCGGGTGATATGCGCGTTTTCAAACCCCTTGATCGAGCGCACCAGGTTCATCTGCACATCGAACGGCAGGCTGGTGGAGATGCCATTGGGGTACAGCTCGTGGGTGCTGAGCCCTTCGGGTTCGATAAAGATCTGGTGGCTGTTCTTGTCCGCGAAACGATGCACCTTGTCCTCGATGGAGGGGCAGTAGCGCGGGCCGATGCCTTCGATCACGCCGGAATACATCGGCGAGCGGTCGAGGCCGCCGCGGATGATGTCGTGGGTGGATTCGTTCGTGTGGGTGATCCAGCAGCACACCTGGCGCGGGTGCTGGGCGCGATTGCCCAGATAGGACATTACCGGAATTGGTTCGTCGCCCCACTGCTCCTCCAGCCCGGTGAAATCTACCGAGCGCGCATCGATACGCGGCGGGGTACCGGTCTTCAGGCGCTCCACGCGGAACGGCAGCGCGCGCAGGCGCTGGGCCAGGGCGATGGAGGGGGGATCGCCGGCGCGACCACCCGAATGGTTTTCCAGGCCGATATGGATGCGGCCACCGAGGAAGGTACCGGCGGTAATCACTACGGTTTTGCCGCGGAAGCGGATGCCGGCGTTGGTCACCACACCGGTGACACGTTCATTCTCGACGATCAGGTCGTCCGCGGCCTGCTGGAAGATATCCAGGTTCGGCTGGTTTTCAAGGATGTTGCGGATCGCTGCCTTGTACAGGGCGCGATCGGCCTGGGCGCGGGTGGCGCGCACCGCCGGCCCTTTGCGGGCATTCAGCACGCGGAACTGGATACCCCCGAAATCGGTGGCAGTGGCCATGGCGCCACCGAGGGCGTCCACTTCCTTCACCAAATGGCTTTTGCCGATACCGCCGATAGCCGGGTTGCAGGACATCTGCCCGAGCGTCTCGATATTGTGCGTCAGCAGCAGGGTACGACTCCCCATGCGCGCCGCCGCCAGGCACGCCTCGGTGCCAGCGTGTCCGCCGCCAATTACGATCACATCATATTGTGTGGGGTATTCCATAAGGTTCAGCTCAATGGCCCAGGTGCCGCAGGTAAAAGTGCCAGGTTAGGTCAGGCGCCGGTTGCCTTTGCGATGCAGGCGATAGGTGTAGGCACGGCTGCATACAGGCCAACCGTGGCCATTCGTCCACGCAAAAATCCGGGCGCACATTATAGGCAGCTTGTGCTGTGCAAAAAAGCGGCACGTAGAAAAATCGAAACCAGCCTTCTCTTTCTATACATAAATAAAGTTATACATTCCTTACGTATAAGTACGTGTTTGTATTTGTTGTTGTTATTTAGGGTAGTGAAATTCATGTATAAGGTTAATAAATTGTTTTAAAACAATGAGTTAGGCGATTGATAACTGCGTCTCAAACCCCTGTGTGGAGGGACGGATAACCCATGTAGGCGGCTGTGGACGGACGGGATAACTTTGGTGGATTCCCGGACCAGTGAGTGTTATCCCCGCCTGAGTACCGGTTTTGTGGGTAACTTGTCCCATGGTTTGCCCACAACGGCTGGAAATACCAATGCACAGCAGTGTTCCTGTGTATAAACATGTGGATGTTCGGGATAAATAGCTGTGTTGCCAAGTTGGATAGGTGGTCCATCTTGATAACCTTGTGGATTGCTGTGCGCAACTCTTGTGGTTTTTCGGGGGAATGGGTGTAGATGGATCCATGGATCTCATAGATGGATCAGGTTGAGCAAGCGGTATGTATGGCGGTGGGGGAGGCGATGTGCGCACACCGCCGATCATCTGCGGGGGATCGGGCGGTGGTGCGTTGAGTCTTGAGGGTTATTTACCGATGCAGAAACTGCCAAAAATCTTGCCCAGCAACTCGTCGGCGGTCATGGCCCCGGTAATCTCGCCCAGTGCCTGCTGAGCCTGACGCAGGTCTTCGGCCAGCAGTTCGCCGGCGCCACTGCTGTGGAGCTGGGCTTCGCCCTGAACAATGAAGGCGCGCGCGCGTGCCAGGGCGTCCAGGTGGCGTCGGCGGGCACTGAAGTTGCCTTCATTGCTCGCCTGATATCCCATGCACTGCTTCAGATGCTGGCGCAGGGCCTCTACGCCGGCGCCGGTCATGGCGCTGATGGCGACGACGGGGATGCCGTCGCTGTGCGCGAGCAGTCCGGGACTGTATTCGGTCAGGTCAATCTTGTTCGCCACCAGGGTAAGCTTCTCCGGGTCCGGTAGCTGGCGGGTAAATTCCGGCCAGGCGGTTTCCGGGTCCAGGCTGTGTAGCTCCGCGGCGTCCACCACCAACAGTACGCGATCAGCCTTGTGAATCTCCTCCCAGGCGCGCTGCATGCCAATCTGTTCCACCTGATCCGGTGACTCGCGCAGTCCCGCGGTATCGGCAATATGCAATGGCATGCCGTCGATATGGATGTGTTCGCGCAGTACGTCGCGGGTGGTGCCCGCGATATCGGTGACGATGGCAGTATCTTTTCCCGCCAGTGCATTCAGCAGGCTGGACTTGCCCGCGTTGGGTTTGCCGGCTATCGCCACCTGCATACCCTCGCGCATGATGGTCCCCTGGCGCGCCTGTGCCTCTACCAGGTCTAGTTGGGCCAAAAGTGCCTGTATATCCGCCGCTACCTTGCCATCGGCGAGAAAATCGATTTCTTCTTCTGGAAAATCAATCGATGCTTCGACATAGATCCGCAATCTGGTTAGTTGTGTCGCTAACTCTTCGATTTTTTCGGAAAATACTCCCTGCAGTGAACGCAGGGCATTTTGTGCTGCCTGTGCACTTCCCGCGTCAATCAGGTCGGCAATGGCCTCAGCCTGTGCCAGATCCAGCTTGTCATTGAGAAAAGCGCGCTCGGAGAACTCCCCGGGTCGCGCCTGTCGGGCGCCTGTTTTCAGCAGGGCGGAAAGCAGTGTGTCGAGAATCACCGGGCCACCATGTCCCTGCAGCTCCACCACGTCCTCGCCGGTAAAAGAATTTGGGCCGGGGAAGAACAGTGCCAAGCCCTGGTCCAGCAGCTGGTCGTCGTGGGTGAAATCGCAGTAGTGGGCGAAACGGGGTTTGAAGATCTTGCCGGCCAGTTGTTCGCCGATCTCCCGTGCCTTCGGGCCTGACAGGCGTATCACGCCAATGCCGCCGCGACCGGGTGGGGTGGCAACGGCGGCGATGGTGTCTTTGTTCAGGCTTTGCTGGGACATATTCTGAGTTTATCCAAAAGTCAGATAGAAGAAGGGCCGCATTTAGCGGCCCTTTGTTTAGCTACAGCGCAATGATCTTCGATTGGAACGGAGGGTGGCGGGGATAAGTTTTCGAAAACCTATCCCGGGGCGCTCCCCCCCTCCGGGAGTAAACCGTGGGTTTCTGGTTACTTGCTCGCGGCCTCTACCTGCCGGTTGATAAACCAGGTCTGGGCGATCGAGATCAGGTTGTTCGCAATCCAGTACAGCACGAGACCTGCCGGGAACCATAGGAAGAAGAAGGTCATCATGATCGGCATCAGCTGCATGATCTTCGCCTGGGTCGGATCCGTGGGCTGTGGATTCAGCTTCTGCATGAACCACATGGTCACACCCATAAACACCGGCAGGATGAAATAGGGATCCTTCACCGACAGGTCGTGAATCCAGCCGATCCACGGTGCGTGGCGCAGCTCAACGGTTTCCATCAGCATCCAGTAGAGACCGATAAACACTGGCATCTGCAGCAGCAGTGGCAGACAGCCGCCCACCGGATTGATCTTCTCCCGGCGGTAAAGCTTCATGGTCTCTTCCGCCAGTTTCTGGCGGTTGTCCTTGTACTGCTCCTGCAGTTTCTTCATCTGCGGTGCAAACTTGCGCATGCGTGCCATGGAGCGCAGGCCGGCAGCGGACAGTGGGAACAGCAGTGCCTTGATGAACACGGTCAACAGGATGATGGACCATCCCCAGTTGTCCACGATGTGCTCGTGAATCCAGTTCAGCACCCGGAACATCGGCTTCGCCAGCCACCACAGCCAACCGTAATCTACGGTCAGGTCCAGGTACGGAGAAATCTTTTCCAGGGTGAATACATCTTTCGGGCCTGCATAGAACGAGGCTTCAACGGTACCCTGCTGGCCCGGTTCGATCCGCAGCTGCGGGCTGGTAAAGCCCATGCTGTACAGGCCGTTGCCAATGGGCTTCAGTCTGAACGTGTTGCGCTCTTCCTGGTTCGGAATCCATGCGCTCAGGAAATAATGCTGCACCATGGCCACCCAGCCACCCTGAATAGTTTCAGTGGTGGGCTTCTTGGCGATGTCTTCAAAGTCCTGCTTGAAGTAATTCTCTTCGCTGGTGTGCAGCGCAGCACCCAGGAAAGGAGAGACACCGATACCCACATCCACCGGCGGCTCCAGGCTGTCGCGCACGATCTCTCCGCACATACCGGCCAGCAGCGGCTTGTCGCGTCCGTTGTCCACCAGGTAGGACACCTTGATCAGGTAATTGCCGCGGGTGAAGGTGAAGCGCTTGGTGAAGCCGATGCCGCCCTGGGACTGTTTCAGGTCCACGGTCAGGGTGTCCTTGCCTTCCTGCAGCGCGTATTCACTGGCGTCGCTGGAAAACAGTGGGCGTCCCGCGGAGCAGTTACCCTGGCCGCCGACCAGACCGCTCTTCGACACATAGGTATGGCTGCGGGTCTGGTTCAGCAGAATCAGGGGGCGATCCGGGGTGTGCAGTTTCGCGTAGTACTGGCGCAGCGCAACCTTGACGATGTCGCCGCCGTTTGGATCGATCAGCAAGCTCAGGGTGTCGGTATTCACCGTGATCAGCTTGGGCTGGGCACTGCCGCCCACCTCGGGAACCGCACCTTCTTCCGGCAACTCACCACTGTTATTGCCGGGCTGGCTGCCTGGCAGGGACGTGGCTTCTTCCGCCTGATGGTGTACCACCGTTTTCTGATCAAGCGCCGGGGCGTGCTGTTCCTTGAATGCGTTCCACTGGTAAACCAGTGCCAGGAGGACTGCGGCGATGCCGCCGACCAGCGTGTAGCGTTGCCAATCCATTATGTTGTTAGCCTTGTTGCGGTGGCTCGTGTTTTGCCGCCGGAGTTTCTGAGGGTGGTACCGCAGGGGGGACGTAATCCAGGCCGCCCGGATGCCAGGGGTGGCATTTTATAAGGCGGCGCAGGGTTAAATAACCCCCTTTGCAGAATCCGTGGGTTTCAAACGCTTCTTCCGAGTAGCGGGAGCAGGTGGGGTGGAAGCGGCACTGGTTACCGACCCACGGGCTGGCGATGAGGCGATACAGGTGAATCAGGCGGATAGCCAGCCAGGTCACGAACCACTCTCCTGGTGCCCAGTGCCTGCAGAGTGGGGCGATTGTGTCGGTTGCTCGGCGGTATTTTTATTCCCGCTGCCTTTGCGACCCTTGCCGCGCGGGGCCCTGGGTGGCCGCTGTTGCGCTTGCTGCTCCGGCTGCGGATTGCGAGCGCGCTGATCAAGTCTGCGCCACAGCTTGTTGAATATCTTGGCCAGTGCGTCTTTGTCGAGATCGCCAGCTCCGGCGCGCGCCAACACTACGGCATCCAGCGGATACAGCTGGTGCTGCTGCAGGCGAAAGGTCTCGCGGGCGATGCGCTTGATGCGATTGCGGTCGGTGGCGTTGCGGACGTGCTTTTTGGCAATGACAAGACCGAGCCTCGGGTGACCGAGCTCGTTGGGGCGGGCGAGGATCAGGAATTGAGGTTGCGCCGCACGGACGGGCGCGGAATCAAAAACGGCGCGATACTGCGCCGCATTGAGCAGCCGCAGCGGCTTGGCAAATGCGAAGTCGCTGCGTGGGCACTGCATAGTGATTCAGATGCGATCTTTAAGGTTGCTCGCTAAGCGGCAATCTTAGGCGCACAGAACCTTGCGGCCTTTGGCGCGGCGACGGGCCAGTACTTTACGACCATTTTTGGTGGCCATACGGGCACGGAAGCCGTGGGTGCGCTTGCGCTTCAGATTGCTGGGCTGAAATGTACGTTTCATGTTGTTACTACCTGGAGTTATGTCCGGGAGTCAGGTCCTGGAGGTTTTAAAATCTGGGCCGCTTACGGCTGGCGCGGCTGCTTTTTGCGGCTGCTATAACCCCTCGTTGCGGCGTGTCTCCGGAATTGCTCGGCATTTCTGGAGGCATACTCCGAAGCGGGCTATGCGCTGCGAAGGCGGCGGATTGTATAGAAAGAAACCAGCCAAAGCAATGCACCCGTTGGACTTCGATGCAGGAAAATCCACATTGATCGAGGCGAAAGGTTGGCGGCCTATCTTCCTTCTCTATAACGGCTAAGTATAGGGAAAGCGTCGGCTTCTCCGCGCTGTTTGCAGGGGCTACCGCGCAAGCCATTGTATTGGCTCGGGTATTTCGGGGAGTACACCGTTTGACCCCAAGATATTCACAGTTTGGCTGTGGATAAGTCGTTGCGCAGCCGCTTAATTTGTGTTCAAGCCTTTGATATTGCTGAGCTTTCTGCCGGAATATCCTGTGTTAATTTTGGTTTAATTGTGGATAACCCCGGGGGCAATCGATATACTGTCGGCCTTCTTTTGAGGTGCTGCCCGCGGGCTTCCCTGGCATTCGTGCAGGGGCCGGAGGCTGTTCTTGGGGGGACAGCTTTGTTCACCGGCTGGTCGTCAGTGTGGGCGCCGTCGCATCTCGATCCGTCTTTTGGGGGGTTCCTTGTCCGATTCCGTGTGGAAGCAGTGCGCTGCTTGTTTGCAGGATGAATTGCCGCCGCAGCAGTTCAGTACCTGGATTCGGCCGCTGCGTGTCAGCGACGACAGTTCCGAGGGTGAGCTGCGCCTGGTGGCGCCTAACCGCTTTGTGCTGAACTGGGTGAGCGACAAGTATCTCGATCATATCCGTGAGCTGGCGCAACAATTTTCCGGTCGTTCACTGCATGTGGAAGTGGTGGCGCTGGATCGCCGTACCTCGCGTTTTCGCCGCAGTTTTGCCGGGGCTGATAGTGCCCCTGCGCAACCGGCGTACGCCTCTTCTCGCAGTTACCAGGCCTCTGCGCCGTCACATGCGTCACCGCATATGGAGAGCCCGGCGCCCGCGTTTGGCGGGGCTACTTCCGGTGTAGGTGGTGACCGCTACCGCGATGGCGGTAGGGGCTTCTCCAGTGGTGGCTACCCCGCTTCCAGGATGGATTCTGCGCCATCTTCCGTGTCCGTATCGCCGGCGTCTCGCGGCGCGCGCATGACCTCAGAAGCGCACAGCAATGTCGCCGCCGAAGAGGCGGGGGTGGAGGCATTGACGGCGGCGGAGCGTTTGCCGGCGGACCTTCATTCCGGCGGTGAGGTGGTTGCACCGGTGATACACGGGGGCGGCCAGCGCAAAGTGGAAGTTGAGGGTGCCATCAAGCACGGCAGTTCTCTCAACCGCGGATTTACTTTCGCCTCCTTTGTTGAGGGTAAGTCGAACCAGCTGGGCCTGGCGGCAGCACAGCAGATCGCCGACAACCCCGGTGGTGCCTACAACCCATTGTTTATTTATGGCGGTGTGGGCCTGGGTAAAACTCACCTTATGCATGCGGTGGGTAACGCACTGGTGGATCGCAATCCGAATGCAAAGGTGGTGTACCTGCATTCGGAACGCTTTGTGGCGGATATGGTGAAGGCGTTGCAGTTGAACGCCATCAGCGACTTCAAGCGTTATTACCGCTCGGTGGATGCACTGCTGATTGACGATATCCAGTTTTTTGCCGGCAAGGAGCGCTCTCAGGAGGAGTTTTTCCACACGTTCAACGCACTGTTGGAGGGTGGGCAGCAGATTATCCTCACTTGTGACCGCTATCCCAAGGAGATCGACGGCCTTGAGGAGCGTCTCAAGTCCCGTTTCGGCTGGGGGCTGACGGTGGCAGTTGAGCCGCCGGAACTGGAAACCCGTGTCGCCATTCTGATGAAAAAGGCGGAGCAGGTGGGTGTGGACCTGCCACATGATTCTGCATTCTTTATCGCGCAGCGTATCCGCTCCAACGTGCGTGAGCTCGAGGGGGCGCTGCGCCGGGTGATTGCCAATGCGCAGTTCACCGGCCGTGCCATCGACGATATTCTGGTGCGCGAGGCGCTGAAGGACCTGCTCGCACTGCAGGACCGCCTGGTGAGCATCGACAATATCCAGAGGGTGGTGGCCGAGTACTACAAGATCAAGGTCGCGGACCTCCTGTCTAAACGCCGCAGCCGGTCCGTGGCGCGCCCGCGCCAGGTAGCAATGGCACTGGCGAAAGAATTGACTAATCACAGCCTGCCGGAAATTGGTGACGCCTTTGGCGGGCGTGACCACACCACCGTGCTGCATGCCTGTCGCAAAATCCGTGAGCTGCAGGAATCCGACGGTGACATCCGTGAGGACGTGCGTTTGCTGACGCGTTCGCTGACGACCTGATAGGCCAATGGTTATAGATAACCCGCGACCAGTTTTGCGAAAACCAGAACAACGAAATTGAGATCAAGGCAATAAATATGAAATTCAGTGTAAGCCGTGATGCCCTGTTAAAGCCGCTGCAACTGGTTGCCGGTGTAGTGGAAAAGCGCCAGACCCTGCCGGTACTGGCCAACGTGCTGCTGCAGTTGCAGGGGCAGGAACTGTCGCTCACCGGTACCGATCTGGAGGTGGAAATCGTAGGCCGCCTGCAGCTGGACCAGCCCGCCGAGATGGAGGGTGAGGTGACGGTACCCGCGCGCAAGCTGCTGGACATCTGTCGCTCGCTGCCGGACGGTGCCGAGCTCAAGTTTGAGCGCGATGCGGAGCGACTGGTGCTGCGCAGTGGCCGCAGCCGCTTCCAGCTTTCCACGCTGCCGGCCAGTGACTTCCCCAACCAGGAGGAGACTTCTGCGCAGAGCCGTTTCAGCATCTCCCAGCGCGAAATCCGCCGGTTGATCGAGGCCACCAGCTTCGCCATGGCGCAGCAGGATGTGCGCTACTACCTGAATGGCCTGCTGCTGGAGTGTCGCCCGCAGCGATTGCGTGCGGTTGCTACCGATGGCCACCGCCTGGCGCTGTGTGACCGCGATGCGCCGGGTCTCAATGTAGAAGCGCCGGTGCAGGCCATTGTGCCGCGCAAGGGCGTTCTGGAGCTCGCACGACTGCTGGAAGACACCGATGCCAGTGCCGAAGTAGTGCTCGGCAATAACCATATTCGCGTAAACAGTGGGCCCTTCACGTTTACTTCCAAGCTGGTGGACGGCAAGTTCCCGGACTACGAGCGCGTGCTGCCGCGCAGCACCGGCAATGAAGTTTTTGCCGATCGTCTGGCATTGCGCCAGGCGTTCCAGCGTGCCGCGATTCTCTCCAACGAGAAATACCGCGGTGTGCGTCTGCAGCTGTCCGAGGGCCTGCTGCAGATCGTGGCGAATAACCCGGAGCAGGAAGAGGCGGAGGAGCAGTTGATGGTGGACTACCACGGTGATCCGCTGGAAATTGGCTTTAACGTGGGTTATCTGCTGGACGTGACCGGTGCTATCCACAGCGATCAGATTCGAATCGGTCTCGGCGACGCCAATAGCAGTGCGTTGTTGCAGCAGCCGGAAGAGGGGGATTCCCTGTACGTAATCATGCCCATGCGTCTTTGATCGCCTGCGGCCTGGTCTGGGGGAGGTAGCGCATTGATTTCGCTATGTGATCCCGAGTACTTCCCGAAAACCGCCAGTTCAGTGAGCTGGCGGTTTTTTCGTATCGGTGGCTCGTCATTATTTCGTGCGAACGGAGTTATACCGTGTCCTGTGTAAACCGACTGGTATTGAGTAATTTCCGCAATATCGACGCTGCGGACCTGCCGTTGGCGCCGGCGGTAAATCTGTTCTGCGGTGCTAACGGCAGCGGCAAAACTTCGCTGCTGGAGGCGGTACATATGCTCGCCAGTGGCCGCTCGTTTCGTTCCCGCCAGAGCCAGACGGTCATTCGTTACGATGCCGAATCATTAGCCGTGTTCGGTCGTCTCACCAGTGGCGTCTCACTGGGAGTGGAGAAGCGTCGCGATGGTCACGGGCGTATTCGAATCAATCAGGCGCCGGCGGAAAGCAGTTCACAACTGGCGGCCTGTTTGCCGCTGCAGGTGATCAATAGCGAAAGCTTTGCCGCCCTGGATGGTGGTCCAGGTGTGCGCAGGCAGTTGCTGGATTGGACAGTGTTCCACGTGGAACATTCTTTCGCGCAACACTGGAAGGTGTATCAATCGGCGCTGAAGCAGCGCAATGCACTGCTCCGACGTGGTAAAATCGACTCAAATTTGCTTGCCCCCTGGGAACATCAGTTGGTGCAGAGTGGTGAGGCAGTGGATACGCTAAGGCGCAAAGTGTTTGCCCAATTACGGATCCTGTTTAGGGAGCGTCTCGGCGATCTGCCCGCGGCCGTGTTTGAGCCGCTGGAGCTTCAATACCGCAGTGGTTGGAAGAAAGATACCAGTCTGGCCGCTTCACTGAGGGAGTCCCTGGATGGTGATCTCACCCAGGGGTTTACCCGGATAGGTCCGCATCGGGCAGATCTGCGCTTTACCATTCACGGCCAGCCCGCCCATGCAGTGCTTTCACGGGGGCAGCAGAAGATGGCGGTTTGCGCTCTCCGAACCGCAATGGCGGCCACCATTTCAGGGCGGGAAAAGCCTGTATTTCTGGTAGATGACCTGCCGTCGGAGTTAGATGATGAGAACCAGCTGCGCTTTGCCCGCTGGGTTAGTGATTGTGCTAGTCAAGTTCTCGTAACGGGCATAGAAGATCAGGTGACTGCGCGTCCCTGGCTTTCGCTGCCACAGCCCTGGTGTGAACCGAAAATGTTCCACGTGGAACATGGTCAGGTGACCCCGGCGACGCTAGGGGCGGATTGAGAGATTTTTTTGACGGTCAGGGCGACGACCGCGCTCCCCGGAATGACTCATCCCGGGGAAGATACATGGACAACAGTTTGAATATGACAGGCCAGGCCAGTGTGCCGGCGTTAATGGAGCAACAGAATGTCGCAAGAGAATAACTACGATTCCAGTAGCATCAAGGTGTTGAAGGGCCTGGATGCGGTGCGTAAGCGCCCCGGAATGTATATCGGCGATACCGATGACGGCACCGGCCTCCACCACATGGTTTTTGAGGTGGTGGACAACTCGATTGACGAAGCCCTCGCCGGCCACTGCGACGAAATTCGCGTGATTATCCACCCGGATGAATCGGTAAGTGTTGCGGACAACGGCCGTGGCATTCCCACGGAAATCCACGCGGAAGAGGGGATTTCTGCGGCGGAAGTGATCATGACCGTGCTCCACGCCGGTGGTAAGTTCGACGATAACACCTACAAGGTATCCGGCGGTCTGCACGGCGTGGGTGTTTCCGTGGTAAACGCACTGTCCGAGGAGCTGAAGCTGACCATCCGTCGCGGCGGCAAGATCCATGAGCAGATCTACCGCCACGGTGTACCTGACGAACCCCTGAAGGTGATCGGCGACACCGAGGGCACCGGCACCACTGTGCACTTCAAACCGTCCCCAGCCACCTTCAGTAACATCGAGTTCCACTTCGAGCAGCTCGCCAAGCGTCTGCGGGAACTATCGTTCCTCAATTCGGGTGTGCGCATCGTGCTGAAAGACGAGCGCAGCGGTAAGGAAGAAGTGTACGAATACGAGGGCGGTCTGCGCGCATTCGTAGAGTTCCTGAACCAGAACAAGAACCCTATCAACAAGGTGCTGCATTTCCAGAATCAGCGCGAAGACGGCATTGCCGTGGAAGTCGCACTGCAATGGAACGACTCCTTCCAGGAAAACATCTACTGCTACACCAACAACATTCCCCAGCGCGATGGCGGTACCCACCTGGCGGGCTTCCGTGCGGCGCTGACCCGCGGCCTCAATACCTATATCGAGAAGGAAGGGGTGGGCAAAAAAGATAAGGTGGCTACCACTGGTGACGACGCTCGCGAAGGTCTCACTGCGATCATTTCAGTAAAAGTGCCGGACCCGAAATTCTCCTCCCAGACCAAGGACAAGCTGGTCTCCTCGGAAGTAAAACCCGCGGTAGAGCAGGAAATGGGCCAGTCTTTCAGCGACTACCTGCTGGAAAACCCGCAGGATGCCAAGGCCGTCGTAGGCAAGATGATCGACGCCGCGCGGGCGCGGGAAGCTGCGCGCAAGGCGCGTGAAATGACCCGCCGCAAGGGCGCATTGGATATCGCCGGTCTGCCCGGCAAGCTGGCGGATTGCCAGCAGAAAGACCCGGCCCTGTCCGAACTCTACCTGGTGGAGGGTGACTCCGCCGGTGGCTCCGCCAAGCAGGGCCGCGATCGCCGCACCCAGGCGATCCTGCCGCTGAAAGGCAAGATCCTGAACGTGGAAAAGGCACGTTTCGACAAGATGCTGTCCAGTGCCGAAGTGGGTACCCTGATCACCGCCCTCGGCTGCGGCATCGGTAAAAGCGAGTTCAACCCCGACAAGCTGCGCTACCACTACATCATCATCATGACGGACGCCGACGTGGATGGTGCACACATCCGCACCCTGCTGCTGACCTTCTTCTTCCGCCAGATGCCAGAGCTGATCGAACGGGGGCACATTTACATTGCGCAGCCGCCGCTGTACAAGATCGGCAAGGGCAAGCAGGAACAGTACCTGAAGGACGAGGCGGCACTGACCCAGTTCCTGACCAACGCCGCGTTGGAAAGCGCCTCGCTGTTCGTGAATCCGGAAGCGCCGGGACTCTCCGGCAGCGCACTGGAATCGATGGTGAAGGAATACCGCTCGGTGATGGCCACCATCGACCGCCTGTCACGCCTGTACCCGCAGGAAGTGCTGAAGAGCATGGTGTACCTGCCTGGCCTCAAGTCCGATGCCCTGCAATCCCGCGACACCATGGAGCAGTGGGTTGCGCAGCTGCAGGCTCAGCTGGAAGAGGCGGGAGGTGAGGGCGGTGGCCGTCGCCATCAGGTTTCCGTCAGCCACGACAGCGAGCGCAACCTGTACCTGCCCACCGTGGATATCGTTGCCCACGGCGTCAGCAGCCGCTACACGGTCAGTCACGACTTCTTCGACTCCGCCGAGTACCGCGCCATCTGCCAGCTCGGTGAAAAGCTGCAGGGGCTGCTGGAAGAGGGTGCCTACATCCAGCGCGGCGACAAGCAGCAGCCGATCACCAGCTTCCCGGAAGCACTGGTGTGGCTGATGAACGAGAGCCGCCGTGGATACAGTATCCAGCGCTACAAAGGTCTGGGTGAGATGAACCCGGAGCAGCTGTGGGATACCACCATGAATCCGGAAACCCGCCGTATGTTGCAGGTGACGGTTGAGGACGCGATTGCCGCGGACCAGATCTTCACCACCCTGATGGGCGACCAGGTGGAACCGCGCCGCGAATTCATCGAAAGCAACGCGCTGGCGGTGGAAAACCTCGACGTGTAAATAGGCGCCAGTATCTGCGCCTACAATAGTGCGCAATAAAAAACCCGATCCGCGAACTGCCGATCGGGTTTTTTATTGACCGGAAACTGGCTCCAGACGATGGGTAAGGGGAGCAGGAAAACCGGACTCAGACCGCCACCCGACAATTCATCCAGATCTCGTCCTGGTTGGCGGATTGATTGAAATGACGTCCGGTTTCCGCAAAACCGTGCTGCTGCAGGAAATAGCGTCCGCCCAGGTTCTCTTCCAGCACCCTGGCCTCCAGCTGTAGTCGCCCGAACTTGGCCTGGGCCATCAGCTCGCTGCCAACACCGCGCCCCTGTTGCGCTGGCGAAACGAAAATGCTCTCTATCAGCACATTGTCGGTGATGGCCACCAGGCCCTCGGCGACATCGCTGCCGGGTCGGGTGTAGACCCAATAAACTATCCCGGTTGCATCGCCGTGCAGTTGCTGACGGCGGCACTGGGCCGCCAGCTGACGCCGCAGCAGGCGCCCCTGCGGGGACCAGAACTTCACCGGCAGACTGGGGTGACTGCTGCAGGCCAGGTGCAACCACAGCTGCAACAGGCGTTCGATATCGGCTTCCTGTAGCGGTCTTAGCATAGACCCTCCTGAATAGCCGCTCCGGATTCTTTACGGACTCCGAATCGTAGTTTGCCCGCGGTGTCCTCCCAAACCCCTTTGTGTCAGTAGTTGCTGCCCGCAGCCAGATGCACGAAATGTGCCTTGAGGTAGCGGGTCTCAGGAATCGCCGGGTGCACCGGGTGGTCTGCACCCTGGCCACCGCTGCCGATGATACTGATGTTCTTTTCCAGGTGGCGGCCGGCGCCGCGCAGGATCTCGAGCAAGGTGTCGGATTCCAGGTGCATGGAGCAGGACGCACTCACCAACAGGCCATTCTTTTCCAGCAGGCGCAGCGCCAGTTCGTTGATATGGCGGTAGGCCGCCTCGCCGGACTTCTGGTCCTTGCGGCGTTTGATGAACGCCGGTGGGTCGAGCACGATGGCATCAAAGCGCTGGCCCTCGTTGATCAGCTCCTTCATGGCATCCACCGCCTTGCCCTGGATGGTCACCAGGTCGTCCTTGCGCCCGTTCAGCGCGGCGTTCTCTTCGCACCAGTCCAGCGCCTGGCCAGAGGCATCCACGCAGGTCACCTGCGCTGCACCGTGAGCGAGTGCTTGCACACCCCAGCCACCGGCGTAAGAGAAGAGGTCGAGCACGTTCAGTCCCTTAACCCACTGGTTAAGGCGCGCACGGTTGTCGCGGTGGTCGTAGAACCAGCCGGTTTTCTGGCCCTGGTACACCGGCGCCAGCAGCGCAACACCGTTCTCCTCGAAGGGCACCATCTGCGGTACTTCGCCGTGGGCTACCTCGCACACCTCTGGCAGCTCCTCTACCTTGCGACCCTGGTGGTCGTTGCGCAGCAGGATGCCGCTGGGTTTCACCAGTGCCACCAGTGCATCGACGATGTCGCCGAGCATGCGTTCCATGCCCCAGCTGCTGACCTGTACCACCAGGTAATCACCGAAGCGGTCCACCACCAGGCCCGGCAGGCCGTCGGAGTCGCCATAGACCATGCGGTAGCTGGGGTGGGGGAAATAGCGCTCGCGCAGTGCCAGAGCGGACTCCAGACGGCGCTTCAGCTGTTTGGCGGTAAAGGGATCCTTGCGCGACACCAGGCGGCCGCAGATCAGCTGGTTGGGGTTCACCAGCGCATAGCCGAGGCCTTTGCCGTTGCTGTCGAGAATCTCGCACTGCTCGCCGGGTTCCAGACCCTTGAGCGGGCTGCGCTTGGTATCCACCTCATTGCTGTAGATCCACAGATGACCCATCTTGAGGCGGCGTTCGGCACGGGGGTTCAGTATCAGTTGTTGCACGGAAGGGCTCCGGTGGTTGAGGCGGGGCGCCATTGTTGTTATCCGACCGGGGGAACACAAGTGCCAATTGCACTGCCGGTCCGGGATTCGTGACTATTCATACCTGGAACGACAAACATAGCGCGCCCGCTGGGCAATTCCCTCAATTGCGGAAAATGTCGTGCACTGTCGCGCTATGCAAGCCCACCTTCGCCCGTTAGAATTGCCCGCTTTTTAATCAATGGTGACGAGCGCCCGCGGCGCCGGTATGAGGATGCTCATGAGCAGTGCAGACAATTCAGTGACTGGCGGTGCAACCGTAGTGGAGCCGGGAAAAACCGGCCCGGGCAAGGTGGGGTTTGTCTCCCTCGGCTGCCCCAAGGCTACGGTGGACTCCGAGCGCATCCTCACCCAGCTGCGTATGGAGGGCTACGAGGTGGTTCCCTCCTATGAGGACGCCGACGTGGTGGTGGTGAACACCTGTGGCTTTATCGACAGCGCCAAGCAGGAATCCCTCGACGCCATCGGCGAGGCACTGCACGAAAACGGCAAGGTGATCGTCACCGGCTGTATGGGTGTGGAAGAAGATGCCATTCGCCAGGCGCACCCGAGCGTGCTGTCCGTCACCGGTCCGCAGCAGTACGAGCAGGTGGTCAACGCCGTGCACGAAGTGGTTCCGCCCAAGGCCGACCACGACCCGTTTATCGATCTGGTGCCGCCGCAGGGCGTCAAGCTGACCCCGCGCCACTACGCCTACCTGAAAATCTCCGAGGGCTGTAACCACTCCTGTGCCTTCTGCATCATCCCCAGCATGCGCGGCAAGCTGGTGAGTCGCCCGGTGGGCGAGGTGCTGGGTGAAGCGGAGCGTCTGGTGAACGCCGGGGTTCAGGAACTACTGGTGATTTCCCAGGACACCAGCGCCTACGGCGTGGACCTGAAGTACAAGCTGGACTTCTGGGATGGCCGCCCGGTGAAGACCCGCATGCTGGAGCTGTGCGAGGCGCTTTCCTCCATGGGTGTATGGGTGCGCCTGCACTACGTGTATCCCTACCCGAATGTGGACGATGTGATCCCGCTGATGGCCGAGGGCAAACTGCTGCCGTACCTGGATATCCCTTTCCAGCACGCGAGCCCGAAAGTACTCAAGGCCATGAAGCGCCCGGCGTTCGAGGACAAGACCCTGGCGCGCATCAAGAAGTGGCGCGAGATCTGCCCGGAGCTCACCATCCGCTCCACCTTTATCGTCGGCTTCCCCGGCGAGACCGAAGAGGACTTCCAGTACCTGCTGGACTGGCTGAGCGAGGCCCAGCTGGACCGCGTCGGCTGCTTCAAATACTCCGCGGTGGACGGCGCGCCGGCCAACGAGCTGGAAGGTGCGGTACCGGAAGAAGTGAAGCAGGACCGCTGGGAGCGCCTTATGGCGCACCAGCAGCAGATCAGTGCCGCGCGCCTGCAGCAGAAGATCGGCCGCAAGATCGAAGTGCTGATCGATGAGGTGGACGAAGAGGGCGCCATTGGCCGCTCCTGGGCAGACGCCCCGGAAATCGACGGGATGGTGTACCTGAACGGCGAGATTTCGCTTGCACCGGGCGACAAGGTATGGGCCGAAGTCACCCATGCGGATGAGTACGACCTGTGGGCTGAACTGCTGTAATCCCACGGCACTGCAGACCATAAAAAAAGCCCGGAAGCCTTGCGGCTCCGGGCTTTTTGTTTTTTTGGAGTGAGCACTTACAGCGCCTGCACCCATCGCCGTATGGGCAATGGGATTGAACCCCAATCCCGCCCGCGTTTTACAGCTTCAGCGCAGCACAAATTCCGAGAACTGCGCGAGACTCTCGAATACCGAGGTTTCGATCAGTGCAGGATCGGGATTTTCAATCAGCGACCGCAGTGTCCGCTCCCCGCAACCGGTTTTCACCAGCACCGATTTGCAGCCTTTTGCCACCGCACACTGCAGGTCCTTGAGGCGGTCGCCGACCATATAGCAGTCGTGCAGACTGGTATCGAATTCCGCCTCGATGGCATCGAGTAAACCGGTGTTGGGTTTGCGGCAGCGGCAGTGATCGTCGTCGCTGTGTGGGCAATAAAAAATAGCGGCGATCTCGCCACCGGCATCCTCCACCAGCGCACGCATTTTCGCATGCATGGCTTCGAGGTCATCGAGATCGAAATGGCCGAGGGCGAGGCCGCTCTGATTGGTGGCGATCACCAGCTGGTGGCCCGCCTGGCTCAACTGCGCCATGGCCTCGATGCTGCCGGCAATGGGAACCCATTCGTCGGCGGACCTGATGTGATCATCACTGTGTTGATTGATCACGCCGTCCCGGTCGAGCACGATTATGGCCATGGTGTAGTTACCGCTCTGCGTTTACTTGGCGGGTGCCAGCAGGGAGATGTCGGCCACTTCCAGGAACAGGCCGCGCAGTTGTGCCAGCAGTGCCAGGCGGTTGTTGCGCAGTTGCTCGTCGTCCGCCATCACCATCACGCCATCGAAGAAGTTGTCGACGGTTTCACGCAGCCCGGAGAGGCCGGCGAGGCCTTCTTGGAAGCGCGCCTCGGCATATAGCGGGGCCACCGCGTCCTGCGCATCCTTCAGCGCAAGGTACAGGGCCTTTTCCGCAGCTTCCTGCAGCAGCGCCTGGTCGATCTGGCTCGGCGCCGGACCTTCCAGCTTGGCGAGAATATTCGACACGCGCTTGTTGGCCGCGGCCAGCGCTTCCGCTTCCGGCAACTGGCTGAAGCTGTGTACCGCTTTTACCCGGTTGTCGATATCCAGTGGACGCGACAGCTTGCGCGCGGAAACCGCGAGGAAGACTTCCGCCTTGATACCGGCGTCTTCGTAGCGCGCGCGGAAGCGATCGAGCATGTACGCCAGGGTCTGTTCGACCACACTGTCGTGCTCGGCAAGTGCGGTGCGCGGGTAACCGTCGCGGGCCAGGGTCAGCAGTTCGCGCAGGTCCAGGTCGATATTTTTTTCCACCAGCAGGCGCAGAACGCCCAGGCTGGCGCGGCGCAGCGCAAACGGGTCGCGGGAGCCGCTCGGCGGCTGGCCGATACCAAAAATACCCACCAATGTATCGATACGGTCGGCGAGCGCGACGATGGTGCCGGTCTCGGTGGCCGGCAGTTCGTCACCGGCGAATTTCGGCATGTACTGTTCGTACATGGCCTTGGCCACGTCCAGGGGCTCGCCGTCGTTTTCCGCGTAGTAGTAGCCGGCGATGCCCTGCATGTCGGCAAATTCGAACACCATTTCGGTAACGAGGTCGGATTTACACAATTGCGCGGCGCGTTGCGCCAGGGCAGAGTCGCCACCGATTTTTTCTGCAATCGCTGCCGCCAGCTTGGCGAGGCGCTCGGTTTTGTCGTAGACGGTGCCGAGTTTCTGCTGGAATACGATGGTCTTGAGTTTTTCCCGGCGCGCTTCGAGGCTGATTTTCTTGTCGGTCTCGAAGAAGAATGCGGCATCGGACAGGCGCGGGCGGATTACCCGCTCGTTGCCCTCAATCACCTGCTTGGCGTCGGTGCTCTCGATGTTGGCAACGGTTATAAAGAACGGCAGCAGGTTGCCGTCTTCGTCCACCACGTGGAAATATTTCTGGTGTTCCTTCATGGAGGAGATCAGCGCTTCCGCCGGCACTTCGAGGAAGCGTTTTTCAAAGCGACCGGTGAGGGCTACCGGCCACTCCACCAGTGCGGTCACTTCATCCAGCAGGGCGTCGTCGATCACCGCCTCGCCGTTCACGTTGTTGGCTTCCGCCTCTACCTGCTCGCGAATCATCTCGCGGCGCTCGGCAAAGTCCACCACTACAAAACCCGGCTCGCGCAGCTGCTGCACATAGTCATTGGCAGAGGCCACCGCCAGTTCGCGGTTGCAGTGGAAACGGTGGCCGCGGGTGGTGTTGCCGGCCTTGAGTCCCAGCACTTCTGCGTCGACCACCTGGTTACCGAACAACATCACCAGCCAGTGCGCCGGACGCACGAACTCTTCCTTGCGCGCGCCCCAACGCATGCGTTTCGGAATCGGCAGCTGCGCCAGGGATTTGCTGACGATGTCGCCAAGCAGTTTCTCGGTGGTTTCACCTTTCTGTTCGCTGATAAACGCCAGACGCTCGCCCTTGTCGGTCTGCACCCGCGCCAGCTGGTCCACGGTGACGCCGTTACCGCGGGCAAAACCCTCGGCGGCCTTGGACGGCTTGCCGTCTTTATCGAATGCGGCGGCCACGGCGGGGCCGTGTTTCTCGATCTGCTTGTCCTGCTGTTGTTCGGCGAGGTCGCTCACCGCGACCGCGAGGCGGCGCGGGCTGGCAAAGGCTTTGACCGAGCCGTAGGAAAGCTCGGCATCTTTCAGCCCCTGCTCGATGCCGTCGGCGAAGGCTTGCATGAGGGTAGAAAGCGCTTTCGGGGGCAGCTCTTCGGTGCCCAGCTCAACCAGAAAATCCTGAGCCATTACTTCTTCTCCTTCTGCGCTTCAAGTTGGGCGAGAACATCGTTGCGGGCCTGTTCGGTGGCCAGCGGGAAGCCGAGCGCGTGGCGCGCATCAAAATAGGCCTGGGCCACGGCGCGGGCGAGCGTGCGCACGCGCAGGATGAAGCGCTGGCGCTCGGTCACAGAAATCGCGTGGCGCGCGTCCAGCAGGTTGAACGCGTGCGACGCTTTCATCACCTGCTCGTAGGCCGGCAGCGGCAGGCCCAGCTCGATCAGGCGCTGGCTCTCGCGCTCGCAGTGATCGAAGGTATGGAACAGGTACTCCACGTCCGCCTGCTCGAAGTTGTAGTGGGACATTTCCACTTCGTTCTGGTGAAACACATCGCCGTAAGTGACGGCGCTGCCGTCTGCGCGGCGGGTCCACACCAGGTCGTAGATGGATTCCACTCCCTGCAGGTACATGGCGATACGCTCGATACCGTAGGTGATCTCACCGGTGACCGGGTAGCACTCGAGGCCGCCCACCTGCTGGAAGTAGGTGAACTGGGTCACTTCCATGCCGTTCAGCCACACTTCCCAGCCTAGGCCCCAGGCGCCGAGGGTGGGTGACTCCCAGTTGTCTTCCACAAAGCGGATGTCGTGCACCGCCGGGTCGATGCCCAGGGCGCGCAGGCTGTCCAGGTACAGGTCCTGAATGTTCGCGGGCGACGGCTTCATCACCACCTGGTACTGGTAGTAGTGCTGCAGGCGGTTGGGGTTTTCACCGTAGCGGCCGTCGGTGGGGCGGCGGCAGGGCTGCACGTAGGCGGCGTTCCAGGTTTCCGGGCCGATGGCGCGCAGGAAGGTGGCGGGGTGGAAGGTGCCGGCGCCCACTTCCATATCCAGAGGCTGTAGAATGACGCACCCTTGGCGCGCCCAGTATTCCTGCAGGGTAAAAATCAGTCCCTGAAAGGTGCTCAGATCCTGCGCCGGGGCAGAACCGCTGGTTTGTTGCTCGGACACCACATTCTCCGGTTTCAGCTGGGTGAAAAGACAAGGGGCGCAAGTATAGCGGTAGCTGGTTGCGCACTAAACAGCGGGCGTGACAAAACCGGCATATGCTGAAAAGTCGCAGTGACGGCAGACCGACAGGCGACGATGGATTTGAGAAGGAAGTACCGATTTTGGATATCAAAGGGCAATTGGCAGCGGGCGCATTGAAACTGGTGGGCAGGCTGCCGCTGCGCTGGTCGCGCCGTCTCGGCGGTACCGTGGGACGCGTGGCGGTGTGGAGCCGCGGCGACAACCTGCGCATCAGTCGCATCAATCTGCAGCGCTGCTACCCGGAAATGGATGCGGCGGAACGGGAAAAGCTCGCCCGCGACAGTGTGATCAACACCGCCATTACCGGCTTCGAGGTCGCCAGCCTGTGGCGCCAGCCCTGGAGCCGGGCAGAAGATGTCATCGTGCGGGTGCGCAACCAGCAGCTGCTGACCAGCGGCGTCGAAGAGGGCCGCGGGGTGCTGGTACTGGCACCGCATATCGGCAACTGGGAAATTTTCGGCCAGTTTCTGGCTACCGTCGGTCCCACCACCAGCCTGTATGCGCCGCCCAAGATCGCCGCGCTGGATCCGCTGATCCGCGAGGGCCGCGAGAAAACCGGCGCCCATCTGGTGCCCACCAACGTGCGCGGGGTGCGCGCATTGCTCAAAGCACTGAAAGACGGCGGTATCGTCGGTGTACTGCCGGACCAGGAACCGGAGCTCTCCGGTGGCGACTTCGCGCCTTTCTTCGGTCATCCCACCCTGACCATGACCCTGGCCTACAACCTGATCCAGCGCACCGGCTGCAAGGTGGTGTTCGGTTTTGCCAAACGGCTCGAAGACGGGTTCGAGCTGGTGTTGCTGCCGGCAGAGCAGGCGATTTTCAGTGAGGAAGTGAAGGTCTCCCTGGCGGCACTCAACCGCGGCGTCGAATCCTGTATCGCAGAGGCGCCGGAGCAATACCAGTGGGAGTACAAGCGCTTCCGCCGGGTACCCGAAGGGAAAAGCGGACTCTACCGCCAGTAAACCGCGGCAATCTGAATCGGGTGGCGGCAATCGCATCCCGATGTGGATGGTCTATCGTAGTAGGAGTGCGGTAAACCGAGAGATCCCCGGCCTCCCAGATGACCAGAAGCAAGGGCGCCCCCGGTGGCGTCGGCAGAGACCCGTCGCCGTCGCGTTGGCGTCATTTGCCCAACCTGTTGTGCTATTCGCGGCTCGCGCTGATTCCCGTGATCATCTGGTTGACCCTCAAAAACGAATATCAGTGGGCCCTGGCAACTTACTGCGTGGCAGCGCTGACAGACTTGCTCGATGGCAAGCTGGCGCGACGCTATGGCTGGGTCACGCGCTTCGGCTCCTTTCTCGATCCCATCGTGGACCGAATTTTCGTACTCTGCCTGATTCCCCTGCTGTGGTATTTCGATGCCATTGGCCCCTTGTATACATCACTGGTGGTGGTGCGCTACGCGATACAGCTGAGCGTGTTGCCGGTGCTGATGGGGTGGCTGAAAAAGCCGTTCAATATCGCGCCGGACTGGATTTCAAAACTGGCGGCACTGGTGGTTTATGCGGTACTGGGAATGGGGTTTGCCGATCTGCTGGCCATTGAGCTGTTTTATGAGGGATCGGGTGCGGAAAATATTTTTGACCACACCATCGATGCGCTGACATTACTCGGCACCCTGCTGGAAATCCTGGTGCTGTACCGCTTTGTGCCGCGTTACTGGCAGATCATCCGCGCGCGCCACGATACGCTCGAGTAAAAATTTTGCGCGAAACGGTCAGTGACGCCAGAAGGCCGGGGTCAGCAGCACCAATAAAGTGAAAATTTCCAGGCGCCCGGCAAGCATTGCCAGAATCAGGAAAACTTTCGCCACCTCGTTTACCTCGCCATAGTGAGCCGCCGCATCGCCCAGTGCCGGGCCGATATTACTCAGGCAGGAAGCCACCGTGGAAAAAGAGGTAACAAAATCCTCCCCGGTTGCCATTACCACGATGGTGAGCACGAAAAACGACAGGATATAAATTGCAAAAAATCCCCACACCGCATCGGTAACCCGCGGCGGTACGATTTTGCGATTTACCTTGATCGGCACCACGGCACTCGGGTGCACCAGGCGGTCCAGTTCACGCAGGCCGGACTTCATGATCAGCATCACGCGCACCGCCTTGATACCGCCGGAGGTGGAACCGGCGCAGGCGCCCATAATACCCACCATCAGCAGGATATACGGGAGGAATGCGGGCCAGGTGGCAAAACTCTCGGAACCGAAACCGGCGGTGGTGCCAATGGAAACCACCTGGAATACCCCGTGCAGGATACTGCCGCGCATATCAAAGGTGCCGGATACATACAGGTAGCCGACGATAATCGCACAGGCAGCGAGCGTAATCAGGATATAAAAACGGAACTCCGAATCCTTCCAGTAGTGTTTGACGGTCCTGTTGCTGAAAGCGAAAAAGTGCAGGCCGAAGTTGATCGCCGCGGTGAGCATGAAAATGATGGCAATGGCCATGATGGCATTGTTGTGGGCATAGAAACCCATGCTCGCATCGTGGGTGGAGAAGCCGCCGTTAGCGACGGTGGCAAACGAGTGGCAGATGGCATCAAACACACTCATTCCCGCCCACCAGTAGCCGATCGCACACAGCACCGTGAGCGCAATATAAATCACGAACAATGCACGCGCGGTCTCTGCAATACGCGGTGTCAGCTTGGTGTCTTTTACCGGCCCGGGAATTTCCGCCTTGTACAGCTGCATACCCCCGATACCGAGCATCGGCAGGATCGCCAGCGCAATCACAATTACCCCGATACCACCGAACCACTGCAGCTGCTGGCGGTAATACAGGATCGCCGGCGGCAGTGTGTCGAGACCGACAATGGTGGTGGCGCCGGTGGTGGTGAGACCGGAAATCGATTCAAAAATCGAGTCCACGATACTCAGGTCAGGTTGCGGGCTGATGATCAGCGGCAGCGCACCGAAACTGCCGAGAATCAGCCAGAACAGTGAGGTCACCACGAAGCCGTCGCGAGTACGCAGGTCCTGTTTCAGGTCGTGCACCGGCAGCCACATGATCAGGCCGGTGAGCAGGGTGATACCGAAGGCGATACTGAAAGCCGTATGGGAACCGTCGTCGTACCACAGGGACACGCCAATTGGGGGCAGCAGGGTAAGGCTGAACACCGTCAGCAAAATACCGAAGACCCGCGCTATGACTGCCAGACGCATTTAACTGATCACCGTCAGAAAAAGCCGAACCCGACCTGGAACAACTGCTCCACGTGTCGGGTGTGACGGCGGTCGACAAGAAACACGATCACGTGATCGTCGGTCTCGACGACGATATTGTCGTGGGCGATCAGCACCTGGCTCTCGCCGTCCTTCTCGCGAACAATCGCGCCGATGCTGGCTCCCTCCGGCAGGTCGATATCCTCGATTTTCCTGCCCACCACCTTGGAGGTGCGGCTGTCGCCGTGGGCGATGACTTCGATGGCCTCGGCAGCGCCGCGGCGCAGCGAGTGCACGTTGACCATGTCCCCGCGGCGCACATGCGTGAGCAGGCTGCCGATGGTGTTCTGTTGTGGTGAAATGGCGATGTCGATTTCGCCCCCCTGCACCAGATCCACATAGGCGCGGTTGTTGATCAGCGCCATCACCTTGCGGGTGCCGAGACGCTTGGCCAGCAGCGACGACATGATGTTGGCTTCGTCGTCGTTGGTGAGCGCGAGGAACACATCGGTATCCTCGATGTTTTCTTCCAGCAGCAGGTCCTGGTCGGACGCACTGCCGTGCAGCACGATGGTATTACTCAGTTCCTCGGACAGGAACAGGCAGCGATCGTGATCCTGCTCGATCACTTTCACCGAGTAGCGGTTTTCCAGCTTGTGCGCGAGGCGCAGGCCGATGTTGCCGCCACCGGCGATGGTGATGCGCTTGTAGCCGTGTTCGAGTCGGCGCAGTTCGCTCATTACGGCGCGGATGTCCTGGCGCGCTGCAATAAAGAAGACTTCATCACCGGCTTCGATGACGGTCGAGCCCTGGGGGATGATTGGGCTGTTGCGGCGGTACACGGCGGCGACCCGGGTGTCGACCTTGGGCATGTGTTCGCGCAGGTAGCGCAACTGATGGCCGACCAGCGGCCCGCCCTGCACGGCGCGCACGGCAACGAGCTGTACGCGGCCGTCGGCAAAGTCGAGTACCTGCAGGGCGCCCGGGTGTTCGATAAGGCGCGCGATGTACTCGGAGACGATCTGTTCGGGGCTGATGAGCACGTCGATCGGGAAGGCTTCGGTGGAGAAGAGTTCCGGATATTGCAGATAGGCGGCGGCGCGCACGCGGGCGATTTTGGTGGTGACGCGATACAGGGTGTGGGCGATCTGGCAGGCAGCCATGTTGGTTTCGTCGTTGTTGGTGACGGCTACCAATATGTCGGCGTCTTCGATGCCGGCTTCCTGCAATACGTCCGGGTGGGAGGCGTGACCCACAACGATGCCGATGTCGAGCTTGTCGCGCAGCTCGCGCAGGGTTTTCTCGTTACTGTCTACCAGAACAATGTCGTTGCGTTCCGAGGCCAGGCTTTCCGCCAGAGAACCGCCGACCTGACCGGCGCCGAGAATGATGATTTTCATAATTGGTGTTTCGGCTTTTGCGCCTTGCCCGCTGAAGCTCTTTTGCTGGTGCGGAGGCGCCGGAGCACCGGCTGTAGGTTTTCAGGACCGCTGTAAATACATCCCTGTACGCTGCGTCGGCAACATCCCTGTTGCCGACGCTCCTGAAAACCTACACCCGCCACTCCGGCTTCAATTCTTACTCTTTTACTTCGTAAGCGACGGCATCCGCCGTCATCAGTTCTCAGGAAGCAACTTTTCCAGCTTGGCGTAATAGAAACCATCGCCGGCATGGATGCCTGGCAGCAGCTGCATTCCCGCTTCCTGGGGCAGCCCCCAGGGCTGTTCGTTCAGCAATTGCGGCGTATTGTCCCTCGCATCCGGTGTCTCCGCAATGAAGCGCGCCACCTGTGCGCTGTTTTCCTCAGGGAGTATGGAGCAAGTGGCGTAGAGCAGGGTGCCGCCGGGTTTCAATATGCGCCACATTGCGCGCAGGATGCGGCCCTGGAGTTCGGCGAGTTCGGTAATGTCTTCCGGCCGGCGCAGCAGCTTGATATCCGGGTTGCGGCGGATGACGCCGGTGGCGGAGCAGGGGGCGTCCAGCAGAATGCGGTCGTACTGTTCGCCGTCCCACCAGTGCTCGGATTCGGCGGCATCCGCGCAGATGAGCTGCGCGCTCATGCCGAGGCGCTCGAGGTTTTCGATGACGCGATCGAGGCGCTCTTCTTCGACGTCGAGGGCGGTGAGGTCTAGGTCGGGCTGCAGTTCCAGCAGATGGCAGGTTTTGCCGCCGGGCGCGGCGCAGGCGTCGAGGATTTTCTCGCCGGGCTGCGGTTCCAGCAACTGGGCGGCGAGTTGCGCGGATTCGTCCTGGACGCTGACTAGGCCGTCGTCAAAGCCGGGCAGGCGGGTGACGGCGACGGGGTTTTCCAGCACCAGGCCGGCTGCGGAGATTGTGCAGGGCTGGGCGGGGATGGCCGCGTCGCTCAGTTGTTTTAGGTAATCGTTGCGGCTGGTTTTCGCCAGGTTCACCCGCAGGGTCATGGGCGGGTTGCTGTTATTGGCGGTAAAGATGGTCTTGGCTTCACTGCCCCAGGCATTCTTGATTGCCTGCTGCAGCCACTCGGGGTGGGCGGAGCTGAACTGGGGGTTGCCGGAGAGCTTGCGGGTAAGTGCTTCCTTGTCCCGCAGCGCATTGCGCAGCACACCGTTGACCACACCGGTGGCGTGGCCCAGCTTGAGCGCGCGCGCCGCTTCGACGGTGGCGCTGATGGCGGCGTGATCCGGGATGCGGGTGTATTCCAGCTGGTACAGGCCAACCAGGATGAGCGCTTCCAGCTCTTCATCTTTTACCGGCTTGCGCAGCAGCTTGCCGAGCAGCAATTCCAGGCGCGGGGCGAAGCGGGCGGTGCCATAACAGAGTTCCCGCAGCAGCGCGCGGTCTTTCTCGTCGACCTGTTTTTCGGCCCACGGCAGCAGTCGCTGCAGCGAGCCGCGGTCCTGATACAGGCGGCTGATAACACGTGCCGCCAGCGCTCTCGGGTCATTCATGGCCAGTGCCCAGTGTGGTGCCCTTGGCGAAGAGTTCGCGGTAACCCTTCAATATTTCCGCCACCGGCAACGTCTTCTTGCCGGGCAATTGTAGTTGAGTGAGACGCAGAGCCTCGCGACCACAGGCCACCAGGACGCCTTCGTCATCGGCAGAGAGAATGGTGCCGGGCAGGTCGTTGTGGCAGCCCTGCTCGAGGTGGGCGCTGTAGATACGCAGGCGCTGGGACTCACCTTTGGCGTCGGTAAATTCGGTCCAGCACACCGGGAACGGATTGAAGGCGCGAATCAGGCGTGCGAGTTCAGAAGCGGGGCGCGTCCAGTCGATACGCGCTTCCTCTTTGGTGATTTTGCCGGCGTAGTTGGCGAGCTGGTCGTCCTGCACCTGCGGTTGCGCCGTGCCTTGTTCCAACTGCGCGAGCGCCGTCAGCAGCGCCGGTCCACCGAGCCCCGCGAGCTTGTCGTGCAGGCTGCCGCCGGTTTCCCGCGGCGAAATTGGCGTGCGCACCTCCACCAGCACCGGTCCGGTATCCAGCCCCGCCTCCATCTGCATGATCGCCACACCACTTTCCGCATCTCCGGCCTCCACCGCGCGCTGGATCGGTGCCGCACCGCGCCAGCGCGGAAGCAGCGAGGCGTGCACATTCACGCAACCGAGACGCGGGGTGTCCAGCGCCACCTGCGGCAGGATCAGGCCATAGGCCACGACCACCATCACATCCGCGTTCAGTGCCGCCAGCTCCTGCTGAGCCTCTTCATTGCGCAGGGTCAGCGGCTGGTACACCGGAATATTGTGCTCTCGCGCCAACTGCTTCACCGGGCTCGCCAGCAGCTTCTTGCCGCGCCCAGCGGGGCGGTCCGGCTGGCTGTAAACGGCGATGACATTGTGCTCGCTGTCGAGCAGGGTCTGCAGATGTACCGCGGCAAAGTCGGGGGTGCCAGCAAAGATGATATTCAGGCTCATGAAAATTCTTTCAGATAAGAAGGGGCGGACACGAAAACGAAGTCCAGAAACAAGATGCGAAGTCGGGGTGCCGGGATTGGGTTTTCAGGATCGTCGCAAACAGGATGTTTGCGCCGAAACGCCCAGGGATGGGTTCACAGTGGTCCTGAAAACCCAAACCCGGTGCCCCGACGCCACCGGGCCGTCTTAAACACTCAAGCTCGCTGACGGTGAGCCTTCTCCAATTTGGAGCGAATGCGATTGCGCTTCAGAGGAGAGATGTAATCTACAAACAGCTTGCCGTCGAGGTGGTCGATCTCGTGCTGGATACACACCGCCAGCAGCCCCTCAGCCTCCAAAGCATAGGCCTCGCCGTTGCGATCCAGCGCTTTCAGGCGGATCTTGCGCGGGCGCTGCACCGTTTCGTAGAAACCCGGCACAGACAGGCAGCCCTCATCGTACTTGTGGATCTCCGGGTCGAGCACCTCGACCTCCGGATTGATCAGCACCAGCGGCTCACTCTGATCCTCCGACACATCGATCACCACAATGCGCTCGTGCACATTGATCTGCGTCGCCGCCAACCCGACACCGGGCGCGTCGTACATGGTTTCGAACATATCCTCAATCAGCGTGCGGTGCGCATCCGTCACTTCGGTGACGGGTTCTGCTACCTTGCGCAGACGGGGATCGGGGAATTCGAGGATTTCCAGTTTGGCCATAACACCTGTGACAAACTTCTAGTCTTAGTGGAACTTGCGCTGATAACATAATGATCGCGCTTGAAATTTGCTGAACTATTTTGCTAATAGGGGCCGTTACCGCATTCTGGCCACAAAGCCGGCTGGCGTCATATATACCCCTTTCGCAGGCGGCAACTGCCGCTACCGGTCCAGCGCTGAGAGATTATAGCGATATAAACACTCAGCGATAGCGATATAGCCCCACAGCAAACGATAAGGCCGATAGCGTTAGCGACACAAAAGCATAGGAATGCTTCCATGAAAAAAATAATTCTGGCCGCCGCTGCAACCCTGCTGGTTGCATTTGGCCTGCAGGCGCAAGACGTGCGCCTGAAGCCCGACCACCCGGACACCTACGTGGTGCAGAAGGGCGATACCCTGTGGGATATCTCCGGACGTTTCCTGTCCCAGCCCTGGTACTGGCCGGAAATCTGGCAGGTAAACCCCCAGGTTGAGAACCCCCACCTTATTTATCCCGGCGACCGCCTCAACCTCGTGTATATCGATGGCCAGCCGCGCCTCGAACTCGAGCGCGCGCCCACTGCCTACAAGCTGAGCCCGGCCAGCGACAACCGCCTCGGCCCGACTGTGCGCCGCGAGCCGATCGAAACTGCCATCCCGGCCATCCCGCTGGACGCCATTAACGCCTTCCTGTCCCGCTCCCGCATTGTCGGTCCGGGTGCCTTTAACGGCGTGCCCTACGTCATCTCCGGTCAGGACCAGCGTATCCTGATGGGGGCCGGCGAGAAGATCTACGCCCGCGGCGACTTCCGCGAGCCGCTGCCCTCCTATGGCATCTACCGTCCCGGCCCGATCTACGCCGATCCCTACACCGGAGAGGAGCTGGGCCAGCAGGCGCTGGACGTGGGTTCCGTGGATCTGCGCCAGCTGGACGTGGACAACGCCAACACCGAGTTTGCCGTCGCCACCATGGACGTCACCCGCACCAGCCGCGACATCCGCCTGCAGGATCGCCTGCTGCCGGTCGAAGAGCGCGCCATTGCCGCGCTGTTCCAGCCGGGTGCGCCCGCGGTGCCGGTAGAAGGTGTGATTCTCGGCGTGGAAGAGGGTGTGACCCAGGTTGCCAAGTACGACGTGGTCGCCATCAACCGCGGCCTGCGCGAAGGCCTCGAGCCCGGCCATGTACTCGCCATCTACAAGCGCGGTGCCACCGTGCGCGACCAGATTGCGCGCCAGAACGTCAAACTGCCGGACGAGCGCGCCGGCGTGCTGATGGTGTTCCGCAGCTTTGAGAAAATGAGCCTCGGCCTGGTGCTGGAAGCTGACAAGCCGCTGGCGGTGATGGATCTCGTTAGAAATCCCTGAGCAGAATAATAAAGGTGCCTCCCTCGGTCAGGTTTTGTACCTCTGACCGGGGGCACCGCACGCCGCATTGCGCGCGTGCAAAAAGATCATTTTTAGAGGTACCCGCGCATGGATGCGTTGACCGCTACTTTATCCCTGCTTCGGCTCGAGGGCATTGGCCCCGGCCTCTACTGGCAACTGGTGGAGCGCTTCGGCTCCGCTGCCGCCGTCCTGCAACAGTCTCCACAAAATCTGACCCGCAAGCTGCCCGAACGGGCCCGTGCGCAATTACTGGAATTCCAGCGCCGCGAGCTGGACAGTGAACTGGGTAAGTGGGCACTGGCAGAGCGCGAACGCTGCGCCGAACATTGTGTCTACCTGCTGCATCGGGACGACGATAACTACCCCAAACTACTAAAAGAAATCCACCGCCCGCCACCGCTGCTGTACGTGAGCGGAAATCCCCACACATTGTCACTGCCACAGGTGGCGGTCGTTGGCGCGCGCCGCGCCACCCGCGCTGGCCTCGACAACGCGCGGGATTTTTCCGCCGACCTCGCCTCCGCCGGTTTCGCCATCACCTCCGGCCTGGCGCTGGGTGTGGATGCCGCAGCCCACAGCGGCGCGTTGAAAGGTGGGGGCAAAACCATCGCGGTACTGGGCACCGGCGTCGACCGGGTGTACCCCGTGCGCAACGCCGTACTCACCGAGCAGATACTCGCCGCCGACGGCGCCATCGTCAGTGAGATGCCGCTGGGCACCGCACCGGAAGCGGCCAACTTCCCGCGGCGCAACCGCGTAATTTCCGGCCTCAGCCTCGGCACACTGCTGGTTGAGGCCGCGGTGCGTTCCGGTTCGCTGATTACCGCGCGCCTGACACTGGAGCAGAATCGAGAGGTGTTTGCGATCCCCGGCTCCATTCACAATCCAATGGCGCGGGGCTGTCACCACATGATCAAGCACGGGGCGCACCTGGTTGAGACCAGCGCCGACATTGTTGAGCAGTTGGGCGGATTGCTGTCCGGCATGGCGAGCCAGCCGGGGCTGTTTGAGGAGACCGTGAGCGAGGCTCCCGACCTCAGCGCGGATCAGCGGCAGCTCGTGCAAGCGCTGGGCGGTGATCTCCGCAGTATCGAACAGCTGGCGCGGGATACCGGCGCTGAAGCCGGTGACCTGATGGCGAGCCTGCTACAGCTGGAGCTGGAGGGACTGGTGGAACAGCTGCCCGGCGGCTACCAGCTCAGCGGTCGCGGCGCGCGTCTTTTTTCTAAATTGAGCGCACTGGCCGGATGACCTGGCCACTGGCCGCAAGACAAAAAAGCCGCTAGGGTCACACCTGTCATTTTCAGGGAGTGTCCATCCATGGGGCTGTTCAAACACCTCGCGTCTCCACGGCGCCCGGTCGCCGCCATCGCCAGCGTGCTGGCGCTGGCCCTCGCCACCGGCGCACGCGCCGAACCCCGCGAGATCCACCTCGACAAACTGCGCCTGCCGGACGGCTTCAAGATCGAGGTCTACAGCAGGGATGTGCCCAATGCGCGCCACATGGTGCGCGGAGACAAGGGCACCCTGTTCGTGGGATCCATGCGCGAGGGCAAGGTCTACGCGGTGCTGGACAAGGACGGCGACCAGAAGGCGGACGAAGTGAAGGTCATTGCCGAGGGCCTCAAACTGCCTACCGGCGTCGCGTTCAAGGATGGCGCTCTCTATGTGAGCGCCGTCACCAGCATCCTGCGTTTCGACGATATCGAGTCGCGGCTCGACAACCCGCCGCAGCCGGTCACCATTACCGAGCAGTTTCCCGACAAACACCACGGCTGGAAGTACATCGCGTTCGGCCCCGACGGCTGGCTCTACGTGCCCGTCGGCGCGCCGTGCAATATCTGCGATGAACCCGACTACGCGAATATCCAGCGCCTGAAAATCGAGGGCGACAAGGTAGTTGCGACCGAGACCTGGGCGGAAGGGGTGCGCAATACCGTCGGCTTTACCTGGCATCCGCAGACCAAAAACCTGTGGTTTACCGACAACGGCCGCGACCTGCTGGGGGACGAGACGCCACCGTGCGAACTCAACACCGCGCCGGTCGCGGGCAAGCACTTTGGCTACCCCTTCTGCCATGCGGGCGATGTCATTGATCCTGAATTCGGCGAGGGCAAGCAGTGCAGCGCCTACGTACCGCCGGTACAGCAGCTGGGACCGCACGTGGCGCCGCTGGGTGTGAAGTTCTACACCGGCAGCCAATTCCCGTCGGCGTTTAAAAACCAGGTGTTTATCGCCGAACACGGTTCCTGGAATCGCAGCAAGAAGATCGGCTATCGGGTAAGCATGGTCACCCTGAATGACAGGGGGGAGGCTACCACCTACCAGCCGTTTATCGACGGCTGGCTGCAGGAAGAGGAAAACTGGGGGCGACCGGTGGATGTGCTGGTAATGCCCGACGGCGCGCTGCTGGTATCTGACGACTACGCCGGCGCCATTTACCGGGTCAGTTACGAAGGTTGAGATGGTGAGGGCTGAGCGGCTTTGTCGCTCGTGCCCTTTGCCGGGCTAGCTGGCCGCACCAGCGCCACCAGGCCCAGCACTGTTCCGCTCACCGAGCCCCACAGGTGGCCGTCCACCGCCACCGCCGCATCGATCAACTGCGCGGTGGCATCACTGGCACCGTAGTACTGCTCCAGCCCCACCTTGATCCAGGTTCCCGCCACCAGCGGGTAACCGGTGAGCCAGCGCGCGCGGATATCCAGGCAGCCTCCCCAGATGATCAATCCGTGCAGCACCCCGGAGAGTCCGAGGTACACATCGGTCTGCGGTGAGAACAGCAGCAGACCCAGGCCGGTGCCCAGCGCCACCACCGCGGTACTGGAGACAAAGTTGCCCATGCGGTAGTGGGGACCGTGCAGAATCCACAACAGCAACAGGCCCGCGCTGTTCAAAAGCAAATGCTGCAGGTTGGTGTGTGGCAGGTGACCGCTCAGCAGCCGCCAGATCTCTCCGCCGCCAATCGCGGCGCGGTCGTATTCCAGTAGCGGCGACAGCACCGGCGCCAGCAGCCAGCAGCACAACACCGCGGCAAATAGCAGCAGCGGTCCACCCAAACCCTGTTGTTTCAGGAGTATTCGGCTGGTGTGCAGGAAGGGTACTGACATGGGGTAAATCTGTTGCCACAAAAACTTGCCGCAGTATCCCACAGCTGGAAAGTCGGGTCAGCAGACGCGCGCGGGAATGCGGTGGATAGCACCGAGTGGCTGGCAGGCTGTGAACCGCACGCGTGGTGGCGCGAACCGGCACGCTTCCCCGGCCAGCCTTGTCTAGGCTGGTACTATCCGATAAATTGCGGCGCTCCCCTGTGAGCCGCGGTGTCGCAACCTTTGCAGCAGCGCAAGACCCGAAAGAGTCCCGACCCTTGTCAGAAAACCATTCCCCAATAAACCAGCGCCCCATGCTGCACAGTTTCGGCCTGACCATGGCGACCGCCGTGCGCGCACTGGCCGCGGGGGGCGTGATCGCCCATCCCACCGAATCCGTGTGGGGACTCGCGTGCGATCCCGCTAATCCGGATGCCGTTGCCCGCCTGCTCAGGCTCAAGAACCGCCCGCTGGAAAAGGGGCTGATTCTGGTGTCCGGCGACGTGAAACATTTCTCTGACCTGCTGCACAACCTCTCCGGCGACCAGCGTGCGCGCATCGATGCCACCTGGCCGGGACCGGTCACCTGGCTGGTGCCCCATTTCGACCAGGTACCGACCTGGGTTACCGGCGTCCATCACAGTGTGGCCCTGCGTCACACCAGTCATCCGTTTACCGCGGCATTATCGCGGGCCTTCGGCGGTGCTATCGTATCCACCTCCGCCAATCCCACTGGTTGCCAGCCGGCGCGGCATAAATATCAGGTGCTGCGCTACTTTGGCGATGAGCTGGATTTTGTCGGTGGCGGCAATACCGGTGGCCGCTCGGCGCCGAGCGAGATCCGCGATGCCTCCAGCGGACGGATTGTGCGCGCCGGCTGAGTACGCGCGCCAGTCTCTCTCCGACCCACAAGAATACCGCCGAACCCAATTCGCGAGCTTTGCATGAATAATGTCGACATCCAGGCCGTCAAAGACTATCTGCTGAATCTTCAGGACCGCATTTGTGCGGCACTGGTGGCGGTGGACGGCAACGAATTTTTTGAGGACGCGTGGGCGCGCGAGGGCGGCGGCGGTGGCCGCACCCGGGTGCTGGAAAACGGCAAGGTGATTGAAAAGGGCGGGGTGAACTTTTCCCACGTCTACGGCGACAAGCTGCCGCCGTCCGCCACCGCGGCGCGCCCGGAGCTGGCCGGCCGCTCGTTCGAGGCGATGGGCGTGAGCCTGGTGATTCACCCGCGCAACCCCTATGCACCGACCAGCCATGCCAATGTGCGTCTGTTTGTGGCGCAGAAAGAGGGCGCCGAGCCGGTATGGTGGTTTGGTGGTGGTTACGATCTGACGCCTTACTACGGCTTCGAGGAAGATGTAGTGCACTGGCACCAGACCGCGAAAGATGCCTGCGCCCCGTTCGGTGCGGATATTTATCCGCGCTTCAAGAAATGGTGCGATGAATATTTTTATCTGAAGCACCGGGGTGAAGCGCGCGGTGTCGGCGGCCTGTTCTTTGATGATTTCCACGAGGGTGGGTTCGAAAACGCGTTTGGCCTGATGCAGGCGGTGGGCGACAGTTATGTGGATGCGTATCTGCCAATTCTGAATAAGCGCAAGGACACGCCATACGGTGAACGGGAGCGGGATTTCCAGCTGTATCGCCGCGGCCGCTACGTGGAATTCAATCTGGTGTTCGACCGCGGTACGTTGTTCGGATTACAGAGCGGCGGTCGCACCGAATCCATTCTGATGTCGCTGCCGCCGGAAGTGCGCTGGCGCTACGACTGGCACCCGGAAGCGGGCTCCCCGGAAGAAAAACTCTATACCGATTTCTTGCCGCACAAGGACTGGGTTTAAAGGTTTTTAATTGCTCTGGTAGCGGTGCCGCTACCGTGTTTGCCTTTGCGAGACACGCCGTAAACCCATCCATGGGGGCTCTTCCGCGAGGTCCCTCTCGCGGAAGGTCTCGCAAAGACAAACACGGCATCGACACCTTCTCGGAAATTTCGATGGTATTTGTCTAAAAGGAAATCGCCATGCACAAGGCTCGTCTGGAAGACATCAACAAACTGTTCCTCGAATACCGCCGCCTGTTCGAAGCGCGCGATGCCGAACAGATCGCGGACTTCTATCGCTTCCCCATTCATTACTATTTTTCCAACGGCAAAAAATCAGAGCTCAGCCGCGAGTATTTTATTGGCCGGGTAAAAAAGCTGTTGAAGCAGTATAAAAAACTCGGGGTAAACCAGATCGTCGGTGCGGTAACCGATGTCATCGAGCTGAATGAAAACACCAGCCTCGCCACCCTGAACTGGGTGCTACTGGATACCAGTGGCGAAAAGCCGAAACAGGTATACAGTGCGATCACCCGCTATATGGTGTGCGAGTACGCGGGCAAACTGAAAATTGATGGTTTGATCGGTGTGAATGAAACCGTGCAGCTGAAAAATGCGCTGCGTCAGCAGTAACCAAGATAATTTATCAATCAGCGAAATATCGTCATGGATAGATACGCAGTCATCGGCAATCCCATCAAACAATCCATGTCTCCGGAAATTCACACGGCGTTCGCGCAGGAGACACATCAGGATCTGGAATACGACAAGCTGTTCGCGGAGGTGGATGGCTTCAAGGCGGCAGCGGATGAATTTTTTTCCGCGGGCGCAAAGGGCTTGAACATCACCGCGCCGTTCAAGCTGGATGCATTTGATTACGCCGATGAGTTGACCGAGCGCGCGCGTACCGCGGGGGCGGTGAATACACTGGCACTGCAGCAGGATGGCTCGCTGCTGGGGGACAATACCGATGGCCCGGGCCTGGTATCGGATATCCGCAACCATCTGGGTTGGAGCATAAAGGGCAAGAAGCTGTTGGTGCTGGGTGCCGGTGGCGCCACCCGCGGCACCCTGTTGCCGCTGTTGCACGAACAGCCTGCTCGGCTGCATATCGCCAACCGCACCGCGTCGAAAGCGCTGCAGCTGGCGCAGGACTTTTCCGCCTACGGCAGCCTGAGCGCCAGTGGTCTCGAAGATATTCCGGCGGGGTTCGACCTGATCATCAATGCCAGCGCCGCCGGACTCTCCGGAGAGCGGCCGCAGATCGCCGCGACGGTGGTGGGGGCGGGCTGTTGTGCCTACGACATGGTGTATGGGGCCGAGCCGACCCCGTTTATGCGCTGGGCGAGCGCGCTGGGTGCCGAGACCGCCGATGGTCTGGGCATGCTGGTGGGGCAGGCGGCGGAGGCGTTTTACCTGTGGCGCGGGGTGCGCCCGCAGGTGGCACCGGTGCTGGCGATGTTGCGGGCCCGGTTGCGCGCCAAGTCGCAGGTCTAGCGGCGCAAGACCTACAGCATTGGCAGAACGGCAACGGCGCCGAAAAACCTGTCCCTTCCTATCCCACCCAAGTCATAACCGGCCGGTCACGCAAAGGTGTCGTGACCGCTTCTCCACACTATCTTTGCGGTTACGGTCGCTGAAATCCGTCCGCACTGGCCGGATATCGCGTGTGACATAGCGAAAAGCTGTCGCTAACCCTTCCTGAGGGCGCCGTGTGGCGTGCTTTCTGGCTGTTTTTTGGTATCCTCTCGCCCCTTAATTCGGGCCGGGTCGGGCACCCTCTATCAATGGTGTGGCTGTGGTGAGACCCATTTTGTCCTTGGCCCGTCCTTGGTGTCGGTGGCGATTCCCGCCACGGTGCTCGTGAACCATTGGAGTTAAGCGCAAGTGAAACAGATTCCCTTCGAAACAGTCACCATCGTGATGGGGTCCCAATCCGACTGGCCGACCATGCAAATGGCGACCAAACCCCTCACCGAACTGGGAGTCCCCTTTGCCACCGCGGTAGTTTCCGCGCATCGCACCCCGCAGCGCATGGTGGAGTTCGCCACTACCGCTCACGAGCGCGGCACTAAGGTGATCATTGCCGGTGCCGGCGGTTCCGCGCACTTGCCGGGCATGATCGCGGCGATGACCCCGCTGCCGGTGATCGGCGTGCCGGTGGAGAGCAAATTCATGACCGGCATGGACAGCCTGCTGTCCATCGTGCAGATGCCGAAAGGTGTGGCCGTGGCCACCCAGGCAGTAGGTGCTTCCGGTGCCTACAACGCGGGCCTGATGGCAGCGCAGATGCTGTCCCTGTCCGACCCGGAACTGCAGCAGCGCCTGATCCAGTGGCGCGAAAACCAGAGCGCCGGCGTGCCGTTCGAAGTGGAATAAGCCCGATAGTGACCGGGCAGAGATTTGAAGAGTTTGTAGAGGTGTGGAAATGACAGTCAGACGAGTAGGCATTGTCGGCTGCGGCCAGCTGGCGCAGATGATGGCCCAGGAAGCGCGCCCGCTGGGCATCGAGTTCAGTTTCCTCGCCGAGGGCGGTGAGAACACCACCTGTGTGGAAGGCCTCGGCACCATCGTGCAGATCACCGACGACGCGGATATCGAATCTCTGTACCGCGCCATGGGCGAGCCCAAAGTGATCACCGCCGAACGCGAAGGCGTATCCGCCGAATTGCTGCGCGCGCTGGAAAAATTCTGCCCCGTGTACCCGCGCCCGGATGCGTTCGAGAAAACCCAGCACCGCCTGCGCGAGAAAACCGCGATTACCGCCGCCGGCCTGCCGGTAGCGCCGTTCCTGCCGGCAAACAACTACGACGAGATCTGCGCGGCGGTGAAGCAGCTGGGCTACCCGTCGTTCATCAAGAGCTGTGAGCACGGCTACGACGGCAAGAACCAGTGGCGCGTGAACAGCGATGCGGACCTCGCCGCCATCGCCAACGACGTGCCCGCGTCGGAATACGTGGTGGAGAAGGGCATCCACTTTTCCCGCGAGGTATCCCTGATCGGCGCGCGCACCGCGGACGGCAAAGTCGTGACCTACCCGCTGGCGGAAAACGACCACTACAACGGCACCCTGCTGGTTTCCACCGCACCGGCGCCGCACGTGAGTGAAGAGCTGCAGCACACCGCCGAAACTTATCTCGCCACCCTGATGAATGCCTGGGACTACGTGGGCGTACTGGCGATGGAGTGTTTCGTTAGCGACGACGGCCTGCTGATCAACGAGCTGGCACCGCGGGTGCACAACAGCGGTCACTGGACTTTAGCTGGAGCCAAGACCAGCCAGTTTGCCAATCACGTACGCGCCATCCTCGGCATGGAACTGGGTGATACCGCAGCGGCGCGCCCGGCGGTCATGATCAACATGCTGGGCGTGGACAAAAAGCCGGCGCTGCAGAACGAAGGTGTCTGGTCTTACGGCAAGGAGCTGCGCCCCGGCCGCAAGATGGGCCATGTGATCCTGCTGGATGATTCCCAGGAAGCGCTGGCCACACGCATCGACAGCATGCTGGAAGAACTCTACGGCGAAACCAAACGTCCCGCCTGAACCTAAGTCGTTATCCCTTTCTGAACGCATCGCCCCGGACTTTTCCTTGCCACCCCGGGCGGTGCGTTTTTTCTTTCTGCACTTACGCCGGTCCACAGCGGACAGCAAAAGTGAACACGGGTTTGCGATTCGATCCTGTGCTTCTGGCATACTCCTCTGCCAAACGTTCCCGAATAAAAAAATAGCGTTTTCGCGGACACCATTTGTGGAGGTAGCAAGTGCGAGAATTTCTGAGAGACCTGTCCTTCTGTTTTGCCGCCGGCTGTTTCGCCGGGCTGGGGTATGCGCTCGCGCTGTGGGCGATGGGGCACTACGGTTTCAGCCGTTTCCTGCACGTGGATATCGCCCCCTATCTTTCCAGTACCTATGTGTATCAGCGGGTGGTGTGGGGCGGTATCTGCGGCCTGATTTTTATGCTGCCGTGGCAGAAGAGCTGGCTGACGCGTGGTTTCCTGCTGTCGCTGATTCCCGCCGGTATCCTGCTGCTGATCCTGTTGCCGATGCGCGGCCTGGGGATCGGCGCGCTGGCACTGGGAACCCTTACGCCGCTGGTGATAATTCTGGCGTGCGCGGCCGGTGGCATCGCCGGTTCCGGCCTGCTGCGGGCGCAGGGGAAATAACCGGTAGATTCCGCGGATAAAAAAGGGCTGCCAATGGCAGCCCCTTTTTTATTTCTGTGCAGCTTACGCCGGCTTGCGCGCGAGCGGCTGGCACATGCAGTGCACGCCGCCGCCACCGGCGGTGATCATGGAAATATCCGGGTCGATCACTTCCAGTCCGCGCGCACGGCACTTTTCCTTCAGCTCGGTATTGTCGGACGGCAGCATCACGCGGTCGTTGCCGAGCGCCACCACGTTCACGCCCAGCTCCATCACCTGCGGGTAGGAGATGTCGATGATCTCGAAGTTGCGGGCCTTGAACCACTGCACCAGCTCCGGCTCCACCGCGTCCACACACACGGCTACTAATTTGTCCGCGAGCGCGGCCACCAGCACATCGAGGTGCAGAAAGTAGGGGTCGAACTGGTAGCCCTTCACTTCCCAGCCTTCTTTTTCGATCCAGCTTTTCATCTGGTTGAAGCCCTGCGGTGAGGTGCGTTCGCCGCTGTAGCCGCACAGGATGACGCCCGGTTCCAGCACCATGAAGTCGCCGCCTTCGAGGCTGCCGGCGGTGATGATGTCGTACACCGGGATATCCAGTTTTTGGTAGGTCTTGATCACGTCGACCCATTCGCCGCGGCGCCAGGGGGAGTACATCTGGGTGACGATGGGGCCCCAGGGTGTCATGACGCTGCTGTCGCGGGCGTAGAGCTGGTAGGGGAGGTTGGCGTCGGCGGGCAGCAGGTGGGTGGTGACGCCGGCGTGTTTGTAGGCGTCGAGCATTTCCTGGTGCTGGCGTTTGGCGACATCGGCATTGAATTCGCGGCCGAGGCGCACGGAGCGGCGGGAGGCGGCGTTGCCCATCTGCCAGGAGTAGTGGTCGATGGGGCCGACAAGCAGGTCGGTGAGTACGCCGTACTCGGAGTCGATGCCCCAGCGAGTGAGTGGCGCAGTATCGCCGTTGTCATTGCGGTGTTTGTAAGTGAATTCGGTCATGTCGTCTCTCTCGAATCTTGTTTTATCGGGCCCTGTTTCAGGCCCGCTGGCGCGGCTGCTACCGGCACCCCTTCACGAGACACGCCGTGAACCCATCCCTGGGGGCTCTTCCGCGAGGTCCCTCTCGCGGAAGGTCTCGTGAAGGGGTACCGGCATCAGCCGCTTCGCATTTGAGTTTTGTGCTTCGTCAGTTGCTCTTGTTTGCCATTTTCAGCATGGCGTGCAGCAGCACATTGGCGCCGGCTTCCAGGTCCTCCGCCTTGGCATTCTCTGCCTCGTTGTGGCTCAGGCCTTTTTCACAGGGCACGAAGATCATGCTGGTGGGGGCCACGCGCGAGATGTACACGGAGTCGTGGCCAGCGCCGGAGACCATTTCCTTGTTGCTGTAGCCGAGCTCGGCGACCGAGCTACGCACGGCTTCGACGCATTTGGGATCGAAGGCGACGGCGGGGGAGCGCCATTCGTCGCGGATCTGGTGTTCGAGGCCGGTTTCATCGGCGACGCGGGCGGCGATTTCGCGGAAGCGCTGGTCCATGGCGTCGAGGGTTTTCTGGTCGGGGTGGCGCAGGTCGACGGCGAGTACGAGTTTTTCCGGCACGGTGTTGCGGCTGCCCGGTTCGACGCGGATGTCGCCGAAGGTGGCGCGGGCCCAGGGGCCGTGTTCGGCGGCGAGCTGGTAAAGCTCACTCAGGATGCGGTGCAGGCCCATGAACGGATCGCGGCGGGTTTCCATCGGGCTGGGGCCGGCGTGGCAGGGTTGGCCGATCAGGGTGAGGTCGTACCAGTGCATGCCCTGTACGCCGGAGAGCACGCCGATCTGTTTCTGTTCCGCTTCCAGGATCGGGCCCTGTTCGATGTGCACTTCGAACGCAGCGCTGAGCGGGCGCGCCACAGCCGGGGCCTTGCCCTTGTAGCCGATGCGCGCGAGTTCGTCGCCGAAGGTTTTGCCCTCCTTGTCACTGCGGGCGTAGGCGTAGTCGAGGTCGAATTCGCCGCTCCACACGCCGGAGCCGATCATCGCGGGGGAGAAACGCGCGCCTTCCTCGTTGGTCCACACCGCCACTTCCAGCGGGGCTTCGGTTTCGATGCCGGCGTCGTTCAGGCTGCGCACCACTTCCAGGCCCGCGAGCACACCGTAGACGCCGTCGAAGCGGCCGCCGGTGGGCTGGGTGTCAAGGTGCGAGCCGGTGAGCACGGCGGGTAAATCGGGGTTGGTGCCCGGGCGGCGGGCGAAGATGTTGCCCATGGCGTCGACGGTGACGCTGCAGCCGGCGTCTTCGCACCACTGTACGAAGAGGTCGCGACCCTGTTTGTCGAGATCCGTCAGGGCCTGGCGGTTGCAGCCACCCTTGTCGGTGGCGCCGATGGCGGCCATGGCCATCAGGGTGTCCCCCAGGCGCTGGCCGTTAATACGCAGTTGGTGGTAATCGCTCATCGAGTCGTCCAATTGCTGAAGTTATTGTGATTGCAGTACTACTCCGTACGGTCGGTTCCGCTAGGTAGGTTTAGTACATATACAGCTGGTAATTTTGCAGCCGGCGATAACTTCTGATTGTCGAACTCACGGTCATCCGACGGTAATCCTGCGGATTCCGCCGGTAGTAAGTGCAGTAACTGCAGCGCAGCTCAGCGACTGGAGGATTGGTCGTTCAGGTACTCGTCCTTCAGCTTGACGTAATTTCCCGCAGTGTAGGTAAAGAACTTGCGCTCTTTTTCCGACAGCGGGCGCGCCTGCTTCGCCGGGGAACCTACATAGAGATAACCGCTTTCCAGGCGCTTGCCCGGTGGCACCAGCGCGCCGGCGGCAAGCACCACTTCGTCCTCGATTACCGCGCCGTCGAGCACGATCGAACCGATGCCGATCAGCACCCGATTACCCACGGTACAGCCGTGCAGGCAGGCCTTGTGGCCGATGGTGACATCCTCGCCGATGGTGAGCGGCCAGCCGCCTTCATTGAATGCGCTGGCGTGGGTGATGTGCAGCACGGAACCGTCCTGCACGCTGGTGCGAGCGCCTATGCGCACCCGGTGCATGTCGCCGCGGATCACGGCCATCGGCCATACGGAGCAGTCGTCACCCAGTTCTACGTCGCCAATGACCGTGCTCATCGGGTCAATGAACACGCGGGCGCCGAGCTTGGGGGCTTGGCCGCGGTGTTCACGCAGGTTGGCATTTGGGGTTTCGGCGGGGGCGTTTGTGGACAAGGCTGACCTCCGGATTGGCAATCCACTAAAATACAGCGCATATGTTAACCCCGTCTGTCGCGTCCGCGGTCTCGGGGTTGCGTTTGTTTTTTGTATCCGCCTTGCCGACAAGGAATGCCCATGTCCGACACGCTGTGGTCCAACCCGCTGTTAGAGTCCCACCTACTACCGCCCTTCGACCGCATCCAGCCGCAGTTTGCGGAGCCGGCGATTGTCGAATTGATCTACAAGTGTCGCGAACAGCTGAGAAATAGCCTGGAAAATGCCGGAGATAATCCGACTTGGGAGGGGACCCTGGCGCCGCTTGAAGAGGTGCAGGACCGGCTGGGCAAGGCGTTCAACCCGGTTTCGCACCTCAACAGTGTACTAAGCGGCGACTGGCGTGCGCCCTACGAAGCCTGCCTGGCAAAGGTGACCGAGTACTGGACCGAAGTGGGGCAGGATCCGGCGCTTTACGCGGTATATCGCGCCCTGGCCAAGGCGCCTGAATTTGCCAGCTGGCCCCAGGCACGCCAGCAGGCGGTGCGTCACGGGTTGCGGGATATGCACCTGGGCGGGGTGAGCCTGGAGGGTGCCGCACGGGAGCGTTTCGCCGCTATCAGCAAGCGCTTGGCAGAACTGAAAAGCACCTTTGCCAACAACGTCCTCGATGCCACCAAAGCCTGGACTCTGCAAATCGAGGACGAGTCCGAGCTTGCCGGGATTCCCCAGACCGCACTCGCCAGCGCCAAGGCCCTCGCCGAGTCGAAAGGCAAGACGGGCTGGCTGCTGACTCTGGATGGCCCCTGTTTCTTCGCGGTGATGACCCATGCCGACAATCGCGAGCTGCGCCGCAAGATGTCCACCGCGTATATAACCCGCGCATCCGATGTGGGGCCGAACGGCGGTGAGTTCGACAATGCCAATGTGATGGCGGAAATTCTCGCCCTGCGCGCCGAACAGGCCCACCTGCTGGGGATGAAAAACTACGCCGAACGCTCGCTGGCAAGCAAGATGGCCAGAGACCCGGAGGAAGTGGAAACCTTCCTGTGGGACCTGGCCAAGCGCGCGCGACCGGCGGCGGCCAAAGAGTTCGCCGAACTGCAGGCGTTTGCTGCGGCGGAGCTTGGCATCGATCGCCTGCAGCCCTGGGATACCGCTTGGGCCGCGGAAAAACTCAAGCAGTCCCGCTATGCGGTCAGCGAGGAAGAGTTGCGTCCGTATTTCCCCTACCCGAAGGTCCTGCAGGGCCTGTTCGCGGTGGCGGAAAAGCTGTTCGGGGTAACCGCGGAACCGGATACCTCTGTCGCCACCTACCATGGGGACGTGCACTTCTACTGGTTAAAGCGCGGCGGTGAGCCGATCGCCGGCTTCTACCTGGACCCCTATGCGCGGGAAAACAAACGCGGCGGCGCCTGGATGGATGACGCCCGGGTACGCCGCCAGACCGCGGCCGGACTCCAGTTGCCCGTGGCTTATCTTGTGTGTAACTTCAGCAGTCCGTCGAAGGATGCCCCTGCGCTGCTGACCCACTACGAAGTCACCACCCTGTTCCACGAATTTGGCCACGGCCTGCACCATATGCTTACCCAGGTGGATGTGGCGGCGGTGTCTGGCATTAATGGTGTGGCCTGGGATGCAGTGGAGCTACCCAGCCAGTTTCTGGAAAACTGGTGTTGGGAGCCGGAGGCGCTGAGCATGATTTCCGGGCACTACACGACCGGGGAGCCATTGCCGCAGACACTGCTGGATAAAATGCTCGCGGCTAGAAATTTCCAGTCCGCCATGTTTACCGTACGCCAGCTGGAGTTTGCCCTGTTCGATTTCCTGCTGCACTCGCGCCCCGAAGGCGCCAATGCCGAAGAAATTCAGCGGCTGATCAACGATGTGCGCTCACAGATTTCGGTGGTGCCGGTGTCGCCGGAAAACCGTTTCCAGCACAGCTTCAGCCATATTTTTGCCGGCGGTTACGCGGCTGGCTACTACAGCTACAAGTGGGCGGAGGTCCTGAGTGCAGACGCCTTCTCTCTGTTCGAGGAAAAGGGCATCTTCGATTCGGAAACGGGCAAAAAATTTCTCGCCACAATACTGGAGCAGGGCGGCAGTCGCGACGCGCAGGACCTGTTCACAGATTTTCGCGGGCGCAGCCCTAAAATAGACGCGCTGCTGCGTCACTCCGGTATCGAGTGAATCGGGATCAGGCCAATCAGGTTTTTATAGAGGTAGACCTTGAGCGAAGAATTTGAAAAACCCGTAAAGCGTCGGTTTATTGCTGGCGCTGTGTGTCCGCGCTGCAGCGAAATGGACAAGATCGTAAATTACAAACTGGGCGATAAAAATTATCGCGAGTGTGTGGCCTGTGGCTTCAAGGATGAAATCCGCTTGCATGCCTCACCGCGGGAACTGGATACCCGCGTAAACCAGACCGCCGACAGGGAAGTGGAGGAAACTGCAGTAAAAATACTGCTGCCGTCCAGTGGGACGGGCAATAAAAAATAATCCACAGAAACGGATTCCCTTGAAGAAACTTTATCCGCTGATCGCGCTGACGATCGTGCTCGTAATTGCCGGATTTTACGGTCTGGATCACTACCGCAAGATGCGCGAGCAGCAGCAGGCGCAGACCGCCTATCTCATTTCACGCTGTGTAAACCAGGGCTTGTTATCGCTATTCGCACTGCAGGCCAATGATTGGGAGAGCAACCCCGGGCAGCTGGATATTGAAGAAAAGCGCCTGAAACAGCGGGTGGCGGCGCTGCCGGAAACTGTGGGCGTGGAAAAGCCGTTTACTGACTGGCAGGGTGCCCTGGAAGTTTGCGAACAGCTCACGCTCAACTCCAATCGCCAGCACCGTACCATTTTCCGGCCGCTCACCGAGATGGCAAAAAAAGAAATTTGGAGCCTGCAAACCGCCAAGAGCGAACAGTTTCAGGAACGGCGAAAACGAGCAATTTACCGCACCAAGATCGCCGCTGAAGCCGCGGATCGCTATCTCGACGATCTGCAGGCCGACGTGAAAAGCCTGCTGGACGTGAGCCGGATTTCAGCGGAGGCGCGCGCACTCACGGATCAGCAGCTGCAGGAATCCATTTTCGCAAAATACCGCAAAGGGCAATTCAGCAAGAGCCGGGTTTTGCAGTATCTCGAGCGACAGAAAACGTTTTACCAACTGCTGACAGACAACCCCAAGGGGTTCACCCTGCGCGGTGGCAGCCTTTATTTTTACAATAAAAACCTCCACAGGCAGGCAGACGATCTCAATCGTGCGCTGTTGCAGGGAGAAGTGGATTTTTTCAGTAACTGGCGCCTGATCGTCCAGCACTGATTACGGAGTGTGGTTTGATCTCCCGCGGAAAATCACCGTTGCCTCAGCGGCGAGAGCAATCAATGGGATAGGTCAACCTGTTGCGCGATGGTTTGAGTGCGCAAGGCAATCTGCATGTGGCTGGCAAAATCCGGCCATTCGCCCGGCGCATCGTCGTAGCGCTGTTTATACAGAATCATCGAAACCAGTCTCGCGGGATCGAGTTCCGCTGGCGCAAACCGCTGCAGCAATACGCTGGTGAGATCGTCCAGCTGGCACCCCAGAGTTTCACCCAGCAGTTCGCGTACCACCAGATTCGCTACCAGCGGGTCCATGGGCAGCAGCGGGGTGCCGCACAGGGCCTGTAGCAGATCATTGATTTCTTCCATGGTGCGGTGGGCCAGATAGGCCTCATCGAGGATTGATCCGAGGCCGTGTTCGTACGGCTGGCGCTCGGGAATTTCGCTGAAGCTGTGCAGGATAAGTTCGCGCACCGGATAAAAATCGATGCCTCCGGCCTGGCACAGCTGATCCATCCGCTGCAGCCAGGCCGGAATCACCTGGATATAGCGGATCACGAAACAGGTAATGTGGAGGGGTGCATCCCGCTGCGGCAACTGGATACTGCGGTGCAGATTAGGCAGGGTGTCGTGCAGGGAGCGCCGGAATCGGCCCCTGGCCTGTTCTGCGGCAACTGCACGGTCGATGCATTGTTGGATCAGTTGGTAATGGTCAGGCATACATCAAAACGAATACGGCGAAACCGCCTCCCCGTTTTTTTGTCTGAATATGCTCGACCCACTTTTTCCCGGGCCGATCAATACCTGCTGGACCCGCGCGATGGCCCGTAAATGGGCCGCGTCCAATAGGGCGGACAAAACTGCTTAACGTTGGAAGAGGAATCTGGCGTAGCTCCAATTACAGCCAATTGTTGTTTTTAGTGTAGTTGTAAAAATAGACCATCAATCCGACAGAGCGTGCGACAAACCACAAAAAAAGGCTGAGCCAGATGCCAGCGTTATCGAATTGTCGCGTAATCCACCAGCAGGGTAAAAATACCATCACAGTGGCGACGAACATGGTGTCGCGCATCTGGCGGCTCTTGCCGGCGCCGATAAAAACCCCGTCCAGCTGATAGCTCCAAACCGCAATCAAGGGCAGGGCACAGAGCCACGGGTAATACGCACCGGCTGCGCTCAATACCGCGGGAATATTCGTGAACAGCGGCAATATCCACGCTCTTCCTGAGATCAGCACCAGTGTAATCAGCAGCGCCGACCCCAGGGCCCAGACACCGGCGGCGGTGGTAGTGCGCCGGAACTGCGCTGTGGAGCCGCGCCCGACCGCGCGCCCCACCAGCGATTCGGTAGCGTGAGCAAAGCCATCCAGGGCGTAAGAGGTCATCATCAGCAGCTGTAGCAGGATCGCGTTGGCCGCCAGCATGGTGTCACCCAGGGCGGCACCCTGGGCAGTGAAAAATGTCAGGGTGAACAACAGCAGGCAGGTGCGAAAGAACAGGTCGCTGTTGATTCGCAGCAGTTCCCGCCACGGGGCAGCGCCCTGCCACGGCCAGAAATCCGGCTCCCGTGACACCCGAGCCATTTCACGCCGTGTGTCGCCGTGGCGCCTGACCAGTAACCACCAGCCCAGCGTAACGCTGCACAAGTCCGCGCACACCGAGGCCCAGGCGGCGCCGCGCGCGCCCATGCCAAATCCCAGGATCAGCAGCAGGTCCAGCAGGATATTCAACAGATTGGCCGTGACCAGAATGGCAAGCGGAGTGCGGCTATCCTGGCGGCCGATAAAAAACCCCAGCAGGGCGAAGTTCACCAGTGCGAAGGGTGCGCTCAGCAGGCGGATCTGCAGGTAGTCACGGGCGTGGGGAGTGGCCTCCGCGCTGGCATTCATCCAGTGGGTGAACAACGGCACCAATGGCGAAGCCAGCAGCAACAGCAAAATGCCCAGCACAGCGGCAAGACACAGCGAGCGCAGCAGCCAGCGCGCGCCGCAGTCGTCCGCTCGCGCCACCAATCCGGTGGTCCCCATACGCAGAAAACCGAAGGCCCACAGCAACATGGAAATCACGCTCGCGCCAATGGCAACGCCGGAAAGATATTCCGGGCTGGGCAGGTGCCCGAGCACTGCGGTATCTACGGCGCCGAGAAGAGGCACAGTAATGTTGCTCAGGATCATGGGCCAGGCGAGATACCAGACCCGTCTATAGGGGGCAGCGGCGCGGCGCGAAATTCCTCTGGGGAGTGGGCGCAAAAACGCCGGAAATCTTTTCATGCAACCTGGCGGTGAATTGACTTTTTTCTAGTGATGTGTTTCTTTTGGTCAGTGCTAGATGCGACAAAAAGACACAGGTTGTTGGTTGTACCTTCCGGGCGACGACATCTGAAGTAAAAATAACAAGTTGCACTGACAGCAGTATCGCGCAGCTGCGGCCTTCCCCGGTTGTGCGAACAGTGTATGTAGTCTTGATTTACTACAGCATGTCCACATTTTAGTGTGTGGATATTTCCCGATCCCACGATCGGGGCAGACTCCAGTCCTCCGGGCAGCCAACGGCTGTCACAGGGTTTTGCTATCTTGTTGGTTAGCGTGCCGCGAGCGTGTACATCATGCAGATTCTGCATGGCATTCCGCAGCATTGTGACCGCAGGAAAGCGGCTCGCGAGAATAACAAACATGGAGATCTGCAGGCGATGTTGATGGGCTTCAAACGGCTGTTCGCCTTCCTGACCCTCTCGGCCATCGCACCGGGAATTCTTGCCCAGGATACTGCGCAGGAAACCGGTGAGAGTGTGGAGCGATGGGGGGTCAATATGACCCAAGGGGTAACCGAGGTTTCCCGTACTACCTACGATCTGCACATGCTGATTTTCTGGATCTGCGTGGCGATCGGTGTTGTGGTGTTCGGGGTGATGTTCTACAGCATGTGGCGTCACCGCAAGAGCAAGGGTTACCAGGCGGCACAATTTCACGAAAGTACCCTGGTGGAGCTTGCGTGGACCATAGTTCCCACCCTGATTCTTATCGGCATGGCGATTCCCGCCACCAAAACCCTCTACGATATCTACGACACCAAGGAGGCCGATCTCGATATCATGATCACCGGCTACCAGTGGAAGTGGAAATACGACTACCTGGGTTCCGATGTTGCCTTCTTCTCCACACTTGCTACCCCACACGCTCAGATCAATAACCAACAGCCGAAAAGCGACCACTACCTGCTGGAAGTGGATGAGCCGCTGGTGGTGCCAGTCAACAAAAAAATCCGTTTTCTGATTACCGCCAACGATGTAATCCACGCTTGGTGGGTGCCGGACCTGGCGGTGAAAAAAGATGCGATCCCGGGATTCGTGAACGAAGCCTGGACACGTATCGATGAACCCGGTCTTTACCGCGGTCAGTGCGCGGAGCTCTGCGGCAAGGATCACGGCTTCATGCCGATTGTGGTCAAGGCCGTGCCGGAAGATGAATACCACTCCTGGTTGAGTGACCGCGAGGCTGCGGCAGCCAAAATCAAAGAGCTCACCAACAAAACCTTTACCTTCGACGAGCTCTACGCGCGCGGAGAAAAAATCTACAACAGTACCTGCGCCGCGTGCCACCAGCCTGGTGGCCAGGGCATACCCGGTACTTTCCCGGCGATCGCCGGCTCAAAAGTCGCTACTGGTCCACTAAACGGCCACATGAGCATGGTGGTAAATGGTTCCTCGAAGAACCCCGCGATGCAGGCGTTTGGAGCACAACTGAGTGAAGTGGATATCGCTGCGGTTATTACCTACCAGCGCAATGCCTTCGGTAACAATATGGGCGACACCGTGCAGCCCATCGACATTCTCAATTTCAAGAATAAGTAAGCAGGAGCCGAAAGGAGTTTAGTTATGGCACACGGTCCGAAACCCGGTTTAACCCGCTGGCTCTACACCACTAACCACAAAGATATCGGTTCGTTGTATCTGTGGTTCAGTTTTACGATGTTCCTGCTTGGCGGATGTATGGCGCTGGTAATCCGCGCCGAACTGTTCCAGCCCGGTCTGCAAATCGTACAGCCGGCCTTCTTCAACCAGATGACCACCATGCACGGCCTTATCATGGTGTTCGGCGCGGTAATGCCGGCGTTTGTCGGCCTGGCCAACTGGATGGTACCGATGATGATCGGCGCTCCGGATATGGCATTGCCGCGCATGAACAACTGGAGCTTCTGGATACTGCCCTTCGCATTCACGATGCTGGCATCCACCCTGTTCATGGAAGGCGGTGCGCCCAACTTCGGTTGGACCTTCTACGCACCGCTGTCCACCGAGTATGCGCCACCGAGCGTAACTTTCTTTATTTTCTCGATTCACATCATGGGTGCGTCCTCCATTATGGGGGCGATCAATATCGTCGCCACCATCCTGAATATGCGCGCACCGGGTATGACTCTGATGAAGATGCCACTGTTCGTATGGACCTGGCTGATCACCGCCTACCTGCTGATCGCGGTAATGCCGGTACTCGCGGGCGTGGTAACCATGATGCTGATGGACATTCACTTCGGCACCAGCTTCTTCAGCGCCGCCGGCGGTGGTGACCCGGTACTGTTCCAGCATGTGTTCTGGTTCTTCGGCCACCCCGAGGTGTACATCATGATCCTGCCGGCTTTTGGTATCGTGTCGGCGATCATCCCCACCTTTGCGCGCAAACCGCTGTTCGGCTATAGCTCGATGGTATACGCAACAGCGAGTATCGCGTTCCTGAGTTTTATCGTGTGGGCGCACCACATGTTCACCGTGGGTATGCCCATCGCCGGTGAGCTGTTCTTTATGTATGCCACCATGCTGATTGCGGTACCCACCGGGGTGAAGGTGTTCAACTGGGTGACCACCATGTTCCGTGGTTCGATGACCTTTGAAACCCCGATGCTGTTCTCTATCGCCTTCGTGATCCTGTTTACCCTGGGCGGTTTCTCCGGTCTGATGCTGGCGATTGCCCCGGCGGACTTCCAGTATCACGATACCTACTTCGTGGTGGCGCACTTCCACTATGTACTGGTGCCCGGTGCGATCTTCTCCATCACCGCGGGCGTGTACTACTGGCTGCCGAAATGGACCGGTCATATGTACAACGAAACCATGGGTAAAGTGCATTTCTGGCTGGCGTTTATCGGCCTTAATGTCACCTTCTTCCCGATGCACTTTGTGGGGCTCGCCGGCATGCCGCGCCGTATTCCCGACTACGCCCTGCAGTTCGCCGACTTCAACCAGATTGCCAGTGTAGGCGCCTTCCTGTTCGGCGCCGCACAACTGATCTTTCTGTTCAACGTGATTCGCACTGTGCGCGGTGGCAGCAAAGCTACCGATGAAGTTTGGGAAAACCCGCAGGGGCTGGAGTGGACCGTACCTTCGCCGGCTCCTTACCACACCTTCAGCACGCCACCGGCGGTGCAGTGAAATCCCAGGGGTGCTAGCGGCAGCAAATATGGCAATGAGCGCAAATGCAAAAACTACAGCCAAGCTGCTGACCCTCGCGGTCAGCATGCTCGGTTTTGCGTTATTCGTCATGCCGCCGCTGTACGACGCCTTCTGTGAAGTCACCGGCCTCAATGGCAAAACCGGCGGTCGCTACGAAGCGGTTCCCGCAATGGTGGATGCCGAGCGGACTGTGAAAGTACAGTTCATTGCCAGCAACAACGAAAATATGCCCTGGGAATTCAAGCCCGGGGTGGTGGAACTGAAGGTGCACCCGGGTGAGGCTGTGGATACGGTGTTTCACGCGCACAATCCCACAGACCGTGACATGGTCGGCCAGGCCATCCCTAGCCTGGTGCCATTCAAGGCCGCCAACTATTTTCACAAGACCGAGTGTTTCTGCTTCAACCAGCAAACACTCGCCGCCGGCGAAACCGCCGAGCTGGGCCTTCGTTTTATCGTCGACCCGGATCTGCCAGCCGGTGTGAACACCATTACGCTCTCCTACACGCTGTTTGATGTCACGGACCGGATAGCGCAACAGACACAAAACAAGAAAGCGGATGCCTCCCCAATTTGAGCCCAATTTGAGAAAGGCACCAAGCGAGAGGGATAATTAAATATGGCCACCGAAAGCAGCAGCTACTATGTTCCCGAGCAGTCCCGGCTGCCGATATTCGCCACCATTGGTATTTTCCTGACGGCCTTCGGTGCCGCCAACTGGGTCAACGGTGGCAGCTCGTATATTTTCTTCGCTGGTGCACTAACCATCGCCACGGTGCTGTGGTTCTGGTTTGCCACGGTCATCAGGGAAAACATGCAGGGCCTCAACAGTGATCAGTTGAAGCGCTCCTATGTATGGGGGATGGGCTGGTTCATCTTCTCGGAAGTGATGTTCTTCGCCGCCTTTTTCGGCGCTCTTTACTACATTCGCACCTTCTCCCTACCCTGGCTCGGCGGTGAGGGCGACCGTGGATCGTCCAATATGTTGTGGGAGGGGTTTCAGAATACCTGGCCGCTGATGGTGACCCCGGATCAGGCGGTAAGTGGCAATGCCGCCAAGGTGCTCGGCCCGAAAGGCATTATTGATCCCTGGCATCTACCGCTGCTGAATACCTTCCTGCTGCTCGCCTCCAGTGTCACCGTGCACATTGCCCACGTCTTTCTGAAAAAGAACAGGCGCCAGGCATTCAACCTGTGGCTCGGTATTACCATCCTGCTCGGTGCGTCATTCCTGTTCTTCCAGGTGGAGGAATATATGGAGGCGTATAAGCATCTCGGTCTGACGCTGGAATCCGGTATCTACGGCACAACCTTCTTTATGCTCACCGGTTTCCATGGCGCTCACGTCACGCTCGGCACCATCATGCTACTGATCATGCTGCTGCGTTCGGTGATCGCCCACCACTTTAAACCTAACGATCACTTTGGCTTTGAAGCGGCCAGTTGGTACTGGCACTTTGTGGATGTGGTATGGGTAGGGCTGTTTATTTTCGTGTACGTATTGGGCGCGTAATTTTCAGTATCGGCAGCGAGAGGTAATTCACTCCCTCCCGCTACCGATGATGTCCTCAATACTTGTCAGCCCAGGGAGCGGTGTTGGAAAGAATACCGCTGTAAAACCCATACCAGATAGCGAGTAACAACAGCGCGGCGAGCGTGATGCGAATACCCAGTGCGTAGAGCGTGCGCTTGGACTCAGGTGCACCCATGTCGCGCAACAGAAAAAAAAGGGCGCTGGTCAGGCTGGCCAGCACGGCGAGAAATAACAAGACGATTATTGCTTTTAGCCACATAATAAAACGCCATTTATAGAAGTAGTTATTGGCATGACAGCTCCCAGAAAGTCGCAGGCAATACGCGACAACGCAATACCAGACGGGACCGCCAACCTCTCCAAGGAAACCGGAGAACCATCGCGAGCCGCCAGTGTAGCATTTATCCGCAGCTGGCCACTCAGCATCCTCTGTTGGTGTCTTTTCCCCCTGTTGCTCGGGCTCGGCAATTGGCAAGTGCAGCGTGCACAGGAAAAGCAGCAAATTCTCGATAACATTGACGGGCGCCTGAGTACCCAGCCCATCAACATAACCGAGCTACAACAGGCGCAACCCTATACCCCAGTGCGCTTGCTAGGTTTCTACACCGACGAATATTTTTACCTCGACAACCGCACCCGCAGCGGCCGCGTCGGTTACGAGATCCTGCAGGTATTCGAATCCCGCCTTCACGGTGACCGAACACGCTGGCTCATCAACCGCGGCTGGATGCCGGCCGGTTCGCTGCGCAGCCAGCTGCCGGAAGTGACTTATCCAACCTACGGCACGGTCATCAGCGGCTTTCTCTACGCGAGTGATCCGGCGGAGCCTGACCAGCGAGACTTGAAACCTATCGCACCCCAAAGCCGTATCCAGCAGCTGGACACGGCACTGGCCGAGCAACTGAATCTAACCCGTACGTCATGGCATATCCGCCTGAGTGCAGACTCGGGTACAGCGCTCACAACCGACTGGCCACTGGTCAATGTCGACCCACAGAAGCATCGCGCTTACGCATTGCAATGGTTTGCCATGGCCGCATCGCTGGTGGTGCTATGGCTGCTGGCTGCGACCAACGCGAGGCAATTGGTACGAGAAAAGTGGTTTAAAAAATCAGCGAAAGAGACATAATCAATCCATAACAATAACGGGCACCGCAGCCGGTCATTCCGCAGCTTGCTCTGCAACTGCGAGGCGCGATCCGGAGGGCGCAGTGCCGTAGCGAGGCAGACGTCGTGGCAGAAAATATTCAACCGGTAACAGCCCGGGCTACCGAACACACCAAGGGCGCCGTGCAGGGCAGGGGAGCCGGGCTCAGTCGCTGGGCGGGAATCGCGGTTTTCAGTGCCGTCGCTGTGCCGATGCTGGCCGCGTATATCGTGTTCTATACCGGCCTCGGCATGCCGAAAGGCACCATCAATCAGGGTGAGCTGCTCACGCCTGCAAAAAATGTCACGGACATTGAACTGTTGTCCGACAACGGCGATAAAATCCTGCTCGCCGATGAGGCACCGAAATGGCGCTACCTGATTTTGGGTGGTGAACAGTGTGCTGCCGAGTGCGAGAAGCTGCTCTATACCACCCGCCAGGTACACATCCGTTTGGGGGACAAGGCCCATCGCGTGGAGCGCATGCTGGTGACGGCAGACGCGCTCAGTGAACAGCGCCTGGGTGAGCTGAAAAGCGAACACCCCCGCCTGCGCTTTAGCACCGTCGACCGGCAACAACTGGACAATTGGCTGGCAAACAGCGATCACCCGAAACTTGCCGGTCCCAACGCACTGCTGGTAGACCAGAACGGTTTCGCCATGATGGTGTACGACAACCGCAACACCGGCAATCAGTTGCTCAAAGACATCAAGCGACTACTGAAGTACTCCTACGAAAAATAAGGTCAGAAAAATAACCGCGGGAAGGCGGAGTCGATTAGCGAGGAGAGCGCAATGGATGTGGAATCCGATATCACCGAACTCAGGAAAAACTACAAGAAAGACTGGCGCTTTCGTCTTGCGCTGATCGGCACCGGGCTCGCGCTGGTGGTGGTGGTGCTCGGCGCGTTTACCCGCCTGTCTCACGCCGGGCTCGGTTGTCCGGACTGGCCCGGATGTTATGGTCATCTCATGTGGCCGACAGCAAGCCATGAAATTGAAGCCGCGAATCAGGCTTTTCCCCACGCGCCGGTAGAAACCGACAAAACCTGGCCAGAAATGGTGCATCGCTATTTTGCCGGCACGCTGATGTTGCTGGTGGTTGGGCTTACTTACCTGTTCTGGCGCCGCCGCGGCCACCGCGGTTTTTATCAGAGCCACATCCTGTTGAGCATTATCCTGATGCAGGCGGCATTCGGTATGTGGACGGTTACACTCAAACTCTGGCCACAGGTCGTTACCGCGCACCTGCTGGGTGGAATGACGACTCTGGCAGTGCTGTGGATGTTGGCGGAAAGGCTTCGCTACCGTCGGCGACTGATACCACCACGCGAATTTACCGCGTTGCAGAAACTCCGCCCGTTGGCTGTGGCCGCCGTAGTCGCTGTTGCCCTGCAAATCGCCCTCGGCGGCTGGACCAGTTCCAACTATGCGGCACTGGCTTGCCCGGATTTTCCCACCTGCCACAATCAATGGTGGCCGGCGGCTGACTTCAGCCAGGGTTTCAATATTGCTCAACAGATAGGCCCGAATTACCTCGGTGGCGCGCTGGAAAGCGATGCCCGCACCGCGATCCATATCACTCACCGCATCGGTGCCATCATTGTCAGCTTGTTGGTATGCCTGGTGGCCTTGCGTGCATGGCAGGCGGGCTCGCCGCGATGGGCGCAGGGACTGCTCGCGGTGCTGGGGCTGCAGGTGGCATTGGGCGTTGCCAACGTAATGCTGTCACTACCACTGCCGATAGCCGTAGCCCACAACGCCGGCGCAGCGTTGTTGTTATTGAGTCTGCTGACGTTTTGTTACCGCATCAACACGGTGCAACCAGCAATAAAAAATTACCCCTAGAAAATCGCCAAATGGAATTTGGGAAAAATAATAAGCACAACGAGGTGTCATCATGAGTACACAGGCAGTCAGTGTTCAACGTGCCGGCTGGCGCGACTACTACGAGCTCACCAAGCCGCGGGTGGTGATGCTGATGATCCTCACCTCGGTGATCGGTATGCTGCTCGCGGTGCCGGGCATGGTGCCGCTGGATATTCTGTTGCTGGGTAATCTCGGTATCGCCCTTTGTGCCGGCTCCGCGGCCGCAGTGAATCACCTGGTTGACCGCCACATCGATATCAAAATGGCCCGAACCACCAACCGTCCCGTTGCCCGTGGCCGAGTTGAACCGCAAAAGGCTCTGTTGTTTGCACTGGTCCTTGGCTGTATCGGCATGGCCATTCTCATCGCATTCGTGAATGTGCTGACCGCCTGGCTCACCCTGTTTTCGCTGCTGGGGTATGCCGTGGTGTACACCATGTTTTTAAAGCGCGCCACCCCGCAAAATATCGTAATCGGTGGTCTCGCCGGTGCCGCGCCCCCGTTGCTCGGCTGGGTTGCCGTCACCGGGGACATTCACGGCCATGGGCTATTGCTGGCGCTGATCATTTTTGCCTGGACGCCGCCGCACTTCTGGGCGCTGGCGGTGCACCGCCGGGATGATTATGCCAAGGCAGAAATTCCCATGCTGCCGATTACTCACGGGGTGCAGTACACCAAGATCCATATCCTGCTGTATACCATTATCCTGTTTGCCGTCAGCCTGTTGCCGTTTGCCACGGCCATGCTCGGCTGGTTGTATCTGCTCGGTGCAGTGGTGCTCGGTATCGGCTTCCTGTACTGGGCGGTGGAAATGTTGCGCGATAGGAATCCCAAGGCGGGGATGGAGACCTTCAAGTACTCCATCGTTTACCTGATGGCGCTTTTCTGCGTCATGCTGCTGGATCACTACCTGGTCGCGCTGCCGACCAGCGGAGTGTGACAATGGGCGAAAACGTACAACACTCCCGCGAGCAGAAGCGCGGTATTTTTATCACCGTCGCGGTGATGGTGCTGTTTATGCTGGCGGTGCTTGCAGGCTTCCTGCACAAGATGGGGCAGCCGCGGGTGATTACGGATTCGGAACTGCGTGCCAATGGTGCTATCAAGCTGGAACGCCCGCGGATCCTGGATGAATTTGAGCTGCTTGCAGACACGGGCGATGTGTTCAAGACAACGCAAATGACGGGCCGCTGGACGCTGGTGTTTTTCGGTTTTACACATTGTCCGGATGTGTGTCCCACGACCCTGGCGACGCTGAGCAGTTTTTACCAGACCCTGGATGAAGACACGCGCAAAGATACGGAAATATTGCTGGTATCGGTTGATCCTCAACGGGACCAGCCGCAACAGTTGCACGACTATGTGCGCTACTTTAATCCGCAGTTCTCCGCCGTCACCGGTGAATTTCTCAACCTCAAGCGCTTTGCTAATCAGCTGAATGTGCCGTTCAGCAAGGTGCCCCTGGAAGATGGTAATTACACCGTCGATCACGGCTCGCAAGTAGTGCTGATCAATCCCCGCGGTCACTACCACGGCTTCTTCAAAGCTCCTCTCGATCCCGCAAAAATGAAACTGACTTATCGTTCGATGCGTGCGACCTTCAACGGCTAGAAAAGAAATTTCTGGTCGTTTTATGGATGCAGGTCTCACCGCGGGCAAGCAACTCTGAAATCAACCATCACTGGCGCTAAGATGGTGTATGCGATCAATTCAATGACGAAAATGGAATTTCTATGTTTTCGCTTAACGTCCAGCAGGGCGCGCCGGTAATTCGCACGGCGGAGCCTTTCGACAACAAAAGCCTGTGGCTGCCCGCCGCCTTCCTGTGTCTGCTCGCCATTCCCTTCGGTTGGGTTGGCGTATTTGCGCCCGCCATCTGGCTGGGATTGGTGGCGATTGAAAATACCGCGCGCTGGAAAAAAGCGGTGAGCTTTTTCATCACCGGTCTTTTGATGCTGGTGGTCAACAGCGGTGTGGTTCCCGAAAACGCGCACATTACTGCATTGCCACCTTACAGTGATGCCGATGGCAATGTGATTTACGCGAGCTTCCGCCCGGCAAAGGCGGTAATCGCCCTGACCATCGTGTTGTTCATGCTGATGCGGCCACAGCCACTAAAGCGCGCGGACCTGCCGTTGATGTTGGCGGTCATCGCCGTGCCGATTGTGGCCGGCGCCATCCTGATCGGCGTCGATCTCAAGCTCAATGCCACTATTGCCATTGCCGCACTGATCAACCTGCTGGTGGTGTGCATTGCCGAAGAGGGATTTTTCCGCTGGGTGTTGCAGCGCGGGCTGGATACCTGCCTGAAAAAATGGAAATGGGTGGGCATGCTCATGGTTGCGGCAGTATTCACCAGCCTGCATACCAGCTGGGCCGCGTCACCATCCCTGCTGGCGCTGGTTGGTATCGCGGGCCTGGGGTACGCACTGGTATGGCAGCTACGTGGAAGCTTCTGGGCCTGCGTGCTTACCCACTGGGGAGTGAACCTGCTGCACATGACGCTGCTGAAATATCCCGGTTGATTCCGGGACATTGAGGCCGGGGATCAGGCCGCCTCGCGGTGAAAAAACTGTCCCAGTAAAAACAGGATACCCGCTGCCAGCACTATGGACGGACCCGCCGGGCTGTCCCAGATCACCGAGGAGGCGAGACCGAGCAGTACCGATACGCAGCCGATCAATGAGGCGAAGCCGGCCATTTGTTCAGGTGTGGAGGAAATCCGCCGTGCGGTGGCCGCGGGAATGATCAGCAGCGCGGTGATCAGCAGCACACCCACTACTTTCATCGCAATCGCAATCAGCAGTGCCAGCATCAGCATCAGCGCCAGGCGCACGCGCTCGATTTTCACACCTTCCACCGCCGCCAGTTCTTCGTGCAGGGTAAACGCCAGCAATTTCGGCCACAGTCGCCACAGCAACAGGGCGATCACCAACGCAGCGGCCGCCATCAGGATCAGGTCACGGCCGGAGACCGCGAGCAGGTCTCCGAGCAGCAGTGACAGCAGATCCACATTGATGTTCAGCAGGCTCACGGTAACGATACCCAGCGCGAGCATGGAGTGGGAGAGAATACCCAGCAGGGTATCCACCGACAGATTCTGGTGGCGGTGGAAGTACACCAGCAGTAGTGCCAGCAGGCAGCTGGTGGCACCCACTGCGAGGGTGGGCTGTATATGCAGAACAAAGCCCAGGGTTACACCGAGCAGCGCGGAATGGGCGAGGGTATCGCCGAAATAGGCCATGCGCCGCCACACGGCGAAGCAGCCCAGTGGTCCGCTGACCAGGGCGACCAGCAATCCGGCGGCGAGGGCGAACCAGAGAAACTGGCTGTGCAACAGCTGGGAAAATTCGTTCACGGTGCGTCCTGATCCAGTTTGTCTGCAGTGCTGTGTGAGGTGTGATGGTGCCCGTGAGAATGGTCGTGATCATGTCCATGGTTACAGCCACCGTCATCCACCACCTCGCCGCTCAGGTCGTGGTGGTGATTGTGCTGGTGGGTATACAGCGCGAGTTTGTCGCCGAACATCTCCAGATACACCGGATCCTTGCTCACCTGTTCCGGGTGGCCGTGACAGCAGATGTGCTGGTTCACGCACAGCACCCGGTCGGTAGCGGCCATCACCAGGTGCAGGTCGTGGGAGACCAGCAGCACACCGCAGTGCAGTTCGTCGCGCAGCTGCGCAATTAATTGGTACACCTCGCTTTGGCCGCCGACATCCACGCCCTGGGTGGGCTCATCCAGCACCAGTAGCTGTGGTTTGCGCGCGGCGGCCCGCGCCAGCAGTACCCGCTGCATCTCGCCACCGGAGAGATCCGCAAGGCGCGCGCCCGCCAGTTGCGCTGCGCCCACCCGCGCGAGGGCGTCCGCGACCTTTACCCCATCGATCCCCAGTTGCAGGAAGCGGCCCACGGTCATCGGCATAGTGGCGTCAATCTGCAGCCGCTGGGGCATGTAGCCAAGGCGCAGACCGGGGCGACGCTCCACCGTACCGGAAGTGGGCTTGGTCAGGCCCAGCAGCAGGCGCAACAGGGTGGTTTTGCCGGCGCCGTTGGGGCCGATGACAGTGACGATTTCCGCCGGCTGCAGCTCCAGGGAAATATCCCGCAGCAGCTGCCGACCGGCGATTTCCAAGCCGATATTGTGGGCGCGGATAAGCGGTGCGGATGCGCTCAGGGGAGACTCCAGATCGGGTGAACGTTTAAAAAGGATGGGTGAATTCGGCTGGCGAGTGTAAGCCGGGTGTGATTATATCGCACTATTTTTCGCCAACCCGGGCCCACTGCCCGGCGTCGAACCGGGTAGTCATGTTGAAGTTTTTGTCGCCGCGATCATTCAAGAACACCGTCGCCATCCGCCTGTCTTTCATTGTGCTTGGGGTGGTCCTGCAGGCCTGTGGCAAGCCGGAATCTACCCAGCCGGCAGGCAGCGACGAGATTGTGGTAAGCATCGGCCCACTGGCACTGATCACCCGTGAGATTGTGGGCGAAGACATTCCGGTGCGGCAGTTGGTGCAGGGGGGGGATCCCCACCACTACGCTCCCAAGGTTACCGATCGCATGGCGATGGAAAAGGCGCAGCTGGTGATCTGGATGGGACCGGCGATGGAGTCGGTACTGGCGCGGCAGATGTCGCTGTTGCCGCCGGCGCGCCAGTTGGGGCTGCTGGCAGCGGGTGGCTACGAATTCGACGGCGCGGATCAGGACGACCCCCACCTGTGGCTACGCCCGCGCAATGCGGCGGTGATGGCCGCGCATATCGCTAGCCGCCTTGCCCAACTGAATCCGGCACAGGCGGATGCCTACCGCGAGCGCGCGCGGGATTTCTCTCGCGCCATGGCCAACCTGCAGAAGGTGCAGGACCGCGCGCTGTGGGCCTATCGCGACACGCCCATCGTCTCCACCCACAAGGCCTACGCACAGTTCTTTGGCCCGGCCGGGGTAAAAGTAGAGAGCCTTGGCGGTTCCGCCAGCCACCAGCACGGCGCGCGCGCCATGCTGGAAAAGCACGGAGCGCTGCCGGCGGATAACGGCGACACGGAAGAGGGTGACGCGGTGCGCGGCTGCCTGTTCGGTGAAGTTCCCGCCAATGATCGCGACCGCCAGACTGCGGCGAATCTCAATTTGGGTTACCAGGCCCTCGACCCCCTGGGCTCAACCCTGCCAGCGGGTGCTAACTTTCGCCAGCTGATGGAGCAACTGCTGGCGGATGCGCGCCAGTGCCTGGGTAAGGTTCCTGATCACAGCCGGTGATCGCGCTGCGAATCAGGACGGCTCCTGCTGCGACTGTTCGCCTTCGGATTTCCGCGCCGGCTGCACCTCGCCGGCTTTCTGTTCCAGCCTGAGCGGTTGTTCGAGCTTGACCGGCTCGGTCTCCACGCCCACTGGTGCCAGTTGTTGCTGCTGTTCCGCTGGCGTCTCCTCCGCTAGGGTTTCCTTGTTTGAGGTGACACCTTCGAGACGCAGCGCTTGCAGTCGTTTACGCTGGGCTTCACGCAACAGTTGCAGCAGCTCCTCGCGGTATTGCTCGGCCTGCTTCGCAGCGAGCTTTTCGCTATCCGAGGCTCGCTCCGCAACCTGCGGCGTGGGATAGCCGATGACTTCCACATGCTCCATAGCTTGATCTTCGGCCCGTGCGCCGGCGGCCATAACCGCAGCCAGCGACACCGCGGGGTAAAGGCGGGGTTTCATTGTGATTACCTCTGTGCGATATCCCTGATACAAGCCTAGAAGCTCGTGGGTAGAGGTTGGTGCCAGTGCGGTGACCGGCGCGCTGGTGGCGGCGGAGCGAGCGCAAAATGCCGATCGCGGGTATCCTGTCGCCCAGCAACGCTAAACCAATCTCAAGCAACTCACCCGCAACCGAATTCCCCGATTCCCTATGAGTAATGACAAAAGCACCACCGCGCCGCTGATCCTGGTGGACGGTTCTTCCTATCTCTACCGCGCCTTCCACGCCCTGCCGCCGCTCGCCACCAGCAAGGGCCAGCCCACCGGCGCCGTGCGCGGTGTGATTTCCATGCTGCGCAAGCACCTGAAGGAGCATCCGGATAGTCCGGTAGTGGTGGTGTTTGATGCCAAGGGCAAGACCTTCCGCGACGAGCTGTTCGAGCACTACAAGTCCCACCGCCCGCCGATGCCCGACGACCTGCGTGCGCAGATCCAGCCGATCCACGACATCATCGACGCCATGGGCCTGCCGCGGTTGGTCATCGACGGTGTAGAGGCGGACGATGTGATCGGCACCCTTGCTCTACAGGGCGCGGAGCACGGGATGGAAGTGATCATCTCCACCGGTGACAAGGACATGGCCCAGCTGGTGCGTCCCGGGGTGACCCTGGTAAACACCATGTCCAACACCGTGCTCGATGTGGACGGCGTAAAAGAAAAATTTGGCGTGGGCCCGGAGCTCATCATCGACTTCCTCGCGCTGATGGGCGACAAGGTGGACAACATCCCCGGTGTGCCCGGTGTCGGCGAAAAAACCGCGCTGGCGCTGCTGCAGAACCTGGGCAGCCTGAAAGATATCTACGCGAACCTGGATGCGATCGCGCCGCTGGGCTTCCGCGGTTCAAAAACCCTCGCGAAAAAAATGGAGGAGCACAAGGACGCGGCCGATATGTCCTACGTGCTCGCCACCATCAAGACCGATGTGGACATGGACTACCGCCCGGAAGCGCTGGCCAATGGCGAGCCGGACACGGACAAGCTGCGCGAGCTGTTTACCGAGCTGGAATTCCGCGGTTGGGTGGACGAGCTGGGCAGCGGGAGCGACGGCGGCGAGTCGGCGGCAGAAGTGCTGGCGGTAGAGCGCAACTACAGCGTGATCACCGACGAACAGGAGCTGGATCGCTGGCTGGCAAAGCTGAAGAAGGCCGAGCTGTTCGCGTTTGATACCGAAACCACCAGCCTGAATTACATGCAGGCGAAACTGGTTGGGGTGAGCTTCGCGGTGGAAGCGGGCGAGGCGGCCTACCTGCCGCTCGCGCACGACTATATGGGCGCGCCGGCACAGGTTGATTTCGACGCCGCACTGGCCAAGCTGAAGCCGATTCTGGAAGATGCGCAATACAAAAAAGTCGGGCAGAACCTCAAGTACGACAGCCATATTCTGGCGAATTACGCGATCGAGCTGCGCGGCATTGCCTGGGACACTATGCTCGAATCCTACGTGCTGAACAGCACCGCCGGCCGCCACGATATGGACAGCCTGGCCCAGCAGTATCTCAATGAGACCACGATCAAGTTCGAGGACATCGCCGGCAAGGGCGCCAAGCAGCTCACCTTCAACCAGATCGAACTGGAAAAGGCCGGCCCCTATGCGGCGGAAGATGCGGACATCACCCTGCGCCTGCACCAGGAGCTGAGTGACCGCCTGGCCAAAGAGCCGAGCCTGGAGAAAGTCCTCGAGGAAATCGAGATGCCGCTGGTACCAGTGCTCACGCGCATCGAGCGCAACGGAGCCTACATCGATGCGGCCATGCTGAAAAAACAGTCGGTGGAGCTGGAGCAGAAAATGCGTGAGCTGGAAAAGCTGGCGTATGAGGAAGCGGGTGAGGAGTTCAATCTGGGCTCGACCAAGCAGCTCGGCACCATCCTGTTCGAAAAACTGCAGATCCCGGTGATCAAGAAAACCCCGAAAGGGGCGCCCTCAACCGCGGAACCGGTGCTGCAGGAACTGGCGTTGTCCCACAAGCTGCCGGCGCTGATCATGCAGTACCGCGGCATGGCCAAGCTGAAAAACACCTACACCGACAAGCTTCCGCTGATGATCGACCCGGCTACCGGCCGCGTGCACACCTCCTATCACCAGGCCGTGGCCGCCACCGGGCGCCTGTCGTCGTCGGACCCGAACCTGCAGAACATTCCCATCCGCACCGAAGAGGGCCGCCGTATCCGCCAGGCATTCGTGGCCGATCCAACGATCAACGGTGGCAGTGTGATTGTGGCCGCAGACTATTCGCAGATTGAGCTGCGTATCATGGCGCACCTGTCGGGCGACAAGGGCTTGCTGGATGCGTTTGCCGAGGGGGCCGACATTCACCGTGCCACCGCGGCGGAGGTGTTCGAAGTACCTGTGGACGAAGTCAGCGATGAGCAGCGCCGCCGCGCCAAGGCAATCAACTTTGGTCTGATCTACGGCATGAGCGCCTTCGGTCTCGCCAAGCAGCTGGATATCCCGCGCGCGGATGCGCAGACTTACATCGATCGCTATTTCGCGCGCTACCCCGGTGTGCTCGCGTATATGGAAAACACCCGCAAGCAGGCGGCAGACAAAGGTTATGTCGAGACCCTGTTTGGCCGCCGCCTGTACCTGCCGGAGATCAACTCGCGCAACGCGATGCAGCGTCAGGCCGCCGAGCGCACCGCTATCAATGCGCCCATGCAGGGCACCGCAGCGGACATCATCAAGCGCGCGATGATCGCGGTGGATGCCTGGTTGCGGGAAGAAAAACTCAAGACCCGCTTGATCATGCAAGTACACGACGAACTGGTGCTGGAAGTACCGGCGGACGAGCGCGAGCGGGTGGTGAAGCGGATTCCGGAGTTGATGCAGGGGGCCGCGCAACTGGATGTGCCTCTGATTGCCGATCTGGGAGAGGGGGCGAACTGGGACGAGGCGCACTGAATCTGGACCGGTGGCGGTGTCGCCACCGGTTTTTACTCGCTCGCCTGGCGAAAAAATTTTTAAATTTTTTTCGTCTTTTTTCAAAGTTGGCGGAACTACCCGAAAAAGGGGCTCTCTAAGAAGCAGATCGTTGGATTGCAACATCATCCCCAAAGCTTAGTCAGAAGCCCCTCGCCCCGAGACTACCCCCATCGGGGCTTTTTTTTTGCCTGAATTTTGCACAGCGGCCACTGCGTGTGACTATTAATTGCACGGGCGCAGGGGTTTTTCTCCGCCTGCGAGGAATAAAGTCTCAGAACGGAAATAATTTGCCCCCGATTGGGGTGATTGTGGGATACAGTTCCGGCATCCGAAGCGGCGAAAAAAGTGGGGAACCTTCGCCGCCGAGCTTAGTCTTTGTACTGAAGGAAGTGCATCGGATGCAGTGGAATTTGGGTGAGAACCCAAGGATGCGCCCGTCCCCCTGGGCGCATTCCCCAGGTGCCCATCCCCAAGGGCACTGACCCCTAGCCGGCAGCTGCAATCTGCCGGCTTTTTTTTGCCCGTCGTTCCGACAGGTCAATCCGCCCCCCGTGTTAGCCGGCAGCTTCCGGGTCACATCGTCTTCCCGCTCAGTGCCGGGAAATCGGGCGCTCAATTTCAGTTTAGTAGAAATCTGGCGGCGCAAGCTTCCTGCATGCAGATCTGCCGGCAGGCGCCGGCGTCCCCGAGCGCCTACTCTGATTCCTTGTCCGCACCGGATTCGTCGCTCTCACCCCCTGCCGCTGGCAGGGCCAGCCACTGGTTAAGGCGCTGCTCGAGCTTTTCCAGCCCCTGGCGTTTGGGGGCGGAGAAGGTCTGCACCGTAACATTGGTGAAGAGATTCAGGGCTTTGAGCTCTTTCTCCACGGCAAAACGGGCGTTGTTGGCGGGGCCGTTTTTGAGCTTGTCCGCCTTGGTCAGCAGGATATGCGCCGGTAATCCGGATGTGACCGCCCAATTCAGCATTTGCAGGTCGAATTCCTTCAGTGGCTGGCGGATATCCATCAGCAACACCAAGCCCTTGAGGCAGCGACGCTGCTCCAGGTAGAAGGCCAGGTGGCGCTGCCACTCGTCCTTCATGGTGCGGGTGACCTTGGCGTAGCCGTAGCCCGGTAGGTCCACCAGCCGCTGGTACTCTCCCAGTGAGAAGAAATTGATCAGCTGGGTGCGCCCCGGGGTTTTCGAGGTGCGCGCCAGCTTGCCGTTGTTGGTAAGCGCATTGATGGCGCTGGACTTGCCGGCGTTGGAGCGCCCGGCAAAGGCCACTTCGGCACCGGAATCTTCCGGGCACTCGGTGAGGGTGGGCGCGCTGGTGAGGAATTGCGCGCGGCGATAATTGATTTGTTCTGGATTGGATTCAGACATGAGTCTTCCCGGTACACTCAGATGGCGCGCAAGTATATAATGCCGCGGTTTTATCGTCGCTGATGGCTGCCGGGCGTATGGTTGCTGCCAGCAACGAAGATCGGATGCAAAACTTCAGCGCGCAACAGGACGACGTATGAACAGCATTATAAAGAAGGCCGCTCTGGCTTTGGGGATGGTGGCATTTGCCCAGGTTGGGTACGCTGCCGGTGACGCCGCTGCGGGGCAGGGTAAGGCTGCCGTATGTGCTGCCTGCCACGGTGCGGATGGCAACAGCCCGGCACCAGCCTTTCCGAAACTCGCCGGTCTCGGTGAAAAATACCTGCTTAAGCAGATACACGACATCAAGAGTGGTGCCCGCAAGGTGCCGCAGATGGCCGGTTTGCTGGACAACATGAGTGACCAGGACATGGCGGATGTGGCGGCCTTCTTTGCCTCCCAGAATATCCAGCTGTCCGGCTCCGAAGCGTTCTCCGTGATGCTGAACAACGGCGACAACGTCGACGGCTTGGCGCTGGGTCGCAAGGTGTTCCGCGCCGGCAACAGCACCACCAACGTGCCCGCGTGCATGGGGTGTCACTCCCCGACCGGTCGCGGCAATGCCCCCGCCGGCTATCCGCGTCTGTCCGGTCAGTATGCCGAGTATGTGGAAGCTCAGCTGAAAGCATTCCGCGAAGGCACCCGTGCCAACGACGGCGACAACCGCATCATGCGCAGCGTGGCCAAGCAGTTGTCCGATGCTGAGATCAAGGCGGTTGCCAACTACGTCGCCGGTCTGACCGAGTAATCGGTAGCCGAACAACGCGTAAAGGCCGGTCAATGACCGGCCTTGTCGTTTGCGGGCGCCGGGTTGCACCGCATCCGCGGAACTTCAATAATCCGCGGGGTCTATATTCAGGCTGGCGTCAGCTAACCAGGCCGATAATGCCCGCCGTAAACAGAATAAAAGTTTGGAGTAAGTACCTATGAGAGCCGTTGTCGCCCTTTTTACTATGCTGCTGAGCCTCGCGGCCTGCGCCCAGGACACCCCGGGAAAATTCGCCGCTGGTGAGTACTACGAAGTATTGCCGCAGGCCGTGGCCCAGGATGACAAAAGCAAGGTCGAAGTGACCGAGCTCTTCTGGTACGGCTGTGGTCACTGCTACCACTTTGAGGCGCCGCTGAAAAAATGGACAAAAGAGATGCCCGCCGACGTGGCGCTGGTGAAAATCCCGGCCATCTGGCAGCCGGTGATGGAGATCCACGCGCGCCTGTTCTACGTGGCGGACGCCATGGGTGTGCTGGACAAGATGCACGACCCGATCTTCGGTGCCATCGCCCAGCAGCGCAAGATGTTTGCCAACCGCGACGGCCGCGATTGGGTGGCGGACGATGCGGCGATCGCCGAGCTGTTCGATAAGAACGGCGCCGACGGTGCCAAGGCCGTGAAGCTGATGAACTCCTTCGCCATCAACAGCAAGATCAAGCAGGGCCAGGCGAAGCAGCGCGCCTACAAACTCTCCGGCACTCCGGAGATGGTAGTGGCAGGCAAATACCGCGTGAGCAGCTCCCTGCCCGGTTACAAGGGCAAGGCCGAAGCCCAGCAGTTGATGCTGGAAGTGGTGGACTACCTGGTCGAGAAAGAGCGCGCCGAAAAGGGCTGATCGCTCCGGATACAAAAAACCCCGCCTCGCGCGGGGTTTTTTGTATCCGCTTACCCGCTATCACCCGCTGACCTGGCGCAGCCACTGCTACGCTGAAACCGGGTACCGTCAAAAATTCCGCCAGCTTTGGTTCCGCGCCTTTACGCATGACCCGATACCGCCCGTTTTACACCATCGCCCTGTTACTCTCCCTGTGGACCTGGGTTGCCCCCGCGTGGTCCCAGCAACAGCTCCCGGACAAGAAAAGTGAACAGGACATCGCCGCAAAGGCAGTGAGCCTGCTGTCTTTCGTCGCGGTCGACTACCCGGAGTCGGTGGACGACAGTGTCGTGCGCGACCGCAAGCTGTACCGTCAGCAGCAGAGCAACGTCGAGGTCGCCAGCGCGCTGCTGCGGCAACTACCGGACAGGCCCGGTCGCGCCCAGCTGCAGGACAGCCTCAAGGAGCTCGCCCGACTGATCGCCGATCGCGCCGCCCCGGATCTGGTACGCCGGCGGGCCAACACCGCCGCCGACCGCTTTGCCGCGCTCTACCAGTTGCCGCGCTCGCCCGCGGAATCGCTGCCGTCTGGGGAAGAGGCGCAGGCGCTGTATCAGGACCGCTGCAGCCATTGCCACGGCGAGCGCGGTAGCGCAGCGCAACCGGAGCGGCGCCTGGACGACCCGGTGCGCATGGCAAACCTCAGTCTCTACGATTTCTACAATGTGCTGGAACCCACCCGCAACGACGCCCACAACAGCGCCGTCGACAGTGACCTCAGCAGCCGCCAGCGCTGGGCCCTCGCCATTTTGGTGGCGGGCTTCAGCGCCCCGGAAATCGCCCCCGCGCCGCAGCTGGCTGAAAAATACCCGGCACTGGTGGGTCTCCCGGGCATTGCCGTGCTGCGCCCAGCGGAACTGCCGCAGGAAGCGCGCGACGCAATTCTGTGGTGGCGCGCCCACCCTGCGGAAACGCGCCACCTGCAGCACCCTCTGGCGCGCGCCGCCGGTCTTTTGTACCTGGCGCAGAACGCCTACCGCGGCGGCGACATCGCCAGCACCTACCACCAGTTGATGCTGGGGTTGCGCGAGGGTTATCTCGAATCCCGCCCACAGCTGGCGCAGAGCAACCCCGCGCTGGCCGCGCAGTTGGACCAGCAGTGGCAGGAACTGCGGGTGGCCATCCTCGATCAGGCTCCCACCAACGAGGTAATCGAAAAATTCCAGCGCCTGCAGGGCAATGTGGTGCGCGCCCGCGAGCAGCTGCAACCCACCTCCGGTGGCGGCATCTACGGATGGGGCGCACTACTGTTTATCGCCGCGCTCGCGCTTGGCGCAGCGCTCTGGTACCGGCTCCGCCGTCGGCGCGTCGGCAGCGCTTAGTGTGACTTGGCGCGGAAACAAAGAAATTTGTCGTTTCCGCTGCCACTGTTGAGATTTACGACTAGGCTTTTAATTAGGTTGTGCAAATAACCGCCAGTCGTAGAACCCAACAGAGAAGAGTGCCGCATGAAGTTTTTGCGTCAGTTGTCCTTCCGTCCCGTTCTCCTATCCCTGCTGCAAGCCTACATTCTCGTGCTCGCAGTGTTCTTCCTGCTCCCCGTCATCGCCTCCGCCCAGGAACAGACCGAAGACCAGGCCGCAACCCGCCAGTGGGCCGGCAACTGGCTCGTGGTCGGGCAGGGTGATGAACAGCTGGTGTGGCAGCTCAAGGCCGACGGCACTGGGTTTGCCCACGGCTTCCGCGCCGACGGCCAGCTCACCCACGGTTTCGCCATTTCCTGGCGCATCGAGGGCGACACCGTGCGCATCCGCACCGGCGGCACGCTGCACTGCAACAGCGGTATGGTGTACGCGCAATTTACCGGCTGGAGTCCCGTCACCCTAGACTTCAACGTGATCGATGGTCGTCATTGGCGCCAGCACAACGGCGGTATTTTGGCGTTCCAGCGCCGCCTGCCGAACTGGGAGACCCCAAACCACGGCGCCGCGTGCCCCAACCTTTACCAAGCCGATGGCAAGGACACCCAGCAGACGGCATCCACGGGTAACTGATCTACAGTGCCGGCCACGCGGCGAATGGCAAACGTGCGGGCATTGGCAAAAGTGGCTCCGCGGCCAGCACCTCGCCGCCCGTGCGTTCAGGTGCTACCCACCGACGGCGTGAAGCAGTGGACCGAGCTTCATCGACGAATCGAGTTTCAGGGACGAATAAAGCGCAAGTGGAGAACTGCTGTGATACAGCAACGCTTTATTCCCACCGTGCTAATGGCAATGCTCGCCGCGCTCGCCCTGAGCGCCGGCGCTGTCACCCAGGGTCCATCTAGCCAGAGCCGCGCTGCCGGGAGCAAAAATCCCGTAACCAGAGACAGGGGCAGCGCGTCCGCCACGCAAAAAGCTACTGACCCCGCCGACAAGGGTGGTGCACCCGGGCCAAAGCCGTTGACCGGGCAAGCTACCCCACACAACGAGGATGAAGGCGAGGCCGAGTACCGCGGCTGGCAGGCCAGGTCCCGGTTGCAAGCGGAGCAGTGGGTGGGCAACTGGCTCATCTCGCGCGATGGTGAAGCCCAGCACGTGTGGAGCCTGAAGCGCGATGGCACCGGCCGCTCCTACGCCTTCTCCGATCAGGGCGGCACGATGAAATTTGCCTACGGCTATGACATCCGCTGGTATTTCGACCCGTTCACGCAGATGGCCAATATCAAGACCGAGCGACGCATCGTGTGCCGCGGCGGCCGGATCTATCCCTATTTCCTCACCCTGAAATCCTATGAGAGCGACTATGCGGTGAGGGGCAAATACGCGTGGCAGACCACCTGGACCGAGGCCAGCATCGGCGCCAACTACCTGCAGAAATCCCTGGTGGTATTCGTCGCTCCCTTGTCCGGATGGCACAACCCGGAAAAAGACGCCCCCTGTCCCGAATTTCCCCGTATGGACATTGAGAAAGATATCGATCTCGCCCTCGACCGCTGGGAGATGGAGGCGGTGCGCCAGCAAGAACAGGTAGATACCACCCCCGCGGAGGGCGAGCCGGAATTTGAAGGTGAAGAGTTCACCGGTGAGGGTTTCGGTCCCACCGAAGATACCGGCAAGGACAAACCCAAGGGCCAGCTGCCGCAACAGCGAAAACCCAGCGCCAAGGCGCGGGTGAAAGACCGCGCAGCCAAACCGGCGGACAAGCAACACCGCAAGCCCAAAAAACGCAATTCCAACTGACCCCAGCTCAACCCGGAGGCCGCCGATGAATGCACAGGTAAAGATTGATCAGCTACTGCAGCGCCTGAGCCCGATCCTCAATCGGGAACACCTGGTGATGTGCCAGTTGAGCGAGGAACAGCTGCGGGAATTGCTCGGCGACTGCCTGTGTATATTCCGCGAGCGCGAAGGCTTGTCTGCTCTGCTGCCGCGGCAGATCGCGGCGCGGGAACGCCTGGCGACACTCGGCGACTTCCGCCAGATCACCCTGCATTTTTCCTCCTGCCAGCAGGTGCCGGGACTTATCGCCAATGTGGTGCGGGAACTGGCCGACGCGGGGATTCAGGCCAACGTGGAGTCCGCCCACTATCACGAGCACATCCTCGTGAGCGAGCGCGATACCGCTCAGGCCATGCAGATCCTGAACGGGATCAGTAACCGCCTGCAGTACAGCTGAGTGCGGGCGGCCGACACTAAACTGAAGCGACACAAATCGCAGTGACGGCAGGGAGTGCCACGAAGGAGCTCCCTGTCGGCCATGCATATCGACTACCCCGCACCGCTGCCCCACGGCCGCATCCGCCAGTTACTGCCGGATTTTTTTGTGGTGCGGGGAACGGCGCGGGTCGCTCCGGGGGTCGTGGTCAATCGCAACATGGGAATAGTGCGCAGCGGGGATGACCTGCTGTTGGTGAACCCGGTGCGACTCTGTCCGGTCACCGAGGAACGGCTGTGCGATCTGGGGCAGGTGCGCCAGGTGGTCCGCCTCGGCTTCTACCACGGCTGCGACGATCTCTACTACCGCGACCGCTTCAATGCCTTTTTCTGGCGCCAGGCCCACTCCGACCACTATCCATTGCCTCCCGCCGACCAGTTGCTGAGCGACAGCGGCAAATGCCCTGTGAGCGGCGGGCGCGTGTTCGAATTCAGCCACAGCCAGGTGCCGGAAGCGGCACTGCTGGTACCGCAGGCTGGCGGCCTGCTTCTCACCTGTGACTCGCTGCAGTACTGGAACGGCTGGACCGGTTGCAGCTGGGCGGGCAAGTGGATGTTGCGGTTTAGTGGCGTTCACCAGGGGATGCAGGTGGTGCCGGCCTGGTGCCGGCGCGCAACCCCCGAGCACGAGAACAACCAGCGCTGGCTGGCGGTGGATTTCGAGCGACTGCTGGACCTGCCGTTCTTCCATTTGCTCGGTGCCCATGGCGACTTCTGTGCCGATCGCGCCCACGAGCTCGCCGAGCGCGCCGTCGCCAGCAGCTTTGTCGACACACCCGTAAGGCACTGATCGCGCCACTGCTTCCTCCGGCCGTGCCCCGCGTCCGTGCACCGGGCGGCGCGTGTTAAGCTGCGCCAGTTCTCCAGTCGACCCGTTATCTATTCCCAGAGTCCAGCATGAAAATAACCGCTCTCGCCACCGGCCTGATGATGGCCAGCGCGCTGCTCGCCGCCTGTAACGGCGACCTCCAGCCCCAGTCTCTGCAATCGGCATCCGCGACTTCACCGCAGCCCTCAACCCAATCCCTGCCCGGCGCCGACAGCGCCCGAGTGCGCAAGGACGTGGAGTTCCTGTCGGCCGATGCCCTCGCTGGGCGCCAGACCGGCAGTGCCGGCTACCAGCAGGCGGCGGACTATGTCGCCGCGCGCTTCAAGGCCCTCGGGCTCCAGTCCATCACCGGTGACGACTATTTCCAGCCGGTGCCATTCCGCGAAGCGAGCTGGGCCGGCGAGCGTGCAAGCCTCGTGCTGCACGGTCGCGACGGCGACGTCAGCCTGAAGCTTGGCGAGGACTTCATTGCCGGGCCGCCCACCACGGCCGAGAACACGTCAGTAACCGGCGAGCTGGTGTTCGTGGGTTATGGTATCGAGGCGCCGGCGTTCGGCCTTGACGACTACGCCGGCCTCGACCTCAAGGGCAAGATTGCGGTGATGCTGGATGGCCGCCCGCCGCAGCTGCCGAACGAAGTGGGTGCCCACTATTCCTCTGCGCGCACCAAGCGCAAGATCGCCGCCGCCCACGGCGCTGTCGGTAGCATCACGCTGAACACGCCGGCGCGGGAAGCCCGCCGCCCCTTCGCCCGCTCTGCTGCGCATCTGGCAGACCCCAGTTTCGACTGGCTGGGCGCCGACGGCATACCCGGCAGTGCGGTCGCCAGCATGCATCCGAGTATGGTGCTGGATATGCCGGCGGCGAAAAAGCTTTTCGCCGGTTCACCCAAGACTCTCGAAGCCGTTTTTGCCGAGATGGACAGTGGGGAGACCCCAAAGGGCTTTGCACTGTCCGCCAGCGCAAGCCTCGCCAGCCAGTCGAGCCACAAGCAGGTCATGAGCCCCAACGTGGTGGGCCTGCTGCCGGGCAGTGACCCGAAGCTGAAAAATGAGTACGTGGTGTTTTCCGCGCACCTGGATCACATCGGGGTGAACGAGCAAGCGCACGGCAAAGACGGCGAAGGCGCTCACGACCAAATCAACAATGGCGCCCAGGACAATGCCGCCGGCATTGCGGTCATGCTGGAAGTGGCACGGCTGTTCGCGGAAGCGGGCCAGGCGCCGCGCCGCTCGCTGCTGTTTGTGGCGGTAACGGCGGAAGAGGAGGGGCTGCTGGGCTCCGACTACTTCGCCCAGCACCCGCCGGTAGCGCCTAAGGCGATGGTGGCGAATATCAACCTGGATATGCCGATGCTGCTGTACCCGTTCCACGATGTGATTGCATTTGGTGCAGAGCATTCGAGCCTGGGTAAAACCGCGGCAAATGCGGCGGCGAGCACGGGTCTGAAACTGAGCCCTGACCCGATGCCGGAGCAGGTAATTTTCGTGCGCAGCGATCATTACAGTTTCGTGCGCCAGGGCGTGCCGTCAATCTACCTGATCACCGGTCGCGAGGCGGTCGATCCGGAAATCAACGGTACCGAGGCGCAGGAGGGATTCCTCAAGACCCGCTACCACCGCCCCAGCGATGAAGCGGATGCACAGATCAGCTATGTCGCCGCCAAGCAGTTTGCGGATGTGAATTTTGCGATTGCGAAGGAGGTGGCGGATGCGGAGCGGAAGCCGAGCTGGAATGCTGGGGATTTCTTTGGGGATCTTTATTCTGCTCAGTGACAGTTGATTGGTGCTTTGATTGACCTGCTGTGGCGGCAAAGCACCGGGGAGGGATTTTCAGGACCGCTGTGAATACCCGCAAGCGGGCCCGGCCGCCAATCACAGATTGGCGTCGTTAGGCAGCACGCAAAGCAGAGCTTCGCAGACGTTTGCCTAACCCATATACGCTGCGTCGGCGACGTCCATGTCGCCGACGCTCCTGAAAATCCCTCCCCGGCACTTTGCCTTCGCTTCAGATTTTGTACTTCATTAGCGCTTCTTTTTTATCACTATTGCCGTGCGCAGCTTTTCCTTTCCGAAACTCGACATCAGCGAAATCTCTTCCCGCGCGATCGGTAGATACTGGCTGTCCAGTGGATTGTCCTCGTCGTCCGCATCCGGGTCGTGTACGTAAAAGCACTCGGCGTCCATTCCTGTCAGCGTCACCCAGTGCGGTACCTTTTTTCCATCCAGGCGATAGGTACTGATCAGCAGTAATACCAATGCACCTTGCTCCAGCCAGTGTTGGCACTGCCCCTGGGTGAAGTCCTGTTCGACGATGTGCAGGCCGCTGCTTTCCGCCTCGCGGCGAAAGTCCGCATCCACCTGTTCCATCACCGCTTTTTTCTTCGGGTTGCGTACGCTGTCGATAAACAGGGTACTGCTCTGGTTCAGGTAGACCTCGCAGGTGAACCCGCGTTTCTGCATTGCCAGCGCGAGGCCGATGGGGTGGCAGCCGCCGTGCCCGGAGGTCATGAAAATGGTGGTGGCTTCGCGCCACAGCGCGAGTTCGTCGCTGGCGTTGGGGACATAACCCGGGTCGAGTCCGGCCATGGCCATCATCGCCGCGGCGGGGCCGCAGGTGAATTCCGTGCGCTGACCGTACCAGGGGACTGCTACCGTGTGTAGGTTTTCCGGGCGGTAGCGGATCCGTTTCTGCATGCGCAGGGCATTGCCGGCGTCTTCATAATAGTTCGCGTAGCTGCCGAAGGTTCGGTAACCCAACTGTTTGTACAGGGCGATGGCGGCGCTGTTTTGCTCGGCCACCTCGAGGCGCATGTACAGGCGCCCGCTGTGGCTGCTGGCATCTTCTGCCGCAGTGAGCAGCGCCTTGCCAACCCCTTGGCCGCGCCCGGCGGTGCCGACGGCGAGGGAGTAGAGGCGTGCGAGGCGAGTGCCGCGGCGCAGCAGTACCAGTACATAACCCAGCAGGGTTTGGTCCAGCTCGGCCACCAGAAACACGCGGTTGTCCGCTTTTACCCAGTGGCGGAAGCGGCGGCGGCTGAGGCGGTCGCCGCTGAAGCTGGCCTGTTCCAGCTCAGACAGGGCGTCGATGTCCCGCTCTTCGGCGGGGCGTATTTGAAATGAAAGGGGTTCGGGGGGCACGGGGATCGGGGCAGACATTGGCGGGCATACTACCGAGGGGACACCGCAACAGTGCGGCGCAAGAAAGTTAGCAAATGGGTTAAAAAAAGATAGTCCCGCCTGATCAAAAAAAAACCTGTTGGCGCGAAAAAATCAGTAGGCGCTGGGGCCAAACTCTTCTATCGTTCGAAAAATTACCGGGGTCTTTTCCTGACCCTGTTTCTCCCCACCTCCATCCTGCCGAGGTACTTTCCGGTTTCATGTCCCAAGTCCTGATAGTGATCGACCAGCCCGAAGACTGGGCTCCCTACTACCCCAGTGAGCGGGTGATTACTTTTGCCGATTACCTCGCGCTGCCGGCGCGCCAGCAGCGGGTGCGGGTGATTAACCTGTGTGGCAGTTACGACTACCGCAGTGAGGGCTACTACTGTTCGCTGCTGGCCGAAGCGCGCAGCCACAATGTGCTGCCAAGCGTGCGCACCCTGAATGACCTGGGGCAACCGCAGCTATACAAGCTCCAGCTGGCCCAGGCGATGCCGTCGCTGGCGAAACTGAAACCGCCGGCGCCCGGTGCCGAATGGGTGGTGAAATCCTACTTCGGCCGCTGCAGCGAGCCGTCCCTGCAGCCGCTGGCGCGGGCACTGTTCGACCGCTTCGCCTGCCCGGTGCTGGAGATCCACCTGCGCGCGGATCACCAGTGGGAAATCGTCGAGCTGAAAGTCTGTTCCCACAAGGAGCTGAACGAGGCCGAGGAAACCGAATTTGCCGAGGCGCTGGACAATTTCAGCAACAAGGTCTGGCGCCAGCACAAGAAGCCGAGTAACACCCGCTACGACCTGGCGATTCTGGTGAACCCGGAAGAAAAACTGCCGCCGTCGGACGGACCCGCGATCAAGAAGTTTATCAGCGCCGGGCGCGAGCTCGGGCTTTCGGTGGAGCTGATCGGCCCCGGGGATTACATGCGCCTGTCGGAATTCGACGCGCTGTTTATCCGCGAGACCACCGCTATCGACCACCACACCTACCGTTTCGCCAAGAAGGCCGAGGCGGAGGGATTGGTGGTGCTGGACGATCCCACCAGCATCATGCGCTGCACCAACAAGATCTACCTCGCCGACCTGTTCGAGAACAACAAGGTGCCGGCGCCGCGCACCCGTATCCTGCGCCGCGGCGACGAAGAAGGGGTTCGTCGGGCGGCAGCGGAGTTGGGCCTGCCGATGGTGGTGAAAATCCCCGACGGCGCCTTCTCCAAGGGGATGGTGAAAGTGAACTCGGAAGCGGAGCTAGGCAAACTCGACGAGCTGTTTGCGGAGTCCAGTCTGCTGCTGGCACAGGAGTTCCTGTACACCGAGTTCGACTGGCGCATCGGCATACTCGACAACAAGCCGCTGTATGCCTGCCGCTACTACATGGTCAAGAATCACTGGCAGATCTACAGCCACACCAACAAAAAGAGCATCAGTGGCGGCTTCGATACGTTGCCCACCTTCGAAGTACCCAAGGCGGTACTGCAGGCGGCCATCAAGGCTACCAAGCCGATTGGTCGCGGCCTCTACGGTGTGGATGTGAAGGAGTCCGGCGGCAAGGGTTACGTCATCGAAGTAAACGACAACCCGTCCATCGACAGCAGCGTGGAAGACAAGTATCTGGGCAAGGAACTCTACCGCCTGATCCTGCAGGAATTTATCCGCCGCCTCGAGGCCAGGCGCGCGGGACAGCAGGCGGAGTAAAGCGTCACATACAGTGAGGGCTCACGCAGTGGCGGGTCACGCCATCTGCCGGCAGAGTTCCAGCCAGCGCTCAATCCCGGCGCTGCGGTACTTCTGCCGGTGCAGGGCGAAGTAGAACTCGCGGTGGAAATCCCGCTGCGGCGCCGGCAGTTCTACCAGTGCACCGCGTTTGAACGCATCGGTGAGTGAGACGCGCGACAGGCAGCTGATACCGAGACCAGCCTCCACCGCACGCTTGATCGCCTCGGTGTGCTGGAGTTCGAGGCGGATGTTCAGCTCCGGCAGCAAGCCGGCCATCGCGCGCTCGAAGGTCTGGCGGGTACCTGAACCGGTCTCCCGCAGGATCCAGGTGGCCGCCTTCAGGTCTTCATCGTCCAGGCGGGCGCGCCTGGCCAGCGGGTGATCCGGCGCGCAGAACACCACCAGTTCATCGTCCCGCCAGGGAATCATCTCCAGGTCCGGGTGGTTGAGCTCACCCTCGATCAGCCCCAGATCCAGCTCGAAGTTCAGCACGCCCTGGGCAATGGCCGAGGTGTTGGCCACTTCCAGTTCCACCCGCGCACCCGGCTGCTCCTCCATATAGCGGGCCATAATCCCCGCCGCCAGATAGTTGCCGATGGTGAGGGTGGCGCCGATCTTCAACCGGCCCAGGTCGCCGTGGGCCAGTAGCGTTGCTTCCAGTTCCCGCGCCCGCTCCAGCAACTCCTCCGCCCGCGGCCACAGTTGTCGCCCCAGCTCATTGAGCCGCAGGCGCTTGCCGGTGCGCTCGAACAGGCGCAGGTCGAACTGTTGCTCGAACTCCTTGAGCGCGGTAGACGCAGCGGACTGGGACATGTTCAGGCTCTCCGCCGCGCGGCTCACATTTTCGTGATGGGCGCAGGCGAGGAAGACCTCAAGCTGGCGCAGGGAATAGCGCACGGGCACTCCTGGTTAATCAATAAAACAGATAACGAATATCGAAATATCCCATTTTCCCTATGGATAAACCAGAGCTAGAATTCACCCAGCAAAAAGCTCAGGAATAAGTGGTTCTATTGATATGTCTAATTTGAATAAGGAGACGGTGCTCGAAGTCCATCACTGGAACGACACCCTATTCAGTTTCAAGACCAGCCGCGATCCCGCTTTCCGCTTCGAAAACGGCCACTTCACCATGATTGGCCTGGAGCAGTCCAACGGCCGCCCATTGCTGCGCGCCTACTCGATTGCCAGTGCCAACTACGAGGACGAGCTGGAGTTTTTCAGCATCAAGGTGCCGGACGGTCCACTGACGTCACAGCTGCAGAAAATCCAGCCCGGCGACGAGATCTATGTGGGGCGCAAGCCCACCGGCACCCTGGTGGCCGACCACCTGCTGCCGGGCAAGCGCTTGTGGCTGCTGTCCACCGGCACCGGTCTGGCGCCGTTCATGAGCATTATCCGCGACCCGAGTGTGTACGAACGCTTCGACCAGGTGATCCTGACCCACGGTGTGCGGTACAAGTCCGAGCTGGCCTATCAGGACTACATCGAAAAAGAGCTGCCGGAACACGAGTTTTTCGGCGAGATGGTCCAGCAGGGGCTGCTGTACTACCCCACTGTGACCCGCGAAGCCTACCGCAACAACGGTCGTCTCACCGACCTGATGCTGTCAGGCAAACTGTTCAGCGACCTGGGGCTGCCCAAGCCGAATGTGGAAGAGGACCGTTTCATGTTGTGCGGCTCCCCCTCCATGCTCAAGGATCTGACCAAGATCCTCGACGACTGGGGTTTCAAGGAAACCCGCGCGGGCGTGCCCCGCGAGTACGTGATCGAGCGCGCGTTTGTAGAGAAATAATTTTCGGGTTCGGTTCAACTGCACCCGCTATGCAGATGGCGGCGCCGGTATCGGCGCCGCCGCTGTATATTCCGCAGCCAGTGCGACTGAATACCGGAGTCGGTACTTTGAGGATGTCCGCGTGAAGGATTGCGCAAGGACAGTAAAGGAATTGCGCGTTTTTGAAGTGTCGACTCCCGTGTTCGGTCAGGCTCAGCGCAGGCTACTGCGTTCCCGCCACCAGCTCAGCACCAGCGCCGCCAGCAGTGCGAGCGCGATCCAGTAGCGCGGCAATGGCGCTCTGGCTCCGTCGTCCGCAACCTGCGGGCCCAGTCGCGCACTGGCCATTAGCCGTATCTCTCGCCGCTCGATCGCCGCGCGCCACTCTGGCCAGGCATCTATCCCATGCACGTAAAAGCCAAAATCGGACTCCGCCAGCTGGTACCAGCCGGATTGTTGCGGCCAGAAACTGTAGCAGCGTCCATGTTCGTTGTTAGCGGCGGGCGCGCCACCCAGTGCAACCGGCTGCTGTATCCCGCTTCCCGTTTCAGCAGCACGGCGCAGCTGCGGCGGATTTTCCGCGAAGCCTTCGCTGCACAAACCGATCCGTTCACCGGCGCGCGGCAGCTCCGTGCTGACCGCGACGCCTGTGTGTTCACCCCTTAGCGCCAGTTGGTGATCGAACAGCTGCTTCCACAGTTGCGCGAATTCGCGGGCATTTCCCGCGGTCTGCCAGCGGTAGCTGTTGCGGAAGAAAACGAAACCGATGGATGACTGCGGCTGCACCCGCGCCCAGTAAATCACCTGCTCGCCGGCAGAAATCGCGGCATCGCCGTCGTGTACCTGCACCGGTCGCAAACCCGTCAGCTGCAGGGCAGGTATTTCGGTGTCTGCTGCCGGCTCAGCATAGGCAACAGCGCTCGCGACGGATTTTTCCAGCGGCATACCGCGACTGGTGGCATAGGAAACAAACGCCGGTGAACTGTCGTCATCCACCAGCCACAACAGCGATTTATTCGTCGCGAGCTTCTCCAGTTGTTTGCGCTGCGCGGCAGTAAATTGCGACCACAGGCGACTGTCGAGAATCACAAGGTCAATAGGATGTGCGCTGTCCAAAAGATTATTTTTGATCGGCGACTGGTTGTTGAAGGTTTCGCTTCGCTGTATTTCCGGCGCCAGTTGTGTAACCACCTGGGTTGGTGTGCCCGACTGTCGCAACCAGCGCGCGAGCGCGGCGGATTCAAATCCGGGGCGCGCAAGCCACACCAGCACGTGTGGACTCTGTGGATCGCGCACTGTGACTGGTAGCGTTTCAATGCGGGCCGGGCTGCCCTCGGTTTCGATCCGCACCCGATACAACCAGTTGCCCGCCAGCTTCGGCCAGGCCTGCAGTATGAGCTCCCGGTTTTCCGTACTGAGCAGCGCAGAACCCGCGTCGCTACCGAACGGGTCTTCGAGCACCAGTTTTGCCGGTAATTGTTGTCCGTCATCCAGCGCGACCTGTAGCCGCAGCGGTTCACCCAGGTTGATTTCCCGCGTCCACTGTACTTGCCAGCCGGGCTGGGGCGATGTCTCCCCGGGTTGCAGGCGCACCGGTGGCAGATCTCGCAGACCATCGCGCAGCAGGCCATCACCGGGAATCTGCAGGGTGTCTGCGGACTGTATCTGTGCGGCGGAAAATTGACGGTTAACATCCGCGGCCGATGTGGCTTTGAGCTGTGCCTCCGATTCGACCGGCAGCAGCGCCGGCGGTGTAAACAGCGACCACACCAGTAGCCAGATCGCCCCCTGCAGTGCGATCTTGCCAAATCGCCGCAGAATGGAAGTTCCCTGGCGCAAAACCAGCGGCGTTGAAATTGCAAAACCCAGCAGGCAAATCAGGGGAAACCAGGACATCACGGTGTCGTCTCCGCGTTTATTTGCATCCATTCACTGAATGCGCCGACCGCTGGCTTTGCATGGGGCAGTGCAGGGCGCGCAGATGGCGATGGCAGCAGGGCGTAAAGCAGTGCCGACAGCTGTTGGCGACAATCGACACAGTCCGGTTGCTGTTGGTAGCGACGCAGGTTTTTGGCCAGTGCGATCTGGGTATTGGTGTCATCGCGCACGGCCGGCAATTGTCGCAGCGCGGCTTCTGCCTGCTCGTCGATGGCTTCGATATTTTGTACCCGTTCCAGCAGGGCGAGTAGTTGCGCGCGCTCGACGTCGTCGCGCTGGCTGTCGACCGGCGGCGGTGTTTTTTTGTCGTGCTCACCGGAAAGCCGCCGCGATTCGTCCAGCGGCGGCATTTCAAACCCGACCCGCTGCAGATAAATTCGCGACGCCTGCTGCACTTCCTTGATGTAACGCAGCGCTGTGTGCTGATAGGGCAGGGAGGCCTGCGGTTCCACAACCGACAGGTCTCGCCATGCACTCCACATTGCGTTGAGTGCACTGCGCAGCAGTTCCTTGGTTTTGGGGTCGAACAGGGTGGCGTGGTCGGAGCTGTCGTGGGCGTGCCCGACGGCGGCGATCACACCGCTGGCGTCACCGAACTGCTGATTGGTAGTGTGTTCTTCCTGGTGATCACCGTGTCCCTCTTGGCCGTGCTCTTCGCCATCGTGATCTTCGCCCTGCGCGTCGCCGCCGTGCTCCATGGTGGAATCCTCTTCACCGAGGAAGCGCCCGTAGCGCATACGCAATAAATTTTGTTCATAGGCGAGTGATTCTGAGCGTTTGCGGAATTCCCGCTCGGTTATCGTCTGCTGGTCCGCGAGCAGTGCTTCGGTGTCGATGATCAGCTGCCGCTGGCTGCGGAAATATTCCGGCAATACCTTAATCGCCATGCCTTCGGTGTCACTGAGTCCGAAAATTTCTTCCTGTGGCCAACGCAAAATAAAGTTCTGGCTTTTCTGTACATTTGCCTGCGGCTGGCGATTGTCACGCGCCTCGAGGTACCAGTAGAGTTCATCGCCGGGCTCGATTTCATACCGCTCCACCGGGATGGAAAAACGGTAGTGTTTCTGCGTGCCCTGTGCGCGCTGCGGTTCCAGCTTTATGCGCTCATTGCGAAAGCGCACATTCTCTCCGCTGCCACTGGCAAGCGTCAGCAGCAGATCTGTTTTGGTTATCGCAAAATCATCCTGCACGGCCACGCTGACTTGCAGCAGCGCGGACTGCGCGCGCCCCTGTACGTCGAGCACGGTCACATTGTCCCGCGGGTAATCGAAAGAAAACTCCGGCGGCCGGTCCGCCTTGACCTCGATATTGTGCAGATCCGGTAACAGTACCGGTTGCGTGGTTTCCGTGGCCGCGGCGGTCGGTACAGCAGTGGTGGGTACTAGCGAGAGCTGGTAGAAATCCGTTGCCGACAGCACGCGCGTCAGCTGCCAGCGGCTGCTCGGCAGCGAGTCAACCGGTGTGAAGTCAAATACCTCCTCGGCGGCGAGCATCTGCAAGCGGTCGGCGGGTGCGTTCAGGGTGACATCCCAGGTAACACGTGATTGTTCCGGTGCTTCGATTTCCAGATTGCTTAAGTACGCGGGGAGGCCGGTATAGGATGGCGGCTCGATGCGGGCACTTGCCTCGATTATGGCCGCAGTGGATTGTTGGGTTACATGCGCGTCGACAATGGCATCCTGTTGTACCTGTGCAACGGAGCCTGTACCCAGCTGCTTCACGGTAAAAAATACCAGCAGACCGATACAGGCACCGGTGGCATTGAGCAACGGGCTGCGTACACGGCGTGGGCCAAATTGTTTGAGTTCTCCCTGTTCCAGCAACGCCTGCAAAGCTCGCTCGGTGCGCTGGCGTTGCAGTTGCGCGAGCGGGGTCAGCGATTGTGGATTTTCCAGCAGCAGATGGCAGCTATCCTCCAGCTGCGGAAAGCGCGCATCCAGCCGGGCACACAGCGCCGCCGGCGGCAGGCGCCAGCAGCGGTCCAGCAGCACTGCCAGCACCACGCAGGCACCGGCGACTGCCATGGCCCAAGGTGGCAATGGTAAAAATTGGTGGGCTGCGGCCATCGCTGCAACGACGGCGAGGGCCAGCCAGGCATAGGGCGCCAGCGCGCGCTTGCGCCAGCGGCGCGCGGCTTGTCCGAGAACTTGCCCGAGAAGATGATGCTTACTCACCGTTTATCACCTCCGGTCGTCGCGGGACGTCGCCACAGCGCCAGCGAGCGCTCCAGCAGCAACAGCAGCGCAAAGGCAAATATCAGAGCCTGTTGCAGAGGCTGGCGTTGGCTGTGTATTACCTGCTCGTCCGCAAGCTCGGTTCCCGGCAGCGCATCCATCGACCACCGGCCACGGCTGGCGTGCTGCCACTGCCAGTCCTGGGTGGACCACTGCTGCCACAGTCGTTGCGGCAAATTCGCATCATGGGAAAACGCCGCACTGTGCCAGTCGCGCCGGTAGCGCAGCCAGCTGCCGCGGCCGACGGGCGCCGTTTCCAGCCCTGTTTGCGCATCAATATCGATAAAACGGAATGTGCTGTCCGCGGTTACCCGCGCATCGGAAATCAGCAGCCCGCCCGCGCGCAGGAATTCTGCAATCCGCTGCGGCAAGGGGCCGGGTGTGTCGTAGATCAGCCAGTCGATATCGCCAACAACCGGAGTTGCATCGGCCGGCAGCCGCTGCAGCACAAGTTGCGGCAGTGTGGATCCCGCCAGTTGTTGTATCAGCGGTTGCAGCCAGGCTGGCTCACCGCCGAGCACTGCGATACGCGGCAGCGCTGGTGTGTCCGCACCATTCCCGCTATTGGCGGCGTGCCATTGCCAGTGCGGGCTGTAGCGGAAGCTATCGTGGCCGCTGGCATTGTTTTCTCGCGCCAGCAGGATATGCGCGCGCCGAAACTCGCTGGCATCCGCCAGCTGAGACAGTGTCAGCCAGAGATCACGGGCGGCAGGGCGCGACTCGGTCACAGGCTGCGGCGATGGCTGCAACCAGTAGCCCTCACGAATCTGCGGGTGATCGGCGAGAAACTGCTGCAGATACGCCGGGGTTACTTCGGGGTCCACCAATAACCGTTGTGCCGAAGGCTGTGTATTCCGCAGCAACAGTGGCTGCGCCAGCGCGAGAACCAGCAGGGTGAGCAGTAGCAGGCGCAACAGCAGCAAAAGCTTGTCGCGTACAAACCACTGCTTCCAGCGGCGCTGGCGCCGCTGCTGCAGCCAGTGCACGGCCGCAAAGGTGATTTCCTGCGGGTTGCTTTGGCGCAGCAAATGAATAAGCAGTGGCACGGCGAGGGCGCACAGCAACCACAGCCAGGAGGGAATCTGCAGCAACAAGGTTTCGCTCACGGGCATCTCAACCGATCCTCCCGTGTGCGCCGATGAATGCGCGCAGCGACTGCTCTATGGGGGTTTCCACCGTGGTGGTAATCAGCGGACACTCGCGCGCGGCAAAGTGCGCGGCGAGCTGTCTCTGTGCCGAGGCAAAGGCGGCGAGGTATTCGTTGCGCTGTTGTGATGCCCCAAGCTCGGTAATACCGGGCGCTTCCGGATCGCGGATTCGGAGGTCGCCATGGAACGGGAATGTCTGTTCTGCCTCCACCAGTATCTGCATTGGCAGGCAGGGTCTGCCGGCAGCGTGCAGGCGCGCGGCAAAGCGGCTGAGTTCCCCGGTGGCTTCTCCGTTCCCATTCCCGTTTGCATCGCGCTCGAAGAAGTCGCTCACCAGCACCACCTGGCAGGGCTGTTCAAATCGCGCCCACACCGGTGCCAGTTGCGTGCTGTCCGGCCAGTGGCCGGCGGCCTCGAGGGATTCCAGTTCCAGCGCAATGCGTCGGTGGTGGCCTTCGCCCTGGCCCTCGGGCACATGCCGGTTGCCGCGATCGTTCAGTGCCAGCAGGGAAAAGCGGTCGTTTTGGTTTTTCAGCAGCCAGCACAGCGTCGCAATCCAGCATTTCGCGTACTGCAACTTGGTGAGTTGCGGCTCGATGAAGCTCGGTTGCGCCATCGACGCGCTGGTATCGAGCACGATGCACACATGCATCTGACTCTCCTGTTCCGCCTCGCGCACAAAATAGCGGTCGGAGCGCGCAAACAGCTTCCAGTCTATGTACCGGATGGCATCGCCGGGCTCGTAACTGCGGTACTGCTGGAACTCGATACCGGCACCGCGGCGCTGGCTGTGTTGCATGCCCAGCAGCATGCCCTCGGCAATGTGCCGCGAAAGCCACACCAGGTCGCGGGTACTCGCCAGCGTCAGCGGATCAATCAATTGCACCGACTACTACTCCGTCAGTCCCTACCGGGTTCCGGCACGGTCTTCAGCAACTCCTGCAGCACCTGCTGCACGGTGATGCCGTCGGCCTGGGCGTGGAAGCTCAGCAGGATGCGGTGGCGCAGTACCGGCAGCAGCAGCGCCTGGATATCCGCGCGGGTAACGGCGAGGCGGCGGTGCAGGAAGGCGCGCGCCTTGGCGGCGAGAATCAGCGCCTGCCCGGCGCGGGGGCCGGCGCCCCACTTGATCCATTTGCCGAGGTTGTCTTCCCGGTTCTGAGCGCGCGTGGCGCGCACCAGTTGCGCCACATACTCATACAGGCTGTCGCTGACGGAGACCTCGCGCACCAGCGCCTGCATTTCCAGCAGTTGCGTGGCGTCGAGACAGGGCGACGGCTTTTCCCCGAAGGCCCCGGTGGTCGCACGCAGGATGGCGACCTCGTCCTGTTCATCCGGATAGTCAATATGGATATTCAGCAGGAAGCGGTCCAGCTGCGCTTCCGGCAGTGGATAGGTGCCCGCCTGTTCGATGGGGTTCTGGGTTGCCAGCACGAAGTAGGGTTTCGGCAGGGCCATGGTTTCGCCGGCAACCGTGACGGAATACTCCTGCATCGATTCCAGCAGTGCGGCCTGGGTTTTCGGCGGTGTGCGGTTAATTTCGTCCGCCAGCAGAATGTTGGTGAAAATCGGGCCGGGCTGGAATTTGAAAAAGCGTTTGCCGGTGGTGTGGTCTTCTTCGAGGATCTCGCTGCCGAGAATGTCTCCCGGCATCAGGTCCGGGGTGAACTGCACTCGCTTGAACGCCAGGCTCGATGCGTCCGCCAGGATCTTCACCAGCAGCGTTTTGCCGAGGCCCGGTACGCCCTCCAGCAATACGTGGCCGCGCGCCAGCAGGCACACCAGCATCTGCTCCACCACATCCTGCTGGCCGACAATGACCTTGCCGATTTCCCCGCGCAGTGTTTCCAGCGCGCGCTGCTGCTCTTCGATTCGGTTCTCAATGGTGTCTACTGTGTACATGGTGATTCAACTTGTAAGTGCGTAGATAACAATGTTGACGGCGAACTTGGTGTTGTCGATGGCCAGCCAGCGCTTGTTGCGGTAGTCGTAGTCCCACTCGCAGCCGAAATCCTTGTTGCTGTAGAGCACGGCGATACGGCCATTGACCACGATGGCCTTGAGGTAATCGTGCACCAGGTCATCACCCCAGCCGTTCAGCTCGAAACTGGTCACTGGCAATTCGTCAAACTGGAAAAAGCAGCGATACAGATCGTGGTCGTCCGGCAGCTTCTGCAGGCAGCCCTCGCCGAACAGTTTCGTCATCTGCGCTTCAAAGGATTTGGCAAACAGGCCGTCGATATCGTGATTGCAGTCGTCCACGAACACGAAACCGCCACGGTTCACGTAATCGCGAAAATTTTTTTCCTCTGCCGCGGTAAATTCCACCAGCTTGTGTCCGGCCAGGTAGCAGAAAGGGGCCAGCAACATGGAAGCATCGGCGAGGGGCACGATGCGTTCATTGGGGTCGACGTTGAGGTTGGTGTATTCGATCAGGGAGTTCAGCACATTCGATGGCATGCGCTGGTCCACATCCCAGTCGCCGGATTCATACATCAGGCGAGTGAAATAAAAATCGTAGGCCGGTGTTGTGTCACTCTGCGCGCGCACGGCACCCGGCAATGCGAGGCCGCCACCGGCCAGCAACAGGCGCTGGAGAAATTGTTTGCGGGTGAGTGACACGGGTACTGCTCTGAAACTTCTTAAGGGGCGGTTTTGATTTGCCAACGCCAGCAATCGCCGTGCCGGTAACGACATGGCGACTGCAGGGGCGACGATTAGCCGAGCTTGCGCTTGGTGTTGATCACATTCACACCGTCAAAGCGCGTGGTGGCACTGCCGTGGGAAACGGCACTCACCTGCGACGGCTGGCCCTTGCCGTCGAAGAAGGAGCCGCCCAGGCGGTAGTCGCGCTTGTCACAGATCTGCGAACAGGAATTCCAGAACTCCTGTGTGTTGGACTGGTAGGCGACGTCTTCCAGCATGCCGGTGATTTTACCGTTCTCGATTTCGTAGAACAGCTGGCCGCCGAACTGGAAGTTGTAGCGCTGCTGGTCGATGGAGAAGGAGCCGTCGCCCACGATATAGATGCCTTTTTCCACATCCTTGATCATGTCGTCGAGGCTCAGTTCTTCCTCGCCCGGCAGCAGCGAGACGTTGGCCATGCGCTGGAACTGCACGCTGGACCAGCTGTCCGCATAGCAACAGCCGTGCGACGCCTTCTGGTCGAGCATATGTACCTGGTCGCGGATTGCCTGGTAGTTGGTGAGCACACCGTTTTTTACCAGGTCCCAACTGCCGGTCTGTACGCCTTCGTCATCGTAGCCGACGGCGCCGAGCGAGCCTTCCTGTACCTTGTCGGCAAACAGGTTGACCTTGTCGCTGCCGTATTTGAATTTGCCACTTTTCCACTTGTCGATGGTGGCAAAGGAAGTACCGGCAAAGTTGGCTTCGTAACCGAGTACGCGGTCGAGTTCCAGCGGGTGGCCGACGGATTCGTGGATCGTGAGCCACAGGTGCGATGGGTCCAGCACCAGATCATATTTGCCGGGTGTGACCGACTTCGCAGAGAGCTTTTCCTGGGCCTGCTCGGCCGCCAGGCGCGCGTCTTCCACCATATCGTAGGAGTTGCCGTACAGCACGGTCTGTGACTGCACCTTGTCCTCGGCGCGACCATCCAGATATTCAAAGCCGCGGCCCACCGGCATACCCAGGCCCTCGCGGGTACGGAAACCGCCGTCTTTCTTGTCCACTGCGGTAACCCGGAACGGGGACCACAGGCGGTGTACGTCCTGGTCGATGTAGGAGCCATCGGTGGAGGCAAAATATTTCTGCTCGTTCACCAGATACAGCATGGAATTGACGAAGCTGGCACCGGCATCCAGTGCGGCCTTGTTCACCTCCATCAGCAGATCCACTTTTTCCGCCAGCGGGATCTGCATGGCATTTTTCTGAATCGGTGTTTTCCAGCTGACTTCGCCGTGGCCTTTCACCGGCGCCAGCTGCACCGGCTCCTGCTGGTACTTGGAGTTGGCCTTGGCGGTGGCAACGGCCTGCGCGGTAGCGCGGGCGATACCATCGCTGGTCATGTCATTGGTCGCGGAGAAACCCCAGGTGCCGTTGGCGATCACACGCACACCCATACCGATGGATTCGGTGTTCACCACGTTCTGTACTTTCATCTCGCGGGTGACCACATACTGGTTCAGGTAGCGACCAATACGCACATCCGCATAGGACGCACCGAGCTTGGTGGCGGTATTCAGAGCGGCATCCGCCAGCTCTTTTTTCACCGCGACATCCATACCGCTCTGGGTCAGCTTGCTTTCGGCAATCACGTTGCCGGAGAGGGGCAGCATAGAGGCACCGATACCGGCGCCGCTCAACTGCAGAAACTTTCTACGATCCATTATTCGATCCTCATTAGTGCTGCAGTAAATTAAACGGCGTCAGACAGGCTGCTGAAGGTGAAGTCGCGCACTTTCAGTGCGGGAATCATCGCCGGGCCACCCCACATGCTCACGCGCTCCGGGCGCCCCATGTCTTCAATATTGTTGAGCATGATCACCGGGCTCTCGTTGAAGCGGAAGTTCTTGATTGGGTACTTGATCTTGCCGTTCTCGATAAAGAAGGTTCCGTCGCGGGTCAGGCCGGTCAGCAGCAGGGATTGCGGATCCACCATGCGGATATACCATGTGCGGGTTACCAGCACGCCGCGACGGGTATTCTTGATCAGTTCTTCGGTGGACTTGTCGCCGCCAACCATGATCAGGTTGTTGGGCGCGGGAATGGCGGTGCCCTTGGACTGGGTCGCCCAGTAGCGGGTACAGGGCAGGTTTTTCACCACGCCGTCTTTTACCCAGTCGATACGCTCGAGCGCCATGTAGTCGTCATCGGACCAGGGCTGTACCGGTACATCGGTGTTTGACGGGTCGGAGTACAGGTGCACGCGCTTGTCGAACATCTTCTCGCCGATGCGGTTGCCGCCGCCTTTCTTGCTGAGGAAGCTGCGGCCTTCGTCGGCGCTGCGCGCATCGAGACTGCCCATCATAAACGCCACCAGGCCAGACACGGCGCTCGGCTCCATGATCACGGTGTACTTGCCGGGCTCCAGTGCGCGTGCTTCCTGGGAAAGCACGGCCTTGTCGATGGCGATACCGGAGCTGGAGGCGGTATTCATGTTGCCGAAATCGGTCACGTCGGCCTGCGCCCAGCCGGAACCCAGGCCATTTTCGGTGCGCATGGTGACGGTGAAATTGGCGGAAGTGGACGCGTGGTAACCGAACAGGCCATTGGTGTTGGCCACCGCGGCGAAGGAGCGCGCATCTTCCAGGTAGCCTGCAGCCACCACGTCTTTTTTCTTCGCCGCCATAATGGAGTCGGCCGCCGCCTTGGCGCGCTGATCGGGAGTAATATTGGCGGTCACCTTGGAGAAGCCGTCTACCGCGAGATATTTCTGCTCACCCAGCAGCGGCATGGACTCGGGGTTGTCAGGCGAAAGTTTCGCCAGCTCTTCTGCGCGGCGCATGACTTTTTCCAGTGACGCATCACTGAATTCGTTGATGGTGGCGATGCCGGATTTTTTGCCGAAACGCGCTTCCACCGCCAGTTCGATATCGTTGACGATGCCGCTGGTGGAAACACTATTGCGCGCATAGCGAATATTGCCGGTCTCGGCGCCGGTAAGTTGTGCGCTCGCACCTTCCGCCTTGCTGTATTTCAGGACCTTGTCGAGAATCTGCTTGGCTTCACTTCTGGATAAAATAGCCATTTTTTCTGCTCCAAAAATTTATTGTTGTTCGCTTAGCCGATCTTGCGCTTGGTGTTGATTACATTGATTTTGTCGAACCGTGTGGTGGAACAGCCGTGGGATACGGCGCTCACCTGGCTCGGTTGCCCCTTGCCATCAAAGAAGGTGCCGCCGAGGCGGTAATCGCTGCTGTCGCAGATGGCACTACAGGAATTCCAGAACTCTTGCGTGTTGGACTGATAGGCGACATCTTCCACCTGGCCAACGATCTCCCCGTCCTTGATCTCATAGAACAGCTGGCCGCCGAACTGGAAGTTGTAGCGCTGCTGGTCGATGGAATAGGAACCGCGACCGAGAATGTAGATACCTTTTTCTACATCCTTGATCATTTCTTTTGCGCTGTATTTTTCTTCGCCGGGGGCCAGGGACACGTTCGCCATGCGCTGGAACTGCACGCTTGACCAGCTATCGGCATAGCAGCAACCGTGGGATTCCTTCTGGTCGATCATGTGCACCTGGTCGCGGGTGGCCTGGTAGTTCACCAGGACGCCGTCCTTGACCAGATCCCAGCGCTTGGTTTTCACACCCTCGTCGTCGTAACCGACGGCCCCGAGGGAGCCCGGCTGAACCTTGTCGGCAAACAAGTTCACCTTGTCGCTGCCGTAGTTGAATTTGCCACTGCGCCACTTATCCAGCGTTGCAAATGACGTGCCCGCATAGTTCGCCTCGTAGCCGAGCACGCGGTCGAGTTCCAGCGGGTGGCCCACGGACTCGTGGATGGTCAGCATCAGGTGGGAGGGCTCGAGTACCAGATCGTACTTGCCGGGTTCAATGGATTTGGCGGTGAGCTTGGCACGGGCCTGCTCGGCGGCGAGCACGGCGTCCTCCGCCATGTCGTAGGAGTTTTTGTACAGCGTGGTCTGGCCGTGGATCTTGTCTTCCTCGCGGCCCTCCAGATACTCGTAACCGCGTCCGACTGGATCACTCAGACCGTTGCGGGTTTTGAACACGCCACTGTCCTTGTCGACCACCGTCACCTGCATCGGTGCCCACAGACGGTGTATATCCTGGTCAATGTAGGAGCCATCGGAAGAGGCGAAGTACTTCTGTTCGTTCACCAGATAGAGAGACGAGTTGATGAAGCTGGCGCCGGCCTTCAGTGCGCCGTTGTTGACTTCCATCAGGAAGTCGACTTTCTCGCTGATGGGCACGTCAATCGCATTTTTCTGAATCGGCGTCTGCCAGGAAACCTCGCCAACACCTTTTACGGGAGCCAGCTGCACCGGTTCGGTCTGGTATTTCGAGTTGGCCCTGGCCACGGCCACTGCCTGACGCGCCGCCCTGGCGATGCCGTCCGCGCTCAGGTCGTTGGTTGCGGCAAAGCCCCAGGTACCGTTGGCAATGACACGGATGCCGGCGCCCAACGATTCCGTGTTGACGATATTTTCGACATTGGTCTCGCGGGTGAGCACGAATTGATTCAGGTAGCGGCCAATGCGTACATCGGTGTAGGTGGCGCCGGCCTTGCGGGCGGTATTCAGAGCAACATCGGCGAGTGTTTTCTTATGGCCGACATCGATCGCGTTTCCCGCGAGCTGGGCCGCGGAAACCTGTGCGCCATAGACCGGCAGCAGTATGCCGCTGGTTCCGACACCGGCGATCTTGAGGAAATTTCTTCTCTTCATTGTCCTCCCCGGGACGCCCGGATGTTTTCCCCGCGTTGGAACCGGGTACTGGCGGGCGATAGCTTATTGTCTTGCCCGCTGGATCACAGCGGATGAACCTGAGAGCAAATCGCGCCTGCGCCCATTTGTAAAGCGGCAAGTCGTTGAGTGGAGGGCTGGTGGAGCCGAGCTGTGGGAACAGGGGATGTTGCGCACCGCGGCGGCGCGCGCTGCGGCAAACGCACGGGAATTGGGCGCTGCTCACAGGTGATTTTCGCGGTCGCTTGTCCGTTTTAGGTGAGTAAAAACGCCGCTTAAGCATGCGTTTGTGACTTTCATTTACCGCTGCGGTGCTATTTGTGGTGGTGCAAGCGTTTGTAATTGACGGCTCGTAGAAAGCGTGTGTACTTTTGTATACATCGCAAGTCAGGGATTGCCATGCTCAACAAGACACAGTCCATATCGGCGCGCCTTTCCGCGGATGATTACGCCTACCTCATGTCCATCGACCGCAACGGTGCCGTCACCCAGAGTGAAAAGGTTCGCGAACTCATTGCCATGGCCCGTGAATCCGTGGGTGTGGAGGGTTTCGCCCGCGCTTATCTCGCCGCCGGCGAAACCATGCTGCCGGTAAAAGCCAGATACAGCGATGAAAACCAGCGCAGCCTGCTGGTGGAAGCGCTGCTGGATTTCGTCACCGAAGGTGCCGCCGCAATCCAGGTGTGCGCCGATGAAGAGTTGATCGGTCCTGCACTCGAGCGCAAGGCGCTGCCAGCAGCGGAGGCGTTTATGGAAAAAATAGTGCTGATCGCGCTGCAAAGTGAACCGCGCCTGATTGAAGCGCAGGCAGCGGAAAAAATCCGGCAGCGACTGACGGATATGCTGCAGCGCTGACGCCATCAGAAATTATCAAATCAGGAAAAATTCGCTAACAACGAGAGGAAGGAAAAAAATGAAAGAAGGATTGATCAAGCGTATTTCCCGCATTATTTCCGCATCCGCCAATGCCGTGGTGGACTCGGTGGAAAATGCCACCCCGCAACTCATCATGGAGCAGGCCATCCGCGAAATCGATGACGCCATCGCCGATGTGCGCGACCAGCTCGGCAAGGCGGAAGCAGCAAAATACCTGAGCAGCAAAACCCTCAATGACGAAAATGCCCGTCACAGCGCGTTGAGTGAGCAGATTGAGGTAGCCGTGCAGCAGGGCCGCGATGACCTGGCGGAAGCGGCGATTGCCAAGCAGATGGACATCGAGGCGCAGATTCCTGTGCTGGAAAAAGCGCTTGCGGAAACCGACCGCGAAATTGCCGAGCTGAATTCGTACATCAGTGCACTGCAGGGCAAGAAGCGCGATATGCGCGAGCAGCTGCGCGATTTCATCAAGGCCAGCGAGCACGTGAGCAACGGCACCACCAGCGATCAGAGCGGCAGTAGTCGCGCGACTTCCGACAAGGTGGAGCAGGCATCCGGCGCCTTCAATCGCGTACTGGAAAATGCGGGCCTGCCCACATCCGAGTCCAGCGCCGATGCCAGCAAACTGGCCGAACTGGAAGAACTGGCGCGCTCCAATCGCATCAAGGAGCGTCTGGCGAAAATCAAAACCCAGACGGAGGCCTGATGGCGTTCCTGCTGCAAGACGGCAATCAGTTGTTCACCGGCGCGCTGGTGCTGATGTTGATGATTGCCGTACTCGAAGGCGTGATGACACTGATCGGCGTCGGTATTTCCGACATGCTCGACAATCTGCTGCCCGAGGTGGATGTGGACCTCGACGGGCCAGAAACCGAGGCCGGTGGTGTACTCACCAAACTGCTGGGTTGGTTGCGTTTCGGCGAAGTGCCCGCACTGATCCTGCTGGTGGCTTTTCTGGTTGGCTTCGGGGTGACAGGCCTGCTGATCCAGATGTTCGTGGAATCTCTGTTCGGCAAGCTGCTGCCAGGCTGGCTGCTGGCCATCCCGGTATTGCTGCTCGCGCTGCCGCAGGTGCGCTTTGTCGGCAATCTGCTGCGCAAATTCGCCGTGGGCGATGAAACGGAAGCGGTGAGCCGGCAATCGTTTATCGGCCGGGTGGCGGTGATCACCATCGGCCAGGCCGCCGCAGGCTCACCGGCAGAGGCGCGCTTCAGCGACCAGTTCGGCACCACGCACTATGTGATGGTGGAGCCGGACGCGGGAGAGACATTTTCACAGGGAGACAAGGTGTTGCTGGTGGAAGAACTCGGAGCCAAATTCCGCGTAACCCGCCCGACCAGCCAGCACCTGGTACAAAACAATTAAATTGGAGAAAGTTAAGTGATTCAGAATCTTTCCAGCATAGCGATCATGGCGGGGGCAATTCTCGTAGGCCTGATTGTTATCGGCACGATTTTCGCGCGCCTGTACACCCGCGCTTCCAAGGAGCGCTCCTTTGTGCGCACCGGTATGGGCGGACAGAAGGTCATCATGAACGGCGGCGCGCTGGTATTGCCGGTGCTGCATGAAATCATTGCGGTAAACATGAACACCCTGCGCCTCGCCGTTTCCCGCAAGGAGCATCAGGCACTGATCACCAAGGACCGTATGCGAGTGGATGTGCTGGCCGAGTTTTACCTGCGGGTTAAACCGGACAACGACGCCATTGCCAACGCCGCCCAGACCCTGGGCCTGCGCACCCTGGACCCGGATGCGCTGAAGGATATGATCGAGGGCAAGTTCGTCGACGCCCTGCGCTCGGTGGCCGCGGAAATGGAAATGGCGGAACTGCACGAGCAGCGCAGCCAGTTCGTACAGAAAGTACAGCAGGTAGTATCGGAAGACCTGCTGAAAAACGGTCTCGAACTCGAATCCGTGTCGCTGACCGGCCTCGACCAAACCCACAAGGAGTTCTTCAACCAGGACAACGTGTTCGATGCCGAAGGTCTCGCCAGCATGACCCGTTCCATCGAAGCGCGTCGCAAGGAAGTGAACGACGTCGAGCAGGAGACCCGGGTCCAGATCGAGACCAAAAACCTCGAAGCCGAGCGCCAGCGTCTGGAAATCGAAAAAGAGAAGCGCTATGCGCATCTGGAGCAGCAGCGCGAGATAGAAAACCGCGAGGCAGCCCAGAAAGCCGATATGGCGAAAGAACTTGCCGCACAGGAAAAGGCGGCACGCCAGGCGGAAATCGAAGCCCAGCGCGAAGTGGACCAGTCCCGCATTGTTGCAGAACAGGCCACGCGCCTGCTGGAAATCGAAAAGGAAAAGCGCCTGCAGGAGCAGGAAATCGAGCGCGAACGAATTCTCGAAGAGCAGCGCATCTCCAAGCAGAAGTCTCTGGAAATGGCAGAGCAGGAGCGCGCTATCGCGGTGGCCGAGAAATCCAAGGAGCAGTCCCTTGCCGACCAGCAGGCCAACGTCGCCCGCGCCGAGGCGGTAAAGGCGGAAGAGCAGGTGCGCACTGCCAAGGATGTGGAGGTCGCCGAGCGTGACAAGCGCATCGAAATCATTGAGGCGCAGAAAGAGGCCGAGCGTCAGGCCACCGCCATCAAGGTAGCGGCGGAAGCGGAAAAGGCTGCGGCCGAAGACAAGGCCGAGGCCCTGCGCCTGCAGGCATCCGCAGAGGCCGAGGCGGTGCGTATCCGTGTGGAAGCTGATCGCGAGAAGTATGCGGTGGACGCGGAGGGTCAGCGCCTGATGAACGAGGCTTTGAACAGCCTGAGTGACGCGCAGATTGCCCTCAAGCGCATCCTCAGCCTCCACGACGCGCTGCCGAATATCATTCGCGAGAGTGTGCGCCCGATGGAGAAGATCGAAGGCATGAAGATTATTTCCGTGGAAGGCCTGAATGGTATCGACGGCCGCGCCAGTGGCGGCATCCTCGACAGCGATGGCGAATCCAGGGGCCAGAGCCTGCCGGAAGCACTTGTAGGCAGCGCGCTCAAGCACCGCGCTATGGCGCCGCTGGTGGATTCACTGCTGAAAGAGGCCGGCGTAGGTGACTTCAGCAAAATGACTGAACCCCAGCTCTGATTCTTTTTTAATGTTGCCGGGCCACGCAGGTGGTCCGGCGTTCTATCCGTCTCTCATCCCATCTGTATAACGGGCACCAGCATCCTGTATCTGGTCACCAATTTTCTCTGCGACATCCTGTCCCCGGTCCTATTACTAACTAGCCCCGCCGCACAGACCTTGACATTGGTTACACGCGTAACTAAATTAGTTGCACCTGAAACCAAGGTGACCTCCGCAGCCAAAAGCCGCGTAGCAGGTCCTATAAAAATTCCTTATTAGGAGGATCACATGGCCGATTTGTTTGAGAACCCCATGGGCCTGGACGGCTTCGAGTTCGTTGAATTCACCGCGCCGGAGAAGGGCATCCTGGAAACCGTGTTCGCGGCCATGGGCTTCACCAAAGTGGCCCGTCACCGCACCAAAGACGTTGAGCTGTGGCGCCAGGGCGACATCAACTTCATCACCAACTACGAGCCAGGCAGCCACGCCGACTACTACGCCCGCGAGCACGGCCCCTCCGCCTGTGGTCTGGCTTTCCGCGTGAAGGACGCCACCTTGGCCTATAACGAGGCGCTCAAGAAGGGTGCGCAGCCGGTAAACGTGGAAACCGGCCCGATGGAACTGCGTCTGCCCGCCATCAAGGGCATCGGTGGTGCCACCCTGTACCTGATTGACCGATATAAAGAAGGCGAGACCATCTACGACATCGACTTCCACTGGCTGGAAGGTGTCGACAAGCACCCCGAAGGCTGCGGATTTCACACCCTGGATCACCTGACCCACAACGTGTACCGCGGTCGCATGGACTACTGGGCCAAGTACTACGAAGACCTGTTTAACTTCCGCGAGATTCGTTACTTCGACATCAAGGGCGAGTACACCGGCCTGCTGTCCAAGGCGATGACTGCACCGGACGGCAAGATCCGTATCCCGCTGAACGAAGAGGCGGCCGGTGGCGGCGGCCAGATCGAAGAGTTCCTGATGAAGTACAACGGCGAGGGTATCCAGCACATCGCGTTCGCCTGTGACGACCTGGTCGCCTGCTGGGACCGCCTGAAGGCGCAGGGCATGCAGTTCATGACCCCGCCGCCCGAAACTTACTACGAGATGCTGGAAGAGCGCCTGCCGGGCCACGGTGAGCCCACCGCAGAGCTGAAATCTCGCGGCATCCTGCTGGACGGCACCACCGAAGGTGGCCAGCCGCGCCTGCTGCTGCAGATCTTCTCCGCCAACATGCTGGGCCCGGTATTCTTCGAGTTCATCCAGCGCAAGGAAGATGAGGGCTTCGGTGAAGGCAACTTCAAGGCACTGTTCGAGTCCATCGAGCGCGACCAGTTGCAGCGCGGTGTGATCGGCGGCAAAGGCAAAGAAGACGCGGCCTGATCGGCAGCGCACTGGAGGCCTGCAATGGCAATTCAACGTATTCACCACGTGGCTTACCGCTGCCGTGATGCCAAAGAGACCGTCGAGTTTTATCGCGATCTCCTCGGCATGGAGTTCCAGCTCGCCATCGCCGAAGACAAGGTGCCCTCTACCGGCGCACCGGATCCCTACATGCATGTATTTCTCGATGCAGGGCAGGGCAATGTACTGGCGTTTTTCGAGCTGCCCAATTCCCCGGATATGGGCCGCGATGAAAACACCCCGCAGTGGGTGCAGCACATTGCGCTGGAAGTGGAGAGCATGGACGAGCTGCTGGCGATGAAGCAGAAGCTCGAGGATGCCGGCGTCGATGTGCTCGGCCCCACCGATCACACCATTTTCAAATCGATTTATTTCTTCGATCCCAACGGGCACCGCATCGAGCTGGCCGCGAACACCGCCAAGCCCGGCATGCACAAGGAGCTCAAGAGGGTGGCCGAAGAGATGCTGGACGAGTGGGCGCGCACCAAGAAGGCACCGCGCCACGCGGCGTGGATGCACGGCGACCAAGAATTCAAACCCTTAGATCCCTGAACACTCAGTGGGTCGTGAATTGAGCAAGAGGAAGGCACAGTGAAGTTAGCCAGCCTGAAATCCGGCCGCGACGGCCATCTTGTGGTGGTCAGTGATGACCTCGCGCGCATGGCGTCTGCGGCAGAAATTGCGCCGACGCTGCAGAATGCATTGGACAACTGGGCGGAAAAATCCGTACAGCTGGAAGCCCTGCATGCAAAACTCAACAGCGGTGAAATCGCGGGCGAAGCCTTCGATCAGGCCCAGTGCCACTCGCCGCTGCCCCGCGCCTATCACTGGGCGGACGGCAGTGCCTACGTCAACCATGTCGAGCTGGTGCGCAAGGCGCGCAATGCGGAAATGCCTGAGAGCTTCTGGACCGACCCGCTGATGTACCAGGGCGGTTCCGATACCTTCCTGGCGCCGCGCGAGCCGGTAACAATGCCGCAGAGCGAAGGCTTCGGTATCGACTTTGAAGCGGAAATTGCGGTGATTACCGACGACGTTCCCATGGGTGTTTCCCCGGAAGATGCACTTGGCTACATCCGCCTGGTGATGCTGGTGAACGACGTTTCCCTGCGCGGCCTGATTCCGAATGAACTGGCCAAGGGCTTCGGCTTCTACCAGTCCAAGCCGTCCAGCGCCTTCTCCCCGGTTTGTGTCACCCCGGCGCAACTGGGCGAGCACTGGCAGGCGGGCAAACTGCATCTGCCGCTGGTGTCCGAGCTGAACGGAGAGAAATTCGGTGAGCCGAATGCTGGCATCGACATGACCTTCCACTTCGGCCAGCTGATCGCGCACGCGGCCAAGACCCGCCCGCTGGGCGCCGGTACCATCATCGGTTCCGGTACCGTGTCCAATAAGCTCGACGGCGGCCCCGGCAAACCGGTGGCGGAAGGCGGTGTCGGTTACAGCTGTATCGCCGAGATTCGCATGATCGAAACCATCCAGGACGGCAAGCCGAGCACAGCGTTCATGCAGTTCGGTGACAAGATCGCGATCGAGATGCTGGATGAGAAAGGCCAGTCTATCTTCGGGCGCATCGAGCAAACCGTAGAGCAGGCTTAAGCGAGCTAGCAAAAAAAAGGCGCAGCGGAGAAATCCGCTGCGCCTTTTTTATTGGGTTAATGTTTAAGGATTCAAAGCGACCTTTACCAGGTTACTTTTACAAGATTGCTCTCCGCCAGCAGGGACTTCACAAACAGTGCCCGATCCCCGTGGGCATTCAGGTCAAAGTTGAGGCGAAAGCGATTCCTGGCAAGCTCGCGCCGTTCGCGACTTCCGGTTTTAAAATTCACTCGCTGCATTACCGCGAGATTACCTTCGTGTACAGTGAAGTACAGCCAGTCCCCGCGCACCTGCCAGCGGTTGGGAGAGGTGGAGGTGATCGTTGCCAGCAGTTCAGGATGTTTATTGCGGGTAACAAGCCAGGCGTTATTGCGCGCATCCACTTGAATGCAATTCTCAGGGTCTATTTCCACGATCGCGATGTAATCCTGTACCACCGGTTCCAGCGTGTCAGAGGCCAGAGAGTAGCGGTAAATAGTGGGGTTGCCTCTTTCGGTTTTGGAAAACATCAAACCGCTACCATCCCGCGACCAGTGGGGGAACCCGGCGAGGTCGGCACCACTGGTCAGGTAGACAAACTCACCGCGCGCGAGGTTGAACAGGAATACTCGTCCTTCCAGCAAGCCCGCGAGATGTTCACCCTTGGCGTCCAGCTGCAGTGATCCGAGTTCTGCGCCGGCAGGCAAGTTGAAAAGCACTCGCGCCTCGCCGAGCTTATCCATGTAGCGCACAGATGTGCCGGTGTTATCCCTGGCGACAAAATATATGCCCGCCTCATCTCGATGGAACACCGGAAAATCTTCCGCACCGGGCAGGTCGAGAATCCGCGATGCCATCAGTGGGCGATGTTCAAACGGATTGGGTTGCTCCTGAAGATCGAGGAAGTTCCCGTTGTGTTGGCGCATGAACAGGCACTGATCGCCACAGTGGAAAAATATATCGTTGATGCCGCCATCCAGTGCGGTACGGATGGTGAGTTGATTGGACTGCAGATCGAACTCCTGCATCTCACCTGAGAAGTTGGAGAGGACCAGGCTGGCGTCGTCGTCTGCCCAGGCGAATCGGTCTGCCGGTTGCAGCAGGATCCTTGTATGCAGCAGGCTGCCGGTCCCTATATCCATTATCAGCAGTTCCTGCTTACCGCGCTCAACCTCTCGCAATAGCGCCAGCATTTTTCCGCTGGCAGACTCGCGGGCAAAGAAATCACCGCGACCACGTACACTGGGTGCGGTTACCGTGATCAGCTTGCCGGAATCGAGATCAAGCTTTGAGATGCCAAATGGCAAAGCCGGATCAGCATTGTCCTTGAAATAGATGCATTTCCCATCCCGAGACCAGGCCAGAAGGTAGCGTTTGTTATCGGCGTCTACTAGCAGGGGCTGTTCATGCACTATCCCTTGGTCGGGATCGAAAGCGGCGAGGAAGTGCTGTAATTCTTCGCCGGAACTGCGCGAATAAACGATCTGCTTTCCATCCGGGGACCAGAGTGCGCTGGCGTAATCCACAGGTTCCCAGGTCAATCGCTGTACTTGGCGGGTCTGCAAGTCTTTCACATAAAGTTGCAGGTAGTCATCCTTGTTTGCGCGGTGGGAGAACACCAACCGGTTGCCTGCAGGGCTATAGTCCGGGCTAACCTCAGACCCACTCATCCTGGTAAGCAGCTCGATCTTGGGCGGACTGTCTGTGTGCGCCGCGAAAGTGAAAGCAGCGAGTGTGACCACCCCTGCCAGGACGGCGAGTCCGGCAAACGCGAATGGCCATCGGTAGCGTTGCAGTAATGTGGATTCCTGAGTGGCTGCTCGCTTCGTGCTCACGCTCGCAATGAGCGTATACCCCTTCAGGGGATCGGTGCGGATATAGCGAGGAGCCTTGGCGCTGTCCCCCAGCGCGTCGCGCAGTTTTCTGATTGTTGCCCGCAGTGCGTCGTCGCCCACTACACGATCCGACCAGATATGCGCATTGATCGTGTCCCGGCTGAGCGTCGTTCCCGCGTGCTCAACCAGCAGCTTCAGCAGGGCATTTACCTGGGGTTCGACTCTTCTGTCTTCACCCTCACTGGTCAACATTCCGCGTTGGCTATCGTATAAAAACTCGCCTACCTGATAGCTCTCTCGCACTGTGCTATGGCTCCATCTTTGATTAATTCATTGGGTCACGACTTATGACTGTATGTGAACAGTCCTCCAGGGTACCGGGTCACAAGTCGTCATGAATCTTCCTTTGTGAACGAGTAATCGTCCCTTTATTGATAGGCCATTAAAACACAGCCGCCGCGCAACATGGCGAACCGGAGCCGGTGGCAAATCAACGAAAGGGGAGACTCAATGTTCCGAAAGCTGATTAGCATATTTTCCATCGCACTCTTGGCCATCAATGGTGCACATACACAAGAGGCCCCACCGCCGAGCGGGGGAGGGTATCAACAACTCGAAAAAGAAATAGACGGGATACTGCAGCGCACCAACACACCGGGTGCAGCAGTGGCGTTATTCGAACCGGATGGCAGCGTATGGCGTTATACCCCGGGCCTGAAAGACATTGAACAAAAGGTGAGGGTAGACCCCGATACGATTTTTCGTGTCGGCTCTATTTCCAAGATGTTTGTGGGCTTGGCAACCATGAAGCTGGTGGCTTCCGGCGAGCTATCGCTGGATGACCGCCTCGCGGACCTCGCGCCGGAAGTGGAATTCGAGAATCCTTGGGAAGCGGAGCACCCGGTCCGCTTGGTGCACCTGCTCAATCACAGCACTGGCTGGGATGCACCCCATGCCCCCGAGCTAGTGGGGCTGGCAGGTGAGCCTCAATCGATCGCCGATACACTAAAGCGACATCCACACTCCCGGTATTCCCGTTGGGTTCCCGGCACGCGCAGTGCCTACAACAATACCGGGCCGCTCGTAGCGGCTTACATCATCGAAAAAATAACCGGCAAAGGGTATGAGGCATATATTGAGGAGCAGTTCTTGGGCCCCTTGGGTATGGAGCACAGCGGTTACTACTACGACGATCAATATCGCAGTAGCGCCGCATCCATGTACCGCGGCCAGAGGGAGCAGCCCTATTGGCATCTCCCCAACCGCGCGGCTGGTGGTTTGCATTCCAGTCTGCAGGACATGATCCAATTTGTCCGCTTTATGCAGCATCCAGATGGCGCAATGCTAGATGGTCACAGTGTGCGTAAGATGGAAGTCCCAACAGGCTCCAGCGCTGCCGCAGCAGGGTTGGATATCGATTGGGGGATCGGAGTTACGTCGTTTCATCATGAAGGACTGGTGTACTTAGGGCATGAGGGGGCCTTACCCGGTGCCGGCGCCTTAATCGCTTACCAGCCGGAAGGGCCACTTGGACATATCGTTCTCACCAATGGCGATGGCCCCGCCGCAGGCCAGATTCATAAACTGCTGGCCAGCTACGCGGCCGAAAACTTCCATACCACATCGCATACGGTCACTGGATCGAGTGGCGCGGTACCGTCGACAGTGGCCGGTTACTATCGGGTGATTAGTCCCATAGCGGAAAGAAACGAGATTGTGACCAGCTTGATCCCCTGGAAGGTTTCCGCTGCTGAGCGAAGCATTTTTCTGTCGCCGGTTTTGGGTGGTAAGCCACAAGGGTTGCTGTCGAGCGGCGAGGGTAAATTCTTGCAGCAAGATACTGGTCGCACGGCGCTGGTGCTCGGCCAGGATCCACTAGCTGGTTCCGTGCTCCATTACGGGCCAATGACTCTGAAGAAAATCAGCTTTGTTGAAGCAATAGGCCCCGTGATACTGCTGGCCGCCTGGCTGCTGTGCCTGTTACTGGGAGTCGTATACCTGATTTTCTGGCTGCCGCGCCAGCTCGTTGGGCGTGGCCTGGCAAAGGCGGACGTACAGCTTCGCAGCTGGCCAATGTTCACGGTGGCGGGGCTGC